>NZ_JARVRJ010000010.1 GCF_030209745.1 Arthrobacter sp. fls2-241-R2A-200
CTCGTGATGGTGAGCGTCGTTCGTTTGGTGGGGATCGTGACCGTAAGCCGTTTGGTGACCGCGGTGACCGTCCGGCCCGTGAAGGCGACCGTCGCCCCTTCAACAGTGACCGCGGCGAGCGTAAGCCGTTTGGCGACCGGCCCGAGCGCGGGCCCCGGAACTTCGACCGTCCCGCCCGTGACGGTGACCGACGCTCCTTCAACAATGACCGCGGAAATTCCTGGGAAGAGCGTCCCGCCCGCGTTCCCAACGCCAAGGATATTCGTAGCGCCAACCGGCCTGACCGCGAGCGTTCCCCCGAGATTGATGACGACGTCACGGGCAAGGAACTCGACCGCGCCACGGGCCACCAGATCAAGACCCTCGAGGAGCAGAGCGCGGGCTGGGTTGCCAAGCACCTGGTCATGGCTGGCCGCTTGATCGACATTGAGCCGGAGCTCGCCTTCCAACACGCTCTGGCCGCGAGTCGCCGTGGCGGAAGGCTCTCCGTGGTTCGGGAAGCAGTAGGTTTGACCGCCTACGCTGCCGGCCACTATGGCGAGGCTCTGCGCGAATTCCGTACCTACCGTCGGATCAGCGGCTCTAATGTGCACCTTCCTGTCATGGCCGACTGTGAACGTGGCTTGGGCCGTCCCGACCGTGCACTGGACGTGGTTCGCTCTCCCGAAGCCCAGGATCTGGATGCCCCGGGCAAGGTTGAACTGGCCATCGTGGCTTCTGGTGCACGCGCTGACCTGAATCAACTTGACGCTGCTGTCAGCGAACTCGAGATCCCGCAACTGGACATCAATCGGGCATTCTCCTACAGCCCTCGCCTTTTCCGCGCATATGCAGAAGCGCTGTCTGCCGTCGGGCGTACCGAGGAAGCCGATAAGTGGGCTCGCCAGGCGCTCGTCGCGGAGAATGCACTGGGTGTTGGCGACTTCGCCGAGCCGGAAATTCTCGACCTTGGCTGGGACGAGGAGGACGAAGAAGCCGCGCGCAAGCCGCGCTTCGAGAAAGCTACCCGGGACGCCGACGTCGTAAAGCCCGAAACTGAAACCGTCATTGCAGAGGCCGCGGCAGCTGATGTTGAGCATGATGACGTTGAGTTGGACGACGTCGAATCGGACTACTTTGAGTCCGATGATGCCGAGTCGGACGTGGACTCCGTAGAGGATGAAGCGGATCGCCGGGAAGCAGCCGAGAACGACGACACCGACGCCCAGAATGGCTGATTCACTGATTTCCGCGTTTGATGCCGTCCTTTCCGACCTCGATGGTGTGGTCTACACAGGACCACACGCCATCCCGGGGGCGGTGGCGTCGTTGCAACGCCTCGAAACTGAGGGCGTTCGCTTGGGTTATGTGACCAACAACGCCTCGCGGACTCCCGCTCAGGTTGCTGCGCACCTCCGAGAGCTGGGTGCGCCGGCAGAGGATCACCAAGTGGTCAGTTCGTCCCAGGCAGCCGGGGAGCTACTCGCGTCCCTGTTGCCTGCAGGAGCCCGCGTCCTGATCACGGGCAGCGCGGCACTGGCGCACGAGATCGAGCTGGTGGGGCTTGTACCTGTGTCCAGCGCTGCGGAGAACCCTGTGGCCGTGGTCCAAGGCTTCAACCCGGAGATTGGCTGGAAGGACCTGGCTGAGGCTTCGTACGTGGTTGCCGGGGGCGCGTTGTGGTGTGCGACCAACACGGATATGACCATCCCACAGGCCCGGGGCATTGCCCCGGGTAACGGTGTGCTGGTCGCTGCGGTTGCAGCTGCCACCGGGAAAACACCCGTCGTGGCGGGAAAGCCAGAAGCGCCCTTGTTCCACACCGCGGCAAAGCGGTTGAACTCCGATCGTCCGCTCGTGGTGGGCGACCGTTTGGACACCGACATCCTGGGCGGCAACCGGGCAGGATTTACCACGGCGGCCGTTCTTACGGGAGTGGACACCAAGGAAACCATCCTGGCTGCACGGTCCGACGAGCGTCCCGACTACTTGCTGGCCGACCTTGCGGATCTCTACGTCACCTATCCGCAAATAACGGACGACGGCGGCACGTTCCGTTGCGGTGCCGCCTCGGCACATGCGCACGATGGCATCGTGACCGTGACGGGTGCCGAGGATGACCTCGACGCGTGGCGCGCTGCATGTGCGGCGTGGTGGTCGGCGGTCCCGGACGCGTCCACTGCCCGAGCGCCGCGTCTTGAGTGGCGCCGTCACTAGACTGGTGGGATGACCGAGCCTACACACCGCCTGGCGCCAGAGGCCGGCAACGATCAGGTTGAGCCGACCCGGACCCAGCTGGAAAGCCCGCAGATTCAATGGCCAGACACACCACTCCCCACCGGTGATGCCCTCGTGGACCGAGCACTGGACGCACTGGGCCGGATCAACGCGGTGCCGGTGGGGGAGCACGGTGACCTGTATGCCCATATCCACGACGCGCTTTCGGAAGCCCTTGATTCCGAGCCGGGCCTTCCCCCGGTAAGTCCACGCAGCACCAACAGTTCCGGTTCGGAAGGCGACAGCTAAGGCATGGCACGACTCGATCAGGAACTCGTCGCCCGAGGACTGGCGAGGTCCCGGACCCATGCCGCGAAACTCATCAGCGACGCCAAAGTCAGCTCGGGCGGTACCTTGCTGACCAAAGCCTCGCACCAGGTGGATGCGCAGACTGAGCTTGCCGTGGAGTCCCACCTTGAGGACATTTACGCCAGCCGGGCCGGGCATAAGCTGGCCGGTGCACTGGCGGCTTTTCCCGACGTCGTGGTGTCCGGGAAGCGGTGCCTCGACGCGGGCGCATCAACAGGTGGGTTCACGGATGTGCTGCTGCGCCAAGGTGCAGCCCAGGTGGTGGCAGTGGACGTCGGACATGGCCAGTTGGTGCCGCACCTGCGCGAAGATCCCCGCGTGGAGGTCCACGAGGGCCTCAACGTGCGGTACATGACGCCCGAACAGATTGGCGGATTGGCCCGATTGACGGTCGCGGATCTTTCCTTCATATCGTTGACCCTGGTCATGTACCCGTTGGCGCAGTGCACGGAGCCGGGGGGCGATATGGTGCTGATGGTCAAGCCGCAGTTCGAGGTGGGCAAGGAACGGTTGAGCCGTACCGGCGTGGTGTCGTCGGAGAGCGAACGACGCCGGGCCGTCGCCCAGGTTGCAAGGGCCGCGGTGGATGCCGGCTTGGAATTGAGGGACGTGGCGGCAAGCCCTTTGCCCGGCCAGGACGGAAATGTTGAATACTTCCTTTGGATGACACGCCGGATGTCGTCCGTGTTGCCTAAGATCGAAGAGCGGGACGAGGACGTTGCTGCGTTGATCCATAAACTCTGGCCAGATGACTAGAAAGCAGACCCGATGAGCAGGCGTGTACTTGTCCTTGCCCACACCGGCCGTGAAGAGTCGCTCCGTGCAGCATGGGATGCCTGCACCCAGTTGCATTCCTCCGGCCTTGTTCCGGTCCTCCAGAAGTCTGAACTGGTAGATATTGAGCGCTTCTTCGGCGCCCTCGATACCCCCATTGAGATCCTCCACGACCACGTCAGCCTGGAGGACGTCGAGTTGGTCATGGTCCTGGGAGGTGACGGGACCATCCTGCGTGCAGCCGAGTTGGTCCGCGAAGTGGACGTCCCACTGCTTGGCGTGAACTTGGGGCATGTGGGTTTCCTTGCCGAGAGTGAGCGGGCCGACCTCGCCCAGACAGTGGAATGGATCGCGAGCCGCCAGTACACCGTGGAAGAACGCATGACCATCGATGTCCAGGTGTGGATCAAGGGCCAAAAGATTTGGCACACCTGGGCGTTGAACGAGGCTGCGATCGAGAAAGCCAACCGCGAGCGGATGCTGGAGCTCGTCACGGAAGTGGATGAGCGTCCCATAACCTCCTTTGGCTGCGACGGGGTGGTTTTGGCAACGCCTACGGGTTCGACCGCTTACGCCTTTTCTTCGGGGGGCCCGGTGGTTTGGCCTGAAGTTGAAGCCTTGGTCATAGTTCCGATCAGCGCCCACGCACTTTTTGCCAAGCCGCTGGTGGTATCCCCACGCTCGAAGCTTGCGGTGGAAGTGATGAACCGGACGGATGCGCTGGGGGTTCTGTGGTGCGATGGCCGCCGATCCGTGGACTTGCCTCCCGGCGCCCGCGTGGAAGTGACGCGTTCGGCCACCCCGGTGCGGCTTGCCCGCACGCATAAAACCCCGTTCTCTGCACGGCTTGTCCGAAAGTTCGAGCTCCCCATCCATGGCTGGCGGGGGCCGGCACCCCGACAGGCCGAGGTCCACACGGGTCCTATCCCGGTCATCCGGACCCTGTCGCCGGCGCCGCTGCCAAGCCCGCGTGATCCGCATGCCCCCGCTCCCCAGGATCCGGGGGAGCCTTCCGACCCCACGAATGCGAAGTGAATAATGCTTGAGGAACTCCGAATCCGTGACCTGGGCGTTATTACGGACGCGGCCTTGCCGCTGGGCCCTGGCCTTAGCGTGGTCACCGGTGAAACGGGCGCCGGTAAGACCATGGTGGTGACCGCCGTCGGGCTTCTCCTCGGTGCGCGGTCCGACGCCGGCGCCGTGCGGAGCGGCGCCAAATCAGCGTCCGCCGAAGCCGTCCTGAAGCTCGATCCCCGGCACAGCGCGGTGGAGCGTGCCAAGGAAGCAGGTGGTGATGCGGAAGAGTTCGACGGCGTAGCTGAACTCCTGCTGGCACGCACGGTAGGAGCCGATGGGAGAAGCCGGGCTTACGTTGGCGGCCGTGCGGCACCGGTCGGGGTACTGGCGGAATTGGGTGAAAGCCTGGTGGTGGTTCATGGCCAGTCGGACCAGATCCGGCTCAAAAGTTCCACGGCGCAACGTCATGCCCTGGACCGCTTCGCCGGAGCGTCCTTCGCCAAGGCCCTTGGAGAATATCAATCCCTGTTCAGCCACTGGAAGGCGATCCAGTCAGAGCTGGAGACCTTGCGCAGCGAAGCCCGGGAGCGTTTGCGTGAAGCCGAATCCTTGGAGGCAGCGCTCCAGGAAATTGACGAGGTGGATCCGCAGCCAGGCGAAGATGACACGCTCAAGGCCGAAGCCGTGAAGCTAGCGAACGTGGAGGAACTGCGGCTGGCGGCAGCGGCGGCGCACCAATCCCTGATTGCGGAAGAGTTTGGCGACGCCGGGGACGCCACAACCATGGTTGACGCGGCCAAACGGACCCTGGAACACGTAGCCGATCACGATGAGGAACTGCGATCGGCCGCCACTCGCCTCGCCGAAGTAGGCTTCCTCCTCAATGACATCGCTGCCGAGCTGGCGAGTTACCAGGCTGCCTTGGATACGGAAGGGCCCGAGCGGCTTTCCGAAATCGAGGATCGTCGCGCGGCCTTGGCGAAACTGATCCGGAAGTACGCCCCGAGCATTGATGAAGTACTTGAATGGGCAGCTGCCGCGAGGGTGCGCCTGGACGAACTGCAGGATGATTCGAGCCGTATTGAGTCCCTCGATGCGGAGGTCACCGCCACGGAGGCCACGCTTCGGAAGCAGGCCGCGGCGATCAGCAAGGCGCGGCTGAAGGCAGCCAAGACCCTCTCAACACGGGTAAGCGCCGAGCTGAAAGCCCTGGCGATGGCTGATGCCACCTTGGTCATCGAGGTGGATGGCTCCGGCGTTTTGGGCCCGTGGGGTACCGACGAGATCGCGTTCCTTCTTCAGCCGCATTCAGGGGCCCCCGCCAGGCCGCTGGGCAAGGGAGCCTCGGGCGGTGAACTCTCCCGGGTGATGTTGGCCATAGAAGTGGTGCTTGCCGCCGTCGATCCTGTTCCCACTTTCGTGTTCGATGAAGTCGATGCGGGCGTCGGTGGGCGTGCCGCCGTCGAGATCGGGCGTCGCTTGGCCATGCTTGCCCGCCACGTCCAAGTGTTGGTGGTAACGCATCTTCCGCAGGTGGCCGCTTTCGCGGACCACCACATCCGCGTTACCAAGACATCCGTCCGCGGCGCCGATGGGAAGACCACCACGGGCTTCACCTCCAGCGATGTGCAGTTGCTCGGTGACGAGGACCGGGTCAAGGAACTGGCCCGCATGCTGGCCGGGCAGGAAGACTCCGAGTCGGCGCAGGCGCACGCCCAGGAATTGCTGGACGATGCCAAACTCTTGCCAGCGGCTCTTGATTGAAACGCGGTGGTGGGCAACCATTGACCATTTGGGGAATCCGGCAGGACGCTTGGAAGGCGTAATTGATGATAAGCTCGAATTCCGTGGTGCAGCGATCAAATTCCCGTGTAAATTCCCGGTTCCCGGGCTCGTCCAAGACGACCAAACACATCTTCGTCACCGGTGGTGTGGCGTCCTCGCTCGGTAAGGGACTGACGGCTTCCAGCCTCGGCCACCTGCTGCGGGCACGCGGTTTGTCTGTAACTATGCAGAAGCTCGATCCCTACCTCAACGTGGATCCGGGCACGATGAACCCCTTCCAGCACGGCGAAGTATTCGTGACTGACGACGGCGCAGAGACCGACCTCGACATCGGACACTATGAGCGCTTCCTCGATGAAAACCTTGAAGGTTCGGCGAACGTAACGACGGGCCAGATCTATTCGACGGTCATCGCCAAGGAACGCCGCGGCGAATACCTCGGAGACACTGTTCAGGTCATCCCGCACATCACCGATGAAATCAAACGCCGCATGCGCCTGCCTGCTGAGGGCAAAAACGCTCCGGACGTCATCATCACCGAAATCGGTGGCACGGTGGGCGACATCGAGTCGCAGCCGTTCCTTGAGTCGGCCCGCCAGGTCCGCCAGGACGTCGGCCGCAACAACGTTTTCTTCCTGCACGTGTCCCTGGTGCCGTACATCGGTCCGTCCCAGGAGCTGAAGACCAAGCCGACGCAGCACTCCGTGGCAGCACTTCGCTCCATCGGCATCCAGCCTGAAGCCATCGTGATCCGTTCAGACCGGGAAGTTCCCGACGCAATGCGCGAGAAGATCGGCCGCATGTGCGACGTTGACATCGACGCCGTGGTCAACGCCGCCGACGCCCCGAGCATCTACGACATCCCGAAGACCCTGCACCGGCAGGGCCTGGACTCATACATCGTCCGCGCACTGGACCTGCCGTTCAAGGACGTTGACTGGACCAAGTGGGACAAACTGCTTGAAGCTGTCCACAACCCCAAGCACGAAGTCGAGATCGCCTTGGTGGGCAAGTACATCGACCTTCCGGACGCCTACCTCTCCGTGACCGAAGCCCTCCGTGCCGGTGGTTTCGCCAACGAAGCAAAGGTCAAGATCCGCTGGGTCCCCTCGGACGAGTGCGAAACCCTTGCCGGTGCCACCAAGTCCCTTGCCGGCGTCGACGGCATCTGTGTTCCGGGCGGCTTTGGTATCCGTGGTCTGGAAGGCAAGCTCGGTGCGCTGAAATTCGCCCGTGAATCCAAGCTTCCGGTCCTGGGTCTCTGCCTTGGTTTGCAGTGCATGGTGATCGAGTATGCACGGAACGTCGTGGGCCTTGAAGGTGCTTCCTCCAGCGAGTTCGAGCCGGACTCCAAGTACCCCGTCATCGCCACAATGGAAGAGCAGTTGGACATTGTGGAGGGCCGCGGAGACCTGGGCGGAACCATGCGTCTGGGGCTCTATGAAGCCAAGTTGGACGAAGGCTCGGTTATCGCCGAGACCTACGGGACAACCACCGTGAGCGAACGCCACCGCCACCGCTATGAGGTCAACAACAAGTACCGTGACCAGATCGCGGCCGAAGGCCTGGTCTTCTCGGGGACCTCTCCCGACGGCAAGCTCGTGGAGTACGTGGAGCTTCCCCGCGAAGTCCACCCGTACTACGTTGCGACGCAGGCACACCCGGAGCTCAGCTCACGGCCCACGCGTCCGCACCCGTTGTTCGCAGGACTGGTCAAGGCTGCATTGGAGCGCCGCGAAGGCGAGCCGGCCGCAACCAAGACCGGTGCCCGCGCTGTAGCTGCCAAGTAACACACGTACAAGCAAAGGACGGCGCGATGCCCGAAATTTCTGAAACCGCCAGTACATCGAAGCAGGTTTCGGATATGCCGAGCCCGCGCCGTCTTTTGTCCTCCAAGAAGGTTTACGAAGGCCGCATCTGGGATGTGGTCAGCGATTCCTTCAAGCTCGGCGAGGACACAGACACGCTGGTGCGTGACTACATCGACCACCCGGGGGCAGTGGCTGTCCTTCCCATGAACGTCGACGGCGAAGTGTTGCTGATCAAGCAATACAGGCATCCCGTTGGCATGGACCTCTGGGAAATTCCGGCCGGCCTGTTGGATGTCGAAGGTGAAGACTTCGTAGCAGGCGCCGCGCGCGAGCTCGCCGAGGAAGCGGATCTCACGGCTGCCACATGGAATGTACTGGTGGACTTCTTCAATTCCCCGGGCTCTTCCAGTGAAGCTGTCCGCATCTACTTGGCCCGCGGCTTGGGCCAGGTGCCGGAAGCCGAGAGGCATGTACGGACGGATGAAGAGGCAGAGATTGAGCTGCACTGGGTCCCCTTGGAGGACGCAGTCAAAGCCGTCGTGGAAGGCCGGCTGCACAACCCCTCCGCGGTGCTGGGGATTCTTGCAGCAGCCGCCGCCCGCGCGGACGGCTTCACCAGCCTACGTCCTGCAAACGCCCCTTGGCCTGCCCATCCGAGCCAGCGCTGAGCGTGGCCGACTCGACCACCCGGCAGGCCACGGCAGTTGACCGGGCGGTAACGGACTACTTACAGCACGTCGGCGTGGAGCGCGGCTTGGCAGCGAACACCCTCTCGGCGTATCGCCGGGACCTTGCCCGGTATTCGAACTTCCTTGCAGGCCAAGGCGTCGAACGTCCGGATGGGGTCACCCGGCACCACGTCACGGCATTCGTGCAGGCACTTTCCGATGGCTCCGATGACGCGGCAGTCCTTGGAGTCCGTTCAGCGGCCCGCACCGTGGTGGCCGTCCGTGGCCTCCACAAGTTTTGGGCCTTGGAAGGAATCACGACGGCGGACCCCGCCAGCGATGTACACCCGCCTATGGCGGGTAAACGGCTTCCGAAAGCGATCAGCGTTGACGAAGTAACCCGCATCCTTGAGGCTGCCGGGACCGATTCGCCAACAGGGCTCCGCGACCGGGCGCTCCTGGAGTTCCTGTACTCCACTGGCGCACGTATCAGCGAGGCTGTTGGGCTCGACGTCGATGATGTGGCCCTTGAAGGCGACGACGCCGGACAGAACGGCGCAGAGCACGACGCCGGACCCGCCGTCGTCAGGCTTTTCGGCAAAGGGTCCAAGGAACGGCTGGTGCCCCTGGGGTCCTACGGTGCCCGCGCCGTCGGGGCCTATGTTGTCCGGGGCCGGCCCCTGCTTGCGTCCAAGGGGAAGGGGACGCCGGCACTGTTCCTCAATGCCAGGGGCGGCAGGATCAGCCGCCAAAGCGCTTGGACCATTCTCAAAACCGCAGCCGAGAAAGCCCGCATCACCAAGGACGTCTCACCCCATACCCTGCGCCACTCTTTCGCAACGCACCTCCTTGAAGGTGGGGCCGACGTACGCGTCGTTCAGGAGTTGCTGGGACACGCTTCCGTGACCACCACGCAGGTTTACACCTTGGTCACGGCCGATACTTTGCGTGAGGTCTACGCCGCGGCGCACCCCAGGGCCCTCGGGTAGATCCGTCACGGGGGATGGTCACCCCAAGACGTTCAGCGTCAGTTCCACGGCGTTGGTGAACAAGGCCAGTAGCGAGGTTCCTAAGCCCGCCACGAGCAGGAGACCAGGATGAGCGAGTCCCACTACCACACGCTTTAGCCTGGGCCGTTTACGCAGGAACTTTTTAGGTACGCGGGTCCCTACGGGTACCTGCCGCCAACCGCGAAGCCGCCGCAGGAACCAAGCACAACGGACGATGAACGCCATCCAAAGAATGGAGAGCACCAGCGGAACGGCAGCAACCATGAGGTTGAATCCGAGGGCCGTGACTTCCTTTTCCGAGTCGCCAACCACCGATTGGACGGTGGTGGAAATCGAGGCGCTCATCACCACGGAGGCACACCACACAATGAACGCAGCCACCAATGCAATGAACCGCACGAAGAAGTGCCCCAGCACCGTGGCGTCCACGGCGCGCAGGCGGCTCCGGGGCGTGGCGTGCAGAAGCATGACGGTTGAGACCAAAGTAGGCAGTGCTGCCGCAACGACCAACAGGTACCAACTCCAGCCGGCGACGTCCAGCACTTCGTCAAGGACGATCAGCCCAGCCCAGAAACCCGTCCAGGCCCAGCCTGCGTAGAGAGGGTGGGCCACCAGCCACGACGGGAGCCAGGAGTCGCGGTCAGGGACGGCCCGCTCGACGACGGTCGACTCGCCCGCAACCGACGGGTCCGTCTGTGCGTCACCCCCATCTTCGCTCATGGGCTCACTGTAGCAATGGGCGCAGTGGCGGGGGAGAGCAGGTTAAGGTAGTCACCATGACAGCTGCCCACGTGACTTTATGCTTCCTCCTCCGCGACGGACCCGATAGCGAACATGTGCTGCTCGGCACCAAGAAAACCGGCTTTGGCCGCGGCAAAGTTGTCGGCGTCGGCGGCCACGTCGAGGCAGGCGAGACAGCATCACAGGCAGCGTGCCGGGAGGTCATGGAAGAGGTCAGCGTGGTGGTCGCGCCGGAGGACCTGGTACCGGCAGGGACCGTTGATTTTGTGTTCCCGGCGCGGCCCGAATGGGATATGGCCACCACAGTGTTCCTGACGCGGGCATGGCAGGGCGAACCATTAGAAAGCGACGAGATCGCCCCGGCATGGTTTCCGGTGAACCGTTTGCCGGTTGAGCGGATGTGGGCCGATGCCGAGCACTGGTTACCTGCCATGATCTCCGGGCAGCGCATCGCGGCCCAGGTCCGTCTTGCCGCAGACAACGAGAACGTGGCGGAGGTCCACACAGTGGAGTGGGCTGACCCAGCCTAAGCACCGAACGACGGCGGACCGGCCACCTTGGGTGACCGGTCCGCCGTCGTTGGTGCAGCTGCGGTACAGCTAGGGGACGTGCCGTTCTTCGGGTCCGTTGTATTCGCTCAAGGGGCGGATGAGCGAGTTGGAGGCGACCTGTTCCATGATGTGGGCGGTCCAGCCGGTGATGCGGCTGGCGACGAACAACGGTGTGAAGGTTTGGGTGTCGAAGCCCATGAGGTGGTAGGTCGGTCCGGCGGGGTAGTCCAGGTTGGGCTTGATCGCCTTTGCCTCGTCCATGGCCTGCTCGAGGCCGTTGTACAGTCCGAGCAGTTCTGGCCGGCCGTAGTGGGCAATCATCTTATCCAGCGCTGCCTTCATAGTGGGCACCCGGGAGTCGCCGTGCTTGTAGACGCGGTGTCCGAAGCCCATGACCTTCTTCTTGTGAGCCAGGGCATCCTCCATCCAGGTCTTGGCCCGGGCGGCGGCTTCCTCCAGCGATTCTTCGCTGCGGATGCCGATCTCGTCGAAGGTGTGCATGACGGCCTCGTTGGCTCCGCCGTGCAGCGGGCCCTTGAGGGCGCCAATGGCTGCGGTGACCGCCGAGTGCAAATCAGCGAGGGTAGAGGTGACCACGCGTGCAGTGAACGTGGAGGCGTTGAAGGAGTGTTCCGCGTACAGGATCATCGAGACGTTGAAAGCCTCCACCACCTCATCCACAGGCTCTTCGCCGAACGTCATCCAGAGGAAGTTCGCTGAGTAGTCCAAGTCTTCACGTGGTTCGATGACGTCCTGGCCCCGGCGGCGGCGCTGGTCATACGCCACGACGGCGGGCATGGCAGCCCACAGGTCGATCGCTTTCTTCATGTTCGCTTCGGGCGACGAGTCCTCGGCCAGCTCATGCCGGGCACCGATCACGGACGTGGCGGTACGGCAAACGTCCATGGGGTGCGCAGTGGTTGGCAAGGCATCAACAACCTGCTTCACAACCGGGTCCAGCGCCCTGCCCGCGCGCTCGCGGGCGGTGAACTCGGCCAGCTGGGCCTCGTTGGGCAGTTCGCCGTTCCACAGCAGGTAGGCGACTTCTTCGAAGCTGCATTTGGCTGCCAGTTCCTGTACCGGATAGCCGCGGTAGAGCAGCGAGTTGGTGTCCGGGTTGACCTTTGAGACGGCGGTGTAGTCCACTACGACGCCGGCGAGGCCCTTTTTGATCTCTGTTTCAGCCATGCTGAACTCCTTCGTTCATGATGCAGGGCTCCGCGTGTTGCCGGAGCACCTGCGCTCCCCTTTGATGGATCCAGGACCTAGCGAACGCCGGGAACCTGGAAGTTGAAAACGCCGGTATCGAATTGGTTATATGCCTCGTAATCGACCAGTTCGTAGAGACGAGCACGCGTGAGCATGTTGTCCACGTGCGCTTCTTGGGTCCCCGCAGCCTTGATCGATTCCAGAGTACGCTCTGCAGCGCCCATGGCAATGCGGAGGAGAGTGACGGGGTAAATGACCATGTTCACGCCGACGCCTTGGAGCTGGTCCACGGTGAAGAGGTCGCTTTTGCCGAACTCTGTCATGTTGGCCAGGATGGGCACGTCCACGGCGTCGCGGATGGCTTGGAATTCGGAGAGGTCGCGCATGGCTTCGGGGAAGATCGCATCAGCCCCGGCGTCCACGAGTGCGCGGGCCCGGTCCTTGGCGGCGTCCAGTCCTTCGACTGCGCGGATGTCGGTGCGGGCCATGATGAGGAAGTTCGGGTCCCTGCGGGCATCGGCTGCGGCCCGGATTCGTTTGGTGGCGGTGTCGATGTCGACGACGTTTTTGCCGTCGAGGTGGCCGCAGCGTTTGGGGTTGAATTGGTCCTCGATGTGGAGGCCGGCCAGCCCGGCGTTTTCGAGTTCCTGGACGGTGCGGGCAACGTTCATGGGTTCGCCGAAGCCGGTGTCCGCGTCCACGAGGGAGGGCAGGTCCGTCATGCGGGCGATCTGCCCGGCCCTGGTGGCGACCTCGGTGAGGGTGGTCAGGCCGATGTCGGGCAGGCCGAGATCGTTGGCCAGGACCGCGCCGGAGATGTAGACCCCGGCGAAGCCTTTTTCCTCAATCAAACGGGCGGAGAGCGGGTTGAACGCGCCGGGGAACTGGGCGATGGTCCCGGAGTTCAGCAGTTCCCGCAGTTTCACCCGCTTCTGTTCGGGTGTGACGTTCGAGTACAGCATTTAGAACAGTCCCTTCGGTGCTGCGTCGAGGTTGATGACCCCGGGAGCGGCGGTGATGTTGAGTTGGTCCAGTTCACCGGCGCCGAGTTCGGGGAGGCGTTCGACGGCGGCGAGGAACCGTTCGATTTCGGCGTCCTCGACGAGCCCGGCGGCGAGGGTGCGGAACTTGGTGATGTATTGCTCGCGGGCGAAGGGCCGGGCGCCGAGCGGGTGGGCATCGGCGACGGCGATCTCATCGGTGATGACGGTGCCGTCCCTGAGGGTGATTTCCACGGTGCCGCCGAAGGCTTTCTCGGCGATGTCCAGGGAGTGGTAGCGGCGGGTCCATTCCGCGTCTTCGACCGTGGTGACTTTGTGCCAGAGTTCCACGGTGTCCGGGCGGGTGGCGCGTTCGGGGGCGTAGGAGTCCACGTGGTGCCACGCACCGTCCTGCAAAGCGACGGTGAAGATGTACGGGATGGAGTGGTCCAGCGTTTCCCGGGAAGCGGTGGGGGAGTATTTTTGGGGGTCGTTAGCGCCGGAACCGATCACGTAGTGGGTGTGGTGGCTGGTCTTGATCAGCACGGAGGCGACGTTGGCGGGGTCGGTGGTTTCGGGGTGTTCGCGGTGGAGCTTCCGGGCCAGGTCGATCCAGGCCTGGGCCTGGTATTCGGCGGAGTGTTCCTTGGTGTAGGTGTCCAGGATCGCGCGTTTCGCCTCGCCCGGGAGGGGCAGGGGCACCTCGTAGGAGGCGTCCGGGCCGTCGAGCATCCAGGCGATCACCCCGTCTTCGCCTTCGTAGATCGGCACGGGAGAGGTCTGTCCGCGCATGGCACGGTCGGCGGCTTCGACGGCCATCTTGCCCGCGAACGCCGGGGCGTGGGCCTTCCAGGTGGAGATTTCACCCTTGCGGGACTGGCGTGTGGCGGTGGTGGTGTGCAGTGCCTGCCCGACTGACTGGAAGATCGTCTCAACGTCCAAGCCCAGGAGCGTTCCGATGCCGGCCGCTGCGGAGGGGCCGAGGTGGGCGACGTGGTCGATCTTGTGTTTGTGCAGGCAGATCGCCTTGACCAGGTTCACTTGGATCTCGTACCCGGTGGCGATGGCCCGGACCAGGTCTTTGCCGTTGGAGCCCACATGCTGGGCGACGGCCAGGATCGGCGGGATGTTGTCCCCGGGGTGGGAGTACTCGGCGGCGAGGAACGTGTCGTGGTAGTCCAGTTCGCGGACTGCGACGCCGTTGGCCCAGGCGGCCCATTCCGGGGACACCCGCTCTTCGATGCCGAAGACCTTCGCGCCCTTGCCTCCCGTGGAAGGCCCATGCGTCAGGGCCTGGGCCCGGGCCGCGACGATCGGTGCCCGGTTCAACGACGCGATGGCCACCGACGCGTTATCGATGATCCGGTTAATCACCATGTCAGTGACCTCGGCCGTGACCTCTACCGGGTCGGCGGCGACCACGGCGATCTTATGGGCCAACTGCTCCTCGCGGGGAAGGTTCTCTTCGCTCTTATAGACGCGGACGTGGTTGTTCTTGACCATGGTGCTCCTTGTGGTGAGACGTTCTAACGGGCCGGATGGACGGCCTTGACGTGGGTAAGGCTGCGGTGCAAATGAAGTATCGTGGCGGCTTCGGCCAGCCGGGGATTTCCGTCGGCGATAGCCTCCGCTATGGCTGCGTGCTCTGCCGCGGCCGCATGGAGCCGGGCGGCGTCGTCGGCTGCGAGGCGCCGGACCCGGACCAAATGGACCCGGAGGCTGCGCATCGCATTGGCAAGATAGGAATTGGAAATCGCGGCATCGATGGCCTCGTCCAACCGGCCAACCAGCGCGTAGTACTCGTGCCGTGCGGGATCGTCTTCGCTGAGTAGTGCAGGGGCATCCAGGAGCCGGGCGCGGAGCTCAGCAAAAACGCTCGCTTCACCGCGCTCAGCGGCCAGGGCGGCGGCCCGCACTTCCAAGGTTTCGCGCAGCTCGAACAGCTCGTCGATGTTCTCCAGCGAAATATCGGTAACGACGACGCCGCGGCCCCCCGCCGCCGTCGTCAACCCTTCTGCGGTGAGGCGGCTCAGAGCCTCCCGGACCGGGGTCCGTGACACTCCGAGGCGTTCGGATTGCTCAACTTCAGCCAAGATGGCGCCCGGCCGAAGACGCCATTCGACGATGTCTTCACGGAGGGCCATGTAGGCCCGATCACTGGCGCGCATGATGCCACTGTATACACAGTGAGTGGCAATTGCTAGAACAGGACGTGAAAAATGGCCGATTAATGCCCATTTGTATACAAAGCCCGTCTGCGGGCTTTTCAGTAGCTAGCGGCTAAGCGCGGTTCCAGCTGTACTCGTTTTCCGGCCGTCCGGGCGTACCGTACCGCGGTGCCCTGGTGACGGTGCCTGCGTCGGCCAGGTATTCCAAGTATCGTCGGGCGGTCACACGCGACATGCCGAGCGCATCCATCACCTCGCTGGCGGACACCGGCACTTGCCGTGCCCTCATCAAGTCCTTGACCGATTCCAAGGTGGACGTGGAGAGGCCCTTGGGCAGCGGCAGCTCGGTGGGGGCACGCAGGCTCGCAAACGCCTGGTCCACATCACTTTGCGACGCCCCGGCTTTTGAAATGCCGGACACGGAACCGGCCAACTGTTCACGGAAGGTGCGGTAGCTGCGCAGCTTGTCCGCAAACGTGGCGTAGGTGAACGGCTTAATCAGATACTGCACGACGCCGATGGACACCGCGCTGCGGACGATGTTGACTTCCCGGACCGCGGTGATCGCGATGATGTCAGCAAACACGCCGGAGGAGCGCATCCTGCGGGCCACATCCAGGCCGTGCAGATCAGGAAGGTTCAAATCAAGCAGCACCAGGTCCACGGGTGTACCGGAGGCCGCGAAATCACTCAGGATTCTTAGTGCTGATTGGCCATCCGGTGCCGTCCCCACCAAGGTAAAGCCCTCCAGCCGACCGACGTAGACGGCGTGTGCGTCAGAGGCGATGGGTTCGTCCTCGACCACCAAAACCCGGATGTCTGTCATGCTTTCTCTTCCTCGGAGACCGGCGCGGGAAGCACCACATGGAATTGCGCACCGCCGAGGTTGCTGTTGGACCCGAGGTTGCTGATGGACATCGTACCGTTCAGGCGATGTACGGCCTGACGAACGAGCGCGAGCCCGACGCCCCGCCCATGGGCTCCGCGGGGATCTTCCGCCGAGGATTTCGTGCTGAATCCGTACTGCAAGACGTCCTCGATGGAGTCGGCATCGATTCCCTTGCCGGAATCCCGCACGGTGAACTGAACGCCCGTCGGCCGGGCATCCACGTCCAGTTGTACCTGCCGGGGAGCTTCACCCGCCGCCGCGGCATCGATGGCGTTATCCAAGAGATTTCCCAGGATCGTCACCAAATCCTGGACTTCGAGACCGCGGACGCCGGAATTGCCGGAGGTCCGCACCTCAAGCTCCACCCCGCGCTCATGTGCTTCTGCGGACTTGCCCATGACCAGCGCGCTCATTACCGGTTCGTCGACGGAGGCCACCATGTCGTCGGTGAGCTGTTGGCTGAGCTCAAGATCCTTGGTGGCGAACTCCAGCGCCTGCGGGGTGCGGCCCAATTCCAGGAGCGAGACAATCATGTGCAGCCGATTTGCGTGCTCGTGGGTCTGGGCCCGCAAGGCATCTGAGAGCGTCTTCATTGTTTCCAGTTCGGTGCCGAGGGACTCAATTTCGGTCCTGTCCCGAATAGTGGCAACTGTGCCATAGACGGCAGGTTTCTGCCTGCTGCGCTTGGGCACGGGGGCAATTGCTGGCGCCTGGTTCACCACCAGGATCCGGGATCCGGTCAGATGGATCTCGTCATGTGCCGGTCGGCCGGACTCGAACAAGGCCCGGAGGCTGCCGCCGAAGGGAAGCTCGGCAAGTTTCGGCGCGGCGTCGGGTGACCGGTCGACGTCGGACGGTTCCAGCCCCAGCAGCTCCGCCGCTTGATCGTTGTACATGACGGCTTTTCCCTTGGTGTCCACCAAGATCAGGCCTTCACGAACTGAATGCAGGACTGATTCGTAATACGCGAAGAGTTGTGCCAGCTGCTCTGGGCCCCACCCGCGGGTGATGCGGCGAAGGTACCGGCCCAGGATCCAGGAGGCCAGGAACGCGAAGAACAACACCACTATGGCGATTCCACCAATAACGCCGAGCCGCTCCGCCACATCGGTGTCAACTGTTCGGACGGTGATCCCCGCCGCCACTAACGCCTTGACGTTGCCGGCGCTGTCCTCCACGGGGGCGATCGTGCGCACCGACGGGCCAAGGGTTCCTGCGGTGACTTCGGTAAATGTCTCGCCATGGAGTGCGGGGTCGATGGTCCCGATATAGGGCTTGCCGATTTCCTCGGGACGAGGGTGGGTCCAGCGTGTGCGGTCCGGCGCCATGATCGTGATGAAATCCGCCTTGGCGTCCGCGGTGACTTTAAGTGCGTAGGGCTGAAGCGCCGCTGACGGATTCGGCGTCGAAGCAGCTTGGAGGACCAAGGGATTGTTGGCGATTGACGTGGCGATGGCGCGCATCCGGTCTCCGGCGTCGCCATAGGCGCGATCCCTGGCTTCCACCACGGAGAACGTACCGAAAACCGCCGTCAGCACCAGGACGAACAGTAAGTTCGCCACAAACAAGCGCCGGGCGATGCTCCATTTATGAAACACGTTGGCCTCCCATGACCAATATGAACGCAAGGGTGATGTGTGTCACCAGCGGATCAATGATGGATATCACACAGGGGCGGCGGAGTGGACACAAGTGCAGGACCGCGGCGCCTTACACAGTACCCAGAAGGAGAATCCCATGACCTCTCAACGAGGAGAGTCGGCGCTGGCCGCCCGTACCGGACGCAAGGGGCTCGATAAGTCGCATTACCTGTACATCGCCGTCATTTTGGCGGTCGTGCTCGGCGCGGTCATCGGCCTGATGTTCCCCGAGGTCGGCAAGTCGCTGAAACCGCTCGGCGACGGCTTTATCAAACTCATCAAGATGATGATTGCCCCTGTCATCTTCTGCACCATTGTCCTTGGTATCGGGTCCATCGCCAAAGCAGCCACTGTGGGCAAAGTCGGCGGCTTGGCACTCGGATATTTTGTGGTGATGTCAACGTTCGCCCTGGCCATCGGTCTGGTGGTGGGTAACGTGATCCACCCGGGCGCCGGCCTGAAGTTGAGCCCCTATGATCCAAATGCCAAGGCGGCGACCAACAGCACGGCCGATTTCCTCCTGGGTATCATCCCGAATGACATCCCGGTCCTCCCGACGTTGCTTGCGGCGATCCTTATCGGGTTCGCACTCCAGAAAATGGGCAAGCAGGGTACGCCGATCCTCACCGCGATTGGCCACGGACAACGCCTGGTGTTCCGCATCCTGGTCATGATCATGTGGCTGGCTCCAGTGGGTGCCTTCGGTGCGATCGCGGCTGTTGTGGGGGCTACGGGTGTCCAGGCGATCTTCAGCATGTTCACGCTGATGGTGGCGTTCTACATCACCTGCGCACTCTTCATTGTGGTGATTCTCGGTTCGATCCTTCGGGTAGTGTCCGGGGTCAACATCTTCAAGCTCATGAAGTACTTGGCCCGTGAATACCTGCTGATCTTCTCCACCTCGTCGTCGGAAGCAGCACTGCCCCGGCTCATCGCCAAGATGGAACACCTCGGAGTCTCCAAGCCGGTAGTCGGCGTCACCGTTCCCACGGGCTATTCCTTCAACCTGGACGGCACCGCCATTTACCTGACCATGGCTTCCCTCTTCGTCGCGAACGCCATGGGTACGCCTCTTGATTTCGGAGCCCAGATTTCACTGCTCGTCTTCATGATCATTGCTTCGAAGGGCGCGGCCGGTGTCACTGGTGCAGGCCTGGCAACCCTTGCGGCCGGACTCCAGGCGCACCGCCCCGAGCTGCTCGGTGGAGTGGGCATGATCGTGGGCATCGACCGCTTCATGTCGGAAGCGCGGGCACTGACGAACTTCACCGGTAACGCCGTGGCCACGATCCTGGTGGGCACCTGGGTCAAGGAGATCGACAACAGCCAGGTGGGGCGCGTCCTCTCGGGCGCCGCTCCCTTTGACGAGCAGACCATGATGGCCGACGGCGAGGCTCACGCCGACGCCGGGGTTGCCGCGACGGTCGCTTCCAACAGCACTGCAGCCACGCCACTGTCCATCGAAAAGCACGCAGCAGGCGTCTAGCCAGCTTCCCGTACGTCATGCCACGGCAAAAGGCCGGTGTCCTCCAGATGCCGGCCTTTTGCGGTGTCCGCAGCACCCGCGGCAAGCGCTCAACCTTAGACCTCAACTAGAAGGTCAAGGCTCAATATGCGGACAAAGTCAAGTTCCCAAAATAAGCGTGTCGGCGCTGTAGCCTGAAGAGGTAGTAGCGCTGGGACCCGGGGGATCAGCGGCAGGGAAGATCGTCGTCGAAAGAGTGGTTAGATACGTGGGCATCGAACGTGGAACAGCGACGCTGGAAGGCACTGAAATCGATCTGGAAGACGCCGTCATGGGCCCCACGGGCCGCCCTCACCGCGACTTCCCGGAACCCGCTCCCTTGGCGTCCCATGGGCCGGCCAGGGTCATCGCCATGGTCAACCAAAAAGGTGGCGTAGGTAAGACCACCTCCACCATCAACCTTGCCGCGGCGCTCGCAGAATACGGCAGGCGTGTGCTCTTGGTCGATTTCGATCCCCAGGGCGCACTCTCAGCAGGCCTCGGCGCCAACCCGCACGAGCTCGACCTCACTGTTTACAACGTGCTCATGGACCGCAAAGTGAGCATCGAGGACGCCATCCAGAAGACCGGCGTCGAGGGTGTGGATCTTTTGCCCGCGAACATTGACCTTTCCGCGGCCGAGGTCCAGTTGGTCAACGAGGTGGCCCGCGAGCAGGTTTTGGACCGTGCCCTGAAGAAGGTGGAAGATGACTACGACGTCGTACTCATCGACTGCCAACCCTCCCTTGGCCTGCTGACCGTCAATGCTCTGACCGCGGCCCACGGCGTCATTATTCCGTTGATCTGCGAATTCTTTGCCCTCAGGGCCGTTGCCCTCCTCGTGGAGACCATCGAGAAGGTCCAAGACCGCCTCAACCCGCGCCTGCAGGTGGACGGAGTCCTGGCAACGATGTACGACGCCCGTACACTGCACAGCCGGGAAGTGATTTCCCGCCTGGTGGAGGCTTTCGGCGACAAAGTGTTCGAGACTGTCATTAAGCGTTCCATCAAGTTCGCTGACGCCACGGTGGCTGCGGAGCCGATCACCAGCTATGCCGGCAACCACATCGGCGCAGATGCCTACCGCCGTCTTGCAAAGGAACTGATTTCGCGCGGCGGCGCGCCCTAGCCCATCGTGGTTCCGTCAATCGCCCCGGCCACTGAGGCGCCCACAGAAACGGACGCAAGCCCGCGGAAGGCCGGCTTCGAGGTGCGCCTGGCTAACTTCACCGGCCCGTTCGATCTCCTTCTGGGGTTGATTTCGAAGCACAAGCTCGATATCACCGAGGTGGCCTTGGCCACGGTGACCGATGAATTCATCAAGTACATCCGGCGCCTCCAGAAACTGGGGGAGGACTGGGCGTTGGATGAAGCCAGCGAGTTCCTGGTCATTGCCGCTACGTTGCTGGATCTCAAAGCTGCCCGCCTTCTTCCTGCCGGAGAAGTCGAAGATGCCGACGACATTGCCCTCCTGGAGGCGCGGGACCTGCTGTTCGCCCGCCTTCTGCAGTACAAAGCGTTCAAGGAAGTTGCGGGCATCGTGGGTGCAACGCTGGAGGAGGAAGCCCGGAGGTATCCACGCCACGTGGCTTTGGAGCAGCATTTCGCTGCCATGCTTCCCGACCTTGTGTGGCGGCACACCCCCGAGCAGTTCGCGGAGCTGGCTGCCGCGGCACTCAAACCCAAAGGCACCGCACCGGTTGAGGTGGGGTTGGACCACCTCCACGCACCGCCGGTCAGCGTCAAGGAACAGGCCGAGATCATGGGTTTCCGCTTGAGACTGGGTGCGCCGCTGTCCTTCCAAACGTTGATTGCCGACGCCGACACAACGTTGGTGGTGGTGGCTCGCTTCCTTGCGTTGTTGGAAATGTTCAGGGATCGCGTTGTTGCCTTCGAACAGCCGGAACCGTTGGCCCAGCTGACCGTGCGATGGACCGGAGCCGACGCGGAGTGGGACAGTTCCAGCCTGAACGAGGAATACGAAGCAGGACGCGACGCTGGAGAAGCTGGAAGCGCAGGAGACAGCAATGAGTGAAGAGGGAACCGTCCAGGACGGCCTGGCAGAACTGAATCAGCTGCCCGGCGGCCCGCGGGGCGCGCTCGAGGCAGTCCTCATGGTCATTGACCAACCGGCCACCTCGGCCGAGCTGGCCGCAGGACTGAACGTCACGGTCGCCGTCGTCGAGGAATTGCTGCAGGACCTGCAGCGGGAGTATAGCGGCTATACTGTTAAAGCCCCGGACGTGGATGCTGTCGGCTTTTCCCATGACAGCACTGCACCCCGGGGTTTTGAATTGCGGAACGTCGCCGGTGGGTGGCGGATCTACTCGCGGCCGGAATTTGCCGACGTCGTGGGCAGGTTCGTCCTCGAAGGCCAGACCACCAGGCTTACTCAAGCGGCGCTTGAAACACTGGCGGTTATTGCTTACCGGCAACCGGTCTCCAGGGCCCGGGTGTCCGCAATTCGCGGCGTCAACGTTGATTCGGTGGTCCGGACCCTGACCCAGCGGGGTTTGATCGAGGACTCCGGAACCGATCCCGAATCGGGTGCTGTCCTCTACCGGACAACCTCGTACTTCCTGGAACGGATGGGCATCGGTTCGGTGGCCGAACTGCCGCAACTCTCGCCGCATCTTCCGGGCTTGGAAGGCATCGACGAGTATTACGACGCAAGCCGCATGTAACGCCGGGCCGACGCCCGGACTGCTTCAGAACTTCATACTGATTCACGCACCACACCCCGGTGCACAGCGACAAAGGGCAGACGATGTCTGCCGGGCTGGCTAGTGTTGATTTCATCAACGAACGCCGGCCATTACTACACAAGGACGGGTCATGACACAGGCGGGACGCCAGAGTTCACCACGTAACGGTTCGGGACGCAACAGCTCCGGACGCAATGAGGCCAAGGGCGGCAACGGCCGCTCCAACGCCGGCGGCTTCTCCGGCCGCGGCGGCAGCGCCGGCGCTGGAAAGCGCAACTTCACCCAGGGCGAGGGCCGCCCTTTCAAGGCTTCTAAGCCTCGCGAAGCTGCCCCCTTCGATCCCGACAACCCCACGACGGCGGGCGGTTACGATCGCGGCGAGGCGGCAAGGCCTGCCAAGCCGTTCCGTAAGCCGGGCTCCAACAAGCCAGGCTTCGGGAAAGCCCCGGGCACTCCCGGCGCCATCAAGCCCAAGGCAAAACCAGCCAAGCAGTTCGGCTCCAAGGCCTTCGGCAGCGAACGCTTCGGCCAGAACCTTGGTCCCATTCGCAAGCCAGGACGCAACCGCGGCCCGCGCCAGGAAGTTCCGCAGTCGGACCTGCACGACGTCGACGGCGTGCGCCTTCAGAAGGTCATGGCCCAGGCCGGAGTGGCCTCGCGCCGCGTGTGCGAGGAAATGATCCTCGAAGGCCGCGTTGAGGTTGACGGCCAGGTCACCACTGAACTCGGCATGCGTGTCGATCCCACCGCTGTAGTGATCCACGTTGATGGCATCCGGATCCAGCTCGATGAAACCCTTGTCTACATGGTGTTCAACAAGCCCAAGGGCGTTGTATCCACCATGGAGGACCCGGAAGGTCGCCCCTGCATCAGCGACTTTCTGAAGAACAACAAGAACAAGGGCGAACGCCTGTTCCACGTCGGCCGGCTCGATGTCGCCACCGAGGGTCTTCTGCTGCTGACCAACGACGGCGAACTCGCCAACCGCCTGACACATCCTTCCTATGAGGTACCCAAGACATACCTGGTGCAGGTGCGTGGGCCGTTCCCGCAGGGTGTCGGCGCCAAGCTGAAGGCCGGCGTCGAACTTGAAGACGGCTTCGCTGCCGTTGACTCTTTCAAGTTGGTTGACTCAACCCCGGGCCACGTCCTGATCGAGGTTGTCCTCCACTCGGGCAAGAACCGGATCGTGCGCCGTATGTTCGACGCCGTCGGGTTCCCGGTGGAGCGGCTTGTCCGCGTCAAGGTTGGCCCTATCGGCTTGGGTGACCAACGCCAGGGCAGCATCCGCAACCTCGGCAGGCAGGAAGTCGGACACCTCCTGGCATCTGTAGGACTCTAGGGGATGTCGGCATTCAGTACGCACGGCAGGGGCCATCTCGATGGCCCTGTCGTCGTTCTCGGCACGGGCTTGCTGGGGGCCAGTATTGGCCTTGGCCTCCGCGGACGTGGAGTTCCCGTCTACCTCTTCGATCCTTCGCCTACCAATCAGGCGGTCGCGGTGGACATCGGGGCAGGACGCCCCTTGGCCGAGTTGGACCAAGCACCCCAACTGGTAGTCGTCGCCGCTCCGCCTGACGTGACGGCCGACGTCGTGCAGAAGGCTCTGGCGGACTACCCGTCCGCCGTCGTCGTCGACATCGCCAGCGTCAAGGCAGGCATCCAAGCGCAACTGCGGGAACGCGGCGTGGACCTCTCCCGGTACGTGGGGACACATCCCATGGCGGGCCGGGAGAAGTCCGGACCGGTCGCGGCCAGGGGAGAGCTTTTCACCTCCATGCCATGGGTGGTTTGTCCGTCGGAGGAGACCGGCAGTGTCGCCCTGCAAACGGCGCGCTCACTCGCAGCTGATCTCGGGGCCATCGTGTCCCAGTTCACTGCGGACGAGCACGACGAAGCCGTGGCGTTGGTTTCCCACCTTCCGCAGGTCATGTCTTCCCTGGTTGCCAGCCGTCTGCAGGGTACCCCCATGCACGCGCTGTCCTTGGCGGGCAACGGGCTCAGGGACACCACGCGCATCGCGGCCAGTGATCCGACCCTCTGGGTGCAGATCCTTGGTGGCAACGCGGAGAAAGTGGTGCCCATCCTGCATGGGGTCCGCGAGGACCTGAATCGGCTGATCGGTACCTTGGAAGAACCGCTGGCCCCTGGCGCGCGGCTCGATCTTGCCCAGCTCATCAGTGAGGGCAACGCCGGCCAGGCGAGGATCCCCGGTAAACACGGCGGTCCACCGCAGGCCTACTCGTGGCTGACCATCCTCGTGGATGACAGGCCTGGGCAAATCGCGCACCTCCTCACCGAAATCGGTGAGATCGGTGTGAACCTTGAGGACCTGCGGCTGGACCATTCCTCGGGACAGAATGTAGGCATGGTGGAGCTCTCCGTTCTTCCCAGCAAGCACGACCTCCTTGTTGAAGCCTTGACCGATCGTGGATGGCGGGTACTCCAGTAATGACACGTGAATTTTTTGGTCCGGAGACCGTTGCGCGTCCCGGCAAGCCCCTCGTGATCGCCATCGACGGCCCTTCCGGGTCTGGTAAGTCGAGTGTCAGCAAGGAAGTGGCCCGCCGATTGAAGTTGGCATACCTTGATACGGGCGCGATGTACCGTGCACTGACCTGGCACTGCTTGAAGACCGGCGTGGATCTTGAGGACGGAGCTGCCGTGGAGCAGGCCTCAAAGACCATGCCCCTGGAGATCAGCACCACCAACGCCACTGAGTACGTAGCAGTGGATGGTACCGACATCACGGACGAAATCAGGGATCCTTCGATTTCTTCTGCGGTAAGTGCGGTGGCCACCACGCTGGGTGCCCGGACGGAACTGATCCGCCGCCAACGCGAGCTCATCGACCAGCACCATCACCGCATGGTGGTGGAAGGGCGCGACATCACCACTGTTGTTGCTCCAAATGCCGAAGTCAGGATTCTCCTGACGGCCAGCGAGGAAGCCAGGTTACGGCGTCGCGGGATCCAGCTGGGAGGGACCCAGAGCAGTGCGCAACTCACAGCGCAGGTCATCCATCGTGATGCCAAGGACTCCACGGTAGTCAACTTCACCCAAGCCGCCGACGGCGTGGTAACCCTGGATTCCTCGGACCTCGACTTTGAGGAAACGGTGGACACAGCCCTGGCGATCGTCAGCAAGGTTATCTATGGAGAATAGGAACCATTCGCCGGCGATCCTTCCATCCCAGTGGGCGCGGCTATGGAGCCGCCCCATCGGCTGGATCCTGGACCACCTCATTTACCGGACCCTGGTGACGGGCAAAAGCAACGTTCCCGCTGCCGGGCCTGTGCTTTTCGCTGCGAACCACATCAGTTTCCTTGATGGGCCTGTGCTGTTCGGAGCGTCACCGCGGCCGATGCACATCCTCGTCAAGAAGGAGATGTTCGCGGGCGTCCTCGGGAAGGTCCTCAGAGGCTCCGGCCAGATTCCGGTGGACCGGGACGGTGACCGCACGGCATTGCATACCGGCAAGAAACTGCTCGACGCCGGCCGTTGCGTCGGGATCCTCCCTGAAGGCACCCGGGGGACCGGTTCAGCAGGGAGCATCAGCAGCGGGGTTGCTTGGCTGGCACTCAATTCCGCGGCAACAGTTATACCGGTCGCCATACTTGGGACCCGTCACCGTGACGAGCACCGCGACCATATCCCCAGACCACGCCGCAGGCTGTATGTCAGCTTCGGCGAACCCCTCACGGTGAAGCGCCGGACGGGCGAACCGGGGCGTGTTTCAATGGACAGGGCGGCTGCGGAGATCCGCACGGCTTTGGCCGGACACGTCCAGGACGCTATCGAATCCACAGGCCAGGCCCTCCCCATGGAGCCTGTGCCCGGAGAAACCGTCTCCGCAACACCGCCAAACAGCAGTAGCCGGGACGCCGGCAGACCACCACTAAGGAAAGTGCAATGAGCGATACGACTCAAAAATCCGGCCTCCATGGAGCCGGCGACGACGAATACACGCCCACCGGCACCGACCAGGTGGCTGAGAACCTGGCGGCACTGGACGACGACGAGGCGGAGCTCCGCGCCGCCAGCCTCCGGGCGGGCCTGGAGGACTACGATCTCGATGAGGACGACGCCGCCCTGCTCAGCGGCGAGTTCGGCGATGAGGGTGAAGAAGGCCCCCTCAAGCTTGATCCCGTCCTTGCCATCATCGGCCGGCCGAACGTGGGGAAGTCCACGTTGGTCAACCGCATTCTCGGCCGCCGGGAAGCGGTTGTGGAAGACACCCCCGGCGTCACCCGCGACCGTGTCATGTACTCCGCCCACTGGAACGGCCGTAACTTCACGCTGGTAGACACCGGCGGATGGGAACACGACGCGAAGGGCATCCACGCCCGCGTAGCCGAGCAAGCAGAAATGGCTGTGGAGCTGGCTGACGCTGTTCTCTTCGTCGTGGACTCCGCCGTTGGCGCCACCGCCACGGACGAGGGCGTCATGAAGATGCTGCGCAAGAGCAAGAAGCCGGTCATCATGGTGGCCAACAAAGTGGACGACTTCGCGCAGGAAGCAGATTCGGCAGCACTGTGGGGCCTCGGCTTCGGGCAACCGTACCCCGTATCGGCATTGCACGGCCGCGGAGTGGCCGACCTTCTGGACCACGTGATGGACACCCTGCCGGAGTACTCGTTGGTAGAGGGTGTGGAACGCTCGGGCGGTCCGCGCCGCATCGCCCTGATCGGCCGCCCGAACGTCGGTAAGTCCTCGCTGCTGAACAAGCTCGCAGGCTCTGAACGCGTTGTGGTGGATCCGCTCGCCGGTACCACGCGTGACCCGGTTGATGAGTTCATCGAACTCGGTGGCCGTACCTGGCGGTTCGTGGATACTGCCGGTATCCGTCGCCGTCAGCACATGGCTCAGGGCGCCGACTTCTATGCGTCACTGCGTACGCAGGCCGCGCTCGAAAAGGCGGAGGTCGCCGTCGTACTTCTTGCCGTTGACGAGGTGCTCAGCGAGCAAGACGTCCGCATCCTCCAGTTGGCGATTGAGTCCGGCCGTGCGCTGGTCCTCGCGTTCAACAAATGGGACCTGTTGGATGACGAACGTCGTCGCTACCTCGAACGCGAGATCGATCAAGACCTGGCGCACGTTGAATGGGCGCCGCGAGTGAATATCTCGGCCAAGACCGGCTGGCACAAGGACCGCTTGGTTCCGGCGCTGGACATTGCCCTGGAGAGCTGGGACCGCCGCATCCCCACCGGCCGCCTCAACGCGTTCCTGGGCGAACTCGTCGCAGCGCACCCGCACCCGGTCCGCGGCGGCAAGCAGCCGCGCATTCTCTTCGGAACACAGGCATCCAGCCGGCCGCCGAAGTTCGTGCTCTTCACCACGGGTTTCCTGGACCCGGGATACCGCCGCTTCATCACGCGGCGCCTGCGCGAAACGTTCGGCTTCGAGGGCACACCCATCGAGGTCAACATGCGCGTGCGCGAGAAGCGCGGCAAGAAGCGCTAAGTGTCCGTCGTCGGAGTTGGCTGTGGTGAAAAAGAGACGGTCATCACAGCCGACTTTGACCCCGATGGACGCGGCACCCTCCAACGTCGTGTAAGCTTTTGGAGGTGGTTCGGCCGGACTGCTTAGGAGAGACTTTTCGAAGGATTTCCCAGGCGGAGAACGGTGGACCAGCGGGCTGTAGCGCAGCTTGGTAGCGCACTTGACTGGGGGTCAAGGGGTCGCAGGTTCAAATCCTGTCAGCCCGACCAGAGTCGCTTTATTCGAACCATGGTTCGAGTAGATCGACTTTAGTTTGAACAACAGAGATGGCGTCGAGAAATCGGCGCCATTTTTGGTATCCAGGAACTGCCCGGTAAGTACGCCTGAAACGCCCAAAACCGCCCCGATTTCGGGCGATTGGGCCGATCCTGGTACCAATACCGCCCGGGAAGATTTGGTCGATCGGTAGGCCGCCTGGGCGGCGAAGATGTCGTCGAACGGTTGATTCAAATCGGCGCCAACTGCTCCGTCTTGGTAGACGAAGAATCGGTGAAAGAAGGATTCGTTGAGTAGTCTCCGAACCTTGTCGGTCGCCTTCTCGTAGTACGCCTTCGGGTCAGCAATCTGATCAATCGCTTTGGTGAGAAGCTGGCCGCCTACCGCAATCTCTTCGCCGATATTCGCGAGGCTATCTTCAATCCGGGAACGTTGCACACGCAACTCGTGCATCTTCTCGCGGATCTTCGACGGGGGCAGAATCCCATCGGCGGCCATATCCACGAGCCTGCCCTCTTTGGCTTCTACTTCGTTCAGCTGATTCGTGTACTTCGCGTACATCGCTTTGAGGTCTTGCTGTTCACCAAGCAGGGCTTCTTCGAGTCGCGTGCGCACATCCCGTTCAAAGTCCTTGTCGAGGACGAGTCGACCATAGGACTCGGCGACGCTGTCTTCAACGAGGTAGGCCGGCAAATACGGAAGGTCACACTGGCCTTCCTGACGAGCCCGGCAGAAGAAGTACTCATGAATGGTGCCACCCCGCCCTTTCGCCTGCATGTAAACAACGCGGCTCTCCCGGCCAAGCTTGAAGCACTTGCCGCAGTACAGCATGCCCTTGAGAAAATGATTGTGGATGCGGTCCCTTGTGCCTGCGCCACTCCGTGAGCTCATGACCTCTTGCACCTGATCGAAGAGGTCTTGCCCAATGATCGGCTCGTGTCGGCCCGGATAGGCGTCGCCCTTATAGATGACGTACCCGACGTAGTACGGGTCCTTGAGCATGTGGTGGAGCTTGCTTGCAGAGACGGGCCCTTCGGGGAATCGCGCCGTGCGGCGACTGGTCAAGCCCAGATCCGCCATCGTCGCCTCCAGTTGCTCAATCGAATACAGCCCGGTGGCATAGAGTTCAAAGGCCTTGAGTACCAACGGCGCCCTCACTTCGTCTAGCCCGACGCTGTTGATCATGCGACCGTCGATGTCTTTGCGGATATTGAGGTAGCCAAGTCTGGCCTTACCTACCGTGCCACCGTTGACGGCTTTGTTGCGCATCTTAATGCGGATATCTTCGCCGCTGAGCTGATTCTGCACCTGGTTCATGATGTCCGTGACAGCTTCCATGGCTTCCGCGTAGGTGCCTTCACCAAAGTCCTCACGTGCAGAGAGCAAGCGCACGCCGAGCTTGTCGAGATGGCGCCGAGTGATGGCCGCGTCGGTGAAGTTGCGGAAGGCACGCGAGCGGGCGTAGACGATCACATAGTCGACGTCACGGTTGTCCTGTAGGAACGTGAGGAGGGCTTGGAAAACGGGGCGCTTCTCGATCGTCTGGGCTGACACGCCCGGCTCGACGAACTCCTCGATGATGTCGGCGTTGACGGCTTCAGCCTTCTGCTTACAGATGTCGCGCTGTGTGGCGATGGAGTTGCCATCCTTGTCGATGTCGATGGCAGTTTCTGTCTGTTTCTTGCTTGAGACGCGCAAGTACAGAACTGCTTTGCGCGGTCTCAGTGCTTCGATTTCTTCGATCGTCATCGTCATACTCCTTGTATTTGGGTGCGGCGATTCATGCGGTACTGCCATGAACGGGAGAAGGGAGTGCTTTGGGGTGTGCATCGCGGGGCAGGTTCGGCGATGCCTGTTTGGCGCAGTCGCACGGTCATCGCCGCTTCGGACACCTGAAAGTATGCGGCGAGATCAGCCGTCTTCTGCATACCGCCGTAGTAAGCGCGCTTGAGCAACTTTTTCGGAACGAGCAGGCAACCGGCAAAGTAGTCAGCGGCTTGCTCGGCCTGTTCAGCAGGTGTGGCGTCGCGGCTTCCGACGTACAGGGCGTCAGCGCGGTTGTGGTCGATGATGTGCTTGTACTCATGAGCTAACGTGAAACGCTGGCGGCTGTAGTTTTCGTGCTTGTTCAATTGGATAATCCAGCTGTTGCCGTTCCAGAAGCTGGCGCCTGATACTGGCGCATCGACCATCTCGATTTCAATCTTGGGCAGATCGGCGATGAACTCAACTGGCACGGGACCGGTCTCGATGCCGTGGAGCTCCAAGAGACGGGTCGCTTGGTGTTCGGCAACTTGCTTAGCCTCAGCCTGGGAGCGGACTTCCCGGTTAGGAATGAGGCCTCGGAGAGTAGCCAGGACGCTCCGTTCGATATATCTGTGAATATGTTCGTTGGTCATGGCTTTCTCCTTTCTGAGAAGTCGTTTGGTTATTCGTCCTCGCCTGGTCCTGGACCGTTATTTATATCAATGCCGTGCCGTGCAGCGACATCGCGGAAATGTTCTTCAATCTCACGAACTGCGCTGTCTGGCATGCCTTTGAACTTCGTCCGGAGGTACGGACTGAGAGTCGGGAGGTCGGAGCCCCGCAGCAGGCTCGACTCAGCCAGGATGTCGGTCAGTGGAAGCTGGAGAACGTCAGCAATGGCGCGCAGGTTATCCATACGGGGACTCGCAACCTGCCCGAGCTCCAGCCGTGTGATAGTCCCTTTGGCCACGCCTGCTTGGCGGGCAACCTCACTGGCTGAAAGGCCCAACTTCTGACGCTGATTTCTGATGGTTTCAGCCAAGCCTTGAATATCTTTTTCCTGCATTTCTTCTATCTCCAATTCCTGTTTGTATTATGAATCTCTCGTTCAATTCGTTCAACGATTTAAGCGAATTCCACAACAGAAATTTCGTCAAGAAAGGAAGGACTTCCTTAAGCGTTCTTAGGTAAACAGTGATGTCCGGCAAGGACAGCGGAGGCGCTCTTACGAGTGCTACTCACGCTGCCCCTGCCGATGGTCTCGAACTAGCGTCCGCGAGCCGGGCGAGTTTTGATCGCCTCCGGATCGCTGCCAAACAACTGAGCAATCGCCTCACGGCGGGCAGCTGCTTCGCGGTCGATCTCCGCCATGGCGGATTCCGCCTGCGAGGCGAGATCGGCGTTTCCCTTGATGCCAGCAATGTGCGCCATCAAGGCCTTTCTGATCTCGTCAGTGATCGTACTGCTCCGCAGCTGAGCAATCAGCGTCAGTTGGGTGTGGACGTCCTGTTCGAGCCGGATGGCAAGAGTCTTGATTCCTGCCGGGTTCTGGCGATCGCCGCCAGTAATGGGTGTCGTCATGACAACTCCTCGGTGTGTGCGACTGGCGAGATCCCAGGTTGGAATCCTCGTCACCAGCCGCGGTGCACCGATGAGGTGTCGACCGAACTATTCGTGAGGTGGTGAGCGTGGGCGGGCGGCGACTATGCGGGCCAGCGCCTCTTCTGCGAAAGTGGGGTTCAGTTCGATACCCACCCACTGACGACCCAGGGCTTCGGCGACGACCGCAGTCGAACCACTCCCCATGAAAGGATCGAGGACTATGCCCGGCTCAGGATCTCCCTCATGGGCGCAGGTTGCCTGGAGAGCTAACCGCGTGGCCGTCGCACCTAGCCTGCGGATCGGTCGTCGCCACGGTGCACGGCAGGTTACGCAGCGAGCCTCAGGTGCGCCGGCTTGGATGCATTTAATGGCGAGCGGTTCGGGGAACGCAGCGTGATGGCTACCCTTGCCTGCGGCCGTGGCGATCGTCCAGACGTCGCCGGGATTTTTGCCGAGTGGGTGACCGACAATGCCCCGCGCCTTCATCGCAGCGAGGCCCGTCGTAGAGTCGGCGTTCGGTCCCCGCCACCTTTCCTTGCCGGGGCGACGAGTTGCTGGACACGGTGGGTTACCGGGTCGCGAACGGTGCGGCCTCCGGATTGCATCCAGGTCGAAGTGATAACGTCCCTGCTTTGCGAACAGATAGATGACCTCGTGAGCTGCGGTTAGCCGATCGCCTACGCTGCTCGGCATCGGGTTGGGCTTAGCCCAGATGATCTTGTTCCGAACAATCCAGCCGTCCTGTTGCAGGAGCTGAGCAACGCGCTCCGGCGCTAGGAGCAGGCTTTTCGACGGTGCCCCTTGGCGCGGGTGGTTGGCGTAGGTATCACCAAGATTGAGCCAGAATGTGCCTGTCGACACTAAGACCCGGCGGATCTCGACAGCAATTGCACGAATCGCCTCAGCCCACGCGTCCACGTTAGCCTCCAGGCCTAGTTGCCCGTCCGCGCCATAATCACGCAATCGAAAGTACGGCGGACTCGTTAGGCACATATCAACCGAGTTCGGTGGAAGCTTACGCAGTTCATCCAAGGCATCCCCGACATAGAGAACGTTGACCGGCTCACCCATGCCAAACCTCCTGGACCAGCTGCGCCGCCGCCTCATCCAGTGCATAAATGCGGTAGAGCTCCGGTGTCACCTTTGTGCCTCGGCGCAGCGCTCCCTGCAACGCTTGACGACGGCGCTCTGCCAGTTCTGGACGGTAAGCGCCCATTGCCCAGACGACACTAGGAAAGCCGCCAAAGTCACGCTGTTCGATACCCGCCTGGTAATAGGCTTCGTACTGCTGACACTTCCCGAGGACAGTCGGCAGACTCTCATGACCGAGGTCGACCTCAACGAAGAAGGCCTGGACATCCTGATCACCGGGGCGGGCGGCAAGCTCAACATAGAGATCGGGACGAAGCACCTGCGCACCACCAAGACGGTCAGTGTAATAGCGACGAGCCTCCTTCTCCGGAGCCACATTCGCCACCTCAGCGCCGGACGCATTAGCCGTAGCGATGAGGCCAATTGCCACATCGGCAATGGCCAGTGTGTGATCAAGGAATCGCGCTGATGGCTCTGGGAAGCGCCTGCGTCGCCGACTGGATTCTCCGCCTCTTTGAATACGCTCGCCTGTCGTATCCATGAAATAGACCAGACCCTCTGAGCCTGCTCGAACCCCACCGACACGACGATTGAGAACACCCAGAACGCGCTCACGTCGCAGTCGCACCAGGACGCGGCGACAGGTGCGCGCACCGGTTTCCGCCGATGCATGGTCGGCAAAGTGCAAGGCCTCAATATGTTCGGCCGTCAGGAATCGAAACCGCTCGACAGACGATAAGACAGCGCGGTCACGGTCACTGAGCTGAGCTTCGATGTCATGCAGACGACGACGGCTTACCCGTGGTCCCGTATGAGCTCCGGTGCTAGCTGAAGCACCAGTATTCGGCGCCACAATTCGCATTGTTTCGCCGTCGACCTGCGGCGATGCAACTTCCGGCTTCGACGCGAACGGGTAGCCGACCGGTAGTGCATCTTGGGAAGTCATGGCTGACTCCTTCTACGCCGCCCACCGGTCGTCTGACTCTCGGCTATGGGATTCAGGACACTGCGCAGTCCGCGTTCGATGGCGTCGGTGGGCTGGCCGAACTGATTGCGACTGCGCGCCCGGATCGTGGCGGGCGACGACGTTTGCTTCGGAACGTCGAGCGTTACACCGGAGGCCCAATCAGTTACCGCACCGTTGCGAACGAGCTGAGCGTAAACGTGGCGCGAAGGCAGCGCCATGAAGTCTTCGGGTTCAAGGCCAGGCGCCATACCAGCCGCCGCCTTGGCGTCCCGGGATGCAAGTTGGAAGAAGACGCGAGAGCGACAATTGGCTTCAAATGCCGTGCGCATACTCGTCGGCAACTGATCCAAGTACTGGTGCGCCACATGGAAGGCGGCACCCAGGCCGCGCGAGGTGGCAAGCGCATCCCCGATATCGGTCGGCAGTCGTAGGTACTCCTGGACCTCGTCGAGATAGATCATGACCGGATGACGGTCGTTTGTCGAAATACTGGCACGCTCCTGGATGGCCTGCCACAGTTCAGCAACCACCATAGCTCCCAGCAATTGGGCAGCTTCAGGCCCCAGCACTCCCTTCTGAAGAGGCACGAGTAGAATCTTCCGCTCCGTCAACACCTGACGGACGTTGAAGCGCGGAGTGGGCTGTGCCAGAACATGACGCAGGTGGGGATCGAGTAACGGGCGCAGCTTGTTCATGAGCGGCGCAGTGACTTGGGCACTTGCCTCTGGCGTGAGCTGCTCATACCAGTGCCAGAACGGCCCAGCCGAGAACGGGTCACCACCTGCAATTTGATTGGTGACCGACTGCCGGAACTTCTTGTTGTTGAGCAGAATTGGCAGCATGGCCATACTCGCATCATCGCGTTGAGCCAGCGCGAGAAGCGAATGCCGCAGGATGTCAGAACTACGCGGGCCAAGCTGGTCACCGTACAGCGCGTGGAAGGTGCCGAATACTTGATCGGCGACAAGCGCTGGGCTGCGCCCATGACCATCGAGCGGATTGATGCCAACCGGCACGTCGTCGAGTGGATCGAGAACGATGACGTCGCCTTGACGCTCCTTCGGAACGTGCTTGAGGACGTCCCGAATCAGATCCTTGGGTTCGATTACGACGCAGCTACGCCCCGCCGCCATGTCATTGATGATCAGGGACAGGAGCATGGAACTTTTACCCACACCGGTCGGTCCCATGGCCCACAGATGATGACAGCTATCGGCTGGCGACAGACCAAGCCGGCCATCCGTAGTGCCTGGAGCCGTCGCCAAAGCGACAATTCGATCCGTGGACGACGCCTGAAAGGAAGGCCGAATTTGCCGTGGGTGAGCGGGAGGTTGGCCAGGATAGGCCACTGCACCCTCGCCTATTGGCCAGGCGCTGAGCATGCCGACTTCAACGGCAGACAAGCGCTGCCCGAACGCGAAGCGCGGCCAGTCGGGACTCGGTTGGTTCAACTTCTGGATATGGTCAAAGTGCACCTGGAAGCGGAGTCCCGGCGCCACCATTGAGCGGAAGGCATTGACCACTCCACCGATGAGCGTTCGGCGACGCTCCTCTTCGCTGGCTCTGACGCCAATCCGAACATAGCCAGCAAAGCCGTGCTCGCCTTGTTTGTTTTCGACACCACGGGAAACACCGCGACGCTGCTCCGGCTGGATACCGCGAAGCACCACCGAGGCGATGCCCTGGTCGACCTGCGCAATTGTGCGGGGTGTCAGCTGTGGGGCGAACCTCGGCCCCAGGATCATCTGTATAACCAGGCTCTCGTTGCCCTGCACGGCCGTCAGACTAGCCAGGAGGGAACGTGTCGAACCCTCGGGAGATCGAGGTTCCAGTGATTGGGCGGGCGCATTGACGGTCACTCGCCGAACCGCCTGCGCCGGTAGTCGTTCGCCATCCTCGGCGACCACGATGGATCCAGCAACTAGGCGCTCAATGTCTCGGCGAACGGCCGACGCATGTCGCCGCTGTGTGCCGACGAGGTAGCGGATGCCCTGACGACTGGCCCTGGCTTCCAATATGATTTGCGGGGCGTGGCTTTGGGCGCTCCACAGGCGCAACAGGTTGATAGCCTGCTCATCCTCAAGGGGACGCGGCCAATGAATTTCCTGCCACATCAGCTGCCGAAGGACCAATTCAGAACTACTCATCATCAGTGTCCTCCCGGCGACGCTTGACGCCTTTGCGCTCGTGCTGCGCCTGAGCGTCCCGCTCAGCTTCCGCTTGAGCCATGGCGATGACTGCGCGGCTAAGCTTCCGGAGGTCAGGACGATCGCGCTGCACGCCTCGGACGACGATCTTGCCTTCCTGGCGCGGCGTAGTCGTGCGCCTCCGATTTGGACGCTTGTTTCTCATGAACATGGTTGTTTCCCTCCTTCCTGCGGTGTTGTGATTTGCCGCCACCGTTCAACAAATTGAACGATGTCTGAGCCTTAGTATGCGTTCAATAAGTTGAACGTTCAACTGTTTTAGCGCAAACCACAACACCGACTGGAAGAGCTCTACAGCTGTTTTGTGGCGATGGAATTAGTACCTGTTGCGCCGGTATTGGATGACTGCCCAGACGGCCCAAATGATCGACGCGACGCCTACGCAGCCCACCAGGAACGGCAGGATCGACTGCAGAACCTGCGTCGCGCAGTACAGCGCGATCACGGCCAGAAGAACGGACATACAAGCTCCGATCGCCCGGTCAAACCAGGATCTGGGGCTCGGGTCGACACTCACTGCTGGCGCTTTGATGAGGTAAGTAATTCGGACATGACAAATACCCCTTTCTAGAGGCATCTTCGAGGGGCTAAGCCGGAGGAGCTCAGGAACGGACGCTACCTATCGCGGCGCATGTCGTGCATAGCCCGGCGATATGCGGCTTCGAGGCGATTTACCGATTCATGAGCATCCCGGGTGACATTGGTAATTCGATCCCGGGTGGACGCCGACCGGTCCCGCCAGTAATCAGCAACGACAAGATATGCGGCGGCAATGGAAGCTGCGCAGGTAATCACGATGGCAATCCAAAAGAGCGCAGTCATGACCGCTGGGGACCCTTCGGCCAGGTTTCCAGCGCCGTCAGGGCCATGGCGGACATCTGCTGTGATACCAAGCTCAGATGCCGTGCTGTCGCTGGCGATGTAGCTTTGATGGTTCTCGCAACCGTGTCCAGCTCATCCACCAGCGTCGCGATCCGCCCGACGAACAGGCGGACTGCCGCCTCATGTTGCAGCACTTCGGGCTCCGCGAAATCAACAGGTCTCAAAAGATTTTCGAATTCGTGCTTCATGGCTCGCCTCTACCGTTGGAACCGGCGGACTTCCCACGCCGCATACTCGGCGAAGGAATCGGCGATGAAGTTCAGACGCTCGGCAGCCCGCGGGTCACCGTTCGCCTGAAACTCGGCCTCACGACTGAGCATCCCGCTCAGGTGCATGCCCGTTGCGGCCACATAGCCGGCAGCATGAACCCGTGCGGCTGTCACGAGCCCCCGCGAGACTTCGGCGTTCTGCGCTCGTTGGAGAGCCTTGCCCTCCGACCGCGAGAAGCCCTCTGGTGGATTGAACGGCATGACCCTACCGCTTGGACGGGGAATGAGATCGGACATGACTTCTTCCTTTCCGTTGTATCGATGAGGACGGCAATGATGGCCGTCAGTACTGTTCCAATCGGAGCAATGCGAACTGGGACCGTTCGGCCAGAGCCCCATCATCAAACTGCTCCAAGAGCTTCAGGCAGACGCTCGGGTGTGAGACGCCGATGACTCCGCTGGAATCCGCGATGCCACGGTTCGCGCCAGGCGCAGCCGTGCTGGGGCCGTGCCATTCCAGCTGCTTAGGAGGCGCCTCCGATTCGTCGGTTGCGATCCGCGCGAACAATATGCCGACGCCCGTGAGTTCGTCGTTGCCGAAGGGAGGTAGTTCGCTGGACATGATCTTGCCTTTCTGATTGTTCCGAGAGCCCGCCTTTTGCGGGTCCTGTAACTAAGGCTGAAGCTGACGGATCAACGGAAATAGAGGGCTGCTGCCGTGCCGTCGCGGAGTCGTGCCGTCCAGCTGCGATTCCTTGCGGCCTATTGCGGAGACCTTGACTGCGGTAAAAGCGGGTCGCATAATGCACGGCAGAGGAGGTATATGAGGGACGCTGACAATGAGAAACATCCGAAAGCGCGAATTATCGAATTCCTTGGCGCAAGTACTCGGAATGGCCTCCACGGGACGAACGGACGGACGACGGCGGTGGACCTCGGCAACGGGCACCTGCTCGATATCCAGTTCATCGAGGATGCTGTCAGCGCTCAGAGCCAGAAAGACATCTCGTCATTTGTCCTTGAGCTTTACCAGGGCAGGGTCGCCACTCTCGCCTTGGAGCCTTCTGAGCTTCTGAAGCTTCGTGCCACGCTGTTGCTGGGACTTGGAGAAGCCCGATACCTCACTTCGGATGAACGCCGGGCGGCGCTTGCACGCACCTACCGTGTGTATGTTCCACCAGGAAAGAAACCCCTCGAGGGTATCCATCAGTTCAGGGACAGATACCGGGACGTTAGGCGGGTCGAACGAGAGGATGTTCTCGCGGGCGTTGCCGGCATCGTGGTAGAGATGCTCGAGGCCTCGCAGGCTCGGGTCGCTACAATCGGTTCAAAGCCCCCCTGGACCTACGAGATTGTCGACGCGCAGGATGACTACGTCTATCCCGCCAGCGCCGAGGGTCAGATCCGCACGGTCATCCGCAGGCGCACTATCCGATCGACCGTTCCCGCACTTACCGAGTTTCGGCAGACGTACACCGACCGCACCCCGGGTGGGGCGATGCCGGAAGTCCAGAACGTCGGACAAGGCCAGCTCACAATCGAGAACCTCCGCGCCTACGATGAGAATGGCGTCCCCGGATACCGCTACGACATTGTGATTACTTTCCCACCACTTCAACGTGGGGTACCCCTCGAAGTTGCCTGGCTACTTACCCACCGACTCACTTATCAGGATCAGTGGCGGCCCGGTGCCGTACATCATGTGCAGCTGACTCCAGCCGTGCCAATCGGGAAGCTTTCAATCGGCGTCCGCTTCAGTCCGCCGGAGGTCCCAGAAGGAATCTGGCGTATCGACAACGTTCCGCCTCAGAACATCCGCCAAGCCCACGCCCGAGGCGAAAATCTCACTCCGAGTCACGACCGTGTTCAGGCGAAATGGGAGGACGTCACGTTGGGCCGTGCTTGCGGCATTGTTTGGTACTGGCCCAAACACATAGACTGAGCGCAGCCACCGGGGTCAAGCACGCAGGAGACACCATGGAACTCATCCGAGGCAACCTTGCCATTCGGGCGCTTCTTCGCGGTGGCGAGGGAGATACCGACGGGGAAAGTGACAGCGGAAGCTCCGACGGAGACGGCGATCACCCCTGAGGTGCCTAACCCTTCGGTCTAAGGGCGGCCGAGATCCTCCGCCAGCAGCCGGAGGCGACCTGCTGAGAGCAAGCATCTGAGTCTCTAGCTGGCGCGGATGTGCGCAGTTCCTCAAGTCCATCATCTGGCAGGCTGCTTTCAGGGTAGTCGGCCTCGGATTCTTCCGCATCCGGGGCTTCGAAGAGGCCCATCGGACTTCCTGTAGGTGTAGGCAGCGAAGCCAGTCTGCTTCTACCAGTAGGGAGAAGCACCCTTCGAAATATATGCCGATTGTGGTATACTTTAGGCCAGTTAGCGGGCCGTGGTTGAGATCCCTCCCCATCCGCAAACCTACCCAACACAGCCGACCTCACCTGATTTGTCGCAGCTCCCCGGTAGATTGAAATCAACACTAAGTGGCTACCGTCGTGTGGCTGGAGACTGCCGCATGACTAGTTCAACCGAAACAGGATCGACGCAAGGGGTACGAGCCGTGGCGCTCAAGAAATCGGATCTTTACAGTTCGCTGTGGAAGAGCTGTGACGAACTGCGCGGTGGCATGGATGCCAGCCAGTACAAGGACTACATCTTGACGATGCTGTTCGTGAAGTTCGTCTCCGACAAGTCCAAGATCGATCCGAACTCGCTGATCGATGTGCCAGCAGGTGGTTCCTTCGACGACATGATCGCTACCAAGGGCGATAAGGAGATCGGCGATCGGATCAACAAGATTATCGCTAAGCTCGCCGAGGCCAACGACCTACAGAAGGTCATCGACCTGGCCGACTTCAATGACGAAGAAAAACTCGGCAAGGGTAAGGAGATGCAGGACCGTCTTTCGAAGCTGGTCACCATCTTCCAAGACCTGGACTTCCGTGGCTCCCGCGCCGAGGGCGACGACCTGCTGGGGGACGCCTATGAATACTTGATGCGACACTTCGCGACTGAGTCAGGCAAATCTAAGGGGCAGTTCTACACGCCGGCCGAGGTTTCACGCATTCTTGCCAAGCTTCTCGGCATCAACGCTGACACCCCGTTCTCGGCCACTGCATACGACCCGACTTGCGGATCCGGATCCCTCTTGCTCAAAGTCGGCGACGAAGCCCCCAATGGCCTTACCCTCTACGGCCAAGAAAAAGACAACGCGACCTGGGCGTTGTCTAAGATGAACATGATCTTGCATGGCAATGAGATTGCCGACATCCGCAAGGGCGACACGATCACGAGCCCACAGTTCACCAAGGGCGACCAACTCGAAACGTTCGACTTCGTAGTGGCCAACCCGCCCTTCTCGGTTAAGTCGTGGAGCAACGGCCTGGAGAACGAGTTCGGCCGCTTCGAATACGGCATGCCGCCTGAGAAAAACGGCGACTACGCCTTTCTGCTGCACATACTGAAGTCGATGAACAGCACTGGCAAAGCAGCAGTCATCCTTCCCCACGGCGTCCTGTTCCGCGGTAATGCCGAAGCCGTCATTCGTAAGCGCCTGCTTAGGCAGGGGTTCATCAAGGGCATCATAGGCCTGCCCGCCAACCTCTTCTACGGTACCGGCATCCCTGCCTGCATTATCGTGCTCGACAAGGAAAACGCAGCGGCCCGTACCGGTGTCTTCATGATCGACGCCTCTAAGGGATTCATCAAGGACGGGAATAAGAACCGCCTGCGATCCCAGGACCTACACAAGATCGTCGACGTCTTCACCAAGCAGACCGAAGTCGAGCGCTATTCGCGGATGGTATCGCTCAGTGAGATTGCCGATTCGAAGAATGACTACAACCTAAACATCACGCGCTACATCGACTCATCTGAACCGGAAGACATCCAGGACCTGCATGCTCACGTCCATGGCGGCATCCCCGAGCGCGATCTCGACGCCCTTTCCGGCTATTGGGACGCATTCCCTGCCCTCCGCTCTGCGCTCTTCAAGCCAAACCGTTCCGGATACAGCGACTTGGCTATCGATGTGGCAATCGTGCAGCCGACCATCCTCGATTCTGAGGAGTTCAAGCAGTTCGCCAAGGATATAAACGTGGAAGTCGACGACTGGTTTGATACCCACCGCGGCGAATTAACAGGAATCACCGAAAACACCAAGCCCAATACATTAATTGAAGCGTTGGGTGACGACTTATTGGCTCGATTCAAGCACACCCCGCTGCTGGATGAGTACAGCGTGTATGAACAGCTCATGTCCTACTGGCACGATGTCATGCATGACGATGTCTTCCTTGTCATGAACGACGGGTGGACTGGCTCAGCAAATCCGCGCAAGACCATTGACGATAAAGAGCGCAAGCTATCGGAGACACCAGACTTGGCAACCGGCTCAGGCCGCAATGTCGCAAAGTACAAAATGGACCTCATCCCGCCCGCCCTTATAGTTGCACGCTACTTCGCCGATGAGCAGACCAAACTCGACGAGCTCAACGCAACCGCCGACGAAGCCAGCCGCAGCGTCGAAGAATACACCGAAGAACACGCCGTCGAAGACGGACTTCTTGTAGAAGCCATGGACGACGACAAAATCACCAAGGTTCTGGTAGCCGCACGCCTGAAGGCCGCTAAACGTGAAGGCTCCGACCCTGATGAAGTGAAAGCGCTGGAGCATCTGATATGGCTATACAGCTCAGAAACTGTAGCCAAGAAGGCTGTCAGGGATGCGCAAGCCGACCTCGACCTCGCCACGCTCAAGAAGTACGGCGAACTCAACGAAGGCGACATTAAGCAGCTTGTACTCGACGACAAGTGGAATGCAACGATCAGGCGTCGTGTTGCAGAGGAGGTTAATGGGCTCACTCTTGAACTAGTTGAACGAATCAGGGAACTTGGTGATCGATATAAAGAAACTGTCGACGACCTCGCCGATGAACTCACCAAGCTAGAGACAAAGATGACTAAGCATCTCTTCGATATGGGGATTAGCTGACCGTGAGCACAACCCAAACCCAATTCAAGAATTCCGAAGCTGGATTGATCCCTCAAGACTGGGAAGTCAAGCGAATTGGAGATTTTCTCAAATTTTTCAGTGGAAAAGCCCACGAGCAACATATCTCACCTGCGGGACGTTACGTCGTCGTGAACTCGAAGTTCATTTCCTCTGATGGAAGAGTTCGCAAGTACAGCACCAAAAACTTTCTATCGGCTCGTATAGGCGACGTGCTAATGGTCATGAGCGACTTGCCAAACGGTCGCGCCTTAGCCAAATGCTTCCTCGTAGACCATAATGATTTCTATGCGGTAAACCAGCGGGTGTGCATTCTCCGCACTCGTAACGACGATCCTCGATATCTGCGGTACGTTCTGAATCGTAACCCTTACTTCATGGCATTTGACGATGGCGTACAGCAGACTCACTTGTTGAACGATCCGATAAAGAACTGTCCGGTAGTTTTACCTAAGTTCAATGAACAACTTGCAATCGCCGATGTCTTGGAGGATTCGGATTCCCTAATCGCCGCGCTGGAACGGCTGATCGCCAAGAAGCAATGGATCAAGCAAGGCATGATGCAGCAGCTCCTCAGCGGCAAGACCCGCCTTCCTGGATTCAGTGCAAATTGGCGCACCATAGTTTTGGGGGATGTGTTGAAGGTAAGACATGGACGGAATCAACAGGGAGTCGAGCACGCCGCCGGGCAGTATCCAATCCTTGCCACGGGCGGACAGATCGGCCGAACGAACACACCACTTTACTCGAGGCCGTCCGTTCTAATTGGTCGCAAGGGGACGATTGATCGACCTCAGTATCGAGATGAGCCGTTCTGGACTGTCGACACATTGTTCTATACCGAAATTGCCGATTCCATGGTCCCGAAGTTCTTGTACTACCAGTTCCTCATGGTCGATTGGCGCTCAAAGAATGAGGCATCAGGAGTGCCAAGCCTGAACGCACGTGCCATCGAGAACGTTCAAGTCCGAGTGCCAGAGCGTGAGGAACAGCAAGCCATTACCGATGTACTTTCGGATGCTGATGCAGAAATACAGTCCTTACGGAGGCGCCTGACGAAGGCAAAATCACTGAAGCACGGCATGATGCAGGAGCTTCTGACCGGCCGGACGCGCCTGCCAACAGAGGCCGCAGCATGAACATAGATTGGGCGCTGAAGGAGCTCGACAAATTCATAGAGCAAACTGCGATGCGGTATCCAGATCCTGTTCCCGGCTTTGTGGATATGACCGGGCGAAAGATTACTGCCGCTTCGGACGAGGAAATCACGAAGCAAGCTCATGTCGTTGAGCAGATACTCGATCGTGTTATCCCCGGCTGGCGCGATCTTGCAGCGAGTAAGGCTAACAAGTGGGTCCGCCACCGGACAGCCACACTTCGTGCTCGCGAGGCGCTCGTCCGTGACCAAGAAATTCGGGAAAACCTCGGTGAGAATGCCCCTGAGCTGTCGGCGGCCAAACTTCATCCATGGGTATGGACTGGAGCTAAGTCTCTCTGGCATTCCGGACACTACCGAGAAGCAGTTGAAGGTGCGATCCGCAAACTCAACGCCGAGGCACAAAACAAAGTTGGTCGACGCGACATCAGTGAGACGGATCTCTTCAAGCAGGCATTCAGCAGGGACGCTGCAGCACCGGGAAAGGCTCGGCTTCGTCGAATGACTGACGACGGCAGCAAAACATTTGAATCCGTACAGCGTGGTGCGATGAACTTTGCGGAAGGTGTCTTCGCTGGGATCAGGAACCCGTTGAGTCATGAAGCCGATCAGGAATTATCAGAACAAGAATCACTCGAATACCTAGCAGCACTCAGCGTCCTGGCGCGGTGGGTGGACGAGGCCGAAGTTGAAAGTAAGGAGGTGTCAGCATGAGCACAGTCGGACAAATTGAACGAAAAACACAAAACCGCGTAGTGGAGCTGTTCCAGGAACAACTCGGCTATGAGTACGGTGGCAACTGGGAGTACCGCGAGGGCAATTCCCATGTTGAGGCTGCCCTACTTGAGCAGAATCTTCGAGCCCGTGGTTACAACGACAACCTGATCAATAAGGCGATAGACCAGCTCAAGAAAGATGCGTCGCTCGGTGGCGGCCGCAAGCTTTACGAGGCCAACCGCGATGTCTACAACCTGCTGCGATACGGGGTGAAAGTCAGGCCTGGCATCGGCGAGAACACCGAGACGGTCTGGCTGATCGACTGGCGGAACCCGGAGGCCAATCACTTCGTAGTAGCCGAGGAAGTCTCGATCAAGGGCGAGCATAACAAGCGCCCCGACATCGTGCTCTACGTCAACGGCCTGGCGCTGGGTGTCATTGAACTCAAGAGATCGAAAGTCGGTGTGTCCGAGGGTATCCGCCAGAACATCGGCAATCAGCGCCAAGACTTCATTCAGCCTTTCTTCACAACTGTGCAAATGGTTTTTGCCGGTAACGACATCGAGGGTCTGCGCTACGGAGTCATCGGAACGTCCGAAAAGTACTGGCTGTCATGGAAGGAACCATCTGAGACCGAGAATCCTCTGGATCGCGCACTGGTCCAGATGTGCGCCAAGGACCGCTTCCTGGAGCTGATCCATGACTTCATGGTCTTTGATTCCGGAACCAAGAAGACCTGCCGCCACAATCAGTACTTCGGTATCAAAGCGGCCCAGGAACGCATCGCCAAGCGCGAGGGTGGCATTATCTGGCACACGCAGGGATCGGGTAAGTCCCTGACTATGGTGTGGCTGGCTAAGTGGATCCGCGAACACCAGACCCACGGTTCAGAACAAGCCCGCGTCCTGATCATCACTGACCGCACGGAGTTGGATGATCAGATCAAGAAGGTCTTCAACGGGGTCAACGAGGACATATACCGCACCAGCTCTGGTGCTGATCTGATTGGCGCACTGAATAAGCACGAGCCGTGGCTGATTGGGTCCTTGGTGCACAAGTTTCGCGCTGGCGACGATGACCAGAGCCGAGATGAAGCCAGCGGTGACTTCATCGCCGAGTTGAACGCCAAGATTCCGGCCGGCTTCTCTGCTAAGGGAAACCTGTTCGTTTTCGTGGACGAAGCGCACCGTACGCAGTCGGGCAAGATGCATAAGGCAATGAAGCATCTGCTACCGGGCGCGATGTTTATCGGTTTCACCGGTACACCGCTGCTCAAGAAGGACAAGGCGACCAGTATGGAAACCTTTGGCACCTTCATCCACACTTACAAATTCGATGAAGCCGTCGATGATGGAGTTGTGCTTGATCTGCGCTATGAAGCACGCAGTATCGACCAAGAGCTCGTCTCCCACGCCAGGATCGATCAGTGGTTTGATACCAAGACGAAGAACATGACCGACTTGTCCAAGGCGGAGCTCAAGAAGCGCTGGGGCACAATGCAAAAGGTCGTGAGCTCGGAACCGCGGGCCAAGCAAATCGTCATGGACATCATGTTCGACATGGGGACCAAGCCCCGCCTGATGGATGGCACGGGCAACGCCATGCTGGTCGGCTCCAGCATCTACCAGGCCTGCAAGTTCTACGAGATGTTCAACCAGACCGATCTCAAGGGCAAGGTCGCCATCGTCACCAGCTACCAGCCGCAGCCTGGGGATATTTCTAAGGAAGATACCGGACACGGCGCCACCGAGAAGTTGCGCCAGTACGACATCTACCGGCAGATGCTGGCCGACTACTTCAATGAACCAGCCGACCACGCCGTGATGAAGGTCGAACAGTTCGAGAAGGAAGTCAAGGAACGGTTCATCAAGGAGCCGGGCCAGATGCGTCTGTTGATCGTGGTAGACAAGCTGCTCACCGGCTTCGACGCACCTTCTGCTACCTATCTCTATATCGACAAGAAGATGCGCGACCACGGACTCTTCCAGGCCATCTGCCGAGTTAACCGCCTCGACGGTGACGATAAGGACTACGGCTACATAGTCGATTACCAAGACCTCTTCAACTCCCTCGAGGATGCAATCACTGACTACACCCAGGGTGCTTTCGAGAACTACGACGACGATGACGTCAAAGGCATAATGAAGGACCGCCACAAACAAGGACGGCAGGATCTTGACGAGGCCATGGAGCGCGTCCGCGCCCTCTGCGAGGCTGTGCTGCCGCCAAAGGATCCGCAGCAGTATCAGCACTACTTTGTAGCTATGGAGGCCGGGAACACTGCGCAAATCAAGGCAAACGAAGCTAAGCGCGTCGAGCTGTATAAGTCAGTCGCGGCTCTGACGCGGGCTTACGCGGCGATCGCCACTGATATGGACAAGGCTGGTTACGACGACACTCAGACGGCTTCTCTCGCTGCCGAAGTCAAGCATTACGTCGACGTGGTTGCTGAAGTCAAGGTTGGTGCAGGCGAGAACGAGGATTTCAAACAGTACGAAGCCGACATGCGCTTCCTCCTCGACACCTATATTCGAGCAGATGCCTCCCAAGTTGTCGCTGACTTCCAGGATGTCGGATTGGTGCAACTGATCGTGAAGGAGGGGGCTGTCGCCCTCGACAAGCTCCCTGCAGGTCTCAAGAATGACCCGGAAGCCATGGCTGAGGTCATCGTCAACAATATCCGCCGGGTGATCGTCGACGAGCAAGCGATGAACCCTAAGTACTACGAAACGATGTCTTCCCTGCTCGACGCTATTATCGAGAAGCGTCGCCAAGGAGCCATCGAGTACCAGGAATACCTTCACCAGTTGATCGCACATGCCAAGGCTGTTGGAGCCGAAGGAACAGGCAACAACTACCCGGCATGGGCCGTGGATGGTGCGCAGCGGGCGCTCGTTGATTTCGCCTTCCCTGATCCAAGCTTGGAAGTCCACGTTGATGCCGCTATCCGCGGCGGCAAGCCCCACGACTGGGTCGGAAACGGCATGAAGGAGAAGGTCGTGAAGCGAGCGATCCAGCGCGTCCTGCCTGACGCCTTCGACCGCTTCGATGAATTGTTTGACCTCGTAAAGGCACGCCATGAGTACCGCTAACGCCTACTTACGAGTCGCCGGCATCGACGTGGATGTGGTCTACAAGCACATCAAGAACATGCATATAGCCGTCTACCCGCCTCTGGGCCGGGTGCGCGTGGCCGCACCCGAACGACTCGACGATGATGCTATCCGATTGGCTATCGTCCAACGCCTACCGTGGATCAAGCGTCAACGGGAGCAACTGCGCAACGCCGTGCGGCAGTCTGAGCGAGAGATGATAGTCGGCGAATCTCACTTCGTCTGGGGTCGGCGTTACCGGCTCCAACTGATCCTTGCGCCCGGGCGGATTCGCTTCGAGACCTCGGGCAGCAAACTCGTCATGCATGCGCCGGAAGACAGCACGGCCGAAGCTAGGCGAGATGCACTGGATAAGTGGTATCGGCATGCATTGAAATCGGAACTCCCGGCTCTACTGGCGAAATGGGAACCAGTCATCGGGCGTAAAGCCGCCAAGTGGTCGGTTCGCCGTATGAAGACCAAGTGGGGATCGTGTAACCGCGAGTCTGCTCATGTCTGGTTCAATGCGGAGCTGGCCAAGAAACACCCCAATTGTTTGGAATACATCGTCGTGCACGAGATGACCCATCTGCTTGAACGCAACCACAATGAGCGTTTCACAGAGCTGATGGACGGATTCCTTCCTGACTGGCGAGCACGCCGCGATGACTTGAATCAAGCACCCCTGCGTGATGAAACGTGGAGTCTCAAATGAGAAGGATCATGGAGAGTAAGACCGCGTGACTACAACTTCGACAGCTGGTAAAGATCGGTCGGCTCATGCGTCCATTCGAGGGTACTGCTACCAATTCGATCGCACGATCCTGGAAGTCCTTGGAGCTGATTCGGATACCGAGGTTCTCGTCGAGGGTCTTGAAGACGTTGACCTACTAGGTCCAAGCGGCACCACCGCCGTTCAGGTGAAGTATTGGGCCTCGAAAAAGTACAGTACTCCGCGGTCCATCCATGAACCCGTCGAATTGATGCTCGATGCATACTCGCAAGGAAAAAATCACGACTTCATTTTGCACGTCCATTTTGGTCAGGAAAGCTATCCACCAGAGACACTGACACTCGATGAGCTTCGTGCATGCCTGACTCGACGAACTACCAAGGGCGGAGTACAGATTCATCGAGACTACGAAAAGTACTCAGAAGAAACACTGATTGGCTTCACCACACGGCTTATCATCCGATCCGGCGACGACTTCGAATCACAGAACAGGTCAACGAAGAAGCAGCTCGCACGGCATCTTTCTGCCAGCGAACAAGATGTAGATGATCTGCACTATGCAGTTGCGCTAACTCACGTTCAGTCCTTGGCGATGAATCCTGATATAAGCAAGCGAAAAATCAACCGCACAAATTTTCTCGATCGGATCAACACCCGCCAGGCTCTCTATACTCGGTGGCACGTCGAAACTGTCGGAGCAGACCGCTATGCAACCGGACTTGCACGGCGACTCAAACAACTGAAGGTACTTACTCCGACTAAAAACAAAGCCGTGGTCATCTCCATCGCTCAGGATGAGGTCGAAGCGCAGGCCCTCGCTTGTAGACTCGCCGTCTCCGAGTACGGCCCTGGAAAAATGTACACGGCTACTCCATGGACGCTCGTAGTTGACGGCACCGACGATCAAATTCGTCGGATCAAACTTGCAGTGCTCAAAAATGGCGTCGGGATCAACGACGGATACGAAACTATTAGTTTCCAGACATCAGCATTTGGCGCACCGCCCATCATAAATCGGCGCCGTGGCGGAGACATAATCAAGCTAGCCTCCTACACAATACGGATCATCTCCATGACCAGCTTTCGAGAATTCATCAAAGAAGGTAATGAGTTTGGCGTCGTATTCGCACTTCAGGGACTCGATGATGAGCTATGCCGGGATGGAAGCTCAGATCCGCCGGTTTTCTATCAAGGCTTGAGCGTAGAACACATTCACAAAATAATTGGGGGAAAATAAATTGAGCGACAATGACATTACAGATATTGCAAAAGTTATAGCAGTTGGGCCCGACGTTATCGAAGTGGAAGTTAGCTCAACCGAGGAATATCAGACCAGAGACGTGCAACTCGAAATCGGCAGCTACGTGCAGATTTCTGACGACAATGACTCTTGCCTGATTGCAATCGTTCAAAGCTTCAGAGTCAAAGACGCATTGAGTCGCCAAGATGATGACGAACTTCCCACCGTGAAGTTTGTTCTGTCGTTACAGCCCGTGGGACGCCTTGAAGATGGAGTATTTAAGCGAGGTGGAAAACAGATAACAATCCCTCCTCGACGCGTTGAAATAGCATCCAAGAGTCTATTGGAAGAAATCTACTCCGCAGTTGAACCGGAAAAACGGTTCAGCTTCGGCCAGCTTGTCCAAGATGAGAACATATCCGTACATCTTGACGGAGACAAGTTCTTTGGCAAGCATATTGGAGTGGTTGGATCAACTGGATCCGGTAAGTCGTCCACGGTCGCCGCAATCCTCCAGGAAGGGATTCGCCCCTCCACAGGACAGACAGAGGCAGGCAAGCTGAACAACTCACATGTGATCATTTTCGATTTGCATGGGGAGTATCGGAGCGCGTTTCCGGATGCCCGGGCCATTGGCGTGGATGAATTAAAACTTCCCTACTGGATGATGAATTCAGAAGAGCTAGAGGAGATGTTCATAGAGAGCAACGAACAGAACTCTCACAACCAGGTTTCGCAATTTCGCAATGCGGTAATTGAAAACAAGAAGAAGTATGCCGGAGCATCCGGCTCAAAGATCTCTTATGACTCTCCAATATATTTCAGCCTGGAAGAAGTGATTAATTATCTTACCCATCTCAATACGGAAGTGATAAGTAAGGCGCCCGGCGATGGAAATCTTCCGAAGTTTAGGGACGACGGGGCGCTTGTCGTTGATCGATCATTGCATTATTTTGAAATGCCAAGGGCCTTTGTCGAGCAGAGCACTTCAGCAGCTGCGAAGGCTTCGAACGGGCCGTTCAACGGAGAGTTCAACCGCTTCCTTATGAGGCTCGAGGGTCGACGAAATGATCGACGACTTGATTTTCTACTCGCCCCACGGAATCCCACCGGCGAAGAATATAAAACGGATGACTTGAGTGAGTTGCTCTCGCAGTTCATGGGTTACGGGAAAACCAAGAGCAATGTAACGATCTTGGACCTGAGTGGTATCCCGTTTGAGGTCCTAAGCGTTGTTGTATCACTCATTACACGCCTGATATTCACCTTCAACTTTCACTTCAAGAAACACCGGACCAAGGGTGCGCAGGAGCTACCGTACCTGCTGGTCTATGAGGAGGCCCACAACTACATCCCTCAGAGCGAGGGCGCGAAGTACGGCACGGTCAAGCGAGCGATCGAGCGCATCGCCAAAGAGGGACGAAAATATGGCATCTCACTGATGATAGTCAGCCAAAGACCATCTGAGATCTCGGAGACCGTCTTCTCGCAGTGCAACAATTTTGTGGCCATGCGCCTGACCAACCCCGCAGACCAGCGATACGTTAAGAGGCTGCTGCCCGACAACCTTGGCGCCATCACGGATGCACTGCCGTCCTTGGAGCGCCAGGAGGCAATCATCATAGGCGACTCGGTGACAGTCCCATCCATCGTCAAAGTAAATAGCATCGTCAACCTGCCGGATTCTCACGACATCAACTTCCGCACAGAGTGGAAGCATGACTGGCTCGACGTTGAGATTCCTGACGTGATCGAAAACTGGCAGGGTTAGACCCTGAAGTATCCATCCCAGAAGCCCACGCAGATCTACTTCCTCCGAAGCAGAAATATCCTTGCAGTGTCTGGAGTCGATGCCATGTTCGGTGAGCAGGCGCAGAAAGGTTGACTTGGCGATACTGTATTCGCGAACCAGCGAAGTGCTCATCTCGCCTGGCAAACTCTTCCACATACTCTTCGATGAGCCCGGATACCATACCGCCACTGCCGCCCTGCCGAAAGTGGCCTTGCCAACCAAAGGTAGGCGCGGGGGAGCGGTGCACTACATCACCGTGCAAGCTATTGTCTGGCCTCAGCCGGACCTGCAGAAGCTGGTGTCTGCCGCTAAAGCCTTGGTACGAGAACAGGTGCGGCAGATGGAAGCGTCGCCCGGGAAAAAGGATAGCGATGGTCTTTCCTAAGCTGCCCTGTTAATAAGGAAGGTCCGGACGGTGCCGTAACTGCAGCCAACCTTGGCTGCAATGCGGCGCATGCCCATACCCTGCTGACGAAGGTGGAGGACTTCTCGTTCGGGACTGCTGAAGGTTTAGTTGACAGCTGGGGTTGATATTTTCTTACGTGGCTGAGGCCGCGTTTTTTATTGTCTCAAACTCGATGGGTGTCAGCCGTCCGAGGGCGCGTTGACGGCGTTTGCGGTGGTAGCTGCGCTCGATCCACGTCGTGATGGCCAGCCGGAGCTCCGCCCGAGTGTCCCATCGTTCCGGTTCAGGACGTTCTTTTGAAGCAGGGAGAAGAACGATTCCATCGCTGCATTGTCACCGCATGCCCCTACCCGGCCCATCGATCCGTGCAGGCCGTAGGTGTTCAGGGCCAGGACGAACTTTCTGGATCTGAACTGGGACCCGCGATCGCTATGGACCACCGTGCCCGCCGGTTTCCTAAGGGCCACGGCGTGGTCCAGGGCGGCAACGGCCAGGGACGCTTTCATCCGCCCGTCCATCGAGTACCCGACGATCCGGTTCGAATGCAGGTCCTTGATCGCGCACAGGTACAGCTTTCCCTCCCCGGTGTGGTGCTCGGTGATGTCCGTGAGCCATTTCCGGTTCGGTGCCGTGGCGCTGAAATCCCGTTCGATGAGGTCATCGTGGACCGGCGGGCCGGCCTTGAGCCCTGACCGGCGCCGGCGGTGGATAACCGAGAGGATGCCGTTCTGGGAGCACAGCCGCCAGATCCGGCGTTCGCTGGCGGCCGGGCCGGGACCGGCGTTGATCTCATCGGCGATGAACCGGTATCCGAAGGCAGGATCGTCGCGGTGGTGGTTGATGGCGGCGTTGATCAAGTGGGCTTCTTCCCAGTCCCGGGCGGGGACGGGGTTGGCGGCCCACTGGTAGTAGGCCTGTCTGGAGAAATTCAGTACCCGGCAGGACACTGCCACTGGAACCCTGATCGGGGCGTCCCTGGCAGCCAACTCGCGGACCAGCGGGTACATCATTTTTTTGGATTGATGTCCCGGGACAGGTAGGCCACGGCACGGCGCATGACTTCGGCTTCCTGTTCCAGGAGCCGGATGCGTTTGTTGGCCTCCCGCAGCTTCGCGGCGTCATCGGACACGGCACCGGCCATAACACCGTCTTCTCTGTCGGCGATCTTCATCCAGCGGTGCAGGGCAGCGGGTGAGACACCGAAATCCTTGGCGATCTGCGTGATGGGCGCTTCGCCCTTACGGGCAACCGCAACGACATCGCGGCGGAACTCTTCGGGAAAGGCTTTGGGCATGATGAACATCCTTCCACCCGCAAGGATCAAATCCTCACAGGCAAAGTGTCAATCAAACCTTCAGCAGTCCCTTCTTTGGCTGGGGTCAGGCCATACTTTCTTGGTTCGACGTTGTGGTCGGCCAGGAGGCGGAGGAAGGTGGACTTGGCTATGCCCTGCTCTTTGGCGAGCTGAAGCGAGGATTCGCCGGCTTTGTAGCGGGCCACGAGAGCGGCTAGTTCGTCCGGCTTGAAGCGGTCGGCCAAGCGATAGCGCTGGCGAGCGGACATCGGCCTGGCCTGCGTGGTATCCACGACTACTCGAGAAATCGCGACCTCAAGGGCCTCTTGTTGGGCCAATTTGTGGCAACTATGCTTCGAGTAACCTGCTAGCACCTCGACCAATTTTGAGAATCATTCTCAAAAAGAATTGATGAATAACAGGGGCCGCCGAGCATGTTTCGGCGACTTTTTGTTTGGCTGCGGTACGGTTTTAGGCCATCCAAACCTGCTGCCGTCAAGCTTCACCACCCCTGTTAACTGTTTTGAGTCCTGTCAGGTGTCGAGCTGCGGTACGGTTTTTCGTTGCACCGCGCACTACATGGTCACCCCTGTTAGATGTACCGCAGGTGTTGATACGAATACAACATAGAACGGTACGGGGATGCGATAAAATAACTACATATGAAAGAGCTTCGGGATGTTTCCCTTAAAATTAAGAATTATAAGTCCTTCGGGGAGACGCCCCAGGGGTTTGATCAGATACTCCCGATTAACCTCATTATAGGTAAGAACAATGCTGGCAAGTCTGCGCTTTTAGATGCCATTGGCTTCGCCGTAGTAAAGCAAAATGGCATCATGCCAAACCTACACAACAATGGCAACGTTCCGGAGATTCATATATCTCGACCCATGGAAGAAGCTACTATACGTCAGGTTTTTCCCGAAAACACCTCTGGAGGCCCGATCCCCGGAAATCACTTTGAGTTTGGGAGTAGATGGATCGGAGCCCGAGTCACAACCAGCGAGACCTTCATAGCTGAAAGCATGTCCTTAGTGCAGATGGACCCTGCCTTTCCCGACGGATTGAGCGAGTATGGCTCGCAGCTTGCCTCCCGCGCATCACGGCCATTCGCCAATTACAAGGTACGGCGCCTAGCGGCGGATCGCGATATTAAGCCAGAAGGCGAAAGTGGCGCCGCTAATCTTCAGCCGGACGGCACAGGTGCGACCAATACGATCCGGTTCTGTCTCCACGACGCCGATGCTAATGCTGGCCATCTCGTAAAAAGAGGCTTGCTAGATGCGCTCAACTTCGTATTCGACGGTGAGACAGTATTTACGGACATCAATGTCAAGGTACGTGGCGGCATGTGGGAGGTCTATCTTACTGAGCAGTCGAAGCATGATGACATTCCCCTCTCAAACTCTGGAAGCGGCCTAAAGACAATCATCCTCGTCCTTCTGCAGCTCTTAGTTATTCCGGTTGCCGGGGAGAGGGCTCCGGATGCGAGCTACCTATTCCTTCTCGAAGAGGTCGAGAATAATCTGCATCCTGGACTGCTGCGAAATCTCCTGCGTTTCATCCGTGAGTATTCAGAAGAGAAAGACGCTCACTTCTTTATCACTACTCACTCCAGTGTGACAATCGACCTTTTTGACAAGGATGAGCACTCGCAGATATTACATGTCCGTCATGACAACACATCATCGAGCGCGGCAAGTATTCAGTCATTCAACGATAAGCGAGGCATCCTCGACGATCTCGATGTGCGTTCAAGTGATATTCTCCAATCCAATGCCATCATCTGGGTCGAAGGGCCGTCTGATCGCACGTATATCAATCACTGGATTGCTCTCTATTCGGAAGGTGAGCTCCGAGAGGGCGAACACTACCAATGCGTGTTCTACGGTGGACGCCTACTTGCTCGAATTACTGCCGATCCGGAGAAGACGGATAACGTTAATATCCTCAAAGTGAATCATCACGCCATCCTGGTGATGGACAGCGACATCACGGTTCCCGACGGAAGAATTAATGAAACAAAGCAACGGATGCAGACAGAAGTTGAATCCGTTAGCGGTCTAGTCTGGGTCACCCATGGCAAGGAAATTGAAAACTACCTGCCGAAGGAAGTCTTCGAGACATACTTTGGGGTAACTACCGATAAGCGATTTACCGCAAGATCTAAGATTCAACATTACCTGAACTCGCTGAAAAAGGGCGCAGGTGATGCTTTCGTACGAAATAAGGTTCTATACGCGGAAGAATTCATTCAACACTTCGACCGCGAGAAGCTTGAAGCAAACGCTGAGCTGTACGGCATGATTGGTGACGTCTGCGTAAAACTGAAGGCGTGGAATGGCGCACAACCTCCGCGAGTTTGATCAGGTGAACTCCAACCCTTGACTGCCAGCTCGCCCGCTATGCGGGCGAGGAAGCGAGGCAATCATGCCACGAGTCACCCAACGTGACCAATACCAACGACACCAGATCTTGCGAGATATCTGGACCAACGAACGGCGCAATATGGCGTTCGGAGTCCTGAAGTCATACGAGCAGCAGAAGATTCACGCGTTCTACCAACCGGACGAGGCTCTGAGCTTCAAGGAATTTGTCGCCCACCTGCGCCAAAGCAAGACGGAGCACCCAGGCCTCGCGCAGGTTGCCGGCAAGCTCTGCCGCATCCTCTTCGACGAGGGCGCGTACCATGCTGCCACTACAGCCCTGCCGAAAGTGGCCTTGCCAACCAGAGGTAGACACGGGGGAGTGGCGCACTACATTTCTGTGCAAGCGATTGTCCGGTCTCAGCCGGACCTGCAGAAGCTGGTGGCCGCCGCAAGAGCGCTAGTGCGCGAACAGATGCGGCAGATGGAAGCGTCGCCCGAGAAAAAGGATAGCGATGAACATTCCTAAGCTGCCCTGTTAATAAGGAAGGTCCGGACGGTGCCGTAGCTGCAGCCGACTTTGGCAGCAATGCGGCGCATGCCCATGCCTTGCTGTCGCAGATGCAGGACTTCGCGCTCTTTGGCTGGGGTCAGGCCGAACTTTCTTGGCTCGACGCCGTGGTTTGCCAAGAGTCGAAGGAACGTGGACTTGGTCATGCCCTTCTCTTTGGCGAGTTGGAGCGAGGATTCACCGGCTTGGTAGCGAGCGACGAGGTGATTGAGTTCGTCGGGCGTGAAGCGATCGGTCAGGCGGTAGCGCTGAGTGGGACGAGTTGCCTGCTGCGGGCGCGGTCTTGCACGGCCATCTATCCGCTTCAGTTCTGCTGCAATGGTCGTGAGCTGGTCCATTTTGTGGTAACGCTGCTTTGAGTAACATGTCAGGACCTCGACCAATAAGGCCGGAATCATGCGGAGACGCTGGTTCCGGCCTTTGGTCGTTAAGGGTCAGGGCCAATGCCCGCGTTCGTGACACCCGCCCACCTGGGGGCGAGCGTCACTGAACGATCGCGGCGATCCCGCTACGCGTGTTGCAGGCTATCGAGAGCCTTGACGAGGGGCTCAAGTTCCGGCACGGACCCGGCGGCGTCCAGCGCTGCAGCCAGGGTGTCGTCGTGTACCGGCTTGGCAGCCTCGAGCAACTGCTGCCCTGGGGCGGTGAGTTCGGTGTATATCCCGCGGCGGTCATCTGCGCACAGGATGCGGGTGAGTAAACCGCGGTCCTCCAAGCGGTTGACCAGTCGGGTGGTTGCACTGCTTGACAGCGCGGTGGCGCGGGCCAGTTGCTGCATCCGCATGTGCCACCCATCCTGGCGGCTCAATGCGTCCAGCACGGTGTACTCAACAACGGACAGTTCGCTGGAAGCCTGGAGGGCTTTTTCCAAGGCAGTTTCGATGCTTCCGTGCAGGGCTGCGAGTGTTCGCCACCCCTGTGCCCGGATTTCTACGGCGTCGTCCTTGATGCCCATGGTGTGCTCTGCTCCTAGCTCGATTGGGGACTGCAGCAGAGCTTCGAAAGTAGTTGCTTGCGCAAGTATCTAGCGTGTGCAACTATGTATAAAGCGTCTGCAACTACTAGTCTACGGTTCCCGGAAGCGCACTTCCACTCGTCAAGGAACCACCAACCAAGGAGCTTCACATGCCCGCAGGGTTGATCGCCCTTGCCCTCGGCGGATTCGGCATCGGTCTGACTGAATTCGTCATCATGGGCCTCTTGCCGGAGATTGCCGCCGACTTCCACGTCAGCGAAGCCTCGGCAGGTTGGTTCATTTCCGGCTACGCCCTTAGTGTCACCGTCGGTGCGTTGCTCGTCACGGCCGCCGTGACCAGGCTGCCCCGCAAGCCGGTCCTCGTAGGGTTGCTCGTACTTTTCATTATCGGCAACTTCCTTTCGGCCATTGCCGACGGGTATGGGGCAATGATGCTGGGACGTATCGTTGCCGCGTTGTGCCATGGAGCCTTCTTCGGTATCGGTTCGGTGGTGGCAGCAGGCCTCGTCCCGGCGAACAAGAAGGCTGGAGCCATTGCCATCATGTTCACCGGCCTCACAGCAGCAAACGTCCTGGGCGTTCCCTTCGGAACGTTGCTGGGCCAAAGCTTCGGCTGGCGTTCCACGTTCTGGGCGATCACCGCGATCGGCGTCCTTGCGCTGCTCGGCATTGCCCTCTGGGTTCCCAAGGCGTCAACAGGACCGGCTCAGAGCCTCCGAAGCGAGCTGGGCGCCTTCACCTCAGGGCAGGTATGGCTTTCCCTCGTGGTGACCATCCTTGGCTTCGGCGGGATGTTCGGCGCCTTCACGTACATAGCCTTCACGCTGACCGAAGTTTCCGGATTCCCAGCCAGCGCCGTTCCGTGGCTTCTGGTGCTGTTCGGCGGCGGGTTGTTCGTGGGCAACTTCCTCGGTGGCAAGGCGGCCGACAAAGCCTTGGACCTGTCCCTTATCCTCATCCTCGCCGGCCTGATGGTGGTCTTGGCCTTCTTTGCCCTTACTGCCTTCAGCAGCGTCGCAACAGTTTTCTCGCTGGCCCTCATGGGCGGATTCGGTTTCGCCACGGTTCCCGGCTTGCAGATGCGGGTGATGCACTTCGCCTCAATGGCGCCAACATTGGCTTCGGGGGCGAATATCGGTGCCTTCAACTTGGGCAATGCGCTGGGCGCCTGGCTCGGCGGGGTCACTATTTCCGCGGGCCTGGGGTACACCTCGCCGGTTTGGGCAGGAGTCGGCATGACGGCCGCAGCACTGGTGGTGATGATGCTGGCGGCCGCCGCAGCCAAGCGCCACGGGTCGGGAGCCCCTGTGGCCGCGTCCGACGTCGACAATCACCCCGTGGAGGCCGCCACGGTTGGAAGCCGCCAGCCCCATCGGCACGTGTAAGTGCCGGGTCTCTCCGGCACTACTGCCAGCGCCGGACTACTGTGCCTATACTTTCAGCGGTGGCCGGAAGCAGGGCCGCCGTCGAGGTTCGACAACGTCCCGATGAAAGGCCACCCGTGAGCAATATTCCAGCAGAACTTTCCTATACCGCTGAACACGAATGGATTTCCGCTCCAAATGCCGACGGCGTTGTGCGGATTGGTATTACCGACTTTGCCCAGGATGCGTTGGGCGATGTTGTCTATGCCCAAATGCCGGAGCCGGGGACTAAAATCACGGGCAACGAAGTGGTCGGGGAGGTTGAATCCACCAAAAGCGTTAGTGATATCTATGCTCCGGTTACGGGCGAGGTCACAGAGCGCAATGACGCCCTGGACTCTGATCCCGCACTCATTAACTCGGACCCGTACGGAGAAGGTTGGCTTATTGAAATAAAGCTGGCGGAGGCTGACGCAATGGAGTCGCTGCTCAGTGCATCGGAGTACGAACAACAGGTAGGCTAAAGTTATCTGGCCCGCCAGGCTGTTTTCCCATATCAGGAAAGGGTGCGGCGGGCCAGCAACCGATTTGCCCGGCGGTACCGGGAGGTGGACGTGGCCGGCGGGGTTTGGAACTGCCGGCAGATGAGGAGGAAATCCCATGGTTGGCGATGAACAGGATCAAGCCAATGTCGGAAACGGCGCGGAGGAACAGCCGACGTCGGAGACCACCTCCATCAGCATCACCCCAACTTGGGACGAGCCAAGCATCACCCCGAGGCTCGGTGCCGAAGAGCGGGCGTCCGTGGATGCGCTCCCGCCGAACTCTGCGTTGCTCATCGCGCACAGCGGACCGAACGCGGGAGCACGGTTCTTGCTGGATGCGGACACCACCACGGCCGGCCGTCACCCCGATGCCGATATCTTCCTCGATGACGTCACGGTGTCGCGCAAGCATGTGCAGTTCAACCGGTCGGGAACCGGCTTCGAGCTGGTGGACATGGGGAGCCTCAACGGCACCTACGTGAACCATGACCGGGTGGACCGCGTGCAGCTGAAAAGCGGTAACGAAGTCCAGATCGGCAAGTTCCGCCTCACTTACTACCTGAGCCCTGCTCGCGCAGCAGGCCAAGTCTGACCCCGGGGATTCTTCCTGTGGCTATGGCCCAGCCGGACCGTCGCGGACCACAAGTCCTCAACATCGGGGAGGTCCTCGCACAACTCAGCGAGGACTTCCCTGGGATGACTGCGTCCAAGATCCGCTTTCTTGAGGAAAAGGGACTCATCAATCCCAAGCGGACTCCTGCCGGGTACCGGCAGTACGCGGACAGCGACGTCGAACGGCTGCGGTTTGTCCTCGGGCTGCAACGGGACCAGTATCTCCCGTTGAAAGTGATCAAGGACTACCTCGATGCCATTGACCGTGGCGAGCGTCCTGAAAACCTGCCCCCCGGGGTCACTGTATCCCCTAGGGTGGTTTCCGCGGAGATGGCCGCCGAGATCCAAGGCCGTGCGCGTGCGTTGACGGAAGAACAGCTCCGTGCCGAGTCGGGAGCGAGTGTTCCACTGTTGGAATCTTTGCTCAGTTTCGGACTCATCAGCCACGTGGGCGGCAAGTTCGATGAGCATGCACTCCAGGTGGCCCGGGCATGCGTGCAACTGGAAGGTCACGGCCTTGAGCCACGGCATTTGCGTCCCTTCCAAGCGGCAGCCGAGCGGGAGTTCGGGCTCGTTGAACGGGCTGTTGCACCGTTGGCATCCCGCCGGGACGCGGCATCCCAAGCGCGCGCAGCGGAGGCTGCGCGTGAAATCAGCGAGCTCTGCCTGACCTTGCATCGAGCGCTTGTTCATGACCGGATCGCGCGGATGGACAGCTGATGATCGAAGTTGAAATTGTAGGCGTTCGAATCGAACTGCCGTCCAATCAGCCGTTGGTCCTGCTCAGGGAGATTAAAGGCGAGCGTCACGTTCCCATCTGGATTGGAACCCCCGAGGCCAGCGCCATCGCTTTGGCCCAACAAGGAGTGGTCCCACCCCGGCCGATGACCCATGACCTGTTGGTGGATGTGATTGAGTCGCTCGGGCACTCCATCATCAGCGTCAATATCGTCGCGGTGGAAGACAACATTTTTTACGGCCAGTTGCAGTTCGACGACGGCACCGTGGTGAGTTCACGGGCCTCGGATGCCTTGGCCCTGGCTTTGCGGGCGAAATGCCGAATCTGGTGCGCCGATGCTGTCATGGAAGAGGCCGGCGTCCGCATCACTGAACATGACGAAGGCGAAGATTCGGAGCCGGATCCCGTGGATGAAGAGCGGGAAATGCGCCGTTTCAGGGAGTTTTTGGACGATGTAGAGCCCGAAGATTTCGAAGGCTGAAGCACTTAAGCTTGAAGTTGAGGGTGAAACTTTCGACACGACTGGAATTTGCTGTCAACGTCTTTGACCTCGCCGCTTTGCGGGCCTAACGTCAGAGGTATCGAGTTCCCGTTGCATACCCTGCCTGCGCAAGTCACACTGAGAGTGCGGACTTGCGGGAATGACGCTGCTGCGTTCGGCGTTTTGACCAGGGTAGGCACCGTCCCCAAGGGAACTGAGAACAAGGAGGTCACGTGAGTCCGAAAGGCGAAGCAGGCGAGCTGAAGCATGCCTCGACCGGCATTGCTGCGCCCGCATCCGGCGCCCAAGGTCTACTCTTCACGGAGGACCTTCCGGTACTGGACGAGGACGCGGGATACCGCGGCCCTACCGCCTGTAAAGCGGCAGGAATCACCTACCGGCAACTGGACTATTGGGCCCGCACTGGCCTGGTGGAGCCGGCGGTTCGCGGCGCGGCCGGTTCCGGCTCGCAGCGACTCTACGGCTTCCGCGACATCTTGGTACTCAAAGTGGTCAAGCGTCTTTTGGATACCGGAGTTTCCCTGCAACAGATCCGCACCGCCGTCGAACACCTCCGCGAGCGTGGAGTTGAAGACCTGGCGCAAATCACGCTGATGAGCGATGGCGCAAGTGTCTACGAATGTACCTCTGCTGACGAGGTGATCGATCTCGTTCAAGGCGGTCAAGGCGTCTTCGGCATAGCCGTGGGCCGGGTATGGAGGGAAGTCGAGGGGAGCCTGGCCGCACTGCCAAGCGAACATGCAGCGGAGCAGTCCTTTCCCGACGACGAACTGACCAAGCGTCGCGCAGCGCGCCGCATCAGCTAGGGCCCGCGCCATAAAGTTGTGAAAAAAGCCTCTTCCCATCAGGGAGGAGGCTTTTCACGTCAGGCCATGCTTATCCGGAGATTCCTTAGCGTTGCCGACGGTCCCGGAGAGCCGGCTGATGGGCCAAGAGTTTCTGGAGCAGGGCGTCGAACAGCTTGGCTGAGTTCTTGGCTGAGTCTCCGGGCCAGTGATGCACTGAATGGGCTGCGCCCTGGATTTGTTGCCAGTTGGCTTGCTCCGGAATGTGCGGTGAAAGCAGGAGTTCGCCGAACATGGACTCCATCTCGGCGAGCCGATAGGCGTGCTCAGCTGATCCGGATCGGACCCGGTTCGCAATGATTCCGGCAGGGGCCAGATTGGGCGCAAACTCCTGCCGAAACAGTTGGATGGCCCGCATGGTCCGTTCCGTACCGGCAACGGAGAACAGGCCGGGCTCCGCGACGAGGACAACCCTGTCGCTGGCACTCCACGCCATACGGGTCAACCCGTTCAGGGAAGGAGGGCAATCTATGAGGACCAACTCGTAATTGGTGGTGGTGCCCCCCAAGACCGTGGTGAGCCGCCGAAGGTCCCGGCGGCCAAGGTCGGGGCGATCGTAGATCCCGGTGAACGCAGAACCGATAGCGACATCCAAAGTGCCGTTGCTGGACCCGTTGGACACCCAGCTGCTGCCGGCCACGTTTTCCTGGATCCGGGCCTTCCTGGGGTTCTTGAGCATCCTGCCGATGTCCAGTTGGGACTCAGGCTGCACGCCGAGCGCCGTGGTGGCGTCGGCATGCGGATCGAGGTCCACAACGAGAGTAGGAATGCCTGCCGCGAGGGCGGCCGACGCCAGACCGGTAGTCACGGACGTCTTGCCCACTCCACCTTTGAGGCTGCTGATGCTCACTACTTGCACTTGAAAACCCAAAACCTTACGCCGATTGCCGTATCGCGCTGATTCGGCTCCGGGAGCACCGGAGCCGGGGCTTGCCGAAGCCCCCTCAACATCATATGGTGCCGGGCCTGGGTTTCCCGCTTTCTACGCGCCAGCCGCGGGGCCTCGGCAGCAATAGCATGGTGTTGGATCGCGCGTACGCATATACAGCCCAGATGACGTTTCCATTGTGATGGTTGCCACAAAGATTTGTGTTTGATGCTGGCGGCACTACACACTGTGACCACCGACCGATCCACCCGCAATGATGCAGGAGAAGTATGTTTTCGAAAATTCTGGTGGCCAATCGCGGCGAGATCGCGATCAGGGCGTTTCGCGCTGGTTATGAACTGGGCGCCAAGACAGTAGCTGTCTTTCCGCATGAGGATCGCAACTCGATCCACCGGCAGAAGGCTGACGAAGCTTATTTGATCGGCGAGGCGGGCCACCCCGTCCGCGCCTACCTGGACGTAGAGGAGGTTGTCCGCGTCGCCAAGGAAGCCGGCGCGGACGCCATTTACCCCGGCTATGGATTCCTCTCCGAAAACCCTGACTTGGCACGCGCAGCGAAAGCAGCAGGAATCACGTTTGTGGGCCCGCCCGCAGAGGTGCTGGAGCTCGCGGGCAATAAAGTCGCAGCCCTTGAGGCAGCCCGTAAGGCCGGCGTCCCCGTCCTGAAGTCGAGCCAACCCTCCAAGGACATCGACGAACTGATTGCCGCTGCAGACGAGATTGGCTTTCCTATCTTCGCCAAGGCCGTTGCCGGTGGTGGTGGTCGTGGCATGCGCCGTGTCGAGACACGCGAAGCCCTCCCCGAGGCACTGCAGTCCGCGATGCGGGAAGCCGATGCCGCTTTCGGTGACCCCACGATGTTCCTTGAACAGGCAGTACTGCGCCCGCGCCACATTGAGGTCCAGATCCTGGCTGATGCCGAGGGCAACGTCATGCACCTCTTCGAGCGCGACTGTTCGCTCCAGCGGCGCCACCAGAAAGTCATCGAGATTGCTCCTGCGCCGAACTTGGATGAGAACATCCGGCAGGCGCTATACCGCGATGCCGTCGCTTTCGCCAAGGCCTTGAACTACGTGAACGCGGGAACGGTAGAGTTCCTCGTGGACACCGAGGGAGAACGAGCCGGCCAGCACGTCTTCATTGAGATGAATCCGCGCATCCAGGTGGAGCACACCGTCACGGAAGAGATCACCGACGTCGACCTCGTCCAGGCGCAGATGCGGATCGCCTCGGGCGAGACGCTGGCGGACCTCGGACTGAGCCAGGAATCGGTCGCCATCAAGGGCGCGGCCCTTCAGTGCCGTATCACCACCGAGGATCCTGCGAACGGATTCCGCCCTGACGTTGGAAAGATCACGGGTTACCGTTCCGCCGGTGGTGCCGGTGTCAGGCTCGACGGCGGTACGGTCTACTCGGGCGCCGAGATCAGCCCGCACTTTGACTCCATGCTGGTGAAGCTCACCTGCCGCGGCCGTGATTACCCTGCTGCTGTAGCCCGCGCGCGCCGTGGTTTGGCTGAGTTCCGTATCCGTGGCGTGTCCACCAACATCCCGTTCCTCCAGGCTGTCCTGGCCGATCCGGACTTCAACGCCGGCAACGTGGCAACGGACTTCATCGACAAGCGCCCCGAGCTGCTGACGTCCCACATCTCTGCTGACCGCGGCACCAAGCTGCTCACGTGGCTTGCAGACGTTACCGTCAACAAACCGAACGGCGAGCTCAAGGTCCACTCCGACCCGGCAAGCAAGCTTCCCGTCATCGAAGGTCCTGTCCCGACGTCGGGTTCCCGCCAGAAGCTGCGGGAGCTCGGTCCCGAAGGTTTCGCGAAGGCGCTGCGCGAGCAGCAGGCCGTCGCAGTCACGGACACGACGTTCCGCGACGCCCATCAGTCGCTGCTGGCTACCCGGGTCCGCACCCGCGACCTCGTGGCTGCCGGTCCGGCCGTCACGGCGCTCTTGCCGGAGTTGCTCTCGGTGGAAGCCTGGGGCGGTGCGACGTACGATGTGGCGCTGCGGTTCCTCGGCGAAGATCCGTGGGATCGTTTGGCCGCGCTGCGCCAGGCCCTGCCGAATACCTGTATCCAAATGCTCCTGCGAGGACGCAACACCGTTGGTTACACTCCGTACCCGGAAGAGGTGACCGAGGCTTTCGTCAATGAAGCAGCGGCAACGGGTATCGACATCTTCCGTATCTTCGATGCGTTGAACGACGTCAACCAGATGGCGCCTGCGATCCGCGCGGTTCGTGCAACCGGTACCGCCGTGGCCGAAGTCGCTTTGTGCTACACCGGCAACCTCCTGGACCCCAACGAGGACCTCTACACGCTCGATTACTACCTGGACCTCGCCCAGAAGATCGTCGACGCCGGAGCGCACATCCTCGCCATCAAGGACATGGCGGGCCTCTTGCGTCCTGCGGCCGCCGCAAAGCTGGTGTCGGCCCTGCGTGAGCGCTTCGACCTGCCTGTTCACCTGCACACCCACGACACCGCCGGCGGCCAACTCGCCACCTTGCTGGCTGCCGTAGACGCAGGAGTCGACGCCGTCGACGTCGCCGCAGCATCGCTGGCCGGCACCACCAGCCAGCCAGCAGCGTCCGCGCTTGTCGCCGCCTTGGCCAACACGCCTCGGGACACTGGCCTCAGCCTGACAAATGTGGGTGCCTTGGAGCCCTACTGGGAAGCTGTTCGCCGAGTGTACGCACCGTTCGAATCCGGCCTGCCGGGCCCCACAGGGCGCGTCTACCAGCACGAAATCCCCGGCGGCCAGCTATCCAACCTTCGCCAGCAGGCAATCGCCTTGGGGCTGGGGGAGCAGTTTGAGGCCATCGAGGACATGTACACCGCTGCGGACCGCATCCTCGGCCGCTTGGTCAAGGTGACGCCGTCCTCCAAGGTGGTGGGCGACCTCGCATTGCACCTCGTAGGGCTCAATGCCGATCCGGCCGACTTCAACGAGAACCCGCAGAACTACGACATCCCGGACTCCGTCATCGGCTTCCTCTCGGGCGAGCTCGGTGATCCTCCCGGAGGCTGGCCGGAGCCGTTCCGCACCAAGGCCCTGCAGGGCCGCAGCGTGAAGGTGCGCGACGTCGAGATCAGTGCAGAGGATAGTGCGGCGCTCAAGGGTGACTCCAAGACACGTCAGCACACGTTGAACCGCCTGCTCTTTGCTGGCCCTACCAAGGACTACCTGAAGAGCGTCGACACTTACGGAAACATCTCGGTGCTCGACACCCGTGACTACCTTTACGGCTTGCAGCGCGGGTCCGAGCATGTGATCGAACTGGAGAAGGGCGTGCGCCTTATCGCCCAGCTCGAAGCCGTTTCCGAACCGGACGAGAAGGGCATGCGCACGGTCATGTGCACGCTCAACGGACAGTCACGCCCGGTGGTGGTCCGTGACCGCTCGGTTGTCAGCAATGTCAAAGCCGCGGAGAAGGCGGATTCTGCGCAGCCGGGCCAGATCGCCGCACCATTCGCTGGTGCCGTCACGGTGGTCGTCAAGGCCGGCGACGAGGTCAAAGCCGGAGACACAGTTGCAACCATTGAGGCCATGAAGATGGAGGCGTCCATCACGACGCCGGTGGCCGGCACTGTCTCACGTTTGGCGATCTCATCGGTTGAGCAAGTCCAGGGTGGGGATTTGCTGCTGGTGGTCGGCTAGCGGTCCCTGAGGGCCAGATGTAATAGGAGGACCCCGTCCGGATGTTTCCGGACGGGGTCCTCCTTGGTTAGCGGGAGCTAGGACGCGCGGGGCGCTGTATACATTTCCTCGATGACGGCGTCGAAGTCTTTCATCACTTGGGCTCTCTTGACCTTCAGCGACGGAGTGAGGTGCCCGGAAGCTTCCGTGAAGTCTGCCGGGACGATGCGGAACGACTTGATGGACTCCGCCTGGGACACCGTTTGGTTCGCTTTGTTGATGAGATCCTGGACCGCTGCCTTTACTGCCGGGTGGTCGGAGGCCTCTTTGAGGGTGGTCTTGGGAGGCAGTCCGTGGCGTTCCAGCCAACCGGGGAGGGCTTCGTCGTCCAAGGTCACGAGGGCGCCAATGAATGGACGGTTATCGCCCACCACCAGGACTTGGGACACAAGTGCGTCCGCGCGGATCTGGTCTTCAAGCAGGGCCGGAACCACGTTCTTTCCGCCGGCAGTGACAATGATTTCCTTTTTCCTGCCGGTGATCTTGAGGAAGCCGTTGGAGTCGAGTTCCCCGATATCACCCGTGCGGAACCAGCCGTCCACGAAGGTATCGGCGGTGAGGTCTTCGCGCTTATAGTAGCCGCGCATCACGCAGACACCCTTGGCGAGGATTTCGCCGTCGTCCGCTATCTTGACTGAGTTACCGGGCAGCGGAGCGCCCACGGTGCCGATCCTGATCATCGACGGCGTGTTCACGGAAATCGGTGCCGTGGTCTCGGTCAGTCCGTACCCTTCAAGGATCTGCAGGCCGATTCCTTGGAAGAAGTGCCCCAGGCGTTCGCCCAGGGGGCCGCCGCCGGAAACGGCGTGCGAGACATGGCCGCCCATGGCAGCACGCAGCTTGCCGTAGACGAGCTTGTCGAACACGGCGTGCTTGACCTTCAGTCCGATGCCCAGCGTTCCCGATTGCCGGGCCTTGGAGTACGCGATGGCCGTCTCGGCAGCCCGGTGGAAGATGGCCCCCTTGCCGCCATCTTCCGCCTTGGTCAGCGCCGAGTTGTACACCTTCTCGAACACGCGGGGCACGGCAAGGATGAAGCTCGGCTGGAAGCTTTGGAGGTCACCGAGCAGGTTCTTGATGTCTGGTGTGTGGGCAACCTTGACGCCCCCTGCAACCGCCAGCACGGAGATGAAGCGGGCAAAGACGTGGGCCAGCGGCAGGAACATGATGGTGGTTGCTGATTCGTTAATGATCTCCGCCAGCGACGCGCGGGCGTTCTCGGACAGTTCCACGAAATTGCCGTGGGTCAGCTCGCAACCCTTAGGGCGACCCGTGGTGCCTGAGGTGTAGATAATGGTTGCCACATCCGTGAGACCGGCCAGCGTCCGGCGGCCCTCGAGCTCTTCATCCGAGACATTTGCTCCTGCTGCGCGCAGGGCGTCCAAGCCCGCACCTTCGAGCTGCCAGACGTTGGCTACGGAGCCGAGGTCCTCGGTTTGCACGGCCTGGCGGATGACGGACTCGTGGTGGGCCTGCTCACCGAAGGCCGCTACCGCTCCGGAGTCGCCCAGGTTCCATGCAACCTGGGACGGGGAGGAAGTCTCGTAGATGGGGACCGAGACCGCGCCGGCGCACCAGATGGCGAAATCCACGAGGGACCATTCATAGCGTGTGCGGGACATGATGGCTACGCGATCGCCCGGGCCTACCCCGCTGGCTATGAGCCCCTTGGCCAAGGCATTGACATCGGCGAGGAAATCCCTGGCGCTAATGTCCTGCCAGACGCCGCTGCTGTCCCGCTTTGCAAACAAGGGTGGGTTGGACGCCTTGGCGGCTTCGCGGATCAGGAGGTCCGTGATGTTGGTTTCGGGGGCGACGTTTACGAGGGGAGGAACACTGAATTCGCGCAAGGTAGCTCCTTTGATATCCACGGGCCGCGAGGGGCTGGTTCCACTCTAGTATGCTCACTCGCGGGGGTGCGCTGCATTAACCTACTGGCGAGTAACTTTACGGAGTTTGCGGCTCTTCGGGCAACTCCGGGCGGTACTGGCAGCTTCAATACCGTCTTGCGGCGGCCCGATGCTGGCGGGAATCGGTAGTCCGAATACGATGGTGGGATGCCCACCATCCGGTTCAGCTCCCAGCCCCGTCGCCGGCCCCCGGGCTCCGTGCGGAAGGACCTTCCATGGGTTCCGCGGCGAAGCCATCTGGGCAGGCGCGGCCTGGCCATTGGTATCGACATCGGCGGAACCAAAGTGGCCGCCGGTGTGGTGGATGCCGAAGGCAGGGTGCTCGCCGACGCGCGCCGCTCCACCCCCGGCGCGGACCCGCGGGCCGTGGAGCAGACCATAGTGGAGCTGGTGCAAGAACTCAGCGCCGGCCATCGTGTCTCCTCCGTCGGCATTGGGGCCGCAGGGTGGATGGACCTCGACGGCGGGACCGTGCTGTTCAGTCCGCACCTTGCCTGGCGTCATGAGCCGCTGCGCGAGAGCCTTGAGAAGCTGCTTCGGAGACCGGTCCTGTTGACCAACGATGCCGACGCCGCCGCCTGGGCCGAGTGGCGATTCGGAGCCGGCCAAGGTGAAAGCCGCCTAGTGTGCATCACATTGGGCACGGGAATCGGCGGCGCCATGGTCATGGATGGCCGTGTGGAGCGGGGGCGGTACGGGGTGGCCGGCGAATTCGGGCACCAGATCATCGTCCCCGGCGGGCACCGCTGCGAATGCGGCAACCGCGGTTGCTGGGAACAATATGCCTCGGGCAACGCCTTGGGCCGCGAAGCGCGTCAATTGGTCCGCACCAATTCGCCTGAGGGCCGTGGGCTCCTTGAAAAGTCCGGCGGGGTTGAAAGCGACATCACTGGGGCCACCGTAACGGCTCTGGCACTCGCCGGGGACGCCACGTCGCAGGAACTCCTTGCCGATCAGGGCGAATGGCTGGGTCTGGGACTCGCCAACCTCGCTGCGGCCCTGGACCCAGGACTCTTCGTGATCGGTGGCGGGCTCTGCGATGCGGGAGACTTGCTCGCAGAACCGGCGCGCGCCACGTTTGCCAAGAACCTGACCGGCAGGGGATTCCGCCCCATGGCGCGGATCGAGTTGGCTGCACTGGGCCCGCGGGCCGGCATGATCGGCGCGGCGGACCTCTCACGGGTCAGCGGCAGGGCGTACAGCTAGGGCGATAGCGCCGAGGCTCAGATGCGTGCGCCGTCGTCGTCGTCATCCTTTTCTTGCGGCAGGCGCATGATCAGGTAGATGACTGAGGCGACGAACACGGCAACGATGCCCAGGATTGCCGTGAGCGGCGCGGAACGCCAGAACATTGCGGTGAAAAGCAAAGCGACGGGGCCACCGACGGCTCCGATCCACGACAACATGGTCAGGGGTTCAGTGCCAGCCAGGCTCGGCGGCTCCTCGGGCACGAAAGGCTCGTCGTCAGGGCCTTCATAGTCGCGCGGTCCCGTGGGCGGTTCGTCAGTGGACGGACGGTCAGTGATGCCACCAGGGGAGGCGGGCTCCACGGGCGGGTTGGCGAGTCCTAAGGGATCGAAGTCCTTGAACGATGGGCCGGGTTCGGCTTGGCCGGGTTCCGATCCCTCCGACTCCGATGGTTCGGCCTGCGCGGACGAATCTGTAGCTTCCAAGCGCGCCACCAGATCCAACCACACGGCGTCGTCATCCTTGTTGGCGCTTTGATCGGGTGAGTTGGGATCAGGCCTGTTCATCGGCTGCATCCTTTTCGGAGGAACGTCCATCGTCGGAAGAAAGTCCATCGCCGGAAGAAAGTCCATCGCCGGCCATTGCAGCCAGAGTACGTTGGATGAACTCAACGGTCCCGGCGAAAATCTCCGGCGCATCGTTGTCCATGGTTGCCACGTGATAGCTATTCCTGAGGTATCTGACATCCACCGGTGCCTGGACTTTGGCGCGCAGGAAATCCAGGCTGGCGTTGGATATTACGTTGTCCACGGTTGATCGGTACACACGCACCGGGGTGCTGATGCGGGGGAGAAGGCCGGCGGTGTCCCGGTACATTTTCTTGAGCTCGTGGGCTGCCGCCACCGGCGTGCGCGAGTAGGCACCTTCGTCCTGGTCCGGTTTGAGGATGTCGTTGGCAATCGCAGGTGTTGATTTCAGAACGTACTTGAGTGCCGCCACCATGACAGCCCGCGGGTCATCCAGCACGAGTCCCGGATTGACGACAACCGTTCCTGCCACCGGCCTCGTAGCCGCGATGCGCAACGCCAAGGTCCCGCCCATGGACAACCCGGTGGCGAAGACGAAATCACACTCGGAGGCAAGCTCCCTGTAGGCGTCGTCCACGGCTTGGTGCCATTCGCGCCACGAACGCTTGGACATGTCCTGCCACGTGGTTCCATGGCCGGGCAGGAGCGGCACCCTCACCGCATATCCCGCCGCAGCCAGGTGTTCGGCCCAAGGCCTCACGCTGTGCGGACTCCCGGTAAATCCATGGGACATGACGACGCCGACGCGCGGCCCGGTTCCATTCCAACTGCTAAGGAACGGCGAGAAGTCGGGAAGGATTTTCATGATGACTCTGAGGCTACCGTGTAGCTGGCGTGCTGGCGGAAAAACCCGGCAGATTCTTCGAAAATGGTGGGGGCGTCCGCATCCAACGTTGCCACATGGCCGCTGTGCGGAAGCGTGACGACTTTGAGCCTCCGCGCTCCGATGTGCCGGGTGATGCTTTCCACTGAAGTTGGCGGGACCACGGCATCCTCGGTGGACTTGAAGATCAGGGTAGGGGCCAGCACCTCGGGCAGGGCGCGTGTGGCGGAACGGAAGAGTTTCTTCAGCTCGTGGACCGACGCCAGCGGGGTCTGCGAATAGTCGCCGTCTTCGGTGGAAACCGGCGTCGGGCGGTCCTCGACAATAGGAGTGGTGGTGCGTTTGAAGTATTTCAGCGCAGCCACGTACTTTACACGCCGGTCGTAGAAACTCAGTCCCGGGTTCACCAGCACCACGCCGGGAACATCATGCAGGGCCGCCACTCGGAGAGCTACCGCACCACCCATGGACAAGCCGGCCACAAAGCAAGACCGGGTTCGCCTTGCCAAGTCCACATAACTGCCTTCGAACGTGGTGTACCAGTCCTGCCACTTGGTGGCTGAGAGATCATGCCAACTGGTTCCGTGGCCCGGGAGCAGCGGCACGGAGACGGCGAATCCCTGACCGGCGAGGTACTCCGCCCATGGCATTAAGCTCAACGGGCTGCCAGTGAACCCGTGGCAGATGGCCACTCCGATGGACGCGTTGCTTCCATGCCCGGGGTAGTGGAAAGCCAGCGGTGCCTTGGGTTCCGTCATGGCTCCATCGTGTCACTGTTCCGGACATTTCTCACTGGAGTAGGGTTGCTGATGAGTGCCGGCGGGGCAGTCCCGAAGCACGCCATGGATCCACCGCGGGAGGACAAGCGTGTTCTATTGGGTCATGAAACGGATCTTTCTAGGTCCCTTGGTGAAGCTCATCTTCAGGCCCTGGGTCAAGGGCTTGGATAACGTGCCGGAAAATGGTGCGGCAATATTGGCGTCGAACCACCTGTCCTTTTCCGATTCGATTTTCCTTCCCTTGATGTTGCCGCGGAAGGTGGTTTTCCTCGCCAAGGCTGAATACTTCACCGGCACCGGGCTCAAGGGCCGTCTCACAGCACTGTTCTTCAGGCTGAGCAGCCAGCTGCCTATGGACAGATCCGGAGGCGCCGCCTCCGAAACGTCCCTCCGGGCCGGCAAGGAGATCCTGGCCGCTGGCGGTCTCCTGGGTATCTACCCTGAAGGCACCCGCAGCCCGGATGCGCGTTTGTACCGGGGCAAGGTGGGCGTTGCCCGGATCGCGCTCCAAGCACGCGTCCCCGTGATACCCGTTGCGATGATCGGAACGGAGAAGGTGCAGCCGATCGGGAAGCGCCTGCCCAGCATTCGGCGCATAGGGATCATCTTTGGGCAGCCGCTGGACTTCAGCGAATACTACGCGCAGGAGGACGACCGCGACGTGCAGAGGGAGGTCACGGACCGGATTATGTACGAGCTCATGCGCCTGTCCGGCCAAGAATACGTCGATGAATACGCTGCCGTGGTGAAGGCCCGGTTGGCGGCCAAAGGCCCCATTCCCACAGCAGGCCCCATTCCGAAAGCAGCTGGTCCGGAGGCGGCCCCGGCTGAGTTCGGCAACGGAGCGGCTGAGTTCGGCAACGGTGCGGCCGACGATGGCCAGGACCCCGCCGCGACACTGTGACGCCTCCGCCGTCGAGGGTTACGGCAGCACTCTCGCAACCGCACCGAAGGCTACTAGTCTTGTAGGGTGACTGAGCTAACCGCGAACACCGCACCTTTCGTAGCAGATCCCCTCACGAGCACCGCCCAGAGCGGGGCTGCCGACTACCCGGGGCTCGATGCCTGGCGGGACTTGCCGGTCTCCCAGCAGCCCACGTGGTCTGACCAGAACGTCTTCAAGGCGTCCGTCAAGGAGCTCTCCGCGGTTCCGCCACTGGTTTTTGCCGGAGAGGTTGACGTTCTCCGTGAGCGCCTCGCCGCTGCTGCCCAGGGGAAAGCCTTCCTGCTGCAGGGAGGCGACTGTGCCGAGACCTTTGAAGCGGCAACGGCGGACAAGATCAGCGCTCGCGTCAAGACCATCCTGCAGATGGCCGTGGTCCTCACCTATGGCGCCGCCATGCCCGTCATCAAGATGGGGCGCATGGCCGGCCAGTTCGCGAAGCCCCGTTCGTCCAATGATGAAACGCGCGACGGCGTGACGCTTCCGGCCTACCGCGGTGACATCGTCAACGGTTACGACTTCACACCAGAGTCCCGGGCGCACGATGCCGGCCGGATGCTGAAGGCCTATCACACCTCGGCTTCAACGCTGAACCTCATCCGTGCCTTCACGCAAGGCGGTTTCGCCGACCTTCGGCTGGTCCACCAATGGAATAAAGGCTTCACGGAAAACCCGGCGCACGCGCGCTATGAGTCATTGGCCCGCGATATCGATCGCGCGATCAAGTTCATGGACTCATGCGGGGCTGACTTTGAAGCCCTCAAGCGGGTGGAGTTCTTTGCCAGCCACGAGGCTTTGCTGCTCGACTACGAACGTGCGCTGACCCGCATCGATTCCCGGACCGGCCTTCCCTACGACACGTCAGCGCACTTCCTCTGGATAGGGGAGCGGACCCGGGATCTCGATCATGCCCACGTGGACTTCCTTTCGCGCGTCCGGAACCCGATCGGCGTCAAGCTGGGCCCGACCACCAGCGGGGACGATGCCCTCCGGTTGATCGACAAACTCGATCCCAACCGCGAACCTGGCCGTCTGACATTCATCACCCGCATGGGCGCCAAGAACATCAGGGAAAAGCTGCCCGCCGTCGTCGAGCGCGTCACAGCCTCAGGTGCCCAGGTCCTGTGGGTGACGGACCCCATGCACGGCAATACCGTTACCTCGCCGAACGGCTACAAAACGCGGAACTTCGACGACGTGATCGATGAGGTCCGCGGGTTCTTCGAAGTGCATCATTCTTTGGGAACGGTGCCAGGCGGCCTCCACGTCGAGATGACGGGCGACGACGTCGCCGAGTGCCTTGGCGGTGCCGACCCTATCGACCAGGATGCCTTCCTTGACCGGTACGAGTCCGTTTGCGATCCGCGGCTGAATCACATGCAGTCCCTCGAGATGGCATTCCTGGTGGCCGGCGCACTCTCCAAGCGGTAGTGCTCCCTGGGCTCACACCACGGGCTCACAGTAACGCTCACACCACCGCTCACACCACCGTGAGCGTTACTGTGGAGCCCTCGGGAGCCTCAGTGTTCACAGGGTCCTGGTCGCGGACTGTGTTGAAGAATCCGCCCAGGACCTTGTTCAGCCGCACATCAAAGCCGAGCGCGCGGAGCTCCTTCTCGGCGGCGTTGGCTTGCTTGCCGATGAAGCTCGGAACCTTGACCATCTTGGGGCCCTTGGACACCGTAAGGGTCACTGTGCCGCCCTTGGCCAGCGTTCCATTGGCCGGGGACTGTGACACGACGGAGCCTTGCGGGACCTTTTTGTCGTTGACTGTTTCCGGAGCGACCACGGGCGTCAATCCTGCGTCCTTGAGCGCCTTAACGGCCTCATCCTGAGTGAGGTTGCGGACGTCCGGGACCGGGATAGGTTGCGGACCTTTGGAAACCACCAACGCCACAGGAGTTCCATGCCGCACAGCCGTGCCCTGCGCAGGATCCTGGGAGAGGACCGTGCCCGCAGGGGCATGATCATCGAAGGCTTCAGTGATGTTACCCAGCGTCATCCGGGCGGCGTTCAGGGCCGTCTTGGCGTCGGCCAAACTGGACCCGCTGAGCCCCGGAAGCGGGAAGAGTTGCGCGCCCTTGGAAACGAAGAGCTCTATGGGCTGGAACTTCCGAACCGTTTGACCCGATTCAGGCTTTGTCCCCACGGCAAGGCCGCTTGAGACGTCGTCGTCATAGACGTCCTCGGGCTCCGACTGGAACCCGGCCGTGCGCAGTAATTGCTGGGCTTCGGCCACTGTCTTGTTCTTGACATCCGGGACGGTTCCAGGCGAGCCCGGTCCCATGCCAAAAAACCAGCCGGCAGTCGCAGCGAGCAGTGCCAGGACCACGATGATGATGATCCAGATGACGGCTCGACGGCGTGGATTACCCTCCCGCAACTGACGAACGGGAGTTGCCGCCAACCGCGCCTGGTCCTTGGCCTCCTGGCGTTCGAGCCGTTTCAGCTGCCGTTTGCCGGGTGGACGAAGGTCTTTGTCCGCATCGATTTCCGCGAGTGAACCAAGCCCGGCATGCCGGCTCGGGCTGCCTGCAGGTGAGAGAACGGTGGTCGGGTTGCTCTGGCGCGGAATGAATTCGGTTGCCGAAGGCAGGTCCCGGGGTAGGGCTCGGGTGTGGTTGGTCCCTTCATTGGCCAATACCACCGTGGCGCCCGCTGGTGCCGACGCCTCCTGTGATGCAGGCCTGTGGTCCAATTGTTCGTCAGTCAGGGAGGTGCGGATGTGTCGGAGTTCGGTGAGGAGGGCTGTTCCGTCAACGGGCCTGTTCTCGGCTTCCGTTGCCGTGCACCACTGCACCAACTCATCGAGGTCCTCGGCGAGGCCCGGCGTCACCTCGGAGGGGCGGCCAACGGTCGAATTGACATGCTGGTATGCAACCTGGATGGGGGTATCACCCGCATACGGCTGCGTGCCGGTCAGCATCTCGTAGAGCATGATGCCCGTTGAGTAGATGTCGCTACGGGCATCTGCGGGCTGGCCAAGCACAAGCTCCGGGGCCAGGTAGGCGACAGTGCCGATCAGTGCGCCAGTGCTCGTATTAGCTGAGACTGCCCGCGCGAGGCCGAAGTCTCCGACTTTGATACGACCATCGGCAGCTATGAGGACATTCTCAGGTTTGACATCGCGGTGGATCAGCCCTGCGGCATGCGCGGCAGCCAGTCCCTCGATGAGCGGGTCGATGAGGGCGAGGGCCAGTCGGGGAGTGAGGGCGCCTTGCTCGGTCAGCACGTCGCGAAGGGTGTGCCCCTTGACGTACTCCATCACAAGGTACGCAAGGTGGCCGTCTTGGCCTTGGTCCAGGACTCCCACGATGTGCGGGTGGGACAAGCTTGCGGCCGCTTTTGCTTCCTGGCTCAGTCTTTGCAGGAAAACGGGGTCATCAGCCAGGTGCGGATGCAGCACCTTGAGGGCTACGTCACGTTCAAGCCGCCGGTCGGTGGCCAAATAAACCGTGGACATTCCGCCTCTGGCCACACGGGAGCGGACTTCGTAGCGGCCGTCCACGGTGGTCCCGATGAGGTGGTCCTGCGTTGCTTCTTGCACCATATGATCCTAAACGAGGCAGGGAAGGGACCCGAATCCCTCCGGATCCAGACCCCTTCCGGGTGCAGGGCAGTGCTTAGGCAAAAGTGCGCTGGCGCGCCTTGATTGACGCGACGTAGCGTTTGGTGTCGTCATACATTCCGTACTTGCTCACGGAATACGCGCCTTGGTAGTAGCCCGCGATCGCGGTGTCGACGTCCTTGCTGGTTGCGACCAAGGCCCGGATGATGGCCACCCCGGCCGTGGCGTTGTCGTAAGGATCGAGAAGGTTGAGCTTACGTCCCACCAGATCTGAGGCCCATTGTCCGGAGGACGGGATGACCTGCATGGTGCCAATGGCGTTGGCAGGGGAAACTGCCCGCTGGTCAAAGCCTGATTCCTGCTCGGCGAAGGCCAGGGCCAGCGAGGGGGTAACTCCCATGCGAACAGCGGTATCCCGCACGATGGTCTTCATCTCGGCCCGGGTAGGCACGGGGGCCGCATTGAGCAGGGCCTTGTTGGCGTTGGCGGAGCTGACAACCGCCGGCGGATAGGTGTAGCCCAGGAAGGTGCTGGGAACCAAGGGCTTGGTGTTTACTGCCGGCGGCGTGGCAGTGCCGGGAATGGTCAATTTCTGGCCAGGGTAGATGACGGTGGTGGCCGTGACGTTGTTAGCGGACATCAACGCTGCCAGGGAGACGCCGTTCCGCGAAGCGATGGAGCTCAGGGTGTCGCCGGCCTTGATGGTGTAGGAACCACCCGCCGTCGTCGTGGCCGGTGCCTGCGGGGCTGCTGGAGCCGCTGGTGCGGCTGGCGCCGCTGGAGCGGAGGAGCCTGCGCTGACGATAATCTTCTGCCCCGGGTAAATGATGGAGCTTCCATTGAGCCCGTTCCACCGGAAGACGTCGGACAGCGGGACACCGTACTTATAGGCGATCCCGCCCAGGGTATCGCCCGAAACCACTGTGTAGGTGGTCGCTCCGGTTGCGCCGCTGCTCGGAGCTGCCGGCGCGGCGGGCTGTGCCGGCGCCGCGGGCGCGGTTCCTGTGAGCTTGATGGTCTGGCCCGGGTAGATGAGCGTCGTGGCCGTCAGGTTGTTCAACCGCAGAACAGTGGAAGTGTCCAGGTTGAACCGTCGCGCAATGGCACTGATGGTATCGCCGCGGACGATCGTGTAGCTGCTCGGGACCGTCGGGGCCATGGGACGCAAGGCCGCGGGAATAGTCGAAGCAACCTCTTGTGCCGGGATGAAGGTTCCCAAGGCAGCTGCTTGCGCCTTCATGGCGGCCGCGAGGGTAGCCGGAATCTTGTTCACCTGGGGGGCAGGCATGGCCACGGACGGCTGGGCCAAGGCAAGGGAGGACAGGACAACGGCTGGGAGCGCAGCCGTTGTAGCCGCAATAACGGGCATGCTCATGGGTCTTTTTGGCGAGCGGGGCGTCGTCATGAAGGGGTTCCTCATCTCGAACAGCGGCGGGATTGTTATCGCTGTTATCAGTGTTATCAACGTTATCAGTGTTATCAATGTTACCGATGTTACAAATGTGATCTCTGCGAATCTCTCACACTTATGCACGCGGCACAACAATTCCGCACGTTCGGAAAGCCTTGCCTCATTTAGTGCAAAGAAAATGCTGCTTTTGTGCGCCGTATGAGCTCGCCCGCCGCCCCTCGGCTAGGCGCCAGGCCGGGCGACATGGCAACCTTGGTCTGTGAGTAATGTAGAAAGCCTTGTTTCCGAATGGCTGCCACTGCCGGATGTGGCTGAGCAACTGGACGTTTCCATCACCAAAGTTCACGGACTGTTGGACGAGCGCGCCATCGTCGCCGTCAGGCTGGGGGAGCGAAAGATACGCTCCGTCCCGGCACTGTTCTTACAGGACGGACACGTTGTGGACAGCTTGAAGGGGACTATCGCGGTTCTCGGCGACGCCGGTTACACCGACGAAGAGCTGATCACGTGGCTGTTTACAGCCGACGAATCATTGCGGGGACGGCCGATTGACGCCCTGCGCGAGGGGCGGAAGACCGAAATCCGGCGCCGGGCCCAGTCTTTGGCCTGGTAACTCTTTGGCCTGGTAACAGAAACGAGCGACGACGGCGGCCCCGGCCGCCGTCGTCGTCATCTCTAACTGGTGGGGTACTGACCCGTGATGCCTTAGGCCGCCCGGCTGACCGCCGCTTCGGCGAGTGCCCGCAACGCCGTCAACGGTAGTTCCTCCAGCGGGAGCCGGCCCAGCGCTTCGAAGGCCTGATCGCTCAACTCAGCAATGAGGGTCTCCGTGGCATCGAGCGCGCCGCTGTCCACGATGATGCTGCGGATCCGGGCAATGTCGTCCTCACCCAGGTCCGGGTTGCCCAGCTCGCGGTCGAGGTAGGCAGCCTGCTCCTCAGGGGCCCGATTGAGGGCAAAGCCCACTAACACAGTACGTTTGCCCTCCCGAAGGTCGTCACCGGCCGGCTTGCCGGTGGTCTCAGGGTCGCCAAAAACGCCGAGGATGTCGTCGCGCAATTGGAACGCTTCGCCAAGGGGCAGCGAGAATTCCGAATACCCCGCCAGCAAATCGGGCGACGCCCCAGCCAGTGCACCGCCCATGGCCAGCGGATGCTCCGTGGAGTATTTTGCCGACTTGTACCGAATGATCGACTTGGCCCTGTCAACGGCGCCCGCACGTTGGCGTACCGGGCCGGCTACCTCTTCCAAAATGTCGAGATACTGCCCGGCCATGACTTCTGCCCGCATGACGTTGAAGATCGCACGCGCGCTGGTCCCGGACCCGGCCCGCTGGCCGATCTCGGTGAAGGATTGCTCGCTGAAGGACAAGCAGAGATCTCCAGTGAGAATTGCTGCTGCGTGCCCGAACCTTTCGTTGTCCAATGCCCAGCCGCTGTCCTCGTGCAGCTGGCCGAATAGCCTATGCACGCTGGGTCCTCCCCGGCGCGTATCGGATCGGTCGATAATGTCATCGTGGATCAATGCAGCGGCCTGGAAGAGCTCCAAAGCGCACCCCGCTGTGACGATCGATGGGTCATTGGCAGATCCACCTGCCCCTCTCCACCCCCAGTAGCACATCAGTGCGCGCAGCCGCTTCCCGCCAGTTACCAACGTGGAGATGGACTCGATGAGCGGTGCGGCGTCCGGGGAGATTCCGGACATCAGGTTTTGCTGTTCCTGGAGGAAGCCCGTGAGTTTTTCGGCGACCCCTGCCCTGAATCGGTCCTGCTCGGATGCGACGAGGGGATTCAGTGTCACTTGAGAGACCCGGCGGCTACGTTCGCACCAATGGTGAACGTTGAGACGCCCTCCTTTTGCCTGATCGAGACGTTGACGGTCTCGTTGTCGCCGCGGATGAAGTTAATCGAGGTGACCGCTCCCACGGCCTCGGGGCCGGGTACCACCTTGAATCCCTGGGCCTCCAGGGAAGTCTTGTAGTAGTCCACCACACTCTCCGGGGGCGCCTTGACCGCACCAACCAGCGCCACCGTGGCGGGGGAGTTGGTCTTATCAAAGCTGCTGGAGCGGACGCTTGTGGCCGGCATCACGGGAATGAGTTGCTGGGGGAACCCTGCAACCAGGGCGCCGACAGTGGCCGTGGCACTTGGCACGGGCGAACCGGACGACGACGAACCCGGCGACGCCGAGCTGCTCGGGCTTGCCGACGCTGACGCTGAACCCGACGTCGTGCTCTTTGGAGAAGGCGATGACGTCGTCGCGCCCGCAGAGGAGGGTGCTGCTGAACCGCTGGGCTGGGGGGTGCAAGCAGCGACTGCCACCGCGAGGCTCGCTGCGAGCAGGGCAAACCCTCGCGCTTGAGGAGTTCCGAAGAGCTTCACAGGGGGTATCCTTCCTTGGGCTTTCGCCGGATCGTGCCTCCAGTTTAGTCAGTGGCCGGGCATAGTATTGCCGGTGTGAGTCAGGAAGCATCCAGCAGCGCCCCGGGCACCGGCGTCGTGCCCCCAAGCAGCGCCGGTGATGTCCTGCAAAAATGGCGGCGAACCAGCATTCTCCATGTGGATATGGACGCCTTTTTCGTTTCCGTGGAACTCCGCACCAGGCCCGAACTGATCGGCAAGCCCGTGATCGTGGGGTTCCCTGCTGAACGGTCCGTTGTCCTCTCTGCGTCTTATGAAGCCCGGGCCACCGGGGTGAAATCTGCGATGCCCATGGCCATTGCCATGCGCAGGTGTCCCTCCGCGATCATTATTAACCCGCGCCACTCAGAGTACTACGAGGTTTCAGCCCAGCTCATGGGGATTTTTGCCTCCATTACCGATCTCGTCGAGCCACTGAGCGTTGATGAAGCGTTCCTCGACGTCGGTGGTGCTATCCGGCGCTTGGGGTCGCCGCTGGACATTGGTCACCTCATCCGCCGCCGGGTGCGTGCCGAACTGGGAATCACGGCTTCAGTAGGGATTGCCAGTACCAAGTTCGTTGCCAAGATCGCATCCACCCGCTGCAAGCCCAACGGGATTCTGCAAATTGATGCCGAAGATACCATCGCGTACCTGCACAGCCTCCCGGTCAACGCTTTGTGGGGTGTTGGCGGCAAAACCGGCGAGGTCCTTGCCCGCTTGGGGATCCGTACTGTGGCGGACGTGGCGGCCACTCCCGTTGCCACGCTGAAACGAGTCCTGGGCGCAAGTGGAGAGCACGTGCACAGGCTCTCCATGGGTATTGATCCGCGGCCGGTGACGCCCACGAGGCTGGAAAAGAGCATCGGGGCGGAAGAGACATTTTCCTCGGATACAGCTGATGACGCAGTGTTGCGCAGGGAACTGCTGCGGCTTTCGCACCGGACCGCCGCCCGGTTGCGGAGTTCCGGCATGGTGGCCAGGACGGTGGCTTTAAAACTTCGGTATGCGGACTTTTCAACGGTGACGCGGAGCCGGACCGTCCACGTGGCGGTCGACAGCGCTCAACTGATCTACCAAGTCGCCGTGCAACTGATGGAGTCACTGGGCGCGCGGCCCATGTCTGTCCGCCTGGTGGGGATACGCGCGGAACAGCTTGAACCTGCCGAGGAGACCTCGCTCCAGTTAAGCCTTGACCGCCGGGACGACAACTGGCGGGCGGCTGAGCAGGCCTTGGACAGGGTCTCTGAGCGCTTCGGATCCAAGAAACTCCTGCCAGCCAGGCTCCTCGAGTCAGGGAAGCCGCCGGCCGAACAGTGACTTTCGGCCAAAGCGCCCAAGCCTTGGCGTGTCTTTCAGAACGGGGCCGGACAAACTATCCTATTTATTACAGAGATTTGATCGTCTGGACAAACTGCTTCCGGAACAGACGGCCCGGGTTCCACTGAAACCGTGCGGGTTTTTGGGGAACAAATCCGAAGGACCGATCGTTTTGGTTACAGATGCACAGGACGCGTTATGTCCAGACGCTGGCTGACTAAAGGAGGTCGCGATGCCCCTCTCGGAGCACGAACAGAAGCTGCTTGAGCAATTGGAGAAGCAACTTCACGAGGACGACCCAAAGTTCGCCAACACCATGGGATCGGACCCCATTCGGAGTTGGTCCACCAGACACGTGATCATAGGAATCCTCGGTGCCATCGCGGGCATCCTCTTGTTGCTTTTCGGAGTAACCGTCCAGGCGATCCCCGTGGGAGTTCTGGGATTCGTTGTGATGGGCGCAGGGGTCTATTTCGCCACGCTTCGAGGGTCAGCCTTCAGTAAGGGCCGCAAGGCAAAATCCGGAAAGACCAAGTCCAAGAGTTCGTTCATGAGCAGCTTGGAAGAACGCTGGGACGAACGTCGCCGGGACGAGAACTAAGTCCTTCCCGGGCCGGACCTTCATTCCCATAAACACGCGGCTCGTAGGTAGCCCGCTCCTCCCAGTGGCAGCGCTCCTTAGGAACCGCCGTCGCCACGCGTGAGCGTCAATCGTCGAACACGCTGTAGCCATCAAGACCCGCCTTGGCGGGTCTTTTCGGGTTTAAAGGGCAGGCGGCGTCTTGAAGCACACCACCCGCTCCCAGGGCCGGGCCCGGGCCACCGCATCTGGTGATTTCCCTCCACTTTCCACCCCGCGCCACTGATTCGGGACTATTCAGCGCTATGCCGGACCGAATCGAAGCGACTGAAAACTCAAAGTGGTGGAGAAACGGCCCGCTATGCGTTGACTGTGGGGTGTTGTGGAGTAAAGTGGAGCGCATAAGAGGGTAGTGGCAGCGTTGGGTATGTGAGGCACCTTTACTGAGGGGCGGTGGGCAGGTGTTTCTTGGCACTCACTCTCCGCGTCTGGACGAAAAGGGGCGGATCATCCTGCCAGCCAAATTCCGCGAGGAACTCGCGGAAGGCCTGGTGCTTACAAGGGGCCAGGAACGCTGTATCTACGTCTTCAGCCAGAAAGAATTCGAGCGTATTCACGAGTCCATGCGGGAGGCTCCACTTTCCTCCAAGCAGGCTCGGGACTACATGCGGGTCTTCCTGTCTGGGGCCTCTGATGAGGTACCTGACAAGCAAGGGCGCGTGACGATTCCGCCAGCGCTCCGTTCGTATGCAGGGCTCGGCAGGGAACTGGCAGTGATTGGTGCCGGCACCCGCGCGGAGATCTGGGACGCCGAGGCTTGGGATACGTACCTCAGCGAGAAGGAAGCAGCCTTCTCGGAAACGGATGACGACAATCTGCCCGGTTTCATCTAACCGGTCAGTGGGGCAGCAGCCCCGGTTCTTGGATGGGATCTCCAGCCGCCCATTGAACTGTCTTCCTGGCTCAACTTCCCCTGAGCCAGGCCGGCGGTCCGATAGGCGCGGATGGGGATCCGATCCAAGGAACAGCGCGAAGAAACTGAGGAAAGAGGAGGCAGTGTGGAAGAGCAGGACGCGGCAAAGCCCACATCCGAGCGCCACGTACCCGTCCTGAAGGACCGCTGCATCAACCTCCTCGCGCCAGGTTTCGAGGCTGCTCGCAGCCGCGGTGAAACTCCCGTGGCAATCGACGCCACGCTCGGCATGGGCGGACACTCGGAGGCGATGCTGCAGCGCTTTCCGGACCTGCATCTGGTGGGCATAGACCGGGACGAGGAAGCACTTGCCCTGGCCGGCGCCCGACTCGAGGCCTTCTCCAGCAGGACTGATTTGGTCCACGCGGTGTATGACGAAATTGAGGACGTCCTGGCGGACCTCGGTATCCGTGAAGTCCATGGAATCCTCATGGACCTGGGCGTCTCCTCGCTGCAGTTGGACGAACGCGAGCGGGGTTTCGCATATTCCTATGACGCTCCGCTGGACATGCGCATGGACACCAGCCGGGGTCAAACAGCTGCAGATGTGGTCAACAACTACAGCGAAGAGGAATTGGTACGGATCATCCGGAAGTGGGGCGAGGAGAAGTTCGCCGGGCGCATTGCCCACCGTATTGTCAGTGCCCGTGCCCAAAAGCCTTTCGCCACCACCGGTGAACTCGTGGAACAGATTCGGAGCGTCGTTCCAGCCGCCGCGGCGAAGAGCGGGGGACATCCGGCCAAACGCACTTTCCAAGCCCTCAGGATCGAAGTCAATGAAGAGCTTGAGGTGCTGGAGCGCGCAGTTCCCGCTGCGGTAGCTGCCACCGCACTGGGCGGACGGGTGGTCGTGATGTCGTATCACTCGCTTGAGGACAAGATCGTGAAGTCGGTTTTCCAGTCCGGCTCCAAATCCTCGGCACCGCTCGGATTCCCGGTGGAACTCGAGGAACACAAGGCCGAGTTGAAGACCATCACGAAGGGCACCGAAGTCCCAACAGCAGCAGAAATTGCTGAAAATCCCCGCGCGGCGTCAGCCCGATTGAGGGCCGTGGAGCGCATCAAACCAAGGAGACAAGCATGAGCAACGCCGCAGCGACCACACGGCCCTCCGTAGTGGGGCATTCTGTTGTGGGCAATACTGCCAGGCAACTCCCGCTCCCGGGCGGGAAGCCCGACGTCGACCGTAAGGCCCGCACGCCCCTCTCCTTGGTGCGCAGTGTCCCGGTCCGCCGTCGGACGCCGTTTGTGGTCCTATGCTTCGCCGCGATGGCTGCTGCACTCCTCACGGTTCTTGTCTTGAACATCTCCGTGTCCACAGCCCAGTACCAGTTGGTCCAGCTCAAGGCCCAGGCTGCGACCCTGGACAAAGAAAACCAGGATCTGACACAGCAGAAGCAAAGCTTCGAAGCTCCACAGAATTTGGCCGCCAAAGCTGCAGAATTGGGAATGGTAGCTTCCACGGTCAAAGGCCAGATTGATGTGAATACGATGACGGTGACCGGCAAGGCAGTTCCTGCGGTTAAGGGAGACGCTCCGGGAGCGGTTATCGCTCCTCCTGCACTCTCAGGGCAAGCGCCGTCGGCGGCCGCCAAGGATGCCACGGCAGCTGCCTCGACGGCAACGACGTCCAAATCTTCAGCGGCCGCGACGCCGGCACCCGCAACCTCGCAGGCTGCGACACCCAGCCCCGCGCCGACGGCATCCGTGCCTGCCGCCGCGCCTCCGGTCGACCTCAACGGGGGATCCGTCCCGGCGCCTTTGCAGAAGGTACCGGGGCAGTAGCCAACCCGTCCACTGAAGCAAGTCCAGCAGCAAGGAAATAACGTGGCGCAGAACCCCGGCAAATCGAACAAGGCGAAGGTGCCGGTAGCCAGGAAACGGCTGCGGCTTGGTCTCGGCATCATGTTGACGCTTCTGCTGGTGGTGGGCGGCAAGCTCTTCATGGTGCAAGGGCTCGACGTCGGCGGCATGGCCGAAGCCGCGCTGGCGAAACGCCTGACTCCCATGGTTCTGCCCGCTCAGCGGGGGAAGATCCTTGATGCCAATGGCGCCGTCCTGGCCAGCAGCATCATCGCGTACAACATCGTGGTAGATCAGACGGTCAATACGAATACGGCAACGTTCCACCGGTACGACGACGCCACCGGAAAGCTTAATGAGATCTCCCGGGACCAAGGCATCACGGAACTTGCCGGACTCCTGGGTATGGACGTGAACCAAGTGCGGGCATCCCTGACCGGCGAAAAGAAGTACTTCGTTGTGGCCAAAGACATCAAGCCGGAGCTTGAGGACCGAATCTCCAAGCTCTACATTCCCGGCCTTAGCTCCGAGGGAGTCAGCAAACGCGTTTATCCCAACGGGAGCGTAGCCGGAGGGGTGATCGGCTTCCTGCAGGACGGCACCACGGGCCAGGCGGGCATCGAACAAACACAGGACCAGATCCTCCGCGGAACGGCAGGAAAGCGTGTGTTCGAGATTGGTGCCGATGGCCTGAGGATTCCAGTGGCTACCGACGAGCTGACCCCAGCCGTGGACGGCAGCGACGTCAAGTTGACCCTCAACACCGACATCCAGTACTTCGCGCAGCAGGCCATTCAAAGCCAGGTCAACAAGCTCAACGCCGAGTGGGGATCAATCGTGGTGATGGACACCAAGACCGGCAACCTGGTTGCCATGGCGGATACCAATGCGCCCGATCCCAATGACCCAGGCAAAGTCGATGCCAAGGACCGTGGTGTCCGCTCCGTGACGGCAGCGTACGAACCGGGCTCGGTGGAGAAGATGATTACGGCTGCGGCCGTTATCCAAGAGGGCAAGTCGAGCCCACTGGACCACTTCACTGTTCCGCCAGCACTGACCATCGATGGCCAGACCTTCACCGACGCTTTTGAGCACGGCACCGAGGAGCGTACCTTGGCAGGCATCGTGGGCTGGTCCATGAACACCGGAACGGTGATGGCAGGCAGCAGGCTTACCAAAGAACAGCGGTACAACTGGTTGAAGAACTTCGGCATTGGCGAACAGCCTGACATCGGCCTGCCGGGTGAAGCCACGGGAATCCTGGCCACGCCGGACAAGTGGGATGACCGCCAGCAGTACACGGTGCTGTTCGGCCAAGGCGTATCGCAGTCCACGCTGCAAACCGTCCGCGCCTATCAGAGTATTGCCAACGACGGACTCATGCTCCAGCCCCGGCTGATTGACTCGTACATCAACCCCAAGGGCGAAGAGCAAAAAGTGCCCGCAAAGGACTCCCGTCAGGTGGTGTCGAAGGAAACTGCCCAGCAGGTACGCGACATCCTGGAGAGCGCGGTGACCGAAGGCGAAATCAAGGACGCTGGCATCGATGGCTATCGGGTGGGCGCGAAGACCGGAACCTCCGAGGCGCCGCGGGAGGATGGACTGCCTGGATTCGACGGCTACACCGCCTCCATGGTGGGCATGGCTCCCATGGATAACCCGCGTTTCATCGTGCAGGTGGTGGTGCAGCGGCCCAAGGGGAACATCTATGGAATCACCAACGGTCCGGTCTTCCGGTCCGTGATGTCGCAGGTCCTCAGGGCCTACAACGTGGCTCCCTCCACGGGAACCGCCGCGCACCTACCGCAATTCGTCAAGTAAGCTTTTTGGGCGTCTGTTTCGGCGAAACCAAGATTTACCCATACCGGCCCAGGACGACGCAAGCCCCGGCCGGGTCGTTCCACGAGCACCAACGGAGAACCACGTGTCAGAGCACCATCAGGCAGTTTCCCATGCCGCGCAGCCAGGGGCAGTGCGTTCCGGCTTCCGGCCTGAGTCCGTGGCGGCCGTGCCTTTGGCCAGCATCGCCAAAGCTTTAGGAATATCCCTGCCCAGCGATGAGCATGCGACGGGGGTGACCGGAATTACGCTCAATTCCAAGGCAGTGGAGCCGGGTGATCTCTACGTCGCTTTGCCAGGGTCTTCCCGCCACGGAGCAGATTTTGTGCCCCAGGCTGTGGATGCCGGAGCCGTCGCCATCGTGACGGACGACGCCGGTGCCCGCCAGCTTGCCCTGGCCGGTGACCAGGCTGTCCCGGTGCTGATCGTGGAGAACCCACGAGCCGTCGTCGGGCGTTTGGCCTCCCTGATTTACCGAAGCCAGCCAGCCGACGGCGGTTCGCCCTCCCTGTTCGGCGTCACCGGAACCAACGGCAAGACCACAACTACCTACTTCGTTAACTCGTTGCTGCGGGCTTTGGGCAAGAAACCCGGGCTTATTGGAACCATCGAGATCCTGGCCGGCGGTGAGCCGATCCCGAGCGTGCTCACGACGCCGGAGTCGACTGATGTCCATGCACTGCTGGCCCTCATGCGTGAGCGTGGGCTGGATGCGGCGTCCATGGAAGTTTCCTCCCACGCACTTTCCTACCACCGTGTGGACGGGGTGATGTTCGACGTCGTGGGGTTCACCAACCTCACACAGGACCATCTGGATCTGCACGGCAGCATGGAGGAGTACTTCCAGACCAAGGCGGAGCTCTTCACCTCCGGAAGGGCACGCCGCGCCGTTGTCACAGTGGACGACGAGTGGGGTCGGCGTCTTGCCGGGCAGGCCGATATCCCTGTCACGACACTGTCCACCACCACGCCGTCCACCACTGCGCCCTCTAATGCCGACTGGGAGGTGGCCTCGACGTCACCGCGTGGGCTTGGTACCGAATTTGAGTTGAAGCACAGGGACGGGCGTAGCCTGCGCGTCCATACCGGCCTCCCCGGGGACTTCAATGTGGCCAATGCGGCGCTGGCCGTCGTCATGCTCTTGACGTCCGGTGTGGCCCCGGAAGCGGTACAAGAGGCGTTGGACGCCAAGGACCCATTGACGGTGGCTGTTCCCGGACGTATGCAATTGATCTCCACTGAACCTGCCGCGGTTGTTGATTTTGCCCACAATCCGGATGCCTTGGCACGCGCACTGGAGGCAGTCCGTTCACCCCAAGAGGGGTCCCGCGTGATTGTCGTCTTTGGCGCCACGGGGCAGCGCGACCAAAGCAAGCGTCCCACCATGGGCGCGATCGCTGCCCGCTTGGCTGATGTGGTGATCGTCAGCGATGATGATCCCCACGACGAGGACGCGGCCGCTATCCGTGCCGACGTCCTGCGGGGGGCACAGGCGGCCCGGGAGAGCGAAAACCTCCCCTGCGAGATCATTGAGTCGCATCCAAGGGACGTGGCCATCAGGCTGGCGGTGGACCTGGCCACCGCGAAGGACACCATCCTCGTTGCGGGCCGGGGCCACGAGGTGTGGCAAGAGGTCCAAGGGGTGAACCTGGCGCTCGACGACAGGGTGGAGTTGCGTGCGGCCTTGACATCCAAGGGATTCAGCGTTTCAACGGACCAGCGGATAGAGTCCTAAACCGAGATGATTTCATTGACTGCGGCGGAGATCGCCGACCTTACCCATGGCCGACTGACCGTACAAACGGACGTCGTGCCCAGCTCTGTCGTCACTGATTCGCGGGAAGTTTCCCCCGGTTCGCTGTACGTCGCCAAGCGCGGCGAGTACGCTGACGGCCACGACTTCGTAGCTGCCGCGTTCGAACGCGGCGCCGTGCTTGTCCTGGCTGAACGCGAAGTGACCGATGCGGACGGAAACCCGTACCCCGCCGTCGTCGTGAAAGACGCCGTGCTGGCGATGGGCGCCTTGGCAGCGGAATGCGTTCGGCGCATCCGTTCAGGCCGTGAGCAGCGCGGCGAGGACTTCACGGTGGTCGGTATCACCGGCTCCGCCGGCAAGACAACCACCAAAGACCTCCTGGCCGGAGTCTTCTCCGCCGCCGGGAATACCATTGCCCCCCAAGGCTCCTACAACGGCGAGGTCGGCGTCCCGCTCACTGTTTTTTCCGCTGACGAGGACACGCGTTTCCTCGTCATCGAGATGGGTGCCACCGGGATCGGCCACATCAAGTACCTCGCGGACCTGGTCAAGCCGGACATCGGGGTGGTCCTGATGGTGGGTACCGCCCATGCCGGCGAGTTTGGCGGCGTGGAGAACATCGCCAAAACCAAGGGTGAACTCGTTGAGGCCCTCAGTGAGCAGGGCACGGCCGTGATCAATCTTGACGACGGCCGCGTGGCTGCCATGCGCACCCGCACCAAGGCCAAGGTCCTCGGCTTTACTGCTGCCCCTGCCACCACCGAAGAGGTGGAGGCGCGCAACGTCGTCGTGACCGATGAGGGACACCCCACCTTCGATCTCGTATTGCCCGACGGCGGTCCGTCCGTTCGCGTCCGCAGTCGCCTGATCGGTGGTCACCACGTCACCAACCTCTTGGCCGCAGCGGCCGCCGCGTTCGCAGCAGGCATACCGGCCGACGACATTGCAACGGCATTGAGCTCCCAGTCGGCCGCCAGTCGCTGGCGGATGGAACGCATTGAGCGCGAAGATGGCGTGACCATCATCAATGATGCGTTCAACGCCAACCCCGAATCCATGAGGGCCGCGCTGCGTACACTTGCCGATCTTGGCCAGGGAAGACGCACCTGGGCTGTCCTGGGCGCCATGCTGGAACTCGGCAAAGACTCGATCCGCGAGCACACCGCCGTGGGTACCCAGGTTGTCCGATTGAACATTTCCAGGCTCGTGGTGGTGGGCCGCGAAGCCCGTGCACTCTATGTATCAGCCATCCAGGAAGGCTCCTGGGGTGACGAGTGTTCCTTCACGAAGACCGTGGATGAAGCCTATGAGCTGCTGCAGAATGAGCTCCGGCCAGGTGATCTTGTTTTGTTCAAGTCCTCCAAAGCAGTGGGGCTGCGGCATTTGGGTGATCGGATAGCATTACCCCCACGGGCTGGCTCCGCAGGGGACAGTGCGGCAGGAGATGCCGCAAACGAAGGGAACGATCTGCAGTGATTGCACTTTTGATCGGCGCAGGCGTCGCCCTTCTGGTGGCCTTGACAGGCACCCCTGTGTTTATCAGGTTTCTCGTTGCCAAGAGCTATGGGCAATTCATCCGGGATGACGGGCCCACCTCCCATCACACGAAGCGAGGTACGCCCACCATGGGCGGCGCTGTTGTGGTGGTGGCGGTCCTCCTCAGCTATTTCCTGACGCACCTGGTGATGTGGATGTTGAATCCGCATTCGCCCGGTCCCTCCGCTTCAGGACTCCTGCTGCTCTTCCTCATGGTCGGCATGGGTTTTGTTGGGTTCCTGGACGATTTCATCAAGATTTCGAACAAGCGAAGCCTCGGCCTGAACGCCCGTGCGAAGCTGATCCTGCAGGCCGCCGTCGGCATCATTTTCGCCGTGCTGGTCCTGCAGTTCCCTAACAACGACGGCTTGCGTCCTGCGTCCACGCAAATCTCGCTGGTTCGCGACATTCCTTGGCTCAACCTTGCCTTTGGCGGTACGGTCCTGGGCGCGATTCTCTTCATCGTGTGGTCCAACCTGATCATCACGGCGGCCACCAATGGCGTTAACCTCACAGACGGCTTGGACGGTCTGGCCGCAGGTGCGTCCGTCATGGTCTTCGGTGCCTACACCATCATGGGAATCTGGCAGAACAACCAGGCCTGCGGCTCTCCCCGGGAAGCAGGCAGCGGGTGCTACCAGGTGCGCGATCCCTTGGATTTGGCACTCCTGGCAGCAATCCTGAGCGCGGCTTTGGTGGGTTTCCTGTGGTGGAACACGTCGCCGGCGAAGATTTTCATGGGGGACACGGGGTCCTTGGCCATCGGCGGTGCGGTGGCAGGATTCGCCATCCTTTCCCGGACGGAACTGCTCCTTGCGTTCATCGGTGGTCTCTTTGTCCTGATCACCCTGTCAGTGATTATCCAGGTGGGCTTTTTCAAACTCAGCGGCGGCAAACGTGTCTTCAAGATGGCGCCGCTGCAACATCACTTCGAACTAAAAGGCTGGGCCGAGGTCACGGTGGTGGTCCGCTTCTGGATCCTGGCGGGGCTGTTCGTGGCTGCGGGCCTGGGAATCTTCTACGCTGAATGGGTGGTGCTGCTGTGAACGGGAGTCCCGGGAACGATCCCCAAGCCGGTGACCGGCTCAAGGACCTGAACAGTTGGGACTCCGACTGGAGCGGATTGCGCGTTGTGGTTACCGGGATCGGGGTCTCCGGCTTCGCGGCCGCGGACACCTTGATCGAACTCGGCGCCAAAGTGGTGGTTGTCGATGCTGCGACCACTTCCAAGGCCCAAGCCCAGGCAGACACACTGAAGATCGTGGGCGCCGTGGACGTTCTCCTCGGGGCGGAAGCCGTTGAAGCCCTGCCCCTCATTGAAGGAAACCTCCCCGAATTGGTGGTGACCTCGCCTGGGTGGCGTCCGGACCAAGCTCTGCTGGCCGCGGCAAAGCGCAAGCGCATCCCGGTGTGGGGCGACGTTGAATTGGCGTGGCGTCTCAGGGTAAGGGCCGGCCGCAAGACTGCCGACTGGCTGGCGATCACGGGCACCAATGGCAAGACCACTACGGTTGGAATGACCGAGTCCATGTTGCAGGCGGCGGGCCTGAAGGCAATCGCCGTCGGGAACGTCGGCACACCAATCCTTGACGCGCTGCGCGACCCCGTGGACTACGATGCCTTCGCCGTGGAGCTTTCCAGCTTCCAGTTGCACTGGAGCCACTCGTTATCGCCCGTGGCCAGCGTGTGCCTCAACGTCGCAGAGGACCACGTGGATTGGCACGGGTCCTATGCCTCGTATTTGGCTGACAAGGCCAAGGTGTACCAAAACACCCAGCGCGCGGCAATTTACAACGCGGAACAGATCGAAACCGAACGCATGGTGGAGAACGCGGACGTCGTCGAAGGTTGCCGGGCCATTGGTTTCACCACCAACACACCGGCGATCAGCATGGTGGGGGTGGTGGATGGTTTGCTCGTTGACCGTGCTTTCATTGCGGAGCGCAAGGACTCCGCAGCCGAACTCGCTTCCATGACGGATCTCGGACCTGTGGCCCCGCGCCACATGGTCGCCAACGCCTTGGCCGCTGCGGCTTTGGTTCGGGCATATGGAGTTGAGCCATCAGCCGTGAAGCAGGGCCTGGCCAATTACCTTCCGGGCGCGCACCGCATCCAGTTGGTGGCCAAGCATGAGGACATCCTGTGGGTCAATGACTCCAAAGCGACCAATCCGCATGCAGCCTCTGCAGCCCTTTCCGCCTTCCAGCAGGTGATCTGGATTGCCGGCGGCCTGTCCAAAGGTGTCCATTACGACGACCTCGTGAAGGAGCATGCGGCCCGCCTGAAAGCTGTTGTCCTCATCGGCACGGATACTGCGGATCTGGAGTCGGCCCTCCAACGACACGCGCCCAATGTCCCCGTGATCGCACAAGCGAAGGGTGACACTGAAGAGGTGGACAACGCAGCCGCTGATGTCGCTTCGCCGCTTTCCGGTGAGGCCGTCATGGCGCAAGCAGTGGCATCGGCTGCCCGGCTGGCATCGGGCGGGGACACCGTGCTCATGGCCCCGGCTGCCGCATCCATGGATCAGTTCTCTTCCTACGCTCACCGTGGCGACGCTTTCGTCCAGGCGGTACGCGAGCTTGTGGAAGGGCAGGCACAGACCGCCAAGGAGTAGCAATGGTCAGCACGCCCACCCGCGGCACGATACCGCGGGCGTCCAAGCGTCCGTCGCCACCTCCAGGTCACGACGGCGGCGGTCTCCGTAGCCGCCTCCGTCGCCTTTGGGACTACATCGAAGGCAAAGACAAGGCCCCCAACAGCTCCACCTACTACCTGATTCTGGGTTGTGCCGTGGCGCTTACGGCCATTGGCGTCATGATGGTGCTCTCGGCGTCGAGCGTTGAAGCGATCTCGGTTGGCAAGTCGCCGTACGGTGATGCGCTCAAGCAGGCCATGTTCGGCGTGTTCGGGCTGATTGCCATGTACGTGATCTCCAGGACCAATGTCATCTGGATGAAGAAGTTGTCATGGTGGGCGATGGGCGTCGTCATCATGCTGCTGGCACTAGTCCCGGTGTTGGGCCGCAGCGCATTGGGCAACCAAAACTGGCTGGATATCGGTGGCATCAGCATCCAGCCATCCGAGATTTCCAAGTTGGTGCTGTGCGTCTGGATTGCCGCCGTGCTGGCGCGCAAAGAGAAGTACCTCAACCGCTGGATGCACGTGATGATTCCCGTCTTCCCCGGGGCGGGGGCCGTTCTTGGGCTGATCTTGGTGGGAAACGACTTGGGTACCGCCATCGTCGTGATGTCCATCGTGGCGGCAGGGCTTTACTTTGCAGGGGTCCCTGGCAGGATGCTGGCGATCGTGGCTGCCATAGGGGCCATTGGGGCTACGGCGATGACGCTCATCAGCCCCAACCGCATTTGCCGCGTCACCGCTTGGCTGGGCATGGCCAACCCGTCCTGCACGGCTGATTCGGACTTCACCTACCAGTCGACGAATGGAATGTACGGGCTGGCGCAGGGAAGCTGGACAGGCTTGGGACTGGGCCAGAGCCGGCAAAAGTACAACTGGCTTCCCGAGGCGCACAACGACTTCATTTTTGCCATCATCGGCGAGGAACTGGGCCTCGTGGGCACAGTGGTGGTGTTGGTCCTGTTCGCCATCCTCGGCATCGCGATATTCCGTGTTGTGGTGCGGCAAACGGACCCGTTCCAGCGCACCCTCGCCGGTGGGATCATGGTGTGGCTACTGGGCCAAGCCAGCATGAACATGGCAGTGGTCACGCAGTTGTTGCCGGTGATCGGTGTACCGCTGCCCTTTATTTCGGCAGGTGGTTCAGCGCTTGTGATGTCGCTGTGCGGTGTGGGCGTAGTCTTGTCTTTGGCCCGCAGCCAACTGCCACCGCAGGAGCGTCCCAGGTTCCTCCCGCGCCGTTCTCCCAAGACCACACGAAAGCGTACATAGCACTTCATGACGTCTGCCTCTTCCCATGTCACCAAGCCCCTTTCAGTCGTCCTTGCCGGCGGCGGAACGGCCGGGCACGTCAGTCCGCTGCTGGCGATCGCCGACGCCATCAAGGAACAACGGCCGGATGCTGCCATCTTGACCGTTGGAACGTCCTCGGGCATGGAGACCCGGCTGGTGCCTGCTGCCGGCTACGAGCTTGTCACCATTGACCGCGTTCCGTTTCCGCGGCGGCCATCCGCCGATCTCCTCAGGCTTCCAGGGAGGCTGAGCGGCGCCGTCGCGCAAGCACGCAAGATCTTGCGGGAGGCAGACGCCGACGTCTTGATTGGAGTCGGCGGTTATGTGTGCACGCCCATGTACCTGGCTGCACGCCGGTTGCGGATCCCCATTGTTATCCACGAGGCAAACGCCCGGCCCGGTTTGGCCAACCGGGTGGGAGCGCGTTTCACCAACCGCGTGGCAGTGGCATTCCCGGGCACGCGGCTCCGGGGTGCCCGGCACGTAGGCATGCCTATGCGCCGGGCGGTCTCAGCCCTTGACCGCTCAGTTGCCGGTCCAGCTGCCAAGGCCGCCCTCGGGTTGGATGCGGACAAGCCGACCCTGATCGTCACTGGTGGGTCCTCGGGCGCGTTGAGCATCAACCGCTCCATCACTGCTGCCCTCCCGGCCTTGGCCGCAGCGGGCATTCAAACCTTGCACATCACCGGCCGCGGTAAAGCTGTCCACGATGGCGACGGCGGTGTACTCACGGCCGAGGGCTACCACCAGGTCGAATACGTGGACGGTATGGAGAACGTGTACGCAGCTGCCGACGTACTCCTGGCCCGCGCCGGCGCCGGTACGGTCAGCGAAGTCGCTGCAGTGGGTGTCCCGGCAGTGTTCGTGCCCCTGCCTATCGGCAATGGCGAGCAGGCACTGAACGCGGCCGCCCTCGTTGGAGCTGGAGGAGCACTCCTGGTGGACGACAGGGACCTGACCCCGCAATGGATCGAAACCCAGCTGATTCCGCTGTTGACGGACAGGGAAAGGCTTGCAGACATGGGCCGCCGTTCCGAAGCCCTTGGAGTGAGAAACGCCGATCAGCGAATGGCTGATCTTGTCTTGGAAGCGGTGTCCGCATGAACCAGAGCAGTGATTCCCTTCAAACCCTTGGCAGGGTCCATTTCATCGGTATCGGTGGTGTTGGGATGTCTGCCGTTGCCCGGATCATGGTCTCGCGCGGCGTGCCCGTGAGCGGCAGCGACGCCAAAGACCTGCCGGTGATGGGTGACCTTTCATCGGCCGGCGCGCGCATCGCCGTCGGATATGACGCCGCCAACCTCGGCGATGCGGAGACCGTCGTCGCCGGCTCTGCGATCCGTCCCGACAATCCGGAACTGTCCGCGGCGCGCGCCAAGGGTCTGCCCGTGTTGCACCGTTCCGAGGCGCTGGCGGCCGCCATGGCGGACCACCGCGTTGTCCTCGTCGCCGGTACGCACGGCAAGTCGACCACCACATCCATGGTGGCGGTCCTGTTGAAGGAATCGGGGGGAGATCCCACCTTCGCGATCGGCGCGAACGTCCCCGCGCTAGGGGTCAATGCAGCGCACGGGTCTTCTGACATTTTCGTGGCCGAAGCCGACGAATCCGATGGCTCCTTCCTGAACTACAAGCCGCTGGTTGCTGTCGTCACCAACGTGGAAGCCGACCACCTGGACCACTATGGGACCCCGGAGGCTGTGTTCGCCTCCTTCGATAACTTCGCTGCGCTACTTCCGTCCGAGGGCGTCCTGTTCGCATGCGCGGACGATGCGGGGGCGCGGGCATTGGCGGAGCGGACAGCGGCGAAGGGCACCACACGCGTGGTCACCTACGGCACAGCGGACGACGCCGACATCCGGCTCTACGACGACGGCCCGGGCAACGTGTCCGTGGCAATAGGGGAGGACCGGCACGCCCTGGATTTGCAGGTTCCGGGGCGCCACAATGCCCTCAATGCGACGGCGGCGTTCGCAGTTGCCGTGGAACTCGGTGTGCTGCCCGAGGTCGCAGCAGAAGCCCTTGCCCACTTCACAGGCGCATCGCGGCGCTTTGAGCTCAAGGGCCAAGCCAGGGGAGTGCGTGTCTATGACGATTATGCACACCACCCCACGGAGGTCCGGGCGGCCTTGTCTGCTGCCCGTTCGGTGGCCGCTGGCAAGAAAGTCCATGTCCTCTTCCAGCCCCACCTGTTCTCCAGGACACGTGAGTTCGCCCCCGAGTTTGCGGCAGCGCTGGACACCGCAGATACGGCACTGGTACTGGATATCTACCCCGCCCGCGAGGACCCCATTCCAGGAGTCACCAGCGCGCTGATCGCCGATCGGCTGGCCAAGGGTCGTTTGGTCAGCGGTAACGAAGCCGTTGACGCTATTGCGGCGGTGGCGAAGGACGGCGACGTCGTGCTGACCGTGGGCGCCGGTGACGTGACCGCATACGGTCCCGTGATCGTGGAGGCCCTGGGTGGCTAGCACACGCAAGCCGGGCCCCATTCGCGGTGGCGCCGACGTCATCAGTGCCCAACGCTCCGTGGAAGTTCCACGCCCTGCCGAACCGGGTGGCAAACAGGCTAAGGCGGAGGCGCCTGCCAACGTCATCGTCTTTCCGGAGCCAAAGGGCAAGCGAAAGCGGCGGCTCATCGGATGGACACTGGCGATCATCGTTGTGCTGGTGGCGGCTATTGTGGCTGGAGCCGTGTACTCGCCTGTCCTTGCGGTCCGTTCCATCGCCGTGGACGGCACCAAGCTCGTGACGCCGGACGCTGTTCAAAAAGCGTTGTCGGGCCTTCAGGGAAAGCCATTGCCGCAGGTCAGCGAACAGCAGGTCAACGATCTCTTGAAGCCGTTGGTTCAGGTCCGTTCGGCCACGGTGGAAGCACGGCCGCCGTCGGAATTGCTGGTCCACATCGATGAACGGGTACCCGTCGCGCTCTTGAAGCAAGGCGACGCATACGTGATGGTGGATGTCGACGGCGTCCAACTCGGGGTAACCAAGGACCCAGCGGGAGCTGCTCTGCCTCTGATCGACCCGGGCGCGGGAACGGTGAACACGGATCTGTTCAAGGCTATTGCGGCCGTTCTGGACACCCTGCCCGCAGACGTTTTGGCTAAAATGGCTACGGCCTCCGCAACCTCGCCGGATGCGGTGGAACTAAAACTCGTTGACGGAAAGACTGTAGTGTGGGGCAATGCTGAGGACAGGGAATTGAAGGCCAAAGCACTCCAGGCATTATTGAACATGCCGCCCAACCCGAAGGACCCGATCAACGTCTACGACGTCAGCGTCCCGAGGCACCCTTTCACAAAATAACTACTTCCACCCGTAACCCTCCAGCGACGGGACACGACTTTCCGACTCGGAACAGGACATTCGGACGACACGCGCAAGCGGTCATTGCATGTGCGAACCAGAGGAAATACCGTCGCAGTAGAGTTACTTGACATAACTATAACCTTCAACTAGAGGGTTAAGGTCCAAGGATTCACGTTGGACTCGATCAGTTTCGCTATAGGACACAAGCAAGGGGCACGAAACGTGGCAGCACCGCAGAATTACTTGGCCGTCATCAAGGTCGTCGGCATCGGCGGCGGTGGCGTGAACGCAGTCAACCGCATGATCGAGGTGGGTCTCCGGGGTGTCGAGTTCATCGCCATCAACACGGACGCGCAAGCCTTGCTGATGAGCGACGCTGACGTCAAGCTCGACGTCGGACGTGAACTCACCCGTGGCCTTGGCGCCGGCGCCAACCCCGAAGTTGGCAAGCAGGCCGCCGAGGATCACGCCGACGAGATCGAGGAAGTCCTGCGTGGTGCTGACATGGTCTTCGTCACGGCCGGCGAAGGCGGCGGTACGGGCACCGGCGGCGCTCCGGTCGTTGCCCGCATTGCCCGTTCCCTCGGTGCGCTGACCATCGGCGTCGTCACCCGCCCCTTCACCTTCGAAGGCCGGCGTCGCGCCGGCTCGGCTGAAGCCGGAATCGATGCGCTTCGTGACGAGGTGGACACGCTGATCGTCATCCCGAACGATCGCCTTCTGTCCATCAGCGACCGCAATGTCTCGGTTCTGGACGCTTTCCGCTCGGCGGACCAGGTCCTTCTTTCCGGTGTCCAGGGCATCACCGACCTCATCACCACGCCGGGCCTGATCAACCTGGACTTTGCGGACGTGAAGTCCGTCATGCAAGGGGCAGGGTCTGCCTTGATGGGTATCGGTTCGGCACGCGGTGAGGACCGCGCTGTCAAGGCCGCCGAACTCGCCATTGCCTCGCCCTTGCTGGAAGCCTCGATCGATGGTGCACACGGTGTGCTGCTCTCCATTCAGGGTGGCTCCGATCTCGGTTTGTTCGAAATCAACGAGGCAGCCCGCCTGGTGCAGGAAGTTGCGCACCCGGAGGCCAACATCATCTTCGGTGCAGTTATCGATGACGCCTTGGGCGATGAAGCCCGCGTCACCGTTATTGCCGCAGGCTTCGACGACGTCAAGGCTACGTCGCCGTCCATGGACCAGTCGCGCCCCGCGCAGCACCCGGCCACCCCGGACCGCCCGGCTCCCGGCGCGGCTCCCTCCAATGCTGCCGCACCGCAGCATGCGACGGCAGGTATCGGCGCTGCCGGCCTGAGCAACTGGGGCCAGCAGCGCCCGTCCGCGTTGCCTGCGGACTCAGGCTTCGACGTCGATCTTCCGGCAGTAGTGGAGCCTGACCTTTCGGGCAGCCGTTCGGACGACCTCGACGTTCCTGACTTCCTCAAGTAAGTCGCGTTCGGAGACTTAGCTCGGTGTTTTGGTGGCGCAATGAAGTGAGACCCGGCGTTTCTGTAGCCTTTACGGATACGGGCGCTGGGAATCTGGCCCTTCACGTAGGGGATGACCCCGCACAGGTGGCGGCTCGCCGGGCCCGTTTGGCCAGGGCGGCCGGCCTTGGCGCAGGCAACTTCCAATACGCGGGGAACTTCCAATATATGAATCAAGTCCACGGCAATACCGTGGCGCCCATCGACGCCTTGGGGCCTGGCCCCACTGCCGATGCCATGGTGTCCGGGGGGCTTCCAGTATCAGGGTTCTCCCGCCGTGCCCAGCCGCTTGCTGTCATGGTGGCCGACTGTGTCCCTGTGGTGCTCGTCGGTGACGGCGCCGATGGGAGCGTCGTCCTTGCTGTGGCGCATGCCGGACGCCCCGGCGTGGCCTCCGGCGTCGTTCCGTCGACTGTCGCCGAAATGCGCAACCGCGGAGCCGTCCGCATCCGTGCCTGGGTGGGGCCGTCCATTTGCGGCTCCTGCTATGAGGTCCCGGAGCAGCTTCGGGCGGAAGTCGCCGCGCAGGTACCGGGTACGTGGTCAACCACCTCGTGGGGTACGGCCGCCCTGGATCTTCCAGCAGGGGTACGCGAACAATTGACCGCCGCAGATGTTGCCGTGGAGTACTCGGGGGAGTGCACGTTGGAAAATGACGCGCTCTTCTCCTACCGACGGGACACACAGACTGGTCGGTTCGCTGGTTTGGTGTGGATGCATGACTGACGACGCGCGGACACGAACGCTTGCGGAACGCCTGGACACCGTTAGGCACCGGATTTCGGCTGCCGCCCTTGCTGCGGGGCGGGGCGACCAACCCAAGCTGATTGTGGTGACGAAGTTCCACCCTGCCGATGACGTCCGCCGACTGGTTTCCCTAGGTGTCACGGATGTTGGGGAGAACCGTGACCAGGAAGCGGCAGCCAAGTCGGCCGAGTTGGCAGATGTTGACGTCCGCTGGCACTTCATCGGGCAGCTTCAGAGCAACAAAGCAAAGTCGGTCGTCAAGTATGCAGCCTCCGTTCAGTCGATCGACAGGCCGCAACTCGTGGCGGCCTTGGAAAAGGCCATCGAACGGGAGCAAGACGCCACGGGACGCACCGACCTGCAGTGCTTCATCCAAGTCAGCCTTGACTCCGGCGCTGGAGGACATCGCGGCGGCGCTGACCCGTCCGACGTCGAAGATATCGCCGACAGGATCCAAGCCGCCCAGGGCCTGGGCCTCGCAGGAATCATGGCTGTGGCTCCGCTGGGTGCCGATCCGGAACGTTCGTTTGAAAAACTCGCCCGAATTTCCGAGGCCCTCCGCGCCGTGCACCCCGCAGCCACAGGTATATCTGCCGGCATGAGCCAGGACTTGGAAGCTGCCGTGAAGTTCGGGGCGACACACCTGAGAATTGGCTCCGATATTCTCGGATCACGTCCGGCCGTGGGGTAGCGTCGAATTATTGGAACGATGGGCCGGGGTTCTGATACTTGCATGTCATGGCGGCCCGCCTACTGCAAAAACGATAAGGAGTGCACCATGGCTGGCGCTCTGCGCAAGACAATGATCTATCTTGGGCTCGCCGACGGCGATGAACACTACCAATCTGAGCAGCCCGTGGCACAGCATGATGAAGAACGCCCCCAGGAGCAGGAGCGGGAAGAGCGCCGGGCGCCCGCTCCCGTCCGGGAAGTAGTCCGTGAATTGCCCGTTGTTGACGCCGAAGAGGAATACCGCGCACCCGTGACACCCATCAAGCGTGCGGCCTCCAGCCGCGAGGATGCCTCTGGCCTGAGGCAGATCACCACCGTTCATCCCCGTTCCTACAATGATGCCAAGCTCATCGGTGAAAGCTTCAGGGATGGCATTCCGGTCATCATGAACGTCACCGACATGGGTGAAGCCGATGCCAAGCGATTGGTTGACTTCTCTGCCGGCTTGGTCTTCGGACTCCATGGAAGCATTGAGAGGGTCACCAACAAAGTCTTCTTGTTGTCGCCGTCGTACGTTGAAGTCATCGGAGATGACAAGAAGGCCAGCGAAACGCAGGCCAGTTTCTTCAACCAAAGCTGACACTACCGGTTCGGGCAGATGCCAGGCGGGGAAACCTGCCTGGCATCTGTGTTGAAATGGTAGCGACGGCATTCGGAAGTATTCGGGAGATTTGAGCTAACCTGTGGGCATTGTTTTCGGCCTTATCTACATCGTGTTGTTGCTGTTTTTCATTGCCCTGATCATCCGCCTCATTTTTGACTGGGTGCAGATGTTTGCCCGGCAATGGCGGCCACGGGGTGCGGCCTTGGTAACTGCCCACGTGGTCTACTCCGTGACGGACCCACCGCTTGGGAGGCTCCGCAAGCTGATTCCGCCCCTGCAAATGGGTGGCGTGTCCTTGGACCTGGGCTTCCTGATCCTCATCATTGCAGTGAGCATCGCCATGGCAGTGACCAGCAGCTTGGCCTAGCCCGCCGGGTCACCGAGGGCTCCAACAGGGGCCTGACGTGCGCAAATTCTCCAAATCAACACGATGGTGTTGAATTAGAGTAACCAGATGATATTTAGGTACCGTAGTTTTGAACGGCCGGAAGGCCTACTGACTAACTAGACCAATGAGGTGACCAGATGGCTTTGACGCCAGAAGACGTTGTCAACAAGCGCTTTCAGCCGACCAAGTTCCGCGAAGGCTACGACCAAGACGAGGTCGATGACTTCCTTGACGAGATCGTTGTTGAACTCCGCCGCTTGAACCAGGAGAACGACGAACTTCGCAAGAAGCTTGGCGAGGCCGGTGCTGCCGTTCCTGCAGCCGCTGCTGCTGCCCCGGTCGTGGAGAAGGTTCCTGCTCCGGCTAAGGCTGATAAGGAAGCTGAAGCTAAGGCCGAAGCTGAAGCCAAGGCCGCGGAAGCTGCTAAGAAGAAGGCTGCCGACGACGCCGCCGCTGCCGCAGCGAAGGCTCCGGCGCCGAGCAACAACCTCACTCCTTCCGCTGAATCCGCTGCAGGCCTGCTGGCCATGGCCCAGCAGATGCACGACAAGCACGTCGCCGACGGTGCACAGCAGAAGGAAAAGATCATTGCTGAGGCACAGATCGAGGCCTCCAGCTTGGTCAACGACGCACAAGAGAAGTCCCGCAAGATCTTGGGCGCCCTGGAGCAGCAGCGTTCTGTCCTCGAACGCAAGGTCGAGCAGCTCCGTGGCTTCGAGCGTGACTACCGTTCACGCCTGAAGGCTTACATCGAAGGCCAGCTCCGCGATCTCGACGCCCGCGGCTCGGTTGCTGCCCCTGAGGTCGGCGAAGCAACCGCCGACGTTTAGCAAGTATTCTGAAAGCCGGTGGCTGGGGTTTCCTCGGTCACCGGCTTTTGCTGTTAACGCCTGACGGCAACGCACCAAGCCTCCCGAATGAAAGCACAATGACCGACGATCTTACCGATGACGCCCTGACGCCCATGCCTGCACGAGATCGCAAGTGGCGTCCGGCAAAGCTCTGGCTCTTCGCAGCCTTCGCTGCCTTCGCCTACGCCTTGGACCAATTCACCAAACTCTGGGTCACCAGCACCATGGAGGAAGGCGAACGGATTGCTGTCCTCCCGCCGCTGCTGCATTGGTATTACATCCGCAACTCGGGTGCAGCCTTCTCCATTGGAGAGAACGTTACGTGGATCTTCACCATCATCATGGCAGTGGTCGTCGTCGCTATCCTCTTCCAACTCCGCCGACTTGGGTCTGCGTGGTGGGCGCTGTCACTGGGCTTGCTGTTGGGAGGCGCGCTCGGTAACCTGACGGACCGTCTTTTCCGCGAACCGTCGTTCGGTATGGGGCACGTTGTGGACTTTATCCAGTTCCCCAACTTCGCGATCTTCAACATTGCGGATTCTGCGGTGGTGTCCGGGGTCGCGATCGTTTGTATCTTGACGCTGCGCGGCATAGCCATGGACGGTTCGCGCCACGGTGCACCGAGTGAGCGAACCGCTGACGCGGGCAACGCGCAAGGTCCCGCTCCGGAGGCGCCCGGTGAGTAGGGAGCTGAGCATTCCAGAGGAGTTGGGTGGAGTCCGGGCCGATGCAGGCATAGCGAAACTGCTGGATGTTTCCCGGTCGGCGGCCGCGTTGCTCCTCTCGGAGGGCAACGTCACCAGCGGGGGAGCAACGCTTGAGAAATCGGCCAAGCTTACAGCTGGCGCAGTTGTGCACGTCACGATTCCGGAACGCCGGGATCCATTGGAGGTGGTGGAGGAAGTCGTGGAAGGCCTGAATATCCTGCTCGATGATGAGGATTTCGTTGTCATCGACAAACCCGTGGGTGTTGCTGCCCATCCGTCGCCGGGATGGGTTGGGCCCACGGTGGTCGGTGGCTTGGCAGGTGCCGGTTTTAGGATTTCGACGTCGGGTGCTCCGGAGCGTGCAGGCATCGTGCACAGGCTCGACGTCGGCACCTCCGGCGTCATGGTGGTGGCGAAGACGGAGAACGCCTACACGGTGCTGAAACGGGCCTTCAAGGAACGAACGGTGGACAAGGTGTACCACGCAGTGGTTCAAGGGCTTCCCGATCCGCTGCAGGGAACCATCGACGCTCCGATTGGACGTCACCCAGGGCATGACTGGAGGTTCGCCGTTATCGAAGACGGTCGGCCGTCAGTGACGCACTACGAGGTGTTGGAAGCTTTCGGCAAGGCCACCTTGGTGGAGGTGCATCTGGAAACCGGGCGAACCCACCAGATCAGGGTCCACTTCTCCGCGTTGCGGCACCCCTGTGCCGGTGATCTAACCTACGGGGCGGATCCTCGCCTCGCTGCGACTTTGGGCCTCACACGTCAGTGGCTGCACGCCCGCCAGCTTGGCTTTACGCACCCGCGCACCGGCGAATGGGTGGAAGTCACCAGCGAGTATCCGGAAGATCTGCAGTTCGCTTTGGACCTGCTGGCAACCGGGGCGGCGTAGGAAGCACGTGCCTCGCACGTTCCTATCCTGTCGGACCCTGGACGGTAGACTGTCCGGGTGACTTCCAGCAATGATTCGTTCGTCCACCTGCACACCCACACCGAATACTCCATGCTGGATGGAGCAGCCAGGTTGGGTGAGTTGTTTGATGAAACGGAACGGCTCGGCATGCCCGCCCTGGCGACCACTGACCACGGGTACCTGTTCGGCGCATTCGACTTCTGGCGTAAAGCCACGGACAAAGGCATCAAGCCGATCATCGGCGTCGAAGCCTACGTAACTCCCGGAACCGCGCGCGGTGACAAGGAGCGTGTGCGTTGGGGCGATGAGAGCCAACGCAAGGACGACGTCTCCGGTGGTGGCTCGTACACACACATGACGCTCCTGAGCTACAACAACGTGGGCATGCGCAATTTGTTCCGGGCTTCATCGATTGCTTCCCTCGATTCCGTGTTCGGCAAATGGCCCCGGCTCGATCGTGAACTCCTCAATACCTACTCCGAAGGCTTGATTGCCACCACAGGGTGTCCTTCCGGGGAGGTTCAAACCAAGCTCCGGCTGGGACTGTACCGGGAGGCGGTCGAAGCGGCCGCCGAGTTCCGGGACATCTTCGGTGCGGAGAACTACTTCTGTGAGTTGATGGACCACGGACTGGATATTGAACGCCGCGTCACGGGCGACCTCCTGCGGTTGGCGAAGGAACTGAATCTTCCCCTCGTAGCCACCAATGACCTGCATTACACGCACGAGCACGACGCCAAGGCCCATGAGGCCCTGCTGGCGATCCAATCAGGCTCTACCCTGCTGGAGCCAACGTACGACAACGGCGGCTCCCGCTTTGCGTTCTCCGGCAGCGGCTACTACTTGAAGTCTCCCCAAGAGATGCGCGAATTGTTCCGCGACCACCCCGAGGCTTGCGACAACACTCTCCTGATCGCTGAACGTTGCGAGGTATCCTTCAACACCGGTGCCAACTACATGCCCAGGTTCCCTTGCCCGCCCGGGGAAGACGAGACCTCGTGGCTGGTTAAGGAAGTGGATACGGGTCTCAAGTACCGCTATCCGCAAGGCATTCCGGACAAGGTGCGCGCCCAGGCCGATTACGAACTCGGCGTCATCACATCCATGGGCTTCCCCGGCTACTTCCTGGTGGTGGCCGACTTCATCAACTGGGCAAAGAACAACGGAATCCGCGTGGGCCCCGGCCGTGGTTCCGGTGCAGGTTCCATGGTTGCCTATGCCATGCGCATTACGGATCTCGATCCCCTGCAGCACGGACTGATCTTCGAACGCTTCCTCAACCCGGACCGCGTTTCCATGCCTGACTTCGACGTCGATTTCGATGATCGGCGCCGCTCCGAGGTCATCGACTACGTCACCAAAAAGTACGGCGACGAGCGCGTAGCCATGATCGTCACCTACGGAACGATCAAGACCAAGCAGGCGCTGAAGGACTCCTCGCGCGTATTGGGTTACCCATTCAGCATGGGCGAGCAGTTGACCAAAGCCCTCCCGCCTGCTGTGATGGCCAAGGACATCCCGCTCGCGGACATCCAAAACCCGGAGTCCAAGCGCTACAGCGAAGCCGCGGACTTCCGCCAGCTCATCGCCACAGATCCCGAGGCCGCGAAGGTCTTCGAGACGGCATTGGGCATTGAGGGACTGAAACGCCAATGGGGTGTCCACGCCGCTGGTGTGATCATGTCCTCGGACCCCATCATCGATGTCATCCCCGTGATGCGCCGTTTCCAGGACGGCCAGGTCATCACGCAGTTCGATTACCCAACGTCCGAAGGCCTCGGCCTGATCAAGATGGACTTCCTGGGACTCCGGAACCTGACGATCATTTCTGATGCACTTGAGAACATCAAGATGAACCGCGGCGTGGACCTGGACCTGGAAAACCTGGAACTGGACGACGCGGCGTCGTACGAACTTCTGGCACGCGGCGACACCCTGGGCGTGTTCCAGCTCGACGGCGGCCCCATGCGCTCCCTGTTGAAGCTCATGAAGCCCGACAACTTCGAAGACATTTCGGCAGTTCTCGCGCTGTACCGCCCCGGGCCCATGGGCGCCAACGCCCACACCGACTACGCACTGCGGAAGAACGGGATCCAGGAAGTGATCCCCATCCACCCGGAGTTGGAAGAACCCCTGAGGGAGATCCTTGGCGGCACTTTCGGCCTGATCGTGTACCAAGAGCAAGTCATGGCCGTGGCGCAAAAGCTGGCCGGCTACTCACTTGGCCAGGCAGATATCCTTCGCCGCGCCATGGGTAAGAAAAAGAAATCCGAGCTGGACAAGCAATTTGCCGGCTTCTCCCAAGGCATGCAGGACAACGGTTACTCCATGGCCGCTGTCAAGACGCTGTGGGACATCCTGCTTCCGTTCTCCGACTACGCCTTCAACAAAGCGCACTCGGCTGCCTATGGCGTGATTTCGTACTGGACGGCCTACCTGAAGGCGCACTATGCGCCGGAGTACATGGCTGCCCTGCTGACATCGGTGGGTGACGATAAGGACAAATCCGCTATCTACCTCAACGAATGCCGGCGGATGGGCATCACGGTCCTGCCTCCGGATGTGAACGAATCATCGTTGAACTTCACGCCAGTGGGCCACGACATCCGCTTCGGCATGGGCGCTATCCGCAACGTTGGCGTCAACGTGGTGGACGCCATGGTCTCGGCCCGCACCACCGAGGGCAAATACACCTCTTTCAAGGACTTCCTACTGAAGGTGCCTGCCGTGGTGTGCAACAAGCGTACGATCGAGTCCTTGATCAAGGCTGGAGCGTTCGATTCGCTCGGGCATCACCGCCGCGCGCTGGCGATGATCCACGAGGAAGCCATCGATTCGGTCATCACCCTTAAGCGGAATGAGGCCATTGGCCAGTTCGACCTCTTTGCTGGCTTTGAAGACCAAGAACCTGAAGCGTCCTTGACCACTGAGATCCCGGACCTGCCGGAATGGGAAAAGAAGGACAAGTTGTCCTTTGAACGGGACATGCTGGGGCTCTACGTATCGGACCATCCGTTGCAGGGCCTCGAAGGCGTCCTCAACCAGCACGCGGAACAGTCCATTGCGTCGATTATCGCCGAGGATGGGCCGCACGACGGCGCGATAGTCACCATTGCGGGCATGATTACCTCCCTCAGCCGCAGGATCGCCAAGGCCAGCGGCAATGCCTATGCCCGCGCGGAGATCGAGGACCTTGGTGCGTCCATTGAGGTTATGTTCTTTGGCCAGGTATACGGTCCCATAGCTTCTGTGCTGGCCGAGGACCTGATCGTGGTTGTTAAAGGCCGCTTGCAGCGCCGGGACGATGGTGCGGTGACGCTGAACTGCATGGAACTATCGGTACCGGACCTGAGCGAAAGCGTGAACGGTCCGGTGGTCATCACTCTTCCCACCTATAAAGCCACAGAGACGGTGGTGACGGATTTGCGCGACGTTCTTCGAACGCACCGCGGAAATTCCGAGGTGCGCCTCAAGCTCACCGGTGATACCAAAGTCGAAGTCATGGGCCTGCCCGTACATCTGCGGGTAAATCCCAGCCCATCACTCTTTGGCGACCTCAAGGTCCTCCTGGGGCCGGCCTGCCTTGACACCTAGACGACAGCTGAGGAGTACTTGCTAGCTACACCTATTGCTAGCTAGCGTGTTCAGATCTCATAATCCAAGGGTGTTGGCTTGCTGTAGGCTCCGCCGTGGTACAGCAGGGGAGTGCCGTCCTCGCCCACTTGGCCGTCGATGACCTCTACCACCACCACGGCATTGTTCTCGAAGGAAAGCCGCATCTGTATCCGTCCCACCAGCCACCCGCTGACGTCTTTGAGGATCGGAACGTCGTGGGGACCGGGCTCCCAGTGGTCGCCCTCGAAGCGGTTGCGGGTCCTTGCGAAACGGTTGGCCAGAGCCTGGTTCTCAAGGCCCAACATGTGCACGCCGATGAATTCGGAGTTGGCCACAGCAGGCCATGAACTCGAGCTCCGGGCCATGTTGAACGTAAAGCGAGGCGGCTCAGCGGATAGCGAGGCCACTGACGTGGCGGTGAACCCGAACGGGTGCCCGTTGAGGTTGGCGGTGATAATCGCCACCCCTGCCGCGTGCCGGCGGAACATTTCCCTGAAGGTTTGCTGAAAGCCAGTCGGCTCGGTGGACACGGGGTGTTTCTCCTCCATGGTGCGGGTAGGTACTCCCTTCAGCGTATTCCCCTTCTGGTGCGGCTCCTTACTTTGTTGAGGTGGCATGAACCTTTGTTAATGTGGGAGCATGACCGATCCCACTGTAGAGATTTCCGCGGAAGCCACAGCCGGCCCCGCCTCCCACCGCCCAGGGCGGCGGGACATAGCCTGGCTGGTTCTCCCGGCGGCTTCGGGGATTGCTGTGGGCCTCCTCTGGTGGCTGTTGGCCCCGGGGGGAGGCAATCTGCTGTCCGGAAATCCGGCGTTGGCCAACCCCTCAGTTCCAGCATCGTGGTTGCCGCGTGACTTGGTCCTTGGCGGTTTGGCATTGGTTGCCGGAGTGGTGACGGGTTTCCTTTTGGACGGGAAACTGAACACACGGGGAGCAGGCCGGCGCTTTGCGTTTGCGCTCCTCGGTGGGGCCGCAGGTGCCGTTGTCTCCTGGTCGATCGGCCTGCTGGCCGCGCAGTTGTGGGGTCCCGCCGTGGATCCAGCGCTCGGGTCCGACTATGGATTCACGCTGCGCTCCTATTCGGTGCTGGCCTTATGGCCAGGTGCTACGGCATTTGTCACGTTCGTCCTTTCCTTGTTCGGGGTTCTTTCCGGGAAGCCCGTAAAATAGGGCGGTGACCACTTCTCCCGATACCTCCGCACCCGCCGTCTCCCTGGCCTTCCGAACCATTGATTTCCGGGGGCGCAGCCTTTCCCTGGCGGAATTGCGTGCGGCTGTGCCGAGGGCGAAGCATCAAACGATGGCGGACGCGGAACAAAAGGTCCTTGATATCATTTCCGCCGTACGCAGCCGCGGCTTTGAGGCGTTGTCAGCACTGGCAAAGACGTTCGACGGCGTGGAACAGTCCCATCCCAGGGTGCCTGCAGAGGCGCTCGCCCAAGCGCTGGCAGGCTTGGAGCCGAACGTCCGCGCTGCGCTGGAGGAATCGATCAGCAGGGCCAAGCAGTTCGCCCGGCAGCAACGGCCAGCCGACGTCGACGTCGCATTGGCGGACGGCGCCGTCGTCAGCCAAAACTGGATTCCCGTAGGCCGGGTTGGGTTGTATGTTCCTGGCGGTCTTGCGCCCCTTGCTTCTTCGGTGATCATGAATGTCGTGCCCGCAGCGGCTGCCGGCGTCGAATCCATCGCCTTGGCTTCGCCGCCACAGAAGGAATTCGGCGGCTTGCCACACCCAACCATCCTGGCGGCAGCGGCGCTGCTCGGTATAGAAGAGGTGTACGCCATTGGCGGAGCCCAAGCGATCGCTTCCTTTGCCTACGGAGTCCCCGGGGGTGACGGGCAATTACCGATCGAGCCCGTTGACGTTGTCACAGGGCCGGGCAACATCTTCGTAGCCACCGCCAAGAGGCTCGTCAGGGGAGTGGTAGGCATCGACTCGGAGGCGGGCACCACGGAGATCGCGATCTTGGCAGACTCCTCCGCACAGGCCCCCTTGGTGGCGGCGGACCTCATCAGCCAAGCAGAGCACGATCCCAAGGCTGCGTCCGTGTTGGTGACCGACTCAGCGGAACTCGCTGACGCCGTCGTGGGTGAATTGAAGAAGCAGGCGGCAGCGACCAAGCACAGCGAACGCGTGGTGGAGGCGCTGTCCGGGCCCCAGTCCGGCGTGGTGTTGGTGGATGACTTGGAACAGGGCATCGCGGTCTGCAACGCCTACGCCGCCGAGCACCTGGAAATCATGACCAAGGACGCAGCCTCCGTGGCGGCACGGATCCGAAATGCCGGAGCGATATTCGTTGGCGACTACAGCCCGGTCAGCCTGGGTGACTACTGTGCCGGGTCCAACCACGTGCTTCCGACCAGCGGGACGGCGGCTTTCTCGTCGGGGCTGAATGTGACCACGTTCTTGCGTGCAGTCCAAGTCATCAATTACAACCGTGCCGCCCTGGAGCAGGTCAGCAGCCATATCGTGAGCCTGTCCGGCGCGGAGAACCTTCCCGGGCACGGAGACGCTGTCAGGATCCGTTTCCAACCGGACGCCAACCACAACATGTAAGGGTTGCTGGCACTACATGTAGTAATGACAAGCTTGTCATTACGGTGCCCGCGACCGTAAACTGAAGTCGGAAGTGAATCCTCCGGCACGCTCGCGGCGCCCTGCCCACAGACGTCCGGAACTGTGGGGGAGGCCCAGCATGTATTGCCCGTTCTGCCGGAACCCCGACTCCCGCGTCGTGGACAGCCGTATGGCGGACGACGGTACTTCCATTCGACGTCGGCGGCAATGCCCTGAATGCGGCCGTCGGTTTACAACGGTGGAGACCACCAGCCTGTCCGTTATCAAACGCTCCGGTGTTGGCGAGCCCTTCAGTAGGATCAAGGTCATCAGTGGCGTCCGGAAGGCGTGCCAAGGGCGTCCCGTCACCGAAGACGATCTGGCCATGCTGGCCCAAGAGGTCGAAGAAAACATCCGCTCATCGGGTGCAGCCGAAATCGACGCGCACGAAGTAGGCCTGGCCATCCTGGGCCCGCTCCGGAAGCTCGATGAAGTCGCCTACCTCCGGTTCGCCAGCGTCTACCAGGCATTTGAGTCCTTGGAGGACTTTGAGTCGGCGATCTCCTTGTTGCGGCACGAGGCCCAAGACCATGCCAAAGCGGTGAACTCAGAAGCAAAAGGTACTGAGAAAAGCCAGCTTTAGCTCCGGGCGGCCGCGGACACGAATCCGCAGCCGCCGGAGAAGTATCCGAAGCCTACTTGGCGAGCTTGTGATGCAGGGCCACCTCGAGCGCTGCACCCACGATGCCGGCATCGTTTTTCAACTCTGCAGTGACGATCTTGGTCCGCAGATCCAAGTGCGGGAAGTACTCATCGGAGCGCTTGGAGATGCCGCCTCCAATGATGAAAAGCTCAGGGGAGAACAGGAACTCGACGTGCTGGAGGTACCGGTTCAGAAGAACTCCGTACTGGTCCCAGGTCAGCCCATCCCGCTCCCGGGCGACGGCGGATGCCTTGGTTTCGGCGTCGACACCGTCCACTTCGAGGTGGCCAAGCTCGGCGTTGGGAACCAGATGGCCATTGAAGATGAAGGCCGATCCAATGCCGGTGCCCAGCGTGATCACCAGGACCGTGCCGTCCACGCCTTCGCCGGCGCCATAGCGGGCCTCGGCCAGCCCGGCGGCGTCGGCGTCGTTAATCACCTCTACAGGGCGGCCAAGCCGCTTGGTGAACGCCTTGTCGATGTCGGCTTCAAGCCAGGACTTGTCCACGTTAGCCGCTGAGTGAACCACACCATGTTGGATGATGCCGGGAAAGGTGACTCCTACGGGTGATGAGGCGTCGGGTGCGTCGGGTCGGCTCGAGAGCTCGGCGACTATCTCGGCCACGACCTCCGCAACGGCCTCCGGCGTCGCCGGTTGAGGCGTCGGAACCCGGAACCGGTCACCGATCAGCTTGCCCTTTTTCAGGTCGACGATGCCGCCCTTGATTCCGGTGCCGCCGATGTCGATACCGATCAGCGGGGCGTGCTTGTGGTTTTTCTCATCCTTTTTGGACAATGCATTTCCGATCATGGCAGGAGGGATGGGCGGCGGCAGCCCCTGGGCTGCAGACACATTTCGGTAACTCAGGGAAGGGTTAAGATTTCCGCGCCGGTTTCAGTGACCAGCAGCGTGTGTTCGAATTGGGCCGTACGTTTGCGGTCTTTGGTAACCACTGTCCAGTCATCAGACCACATGTCCCATTCGATGCTGCCGAGCGTGAGCATGGGTTCGATGGTGAAAACCATGCCCGTTTCGATCACTGTGTTGTACGCCGGTGCGGCGTCGTAATGCGGAATGATGAGGCCTGTATGGAAGGCTTCACCTACACCGTGGCCAGTGAAATCCCGGACCACGCCGTAGCCGAAGCGTTTGGCGTACGACTGGATGGCTCGGCCGATTACGTTGATCTCGCGGCCCGGAGCCACGGCCTTGATGGCCCGGTTGAGCGACTCCTGCGTACGCTCAACCAACAGACGGGATTCTTCATCCACATCGCCAACAAGGAAGGTGTAGTTGGTGTCCCCATGCACCCCGCCGATGAAGGCCGTGATGTCGATGTTCACGATGTCGCCGTCTTGAACCACCGTTGAGTCCGGGATTCCATGGCAGATGACCTCGTTCAGGGACGAGCAAATCGACTTCGGAAAGCCGCGGTAGCCCAGCGTGGATGGGTAGGCCTTGTGATCGAGGAGGAACTCATGGCCAACCTCGTCCAACCGGTCCGTGGTGACGCCGGGGACAATGTACTTGCCAACTTCGACAATCGCCTGTGCGGCTATTTTGCTGGCAATCCGGATCTTCTCAATGGTCTCGGCGGACTTGACCTCGGAACCGGTGAACTTGCTGGGCGCCTTCTTGCCAACGTATTCGGGCCTGGCGATCGACGCCGGAACAGCTCGCTCAGGGCTGATGGTTCCAGGGGTGAGCGTGCCGGTAGGTGCAGTGGAAGCTGGAGAAGGCATAGATTGATCATATAAGGCCCAAGAGACGTAAGTAACAATGCCCGGCGGGGCTTCCACAGGTCCGCCGAACGTTACGCGTGCACCAACTACTGATGGAGGAGGAAAAGTGCCGGAGTACTGGTACAACGTCAACACCCACGAGATCGAAGAGGACGCCATGTCCGACTGGTCTCAGCTCATCGGCCCCTACAAAACCAGGGAAGAAGCCGAACACGCCCTGGAAAAGGTCAAGGCCCGCAATGATGCGTGGGACGCGCAGGACGAGGACTAGCCGAAACGAAGACGGGCGGGGCCCGGACTAGAAGGAGTGCTCGGGTCCAGGGAACTGGCCGGACCTTACGTCTTCCCCATAGGCCGCGGCGGCGTCGCTCAGCGTTGACCGCAGGTCCGCGTATTGCTTGACGAATTTTGCCATTTTGCCGCCGCGGAGACCGGCCATGTCCTGCCACACCAAAACTTGTCCCGTGGTGCTTTTGCCCGCGCCGATGCCAACCGTCGGCACCCGCAACGCAGCGTCGACGGCAGCGGCAGTGTCTGCCGGGACCATCTCCATGAGGACACTGAAAGCACCGGCGTCCTGCAACGCGATCGCGTCGTCAATCAGTCGCTGGGCGTCATCGCCACGTCCTTGGACGCGGTAGCCCCCGAGGGAATGCTCACTCTGGGGCGTGAATCCGATGTGCGCCATGACGGGGATGCCGGCCTGCACCATCGCAGTGACAGTATCAGCGTAGTAAGCGGTGCCCTCGATCTTAACGGCGTGGGCCAGGCCTTCCTTGAGGAACCGGACACCAGTGGCCACGGCCTGTTCGGCGGAAACTTCGTAGCTGCCGAATGGGAGATCCGCAACAATCAGCGCCCTCTTGGCCGAGCGGCTGACGGCCCTGCACAGCGGAAGGAGCTCGTCCACCGTGACGGGAAGGCTGGTCTCATTGCCGAAGACGTTATTCGAGGCTGAGTCGCCCACTAAGAGGACTTCAATGCCGGCTTGGTCGAAGATCTCGGCAGTGTACTGCTCGTACGCCGTCAGCATGGCAAAACGGGCACCGTTGTCCTTGGCCTGCTGAAGGTGGTGGATCCGGACCCGTCCGGCGGGCTTGGCGCTAGCCGCCGTCGAGCTGCTGCTTGTAGCGGCTGGGCCCGAACCGTAAGGTGCGGATACTTCGCTGGGCGTGCTGGATTCTGGAAAGTTGCTCGGGGCCATGGATAGAGCCTATGCCGTGCGTGCGGTGCCTGCCACCAGCGGGGACGCCGTCGTCGTATGTAAACGCTGTGTTACGCGAAGCCGCCAGCACCACATTGGCACTGAACTCTTAGTAGAGTGAAGGCTGAGCTGTCCTGGCTCCAATCACTGGAACCAGAGGCATGGACAATGAATTGGAAATGAGGCCCCATGGACCGCCAGCAAGAGTTCGTTCTGCGGACGATCGAAGAGCGTGACGTGCGCTTCGTACGCTTGTGGTTCACCGACGTCGTGGGTTCCCTTAAATCGGTAGCCTTGGCGCCGGCGGAAGTTGAGGGCGCTTTCGAAGAGGGCCTCGGTTTTGATGGATCGGCCATCGAAGGGCTCGCCAGGGTCTTCGAATCGGACATGCTTGCCCAGCCCGACCCGTCCACATTCCAGATACTTCCTTGGCGGGGCGAAACCGAACAGACCTCAAGGATGTTCTGCGACATCCTGACGCCCGACGGCGAGCCGTCGGCCGCTGATCCCCGCAACGTGCTCAAGAGGGCGCTCGCCAAAGCAGCTGATATGGGATTCACCTGCTATACGCATCCCGAGATCGAGTTCTACCTGTTGAAGTCCCAGGACCTGGGTTCGAACGGTGCGCCGGTGCCTGTGGACGAGGGCGGCTACTTTGACCACGTGCCAGGTGGGGTGGCCCAAGACTTCCGCCGTACTGCCGTGACCATGCTGGAATCTGTGGGTATCTCCGTGGAGTTCAGCCACCACGAAGGCGGGCCCGGCCAAAACGAAATCGACCTCCGCTATGCCGATGCCCTCCAGACCGCGGACAACATCATGACGTTCCGCACTGTGATCAAGGAAGTTGCCTTGCAGCAAGGCACCTACGCCACGTTCATGCCCAAGCCGTTCACGGACCACCCGGGTTCAGGCATGCACACGCACTTCTCGTTGTTCGAGGGGGACACCAACGCGTTCTTCGAAGCCGGTGCCGAGTTCCAGCTCTCCAAGACCGCACGCCAGTTCATTGCCGGAATCCTCAAACACGCCCCGGAATTCACGGCCGTCACCAACCAGTTCGTGAACTCGTATAAGCGGCTCTGGGGTGGCGGCGAAGCACCAAGCTACCTGAGCTGGGGCCACAACAACCGCTCCGCACTGGTGCGGGTTCCGCTGTACAAGCCGGGGAAGGGCCAGTCCGCCCGCATCGAATACCGGGGCATCGACTCCGCCACCAATCCATACTTGGCGTACGCCGTGCTTTTGGGCGCCGGTTTGAAAGGCATCGAGGAAGGCTACGACCTCCCGGCTGCAGCGGAAGATGATGTATGGTCGCTGACCACGGCCGAACGCAAGGCGATGGGACACGCCCCCTTGCCGGCAAGCCTCCACGACGCCATACGGGCCATGGAGGAATCGGAACTGGTTGCCGAAATCCTCGGCGAGCAGGTGTTTGAGCACTTCCTGCGCAACAAGCGTGCGGAGTGGCAGGACTACCGCCTGCAGGTCACCCCGTACGAGTTGCAGCGCAACCTCGGCATCCTCTAGGCAGGGCCAGTGAGCCTTGCACGTCGGCTCATTTCGGCCGGGTTCAGCGATCTTGACAAGGGCGAACGGTTCCTTGCTGCCCCCGAACTGGACGGGATCGACCAAGATGCACTCTTTGCCGGGCTCTCCGTAGCTGCCAGCCCGGATACGGCCTTGCAGTCGTTGGTCAGGCTGATCGAGAAAAGCCCCGGCCTGAAGAAGCTGGCGGCAGCCGATCTGGACACCAGTGAGCCGCTCTACCGTCTTTTGGGTGCATCCGAAGCTTTGGGGGAGTTCCTCATACGGCACCCCGAGCATCTGGACGTCTTCAACGTCCGGGTGAGCCCTGAACCGATGAGCGCCCAAGGTGCTGAGCTCCGTTCAACGATCCTCCGTTCGGTGAAAGCGGAGCCCGGTTCGCAGCGGCCCGTCGCCGGCATAACCGGCCAGCCTGCCTATGCCGCATTACGCACTGCCTACAGGCGGGGGCTGACGGAACTTGCCATCAAGGACCTGTGCGCGGCTTCTCCCCAGGACTTCATGCCAGCCGTTGGCGCGGAACTGGCGGACCTCGCCGGAGCTGCGATCGAGGCGGCCCTCGCCGTATCCCGTGCCGAGGCGGCAGAACAGTTCGACGTCGGTGATGTCGCCGACGTCGGGCTCGCTGTGATCGGCATGGGTAAGTGCGGCGCCCGCGAGCTGAACTACATCTCCGACGTCGACGTCATTTACGTTATCGAGTCCGGAACATTGGATGACGCCCGCGCTGCCACGATCGGTACCGCCTTGGCCTCGGGGCTCTCGCGCGCGATTTCTTCGCCGGCGCCTGAACCGGGGCTGTGGGAGGTCGACGCGAACCTCCGTCCCGAAGGTAAGTCGGGGCCGTTGGTTCGCACACTGCCCTCGCATCTGAGCTATTACGCTCGGTGGGCCCAAAGCTGGGAGTTCCAGGCTTTGCTCAAGGCCCGCACCATTGCCGGAGACCGGGAGCTCGGAAGCCGGTACGAGGAAGCGGTGGCTCCACTTGTCTGGGCATCGGCGGGTCGGGAAGGGTTCGTTGAGTCCGTTCAGGCCATGCGGCGACGGGTCACGGACCACATTCCGCCGGCCGAGGAGCAGCGCCAGATTAAGCTGGGCCGCGGCGGCCTCCGCGATGTCGAATTCACTGTCCAACTACTGCAGTTGGTGCACGGCAAATCAGACGAGTCGCTCCGGTGCCGGGACACCACCTCCGCCATTGCTGCGTTGTCCGCCGGTGGTTACATCGGACGGGCGGACGCCGCAGCTTTCGACGACGCATACCGTTACCTGAGATTACTGGAGCACCGCATCCAGCTGTTCCAGCTCAGACGGACACACCTGATGCCTGCGGCCGAAGATGCCCAGCGGTTCCTTGCCAAAGCCGTGCTGGGACCGTTCTCCCTGGAGCGCCCACACCCCGATCAGTTGATGGGAACCTGGCAAAAGACCAAAAGGTCCGTGCGTGAACTCCACGACCGGATTTTCTATCGCCCTTTGCTCAACACAGCCGCCAAACTCAGCAGTGAAGATGCCAAGCTCACCCCCGAGGCTGCGCAAGGCCGCTTGGCCGCCCTGGGTTACCTCGATCCGCGGGGGGCGCTCCGGCACATTGAGGCTTTGACGGCGGGCGTCAGCAGACGGGCTGCCTTGCAGCGCCAGCTCCTGCCCATACTTCTCGGCTGGCTGGCCGAAGGAGTGGATCCCGACGCCGGGCTCCTCGCTTTCCGCCGCGTCAGCGAGGCGTTGGGCACTACCCACTGGTACCTTGGCATGCTCCGTGATTCCCAGGCCGCAGCCGAACGCCTGTGCCAGGTACTGGCCAATTCCCGGCTCATATCGGACCTTTTGGAGGTATCTCCGGAATCGGTTGCCTGGCTCGGTAACGACAAGGAACTTGTACCGGTCCCCTTCGAGGCGCAGTGGCAGGAGATCAAGTCCAAACTCTCCAGGCATCCGGATCCGGAAAGTGCCATGCGGTTGGTCCGGCTCATCCGAAGGCGGGAAATCCTCAGGACAGCCATCGCGGACAGTGCCGGGTTGGTCGATCAAGACGCAGTGGGTCATGCCTTGGCTGAAACCGACCGTGCTGCAGTCCTCGGCGCCTTGCACGTTGCGGAGTCGGCAGTGGCGGGTTCGGAGCCGTTGAAGACAGATGTTCTCGTCGTCGCCATGGGACGCCAGGGCGGCCGGGAAATCGGCTACGGATCTGATGCAGACGTCATCTACGTCCATCGCGCGCGGCCGGGGTTCACCGACGCGGAAGCGCAGGAACAGGCCTCCGCAGTGGTTGCGCGGATTTCCAGTTTCCTCACTCAGCCGCTAAAGCCTGCCATCCTGGCCGAGCGGGTCCTGGTCCTCGACGCAGATCTCCGGCCGGAGGGCAAGAACGGGGCCATGGTCCGCTCCTTGGACTCCTATGCGGAGTACTACCGCCGGTGGTCACTGACCTGGGAGGCGCAGGCACTGCTGCGAGCCCGTCCGATGGCTGGTTCCGACGAATTGGCCGCGGACTTTGTGAAGTTGATAGATCCCATCCGGTACCCGGCAGAGTTGGCCGAAACTGACGTGCGGGAAATTCGCAGGATCAAGGCCCGCGTGGAGTCGGAGCGTCTTCCAAGGGGTGCCGATCCGGCCAGGCACGTGAAGCTCGGCCGTGGAGGACTCAGCGACGTGGAGTGGCTGGTGCAGCTCTTGCAGCTTCAGCACGCGGGGAAGCATCCTGACCTGCGGACCACTTCCACCATGGAAGCGCTCGCCGCAGCGGTCAAGCTTGGTTTGGTGGGCGACGACGACGCGGCGCTCCTGGAGGAGGCCTGGCAGTTGGCCAGCCGGATCCGTTCGGCAAATGTGATCGACACCGGGCGGGCCTCGGACCTGCTGCCTTCCTCCCGAAGGGACCTGGAAGCCGCAGCCAGATGGTGTGGCTACGCTCCCGGGAATGCCGGTCAGTTCGAGGAAGACTACTTGCGGGTGAGCCGCCGCGCACGCAGCGTCTTCGAGAGACTGTTCTACGGTTACTAAACGCTGTAGCCGTTGACCACAGAGGAAGACCATCATGACCGCCCATGGACCGGAATACCCACAAGACCCGCTGTACGTCGCTGACGTTGGTCTGCCGTGGGGCGATATCTGGTTGATCCCGCTAAAACTGCTCGACGACGACTCCCGGGCGATTCACCTGGGTGCGGTGGCCGAGATGGCGGTGGGGCTTCACCAACGAGCTTTTGTAGGGGACCCGTTGCGGATGATGCTCGTGGGCCTGCATGAGGCGTCAAGGCTGCCTTATGTCATTGAGGCGGAGGGCAAAACTGTTGGCGTGCTGACGTTGCAGCATGGGGCAGCGCGGATGGCGGGATGGGCCGACGACGATTCGGCCTGGTTGCTGCGGGGTTTCCTCATTGACTATGCGAGCCAGGGAAGGCGTTTGGGCTCCCGGGCAGCCGTCGCGGCAGTTGCAGAAGCGCGCAAGGTGACGGACAGGTTGCAAGGCGGGCAGGCCGGCGTCGTGCTTTCTGTCAATGAGGCCAATCCGGCGGCGTTGTCTGCCTACCGCAATGCCGGTTTCATTGACCGGGGCCAATACCTTGGCGGTAATGCTGGACCGCAACGGACTATGTACGTTCCTTTCCGTGCGTGTGGCGTCAACTCAGGTTGACGTCAGTTTGATCGTCAACTAGCGTTGACGACATGGAGGAGTATCGCATGAAGACGCTGGTGGGATCGATGGACGGCATGGGACCGGCCGAGGCCTTGTATGCAGTGGCGGAGCTGCACAAGGAAGTTGGGCGTACTGAAGCGGCTCTGGTGCGATCGGCGCGCCGGGCGGGGCTTTCCTGGGAAGCGATCGCACTCTGCCTCGGCGTCAGCAAACAGGCCGTGCACAAGAAGTACGGGAAGCAGTAGCCTTCCTGCCGGGTGCCTGCACCGGGAGGGGCGCTGACCCCCTTGTTGGTCGGCGTCACGCTCATCTAAGCTGACCTCGTGACGGTCATGCGCGACTCGGACGGTGCGGCATTCTCGAATGCCTGCTGCTTCCGCTGCGAGCAGGCGGGACCGCATTGGGCATCCCGGCACGGACAACCTGGATTCTTCGCCTGCCGGCGATGCTTTGCTACTTTTGCCGACCACGATTCCGCTGCAGGGCCGGATAACGACAGCGGCCTGACGGGCTATTCATCCACACACCGGCTCGCCGCATACACGTAGTGCCCGGAGCGGGACGACGAAAATACGAGTACACACTACTCGTGTCCCGGAAAGACGGCGCGGGCACCATGGAGGTATGACAGCCTATGTGATTGAATCCGCAGCATTGATCCACCGCTGTCAGTGCTGCGGTGAAGAAACCGAGACCCTGTTTTGCAAGGACTGCGCTACCGACGACGCGGTGGATCAGGCGCACGCAGAAAGGCCAGCCACGGTTCGTTGAACCGTGACTGGCCTTTTCGACATACGTGGCTGCTAGACGCCGTAGTAGAGCTCGAACTCGTAAGGGTTCGGGCGCAGTGACAGCGGGCGGATTTCGTTCTCGTACTTGTAGTCAATCCATGTGTCGATCAGGTCCTGGGTGAAGACGCCACCGGCCTGGAGGAATTCGTTGTCCTCGCGCAGGGCCTCGAGGGCCTCTTCCAAGGAACCCGGAGCCTTCGGAATGTCCTTGGCTTCTTCGGCGGGGAGCTCGTAGAGGTCCTTGTCGATCGGTGCCGGCGGCTCGATGCGGTTGCGGATGCCGTCAATACCGGCCATCAGCTGGGCAGCGAACGCCAGGTACGGGTTGGAGGACGGGTCCGGAGCGCGGAATTCGATGCGCTTGGCCTTCGGGTTGGTTCCCGTGATCGGGATACGGATACCTGCAGAGCGGTTGCCCTGCGAGTAGACCATGTTCACGGGGGCTTCGAAGCCCTTGACCAGTCGACGGTAGGAGTTCACGGTCGGGTTCGTGAAGGCCAGGACTGCCGAGGAGTGCTTGAGCAGGCCGCCGATGTACCAGCGCGCGGTGTCGGAGAGCCCCGCGTAGCCCTTCTCGTCGTAGAACAGCGGGTCGCCGTTGTTCCACAGCGACTGGTGGCAGTGCATGCCTGAGCCGTTGTCACCGAAGACCGGCTTCGGCATGAACGTCACAGACTTGCCCCAAGCGTCCGCGGTGTTCTTGATGACGTACTTGAACTTCTGGAGGTCATCTGCCGCGTGCGTCAGCGTAGTGAACTTGTAGTTGATCTCGGCCTGGCCGGCAGATCCAACTTCGTGGTGGGAGCGCTCGACCTCGAGGCCGGCCTTGTCCAGTTCGACGCACATGGCGTCGCGGAGGTCAGCCTGCTTATCGGTGGGGGAGACCGGGAAGTAACCGCCCTTGACGGGGGTCTTGTATCCGAGGTTTCCGCCTTCTTCCTTGCGGCCCGTGTTCCAGTGTGCTTCTTCGGAGTCGATCTTGTAGAAGCTGCCCTGCGGTGAGGACTGGTACTGGATGTTGTCGAAGACGAAGAACTCGGCCTCGGGAGCGAAGAACGCGGTATCGGCGATGCCTGTGGAAGCCAGGTAGGCCTCTGCCTTCTCAGCCACGCCGCGGGGGTCGCGGTGGTACGGGTCACCCGTGCGCGGGTTCACGATGGAGAAGTTCAGCGCGAGGGTCTTTTCAATGCGGAAGGTGTCGACGAACGCCGAGGTCACATCCGGGATGAGCTGCATGTCGGACTCGGCGATGCCCTGGAAACCGCGGATGGAGGATCCATCAAACAGTTGACCGTTGACGAAGAAGTCGAGGTCGACGCTCTTGGCAGGCACGTTGAAGTGCTGCTGAACACCAGGGAGATCGGTGAAGCGGATATCGACGAATTTGACGTCTTCGTCTTTGATGAACTTGAGGACTTCGTCCGCAGTCTTGAACATCTATGCTCCTTATGCATGTCAAGTAACAGGCCCGGAAGGCCCCGTGGTCCAGCCAAACCATAGTCCCGGGGACAAGAAATCTCCCGGGGCAATGGTTGCTGGCAACTCACACCACCATAGGGAGAAGGGATTTCCCGGGGGTGTCGGTATTGTTTCCGGCAAGTTACAGAATCGTCTGTCAGGTAAACGGTAGTTGGCTTTCCCGCGTCAGGTCCACGCGGGTCCAACCAGCGAACGCCCCACGACGCCGGTGCACGCGACTGAGCGGCTGCCGACGTCGGACGCCTGGCGTGCAGCCATTAGGCTTGGAGGGTGGTTGACAGAAAAGACATTGGCTCCTGGCTGAGTGGCCCGGACACCTCGGGCATCTCCAAATATCCCGGCGAGCGGCTCGGCCTGCCCGAGGCCGGCCCGGGCTCCATGGCGAGGGCCGGGCGGCGGATACTTGGCATCTGCATTGACTGGGCTATCGCCTTGGTGATCAGCAACTTCGCCTTCAGCGGAAATCCGTGGGCTACGCTGGCAGTTTTCGCCGTGGAACAGATCCTCCTGATCGGAACCTTGGGCTACAGCATCGGCCATAGGGTGGCGGGAATCCATGTGGTGCGCCTCGGCGGCGGCCCCGCTGGTCCCTTGGCAGCTGTCGTGCGGACTGTTCTCCTGTGTCTGGTCATCCCTGCTGTGGTCTTTGATCCTGATCAGCGAGGCTTGCATGACAAAGCCTTCAACACCATACTCATCCGGATGTAGTCGCGCGCTAAACGGCGAACAGCCCCTGATCCTCTAAGAGGGTCAGGGGCTGTTCGCTTGTGTCCTGTAAGTCTTCCGGCGTGTCAGCGCCCGCGCGCGGCCTTGCGGTCGGGCCTGGCTTTGTAAGGATCGATGCCCTTGGGGATTGGCAGCCTGTTACCCAGGGAGCTGATTCGCTTGCTGACCGCGTTCACTTCGTTTTTGGTGAGCTCGTTTTTCATCTTGCCCATGGTCTTGGCTACCTTGTTCAGCGGGACCTGGCCCTCGCCGCGTCCGGACTCAAGGACGTGGATGGTGACGTTGGGAAGGATGCGGTTGAGCCGCTTCCGCTCGGCATCCACGAGGGTTTTGACGCGGTGGGATGGGCCTTCGCTGACCAGTACCACTCCCGGACGGCCAATGGCCATGAACACCGCATCCTGGGTGCGGGGGTTGACGGCTACCGGCTGGTCCTGGGTGATCCAGCCGCGGCGGAGGGTTCCCAGCGCTGCCCCTGAGGCTCCGGGCTGATTCTCGATCTGCGCGAACGCGGCACGTTCTGCCCTGCGTGAGAGGAGGAAGATCGCCGCCAGGAGTCCCAGCGGGATTCCGATGATCAGGCCGGTTACCCAGTTCTCCAACAGATAGCCGATGACGAACGCCACAGCCACCACGGCAAGGAATGCCAGCAGCATGATCCAGACGACCTGCGGATCACTCTTGCGGGTCATGGTGAAGACTTCGGCGATCTGCTTTAGCTGGCTGGGCTTTTTGGCCTTAACCTCTTTTGGCTTTCGCTGGAAAAGCCCACGCTTTGGTGCGTCGGCCGATGAAGTCGATTTGCTGGAATCAGGGGAGTTCGCCATAGTGCCTCAATTCTACGTGATCCCAGCCCGCTGGGTGAGCGGGTCACTGTGACGCAGAAGAGTATGTGGAAGCAGAAACGGCCACGACACCAGGGTGTCGTGGCCGCCTCGATGTTTAGCTGTGTGCTGCGAGGATGGTGGAGGCTTCCTGGCGGGTGGTGCCGGAAGATTCAATGTGGGCCAGCGCCGCGGGGATCTCCCAGCCCTTCTTGCGCATCGCGGTGGCCCACAAACGCCCCGCCCGGTACGAGGACCGGACCAGCGGCCCGGACATGACACCGAGGAATCCGATCTCTTCGGCCTCGTGCTGCAGATCCACGAACTCCTGCGGCTTGACCCACCGGTCCACGGGCAAATGCCGTTCCGACGGGCGGAGGTACTGGGTAATCGTGATCAGGTCGCAGCCAGCTGCGTGCAGGTCCCGCAGGGCCTCGGAAATCTCTTCGCGGGTCTCGCCCATCCCCAGGATCAAGTTGGACTTGGTCACCATGCCCAAGTCGCGGCCCTGGGTGATGACATCGAGGGACCGCTCATACCGGAAAGCCGGACGGATCCGCTTGAAAATCCTCGGCACGGTTTCAACGTTATGGGCGAACACCTCGGGCTTGGAATCACAAATAGCCGCGATGTGCTCGGGTTTGCCCGAGAAGTCAGGGATCAGCAGTTCAACGCCGGTTCCGGGATTCAGTTCGTGAATCTTCCGGACCGTCTCGGCGTACAACCACACGCCTTCATCGGCGAGGTCGTCACGGGCTACCCCGGTCACAGTGGCGTACCGCAACTGCATCGCCTGCACGGACCGTGCCACCTTGGTGGGTTCGAACATGTCCACCGGGGACGGCTTGCCCGTATCGATCTGGCAGAAATCACAGCGCCGGGTGCACTCGGACCCGCCAATCAGGAACGTGGCCTCTTTGTCTTCCCAGCACTCGAAAATGTTGGGACAACCGGCCTCCTCACACACAGTGTGCAGGCCTTCCTTCTTCACCAGGTTCTTCAGGCCGACAAATTCCGGACCCATCTGGACCTTGGCCTTGATCCACTCGGGCTTCCGCTCAACCGGGACCGCCGCGTTACGCTGCTCAACACGCAGCAACTTACGGCCTTCAGGTGCAAGTGTCACTGGAGGGCTCCTTCTGGCGCTGATACGAGGGCGTCCTCGTGCTTGCGGAACTCTTCCACGAAGCGGTCAATAATGTCGGCCGGATTGATGGTCTTTCCGGTTTCGATCGACATGGTGGTCACGCTGGCGTCGGTGATGCCGCAGGCGATGATCTGTTCATACGGGGCGAGGTCGTTGCTGCAGTTGATGGCGACGCCATGCATAGTGACCCCCTCCAACACGCGAATGCCTATGGCCGCGATTTTCCGGTCAGGGCCCTTGTCATCAGCGAGTACCCAGACGCCGGCCCGCCCCTTGACCGTCACCGCTTTGATCCCGTAGTCGGTCATCACAGCAATCATGATGGCCTCGAGGCGCTCCACGTAGTCACGGATACCGGCCCGGTTCTTCAGTTTGAGGATGGGATACGCGATGAGTTGGCCAGGTCCGTGCCACGTCAACTTTCCGCCCCGGTCCACGGGAACCACAGGAGTCCCGTCAAAGGGACGTTCGTGGTCCTCGGTGAGTTTGCCGGCCGTATAAACGGCGGCATGTTCAAGGAGGAGGACAGTGTTGTCATTCTCGCCCGCAACAACCTTGTTGTGGATCTCGCGCTGCAGGTCCCAGCCCTGCATGTAATCCACGAAATCCGGGGCAAGACCCAGCTGTGAAAACTCAAGAGTCATGCGTCCAAGCTTAGACCCAGCAGCGGAGTCGCCATGGTTTTGTGGTGAACCTCTCAGTCGCATCCAGCCGGGCCCTGTTCTGATGACGGGCACAGAGCGGCGCCTGTGGATAACTTCTGCGCGAGATCAGGCGGTCCGGTAAACCTTGACCATGGACAATGTGGATTCTGCCGCTGGCGCGGCGCCCATACTGCCGGGCTATTCGGTGTCGCGCCGATTGGGTCAGGGCGGCCAATCGTCAGTGTGGCTTGCCACCAGGGACAGGGACCGGTTCCCGTTCGCGGTCAAATACTCCCGTGCCGGTACTCACGACCCAGATTCGGCGGGGAACGCGGGTGACCTTGACGCTGTGCTCGGTGAAGCGCGGCTCCTCTCTCGAGTTCAGCACGACCACTTGGTCCGGATACACGATGTCCTTGAGATTAACGATGACCTCGAGCCAGGGCCCAGGCCCGGAACCGCCCTGGCCGTCGTCATGGATTACGCGGCGGGTGGCTCGCTGGCCAATCTGGTGGCAAGTCGAGGGAAGCTCACCATCGGCGAAACAGTCACGGTGCTGGTTCCTGTCGCCCAGGTTCTGTCTTTCCTCCATGCGCAGGGGATCGTCCACGGAGACGTTTCGCCGGGCAATGTTCTCTTCAGCGCCTCAGGTAAGCCGCTGCTTGCAGACTTGGGCCTGGCCCGGGTATTGGGAGGCTCCGAGCGGGATTCCGACGTCGGTACAGCGGGCTTCATTGACGTTCCTGAAGCAGCGCGCCGTCAGGAACCGTACATCGGGGCTTTGCGGCCTCATCGGGACATCTACTCATTGGGCGCCCTTGCTTGGTTCTGCCTGACGGGAAGAAGCCCGGAGTCCACGATGCACCGCCCGCCGTTATCCCTCCTGGTACCCGATGTGCCGAAGGCTTTGGCGAGTGTTGTGGAGAGCGCCCTGAACGAGGATCCCAGCGCACGCCCCGAGGGCCGGGAATTCGCGACGGCGGTCTTCCGGACTGCGGCGCCCGAGCCGTTGGATTTATCAGGAGTGGTCCACTCGTCCGTCCTCCCCGATTTAGTGACCAGCCGCCAAGCTGTGGCTCGCTCCGGGGCAATGGTCTCATCAGTATCAAGACTGCTGCTCCGCTTCCGCAGCCTGCCCCTGTCGCGAGGTCTGCCCCAGTGGCGAAGCCTTTCCCAGTCGCTGAGCCGGACGCCGGTTGCCGGAGCGGGACGGCGGATTGATACAGACGCGAAGGTGGGGACGAAGCAGGAGGGCGCCGAGGGGCGGCCCGTTGACCGACGTAGGCGCCACCTGCAACGGCGGTGGTACCACCCCCGGAGTTTTCGAGTGATGCTTGGCTTGCTCGTGGCTGCCGTGCTCACTGTAGGGACAGTCGCGTGGGCTTCTGCGCAGGGGGACCGGTTTCCAGCACGTGAACCGCAGGCCAGCGCCCTGCAAACCGGGGCAGCCGCGGAGTCGAAGGCCAACGGCATTCCGGAGCTGCTGGAAACGCAACGTCGTTCCGAGGATCCCGTCATTGCCGTGCAGGCGCTGTCCGCGCTGCGCGACCTTGCTTTGAGCCAACAGCGGCCCGAACTGTTAGGGCTGGTCAACGCGCCCGGGTCCACCGCCCAAAGTGCCGATTCCGCGCTGGCAGCGCGACTCGCCAATGACGGCACCCGGCTTACGGGTCTCACGACGGCGGTCACTGACGCAGCCGTCGTCGGAACGCCCAGGCCGGACGACGCCGTGGTCACCCTGACCACGGCTCTGTCCGGCTATCAGGAAACGACCGGTGCCGGCGTCGTCGTCGCGACGCACGGCGCTGGGTCGCGGCAGCATCTTCGACTGCATCTGGTGCGCTCCGCCAACCTTTGGTATGTGGCGGATGTAGAGGATCCTCTCCCCGGCGGTTGACTGGCCGGACTACGTTCTTGGGCTAAGTTCTCGGTTCTTGGGCTAGGGTCTCGGTTCTTGGGCTGGGGTCTTCCTGCCCGTCAGTGCGTCGACGCCGTGCTCAACCAAGACATCGCGTCTGCCAAGGAAGGGTGCTGCCACTGGAATCCAGCCTCGGCCAGCCGGGCTGGCTCCATCCGCTGGTTGGCCAAAACCAGCTCATTCGCAAGCTGCCCCAGAACGAGCCGAAGTACTGTCCGGGGTACCCGCAGAAAGGCCGGGCGGTGGAAGGTTTTTGCGAGCTGGGAAACGATAGTGTTGACGTCCGCGCTTTCCGGCGCGCAGAGATTGACGGGCCCCTCAAGGTCCGAGGTGAGGAGGTAGGCCAGACCAGCCACCTCATCAGCCAAGGTAATCCAAGGCCAGTACTGGCACCCGTCGCCGAAAGGCCCTCCGATACCTAGCTTCAAGAGCGGCAGGAGCGGGCCAAGTGCGCCGCCGTGGGTGCTGAGCACCACGCCCGTGCGCGGGGTGGCAACTCGCACGCCCGTCGGCGCCGTGTGGGCCGCGCGTTCCCAGTCCACGCACAAGGGGCCCAATACTCCACCACCGGGGCCAGCGTCTTCGCGCAGCACACCCTCGCTGGAAGCTCCGTAATACCCGGAAGCTGACTGGCTGATAAAGGCCGCCGGCGGGTTGCTGAGTTGGCGCATGGCAGCGGTGAGGGTGTTCGTGGGCTGAAGGCGCGAGTCGCGGAGGACCTGGATACGATGCTTTGTCCAAGGCCGGTCCCCGATGCCGGCGCCCGAGAGGTTGACCACCGCATCAGCCCCGTCGAGGGCGGAGGGGTCGAGCTCTCCTTTGGCCGGATCCCACGTTCGTTCCCCTGATGAGCGGGCAGGGCGCCGCACCAAGCAGATGACCTCGTGGCCGATCGCGGTTAACTGTTCCGACAAGGCCGTGCCGATCAGTCCGGAAGCTCCTGACACTACTATTCGCATGACCCATCTCACCATGTGTGTGGCCCGTGGCCGAAACGCCTCCGCGTGCGGCGGGCGTTAGGCGTGTCGTGACTATGATCGAACAATGACCTCCTCCAGCTACCTTCGTTTCCCGCATGTGTTCGGCGACCTGGTCACCTTCGTGGCCGAGGACGACGTCTGGATAGCGCCAAGCTCCGGCGGCCGCGCCTGGCGGGTCTCCTCCCAACAGTTGCCAGCACGGAACCCACGGTTCAGCCCGGACGGGAAGCAACTCGTGTGGACGGCTGTGGTGGGCACCTCGCCGGAGGTTGTCACTGCCAACGTCGACGGCGGCGGTTACAGGCAGTTGAGCTACTTCGGCCACAGCACGACGAAAGTCAGGGGATTCACATCCTCCGGCGATGTAGTGGTGACCAGCGCGTTCCAGCAGGCGGAGAGCCGCCACACGCATGCATACAGCCTGCCCCTCACCGGTGGTGCCGCCGTCGAGCTTCCCTTCGGTCCGGTTGAGTCGGTCGCGTTCGGGCCCGAGGTTGGCGACGAGAAGCCAGTGGTGCTGGCCAGCGTCCTGTCACGTGAGCCCGCGTGGTGGAAGCGCTACCGCGGCGGCACTGCCGGCAAGTTGTGGATCGACGCCGACGGCAACGGCGAATTCGAACGCCTCGTGCCCGAACTTGACGGCAACCTGACCGATCCGCTGTGGGTCAGGGGACGGATCGCGTTTCTTTCGGACCATGAGGGATACGGCAACCTCTATTCCGTGCTGCCGGATGGTTCGGACCTGCGCAGACACACCGACCACCAGGACTTTTACGTCCGGCACGCCAGCACTGATGGCACCCGTGTCATCTTCGAGTCCGCTGGCCAACTGTGGATGCTTCCTTCCCTTGAACCTGGTGTGGAAGCGGCGCGCATAGAGGTAAATCTGGGCTCGGCTTCGCCGGGCCGTCGTCCCGCTCCGTTGAAGGTACAGGCACATCTCGGCGACGTCGTTCCGAGCCACGCAGGTACGGCAAGCGCCGTGGAGACGCATGGAACCCTTCACTGGCTCCGTCACAAGGACGGCCCATCACGGGTGGTTGAAGCAACCCCGGGGGTCCGCGCCCGCCTGCCACGACCACTGAACGACGGCCGGATCGCCTATGTCGCTGACCACGGGGGAGTGGAAGCCCTCTACATCAAGCCGGTCATTTCCCGGCCGGTGGCAGCAGCACCGGAGCGGCCGCCCGTGGAGGCCGCTGCTTCCTCGCCCGCTGTTTCGGGGGTAGCGGCAGAGCAGTTGCCCAAGCCGGTCTCTGCGTCCAATGTGCTGGGACAGAAGGGGCCGGAACAAAAGGGGCTGGAACAAAACGGGCCCCGACGGGACGCCGCGAACGTTCCGGCGTCAGAATCCGGCGGGAACGTCAACCAATCGGCAGACTCCGACTCGGCAAACGCCGACTCGGCAAGCAACATACCAGCCAGCAACGAACCGTCCGCGGACACCTCCAGTGGAGCCGCAGGCGGTCAGGCGACCGAGAACCGTTATCCCACACCCGGTGTCGACACTTCGGAAGGTCTCCGGATCGAGTTCCCGACTCCTACCCGCACCAGCGCGCTCGCAGCCAGCCCTGACGGTCGTTGGTTGGCGGTCGGCACCTCCTTCGGCGATGTCTTTGTTGCCAATACTTTGACCGGCGAACTTTCCAGCCTGATCAGCGTGGGCGAAGGGAGCATAGACCAACTCGCTTGGTCCGGGGACTCACAGTGGCTGGCGTGGGCTGAACCGGTGACGTCCTTCGGATCACGCACGAAGCTGCGCATGACCCGCCCGGCCGATCCGGACTCCGTCATCGTCGATGTGACCGATGGTCGCTTCTGTGATGACTCGCCGAGCTTCACGCCGGATGGAAAGTTCCTTGCGTTCCTTTCCAACCGGAGCTTCGACCCCGTTTATGACGGACATGCTTTTGATCTGTCTTTCCCCAGCCCTATCAAGCCGTATCTTGTGGCCCTGGCCGCCGATACACCTTCCCCGTTCGGGCCAAGCGTTGACACGCTCGACGCTACCGAAGCGCCGGAGCCTGAAGGGCAGGAGCCGTCCGACGACGGTACTCCCGCGGTGAAGGTCGACGCCGAAGGGCTGGCCCACCGCGTCATCACGGTCCCCGTGCCCCAGGGCAACTATTCCGACTTGGCAGCTGTAGAGGGCGCCCTGCTGTGGCTCGACAACGAACTCTCCGGTGTGACCGGTGAAGGCAAGGGATCCCTGCAGGACAAGGCCTCCCCGCCGTCGCTGGTCCGCTACGACCTTGGCAAACGTAAACCAGCCACGCTCGTATCCGCGGTGGACAGGTACCGTGTGTCCGGAGACGGTCAGCGGGTAGTTTTTGTCCTTGGCCAGCAGGTCAGCTCCGTGCCTGCCGACAGCAAGGTCGACGACGATTCCGAAGAGCTGGTCAAGGTGGATCTCACCCGGATACGGGTGATTCTGGATCCGGTGTCCACCTGGAAACAGGCCTTCGATGAAGCATGGCGTTTGCAGCGTGACTTCTTTTGGGCCCCCGACATGGCAGGACTGGATTGGGGCTCCATTCATCAGAGGTACAGGCCAATTGTGGACCGCCTTGGCTCCCATGATGACCTCGTTGACCTCCTGTGGGAGATCCACGGCGAGCTCGGGACCTCCCACGCGTATGTGAAACCCGCACTTGTCACCGAACCGGGCTGCACCGGCCAAGGAAGGCTCGGTGCCGAATTCCGGTTCGGCTCCCTGGGCTGGGAGATCACACGTATTTTGGCAGGTGAGTCCTCGGACCCCCTAGCGACCTCGCCCCTGACGCGACCGGGAGTCAACGCCAAGGTGGGCGACGTCTTGCTGGCGATCGACGGCGTCGAACTTTCCGCGGCTGTGACACCGGCCATGCAGTTGGTGGGAGCGGCAAGCCGTAGCGTCGAGTTGACGTTGTTGAACGGCGACGAGCACGGTTCAGATGCCCGGGCTCAACGTCGTGTTGCTGTGGTGCCTATCCGTGACGAAGAACGGCTCCGCTACCAGGAGTGGGTCCGCGGTAACCGACGCACTGTCCGTGAAGCGTCTGAAGGTAAATTCGGTTACCTCCACATCCCGGACATGATGGCCCACGGTTGGGCGCAGCTGCACCGGGACCTCGACACGGAAACGTCCATGGATGGCTTGATCGTGGATGTCCGCCGCAACCGCGGCGGCCACACCTCGCAGCTCGTGGCCGAACTCATTGGCCGCAAGGTGACGGGTTGGAGCATGCCTCGCGGCGAGAAGCCGCGGACCTACCCGCACCATGCACCGCGGGGACCGGTGATCATTCTTGCTGACGAGTTTGCCGGCTCCGACGGCGACATCATCACGCAAGTTTCCAAACTGCGCGGAATCGGCCCAGTGATCGGCACACGGACGTGGGGCGGCGTAGTGGGCATCGATAACAGGTTTGCCTTGGCCGATGGAACGGGAGTCACCCAGCCACGCTACGCAACGTGGTTTTCCGGGGGCATCGGGTGGGACGTCGAAAACAGGGGTGTCGACCCGGACATTGAGGTACTTTTCCCGCCACACGCTTACGCCGCAGGGACTGATCCCCAGCTTGAATACGGCATAGGCGCACTGAAGGAAATGGTCCAGGAATTGCCTACCGACCGTCCTCCGGTCCGTGAGGGATACCGTCGCGTCCGTCCGGAACCGTTGCCTTCCCGTCCCCAGAACGGCTAGGTTTCAACGTTCCAACAAAAGAGCCCCGCATTTTCCCTGAGGGAAATGCGGGGCTCTTTGATGTGGCTCGTGTTGAACCGGCTGGTTACTATGCCGCGAGGGTGGCGTCCAGAGTGATCTCGATGCTGGCCAGCGCGCCTGATACGGGGCAGCCGGTTTTTGCATCTTCGGAGATGCGACGGAAGTCCTCTTCAGAGAGGCCCGGAACCTTGGCTGTCATGGTGAGGTGGCTGCCTGTGATTCCGGTTCCCGGAACAAAGGTGACCTCAGCCTTGGTGTTAACTTCCTCCGCGGTGAAGCCTTCTCCGGCGAGGGCGTGGCTGAAGGCCATGGAGAAGCAAGCGGAGTGGGCAGCAGCAATGAGTTCCTCGGGGCTCGTCTTCCCACCGGACTGCTCGGTACGTGCCTTCCAGGTGACATCGAACGTCCCCAAGCCCGAGCTGTCCAGTGTGGTGTTGCCAGCGCCCTCGATCAGGTTGCCGTTCCAAACCGTGTGTGCGGTGCGTGTTGCTGCCATGTCCACTCCTTTGGGTCGTTGTGAGTCGGCAACCGGCTTTGCCGGATGCCACCGGAATCCATCCTAGGGATTAGGCCAGCCGACTGCACGATCATTCCGCTGTCGGTGGATTGTGACCCCTGGACACGTTGGGCCTCCGACGGCGGGCCGGCAGGGACTAGTTCCAGATGGTGGCGATAGCGATATTCACTAAGGCTAGTCCGCCAACGCCGTGTGCCAGGCCGGTGGATACTTCTTCGCCCTTTTTGACCTTCCGTGTACCGATGACGGCAAGCACGGCCACGGCTACGCCGATGGCAAACTTGATACCTAGTTTGAAGTAGTTGGGGTCCGCGTCCGGGAGCAAGGGGAGGATCCCCATCATGGCGATGCCCGTCACGAGCTGAACGAAGGCGCCATCCCGCTGGCGGGGGTGAACTGTGGGCTGTTTCATGGTGGCGATCCAGTAGCCAACGATCATGGCCGCGCCAACGATGTGCAGGAACAGCAAAATGCTGAAGAGAATACTCATGATCACAGCCTATCCAGTTACTTCTACGTAACGTAGCAAAGCCACGCTGCGGGAAGCACAACAGCTGCAGGAAGCACAGCAAAAGGGCAGGCAACCGGTTGACGGTTGCCTGCCCCTAAGGTCTGGCTGGGTGCTGTCTGGCTAGTCCCTTGGTGGGAGAGGAGACGTTAGAGGCCGAGGTCGGCTTCGAATGCGCCCTCTTCAAGGCGGGCCTTGAGGGTCTGCAGGAAGCGTCCGGCGTCCGCGCCGTCCACCAGGCGGTGGTCATACGTCAGCGACAGGTACATCATGGACCGGATAGCGATCGAATCGTCGCCGTTTTCGTCTGCAACCACGACTGCACGCTTGACGATCGCGCCGGTGCCCAGGATGCCGACCTGGGGCTGGTTGATGATCGGGGTGTCGAAAAGCGCTCCAACAGAGCCGATGTTGGTGATGCTGAACGTGCCACCGGAGAGCTCGTCAGGACCGATCTTTCCGTCGCGGGTGCGTCCTGCGACGTCGGCGATCTTGCTGGCCAGGCCAGCAAGGTTGAGGTTTCCGGCGTCGGAAATGACCGGCACCAGAAGGCCCTTGTCGGTGTCGACTGCAATCGCCAGGTGTTCGGCGTTGTGGTAGGTGATCTCCTGCTTCGCTTCGTCATAAGCAGCGTTCAGCTTGGGGTGCTGCTTCAACGCTTCAGCCACTGCCTTGGCGATAAACGGCAGGAAGGTCAGCTTGACGCCGTTCTGGGCCTGGAACGAGTTCTTGGCCTTGAGGCGCAGCTTGGCGATCTTGGTCATGTCGACCTCGTGCACCTGCGTCAGCTGGGTGGAAATCTCCAGTGATTCGCGCATGCGACGGGCGATGACCTGACGGATACGGGGTGCCTTTTCCGTTGTGCCACGCTTGGAAGATGCCACAACAGGGGCAGCGGTCTTGGCGGGGGGAGCCGCGGCAGGTGCCTGTGCAGCGGGTGCTGCGGCAGCCTGCTTGGCTTCAGCGGCGGCGAGGACGTCCTGCTTGCGGATGCGTCCTCCGACGCCGGTGCCGGAGACTGAGGCGATGTCCACGCCGTGCTGGTTGGCGAGCTTACGAACCAGGGGAGTAACGTAGCCGGACTCGGAGGCAGGAGCCTCAGCTGCTGCAGGAGCCTCAGCTGCCTGAGCAGCGGGGGCCGGTGCGGCGGGGGCCGGTGCGGCGGCAGGGGCTGGAGCAGCAGGTGCCGGGGCCGGTGCGGCCGCAGGGGCTGGAGCAGCAGGCGCAGCCGCGGGAGCAGCAGGAGCTGGTGCGGCGGCCGGCGCTGGAGCGGCGGGTGCTGCGGCAGGAGCCGCGGCTGCTGCTCCGGAACCGATAACTGCCAGGACCGAACCGACTTCGGCGGTCTCGTCCTCGTTGACGCGGATTTCCTGCAGTGTTCCCGCAACAGGAGACGGAATCTCGGTGTCTACCTTGTCCGTGGAGACTTCCAGGAGCGGCTCGTCGACCTCGACGGTGTCTCCCACAGCTTTCAGCCAACGGTTGACGGTACCTTCGGTGACGCTTTCGCCCAAAGCAGGGAGGGTGACTTCGTGGCTGTCACCTGATGCGGCGGGCGCTTCGGCGGCCGGTGCTTCCTGTTCTGCGGGAGCTGCAGGCGCTTCTGCGGCGGGAGCCTGCTGTTCTGCGGCAGCGGGAGCCTCAGCGGCAGGGGCTTCCTGTTCTGCGGGAGCTGCAGAGCCGGAGCCGTCGCCGATGCGGACCAAGGGGGCGCCAACTTCGGCCGTCTCGTCTTCAGCGACGAGGATTTCTTCGATGACGCCTGAGATCGGAGAAGGGATTTCGGTGTCTACTTTGTCGGTTGAAACCTCGAGCAACGGCTCGTCGATCTCCACCCGGTCACCAACCTGCTTGAGCCAGCGGGTGACGGTTCCTTCGGTGACACTCTCACCGAGGGCGGGCAAGTTAACGGATTCAGACATGTCGTCCCCGTTCTCCTTATTGATCTATGTGCGGATGAATGCTGCTGGTCCGGACTGGTGCATGCGGCATATCCCGCGGCACGCACCAGTCCGTTTGTCTTGGGTGAAGACTTAGCCGTGGAGCGGCTTGCCCGCGAGGGCGAGGTGGGCTTCGCCCATTGCTTCGTTCTGGGTGGGGTGTGCGTGGACCAGCTGGGCCACGTCCTCCGGGTATGCTTCCCAGTTCACGATCAGCTGGGCCTCGCCGATCTGCTCACCCATGCGCGAGCCGATCATGTGAACGCCGACGACGGGGCCGTCCTTCTGGCGCACCAGCTTGACGAGGCCGCCCGTGCCGAGGATGGAACTCTTGCCGTTGCCCGCAAGGTTGTATTCCTGTGTCTGCACCTGGTCGTCGCCGAACTTCTCCTTGGCGGCCTTTTCGGTGTAACCGACCGTGGCGATTTCAGGCTCGCAGTAGGTGACCTTGGGGATGTTGATGTCCTCGACGATCACCGGGTTGAGGCCGGCGATTTCTTCCGCAACAAAAATGCCCTGCTGGTAGCCGCGGTGTGCGAGCTGGACGCCGGGAACGATGTCGCCCACTGCGTAGATGTTGCCGACGCCGGTGTGCAGGCGCTCGTTGGTGATGACAAAGCCGCGGTCGATGGTGATGCCCGCTTCTTCGTAGCCCAGGTTGGCGGTCACAGGACCGCGGCCAACGGCAACGAGGAGGAGGTCGGCTTCGAACGTCTGCCCGTCAACCAAGGTGACCTTGACGCCGTCGTCGTTCTGTTCCACTCCCTGGAAGAAGATTCCGGTGGTGAACTTGATGCCGCGCTTCTTGAATGCACGCTCAAGGTTCTTGACGATCGCGGCGTCCTCGTTGGGAACCAAGGAGGGAAGGCCTTCGATGATGGTCACGTCGACGCCGAAGGACTTCCACACGGAAGCGAATTCGACGCCGATGACGCCGCCACCGAGGACGATCGCGCTCTTGGGGATGTAGTCCATGGTGAGGGCTTGGTCGGAAGTGATGACCTTGCCGCCGATTTCCAGGCCGGGCAGGGAGCGGGAGTAGGAACCCGTTGCCAGGACGATGTTCTTGCCTGTGTAGGACGTGCCGTTCACGACGACGGTGTTGTTGCCCTGGAGCTTGCCTTCGCCCTCAATGACCGTGATGCCCTTGGACTTGATCAGTCCTTGGAGGCCTTTGAACTTGCCGGCGATGATGCCGTCCTTGTACGCGTTGACCGCCGACATGTCGATGCTGTCGAGCGTGACGTTGACGCCGTACTTAGCGGAATCGCGTGCGTGGTCGGCCAGTTCGGCCGAGTGCAGGAGTGCCTTGGTGGGGATACAGCCATTGTGCAGGCAAGTCCCGCCGAGTTTTCCTTTTTCCACCAGCCCAACGGTGAACCCAAGCTGAACGGCCCGAAGGGCAGTCGCGTAGCCGCCGCTGCCGCCACCGAGTACCAGGATGTCGAATTCTTGCGCAGTTGCCTGATCGGCCACTAAAACGCTCCCTCGCGTGAACGATGGCACGGGACTACATGCCATCTGGTCTTTGGAACTTGTTCTGCCGTGATTATGCCAGCACCTAAGTTCTCTTGCATTTGTGACTATCGAGTTCACCTTAGCGAACCACCTACCCATGCTCCACCCTCCGCGGGCGTTTGTGGAGCGCTTGTGTCCAGACTCACGTTAGCTTGTGACGCAGCCCTTCACCCCGCATAATTCCGGGGTTGCACAGGCAGGCGAACACGTTCGCCTGCCTGTGCAACCCCGGGGACCCGTAGGTCCAGGGAGCCTTGCCTAGGCAGTGGCTCCCAAGAGGTCCTCGGCGTAGGCCACCAAGGTGCGTACCGTGCACCCGGTTCCCTGCTTGGGTGTGTATCCGTAGGGGCTCCCGTTGTTGAACGAGGGACCCGCGATGTCCACGTGGGCCCACGGAATCTGCTGGCCTTCGCCGTCGCGGCCCACGAATTCCCGCAGGAACACGGCCGCGGTCATCATGCCGCCATGGCGCTCACCAATGTTCGCGAGGTCCGCAACCTGCGAATCGAGGCTCGGGCGCAGTTCTTCGGGCAGCGGCATCGGCCAGACGAGCTCGCCCGCCCGATCAGCTGCGGCTTTAAGTGCCGAGGTAACCGAATCCGAACCCATGACACCTGCGGTGCGCATACCGAGCGCGACCAACTGTGCACCGGTCAGCGTGGCGACGTCGATAATCGCATCGGGCTTCTCCTGGCTGGCGGCTACGATGCCGTCGGCCATGACGAGGCGCCCTTCGGCGTCGGTGTTGAGGACCTCCACCGTCTTGCCGCCATAGATGGTCAGGACGTCCGCCGGCCGCTGGGCCGCACCCGAGGGCATGTTCTCGGCAATGCAGAGCCATGCGGTTGCCTTGACGGGCAGACCCAGGGAAGCAATGGCCAGCACGGCATTCAGCACGACGGCGGCCCCTGCCATATCGCTCTTCATGTCTCCCATGCCCAAGGCTGGCTTGATCGAAATTCCACCGGAATCGAACGTGATGCCCTTACCCACCAGCGCGATCTTGCGGGTGGCTTTTGCCGGGGCGTACTCGACTTTCACCAACCGGGGCTGCCGGGTGGAACCCTTTCCGACCCCGAGGATTCCGCCAAATCCTTCCTTTTCCAGCCGCTTCTCATCCCACACGGTCACCTTGACGGGGAGCCCCTTGGCAAGTTCCTTGGCGGACTCCGCGAAGGACTCGGGGTAGAGATGGCTCGGTGGCTGGTTCACCAGGGTGCGGGTGGCGTTGACTGCACGGGCCAAAACGACGGCGCGGTCCAGCGCGGGCTGAGCAGCTTTGGCATCAACGTCCGAAAGGATGAGGGCCTTGGCTACCGGCGTCTTCAGCCCATCCGTGCTGGATCGGTGCTCCGTGTAAGAGTAGGAACCAAGAGCGGCACCCTCCGCCACGGCCGCGACGTCGCCAATGGCCGCCGTCGGAAGTGCCAAAGTCACCGACGACAAGCCAGCGAGCTGGCGGACGGCCGAGCCGGCGGCGCGCCGCAACGACTCCTCCGAAAGTGATTCGGTGGCGGCGAGCTTACCGACACCGGCCAGCACCAGGATTCCGGAGCCTGTCTCCGGAAGGCCCGGAAGCCTGTGGACCTGGTCCGGGGCGCCCGTGATGCCCAGAAGCTGAAGGGAATTCTGCAGTGACTCGGCGGCCTTGGCACTCAGGGGGTTGGCCAGGAGGGCCGGCCCGTCCGTACCTTGCGCAACTCCGATGACGAGTGCGTCGCTGGAGGCCTTTTTCAGGTCCTTAGCGATGATGCCCAGGATGATGTCAGTAGTCTTGACCACGAGGATGTTTCCTCACTTCTCTCTGCATTGCTTGGCGGCGCCGCATGTTTGGCGGCCTGCACGGTACACGTCCGGCGTCTTCTTGCGACGGCGGTCTTGGTCTTCGGGCCGCCAGGGCGGTCCGTTTCGATCGTAGTCTCTCAGGTGCCGGGGACAGCAATTAAATGAGAGCTGCGGCACACCGGAGGCAGGAATGCCAAGACGCGCCGCAGCGTTGCACTACTACAGAGAATCCCATTGTCCTGCCCCGTGAAAGGAAACGCCGTGTTTGAACGGATATCCGGCTCGCTCCTCAGCCCGGAATCGCTCTATGCGAGCAACATCGAAACCTTCCACAGCCCCGAATTGCGTGGTCTGAACATGGTCATGGGGTTCACGGGCTTTGCCGACGCCGGAAATGTTGTTCGCCAAATCAACGCCGAACTGCTGGACCAGCTCGACGTCGAGGTGGTGGCCATGTTCGACGCTGACCAACTCATCGACTACCGATCACGTCGACCCCACATCAGCTTCGTGGAAGACCACGTGCAGGACTATCAGCCGCCGCAGCTGGGCCTGTACAAGCTCAAGGATGGGCTCGGCCAGCCGTTTTTGCTGCTTGCCGGATTTGAGCCCGACCTGCAGTGGGAGCGATTTGCAAGGGCCGTTGTCGGAATAGTGGAAAAGCTCGACGTCAACCTGGTGACCTGGATCCACTCGATTCCCATGCCCGTCCCTCACACGCGGCCGATCGGGGTCACGGTACACGGCAATCGCCCGGAACTCATTGAAGGCATATCCAGTTGGAAACCCACGGTGGAAGTGCCCGCTGCCATCGGCCACATCTTGGAACTGCGTCTCACAGAGGCCGAGCGCAACGTTGCCGGCTATGTGATGCACGTGCCGCACTATCTCTCGGAGGCTGAATACCCGCCTGCCGCTGTTGCCGGACTGGAGTACTTGGGGGCCGCAACGTCCCTCATGCTGCCAACTGACCGGCTGCGGGAAGCGGGGCGGGAAGTCGGCCGACAGATCGCCGAACAGATCGAGTCGTCCGAAGAAGTCCAAGCCGTCGTCGCCAATCTTGAAATGCGCTACGACGAGAAGTCCGAAGGTGTGGTGCGGCGGTCCCTTCTCGCTGACGAGAACGATGAGCTCCCCAACGCAGAGGACATCGGTGCAGCGGTGGAAGCGTACCTGGCACGGAAAGACTCGCCTCAATAAATCATCTTTGAGGAGCTACCGGGCATAATCGAAGGGTGAATTCTCCCCGCGCATGGCTCATCTGGACGATCGGCGTTTTTGCGTACTTGGTGGCCGTAGCGCAACGAACCTCGTTCGGTGTGGCCGGACTGGAGGCCACTGAACGGTTCCACGCCAGTGCCTCGGCCATCTCCTTTTTCACCGTCTTGCAGCTGTTGGTCTACGCGGGGCTGCAGATTCCGGTCGGCGTGCTGGTGGACAGGTTCGGCTCCCGGGCCATGGTTGCCGGCGGCGCAGTGCTCATGGGGCTCGGTCAGTTACAGCTGGCCTTTGCAGACAGCGTGCCCGGCGGTGTTCTGGGCAGGGTTCTGGTCGGCGCGGGGGACGCGATGACCTTCATCTCCGTGGTGCGCCTCGTGCCGCTGTGGTTTGCTCCGTCAAAGGTTCCACTGGTTACGCAACTCACGGGCATGTGCGGGCAACTGGGTCAACTCTTTAGCGTTGTGCCGTTTGCCCTGCTTCTCCACTCAGCCGGATGGACGCCGGCATTCCTGACGCTGGCCTCCATGTCCGTTCTTGCTGTTGTCTTGGTGGTTGTCATGCTCAGGGACGCGCCTCCAGGCCATCCGGCTCCGGCAACCGGGCAAGGAATGCGGGCTACCGCCGTGTCCTTGTCCCGAGCTTGGAAACAGCCCGGGACGCGCTTGGGGTTGTGGAGTCACTTTACGGTCCAGTTCAGTGGGAACCTGTTCGCAATGACGTGGGGCTACCCGTTCCTGCTGTCCGCGCAGGGTTTGGATGCCGGAACTGTATCGGCACTCATGGCACTTTTTGTGGCGACGGCGATCATCTCCGGTCCCGGCGTGGGACGCTTCGTATCGAGGCACCCCATGCGCCGATCTGCGATGGTCCTCCTGATCACCACGGCCACAGCATTGGTCTGGGCTGTTGTATTGCTTCTGCCTGAACGGGCACCCCTGTGGCTCTTGGTGGTGTTGGTGGTGGTGCTCGCCTTGGGCGGTCCGGGATCGATGATCGGTTTTGACTTCGCCCGTACGTTCAATCCGTCGCACAGGATCGGCACGGCCACAGGGATCGTCAACGTCGGCGGCTTTATCGCAGCGCTGGTGGCCATCTATCTCATAGGCCTTGTTCTCGATGTACTCAACGCCAGCGGATTCTCCGGCGGCAACCTGTACGGCCTGGCACCCTTCCGGGTAGCCCTCAGCGTTCAATTTGTTTTGCTGGGCTTGGGAACGGTCCTCATCCTGGCTTCCCGTCGGAAGGTCCGGCGACAGATGGCAGCGCAGGGAACGCACGTTCCGCCGCTGGTAACGGTCTTGGTGCGGCAGCAGCGGGAACGCGCAGAGAGGCGACGTGCAGCTCGCTCGGCCGACCGCGAGCGGGACAACAATCGCTAAGCTGCTTGCTGCGGCCGGCGTCTTATCCACATAGGGTCATTTGCCGCTGTCCGCTCACGCCGCGGTGGCCGAAGGTGGGGTTATGACCACCAACGAGACGCTGAGCATCCAGCAACCAGAAGACATCCTCGGCTATGTTCCCCACATGCTGGGCTACTGCCCGGAAGACAGCCTTGTCGCCATCACCATGCAAGGCAAGGCTCTTGGGGCTACGCTGCGGGTGGACCTGCCACAACGGACACCGAGCTCATCGCGACTGGCGGCATGGCTTGCGGCATTTTCGGACCAGATCCGGGGCTACCTCATTTCGGACAGGGATGCCGACGGCGTGCTGCTGGTTGTGTACACCGATCACGGTTGGAGCGATCACACAGTGACCAGCGCCGCAACGCCGTTGCTGGAGGCCCTCCAGCACAGCCTCGACGAGGTTGGTTTGCCAGTGCGGGATGCGTGGTTGGTCGGGTCGGAGTATTGGCGCAGCGCGTATTGCTCCGATGAACAATGCTGCCCGCAGCCGGGATTGCCGGTGGCGATGATCACCAACAGCCACCTAAGCGCCGAGATGGTATTCCGCGGCAGCAGCATCGGGCCGTCTCCAAGAAGCGAGCATCAACGGCGGAACTCCTCTGACGCTATTTGCTTGGGCCCCAAGGTAGAGGCTGCCGAAGCCCGTTTTTCACTTTCGTTGTCAGGAAGATGGCGCAGCGAACGTTGTTTCGACGCCGTCCTTGACGTGTGGCGCGGCGTGCTGGCCGGAAGCCGCCATCAGGTCCACCTGTGTGCGGAAACCGATGAGGACCTCATCGGCTTCCTGAGGGCTACGCTCAAAGTGCCCGCATGGAGGGACGCAGTGGTGGTGATGTCGGCCGCTGGCTCCGAGTGCGCCAAGTCCGGTGCAGAAGCCTTTGGGCTGTTTAGCGGTGACGATTCAGATCCGCTCCCTTTCGACCCCTACCTGTTGGGTGGGCAGTGCTTCGGCGCTCCGAGTGGCGCCGCGGGGACAGAAGAGGATGCGCGGCGTCGTGGTGGCGTCGGCGGGGATAGCGAACGTGCCCGAGGCGGCGACCCCGTTAGGGGTGAGGACATGGACCGGCCTGGTGTCTACACCTACGGCGATGTCTTGCTGGGCGAACAACCCGACATCCCTGATTGGAGCTGCATGGACGCACTTCAGCGCCTGCTCGGCGTGCTCTGCGGTGACGGAGAACAGGGAGAAGCATCAGCTGCGGCGTTGACGCTGCAAGCATGGGTGGCCTGGTGCAAGGGGAGAGGCTCTCATGCTCACGCCTGCCTGGTTCGGGCACTGGAAGCCTGCCCCGGCTATCGCTTCGCGGAGTTGTTCACGGGCATCCTCGGCGAAGGGAGCCTATGTGGGTGGGCTCGGAGTCCGGAGTCTGCGTGGCGACGAGGCAGCGGCGTCGCTTCCTAAGGAAGAGGAGTGTTCCCTCAAGCGAACTCAGGCGAACTCTTTCAGGCGAACTCAGCTGGTTTAGACGCCACAACGTGCCACAACGGCGTTGGTTTGGCGAAACCGTGAGACAATGGATGCCGAGACCCGGTTGGGTCCGCGTTCGAATGCCTGTTGTGGCCCCTGATTCGGGAACATATCAGTGTCGTCCGGAGTTCTACTTAAGGACTCTGCAGACGGCGATCGCATTTGAAATTGATCGCGGACTTGACAGGGTCATAGTGGTGTTGCCCGCATGGTGATTCCACAGACCGCCGCTAGAAAGGTTTTCTGTGACTCCGTCTTCCGTCGAGAAGGAACCCGCCGCCCAGGCTGAATTGACCGCTGAAGAAAAGAAAGCGGCCACGTCAGCGAAACGCGCGGCCACTCGTGCTGCCAACAAGGCCTCTGATACTGAGAAGCCGGCGCCGAAGAAGCGTGGGCCCAAGCCCGGCGCCAAGGCTGCCGCGGAAGCTGCGAACAAGTCCTCGGACGCGGACTCAGACGACAGCGCCGAAGATGAAGACTTCGACCCTGCAGCCGCCGAGGAGGTTGAAGTTGGGGACGATGACGCTGAGGATGGTTCCGTAGCAGCCAAGGACAAGGCCGCCCCGTCCGGCTCCGGTTTCGTCTACTCTGACGCGGACGACGACGATGCCCCCGTGCAGCAAGTCATGTCAGCCGGTGCCACCGCGGACCCCGTCAAGGACTACCTCAAGCAGATCGGTAAGGTCGCCCTGCTGAACGCAGAGCAGGAAGTCGACCTCGCCCTCCGGATTGAAGCCGGACTCTTCGCGGAAGAGAAAATCAACGCGGACGATGGATCCATGGATCCCAAGCTCAAGCGTGAACTCGAGTTCGTCATCCACGATGGGAAGCGCGCCAAGAACCACCTCTTGGAAGCCAACCTTCGCTTGGTTGTTTCCTTGGCCAAGCGCTACACGGGCCGCGGAATGCTGTTCCTGGACCTGATTCAGGAAGGCAACCTGGGTTTGATCCGCGCGGTCGAGAAGTTTGATTACACCAAGGGATTCAAGTTCTCCACCTACGCCACATGGTGGATCCGCCAGGCAATCACCCGCGCCATGGCAGACCAGGCCCGTACCATCCGCATCCCGGTGCACATGGTGGAAGTCATCAACAAGTTGGCGCGCGTCCAACGCCAAATGCTCCAGGACTTGGGCCGCGAACCCACTCCCGAAGAACTGGCCCTCGAACTCGACATGACCCCTGAAAAGGTTGTTGAAGTCCAGAAGTATGGCCGCGAGCCGATTTCGTTGCACACGCCCCTGGGTGAGGACGGCGACTCGGAGTTCGGTGACCTCATCGAAGACTCCGAAGCAGTGGTTCCCGCTGACGCTGTCAGCTTCACGTTGCTCCAGGAGCAATTGCACTCGGTTCTGGACACGTTGTCTGAACGGGAGGCCGGTGTCGTGGCGATGCGATTCGGCCTGACCGATGGCCAGCCGAAGACTTTAGACGAAATCGGCAAGGTCTACGGTGTAACGCGTGAGCGTATCCGTCAGATCGAATCCAAGACCATGTCCAAGCTTCGCCACCCATCGCGGTCGCAGGTCCTCAGGGACTACCTGGACTAGGAACCGCTTTCAGCAAGAGCACAGAGCGATCCGGCCGTGTCTTCGGCCGGGTCGCTTTTTGCTTCTCTGGGCTGAGCGGGTTTGGTAAGCCCATACGCAACAAGGCCCCTCCCGGAGGGAGGAGCCTTGCGATGCGTCGGATGTTGCTTACCGAGACCCAGAGACCGGGCTGTTCCGGTCAGTCGACCGGAACAGGGGCCTTCTCGTTGAGGCGTTCGGTTTCATCGTGCCAGTCCGAGGTCAGGGGACGAAGCGTAGCCTCGACTGCACGTGCGTGGTGGCCGCAGAAGAGCAGTTCACCGCCGGAGGTCTCGAGTACAGCGCGGACATATGCTTGGGCTCCGCAACGATCGCACCGGTCAGCGGCGTTGAGCGTGCGGGCTGCAACTGCTGTTGTCATGTCGGCCTCCTTAGTAGTTCTGTATATCCATATAACCAGTATTCGATGCAGAACCATGGCAAGGATGGGTGACTTTCGCTGTCCGCGTATCACATGTGAGTAACGTAACGGCGCATCGGATGGCTATAGGGAGTGGCTGCGCGTACCGGAACCGAGCGGCGGCTAGCCTAGTAGGGGCAGTGTTATGCGGTTTCACGGTGTCGCGGTGACTACCCGCGCAGATGCGCCCGACAAGTACGTTTGAGCTACACCTGAAGGAGCACACTGCGAGTGGCACCGAATTCTGAATACAACGCCCGGCATCTTTCCGTCCTTGAGGGCCTCGAAGCTGTCCGCAAGCGCCCGGGTATGTATATCGGATCCACCGACTCCCGTGGCCTGATGCATTGCCTGTGGGAGATCATCGACAACGCCGTTGATGAGGCCCTGGCCGGTTTCGGCCATGACATCAAGGTCATTTTGCACGCGGACAACTCCGTGGAAGTACACGACGACGGCCGTGGCATTCCCGTGGACATCGAACCGAAAACGGGCTTGTCCGGCGTTGAAGTTGTGTTCACCAAACTGCATGCCGGCGGTAAGTTCGGTGGCGGTTCGTACACTGCCTCCGGTGGCCTGCACGGCGTGGGAGCTTCCGTGGTCAATGCGCTCTCCAGCCGCCTGGATGTGCAGGTGGACCGGGGGAGCAAGACCTATCAGATGTCCTTCCGCCGTGGAGAGCCGGGCCGGTTCCTTGACTCCGGAGCCAAACCAGGTCCGGCTGCACCCTTTGAGCCGTTCGTGGAGAACTCAGTGCTGGACGTGGTGGGTAAGGCAAAACGGGGAGTCACAGGGACCCGCGTCCGCTACTGGGCGGATCGGCAGATCTTTACACCGGACGCAAAGTTCTCCTATGACGATCTGGCCGCGCGGGCTCGGCAGACGTCCTTCCTGGTACCCGGCCTGAGGATCACGGTCCGTGATGAGCGCAAGCTTGCCGGTACCCCAGGCGAGAACGGCGTCCACGAGGAAGTGTTCCACCACGACGGCGGCATCTCGGAGTTCGTTGAGTTCCTGGCCGCTGATTCCGGAGTAACCGATGTGTGGCGTTTGCACGGCTCCGGAAAGTTCAAGGAAACCGTTCCCGTCCTGGACGAAAACGGTCACAGCAAAATAGCGGAAGTGGACCGCGACTGCGAAGTGGACATCGCCCTGCGGTGGGGCATTGGCTATGAGACCACCACGCGTAGTTTCGTCAACATTATCGCTACGCCCAAGGGCGGTACCCACCAGGCGGGCTTCGAAGCAGCATTGCTCAAGACCTTCCGTAAAGCTGTTGAAACCAACGCGCGGAAGCTCAAAGCGGGCAACGACAAGATCGAGAAAGACGATGTCCTGGCCGGTCTTACAGCAGTTCTGACGGTCCGGCTTGCGGAACCGCAGTTCGAGGGACAAACCAAGGAGATCCTGGGTACATCCGCGGTGCGGGCCATAGTGGCCAAGGTGGTGGAGAAGGAAATCACCGACAGGCTCAACTCGGCCAACCGCAATGACAAGGCGCAATCCGCTCTGCTGCTCGAGAAGATCGTCAGCGAGATGAAATCCCGCATCTCCGCTCGCGTCCACAAAGAAACCCAGCGCCGGAAGAACGCCCTTGAGACGTCCTCCATGCCCACTAAGCTCGCGGATTGCCGCACGGATGACGTTGCCCGTTCGGAGCTTTTCATCGTGGAGGGCGACTCTGCGCTGGGTACCGCGAAACTGGCCCGCTCCTCCGACTTCCAGGCGTTGTTGCCAATCCGCGGCAAGATCCTCAACGTTCAAAAGGCATCGGTGGGAGACATGCTTTCCAACGCCGAGTGCGCCGCACTCATCCAGGTGGTGGGGGCAGGCTCCGGGCGCAGTTTCGATATTGAAGCAGCCCGCTACGGCAAGGTCATTCTCATGACGGACGCCGACGTCGATGGTGCCCACATCCGGACGCTACTGCTGACCCTCTTCTTCCGCTACATGAGGCCCATGGTTGAGCAAGGGCGCGTCTTTGCGGCCGTGCCCCCCTTGCACCGGGTGGAAGTCATCAATCCCGGGCAGAAGGCCAACGAGATGGTCTACACGTACTCGGAAGTTGAACTTCACGTCCTGCTGGCCAACCTCGCCAAGGAGGGTAAGCGCTACAAAGAGCCCATCCAGCGCTACAAGGGCCTGGGGGAAATGGATGCCCAGCAGCTGGCCGAAACAACCATGGACCCGCGGCACAGGACGCTGCGTAAAGTGGGCATCGACAGCGCCCAGCGTGCAGAGGAAGTCTTTGATCTCCTCATGGGATCGGACGTTGCGCCGCGCAAGGAGTTCATCATCGCCGGTGCCGCCACCTTGGACAGGGAGCGCATTGACGCGTAACGGGGAACGCCGCGCCTAGCCGAAAAGTCCCGGCAAGATCAGCAGCGCGGTAGGAACGGCCAGCAGCATGGCCGACGCCGCCAGTACTGTAGCGCGGGCGCCGCGGGTCAGTTCCGGCTGTGGTGAGAGTAACCGGCTGACGCGTGACGCCGTCGTGCGCGGGGAGTCAGCGCCGCCCATGGCGCTCACTTGGTTGCCTTCGACGACGACGCCGCCCTCGCTCAGGGCGCCGGTCCCTATCGCGGGCTTCGATGTGCCGCTGGCCACGATGGCGATCGCCTTGATGAGCGTCCCTGTACTTTCGGAGCGGAGTGCGACGTCGTCGGCCAGCATTTCGATCAGGGAGTTCACCGCTGTTTGGGCGAGCCGTGTTGTGGGGAACCAGGGCAGGGCTTGCCGCCAAGCAGCAAAAGCCCACAGCAGCAGATCATGCCGTTGCGAGAGGTGGGCGTTTTCGTGGATGAGTACCGCCCGGAGTTCGGCGGGTTCCAATGCGGCCATCAGGCCATCAGATAGTACGGTCACGGAGCGGGCGCCACCGGGCAGGCAGTAGGCCACAGGGGAGTCGTGGTTGATGACCACGGTGCGGGGACCGTCGTCGGACGGGGACGCCAAAAGGGCCAGCAATTCGCGGTGCCGGCGGCGTTGGCGCTCAATTTTGTAGTAGGTCAGCAACAACGTGAACACCAAGTGGGCGGTCAGCAGGGCAGCCGCGGACAAGGCGAAAACGTGCCAGAAGCCCAGCGCCGTGGTGGGTTCGTTGTTGAAGACCATTCCGGCCAAGCGCTTGAGCCCGGCAATGAGGTTATCGCCGATGGGCTCGAGCCCGTAAACGAGCATGGCCCCGATCATCGAGAGGCCACCGGCAAGGGCGATGGCCTGCCAGAGAACCATGGCCGTGAATGGTGAGCGTGCCGGCCATTGTGCGCGCGAGAGGAGTACCGGTACCGGCCACGCCAAAATCAGTGCAAGGACCGCAAGCAGGTATGAGGTCCAGAACATAGTGGCTAATTGTAGCCGAGCAGTTTGCGCAGGGTAGCGGCTTCACTCTCTGTGACGGAACCAATGAAGCGTGCCAGCACTGCTTCGCGGTCCGGGGCCGAGCCAAGGACCTCGTGCATGAGTTCGGCGGTGTGGTCGGCACGGCTGGAGACCGCTTGGTAACGGTGGGGGCGCGTTCCGCGCTCACGCTCCACGAGGCCCTTCTTCTCCAGGCGCGAAAGCACCGTGAGGACCGTGGTAACTGCCAGGTCCTTACCTTGGTGTCCGGCTGTGCCGTCCGAGGCAGCAGAATCCTGTGCCAAAAGGTCACGCAACGTGTTGGCAGTTGCTGCTTGCTGGCCTGCCCAGAGCAAATCCATCACTGCTCGCTCGAGTTCCCCAAGACTTGCCATCAAAACTTCCCTACCTTCCGCATCCCGGTTCCCATGCAAGAGTGCCGACGGGAGCGATGATCCAACATTCCATCACTAATTTACTGCTTTTCAACTTCTCATTCTACGCCAAGTAGAACTATTAGTGCGTCGACACCCGGAGCGAGTCGTACTGCGCTGGGGCGCGTGTGTGACTTCACTTGAAGAAGCGGCGTGGGCGGGCAGCGTTTGTTCTACACTGTGTAGAAGACAGAGTTTTCTACGGTACGTAGAAGTCAGTCTCCACTTCGGTCCACCGCACAAAGGACAGCCATGGACGCCTTGGAAATCGCACGCTGGCAATTCGGCATCACCACCGTGTACCACTTCATGATGGTGCCGCTCACTATCGGCCTGGGCATGGTGGTAGCCGTCATCCAGACACTGTGGTTCCGCACCGGGAAACCCGAATATCTCCGTATGACCAAGTTCTGGGGGAAGCTGTTCCTCATTAACTTCATCATGGGTGTGGCCACAGGCATCGTGCAAGAATTTCAGTTCGGCATGGCATGGAGCCAGTACAGCCGCTTCGTGGGAGACGTTTTCGGTGCGCCGCTGGCCTTGGAAGCATTGCTGGCCTTCTTCGTCGAATCAACGTTCCTGGGGCTCTGGATCTTCGGTTGGAAGCAACTGAAGCGCGGTGTCCACCTCGCTTGCCTGTGGATCGCCGTCATCGGCTCGGTTTTCTCCGCCTACTTCATCATCGTGGCGAACTCCTGGATGCAGCACCCCGTCGGTGTCACCATGATTAATGGCCGGCCGGTGATGACTGACGCGTGGGCCGTCTTCACCAACAACACCGCCCTGGTGGCCGTTCCGCACACCCTTCTGGGCGCTCTTGGCGTCGCGGGAGCCTTCCTGCTGGGCATTTCCTGGTACCACCTGTGGCGCCGCAGGAAGGACGGCATCGATGTTGTGGGCTCGGACGGCACATTGGTTGTCGGCGAAGCAACCATCCCCGGGCGCGACAAAGGCGATTACTCCGTATGGCTGAGGTCCTTGCGGATCGGGGCCGTGGTTGCCATGATCTCCTTCGCAGGAACCGCTGTCACCGGTGACCTCCAAGGCAAACTCATGTTCGTGCAGCAGCCCATGAAGATGGCAGCTGCCGAGGCTGCGTGCCATGACGGCACCGGCTTTTCCGTCCTCAGTGTGGGCAACCTGGGTTCCACCAACTGTGACGACATCAAGGCCGTCATCGAAGTACCGGGAATCCTGTCCTTCCTTGCAAAAGGCGACTTCTCCACCGAAGTCAAGGGAGTGAACAGCCTCCTCGGCGAGTACCAAGCAAAGTACGGCACCCATGTGCCGAACAACCCGCTCTACGGTGACCGCGCCGGTCAGGAAATCCAGTACGTTCCCGTCATGCAGGTTACCTACTGGGGCTTCCGGATGATGATTGGCTTTGGTGGACTGGCGGCACTCGCCGCGCTGGTGGCCTTGTGGGTGACCCGCAAAGGCATCGTGCCGCAGTCCACATGGCTGATGCGACTCGCAGTGCTAGGGATCCTCGCACCGTTCGGTGCCAACGCAGCCGGATGGATCTTCACCGAGATGGGGCGCCAGCCGTTCGTGGTTGCCCCGAACCCGGACATGAACGGGATCGATCAGGTCTTCATGTTTACGGCCGCCGCCGTCTCGCCTGGAGTCAGTGCGGGAGAGCTCCTGACGTCCCTCATCGTGTTGTCCGCGATTTACGCGGTCCTGCTCGTGGTGGAGGTGAAGCTGCTGGTCAAGTACGTCCGCGGCGGCGTGGCCTCTGCCATGCCGGAACTGGGCAGGCACACAAAAGACAGTGACGCAAAAGACAGTGACGCAAAAGACAACGACGACGACGGCGGTCACCGCGGGACCCCGGACGACGTTCTGGCCTTCGCCTACTAGGAAGCAGGGAGACTGACAATGGAACTGTTGCCAACCATCTGGTTCATCGCGATCGCTGTGCTCTGGACCGGCTACCTCTTCCTTGAGGGTTTTGACCTCGGGGTCGGCATGCTGATGAAGCTGTTTGCCCGCACCAACACTGAACGCCGCGTGTTGCTCAATACCATCGGGCCTGTCTGGGACGGGAACGAGGTGTGGCTACTGACGGCAGCAGGGGCCACGTTTGCAGCCTTCCCGCTCTGGTACGCCTCGCTGTTCTCTGCGCTGTACCTGCCTTTGCTCGCTGTCCTGGTGGCCCTGATCTTCCGCGCCGTCGCCTTCGAATACCGCGGCAAAGTGGATTCCGAGAAGTGGCGCCGGGGCTGGGACTGGGCGATCGCCGTCGGATCCTTCCTCGCTGCCTTTGGCGTCGGCGCAGCTTTGGCGCTCACCACCACTGGCCTGCCCCTGAACGCCAACGGCGACCGCACGGGCGGACCCATGTCCTGGTTCAGCGGTTACGCACTCCTGGGGGGCTTCGGCGTCGTGGCGTTCGCCCTGGTCCATGCGCTGGCATTCCTCGCGTTGAAGACCGACGGCGAGGTGCGGCACCGGGCCCGGCGCTGGTTTGTGCGGCTGCTTCCGGTGGCCGTACTGCCGATGATCGGTTGGATGGTGGCCCTGCAGGTCCTTGCGGGCAAACCCTGGACATGGGTGATCGCTTCAGCAGGTGTGGTGGCGGCGGTGTTGGCTTGGCGTATGGCCCGCACAGGGTCGGAGGGGCGGGCTTTCAGCGCCCTTGGCGGGTTCCTCGTCTGCGCTACGGCTTCAATTTTCGGAGCAGCGTTCCCGGTGGTCGTTCCGTCCACCATTGATCCCGCGTTCAACCTGACCATCTCCAACGCCTCGTCCTCGAACTACACCCTCGGCCTGATGAGCATCGTCGCAGCCATCGGATTGCCGCTGGTGATTGCGTACCAAGCATGGACCTATTGGGTCTTCAGGCGGCGTGTCAGTGCAGCACATATCCCTGAAGCGCACGGATTTCTGCCCGCAATCGCCGCCAAGGTGCTGGTCTCGACCAAAGCGGCTCCCGGCAGTGCAGCTCCCGACGACGCAGCTCGGCCCGGCGATCACCGGCCTCTGGCCTAGTGACCCCGATGAAGCCCGTCTTTCCCTCAGGCCCCACCACCCGCTCCGCCCTTTACTGGATCGGCCTGCTCTCGGCCCTGAAGGCACTTTCGCTCGTACTCATTGCCCAAGCGGCGGCCGGCTTGCTCGCCCACCTCGCGTCCGGAACCGCCGACGCGAACACCGGGCTTTTCTGGGGCGCCGTCGGGGCCGTCCTTCGCTCCCTGACGGTCTGGGGCCAAGGAGTTGCCTCCCGCCGCGCCGCCTTGGGCGTCAAAGAGGAAATTCGGGCGAGCTTGCTCAAGCGCTCGCTTGCCGGGGACATCGCAGGGCCGGAAAAGCCAATGAACGACGGCGGCCTTGCGGTCCTTGCCACGCGAGGCCTGGACGCGCTGGACGACTACTACACCCAATACCTTCCCGCACTCATCAACTGCGCCACCGTGCCGTTGCTGATCGGGGCGCGGATACTCTTCGCGGACTGGGTCAGTGCCGTGGTGATCGTCCTGACGGTGCCACTGGTGCCACTCTTCATGGTGCTGATTGGCCGCCACACAGAGGACACCGTTCGTGCTGCCCAGACCACCCTCCGCAAACTGTCCGGGCACATCCTGGAACTTGCCAAGGGACTGCCCGTCCTGGTGGGCCTCGGCCGGGCCAGCGAACAGCGTGCAGCGCTGGAAGAAATCTCTGAGGAGTACCGTCGGCGAACCATGGGTACGCTCCGCACGGCTTTCCTTTCGGCGCTGGTTCTCGAGCTCATAGCAACCATCTCGGTGGCCGTGGTTGCCGTGTTCATCGGTGTGCGGCTCGTGTCGGGCGATATGCCGCTCGAGGCGGGCCTGCTGGCGTTGATCCTCGCTCCCGAGTGCTACCTTCCCCTCCGGGAGTTGGGCACCGCCCACCACGCCAGTGATGACGGGCGTGCAGCGCTGGAAACAACCAACGCTGTACTCAACGCTCCCAGCCAGCACCCCGTGACCGCTGCCGAGAACGGTGCGCCGCTCGCCGACGTCGTAGTGACAGGGCTGTCGGTCACCTACGCCGGCATGAGCCAGGCCGCCGTCGGGCCGCTGACCTTCACCGCCCCCCGAGGTGCCATAACAGCGCTCGACGGCGAGAGCGGCGCCGGGAAAAGTACCATCCTGCGCGTCCTGGCGGGACTCATTGGGTCCGGGCAGGGTACAAGCGTCACCGGGACCGTCACAGGAGTCCACCCGGAATCCGTCGCATGGGTACCGCAGCACCCGGTCATGGCCTCGGACACCGTGCGGGAAGAAATAGGGCTCTATCTGGGGGAGACCGAACTCGACACCGCTGAGGCCGTTGCCCGCGTACTTCGTTTGGCCTCGGCAAGCCACCTCGCAAGCAAAGTACCCGCCGAACTGAGCCCCGGCGAGCTGCGCCGGGTGGCGCTTGCCCGAGGACTTGCCAGACTCGAGGCCGGAGCGAAAATCCTCTTGCTCGACGAGCCGACCGCCCACCTGGACCTCTCTGCCGCCGGCGCGGTTCGCAACGCCATTGAATCGCTGCGCGGCACCACAACCATTCTCTTGGTTGCCCATGACGCGCAGACCAGGGCGCTCGCAGACCACGTCGTGTCCGTGGGCCGGCCCCGCTTGCCGGGGGCTGGCGGCACAGTCCGGGCGCCTGCCGTGCCGTATCTCGCGGAGTTGGATCCCGTCAGGGCCACCGAGGCGGCTGCAGCGTACGGGCAGGCGGACACGGACGAGGTTCCTGAAGGCGCCAGCGCGTCGACGCAAGCGAGTATCAGAGGCTTGTTGAGGGTCCTTGCACCGGTTCGCGGAAAGTTCCTGGCCGCAGGCGCCCTGGCTATCCTGGCGGCCCTGTTTGCTGTGGCCCTGTCCGGCTTGTCCGGTTGGCTGATCATCAGGGCCAGCCAGCAACCGCCCATTCTTTACCTGTTGGGCGCGATCGTGGGAGTGCGGTTCTTCGGCCTCGGACGTGCCGTTTTGCGTTACTCCGAGCGGCTCCTCACCCATGACGCCGTCTTCGCGGCCATGACGCGACTCCGCGGTGCCCTGTGGGCAACCCTGAGCCGCCGTGCCCTGTCCCTGCGGAGACTCCTGCAGGGCGGCAATGTACTTGGTTCAATCGTGGATGACGTGGACACCCTCCGCGACCTCCTGCCACGAGTGGTCCTGCCTCCGGTCACTGCGGTGGGAGTGGGCGCGGCGGCTATCTGCGCGACCGCCATCATCGCGCCGCCGGCGCTGCCCGCCACGATGCTTGCCACTGTGATGGGGCTGGTACTCGCACCGATCGGAGCCGTCCTGGCCGACCGGAACGCCACCACATCTGAGCAGAAGGTCCGCGCGGTGGTCCTCCGGGGAGTCGCGGTGGCGCTAAATGCCCGCGAGGATCTCAGCGCCAACCGGGTGAGTGAACCCGTCCTCTCCGCCCTGCGCGCCAAGGACCGCGAGGCCACGGCTTCCGCCCAGCGCTCCGCTTGGGCGGAAGGACTGGGCCAGGGCTTGATTGTGCTCGGCTGCTCCCTTGGTGCTTTGTGGGCCGGAGTCCTTTGTGCACAGCCTCTACATGGCGGCCTGCCTCCGGAACTCACGGCCGTGGTTGTCCTGGTGCTGCTGGCTCTGGTGGAACCCTTCAGCGGGGTTGCTTCCGCAGCCCGTCTGGCCCCGGCGTTGAGGGCGGTCCTGGGCCGGGTTGGAACTTCGGGCGCCTTGGACGCCACCGCCGACGGCGACACGAAACAGGCCGGGAAGATGCTCGACGCCGGTGTCCGTTACCTGCCCGACCGTCCCGGCAAGGCCGCGGGTGGGCCTGCTCAACCTGGCCTTGAACTCGTTGGCGCGGCGGCAGCATGGCCCGGTGGTCCGACCGTGTTTTCCGGGCTTACGGCTGAAGCTGGCCCTGGGCGTTGGCTAGTTGTCACGGGACCCTCGGGTGCGGGGAAGTCAACGCTCTTATCCGTGCTGCTCGGATTCCTGCCACTGACTGAAGGCGTGGCGCGTGTGACGGGCGTCGCCGCTTGGTGCCCCCAAGAGGCTCACCTCTTCGACTCCACCATTCGGGGAAACCTGCTCCTGAGCCGGCCTACGGGAGCGAAGCCCAGCGAGGCCGAGATGCAGAAGGCGCTGGCCGACGTCGGACTTCACAGTCTGGTGCAGGCTTTGCCTGGGGGCTTGGACGCTCGGATTGGCCCGGGCGGCACTTTCCTCAGTGGCGGCGAGAGGCAGCGCCTAGCCATGGCACGGACGCTCTTGACAGGTGCATCGGTGCTCTTGCTGGACGAGCCAACTGCCCATCTGGATTCGGCCTCGGCTCGGGAGATGATGGCGATCCTGAGGGCCGGACTTCGGGATGTCACCGTAGTGCTCGTGACCCACAATCCGGAGGACATCGACCCATCTGACGTGCGGCTCGAGTTGTCCGGAAGAGCAGCGGCCATAGTGACAGGAGAGCTGTTGGCTACCGAGGCGTAGATCAGCCATCCACGTCGTGGAGGTGATGGACGACGTCGTGCAGGAAATACCGCGAAAACGTCAGCACCGTGAACTCTGATCCGTTGCTGCGGATCCCGGTGCGCTGCCAGTCGTCCTCCACTACCCGGGCAAAGGACTCTGCGATCTGCTCGCCTTCTGCCTGAAGCTCGTCGGCAACGGTCTGCGGGTCCGAGGACCCGTAGTCGCCGTCCACCGCGGCCTGGTCCTGATCCCAATTCCCGAACCTTGCGTCGTCCTCGGTCAGCATGAGGTTAAGCCGCTGGTCGAAGAGGCTAAAGACGTCGCGCACATGGCACGCGTACTCCAGATTGGACCACGTATGGTCGTTTGGGCGCTCCGATGCTTCTCCCCGGCGCAGGACCGCGCGCCATCTGGGCAGCATGTTCAGTACTACGCCCGGGACTACCGAGGGAGTGACGGTGGAGGGATCAAAACCACAGTCGGGGCAGGGCTCGGAGAGCACCCACGTCCAGTCTTTTTCATCAGGGATGATCGGCATGCCGCCAGTCTAAGCTGATCCCGTTCACATGCCCTGCCAGACGCGGGCTGCCGGGCCGGAAACAGGTACCTGACCCCTGTTACTTCCGAACCTCTCCGAGAGTAAAGTTCGTCCCGGGAGGAGAGCCGGAAAGAGAAAGATATGCTCAAAGATCTGCAAGTTGGTGCCGTTCTACCGGCACAGGACATCGGCCGGGCACGCGCGTTTTACAGCGAGAAGCTCGGGCTGGAACCGGAGAACCCGGACGCCGAGGACAACCTCATGTACAAGTGCGGCGACGAAACCGGATTCTTCATCTACCAGACGTCGAACGCTGGTACGGCAAAGAACACACAAATGGGCTGGATGGTCAGCGACGTTGATGCCGCTGTTGCGGAGTTGCGGGAGAAGGGAGTGGTCTTTGAGGACTACGACTTCCCCGGGCTGAAGACCGAGAACAGCGTGGCAAGGATGCCGGACGGAAGCGCTGCTGCGTGGTTCCTGGACAGTGAGGGCAACATCCTGAGCCTCAACCAAACCCCATAAGGAAGCACTGGAGGAAGCACAGCAGGAAGGAAGGGCAGCCAGGCCAGGCGTCCAGCTTGGCCTTACTGCCTTTCGCCAACAATGCGGCCCTTCGGCAAGATGCCGTTAGCGGCTAGTCCTCCTGCGCCCAGGCCATGCTTGGGCCCACAGCCTCGACTGGTTGCGATAACGGAACACCCGAGCCGTCACGGCGTCCGTGCTCCTGCGGCAGCGACCTTGCCACCCCCGCTGCGGACGATGCCTTCGCCGGGCCATGTCCTGCCCACGCAAGAAGCAAAGTGTCCTCGCCTTTGAGGAACCGGTGCACGCGCACGCCCCCGGTGGCCCGTCCCTTGACGGGATACTCCTCAAAGGCAGTTACCTTGGCGGTTCCCGGTGCCGTGCCCGGCAGGGCGCCTGAAGTCCCGGCGATGGTAACGACGACGGCCGCGGCATCATCGGCACGGACGGCACCGAAGTGGATGACTTCGTCGCCCGCGGCAAGCTTGATGCCAGCCATTCCGCCTGCTGTCCGTCCCTGCGGGCGGACGTTGGAGGCACTGAACCGCAGCAATTGTGCCTGTTTGGTCACGAACACGAGGTCGACGTCGTCCTCTTGGGCCGGTTCCACGGCGAGGACTGAATCCTTGTCCTTCAAGGCGATGATGTCCCAGTCTTCGCGGTTCAACGGATACTCGGGCTGGACGCGTTTGACCACGCCCTGAACGGTGCCTATGGCCAGAACCGCATCCAATGGGACGAATGCCACCAGCGACTCACCCTTGAGCAACGTGATGAAGTCCTTCGCCGGGACGCCGCCGGCCAGGTTCGGAAGGCCGGAGACCGGCGGCAGGACGGGCATGTCCATGACCTGCAACCGCAACATGCGGCCTTGGGAGGTGACCGCGCCGATTTCTCCCCGGGCCGTGGTTTTTACCGCGGAGCGGAAGACATCATGCTTTGTCCGGGGTCCGGATTCAGCGAGCGGCTCCTGGTTGGATGTCCTGGCGATCTGGCCCGAAACGCTCAGCAACGCCCAGCAGGGGTCGTCCGGGATTTCCAGGGCCAGCGCCGCACCTTTGCCCTTGGGACCAGGCGCAGCAGCGGCGAGGGCTGCAGCCACCGTGGGGGAGACCGCCTCTGATTCCAGCAGCACCGTGCGCCGGGGCGTGCCGTACTTTTCGGCGACGGTGGCGAGTTCGCCGGACACCACGTCGCGGAGCAGCTCGTCAGAGGCAAGGATGGCCTCAAGGGCTTCGATTTCGCGGCGGAGCTCGTCCTGCTCTTTCTCCAACTCAAGGCGGGAGTACTTGGTCAACTGCCGGAGCCGCAGTTCCAAGATGTAGTTGGCCTGGATCTCGGTGAGATCGTAGATGGACATAAGCCGTTCCCGTGCAGCCGAGGCTTCGTCGGACGAACGGATGATCTGGATAACTTCATCGATGTCCACGATCGCGATCAGCAGGCCCTCCACCAAGTGGAGGCGGTCCTTCTTTTTGCCCAAGCGGAACGAGGTGCGGCGCCGCACCACATTCAGGCGATGTTCCACATAGACCTGCAGCAACTGCAGCAGCCCGAGAGTCTGCGGCTGGCCGTCAACAAGAGTGACGTTGTTGATGCCGAAGGAATCTTCCATGGGGGAGTAGCGGTACAGCTGCTGCAGCACGGCGTTCGGATTGAAGCCGTTCTTCAACTCGATAACGAGCCGCAGGCCGTGGTTACGGTCCGTTAGGTCCACGACGTCGCTGATGCCCGTTAGTTTCTTGGCGTTGACGGCGTCCTTGATTTTCTCAATGACCTTCTCCGGCCCCACCATGTAGGGGAGTTCGGTAACCACCAAGCCGGTCCGCCGCGCCGAAAGCTGTTCCACCTCGACTTTTGCCCTGGTTTTGAACGAGCCCCGGCCGGTGGCGTAGGCATCGCGGATTCCGTCAAGGCCCACAATACGGCCGCCCGTTGGCAGGTCCGGGCCGGGGATGAAACGCATGATCTCGTCCAGCGTGGCGTCCGGCTTCGCAATGAGGTGGCGTGCCGCGGCGATGACCTCCACCAAGTTGTGCGGAGCCATGTTGGTTGCCATGCCCACGGCGATTCCGGTGGTTCCGTTCACCAACAGGTTGGGGAACGCTGCGGGGAGGACCTCCGGCTGGGTCAGCTGGTTGTCGTAGTTCGGAACGAAGTCCACCACGTCTTCATCCAGGTGGTCCGTCATGGTCAACGCGGCGGCGGCGAGTCGTGCTTCCGTGTAGCGCGGGGCGGCCGGGCCGTCGTCGAGCGAGCCGAAGTTGCCGTGGCCATCAATCAAAGGCAACCGCAGCGAGAAGTCCTGGGCCATGCGCACCATGGCGTCGTAAATGGCAGCGTCACCGTGGGGATGGAGCTTACCCATGACCTCACCCACCACGCGCGCGCTCTTGACATGTCCACGGTCCGGGCGCAGTCCCATGTCGGCCATCATGTACAGGATGCGCCGCTGGACGGGCTTGAGGCCGTCGCGTGCGTCCGGGAGGGCGCGCGAATAGATGACCGAGTAGGCGTACTCCAGGAAGGAGCCTTCCATCTCGGAAGTGACGTCGATATCAACGATGTTTTCGGTGAAGTCGCCGAGGGGCTCGCCCTTGCGTGCGGAAGTTTGGCTGCGGGCCATGGGGTCGGTGAATCCTTGAAAGTTGTACTGCGGATGTTTTAGCTAGGCTAAGCCTATGGTGGATCAGCCCGGCGTCGGCATTTATCCGGAATATTGGGAGGCCGATGTCGTCCTGCGCGACGGCGGGACCGCCCACCTCCGCCCTATCAGGCCCCAGGATGCCGATGCTTTGCAGGCGTTCCACGCGGCCCAGTCCCAAGCTTCCATCTATATGCGGTTCTTCTCATTCAAGCCCAAGCTCTCGGGCAAGGAAGTGCGGCGGTTCACTGAAGTGGACCACGTCAGCCGGGTGGCTTTCGTTATCACCATCGGGGGCGAGATTATCGGGATCGGCCGCTATGACCGGCTCGATGACCCGCTGGAGGCTGAAGTCGCCTTCAACATTTCAGACGCCCACCAAGGCCGCGGAATTGGCTCCATTCTGTTGGAGCATTTGGCTGTGGCCGCCCGTGAAAACGGGATCCGCCGCTTCACGGCCGAAGTGCTGCCGGACAACAGGAAGATGCTCATGGTCTTTGCCGATGCCGGCTATGACCTCAAACGGCAATTCGACGACGGCGTGGTCTCAGTCGAGTTCAACATCGACCCCACGGAGAAATCCCGTGCGGTCATGGAATCCCGGGAACACCGCGCGGAGGCTCGCAGCGTCCGCGACCTGTTGTCGCCGTCGTCGGTGGCTGTGATCGGTGCCAGCCGTAAATGGGGAAGCATCGGCCACCAACTGCTCGAACACATCATCGAGGGCGGGTTCAAAGGCCCGGTGTACGCCGTCAATCCGGAGGCCTTTGAACTGGCGGGCATGATCTCGTTCGCCAAACTCTCGGACATACCCGGGCCGGTCCAGTTGGCCATCATCGCTGTTCCCTACGATGAGGTTCCCAAAGTGGTGGAGGACTGCATCGGCGCCGGACTCAAGGGAATTGTGGTCGCGACGGCGGGATTTGCCGACGACGGCGAACGCGGCCTTGCGCGTCAACACGACTTGGTTCGGCGCGCCAGAGCTAACGGGATGCGGGTCATCGGCCCCGAATCGTTGGGGATCGTCAATACACACCCGGCAACTTCCCTTAATGCATCCATGGCCCCCACCATGCCCCGGCGAGGCAGCCTGGGCCTCTTCAGCCAGTCCGCGGCCGTGGGTGTGTCCGTCTATGCTGCCGCAAGTCGGCGGCGGCTGGGTTTGTCCTCGGTGCTGTCCGCCGGGAACCGCGCCGACATCTCGGGCAACGACGCGATGCAGTTTTGGGAGGACGACGCCGATACCTCTGCGGTGGGTTTGTACCTCGAATCAATCGGCAATCCACGCAAATTCTCGCGGTTGGCACGGCGATTGTCGCGGAACAAGCCCGTCATTGTTGCCAAGTCCGACGTCACGGGCCTTAGCCTGCCGCCCGGTCATGCCGTCCGGACCACCCAGGCTCCACCGGCTGCGTTGGATGCCATGTTGCGCCAAGCCGGGGTTATCCGGGTGGACACCATCGAAGAACTGATGGACATCGCGCAAGTGGTTTCCACGCAGGCTTTGCCCAGCGGTCCGGGTGTGGCCGTGTTTTCCAACTCCACGGCCCTGGCCAAAGTGGTCGCCGACAGTGCCGGTCCGCTCGGGCTGGACGTAAAGCGCTTTGTCACTGATGTGGACCTTGAAGCCGGCATGTCCGTTGCCCTGCCCGCACTGCGGGCCCGCCTGCAGGAAACTTTGGCAGAGGAGACGGTGCACGCAGTAGTGGCAGCTCTCCTGCCCGTCCGAGGCCTCACTGTTGAAGCCTTGGCCGGCGTTCTTGCCGAGTGCGCCTCCCGGGCCGGGAAACCGGTGGTTGCCGCATTCACGGGCATCCTTGATCCCTCGATCCAGGTGGAAGGCTTGGTCGGGGGCGAAGGAGGGGTGTATCTGCCCTGTTATTCCAGCGCCGGGACCGCTGTTGCGGCGCTGGCTGCGACCGTCCGGTATGCCCAGTGGCGTGATCGCGACCAAGGGCTCTTCCTTGACCCGGAGGGGTGCGATGTAGATGGGACGGGGGACCTTCTGGCGTCGATGCTGGCCGACCTCGAAGGCGATGAGCTCAGGAAGCTCGACGCCGGTGCTGCCGCGACGTTGCTGTCCGGCTACGGCATCGATGTCCTGCCGTCTGTGGGCTTCGCAACCCCGGATGAAGCGGTGGTGGCAGCAGAGGAAATGGGCTGGCCCGTGGTCCTGAAAACCACGGAACCTTCCCTTCGGCACCGGCTTGACCTTGGCGGCGTCCGGCTTGATATCCAGGATGCCGAATCCCTGCGGCAAAACGTCGCCCAGATGCGCAGGGCTTTGGCACCGTACGGGTCCCCATCCCTTGAAGTGCAGGCAATGGCACCAGTGGGACAAGCCTGCACGCTCCGCGCCATGGAGGACCCGCTGCTGGGGCCGGTGGTCTCCTTTGGGCTGGCAGGGGATGCCGTGAACCTCTTGGATGACTGGGCCCATCGGGTTCCGCCCCTCTCCACAGCGGACTTGCATGATGTGATCCGGTCTCCCCGGGCATCACGGAAGCTTTTCGGCTACCAAGGCTTGCCGGCCGTGGACGTTGCAGCCTTGGAAGACATTGCAGCTCGGCTGGCGAAGCTTAAGGACGACCACCCGGGCATTGCCTTGGTGGAGTTCAACCCGGTCCTCGCCGGCTCGTCAGGAGCGGCAATCCTTGGCGCGGAAGTCTGGATCGGGAACGCGGCGCAGCGGACTGACAGTGCCCGCCGGGCCATGCGTGGCTAGCCGCCGAGTTCCGTCCACAGGGCAGGGATGCGGTTAGGAAGTCACCGGGCGATCTGTGAAAATGGGGGAATGAGCACGCAGTCTCCGACGCCCCACTCGGGTCCGTCCAACACCGGGTCCCACACTTCCCACCACCACACCTCCCAAGGGCAGAGCTTGGCCCAAGCCCTGGAACAGGCGGGTTTCTACCCACGGTTGGTGTCCGACGTCGTGGATGATGCCCTGGACGGTCGCGAATGCTTGTCGCACCTCGTGCATCTGGAGACCCATTTCGACCGGGCTGAGGTACGCCGGCACATTACCGTCCTGGTGCTCACCGAGGACATGCTGGTGATCACCCACGTGGATGACCAGCAACTGGACGAGGCAGGCGAACAGATCGTCGCGCAAATCTCCACCGAGTCGGTGCCAGTGGCCCAGATCCGTTCAGTCGTGCTGAGCTACATCTATGCCCAGCCGCAGGATTACAAGCCGTCGGACCCGGTACGCGAGCTGACGGTCTCCATCGCTTGGTCCGGTGGCCAGCGGCTGGATATGGGACCTGCCAGCTGCGGTGATCCACAGTGCGAAGCCGATCATGGCTACAGCGGCACAATCGCCCAGGAAGACATTGTGTTGCGCATCAGTGCTGAGGCAGACGGGCTCCAGGCCGTTCAAGACGCAAAAACGTTTGCCCGCGCTCTGCGTGCGGTCAATACCGGCAACGCGGCTCCTCTCCAGCACTCGGCCGTTCCGGCGCCCCGGCCCCGTTCAGGCGTTTTCAGTAACCGCTTGAACCGTGGACACCAGCGTTGAGCGATCCGCAAACGGACGTACCTTCAGCGCCACTGTTCGGAAGCAGGTCGATCGCCGAAGTCATGACCAGTTCCGCCGCGGCTTTGGGTGTGCCTGGTTTTGACAACCGCCTTGGGCTGCTCCCCACGCAGCGTGTCTGCGTGGTCCTCGCCGATGGCCTGGGACGGAACCTGCTCAAACAAAAGGCTTCACATACGCCCTTTTTGCGCTCTGTCGCTGCAGCAGGGCAAGGGAACATTCCGGTGTGGATAGACTCGGCTTTCCCCAGTACGACGGCGGCGTCCCTCGCCAGCCTGGGCACCGGCCTTCCCGCCGGTCAGCACGGGATGGTGGGCTACGACGTCCTCGATCCTGCCCAGGACAAAGTAGTGAACCTGCTTGGCAACTGGGACGCAGGGGTGGACCCGCAACAATGGCAGCCCTGCCCCACTGTCTTTGAGCGGGTTGCGGCGGAGCTTGACGTCATCACTGTCAGCCTGCCGCAGTTCGGGAATTCCCCCATGACGCAAGCAGCCCTGCGGGGTAGCCGCTTCGCGGGTGGAACCACCCTCCACGCGCGCACGGCTGCTGCTGCCGAAGCCATGTCCGGGTCCCAGAGGTCCCTCATGTACTTCTACGTCAACGAACTGGACAAAGCGGGCCACCGGTACGGATCCCAGTCGGAGCGGTGGGAGCATCAGCTGGAAGAGCTCGATTTCACCATCAAACGCCTCGCCGCCACCCTGCCCGCCGGGACCACGATCGTCGTGACAGGGGACCACGGGATGCTGGATGTTCCCGAGTCCCAGCGCATCGACTACTCCGCCGATGCGTCGCTGGTCTCCGGTGTACGGCACACCGCGGGGGAACCCCGCATGGTTCATCTTTACTTGGAACCGGACACCAATGAGACCCACCGGGAGGCTCTCATTGCTGCCTGGCGCCAGCGTTTTGGCGAACGTATTTGGGCCTTCACGCGGGAGCAAGCAGTAAACGCCGGATTGTTCGGCGCCGTCCGCCCGGAGGTCGCCTCGAGGATTGGTGACGTCATGATCGCGGCCCGGGATACCTTAGCCCTCTATGACACCCGAAGGGTGAGGCCGGCGTCCCTGGAAGTGGTAGGACAGCACGGATCACTGACCAAGGCCGAGCGCGAGATCCCGCTGCTTTGTTTCACGGCTACGGGCAAGCGCGGCTGACCGAGGTTTCGGGGGTGTGCGTTCCGGGGTTGTGCCTTCGGTGATTGGTGCGCGTTCGGGGATCAGGCCCGAACAGGGATGCTAGTCTCCGCGGGCACCAAAAACGATTTCGTCCCAGCTGGGAATGCTTGAGCGTTTAGGCCGGGACGGTTGCCGCTCCGCGGAAACATCTGGCTCTTTATGCTTGGCAGGGGCCTTTGAATCCGGTGTGTCTGAGCTTGGTGTCTCTGAGCTTGGTGGCTCGGGGTCGGCGGCTTTTGTCCCTTGAACCTTGGTCCCTTGAATCTGTATCTCGGCAGTGTGCGTGTCAGCATGGTCGGTATCGGATGGATCCACAGCTGAGGCTCCATCACCGCCGCTGCCGAGAAGCTCATCCAGGCCGGCGGGCTTCCGTGCGCCCGGCCCCGAGACTGTCCGCAGGGGACTGGCCACCACCGTGATTTCCCGCGTGTCCGTGCTGACGCCCTCATGGAGCCGCAAGGAAGCGTCGCCGTCGTCGCCCGTGTCTGTGTGCATCGGCGCCAAGCTGAGCCGCGAAAGTATCGAGGGCCTGCCGTCCCTGCGGGAGCGCGTGGCAGGCGTCGGATCGGTCTCCGGGTCCGCGCTGGCGGGTTCCTCGATTGCGTCGACGTCCTCGGGCCTCGGGTGGGCAGCGGGAACATTGGTCAAGAGGACCGCTAAGGCGTCGTCCGCCTCTTCGTCCACGCCCAATCGCTGGCCGCGCCGGGAACGCAGCATCTCCAGCAGGCTGTCCGAGTCCTTGGCTGACGTGCGCGCAGCGGTCTCGGCGTCGGTTTCGAAGTCGAAGGGCCGATCGGACACGGCGGTGAGGCGCCGTGCAGGCACTGGGCCGTCCAAGGGCTCGAGTTCGCTCAACTGCTGGGCCCAGCGGTTGGCGTTCTGCAGGGATTTCCGTTGCGGACTGAACGTCCACATAGCCGGTGGCTCCTCGCCGATGCTGCCCTGGGCGCCCGGAATGGTTTCGAAGCGCGCCACGACCGTCCACGTACCGTCAGCGCGACGCCAAGAGTCCCACTCCACCGTTGAGGAATCGATGCCGTGCGCTGCGAGCCGGTGGTTCACCATCTCGCCGAGGCTCGCCGGGTTGTCGCCGAACGCCGAACGGTAGACGTCGTGGCCGGGGACAGGAGAAGCGATCTCGATATTGCGTGCCTGCCGAGCCACATATTCACGTTCGGCAAGGACGGGACCTTCATACCGTTGCACGCTGGCAAGCGGCAGTCCCGAGAGTTCAGCGACTTCTGCGGCGGTTGCTCCGCCGCGGATCCGCGCCTGGATGTCCCGTGGTGACATGGCGATGGGGGAGTTGGCGGCTCGTGCCGCCACTTGGGCGGGGGTCCGGCTGGTGGCAGCCCTCAGGGCCTCGTCGATCGGAAGCTGGAACATCGCACCGCCGGGTCCGCTGAGAAGCAGATGGCCGCCGTCGTCGTGGACGCCTACCAGTCGTAGATCCTGCATAACACCCTCCACCACATGGCATAACTGACATTCGAAACTCTGCCACCCACGCGGGCCTTTTCCTATTAGGACAAGGGGCGTGCCGTGATATTCCGGCAAAACATCCGGGTTAATATCTTGGCTGGCGTCCGGCTGGCGTTGTGGCGAAGGTCCGCCTGAAGAAGTGAGGCCCTGGCGAAGCTCTGGACTTTTGCGGTACGGCGGAGGAAAATCTGGCCGGTATCGGGCACAAATCCGCGTACCCCGGCGTTGGACCCGTACACCGGAAACAAAGGTTTTGCGCCAGTCCGGCAATCTATCCATTGCAGGTTCGGAGGACGAAAAAGACGATGGCCACGGATTACGATGCCCCTCGGAAAACTGAGGAAGACGTCAGCGAAGACTCCATTGAGGAGCTCAAGACGCGCCAGCCAGGGAGTCAGTCCTCAGCGGTGGACGTGGACGAAGCAGATTTAGCTGATGCTTTCGAGTTGCCGGGAGCCGATCTCTCCGGAGAAGAGCTCCTCATCCAGGTTACGCCGCCCCAAGCTGACGAATTCACGTGCTTCAACTGTTTCCTGGTCAAGCACAGATCGCAGATTGCGGCAGAGCGGGATGGCCACCTGTACTGCACCGAATGCGAAAGCTAGATTGGGCGAGCGTCAGGCTCTGGGGGAGGTCAACGCAGAAACAAGTGCGTCCGGCCTTCGGGTGGACGTCAGCCAGTACGGGGTGCGGTCCGCAGGGTCGGTGATCTCGATCTTGACCACAGGGTCCACCCATCCTCGGAAGCACATGTAGGCGAGGCCGTTCAGGCGTGTGCCGCGCTCGGCGGAAGCATCGCTTTTTTCGAAGCCCTCCACGGTGCCCACGAACTCGCGGTCGATGGTTGCGCGTCCCACGCGGAGGGTGTCTTGGGTGACCGAGATGGTGGGCGTTGAGAGCAGCAGCATGGTTGTCATGAGCGCAAAAAGGACAAGGGCCGCAATGATGGCAGCGGCCGTGCTGATGGGTCCGAACATCAAGAGTCCTGCACTCGACAGCCCTACCACCACAATCCAGATCCACGCCGACGGCCACAGCTTCTCTGTATAGATGGGCTGGGAGGATGAGGCGGTGTTTCCGGCGGGCATGGAGGCGGAAGGGTCAGGCGTAGGCATGGATCCAGCTTATCGGTCCACGCCAAATCGGGACGCCCCGGCGGTGGAGGGCAACGTAGAATAAACCACTGTGAGCAACGAGACCGCAGTACTAAGGACAGAGGCCGGACCCGCGAACGCGGATGGCGCGGATACCCCGGCAAGCTATGGGACCCCTACCGTTAACGTCCAGTTGAAAATGCTCGACGACGGCCTTGAAGCGCCGTCGTACGCGCACCCTGGCGACGCCGGGGCGGACCTGCGCGCACGCGAAGATGTGCACTTGGCCCCGGGCGAGCGGAAGTTGGTTCCAACAGGCGTTTCCATCGCGTTGCCGAATGGCTTCGTTGCCCTCATCCACCCCCGCTCGGGCTTGGCAACCAAGCACGGCTTGACCGTGGTCAACGCACCGGGAACGGTGGACGCCGGGTACCGCGGGGAGATCGCCGTGACCCTCCTCAATACGGACACAACCCAGCCCATAGAGCTCAAGCGCGGCGATAGAATTGCACAGATGGTGATTCAGCGCGTGGAGTATGCACAGTTCGTCAACGTCGACCAGTTGTCCGATTCCATACGCGGTACCGGCGGCTTCGGTTCCACAGGCGGCTTCACCACACCACAGGCGTAAATAGTCCACCCTCACGGCGGGCGGCACCCATGAAAGGGATGCCGCATTGCCGTTGTTGACTGTGGTTGCGGTTTACTTGGGGACAGACCACTACTAAGGAGAAAACCCGATGCTTTTTGGGCGCGGCAAGAAGTCCAAGGCCGAGAAGACCGGTACCGCTGGAACGCTCGGCGAATCCGACTCCGCTGAAGTACAAAGTTCCGGGGCTGCCGGGACAGCAGCCAAAGGGGACTTCCGGGGGAGCAAGGGTCCTTTGGACATTAGCGAAATCGAGAGCCAGGACGGCTACGTTGACCTTGGGGCGCTGCTAATTGCACCGGCCGATGGCCTCCAGTTGCGGCTCGAAGTCGAAGAGGCCACGCAGCGCGTTGTGGCGGTCACCATGGATCTGGGCGGTTCCAGCCTCCAACTCCAGGCGTTTGCCGCCCCGCGCTCAGAGGGTCTCTGGGACGAGATTCGCGAGCAAATCAGTGAGTCGGTAGCGAGCCAGAGCGGAGAAACCGAAGAAATTTCGGGGAGCTTCGGACCCGAGTTGGTGGCGAAACTGCCCGCAGAAGCCACAGATGGAAGCCGGGGTTTCCGCGCGGCCCGATTCATCGGCGTCGACGGTCCCCGTTGGTTCCTTCGGGGCGTTCTGGGCGGGGAGGCTGCGTTGAATCGCGAGGCCGCGGCCGACCTGGAGGAGTTGTTCCGGCGCGTAGTGGTGGTTCGCGGTGAAAGCCCGATGCCGCCGCGGGAACTCCTGCAGCTGCGGGTACCCAAGGATGCTGCCGTTCCAGGACAGGCAGGCGCCCCCGCCGGTGAGGCCGCGATGCACCAGCCCGAACGAGGACCGGAGATCACCCAGATTGGCTGACGCGACGGCAGGGAATGGATCCCTCCAGCAGCAAGGGCATGGAGTCAAGGACCTCCCTGCCCGTGGCCGGGCAGAATGCTACGGATTCGTCGATTCGGTGACACATCAACCACCCAGCCCGCAGCCTTTCTTTTCTGCGCTGGTAGTCGACCACGTCCAGACCGGATCCCCGGCAGCCGGCGGCGCCAGAAAGCCAAATCCACGGCTACGCGTCATTTGGCTTGGCCGGGATCGGGTGCCGGGCATCAAGGCCGGGGTGGAGGTCCATCTCAAAGGCATGGTCACCGAGGTCGAAGGTCTTCCGGCCATGTTCAATCCCCGTTACGAGATACTTTCCACCCAGGAGCACTAAAAACGTGGCCAACGGATCAGAACCGACAGACCCAGCCAACCCAACAGGTGCCCCGAACCCAGCGGTGGTTCCCCCAACGACTGGGCCAACGATGTCCGAATTGGCTGCCGGGTACGCCGAGCGGGCCGGTATCCAGCGGAACAGCTCAGGGCACGTAGACATGCTGAAGTCCGCCGGCGGAGTGCAAGGCATCGCCGAGAGCATCCTGCCGGGGCTTGTTTTCCTCGTGGCATTCACCATGTCCAGGGACCTGACAGTGTCGCTGGTGGCTGCCTTGGCTGCTGCCGCAATCTTTACGGTCATCCGGATCGTCCAGCGACGTCCGCTGACCCAAGCCTTGGCAGGCGTGGTGGGCGTTGGCATCTCGGCGTGGTTGGCCAATACGACAGGCAGGGCTGAGGACTTTTACGTTCTGGGATTCTTTACCAACGTCGCCTACATAGCTGCAATGGCGTTGTCGGTGGTGGTGAAATGGCCTATCGCCGGACTCCTCTTCGGGTTCGTCCGCAATGAAGGCTTCGACTGGCGAAAAAATCCAGTGCGCCTCCGGACCTACGCCAACGGCACCTGGATCGTGGTCGCTGTCCTTGCCTTGCGGCTCGTGGTCCAGGTGCCGTTGTACCTTATGGGTGAGCCAGGGTTGACCGCGTTGGCAACCACACGGATCCTGATGGGTGCTCCGCTGTACATCCTCGGCTTGTGGGTCGCTTGGCTTGTCACCAAGCCCGCGCCTCAGCCGTCGAAGCCGTCGTCGTCCGCAGCCTGATCGGGTGACTCCTGGTCGTCGTCGCGGGGTCCATGTCCGGCAACGGAGGCTGGAGACAGCAGGCCCCTGAGGTCGTCTTCGGCGGCAAGGGTGGTCACGAAGAACAGTTCGTCACCGCCGTCGAGAACATCGTCCCGCGTAGGCGTGATCGGCACGTGGTCCCGCAGGATAGCAACCAAAGTAGCGTCCTCAGGCCATTCGATGGCACCTACCGTGCTGCCGATAATGTGCGAGTCATGTGGAACGGTGAATTCCACGATGGACGCCACACCGGTCTGCAGGGTCAGCAGGCGCACGATGTCACCGATCTCAACCGCTTCCTCCACCAAGGCCGTCATGAGTTGGGGTGTGTTGACTGCCACGTCGACACCCCAGGAGTCGTTGAACATCCAATCGTTCTTGGGATTGTTGACCCGCCCGACGGTACGGCCTACGCCGAATTCCGTCTTGGCCAGCAGCGAAACCACGAGGTTGACCTTGTCGTCACCGGTGGCTGAAACCACGACGTCGGCATCCTCCAGTTTCGCGTCCTGCAGGGTGCTCAACTCGCAGGCGTCTCCAACCAACCAGCGGGCTCCCCGCAAGCCGCTGCGACCAATGACTTCGGGCTTCAGGTCGATCAGGAGAATCTGGTGGTTGTGGGCCAGGAGCTCACGCGCGATGGACGAGCCGACGCTGCCTGCGCCAACTATGACAACTTTCACTACAACTCCTTGATGGGTGCTTTGGCGAGGATCCGGCTGATCTCCGTTGTCCGGTCCAGGCTCAGCATCGCGTGGACTGTGTCGCCTTGCTGGTAAGCCGTTCCGGTTTGCGGCAGCATTCCTTCGCCAAACCGGGTCAGGAACGCGATACGGATACCAGCAGCGGCCTCGATGGAACTGAGGCTGTGCCCGATCCAGCCTTCATGAAGATCGATTTCAGCCAAGACCAAACGTCCCGACGGCTCCCGGTAATCGCCCGCAAGGTGCTGTTCGGGGAGGATGCGGCGCAGGACTTGGTCAGCGCTCCAGCGGACAGCCGCAACCGTGGGAATGCCCAGGCGCTGGTAGATTTCGGCCCGTCCGGGATCGTAGATTCGAGCCACCACGTGGCCCACGTGGAAAGTTTCACGGGCGACGCGTGTGGCGAGGATGTTCGAGTTGTCTCCACTGGAGACCGCAGCGAATGCGTAGGCCTCCTCCACGCCGGCCCTCTTAAGGGTGTCCCGGTCAAATCCTACGCCCGTGACCTTGCGTCCCGAGAAAGTGTTGCGCAGGCGCCGGAAGGCACGTTCGTCCTGATCGATCACCGCCACGGAATGGCCTGCGTCCTCCAGGGTGTGTGCCAGGGTTGCGCCAACACGGCCGCAACCCATGATCACGAAGTGAGCCACCATGTCTCCTAAAAAGTATCGTCCTGCCGCTTGTGCTGCCGCTTCGTAAGACTTTACCGTCGCAGTGCCCGTACGGCGGCGACCACCGTCATGACATCGCCGTGGATTCAGAGTAGTTTTGCGGGGTGCTGACTATTCTCAACGCCGCAAAGCGGATATTGGTAGGCAAGCCGGTCCGGAACGACCGCTTGGCCCACACCTTGCTGCCCAAACGCATCGCTTTGCCGATTTTCGCTTCTGACGCCCTTTCCTCAGTGGCCTATGCCCCTGATGAAATCCTGCTGACATTGGCGTTGGCCGGGGTGAGCGCCGTGACTATCTCACCGCTGGTCGGCCTCGCCGTCATGGTGGTGTTGCTCACAGTTGTTGCTTCCTACCGGCAAAACGTCCACGCATATCCCTCCGGCGGCGGGGACTATGAAATCGCGAACGTGAACCTCGGGAAATACGCAGGCCTCACGGTTGCTGCCGCACTGTTGGTGGACTACGTGCTCACGGTCGCCGTGTCGATGTCATCTGCGGCCGCGTATGTGACAACTGCCATACCGTCGATGCACGGACAGCAGGCTGTCATCGCCACCGTTGGCGTCGTGGTCCTTGCGTTGGTTAACCTCCGCGGCATTAAAGAAGCGGGTTCGGTGTTCGCCGTTCCTACCTATATCTTCATGGCTTCCATCCTGGGCATGACCGCCGTCGGTATCTTCCAATTCGTTACCGGGCAGTTGGGGCAGGCTCCGTCGGCTAACTTCACCATCGTCCCGCAGCAGGGTTTCGACCAAGGCCTGGTAGGGCTGGCCGGTGGATTCCTGCTGTTGCGTGCGTTCTCCTCCGGCGCCGCTGCACTGACCGGCGTCGAGGCCATCAGCAACGGCGTGCCGAACTTCAAGAAGCCCAAGAGCAAAAACGCGGCTACTACATTGCTGCTGCTCGGTGCCATCGCGGCTGCAATGCTTGCCGGGATACTCTTCCTGGCCAACGCCACCAAGGTGCATATCGTCCAGGACCCGGCCACGGAATTCCTCGTTGACGGCAAACCGTTGCCGGACGGCTATGTCCAGAACCCTGCAATCAGCCAGATCGCCGACACCATATTCGGGGCCGGATCGATTCCTTTCTACATCGTGGTGGCGGCCACGGGCGTCATCCTCGTTTTCGCGTCCAACACTGCGTTCAACGGTTTTCCGGTGTTGGGATCCATCCTCGCCCAAGACGGATACTTGCCCCGGCAACTCCGCACCCGTGGTGACAGGCTTGCTTTCAGTAACGGCGTGCTGGCCCTGGCGGCGGGGGCGCTGGTTCTGATCCTGTCGTTCAACGCAGACGTCACCAAACTCATCCAGCTGTACATTGTGGGCGTTTTTATCTCCTTCACCGCCAGCCAGCTCGGCATGATCCGGCACTGGGGCCGGCAACTGAAACTGGCCAAGGACAAAGCCGTCCGCCGGCGCATCATCAAATCCCGAACCATCAACATGGTCGGTTTCGGCATGACGGCCTTGGTTCTGGCTATTGTCCTGATCACCAAGTTCGAACAGGGTGCATGGATCGCCCTGTTGGCGATGTTCGTTCTGTTCCTGATCATGTGGAGCATTCGCGCCCACTATGACAACGTGGCCAAGGAACTCGCGGTGGATGAGGACTCCTCACCCAGGGCCCTGCCGACACGCGTCCACGCCGTGCTGCTTGTCTCGCACGTCCGCAAACCCGTACTGCGCGCTTTGGCCTACGCACGGGCCTCACGCCCCTCGCGTTTGGATGCCGTGACGGTCGATATCAACCCCGAGGACACGGAACACACCGTCCGTGATTGGGAGAAGCTCGAGATTCCGGTGCCGTTGACGGTCTTGGCCAGTCCGTACCGCGAGACGGTGACGCCCATCATGGACTACATCAAGAACATGCGGCGCGACTCCCCACGGGACCTGATCGTGGTCTATATCCCTGAATATGTTGTGGGTAAATGGTGGGAGCAACTTGTCCACAACCAGACGGCCCTGAGAATCAAGACCCGGCTCCACTTCGAGCCCGGTGTGATGGTGGCCAGCGTCCCGTGGCAGTTGAAGTCCTCCGAAGAAGCAAAGGCACTGCAGGATACCAAATGACCTTCCACAGCACTTCCACCCCGGCCGCCGGCAGCGTAGGGAACGACGAGCCAGGGGCTGAACTCGTCGTAGATGTAGGGCCGATCGCCCACGGTGGCCATTTCGTCGCTCGGCACGAAGGCCGCGTGATTTTCGTCCGCCACGCGATCCCGGGGGAAAAGGTCCGGATCAGGTTGACCGATTCCGGCGAGGCCTCGCACTTCTGGCGTGCCGACGTCGTCGAGGTCCTCGATGCTTCACCGCACCGCGTCCGCCACTTTTGGAAACTTGCCGATTCTCTGGACTCCTGGCGCCACGGCGGCCCTCCGGTTGGTGGTGCCGAGCTCGGCCATATTGACCTGCCGTGGCAGCGGGAGCTGAAGGGCCAGGTTCTAGCCGAGCAGCTCAAGCGTCTTGCCGGCATCGAGCGGGTGACCGACGTTGAGGCCGTAGGGGATGACGACGGCGGCCTCGGCTGGCGCACGCGCGTCGGCTTCGCCGTGACCTCCAAGGGACGGTTGGGCATGCACGCGCATCGTTCCGACCTCGTCATCCCGGTGAAGGACATGCCTCTGGCACTTCCTGCCATCAATGAGTTGCGGCTATGGGACGTGGATTGGACCGGGATTGCGCGGGTGGAAGTTGCAGCACCCGCGAACAGTACGCGACCCCTGGTTCTTGTGGCTCCGGAGGAATCGACGAGCCCCAAGCGAATCCATAGCGTGGTGGCGCAGTTGCCGCCCGACGTATCCGTGGCCAGCTTTGAGCCTGGCACTGGCCATGCCGTCCAGCTCCGGGGGAGGACCTGGGTGCAGGAAACAGCTGCGGGTCACGAGTACCGCGTCAGTGGCGAGGGGTTCTGGCAGATCCACCGGGCCGCGCCAGACACCCTCACCGCAGCAATGACAGGATTCCTCGCCCACGGTGGGTTCCTTGAGCCCGGCGCAACTGTGGCGGATCTGTACGCCGGCGCCGGCCTTTTCTCGGCTCCCTTGGCTGAAGCCGTGGGAGTCACCGGATCGGTGCTCTCTGTTGAGGGCGCTCCGGGTGCCAGCCGGGACGCTAGGAAAAACCTTCACGGCGAGTCGAATGTGGAGATCGTCCAAGGCCGGGTGGAGCGGGTACTCCGTCAGCGTGCACGCAGTTTTGACGCCGTGGTCCTCGACCCTCCCCGGGCCGGGGCGGGTAAGGCCGTGGTCCAGCAGCTCATCGATACCCAACCACGCGCCATTGCCTATATATCCTGCGACCCCGCATCGTTCGCCCGCGATCTGGGTTACTTCCAGCAGGGTGGATGGCGGCTGGAATCGCTGCGCGCCTTCGATCTCTACCCGCATACCCACCACCTCGAAACGGTGGCGCTGATCGTACCGGCTTCCTAGCCGCCCCACGGGAGGCCAATGCCACTACGATGGCTTTAGTAGTCCCGCCCCGATCTGCCGTCCTGCGGTATGAACTGCCGACGGGGCGACCAAGAGAGAAACGTCGCCGGCTAAGTAAGGCGTGCCTAACTGGCTAGCGGCCAACCACGCGACAAAGATGAAACTGTTGCGAGAGGAGTCCTGCCATGAGCACTGTGGACAGCTTCGGTTCCAAAGGCGTACTTAATGTAGCCGGCACCGATTATGAGATTTTCCGGTTGAACTCCGTAGAGGGCGCAGACAGCCTTCCGTTCAGCCTTAAAGTATTGCTTGAAAACCTCCTGCGGACTGAGGATGGCGCCAATATCACGGCCGACCACGTCCGCGCCCTGGCCGGTTGGGATCCCAACGCGGAGCCCGACACGGAAATCCAGTTCACCCCGGCCCGCGTCATCATGCAGGACTTCACTGGTGTTCCCTGCATCGTCGACCTCGCCACCATGCGCGAGGCCGTCAAGGAACTCGGCGGGGATCCCAAGCGAGTCAACCCGCTGGCGCCGGCTGAAATGGTCATCGACCACTCGGTGCAGATCGATGTTTTCGGTAACTCCGGCGCGCTGGAGCGCAACATGGAGATCGAATACCAGCGCAATGGCGAGCGTTACCAGTTCCTTCGTTGGGGCCAGACGGCTTTCAACGACTTCAAGGTAGTTCCCCCCGGAACCGGCATTGTGCACCAGGTCAACATTGAGTACTTGGCCCGCACCGTCATGACCCGCGAGGTCGACGGCGTTTTGCGCGCCTACCCGGACACCTGCGTTGGCACCGACTCGCACACCACCATGGTCAACGGCTTGGGCATCCTGGGCTGGGGCGTTGGCGGCATCGAAGCCGAGGCAGCCATGTTGGGCCAGCCCGTCTCCATGCTGATTCCCCGCGTCGTCGGCTTCAAGCTCACGGGCAGCATCCCCGCGGGCGCTACCGCTACCGACGTCGTCCTGACCATCACCGAAATGCTGCGCAAGCACGGCGTCGTGGGCAAGTTTGTCGAATTCTACGGTGAGGGCGTTGCCGCTGTGCCGCTCGCCAACCGCGCAACCATCGGCAACATGAGCCCGGAGTTCGGCTCCACGGCTGCCATGTTCCCGATCGACGACGTCACGCTTGAGTACCTCCGCTTGACCGGCCGCTCCGAGGCGAATGTCGCCCTCGTTGAGGCCTACGCCAAGGAACAGGGCCTTTGGCACAATCCTTCCCGCGAACTGCGCTTCTCCGAGTTCCTGGAACTGGATCTGTCCACCGTTGTTCCTTCGATTTCCGGCCCCAAGCGTCCCCAGGACCGCATCATCCTCACGGAGTCCAAGGCCCAGTTCCGCGAAGACCTGCGCAACTACGTCAAGGAGGACCTGGCCGGCGGAAGCCTGGACGAGGCGATTGACGAGAGCTTCCCGGCCTCGGACTCGCCGTCGTACACCAGCTCCGCGACCCACATTGCCGACGTTGCGCCGCACCCGCACGGCCCCAAGTCGAACGGCCGACCCTCCACCAAGGTGAACGTCACAACCGCTGATGGCCGCGAGTTCGAACTGGACCACGGTGCAGTGTCGATCGCTTCGATCACCTCATGCACCAACACGTCCAACCCGTCGGTCATGCTGGCAGCTGCGTTGCTGGCACGCAACGCCGTGGAGAAGGGCCTCACCTCCAAGCCGTGGGTCAAGACCTCAGTTGCTCCCGGCTCCAAGGTCGTCACGGACTACTACGAAAAGTCCGGCCTGACCCCGTACCTGGAGAAGCTGGGCTTCTACATCGTGGGTTATGGTTGCGCCACCTGCATTGGCAACTCCGGCCCGCTTGAGCCGGAGATCTCCGAAGCGATCCAGGCCAACGATCTTTCGGTCGCGGCGGTCCTTTCGGGTAACCGTAACTTTGAAGGCCGCATCAACCCGGACGTCAAGATGAACTACCTGGCGTCCCCGCCCTTGGTCATCGCCTACGCACTGGCTGGCACCATGGACTTCGATTTCGACGCCGACGCCCTGGGTACGGACTCCGAAGGCAATGAGGTCTTCCTGAAGGACATCTGGCCGAACCCCACGGAGGTGCAGGAAGTCATCGACTCCTCCATCGACGAGGCAATGTTCGTCAAGGGTTATGAAGGCGTCTTCGAGGGCGACGACCGCTGGAAGGCGTTGGACACCCCTGCCGGAGACACCTTCGTTTGGGCCGAGGACTCCACGTACGTGCGCAAACCTCCATACTTCGAGGGCATGAAGGCCCAGCCGGAGCCCGTCCAGGACATCTCGGGCGCCCGCGTGCTCCTGAAGCTTGGCGATTCGGTTACCACGGACCACATCTCCCCGGCCGGCTCATTCAAGTCGGACACCCCCGCTGGTCAATACTTGCTGGCTAACGGCGTGGAGCGCAAGGACTTCAACTCCTACGGCTCACGCCGTGGTAACCACGAGGTCATGATCCGCGGTACCTTCGCCAACATCCGCATCAAGAACCAGTTGCTGGACGGCGTCGAGGGTGGCTTCACCCGCGACTTCAGCCAGGAAGGTGCACCGCAGGCATACGTCTACGATGCAGCCCAGAACTACCAGGCTGCTGGAACACCCTTGGTGGTCCTGGCCGGCAAGGAATACGGCTCGGGTTCTTCCCGCGACTGGGCAGCCAAGGGCACTGCGCTCCTGGGCGTCAAGGCAGTCATCGCTGAAAGCTACGAGCGGATCCACCGCTCCAACCTCATCGGCATGGGTGTCCTTCCCCTCCAGTTCCCGGCAGGCGAGTCTGCTGCAACCTTGGGCTTGACCGGTACGGAAACGTTCGCCGTCGAGGGCGTTACTGAGCTGAACAACGGCACAACGCCGAAGACGCTCAAGGTGACGGCAACGGCAGAGGACGGCTCCGCGACGTCCTTCGATGCGGTCCTCCGCATCGATACCCCGGGCGAAGCGGACTACTACCGCAACGGCGGCATCCTGCAGTACGTCCTCCGGCAAATTAGCGGTTCCTAAGCCGATCGGCTCGGATACCAGAGGATCTGGTCGCTGACTAGCTTTCACCGGCGGTCACTCTAGAGTCTCGCACAAGTGCCCCGTCAGGCTTCGGCCTGGTGGGGCACTGGTGCTTTGTCGTTCCATCTCCGTCGTGTGTTGCCGGAGTACCTGGCGTCTGATGATCGCGTCTACGGGTGCCACCGCAGAGGCGGCCGGCGTGCCTGCAACGGAGTAACCTTGATGAAGCGTGCCCGAGGGGGTGTCGGCCATCTACATATGCTGGTAGAAGCTGTGCCGTGTGGACGCCGAGGACTGGGCGAGAATCCGAAGACCGGAGCCACGCTTGTGGGACAAGTGCTATGGCGAGAAGCAGCTATTCGCCCGGACCGGACACCGACGCCCTTTCATCTTGGCAATCGGTGCGTGCTAGCATCACCCGCAACAAGACGCACCCGGGAGCGAATCAACGGGCGGAAGTGGAGAGGCAGATACAACGCGATGAGTCTCGGGCCCACGCACCACGGCTACTTCTACCAGGATCTAATCACCGCAGTCGCCCTGGTCGATCTCCTCCTAGGCACTGCGGAAACCATCACGGTTGACACGAAGGGGTTCGAGACAGATCGGTTCGATGATGTCAACATCACCTACGCGGACAAGACCCGAGTCCGTCTGCAAATCAAACATACGACCTCCGATCGTCGGCTCTCGAAAGAGACGTTCTCCCAAGACGGCCGAAACCTGAAGCTCAACAAGGTCCTCGACTCCCTCCTCAAGGACCTAGCCACGTCCCCAGCGACCACTTACCGAATCGTCGTCCGAGACCAAGAACCCGACGACTCCCTCGCAGTCGTCTTGGTGCCAGTTGACCCGTCCGTCCGACCGGCCGACCCGCTCCCCGGCATCACAACGGCGAAGTACCGGTTCGACCCCGCCGCGCTGCGCGCCAACCGGCCCTGGGCCGACCTGGTCAAGCATCTCAGCGACTACGACCTGCGTAGCGCTTGCGACAGTCTGATCGTCGACGCGGGTGCACCGTCGTCAACCATCAGCTTCGCCGACCCCGGACCTGCCGAACGTTCCCTCCTCCGACGTGTTCGAGAAGAGCTTGGAGCAGGACGCACCCCCAACACTGACGTCACCCCCGAGTTCGCGGCACACGCACTCGTTCAAGCAGCAACCTCTGCTCGCGTAGTCGATACCGGAGTCGTGCGACGCGACCTCATCGAACCTCGACTCGGGCTGCGCGTCGACTTCGGAGCCGTCACCGCAGGACACCCCATCGAGCCTGAAGTCGCCGTTGCTCGCGTCGGAGCAGCGACAGAGGTTAGCAAATACATCGACAGCACAGTCACCGGTGGGGGACGAGTCGTCGTCGTAGGCGAGCCAGGCGTCGGGAAATCGTGGCTGTGCGAAGAGCTTACGAATCGCTACCGGGACAACGCCTGGACAGTCGCACGCCACCACTGCTGGCTCGGCTCAAGCGACGACCACCTACAGGAACGAGTCCTCACCGAAGTCGTCATCGGCAGTCTCCTCGACCAGCTCGGACAAGCGGTCCCCGAGGCAACCAAAGACCTCCGCCCCAAGTTCGCGACGAGCACCGAAGCACTCGAATCGGCACTCGAGAACTGCCGCGAAACTCACCCTGACAAACCAGTCCTCCTGGTCGTCGACGGCCTCGACCACGTCGATCGAGTCGTCGGACGCAGCACCAACCAGCAGAAAGACCCGTCACGTCTCCTGGTCGAGGAGCTCGCAGCCCTCAACCTCCCCGCCGGCGTCTGTCTACTCGTCGCAAGCCAGCCCGGAACCCACCTCGAGCCAGCAGCTCCCGCATCCGAACCCTTCCAAATGCCGCCGATGTCCCGAGACGAGATCAAGGCGCTTAGCGCCAAGCACGGCCTGCTTGAATCACCTGACGGCACCGGACCCGTCGGTTCGTCTGACGAGGACACCATCGTCACGTTGGTCCACGAACGTTCCAACGGAAACGCGCTCTTCGCGACCTACCTGTGCCGGCTCGCACTTGGCGCATCACCTCTCGACGACACCCCGGCGCCGCTCACAGTCAACGAACTCATCTATCGTCTGGAACTGGTCCCCGACACGGCTAAAACGGTCGAGGAGTACTACGACTACCTGCGTGACGCGATGACCATTGACCAACGATTCGCCACAGACACGCTCGCGCTGTGCGACTTCTCGCTCACACCCGACGAACTGGCAGAGCTTCTCGGCTCACCGATCAAAGCCATCGTCATTCCCGCCCTCCAGACGCTTGCCCCAGTCCTCAACACCCAGAAGGGGCTCGGCGGCCTGCGCCTCCACCACGAGAGCTTCTCGCGGCACATCCTGCGCAACATCGATCACGAGACCGCAACCGCCATTCGCCAGAGCATCGCGAAGTGGCTCGAAGGCCGCGGATTCCTTACCGACTCCCGAGCCTTCCGTCACCTCCCCGACCTACTCGCCAACATAGGCGAGTACGACCAGCTCAAGACCCTGGTCGGTCCACGCTTCGTGACAGACGCAATACGGCAGTTCCACCCCCCGGAAGCGCTGCAACGAGCCCTCTGCGTCATCTCACGCGAAGCTGAATCGCGTCTGGACTGGCCAACCCTCGTCAAGTGCGTAGAAGTCCGAAAGGCTATAGACACGTACGAGAACGACGCTCTCGCGGAAACGCTTACCGAATATGCCGACGTAATCGTGAATATCCTCGGTGGCGAGACTGTCGCAGAACGCCTCATTTACAACGGGCGTACAACGTTCCCCCCGAGATGGGGCCTCCTCATCAGCGACGCCGTTGACCGGGCCGGCGCTGCCGCACCCTGGAAGGCGTACATCGAAGGATGGGAAACGCAACGCAAGACCGATCGGACCAGCTACTCCTCCGACCGCGACGGAACATTTCACCTAGCCGCCCAACGCGGAGCCCTTCGACTCCGCACCCAACGACAAGACGTCGACCCGTCTCTCATTCCAACAATCGCCGAGCACCTAGAGGGCGAGCACGACGCATCCTTGGCCGATCTCGTGGAAACGTTCACGGCCGCACTGCCAGCGGACTACATGCCCCAGGTCGCCGCAGCGATGAACGACCCGGCCAACGCCGCCGAGACCTACTTGACCCTCGCCAACCTCGCCGCAAATGGAACCATCGGGCTCCCCGACTCGCACGATCTAGCGCGCCAAGCGTGGGAACTGGACCCGACACTCGACACTACCGGGTACCTCTTCCACGGTATCGCACCACAGGATGTACTTGCGGGACTCGGAATCGCGGATCTCGAAGCTGAACTGAATGCCGCCACGGACGTCATTCTCAAAGCGAGGACTGCCGACGAACCAGCAGTCAGAAGTTGGAACGCTCTCCTCACACTCGCGCAGGCCATCGACCCAGCCCTTGTGCTCAAGGCCGGGGCAAAGTTGTCCGGCGTCGGGTTCTACCGGGCATGGCTCCGCTACACAGTCACAACTATGGGAATCGCAGACGATGTCCGCACCGGCATCTCAACACCCGAAGCCGCGTCGACCGCAGTGGTTGTCGCACTCGCTGACCTCGTCGCCGAGGCCAAGCCCTTCACCGGCAAGCCGCGAGCATGCGACCTGTACTTCATCCATCCCCTCATCCACCAGGTGATCGAGAACTCCCTCACCGTCGTGCGGGAAAAAGATCTTGACACCGTCCTCGACCACCTCATCGCCATAGGCGATGGCACCACTACGACCACCAATCTCGGTCTCGGCGAGAACGGCCCGCTGACCACCAACGATCTACTCTCAGTCCTCGGACGGGTCTCCCACCACGTCGGAATCGGCGCCGTCCACGCCCTCCTCGCCGTCATCCATGAACGTCGCAACGACGACCACACGGGATACAGCCAACAGGCTGCATTCGAACTTGAGACCGCCCGCATCTGCATAGCAGCCGGCGCTAGCGACGAGGCCCGCGAGTGCTGGAACCGGGCGGCCGACTTGCTCTCAAGCTACGGCGGCCATAAAGACCCCACGCTCTCCGAGATCGTCGCAAGCATCGAAGACATCGAAGACCTTACGGAAGCACGAGCCCGCCTGGCCAAGCTCGTCGACCTGGTCTATCTCGTACGGCAGCACACCGACGGCCGCGATACATCGCACTACGTCACTCAATGGTGGGAGATTGCCGCATCTGTCGATCCGGTCGCTGCAGCCCGCGACGCCGCCGACCTCTATCTCGATACCATCGGATTCGAAGACGTCCGAGCAGAAGCAGCGCAGACACACCTGCTGCAGCACCACAGCGCGACAGCAGACCCCGCCACCCTCGCCGCACTGCGGCTCACCACAAGCATTGCCTGGCGATCACCAACGGTCGACCTGGAAATTCTCAACCGCCTTGCAACCGAGCGCGGGGCTAGCCAACCGGTCGACACAATGCTCAGCGTCCTCGCCAACAACATCGCCGCATCGTACGACAACCAGCCGATGCAATACTCGAGCAACCAGTCCAAAGAAGCCGTAGACCAGACACTCGTCCAAGTTGTGACGAATCTAGGTGGCCCCGAATTTGACCCCCGGGCAGCGCGCCCAGACCGAGAAAACCAAAGCTCGTTCCTCCGGACGGAGCAGGCGCCAGACGCCCACGCACTCCTCAAGCGCCTCACAGGAGCTCAACGTCCCGATGCGCCCGAAGGACGCGCAGGCGCCATCAGCATCGCCCACGCAATCGACAAAGAGCGCTACCAAGATGAGCCCGCCACCTGGGACATCAACGCAGCCATCATCTCTATTGGCTTCCGCATTCTCGAAACGACACTCTCCGAGGGGCACCACGCCGGGATCGCACTCGTCGACGACGTCGCCCGCGAGATCTCCACGTTCTCCCGAAACGACATCTTCGCCGATCTCGGACAGGGTCTTGCGGCCTACGCTGACAGCGACACAGCCGTCGCCGAGGTCGCCAGCTATTGCCTAGTCACCGCGTATCAGCGCATCCGAGGCGGAGGAGGCTGGCGACAGTTCGCCGGTCGGGAACGCCGGGCACTGTGGGAGCAAGCCCATAAGCTTGCCCCCGACACCGCCGAGCGCGCTCTCGCCGCAGCGGTAACCAACCGTGTCGCCGCCGCGTCGTACGGCTCATATGGAAGCAGCCAAGGCCTCATCACAGCATTCGCCGCGCAGCCCGCAACCAGCCCCGGAGGCACCGCCACCGACTGCTGGGACGCGGCCTTCGACATCATCAGTCACCGCCTACCCGGGACTGCCGAAACAGGAACGCACGTCTATCACCCGACGCCAGTGCCCGACTCGGCCGACGACCTCGACGTTGCTATCGCAACATTGGCGCTCGCAACAATCTGCCAGGCCGCACGGGAACAGATACGACTCGCCCTGGTAGCAACCGAGTTCCTTCTCACTGTCCGGCCGAAGGTCGCCCAAAGCGCACTCTCATACATACTCCGCAAAGACCTGGACGCTGGTCGCAGCACCTGGCTACTCGAAACTGTGCGCGTGAACGTACCAACGGGTGAGCTTGGAGACGACCTCGCCGCGGAAATTACCCGACTCGCGGCGAGCGACCACCTGTCCGTCCGAGCACTGGCAGGCCAGATTCTTGCCACCCACGGACGCCCCGTTCCGGAACCGCCGGCCACCACGCCGTCACTGTACGTCATCAGCGCGTTCCACAGCCTCGTCGGTGAGCACGAGGAAGAAGCAGAATGACCAGGAACATGTCCCGAGGGCAGGTCGAGGGACTCGTTCGCTTCTATCTGGACGATCGCCTCGCCGACGCCAACGAACCCCCAGGCGTGCGCGAAGCCGTGATCCAAAATCTGGTCGACCGAGTCGATACCATCAAACAGCGCTCCGGAGAACAGATCGGCCAGCTCCGCTCGCCATCGTCGCAACGCATCCCCGATGCCTACTTCAACGATGAAGAAGAAATAGAGAACGCCATCCAACTGGCAGCAGCTGGAATTAGAGCAGCACGTGCACGCGCAGGCTTCCTGACAGCCGATGCCCGGAGGTTTGAAGCCAGCTACGCGTTCTCGCTTGCCCCTTCAGCCAGGTGGGCGCTTCTCGAAGAATCGTCGCGCGTTCCGCGTCCGGGAACCCGCCATCATCTTCTGGCGCGTTCCCTGACGCCCATTCCGTGGCAGGACAACGAGGCCGAATGGCCGCCGCCGACCGCGGTTGAACTCGAGGGGACACGCCGCCTCACAGGACAAGATGCATGGCCTATCCGTGTTGAAGAGAGACCATATGATGATTGGGTTCAAATTGGCATGTTCGAACGACAGGCCACATTGGCCAGCACCTACCCCAAACAGCCAAGCCGACAACTATTCATCACATCTGGTCTCGAGGTAACAGGCGCGTCCATTTCGATCGATTCGCTGCCTGTCGGAACTAACCCACCAAATATCTGGCTGGCCCCGTACGACCACCTACTCCCGGGCGTTGATCAAGCTTCAGCCGCAGAAATGCTGGAGGATCTGCAAGGACCGTTGACCACGATTGCCAACTACGGGGGCCAGCGGAGCGCACCTCACCGCGGCCGCGGCGTTGGACTTCACCCGTTCAGCCTTGTGCCTCGACTCGACCTCGTGGCGTTTCTCAACCTGCGCCCGGAGTCTCCGACAGTTCGCCAATGTCTCGTTGACGACCAAGGGCCAGCTCTGGTGGGACGCAACTGGCGCGGATTCCTGATCCACGACGGCAGCTATACGCCTCTTGCACCTGCGGTCCACGGCACGGACCTCATAGTTCGTCCGGACCTGTACGAACGCCTCGAAGACACACTCGACAAGAACCGCATCCAGTCTGGCATCACAGTGCGGCACGTCGAGGGTGAAGGCAATGACATGGAATACGACTGAGCTGCTGCCGACGGCAAAGCGGCAGCAACTGGATACATCATTCGTAATCAATGGGATAGCCCGGCGGTTATGAATCGGTGATTCATGGATCGTGCAGGAAACTCGCGGAATCACTGGCTGTCAGTGCCGATCGGCGCGGCATGCAAGTGGCTCTCCATTGAACACCCAGTGTCCGCTCTGGCTGGCAGGGTAACCCGCCGTCCTACGCTTGACAGCCGCCCTCTGGAACGCCTGATTTCTCCGTGACTGTATCGCTGCGGGAGTTGATCAACCTCGCTCCGACCTTCCGCTCCTTGGACCACAAGGGCAGGGCGCTGGGGCACCTCGAGGTGGCGCACCAGCTCACACTCGCGAAGATACTCAAACTCGAATGGGATCCCTGTAGATGGCGGCCGATGTCACTCGTCGCGAGCAGGAAGGCGATACCAACCGGGTGATGAGGTTTGCGTAACGCTTCCGGTTGCCCGGGAACGGACTTGGGATCGGGTGAGAGCGCCAGGGTGGGCTCGGCCTCCGCCGAATCCGCGGTAAACATCTTTACCGGTGTTCTCCACCCATATAAGTGACTTTTGTTCGGAGGTGAGCCACTGATCGAGCCAGCCTGCGTCGACGAGGAGCTCGTTCTGGCCAGCGTTGACGGTATGCCGGAGGACGGCGGTGAGCTTGCCCGTATTGTCTGTCCAACCGTTGCGGCCGTTCCAGTGGAGGTTCCCGGGCGCATGGCCGAAAAACTCAGGTGCCGGCGCCACCAGGGAAATGGTCTCGTAGTCTCCGGGAGCGTACTCGTACTCGCCGAGGATGTCCCAGGCAGCTGGCTGGGTGGGGACGCTGATTGGATGCCGCGACTCCTGGTTTACAAGATGCAGGGTTTCACCGTGGTGGTGGCCGTAGGGGAATTCACCGACGTATCCGTCGTGGGTTTGTGGGAAGTTGGACAGGCCGTGATCGAGGAGGTCGCGTCCTTCGAGGTCGGCCAACGCGGCTGAAAGGTCTGAAGTGTTGACCAGGTGGGCGTAGAGGTGGGTCCAAATTTTGCGGGTGGCCTTGGAGTAGTCGTTGCCGTCGTTCCATTCGTAATAGCCAGACAGGACGATGAAGGGGTGTCCTTCGTGTTCGGCGTCGGTGACGGCGATGGTGGGGAGGTCGGTGTCATGGGCCACCCATTGGGCGTCCGTCTTACCGGCTGTAGGCGCCCAGTCGTAAGTTGGCACCCAGGAGCGAGGTGCATTGTCGGCGGGTACGAATTCGATAACAGTCGGGTCGATCTGGCGGGACACAGTGGTCGCGGGACCTGGGATCGGTGCCGACGGCGGATCCCAGGAATTGGGGGTCTTTGGAACATGGTCGGAGACATGCCCGATGAGCCGGTTGAGGGCAATCCACTGGTACTTCTTGCCGATTCGCTCGATCCACGGCGGCTTTCCGCGGCCGCCGCCGTACTTGCCCAACACGTACCCGTCAAAACTGGCGTGCCATTCAGCGCGGTACCCAAGGCGGATGACTTCGGCGACGGCCCACCGTGCTGCGGCCGGAACGTTGATCCCAGGCCGGTCTTTGAGATCGTACTCAAGTTTGTAACGGTAAAAGTCGTCCTGGGTAGTGGAATGCACGAGCTTCGGATAGTCGGGGCTCTTGTACTGAGCGATCTCTCCCTCGGTCGGCCACTCTAGCGGCCACACACTCGAGTACGGTGGCCGGAACTGCGCCACTGTCACGCCCTCGGGCAGACTTGCCCGATCGTTTGCTGCTTCGAGGATGCAGCGCGCAGCATCGCGGACGGCCACGTTCGCGGTGAGATCAGCGGGCGAGGCAAAGAAGCTGGTCCACACGACCTCAGCTGCGGCCGCCCAGTCTGTGTCGCTACCGTTGGCCAAGAGTGCCGAGTACGCGACCTCGAGAGCACGTTCGACGACCCACTCGTCGTTTACGACACTGAAGCGTTCCAGGAGCCCGGCCACCTCCCCGGGTTGACGGGTGAGGAGGCGAGCGGCGGCGATGGTTGCGGGCTCACGGACACGACGGTCCGTGGCGCTTGTGGCCCATAGGAGCGCGGTTATCCACAGGCGTGTGGTGTCCTTGCCGACTTGGTGGATAGGCTTCTCGCGCGCCCAACGGATGAGACGGTCGACTGCCCCACTGGTGCCATGGGTTATGTGCAGCCATCCCGAGAGGAACCGGTCGCGGGCACCCATGTTCCACCTGTTGAGGAACCTGTGAAGGAACTCGGCGTTCAGCGGGTGGCCGGGGCGTGCGGCGAGCCTGAAGAGCATCGTGAGGCCGGCGTCGAAGGTGGCTTTGCGGGTCAGTGCGCGGACGATGATGTCACCGGTCTTGTCAGTAATGGATGTCACTGAGCGCCAGCCGGTGCCAGCGATTACGGCGGCGGCAATAGCGTCGACGTTACCGATCTCGGACTCGAATTCGGTTAGTTCGAGCCCGAGACGTTCGGCAACGACGACGGAGGTTGCTTCCAGGATGCCGACGTCGATGGTTTCGTCTCGCCCAATGAGCTGTCCGAGGCGCCCGGCGAGTTGGTCTCGGATGCCGGCCGCGTCGGTCACACCGGCGAGGGCATCGGACACGATGAGGTGGTGGCCGATGCGTTCGAACGTGATGGCGATGATGTCGGCGCCATACGGGCTGCCGTCAGGGATGACGTCCTCTTCGATCAGCCCTTGGGCGATGAGAGCGTCGAGCAGTGATTTTTCCGCGCTGACGTCGGACCAAATCGTTACTAGGACGGCTTGAGCCTTGGCGCGGGTGAGTGGTTCGCCTCCTTCGTCGGCGATGGCGGCAGCGAGGGCGTGCATGGCCCGGTGGACTACGCGGTCCGACGGCGAGGCGTCAACGCGGTCGCTGATGATGATGTTCGCGTTGTCGAGGACCATCTTGGCGAGTTCATCGAGGCCCATGTTGGCCTGGTCGAGTGAGAGGCGGCTATTGGCCTGCAGTGCTTCGCACACCAGTCGCAGGTACAGCGGGTTGTCGAACTCACCATGGATTGGTGGCGACGTCGGCGCCTCGAGGCCGTAGAACGCGGCGTACTCGCTGACCGCTTCGAACTCGACGCCCTCGAATCCCGTGTGCTCGAACCGGGGGAGGGTGACGCCGGGCGGGACGACTTGGGCGACGTAGTGGGTGCGTGCGGTCAGCAGTAGCCGCACATGCGAGTACCTGCTGACGACGGTGATGAGCCGGTCAAGGTTGTCGCGCCACAGCGACCGAGGGCGGGTGTCATTAAGTGCGTCGATGACGAGCAGTACCGGGGTGCCAGCGGTCCGGGCACACTGGTCGAGGAGCGCTATGGTCTCCTCACCTGTCAGGTCAGAAGGCATCTGGAGGAGGTCGCGAAGGTCGGCGAGCGGATCGTGGTTCTTGAACCAGCGACCATGCATCACGACGCTGGGGCGGCCCTTGGCCAGACGGCGGGCGACAGCATCAATGGCGAGGTAGGTCTTACCTATGCCGGCGGGGCCTGTCATGAGAGCGGCCTGGGTGCCAGCGAGCTTGCCGACGGGGCTGATGAGGAGCTCAGTCGCTCCTAAGAGTCTCTCGCCGAGTTCACGGAGCGCATCGACGGCCGCTGCGGGGAACCGTACCATGTATTCGCGCTGCCACTGCCGCCAGCTTTCACTGTCCCAATTTTCGTGCTTGCCGTCCATTGCTTCGACCTCGACAGCCTCCTGCGCTCGGACAACGGCGGAGGCCGCGTCGAGAGCCTGAGCGAGGTCGTCGAGCCCGGCAGCGGTGCGCGAAGCGTTCCAGGCGTTGAGGGCGTCGGTGATTGTGGAAGCTGCGGTCCGGGCGGCACCTAAGTCGGCGGCCAGCACCTCCTTGTCGGCGTAACGGAGTTGGTCGGCGGCTTTAGAGACCTCATCGACCTGGTCGAGGACGATCTGCCACCACTCGTTGTCAGAACAGAGTGCGGCGATGGATTGGGCCGCGGGCACATCGACGTTCAGCTCCGGCGTGTATCGGGGGCGTGCGGCGGCGACTGCTTCCTGCATGCGGTCCTCCCACCACTGCTGAGCGAGGACGTCGACGTCAAACCAATACCGTCGATAGGTGCCGGAGCTGTCGAGCCGGTTAAGGCGGGTGACGATGTTCGTTTCCCACTCGATCTCGAACACGACATTCATGCCGCTGTCGGTGGCCATTTTCTGCCAGCCCTCCAGCCACCCTTTGGGGTCGCTGATTTTCTCAAGGAGCGACTTGCCGCGGCCGCCGGTGGGACCGGTCGGGTCGGTCGGGATTGCGATTGTATATTTAGTCAGCTTTGGGTGCTGATTGAGGGCGGCGTTGACAGACTTGTCGAGCTGGGCCTTGCTGACATCGGCTTGGTTGGTCCAGTACTTGGCCTGCCAGCCGTGCTCGGCGCCGTTCGTGAGAGTCCAGTAGCACTCGACGCCGCCGTCGCCGCCGGCCCCGTGGAGGGACACGAACTTCGAACCGTCTGCCGGGGGCTCCTGCGCGACCTGCTGGCAGATGAACTGCTCGTACCCATCGCGTTGGCCACCGGGCCCGAGCGACCGGATGCGCGTGAAGTCGATGTCGGGGATGTTCATCATGTTCCTTCGCTGTGTGCAGGCTCTGCGTCTCGCTGAAAACAAACGATATCCGGTCGGCCACCTGAACAGGTTCGATGCGAGTACGGCAAACTTCAGATCAGCATCACAGCCTTGCTTCCACACCTGTCTCTGGCTACCGGGGTCAGATGGCGAGACCGCCGCTTGGGCAGTGGGGCGACACACGACGTCCGGGTCCGAGGGAGCAGCAGCGGCCACGAACACCCCATTGGAAGCATGTGAACGGAGGTGCGTCACCAACCGCGGGGTAAGGCTCGATATGCTTGCCCCCCGCGGCAGCCTGAACTGGGGGAGCCACTGTTCAAAGTTGGACACCGAACGCTTCCTGTCCAACCTGCCCATACCCTGACTGCATCACCGTCCTAGGGCTGTGGCGTATTTATGCAGTGTCGGAGCGGACGGATAGAGTTTCCACATCTGAGCAAAGGAGGGATCGCATGGTGCTGACAACTTCCCTGGCTGGGCGCGTCCGCAACACAAGTTTGCCGAAGAGCCACGCGCTCCTGCCTCTCCTCGAGGCAATCGTCAACGCTATCCAGGCGATCGACGCACGTCGAGGAGACTCTGCAACGCCGGGTCGTATCAACGTGAGGGTGCACCGAGACACTCAGGCAGAGTTCGATCTCGGCCAGCCGGGCCCTGGACGTGCCCCCATGAAGCCGATTGTCGGCTTCACCGTCGAGGACGACGGCGTGGGATTCACCCGTCAGAACATGTCCTCGTTCGAAACATTGGACAGCGATTTCAAGTCGCACCTCGGCTGCCGTGGTGTCGGGCGGCTGCTCTGGCTCAAGGCCTTCGACAAGGTGACGGTCCGCAGCGCCTATGAAGACGAGGGCGGGAAGCTCCGAGGACGTCAGTTCAGATTCTCGGTCGAACGCGAGGTCGAGCACGACGGCGACGCGGACGGGTTCGTGCGCCCCGGCACGGTCGTCATCCTCGACGGCTTCAAGAAGGCGTACCAGCAGAACGCCCCGAAGAGCGTCGACGCCATCGCGCGCGAGGTCTTCGAGCACTGCATCTGGTACTTCCTCCGGCCCGGCGGTGCCCCTCTCGTGACGATCGCGGACGACAACGAATCGGTGTCGCTGGCCGACCTGATGGGTGAGTTCGTCGAGTCAGCAATGACGTCGTCGAAGATCGAGGTCAAGGGTCAGAAGTTCGACATGCTGAACCTCCGTCTGAAGGCCACCGCGCGGAACTCCGTCCCCCGCCTCCACTGGTGCGCGGCGAGCCGCGTCGTCATTGAGGAAAACCTCAGCGGGAAGGTTCCAGGGCTCCACGGCAAGCTCGCGGACAAGGCCGCCAGCGAGTTCGTCTACGCGTGCTACCTGACCTCGGACTTCCTCGACGAGCGCGTCCGCGCCGACCGTACAGCCTTCGACATCAGTGATCGCATCGCGGGGCAGCCCCTCATCGATGACCTCTCCCTGGACGACATCCGGGAGGTCGTCCTCGAAGAAGTCAGGACGATCCTGAAGGCTCCGCTCGAGTCGGCCCGCGAGCAGGGTAAGAAGCGCGTCCACGAGTTCGTGACCAAACGCGCGCCGCGGTACCGGCCCTTGCTGGCCAAGATCGAGGAGCGCGGCATCACGGTGGACCCATCGATTAAGGACCAGGACCTAGAGCTCCAGCTGCACCGGCAGCTTCAGAAGATCGAGTCCGAAGCATTCATTCAGGGGCAGGAGATCTTCGCTGAGGCCGACGCGGAGCCGGCGGAGGACTACGCGGAGCGGCTCGCCGCATATCTCGCCACCGTCAGCGAGATCAACCAGTCCGACCTGGCCGCGTACGTCTCGCGCCGCCGGACGGTGCTGGATCTGCTCGGGCGGCTGATCCGCGCGGACAAGGACGGGAAGTACAGCCGGGAGGATGCGATCCACTCGCTGATCGTCCCGATGCGGACGGAGTCCAGCGAGCACGCCGCCGATGGTTCGAACCTGTGGATCATCGACGAGAGACTCGCGTTCCACGACTACCTCGCGTCCGACAAGACGCTGAAGAGCATACCGATCACGGGTTCTGAATCCACCAAGGAGCCCGACATAGTTGCGACGCGGCTCATGGACTCGCCGGTGCTCGCGGCCGAGGGGCAGAAGCTGCCGCTCCCGTCGATCGTCGTGGTTGAGATCAAGAGGCCGATGCGCAAGGACGCCACCGAGGACAAGAATCCGATCCAGCAGTGCCTCGACTACGTGAAAAGGATCCGCGCAGGTGGCGTGGTCACCGCAACGGGGAGACCGATCCCGCCGACCCACGAGCCGCCGGCCTTCTGTTACATCATCGCCGACCTTACAGAGAAGATGATCGAGCGATGCGAGATTTCGAACCTGCGGCCGACACATGACGGTCTCGGGTACTTCGGTTTCAACGACTCCGCCAAGGCATACATCGAAGTCATGAGCTTCGACGGGTTGGTCAACGCTGCAACTGAGAGGAACCGGGCATTCTTCGACAAACTCGGGCTGCCCAGCTAGCACAGTGCACGGCGCAGCTCCCCGGAGCTGGTCCCGCGGTTGTCGGGATCGCTTCCCTAACCCACCGCTACCGGGGTACATTTACCCGCTGGAACGCCGCTGTCGCGCCCCCGGCCCAGCAAAGGGAAAAGCTACTAACGGGGCACGTTGACTACTTATGCCGTGCATGCCGACGTCCTACGATAACGGTAGGCATTCACGAGCAGCATGATCACCCCACCCAGGAACTTTGGACATTGTGTCGTCCTAGCGCGAAGACCTCTGCTCAAATTGCTCATGCCCTCGGGATTCGCAAAACTTACCGCGTAGAGGGGGCATGTAACAGTACGTTCTCCGCCAGATCTCGGGAAAGCACGAGAACTGATCACTACCTGATTCAATGCCACAGCCCCGGCTGGTCGGAAGACCGCCGGGGCTGTGGCATTCCGGGTTTCGCGGACGTGCCCGGCAGCGAGTCGCGCCGGCCGGCGCACGCGCTAAAGTTAACAAGCACGTCATTCACCCTAAGGAGGGCCGTTGGGACTTTTGGAAACCGTTAAGGATCCACGGGACCTGGCCAGACTGTCCAGCACCGAGCTGGAACAATTGGCCGGCGAAATCAGGTCATTCCTGATCACCAATGTTGCCGCGACGGGTGGACACTTGGGTCCCAATCTCGGGGTTGTTGAGCTCACCCTGGCCATCCATCGGATGTTCGAATCTCCCCGGGACAGCATCGTCTTTGATACCGGTCACCAGTCCTATGTGCACAAGCTCCTCACCGGGCGCCAGGACTTCAGCACCCTCCGCCAGCAGGGCGGCATGTCCGGCTATCCTGACCGAGGCGAATCCCCGCATGACATCGTGGAGAGCTCGCATGCTTCTTCCTCGCTGTCATGGGCTGATGGTATTTCGCGTGCCCGGCAGTTGACTGGTGAAGGTGACCGCTTCGTCGTCGCAGTGGTGGGCGACGGTGCACTGACAGGTGGCATGACGTGGGAGGCCATCAACAACATCGCCTCCGACAAACGCCGTCGGGTAGTGATCGTCGTCAATGACAATGGACGCTCATACGCACCAACTGTTGGCGGTTTCGCCGATTACCTTGCTTCCTTGCGCCCCACCATCGATTCCCTCCGGACCGCGCCTGCCTACGAGGGCATGCTGGACTGGTGGAAGAAGAAACTTCAGAACGGCGGACCCACCGGCCAGTTCACCTACAAGAGCCTGCACGCCATGAAAAAAGGCATCAAGGACTGGTGGGCACCCCAAGGCATGTTTGAGGACCTTGGCATGAAGTACATAGGCCCGGTAGACGGCCACAACCTCCAAGCCATGGAGAACGCCCTCCACACCGCCAAGGCCTACGGTGGCCCCGTGATTGTCCATGCCATGACGGAAAAGGGCCACGGCTATGCCCCGGCCTTGGCCAACGAGGCCGATCAATTCCATGCGGTAGGAATCATCGATCCTGAAACCGGCGAGTCCACCGAGATGCCCGGCGCCCGGTCCTGGACATCTGTTTTCGCCGAAGAAATCGCAGATATAGCCGATGAACGCCCGGACATTGTGGGCGTTACAGGAGCCATGCTCATTCCGGTCGGGCTTCATAAGTTCGCCGAGCGCCACCCGGAACGGGTTATTGACGTTGGCATTGCCGAACAGCACGCACTCACGTCAGCTGCGGGGATGGCGTACGGTGGCCTGCATCCTGTTGTTGCTGTTTACGCAACGTTCTTGAACCGGGCGTTTGATCAGCTCCTCATGGACGTGGCCCTGCACAAGGCCGGCGTGACGATCGTCCTTGATCGGGCCGGTGTTACCGGTCCGGACGGCCCCAGCCATCACGGCATGTGGGACATGGCGATGGTCCAGATTGTCCCCGGGTTGCATTTGGCGGCGCCGCGGGATGCCACCCGCCTTCGTGAAGAACTGCGCGAAGCCGTAGCCGTCAACGATGCTCCAACGGTCGTCCGGTTCTCCAAAGGAAGCGTCGGCGCCGAGGTCGAGGCCATTGAAAGGCTTCCCGATGGCGTGGATGTCCTGGCGCGCCGCCCGGAGGGTTCCACTGAGAACGATGTCTTGGTGGTCAGCGTCGGAGCCATGTCCGAGCTCGCGCTCGATGTTGCTGCCCGTTTGGGCGCCCAAGGAATCAGCACCACGGTGGTGGACCCCCGTTGGGTGCTTCCGGTCCGTCGGTCCATCATCGCTTTGGCAGCCCGTCACAGACTTGTGATCTGCATCGAGGACGGCGTCCGGGCCGGTGGCGTGGGTTCACGCATCCGCCAGGAAATGCGTGCCGCAGGTGTGGATACAGCTCTGAATGAGGTCGGTCTTCCCGTTGAGTTCCTTGACCACGGCACCCGCAGCCAGGTTTTGGAACGCGTTGGGCTCACGGCACAAAAGATAACGCACGACGTCGTGGCCCAGGTTTTGGGGACGAAAGTGCCCTTTGCCCGGCCACTGCCGGGTCAGGAGCATCCGACTACCGGCAGCCTGCCCAAGCTGTGACGGAGCTCCGCACCCCGGGCGCCTTGCAGCCCGGCGACTTGGTTGTGTCCAGAAACCGGAAATGGGACGGGACCGCGCACTGGGTGGTCCCCGGCCGGTACTTGGGTGAGGACATTCATGGCTGGTGGATTTTCCAGCCTGCGGGGGAGTTTTGTGCTCGCCCTGGTGCAGCCTTTTACACGGCGTCGGATGCGCTTCTGCTGGTTCCACGGACAGGGGAGTACGTCGCCCCTTTCTATGACGACGACTACCCTGGCGACTTCCGGATTTACGTAGACCTGGCCACGGCACACGACTGGAAAACCATCAGGCCCGGAGTCACCGAGTTCCACATGATTGATATGGATCTGGACGTCATCCGCTCGATCACCCGTGGAGTGTTCGTCGATGATGAGGACGAATTCGAACACCGTAAGGTGGCATGGGGTTATCCGGCAGCGGTGATCGATGCCATGGAAGCAGAATGTGCTGCGCTTCTTGAAGCTGTGGGCACCATGAGAGCGCCTTTTGACTTAGGCAATAACAGCGTGAGCACAGCGTGGTTCACGAAAGGACGGGCATGAGCGGCATTATCCGAACATACAAGCGCGACGACGACGGAGTCCTGCACTTCAGGGAGGCCTGGTACGACGACGACGACCACCAGTTCGTGGTCAACCATGGGGTAGTGGGGCATCAAAGCAAGACTGACGAAACCGAGGTGGGGGACGAGTCCGCCGTCGAGGGTTTGATGGCCGCGTTCGCCGCACAATGCGAGGAAGACGGTTATGCCGAAATTCCCCCATCGGAGCAGTTCTGGGTAGTGGCCCAACTTGCCCTGAAATCCCAAGACGGCACCGAACGCGACCGGCACCTTGAACGGAAAGCCAAAGCCGCGCTCACGGGGGAGCTCGCCTGGCGTGGCCTTGGAGTGGTGGATCGCTCGGAGATCGGCAATTTCCGGCTGAACATCTTCTGCCTCTGCCCTGACGTCAACAAGGCTGTCAATGCGATCAAGATCTGTGTCCGCAACGAGGATCTGGACTTCACCAAGCTCACGATTGCGGCAGCACCGTATGGGGATCCTACTGAATTCAAGGTGAAGCACTCGCCCAAGCAGGGTGTGGGCTTTACTCTCTAAGTAGCACCCATCGCACCCATCGCACGCATCGCACCAGGAGGGATCTCCATGTCGTCCAAGAGCAATTGGCCAGGACATACACCTCTGCCGAAAGGCCTCGCGGCCCCGGCGAAACGGGCACTGGCCCATCAAGGGATTGAGACGCTGGAGCAACTGGCGCAGTTCGGTGAGCGGGAGACGTCCGAACTCCACGGTTTGGGGCCAGTTGCCATTGCCCAGCTCGGGGATGCCATGGAGGAATGCGGCATCTCCTACGTCTCGCGGTAGGCACGTTTCCCCCGGCTATTTCACTTCGTTGCCTTGGGTCACTTGTTGTCCGATGCCGAGGGTAGGCTGAAGCCATGACTGAATATCGACGCCTTGGCCGTTCCGGCTTGACCGTTTCCGCCGTCGGGTTGGGTTGCAACAACCTCGGCCGCGCCAACACTCCCACGGAGTCGCAGGAGGGCACCGACGCCGTCGTCCACGCCGCTGTTGACGCGGGGGTGACGTTTTTCGACGTCGCCGATGTCTATGGACGTGAACCAGGACTCAGTGAGGTAATGCTGGGAAAGGCCTTGAAGGGGCGCCGGGACGACGTCGTGATCGGCACCAAGTTCGGGATGGACATGGCGGGCGTCAATGGAAACGACTTCGGTGCCCGCGGTTCGCGCCGGTACATCATGAAGGCCGTTGAAGCGTCACTGCGCCGTTTGGATACTGACTGGATCGATTTGTACCAGTTCCATACGCCTGATGCGCAGACGCCCATCGATGAGACACTCGCGGCCCTGGATGACGTGGTCTCCAGCGGCAAAGTGCGCTACCTCGGACATTCGAATTTTGCCGGTTGGCAGATCGCCGAGGCGGAGTACGTTGCACGGCAATCCGGTGGTGCGCGCTTTATTTCGACGCAAAACCACTACAACCTGCTGGATCGCCGCGCCGAGCTGGAGGTGTTGCCAGCCGCGGGAGCATTTTCACTCGGCGTGCTTCCGTACTTCCCCCTTGCCAACGGCTTGCTCACGGGCAAATACTCTGCGGGTAAGGCGCCGGAAGGCTCACGGCTGAGCCACACCCGCACCAACTTGGTAAGCGACGCCGACTGGGAGCAGTTGGGCCGCTTCAGCCAGTTCGCCAAGGAACGCGGCCTGACCGAACTGCAATTGGCGTTCTCATGGTTGGCCGCGCAGCCGGGCGTCGGCAGTGTGATCGCCGGGGCAACCCGTCCGGAGCAAATCCGTCAGAACGCCGAAGCCGTGCGCTGGGTGCCTACCCCCGAGGAGCGGGCCGAGCTTGACGAGATCTTCCCGCAGGCGCCAAAAGTAGCCCTCTTCTAGGCCCTACCTCACATCCCACGACATGATGCTTGTCGCTCTCTCACTTCCCGTGCTTCCCGTCCAAGGCAGTGCGGGAAGTGAGAGAGCGACGACGGCTAGGCCGGTGCCGATGCTACTCCCGGCTCCAGGAACCGCTTGCCGTTGACCCGTTCGGAGGCGCCCACCCGGTCCAGGTAGGGGGTGATGCCACCAAGGAACATGGGCCAGCCTGCGCCCAGGATGACGCACAGGTCGATGTCTTGCGGTCCTGCGACGATCCCTTCGTTGAGCATCAGGCCAATTTCTTCGGCCAAGGCATCCTGCGTTCGTCGGAGGACTTCCTCCCCGGTGGACGGGGTGTCGCCGAAGGACAAGATTGCCAGCGTTTCCGCCGGAATGACGGGCTTCCCGTCGGGACCGGGGACCCACAGCGTCTTAATCCCGTTGTCGATGAGCTTTTGCAGGTTCTGCGAAACCGGGAAACGATCCCCGAACGCGGTGTGCAGGGATTCTTGGACGTGCTGGGCTATGGGCAGCCCCACCATGGCGCTCAAGGTGAAGGGGGACATCGGAAGGCCCATGGGCCGCAAAGCCGAGTCAGCAACCTCGGCTGGAGTGCCCTCGTCGAAGGCGGCAATGACCTCACCCATCAGCCGGAGCAGGATGCGGTTCACCACGAAGGCTGCGGCGTCCTTGACCAGGACGGCCGTTTTCTTGAGGCCCTTGGCGAGTTCGAATGCGGTTGCCAGCACGGCGTCGTCCGTCTTGGGTGCCCGCACGATCTCGAGCAAGGGCATGACGGCCACCGGGTTGAAGAAGTGGAAGCCCACCAAGCGCTCGGGGTGTTCCAAGTCTTCCGCCATTGCAGTGACGGAAAGCGATGAGGTGTTGGTGGCGAGAATGCACTCGGGAGAGACGATGGCTTCGACCTCAGCGAATACCTGCTTCTTCACGTTGAGTTCCTCAAAAACGGCTTCAATGACGAAGTCGGCGTCGGCGAAGGCCTCCTTGGAAACAGAACCTGTGACCAGAGCCTTGGTTCGGTTTGCGGCGTCGGGCTTCATCCGTTTCTTGGCCAGCATCTTGTCGACTTCGGCGTGGACGTAAGCAACGCCCTTGTCTACGCGTGCTTGGTCGATGTCCGTCATGACCACGGGGACCTTCAACTGACGGGCGAACAGCAGCGCCAACTGGCTGGCCATCAGACCGGCCCCTACGACGCCGATCTTGGTCACCGGCCGTGCCAGTTTCCGGTCCGGGGCGCCCGCCGGACGCTTGGACCGCTTTTGGACGAGGTCCAGGAAGGCGTACACGGTGGAACGGAATTCATCGGTCTGCATCAAGCCTGCGAGCGTTTCGCACTCGAGTTCCGCCGACTCCGCCTGGGTCATGGTGCGGTTGGCTTCCATGACATCGAGGACCTTGGCCGGCGCGGGGGAAGCGTTGGATGTCTTGCTCTCCACAAAGGCGCGCCCAGCGGCGACGGCGGCAGCCCAGCGGTCCGCCACACCGGCGTCGGAAGGATCGACGGCGTTAGTCCGGTCAGGCGTTACTTCTCCCGAAATGACCTGCGCTGCCCAGGCCAGTGACTGCTCAACGAAATCGGCAGGTTCAAAGATGGCATCGGCAACGCCGAGCTCGTACGCCTGTGGCCCAGTGAGGGTCCGGTTATTGCTGAGGGGGTTCTCAATCATCACCTTGACCGCGTTCTCCGGACCGATCAGGCGCGGAAGGATATAGACGCCACCCCAACCCGGCACCAAGCCGATGAAAGCCTCCGGAAGACCTAGCGCCCCCGCGCCTGTGGAGACAGTGCGATACGTGGACTGAAGGGCGATCTCAAGCCCGCCGCCCAGTGCCAGGCCATTAATGAAAGCGAAGCTGGGAACACCGAGATCGGCCAGCGTTGCGTAGACGGCATGGCCCAGTTGGGCCATCCACAGTCCGTGCTCGCGTTCCCTGAGGGTCTTCACGGCTGATAGGTCCGCACCGGCCACCAGGAAGTATGGTTTGCCCGTGACGCCCACGCCAACGATCTCCCCACGGGCGGCCCTTTCCTTGAGCCTTTCCAAAACGCCCCCGAGTTCCACCAGGGTGTTGGGGCCGAGGGTGGTCGGCTTGGAGTGGTCCAGGCCGTTGTCGAGGGTGACCAAGGCGAACATTCCCGCCCCGCCAGGGAGCTGGATGTCCTGGACGTAGGAATGCGTCACAACTTCATCAGGGAACAAAGCGGCGAGCTTGTGGAATTCGGGGGTGCTCATGCGGCAACTCCTTCGGTGGTGGAGGATTCATAGGCGGCGTGGTGCGGGTTTTCCCAGATCACGGTGGCACCCATACCCAGCCCAATGCACATGGTGGTGATGCCGTAGTGAACCGTGGGGTCTTCCTCGAACTGCCGCGCCAACTGGTTCATGAGCCGAACGCCGGAAGAGGCAAGCGGATGCCCGACGGCGATTGCCCCGCCATAGCGGTTCACCCGAGGGTCGTCGTCCGCGATGCCGAAATGGTCAAGGAAACTGAGTACCTGCACTGCGAAGGCTTCGTTAATTTCGAACAGACCGATGTCCTCGATGCCGAGGCCCGCATTTTTCAGGGCCTTCTCTGTAGCGGGTACGGGTCCGATGCCCATGACCTCAGGCTCAACACCGGCAAAAGCGTAGGAGACCAAGCGCATCTTGACGGGCAAACCAAGTTCTTCGGCGGCATCCGCGGAGGCGAGAACCGCCGCCGTCGCGCCGTCGTTCAGTCCGGCAGCGTTGCCGGCGGTGACCCTGCCGTGGGCACGGAACGGGGTACGGAGTTCTGCGAGGTCCTCCACCGTGGTACCCGGACGAGGCGGTTCATCGATGGTGTTCAGGGCCCATCCCTGCCCGGGCTTCATGGTGGCGACGGGCACCAAGTCAGGCTGGATCTGTCCGTTGGAGTAGGCGGTGGCGAGTTTGGCCTGCGACGACGCCGCGTAGGCGTCGGTACGGGCTTTGGTGATCGCGGGGAAGCGATCGTGCAGGTTTTCGGCCGTGTTGCCCATGTTCAATGCTGCAGGATCCACCAGGCGCTCGGACATGAAGCGGGGATTGGGATCGGCACCGGCGCCCATGGGGTGGTTGCCCATGTGTTCCACCCCGCCTGCGATGACAACGTCATAGGCGCCAAAGCCGATGCCACTGGCCGTCGTGGTCACCGCGGTCATGGCGCCGGCGCACATCCGGTCGATGGCGAATCCGGGGACGCTGCGGGGGAGCCCTGCCAACAGCGCTGCCGTGCGGCCGATAGTGAGGCCCTGATCGCCCGTCTGGGTGGTGGCTGCAATGGCTACTTCATCGATGCGCTCGGCCGGCAACGAAGGATTCCGGCGCATGAGCTCGCGGATGCACTTGACCACAAGGTCATCGGCTCGAGTGCCGGCATAGATGCCCTTCTCGCCCGCCTTGCCGAAGGGGGTTCGTACACCGTCGACGAAGACGACATCCCTGACGGTCCGCCGGGCACTGTGTGATGGACTCATGAATTACTCCTCGTTGAGACATGGAGCCGGGACCGCGATACGGTTACTCCGGTTGGCATTGATGCAATGTTACTCGTGGGTAACTTAGGGTGCAAGGTCGGCCCGGATGTCCGGCATGGAGTAAGCGAGCCGAAAACGGAAAGGCCCGCAGCGACGGGTCATTCTTCGTCACGACGGGCCCTTAACGGGTGATCGGTTCAGTCGGCATCCGCGGTGCGCTGCGGAGCCTCGCCGCTGGATGCCTCCTTGGCGGGGGCTTCCTTGGCGGGTGCCTCCTTGGCGGGGGCGTTTTTTGCGGGAAGGGGCGCCGGGTTCAAGCATGCCTCGGTAAGGATGGGGGCCGCGAAGGAAATCTGCCACTCGCGTGCGCCCAGTGCCCGCAGTTCCCCTGCCACTGTGTCCAGCGAGACCTCCGCCGGAGGCCGCCAGGCGATGCGTCGCAGGAAGTCCGGGGTCAAGAGGTTTTCCACCGGCAGGTTGAGCTCTTCGGCCTTGGCTTGTAGCGCCGGCCGGGCGGCGGCCAGCCGGGCGGCGGCCTCGGGGTCCCGATCGGCCCATACCCGCGGCGGGGGAGGTGCGTTGGTAGCCAAATGGAGCGGCGGGAGCTCCGAGAGGGTGCGGGCGTTCGTGATGCAGCGGAGCCATCGGGGTGCTTCGCGTTGGGCTGAGCGGCCGTGGAATCCCCTGGTAGCCAGGAGTTGCGGAACCGTGGTGGGCATGGCCTTGGCTGCTGCGACGAGTGCTGAATCCGGGAGGAGGCGGCCAGGGGCCACGTCGCGTTTGCGGGCCAACTGATCCCGCTCCGTCCAGAGCTCCCTGACTGCTGCCAGTTGCCGGCGGTCGCGAATTTGATGCAGTCCTGAGGTTTTGCGCCACGGGTCTACGCGCGGTGGTGCTACGCCTGCGGCAAGGATTCCTGCAAACTCCTGCTCCGCGAACTCAAGTTTGCCGTCCGCCTCGAGCAGTTCGATGAGTTCCTCGCGCAGTTCGGCGAGAACTTCGACGTCGAGGGCTGCGTACCGGAGCCAGGGTTCGGGAAGGGGACGGGTGGACCAGTCAGCCGCCGAGTGCTCCTTTGCCAAGCCAAAGCCGAGGAGTTGTTCGATGACGGCGGCAAGGCCTACGCGGGGGAGGCCGGCGAGCCGTGCGGCGAGTTCGGTGTCGAAAAGTTTGTCCGGCCACATCCCAAGCTCGGACAGGCACGGTAGGTCCTGGGTGGCGGCGTGCAGGATCCATTCCACTCCGCGAAGGGCATCATTGACGACGTCGAGCGTCTCGAAAGGTTCCGGGTCGATCAGCCAGGTGCCGGCACCTTCGCGACGAATCTGGACGAGGAAAGCACGCTGGCCGTAACGGAACCCGGAAGCCCGTTCTGCGTCCACTCCGGCGGGACCGGTCCCTGCTGCGATCGCGGCGGCGCACCGTTCCAACCCGGCTAGGGTATCGATGACGGGCGGGACCCCTTCGCGCGGGGTGTCCAAGTCGATGACTTCAGGGACGTGGCTATCAAAGCCATCAACCTTGATGCCGGTGGTGGGTTCAGCAGCCGGATCGCCGGCTGTGGTATTTTCCAGTTTTTCAGGGGTCATGATTGCTTAAGCTTACCGATACCTGTCAGGGTCGGCGGCGGAGACGTGGTCCGTTGCCCGAAAGAGGCGAAGGGCGGCGGTCAATTCAGCCTCCGCTTGGGCAGGCCGGTGACTCCCGGCGGCAGAGGCGGAAGTCCTGCAAAGGTACAGACCATATCGGACCACGCTTCCAAATGGGCCTGGACATCGGAACTTTCGGGCGTCCAGGATGCCCGGAGCTCGATGTCTATGGTGTCGGGGCGTTCGGCCAGTGTGCCGAAACTTTCCGAGAGGATCCGAGTGGCGGTTCCACCTGCAGCACGGTAGTGGGCTTCACGGTTCTGTAGAGCCTCCACGAGCCACGTCCACGCTACTGAGCCGAGCATGGCGTCGTTGCCCATCTCGGCATCCATCTGGGCGCGGATGTAGGTAACGATGCGGAATTCGCCCTCCCAAACGGCCGACCCGTCAGGATCATGAAGGAGGATGAACCGTCCAGTGGCCAGTTCGTCATCCTCTTCGTTGGAGGAACTGTCGGTCTGGCCTTGCACGAATGCTTTGGCCGCGGGCCCGTGAACGGGGACTTGGCGGGTGGCCGCGGTAGGGCTGAAGACTTCCGCCCCGAGGGCGACGGCGTAGGGGGCCAAGCGTGCGGGGGCAGGAATTTCGTCAAGCCGGAGTTCACTGCGGCATTGCGCTTTTCGGAGTGTTCCCAATGCGAAGAGAAAGTCCGGGGGAACCTGTGCGAGGGCGTTCACCCTCGCAGGTTATGCGTCCGGGGCGGCGAATGGACGTAGGCTCGCCGCCCCGGACGCAGGGTACATCCTCGGTCAGGCAAGCTCACGCTTGATCGCCGCCACGAAAGCGTCGATGTCCGCCTCCGTGGTATCGAAGGAACACATCCAGCGGACTTCGCGGCGGGCGGCGTCCCAATCGTAGAAAGCAAAAGACTTTCGCAGGCGGTCGGCAGCCCCCTCGGGGAGGATGGCGAAAACGCCGTTCGACTCAGTGGCCTGGGTGGGCTCAACGCCGTCGATCTTTTCCACTGCCTCGCGCAGGCGGGAGGCCATCGCGTTGGCGTGGGCTGCGGAACGAAGCCACAGTCCGTCCTCCAACAAGGCAATGAACTGGGCAGAGATGAAGCGCATCTTTGAGGCCAACTGCATGTTCATCTTGCGGAGGAACTTCAGTCCCTGTGCGGCATCCGGGTTCAGTGCCACCACCACCTCGCCGAACAGCAAGCCGTTCTTAGTGCCGCCGAAAGAGAGGATATCGACGCCTGCGTCGCGAGTGAATGCCCGCAGGGGGACGCCCAGGTGGGCGGCTGCATTGGCCAGCCGTGCACCGTCCATGTGCAGTTTCATCCCCTTCGAGTGGACATGGTCGGCGATGGCGCGGACCTCTTCAGGGGTGTAGCACGTGCCCAGCTCCGTGGTCTGGGTGATGGAAACGGCCAGCGGTTGCGCACGGTGCTCATCACCCCATCCCCACGCTTCGCGGTCGATCAGTTCCGGGGTGAGCTTGCCGTCCTCGGTGGGGACCTGCAGCAGCTTGATCCCACCGACGCGCTCCGGTGCGCCGTTCTCATCCATGTTGATGTGCGCGGTAGAGGCGCAGACGACCGCGCCCCAGCGAGGCAGGAGCGACTGGAGGGAAAGAACGTTGGCGCCTGTGCCGTTGAAGACGGGGAAGCACTCGATGCCCTGGCCGAATTCCCTTTCCAAGATCTCCTGGAGCCGCTTGGTGTAGATGTCCTCCCCATAGGAAACCTGGTGGCCGCCGTTGGCAGCCGCCAGCGCCGCAAGGATTTCAGGGTGGACGCCGGAGTAGTTATCGGACGCAAACCCACGCACCGCCGGATCATGCAGTTGCTTGGTGAGGTCCGTGCCGGTGTCGCTCTGGATGGACTCTGTTGTGCTCGTCACTTGTTCATTCACGCTTTCAAGTCTATTTGGCCAGCATGATGCGCTGGCCGTTCAGGGTGGAAGCCGGTTGGTCAAAAAGTCCGACGGCGGCAGCGGCCAAGTCCTCGACATCCGTGAAACCGGGAAACCGCCGTTCCGGATGCAGTTGCCGCATGCCGGCGTCGACGAGGGCTTTGACGACGAAGATGACGGCGGCGCTGCCGCCGTCTGCGGTGCCGCCCTCTTGCGCGCGCCGGAAACCATCGGCCACCGCCAAGGTCCACGCCTCGGCAGCGGCCTTGGCAGCTACATAGCTGGCCGCGGCCGCCGTCGGGGCCGAAACGGCGGTGGATGAGACCATAGCGAACCGACCATGAGCGGAGGCTTCCAGTTGGCCGTAGAAGACCCTTGAAACGTTGCGGAGCGTTGTGACAGCTCCCCGTTCCAATGCCTCCCAGTCCTCATCAGTCTGGTCCTCGATGCCCTTGGCGCCGCGCCAACCGCCCACGAGGTGCATCACGCCATCGATGCCCTCCACGCCAAGGTTCGCGATGGCCGAGGCCAAGTCGCGGACGGAGTCCAGGCTGGCAAGATTACACACCAGGGGAGTCACTGCAGCGCCCGTCTCGGCCGCTGCGGCCTTGATCCGGGCTTCGTCCGAACCGACAGTGATCACCCGATGGCCGGCGGCCACCATGGCCCGGGCCACGGCGATGCCAGAGGCGCTGCTGCCACCGGTTACGAGGACAGTGAAGGCAGTCATCAGGCTGCGGTGGAACCGGTAATGCCGGTGGTGGACTCGATAACGGAACGCATCTTCTTCTCCAATGCTTCGTAGAACATGGACAGTGGGAACTCGTCGTCCAAAACCTGATCGGTCAGCCCGCGGGGCGGGCCATCCAGCGGCAAGGCATCCGGGCCCTTGGCCCAAACCGAAGCCGGATGCGGGGTCACCGTACTTGAGATGAGCTCATAGGCCGCCAGCCAGTGCGCAGCCTTGGGGCGGTCGATGGAACGCCAGTATAGTTCTTCGATCTTGGCGCCGAGTTCAACCACGACGGCGGCAGCGTTGTCCCAGTCGATCGACAGTTTGCTATCGGTCCAGTGGAGGACGTGGTGCTGGTGCATCCACGCGAACAACAGCTGGCCGCCCAGGCCGTCGTAGTTCCGAACCCGGCTGCCGGTGATGGCGAAACGGAAGATCCGGTCGAATATCACGGCGTACTGGACGAGCTTGGCGTGCTTGCGGGCGTCGGGGTCGGCGTCCTCGTCTTTCTCGATGCGGACGGATTCGCGGAAAGCGGTCAGGTCGCAGCGCAGTTCCTCGAGCGAGTAGAGGAAGAAGGGCATGCGCTGTTTGATCATGAACGGGTCGAAAGGAAGGTCACCCCGCATGTGAGTGCGGTCGTGGATGAGGTCCCACATGACGAATGTCCGTTGGGTCAGCTCCTGGTCGTCGAGCAACTGGGCTGCGTCGTCGGGAAGTTGGAGGGAGGTTGTTTCCGCCGCAGCCTTCAGGACGCGGCGGAAGCGCGCGGCCTCACGGTCGGCGAAGATGGCGCCCCAAGTGAAGGTGGGGGTTTCCCGCACGGCTACCGTCTCGGGGAACAGGACGGCGGAGTTGGTGTCATAGCCAGGGGTGAAATCAATGAAGCGGATGGGGACGAAGAGCTTGTTCGAGTAGTCCCCGGCTTCGAGCCCCCCAATGAACTCGGGCCAGATGACCTCGATCAAGACAGCTTCGACCAGCCGGTTAGTACTTCCGTTCTGGGTGTACATGGGAAAGACCACCAGGTGCTGGAGGCCGTCGATCCGATGCTCCTGGGGCTGGAATGCCTGCAACGAGTCCAGGAAGTCCGGCACGCCAAAGCCCTGTTGCTCCCAACGGCGGAAGTCCTCGACGAGCAGTTCCAGGTAACGGGAGTCATGGGGGAACTGCGGCGCCAGTGAGGTGATCGCCTGGACGATCGTGGCCACAAGGGCAGCAGCTTCGCCGTGAACGGCAGGGTCCGCAATGGAACCGTCCTTTTGCTGGTGTGCCTGAAGGGCAGTTGCGGCGGCCTTGAGTGACGCCCACTCAGCGTTGTCAGCGGTGACATGCGGAAGAGTAGCGGTGGCGATAGTTGTCATGAAGCTCGTCCCTTTCCAAAGTAGCTTTTGCCTCTGGGCCGAGCGTAGCAACCGAAAAGGATCGCTAACGTACAAACGGGGCGAGCGTAAGAGACTCTGTCCCTCGGGGGCGGCGCTGCCTGCTTGAGCTCAAGCGGCAGCGCTGCCTGCCTAGGCTTCGTCCGCCTTCACCAACCGCAGGGAGACGGAGTTGATGCAAAACCGCTGGTCGGTGGGAGTGCCGTAGCCCTCGCCTTCGAAAACGTGTCCCAAGTGCGAGTCGCACGTGGCGCAGCGGACCTCCACCCGGTCCATGCCCATGGTCCGGTCATGCAAGTACCGGACGGTGCCCTCAGCTAACGGCGCCCAGAAGGACGGCCAGCCGCAATGGGAATCGAATTTCTCGCTGCTGGTGAACAGCTCACTGCCGCAGGCCCGGCATTGGTAGACACCCTCAGTGTGGGTGTCCCAATACTCGCCGGTGTAGGGCCGCTCAGTGCCGGCCTGCCGCAGGACGTGGAATTCCTCCGGCGTCAGCTCCTCCCGCCACTGGGCGTCGCTCTTCTCCACGGGCGCAGGCGTCATCTTGCTGGTGTTCTCAGGAGTACTCATGCCCTCTTCAACGCTCATGAGTCGCCGATAAATCCCGAACCGGCGTACAAGTGCAGAACCGGTAGCCCGAGGGCATCCTGTGCCTTGTTGGCCCAGTCGGTATGCAACGTGTCCGCGATGGCGTGCGGTCGGGTCACCACCACAGCCTGCGCCGCATCAAGGGCCTTCACTTTGGCCACCAAACCTGCCACGGCCCCGCCGTCGACAATTTCTCCGGTGACGCCTCCGCCCAAGCCGGCCAAAGCAGCCAATGACGCCGCCAGGATGTCCGCCGCCTCCGCGCGCTCCGACTCGGGGTCTGCAGACTGCCCGGTCAGCTCGCGGAACGCTTTGGCAATGTCGAGCAAGGAAAGGTTCTCGAGGAAATCGACCACTAAATGCCGCTCGGTGTTGGACGGCACCAACACGACGACGGGCGTTTCGCCGCCGTCGAGCAATTTAGCGATATTAATTCGGTCCTCGGGGCCCAAAGGCTCTTCGGTCAGGATGACTAGGGGATCACTCATGGCTACAGCGTAGTCCCGGGAAACCAGACAACGCAGATTTTGGTCGACGTTTACGAACGCCCGTGGCGCCGCACCGACCCGGGCCTGGCTAGAGGAGTCCGGTCTGGGTCATGAGGTCGGTGACCTTGGTGCTGTTGAGTTTCGCGGGGTCGATTGCAGGGGCTTGGAGCTGGTCGAGGGGGGTTAGCTTGGGGTTCGCGGGGACGTCGCTCCCGACCGTGTATTCGAAGGAGTTACCCGTCTGCAGGATCTGCTGCCCGGTTTTGCCCGTGATGAACTTCAGGAACTGCTGGGCCTGGGCCTGCTTCTTGCTGGAGGCCAGGACCGCACCGCCAGAGACACTGACGAATGCGCCGGGGTCTTGGTTCTTGAAGTAGTGCAACCCAACGTTCTTGCTGTTCTCTCCGGTCTGGGCTTGATCCACGAATGAGTAGTAGTGGTACAGGACCCCAGCCTCGACCTCGCCTGAGTTGACGGCCGCGAGGACCGGAGTGTCGTCCTTATAGGCCTTGAAATTACTCTTTGCCGCTTCCAGCCAGGTCCGGGTGGCGTCCTCGCCCCTGAGCTCGAGCATGGCACTGACAATGGCCTGGAAGTCCGCTCCGCCCGTGGAGGCTCCGACGCGCCCCTTCCAGGCCGGGTCTGCCAGATCCATCAAGGATTTGGGCAGCTGATCTGACCTGAGTTTGGTTTTGTTGTAAGCCAGCACGGTGGACCGCGCAGCGATGCCGGTCCAGTCACCGGTGGAGGGCCGATACGAGGCCGGGACCTGGCCAAGGGTGGCCTGATCGACCGGGGCGAGCAGGCCTGCTCCGGCGATGCGGACCATGGCAGGGGAGTTTTCTGTGAGAAAGACGTCCGCGGGGGAGTTCTTGCCTTCTTCGCTGAGCTGGTTGCTCATCTCCAAGTCGTCGCCGTTGCGCAGAGTGACCTTGATTCCCGTTTCTTTGGTGAACGCGGCCACCCAGGCGGTGGTGAGATTTTCATGCTGTGCGTTGTAGACGATGATCCCGTCTCCGCCGGATGAGGCGGAACCCGAAGTGCCGGGCCCCGGCGTGGGGGAGCCGCAGGCGGCGAGGGCCAGCAGCACGGCTGTCGCGGCGGCAATGGCGGCGGGCAGTTTGATGCGGAAGCTCATGTAAGGCCTTTCAGGAAATCCGGCGAAGTTGTGCGAGGTTGGTCCGGCCAAGCCCGAGCCACGCGGGGACAAAGTGGGGCAGGAAAGCAGAGGTTCTGTATGGCTCCGACGTGGATCGGAGTGCCTTCCCGTGGACACCTGACCCACCGGCGCCGGTGCGGGGGGCGGTGTCCTACTGACACGAGGTGAGAGGTACGTAAGGCAGGCCTAAGTGTAATAACAACATGCGGATGTTGCGTAATTGTTTCCCCTACTGACAGACATGATTCGATGAGACGCCCATCGGAGCAACATGAGCGGGGACCAGCTACATGAGCAGGGACACCCACATGAGCAGGGACAATGGAAGCATGGCATCGAATTTCGTGGCAACGGACGTCCCAGCAGAAAGCACAATGTCCCTGCGCACCAAGTGGGCCCTCGCGGGCATGGTCGCAGGCGGAACGCTTGCCGGCTTGGTGGGAGCTGGGTCTTCCGCGCTCGCCGTGTACTTTGCCAGACGGGTCATCACGCCCGGCGCCAGGCACGAAGACCAGGAAGTCCTCGCTGTCATCAAGGGCGACGACGGACTGCAAGTAATCCTTGCCGCCACCCCAGACACAACCATCGACGGCGTTTTCAGCCTCTTTTTCGACGGCGGAAAGGGCCATGCCCGGATCGGCCGGATCCTGTCATATTCGCCAGCGGAACAAACTGTGCTTCGCGAAGTCCAGGAAGTCTATAGCGGTGACTTGTTCCAAGCCCGCCGGGCGGGATGGAGCGGGGCGACCTACCCGGATCCAGCGGCCCTTGGACTGACGGCTGAGGACGTGGAGATCGACGTCGACGGCGGCAAGGCGCCGGCCTGGCTCGTCCGGGCCGGGGAGGGGCCGGCGTCGACGTGGGCGATCATGGTCCACGGCCGGGGTGCTACGCGCCTGGAAGGACTCAGGGCCGTGCAGACAGCTCGGTCACTGGGGATGGACACCTTGCTGATCTCCTATCGTAATGATGGGCTTGCGCCGTCGACGCTCGATGGCAGATATGGTTTGGGATCCACGGAATGGCGCGACGTGGAAGCCGCGATCGAATATGCGTTGAGCTGCGGAGCTGCCGAGGTGGTTTTGTTTGGCTGGTCAATGGGTGGGGCCATCACACTCCAAACGGCAGACCTGTCCAAGTACCGCCACGTCATCCGTGCGCTGGTGCTGGACGCGCCGGTCATCAACTGGGTCAACGTCATGGCCCATCACGCCCAAGTCAACAGGATTCCGTACCGCGTAGGGCGCTACGGGCAACTTATGCTAAGCCATCCACTGGGCCGGAGGCTGACCGGACTGGCAGCGCCCGTGGACTTCAAAGCCATGGACTGGGAGGCCCGGGCCATCGAACTGCGGACGCCTACCTTGCTCATCCACAGCGTCGACGACGACTATGTGCCCTTTGGTCCTTCCGCCAGCCTCGCCGAAAAGAATCCCGAAATGGTGACTTTCGAGCCGTTCGATGGCGCACGGCACACCAAGGAATGGAATGTTGATCCGGAAAAATGGGAGCGGATTGTGCGCTCATGGCTCCGCATTCAGTTGGCGCCACGCAACAACCCCGGTCAGTCTGATAGGCCCGGCCAGTCGGAGCCTGGTCAGCCAGTCTGATAGGCCCGGTCAGTCGGCCTGAGATGGAGGTCGGTCGCGCCGGCGGTCAGGACGCGCTGGTGGAGCTCGGAGGGGGAACCGCCGCCGCGCCGGTGCCTATAGGCGCGGTTATGGCTTTGGTGAGCCGTACTAAATCGCGAGGAGCGAGTTCGATGTCCAGCCCGCGCCTGCCGCCCGAAACGAGCATGGTCTCAAATGACAGAGCGGATTCGTCCACGATAGTGGGCGAGGTTTGTCGTTGCCCCAAGGGAGAGATCCCGCCCAGGACGTATCCCGTCCGTCGCTCGGCGGTCTTGGCTTCAGCCATGGCAGCCTTCTTGGCTCCGAGTGCGGCGGCTGCGGACTTCAAATCAAGGTTTCCGGAGACGGGAACCACGGCGCAGGCCAACCTGCCCTCCGCCTCAATCATCAGCGTCTTAAAAACCCGCGCCGGGTCCATGCCCAAGGCATCTGCCGCTTCAAGGCCGTAACTCGTCGACGCCGGATCATGGACATAAGGGTGGAGAACGAAAGGTACGCCGGCCACAGCTAGAGCCGCTGTGGCCGGCGTACCTTGCGAAACCGTCTTCTTGGCCATGGAGTTCGAGACCTTAGTGTGCTGTTTTGCTTAGCCGCTGAGCCGCCGCAACCTTGCGCTTGATCCGGCCCAGCATTGCCGTCATTCCGCGCATCCGCAGGGGAGTGATGGCGCGGGTCAAGCCCAGCAACTCGGGCATGTCATCCGGTACCGCCAGGATTTCGGCAGCAGTCAGTCCGTCCAGTCCTTCGTGGAGCACGCCTGCGAAACCGCGGGTGGTAGGGGCCTCCTGCGGCGCCTTGAAGAACAGCCGGTAGATGCGTTCCCCCTCGCCGTCGGAGTTCTTCTCCGACTCGATCGTGAGGAACAGCGGAGACTGGCACTCCACAACCTGCTCCAGCAGTTCAGGATGGTCCTTCAGGCGCTCCGGAAGCTCGGGAAGGCCCCGTGAGAACTCAAGAAGGAGTTGCAGGCGGTCAGGCTCCGTCAGTGCCTGGAAGTCATCGACGATCTCCGCCAGCGCGGCGGGCAAAGTGTAGGTACTCATCACTTCCAGCTTACGTTCCTGAACTGTTCGGGCGGTAGCAGCGACTATTTCTGGACAACTATTTCCGGACAGTCATTTTCGGACTGTTATTTTCGGACTGTTATTTTCGGACAAGGTCCGCGGGAACCGAACCACGCTCCGCGCCCTTGGCAATGGGTACACGCACCGCATTGCCCCACTCGGTCCAGGATCCGTCATAGTTGCGAACGGTCTCGAAGCCCAGCAGGTACTTCAAGGCAAACCAGGTGTGGCTGGAACGTTCCCCGATGCGGCAGTAGGCCACGACGTCGTCGCCGGTTTTAAGGCCGGCTTCCCCGAGGTAGAGGGCTTCGAGCTCGTCGCGGGTGCGGTAGGTGCCGTCTTCCGCTGCAGCCTTGGCCCAAGGCACCGAAGCGGCCGTGGGAATGTGTCCGCCACGAAGGGCGCCCTCTTCGGGGTATGCGGGCATGTGGGTCCGCTGCCCCGTGTATTCCTCAGGAGAACGCACGTCAATGAGGGGCTTGCCCAGATGTGCCAGGACATCGTCCTTGAAAGCGCGGATAGGCGCATCGTTGCGCTCCACCACGGGGTACTCGCCCACCTCGGGCTGGGAAGAGTCGGTAGTCAGTTCGCGTCCTTCTGCGATCCATTTGTCACGGCCCCCGTCCAGGAGGCGGACGTCTTCGTGGCCGAAGAGCGTGAACACCCAGAGGGCGTAAGCAGCCCACCAGTTGGACTTGTCGCCGTAAATGACCACCGTGGTATCGCGGGAGATGCCCTTGGACGCGGCGAGTGCAGCGAACGCGGAGCCGTCCACATAATCGCGGGTCACTTCGTCGTTCAGGTCGGTGTGCCAGTCGATTTTGACGGCGCCCGGAATGTGCCCGGTCTCGTACAGAAGGACATCCTCATCGGACTCCACGACAACCAGCTTGCCGTCAGCAAGCGCACCGCCCGCCAAGGCTGCCGCGAGCCATTCGGTGGACACAAGACGCTCGGGATTCGCGTAGGACGCAAACTTCTCGTTTTGTTCAACGGGGTAGGGCACAGCAATCGCCTTTCATTGACAACGGACGGAACCAGGCAGAGGAAGATGGTGCTTGTACCGGCCCGGCGTTCTCCAACACTAACCACGGGCGGCGGTGAATGCTTCCCCTCGGTCATACGGTGAAACATGGCCTTGGTCACGTGGCCGTTATCAAGGCGGCCAATGCCGGTATTCTTGCTGGGGACCTAACAGCGAAGGAACTGACCACCGTGGTACAAATCGAACAACTGGCTGCCCGTACTCCGGCGGTCTCCGTGGAGGAACTCCTCAAGGGTTTCTACCCGTCTCCGCGATTCGGAGAGGTATCGTTCGACAGTTACCGCCCGGATCCCGCGCAGCCCAGCCAGGCGAATGCCGTAAAGCTCCTGTCGGCTTTCGCCGACGGCGTCGGGTCCGAGGACAATGGGGGGCTTTTCAAGAAGCTGTTTGCCAAGAAGGCTGCCGCAGCCAGGGCAGGCATTTACTTGGACGGCGGCTTCGGCGTCGGAAAGACCCACCTCCTGGCCTCGCTCTGGCACCGTTCCCCGGGACCGAAAGCATTCGGGACATTCGTCGAATACACCAACCTTGTGGGGGCGCTGTCCTTCCGGAAGACGGTAGAGGCGCTGAGCAGCTACAAGCTGGTGTGCATCGATGAATTCGAACTTGACGATCCCGGCGACACCGTCTTGATGTCCCGCCTCATGCGCGAACTGGCCGACGCCGGTGTGAAGCTCGCGGCCACATCCAACACGCTGCCCGGCTCGCTGGGCGAAGGCCGCTTTGCCGCCGTCGACTTCCAGCGCGAAATCCAGGTCCTCGCCGACCAGTTCGACGTCGTGAGGATCGACGGCGAGGACTTCCGCCACCGCGGCCTGCCAGCAGCTCCTGCCCCGCTTAAGACGGAGGAACTCAAGCACCGCATGAGGGCCGAGTTCGAGGGCAAGACCGTTGCCGTGGACGACTTCCGCACGCTGGTTGACCACCTGGCTGCCGTTCACCCGAGCCGCTATCGCCAGCTCATTTCAGGCGTTGAAGCAGTTGTGTGGCGCGACGTCGAAACCATCACCGACCAGTCTGTTGCCCTTCGCTTCGTGGTGCTGGCAGACCGGCTCTATGACAAAGATGTACCCATCCTGGCCAGCGGCGTGCCGTTCGATCAGCTCTTTACCGAAGAGATGATGACGGGCGGCTACATGAAGAAATACTTCCGGGCAGTTTCGCGGTTGACGGCCTTGGCACGCGAGGCCCAGGACCACGAGCCGGCCTGAGTCAGGCCTTCACCAACGGTTCCCGAACCTTGAGGAGCCACCGGACGAGGATGCCTCCGGCCAGGGCCCAGAAAGCCGCCCCGACGCCGGCAAAGCTGAGCCCGGACGCGGCGAGCAGGAAAGTGATGCAGGCCGGGATCCGCTCCTCGGCGACGGCGAGGGCTGAGGAAACGGACGACGCCAGGGTTCCCAGCAACGCCAGTCCAGCCACCGCTTCGAGGAGCCCTGCCGGCGCGGCTGCCACCAGTGTGACCAGGGCCGCCGATGCGCCTGCCAGGAGCAGGTAGGCGAGGCCTGAAACGAAAGCTGCAATCCAGCGCCGACCATGATCCTTGCCGGCCTCTTCGCCGGCTGCAAGGGCCGCGCTGAGCGCTGCCAGGTTGATGGCGTGGCCGCCAAAGGGTGCGCCGAGCAAGGTACCCGCCCCGGTGACGAGCATTGATGGCCGCCACGGTGTGGTGTAGCCGAACGACTTCAAGACTGCGACGCCCGGGATATTCTGCGAGGCCATCGTCACTATGAACAGGGGTAGCCCCAGCCCGACCGCCGCCTCCAGGGTGAATGAGGGTGTGGTCCATTCGAGGCGGGGGAGCAGACCGTCGCCGGGGATGTGAACGCCGTTAGCGACGATGTGGACGCCGATGACTGCCAGGGCGACGAGCAACGACGCCGGCACCGACCACCTCGGTGCGAATTTCATGAACAGGATCCAGCACAGCAGCACGGGTGCCACGTAGAGTGGCGCCGAGCCCAGCGACCTGAACGGTGCAAGGCACAGTGGCAGCAGGACCCCGGCCAACATGGCCTGCGCCAATGCGGTGGGAATTTTGGTCATGAGGCGGCCGAGGACCGGAAGCAGTCCGGTGAGGATGATCAGAACCCCGACGACGAGGAACGCGCCGACGGCGGCCGGCCAGCGGCCGTCGACCATTCCAGCGGAGGCGAGCAGCGCTGCGCCCGGGGTGGACCATGCCAGCGTGACGGGCATTTTGGAGCTCCACGACAACCAGAGGATACCTAGCCCAAACGTGAGAGTGAGGATCAGGAGGCCACTGGACGCCTGCCCTTGAGTGGCCCCCACGGCCCGTAGGCCTGCCAGGACGACTGCGAAAGAGGAAGTGAAACCCACCAGTGCCGTGACGATCCCTGCCGTTATGGGCGGTCCAAGGGATTCCTTGCCGGCGAGGCTCTGCGTGGTGACGGAAGCGGTGGGAGGCATAGGTACAAATTACCGTGCCCGCGCGTCGGTCCATCGTCCTTAAACGCCAAGGGCACCGGTGGCGCCTCTCGGCGGGACCGGTGCCCCCTTGACGTATCTGGTACGGCGACTCAGGCAGCTATGGCTGCGATGGTCCATCCGCGACGGGAGCCTGTGGCTCGCCATCATTGCTGGCCACGAAGTCGGAAGCGGCATTCTGAACGGAATCGACCTGGCCGGCAAACTTGCCGCCGGTCTTCTGGTCGATAAAGTCCCCGGCCTTCTCGATGCCATTGTGAATGGCTTCTTCGTTGCCCTGAATGAGACCCTGAGCCTTGCCCTTCAGGTCGTCAATTAAACCCACGGGCACCTCCTTTCCTTCGCGGAGCCAGATCGCTCCTCCGCGTCCGACCCTAACACCAGTCAACCTACGTGCCAAGGTCCGGAGAGAGCCTGTGGACAAACTATGCCGAGGGCGTACTGATGTCCGCGTGCCGGGGGCTTGCGGGGTTCATCAACGAATTCCGCCGGCCGTAGGTGAAGTAAATCACCAAGCCGACGATCAGCCACACCACGAACCGGACCCAGGTCTGCCAGTGCAGTTGGGACATCAGGAACGCCGATGCCACGACCCCGAATGCCGGCACCACCGGCATCCACGGCAGACGGAAAGTACGGGGCGCGTCCGGGCGCTTGTAACGGAACACGATCACGGAAATGCACACCACCACGAATGCGGCAAGGATTCCGATGTTGGTCAGGTCTGCGACCTCTTTGATCGGAAACACGCCGGCGAGGATGGCAGATGCAATGCCTGCGATCCAGGTGACGCGCTGCGGAGTGCCGTGGCGATCGGTCTTAGAGAACCATCCGGGCAGGAGTCCATCGCGGCTCATGGAGAACCACACCCGGGTTACGCCCAGCAGGAACGTCAGCATCACTGTAAGGATGGAAAGAACCGCAAACACGGAGATGATCGTTGCAATGACGGGAAGTCCGACGCTGCTGAATGCTGACGCGAAACCCGCCGTCGGATTGATGTCCTTGTAGTTCTGCATGCCGGTGAGTACCAGCGTGGCGGCGACGTAGAGAAGCATGGCGATGATCAAGGACAGGATAATCGCTTTGGGCATGTGCTTCTTGCCGTCGGTGGCTTCTTCCGCCGCGGTGCTCATGGCGTCATACCCGAACACGGCGAAGAAAACCGTCGCGGCACCCGAAAAGACTGGCCCGAAGCCGCTGGGCATAAACGGGTTGAAGTTCTGCGTGTTGATGTAGAAGATCCCCAGCCCGATGATGAACAGGATCAGCACCACCTTGATGGCGACGGCAATCAGTTCAAATCGTCCAAAAGCCTTGGTGCCGCGGCTCAGGATCCAGGTGACCAGCAGGCAGACAAGGATCGCGGGAAGGTTGATGACGCCGCCTGTTCCGGCATCCGCGGTGGACGTCATCCAGGCCGGCATATGGATTCCGATGCCTGAAAGGAACGCGTCGAAGTAGCCGGAGATGCCGATGGCTACTACGGCCACGATCGCGATGTACTCCAGCAGGAGGTCCCATCCGATGAACCAGCCGATGATCTCTCCCAAGGCCACATAGCCATAGGTGTACGCCGAACCTGCGCGCGGAATCATGCCCGCGAATTCCGCGTAAGAGAGTGCGGCAGCACCGGAGGCGAGGCCCGCGACGAGGAAGGAGATAAGTACTGCCGGGCCTACGCCCGGGTTGCTGGCGTCCCCGTGGGCTACCAGCCCAGCCAAGGAAAAGATGCCGACGCCGATAATTCCGCCGACTCCGATGGCGGTCAGTTGCCATAGCCCGAGGCTCTTGAACAGCCCGCTGCTCTTGCTTTCTTCCTCAATCTCGTCAATGGGCTTACGCCTCATGACTGATTGGGAAGCCGTGGTGTTACTCATAGGTACTCCTGCCGGTCGGCGTGAAACGTGGATAAGCTCGAAGTACATTATGCGAGGCCAGTCACATTAGATAAAGCGACTTCTTCCAAGGAGTATCAGTTACATCGTCTAATCAATGCAGCAGCCTGCCCGCATAGGCAGGTTAGCGCCCCCAGGAAACGCAAAAAGCAGCTCCGGGGAGCTGCTTTTTCTCGATGAAGTTTTCTTGGAGCGGACGACGAGATTCGAACTCGCGACATCCACCTTGGCAAGGTGGTGCTCTA
>NZ_JARVRJ010000027.1 GCF_030209745.1 Arthrobacter sp. fls2-241-R2A-200
GACAACCATTCAACCGGAGAGCCCCGACCACACGGTCGGGGCTCCCCGCATTTAAACACCGAAAACACAACCGGCATCCCCGCGGCAAATGCATTATCCACGAACCGGGATATACGTGGACCTGGACGATGACCTCCTTGAGCTCGCTAATCGGTCGGCGTCCGCTGAGGCGCCGGCGTAGGGGCATATGGATGCACTCGTAATAGAGTCATGTGATGCTACCGCCACAACCGACTCTTCGATTGCGGTTTCGTGAGATGACTGAGACTGACCTGGATAGCATGGCCGCGTTGCTCGGAGACCCAGAGGTGATGCTGTTCTACCCTGCACCCAAGTCTCGGGATGAAGCAGCTGGCTGGATTCACTGGAACCAAGAGAACTACGCGGAGCACGGGTATGGCCTGTGGATTATCGAAACGCGTGACGGCGAGCATCCGGAAAACCGGGCTTCAGAGCGGGTAGCCGAGAAGATCGGAATGCACCGTATCGCTGATGATCGAGGCGATAACATCACCGTCCAAACGGTCTTGGGCATGCGGCTATAGACATGCCCAAGCCGCCCGATGGCTTACCCGGCAATGAGCTCCTTGACTGGTCCTTCGTGCAATGCCAGGTAGACATCGTCCCGGATCTGGTTTGCCTGCGGATCTGTCATCGTTCTGGTCAGGGGGCGAAGTACCAGCCGGATCAGGGCGTTCGCTTGTCCTTCACGGATTTGGAGCCGTTCCTGCGCCTTCAACGGAAGTTCCGCTTGGGCAGTGAGAGCCAGCAGTTCAACGCTTTCCAGGTCGTCCGCTTGCCCATTCAATGCGGTGCGGACTCGATCTCCCAGTACTTCCGCGTCCATGTCCGCAGGGACGACGATCGATATGTCCCGTCGGATGGGTGGCATCTGGGAGACCGGCCGCCACGGTTCCAGGTTTTTCATTTGCTCTTCGATGCGCCTGTCCGTCGACCGGAGCAACCTGATGTCCGGGATGCCTTTGCGCAGCATGAGGGCACGGTCCAGGCCCATTCCAAGGGCTAGACCATTCCAGTTGGTGGGATCAAGGCCGGCTTGTTCGAACAGGTGCGGGGCCATGAGGCCGCACTCGGCAAGTTCGAGCCATTCCCCGTCCATGCGGACGTCAACCTGCAAGCCCTGCTGGGTGTAAGGATGGATTGCCGGGACTGCGCGCCACTCGGCACCTGGAAGCACAGCTTGAACGAGGGCGGAGATCATGTCTTGAAGGTCGCCGACGTCGAGCTGCGCCCGGGAGCTGACACGCCACAGGTCTACTTGGTGAGGCGTTCCTGTATGGGTTCGGTCGATGGAATCGCGACGGTAAACAAGCCCGGGGATGGCCCAGAGCTCGTCCGTGGACGCCTCAGAGTCCAAGGCTCGGAGCAGCGACGGGATAGAGGCCGAAGTGTGACTCCGCAGCATTACCGTTGGGCTGACGTAGCGGGAGTATTTTTGATCCCGTGTCACGTCTGAGGCGTTGAAGCCGAGGTGGTCGTAGTTGTCGACCACGCTGACCAAGGGGCTGTGGCGGATGACCCGGCCGGCAACATCCCACTTCCGGCTGAGTGTGTGCGTGACGGCTTGCAGAAGAGTTTGCATTGCATGGGGCCCGCTGCTGGGATCGGAAAGGTCCCGGATGGACAGGGCATCATTGAGTTCGGTGGTGCTGAGGTAACTAGGCATGGTGGTCCTTGGGCTCGGATGCAGGAGGGGTGAAGTTCTCCCCCGACTCGAATCCGGCGCCAGGACCTAGGCGCGCGCCAGTAAGCCCTCGCGACCGGAAACCGGTCGGGGGCAAGTAAATCGGCGCATAGACAACATGAGGGCAACTATACGCCTGCAGTTCCGATGACCACCTTGGCAAGATGCTGAGAACAGGCTGCCTACACAACTCAGCCTTAATGCTGGTCGTGTTCGAGGATCTGCTTGAGAGCTCTCAGGTCCTTGTTGTTGGCCCGCCGCATTGCCAAGCGAATGAACGGCGCCAGCAGCCTGGGGAACCCGCTAGGGGTACCCCGGTTGCGGAGTGTCACTTGGGTCCCGCCCCCGCCTACGGAGTCGTAGCGGTAGCTGGTCTCCATGGGGAAGGGGCCTTCCGCCGTACGCATCACCAATGACCTTGAGGTATGTTCGACAATCTCATAGGTGTAGCGAAGCTCCCGGCCAAGGAAATGGGCAACGAACGCGACTTTCGTACCAACGCCCAGAGGGGGTGGCGTCTCCCACTCAACTTGGGAGATATTCGCGTACCACTCGGGAGCGCGGGACGGGTCCGCCATATGAACACTCGGGCAGAGGTCCAGGTCTCGACGGCGAGGCCGCCTCGATCATTGGATGGTGGTGTTGTTGGGTGGATTTGCGTTGGTGTGGTGGGGCGTGTATTGTTTTGTG
>NZ_JARVRJ010000002.1 GCF_030209745.1 Arthrobacter sp. fls2-241-R2A-200
ACCTTCATCCGGCGACCCTTTCCGAGCGGCTCAAAGTCCTTGGAATCGACGCACAGCGGGCCCGAAACGCCACACTCCGCGACCTCACCCAGGAAGTCGACGCCCGAACACTCATTGATCTACTCGACTACAGCCCCGCGGTCATCACACAGCACGCAGCCCGCGCAGCCACGCGAATGTCCGACTACATCGTCTTCAAGAAGAATCAGCGTCCCTAACGCCCGCGCATGGGAAGAAAACGGATAACGTACTTTGCCATCAGAACAGTGATTATTGGATTCAACGCACAATCACCCCTCCTCCAAGAGCTATGCAGTTCCTGGTCATGACAGGAACCCAATCTGGTGAACTATGCCGCCGTCCGCAGTTTTACGTTGGCTTGGTCATGCATCCGTGCGGACAACCGACCAGATCTGCTGCCATCTCATGCCAAGGCGCCTCAGGACGGCGCAGATGCCACCGAGCGATCAGTTCAGGGCTTCATCCTTCGCAGTGAGAGCTGACGTTGGAAAATCCTGGCCGCCCGGCAGCACTCCCCCAGCGACGGTCCACGACCAACCCATGACGGATCTTCCGTCAACCTGGGAGTGGTACTGGGCGGCAGCCACCGTCAGCGGATGCCGCCAAGATCACTGTCAACGTAGGAACCAGGCCGGTTTTCGCCGTCGTGCTGGCAACTGCAGTGACCATCCAGCTGTAGCCGAACGGTCACTGGACTGGATGAGTCCAGGTGAATATCCACCGAGTCCTCCCCGTTGCTGCTAACTCGAAGAGTCTGTACTTGGTCGTTGAGCTGAGTCATAGTAAAAGCTTTCTAGAGTTGGGCTGTGTCTAGGCGGCACGGGCCGCGAAGCCACGCGCCTCTAAGGCGGGTTGGTGCATCAGGTGAGCAAGCTAATTACTGTCCAGGCCCGGACGGCGGGTGCAATCGGCGTTGTCGCTAACGCTGTAGCCATGAGATTAGTCACAAATTGTCTGCAATATAAGCGCAAGATTTGGGAGATAACAGTGCAGAATGGGTGCATGATCAACACCGATCCGCAGGGCGTCGCGTTTTTGCCCGGACGGCACAAGAGGCGCAACGCGTAGCTCACGGGTTGCTCCCCCGTCCCCGCGCAGGTGCGTGAGCTCCAGCGCGTGCTTGGAATGCAGCTGTTGACGAAGGACGGCCGGGGCGTGCGGCCGACCCGCCACCGTCATCTGCAGGCGCCAGCCATGCAGCATCACGTGATCACCTACTTCTCCGGCATCGTCGATGAAAACGACCACATTCGCCTCGGCCCCTACCCCGTGCTCTCAGCGAACTGCTCAGGATAAAGATGGAGGAATTCGGTAGTCCGTTCCGCCACGTGACAACGAAGGCGAGGCCCGAACCCAAGATCAACAGGAGCGAATAATTGACGAGGAACCTCCCACAATGGCGGGCGACCGTGGCTGCAACTCACGGCCGTGAGTGGCTCCCTCGGACGCTGCGTGGCTTCCCAGTTCCCCCTTCTGTAGGTCTTGAGTCAGTGGGGATGCTGGTGCCGCTGTTCTAGCGGATCAAGCCGCCCTCTCGCAGATCATCCCACAGCGCCTGCGGGATGGACCGGGCGACCAAATCGAGGTTTTGTTGCACCTGCTCCGGGGTGCGCATGCCCAAGACCACGCTTGTCACGGCAGGATGCTGGTACGGGAATGCGACGACGGCGGCAGGCAGAGTGGTGCCGTGCGCCAAGCAGATGTCCGCCAGCTGGTTGGCCCTGTCCAACAGTTCCCGGGGCGCCGCCTCGTAGTTGTATGTGGCATCGGCCGCGGGCCTGTTCTTGGACAGCAGGCCGGAGTTGAAGACGCCCACATTCACCACGGCCACATCGTGTTCCAGGCAAGCAGGAAGCAACTCAGTTGCCGCTCCCTGTTCCAAGAGGGGTGTACCGGCCGGCCAGCATGATCACGTCAATGTCGGTCTCGATGACGAATCGTTGAAGCATTTCGGCTTGGTTCATCCCCGCACCCCAGGCTCCGATGACACCTTCGTCGCGCAGCGCGGAGAGCGCCGGGACCGCACCTTCGAGGGCCTCCGTCCAGTAGTCATCAGGGTCGTGGATGTAGACGATATCGATCCGGTCTGTGCCGAGGCGTTCCAGGCTTTCCTCTATTGACCGGAGCACACCATCCCGCGAGTAGTCGCGGACCCGGACAACGTCGTCGGGGACATCGAAGCCATCAGTGTCCAGACCTCTGGGGGCCCGGTTGGGACGCAGGAGCCGACCCACCTTGGTGCTCACCACATATTCGCTCCGGTCCTGGCCCGAGAGCGCGCGGCCGAGCCTGCGTTCAGCGAGTCCCAGCCCGTAATGAGGCGCAGTGTCAAAGTACCGGATGCCGCGGTCCCAGGCCGCTGCGACGGCGTCGACGGCTTCCTGCTCCGGGACCTGCCGGTAAAGGTTCCCGATGGGTGCTGTTCCTAATCCCAGCACGGGCAACTGGACCCGGGTCCTGGGGATGCCACGCCGTTGAAAGACATCTGTTTGCGTCATTTCTTGATCCTCGTTCAGTTGAGCGCGGAACCTGTGCTGCGAACTGCTCCAGCGCAACCAGCTGGGGGAAGCGGGCGCAGGCGTCAAAAGTAGACCCATTACATCACGCTCCTCCATAAGCTGAAGCGATATTCAGCTTCCTGCTTGCTACCCCGCGCGGCTGCAGTCCTGAGGGTCCCGGAACAATGCTCACAACGGGCTGATGGCCACTCCCCCGCCCGATCTATTCGGCCAGGCATGAGTGCACCGCTTGCTCCAGCAAGGGAGCGCAACGGATCCAGGCGTCGGCAGGGGCGGCGACGACGAGTACGCTGCTGCCCCGGCCGCCAGCAACCAAACAGGCTATCTCACTGTACCGATGCGCGCCGATTGTGGTCATGTAAGTGTCGGCCACGCACGAACCGGTGCCACCACGGAACACCATTCCGTTACTGCTCGATGTTTGGGTTACGGATGCGGCGTGTTCGCCCGATAGGTGGTCGAGGCGGGATCCCGGCCAGTTGGCCTGCGACTCATCCCCCTGTTGGGGGGTGGAATTGAAGTAAACCTGAAGGTCACCATTCGGTGCTGTGATTCCCGCCGAAACACTCCCGGGATCGCTTTGCACCGCAATGGCACCGGGCGGGATGGACAGTACCGCCGTTCGGTCCGGAAGTTCCATCGTTTTCCATCCATCGGGTGCGAGGCCGGACTGAAACCATGCGAACTGCGTACCCCGGATGAGCCACTCGCCGTCACCTGCTTCTGGTCCATCGCAGCGCAAGCACTGATGAGCAGCACCACCGCGACTTCGACAAGGCCCACATGACTCTTTGACCTCCGAAAGCCCGCGGACGCGCAAAGGTTCGTATGTTCACCATCGCCAGTTCGGGCAACGGCCCACCCCGGGACGCGGAGAGTGTTGCCCGCCCCCTTCACGCTACTTGTTACCGTCACCATCGTCCGGACCTCCACTGTTGTCGGCGTCGTGATCATTTACCGCAGGTGCCGGAGGGGCGGGCGGAGCGACGACGACCGGCGGGACCGGAGCTGGCGCGGCTGGTGCGGACGGGGCAACAGGCGGGGCGACAGGCGGCGACGTTGTCGGGTCCGGGTTGGCGGTTCCGGTCTCGGGCTTCGGGGACGGGGTCACTGTGGTCAAGCCCTTCACGCATACTCTCGTTTTCTTTATTCGACCGAAAGAATCGCGCACTAACAGGCCTTCAAGGCGCGATCTTGGGCAGCAAGCCCTTTGGCCCTCACTGAGAATGTGCAGAATGCACAGGCCTGCGAGATCCTCGCCGCTAACGTGACTTACCACACAACAAGTGCACGTCCCAGAACCATGAGGAGATACACATGCCGAACTACAGGGTGTCGATGGATATCGGCGGAACCTTCACGGACATCGTGGCGTACGACCAAACCGCAGGGACCTATCAGGCGACGAAAGCATCCACTACACCGGGCAACTTGAGCGTCGGCGTGATTGCCGGCCTCGAGTCCATTGTTACCGACCTTTCAGACATCGAGTTCCTGGTCCATGGCACAACCCAGGGCCTGAACGCCTTCCTGGAGCGTCGCGGCGTTCCCGTGCTGCTGCTGGCGACCGCCGGCGTCGAGGATTCTTATCATATTGCCCGGGGCCCACGTCTGGAGCTTTACAACGCCCAGTACCGCAAGCCGACTCCCCTCGTCGAGCGGAAGGACGTTATCGGCGTCGGCGGACGCCTCGACGGTCAGGGCCATGAGATCCGGCCGCTCGATGAAGTGGCCGTCCGTCAAGCAGCACGCCGAGCACTGGACGAAGGATATGGCGCCGTGGCCGTTGCCTTCCTCTTCAGCTACAAGAACCCGGCCCATGAGGTTCGTGCCCGCGAGATCCTGCTTGAGGAACTGGGCGAAGACTTCACCGTCTCGCTGTCGCATGAAGCAGCGAAAGAGTGGCGCGAATACGAACGCACCTCGTCCGCCGTCGTCGAGGCGTACACGGGACCCGTGGTCCGCAACTACCTCCTTGACCTTGAAGGGAAGCTAGCGGACCGCGGCGTGGAGGCCCCGCTGCACATCATGCAGTCCTCCGGCGGCGTGCTTACCGCTGAGTCCGCCCGGAAGCGTCCCCTTCAGACCCTGTTGTCCGGGCCTGTGGGCGGCGCGATGGGCGACGTCGAGCTGGCCGGCGTGTCAGGCAACCGGAATCTCATCGGGGTTGACATGGGCGGCACATCCTTCGACGTCTCCCTGGTTGTCGACGGCAAACCCGACGTGTCCACCGAAGCCCACCTCGAAGGCCTGCCGATGCTCATGAGCGTCGTTAACATCCACACCGTGGGAGCCGGCGGCGGCTCGGTGGCATGGCTGGAAGCCGGCGGCCTCCGGGTGGGTCCGCGTTCGGCCGGGGCCACCCCGGGTCCGGCCTGCTACGGTCGCGGCGGCACAGAACCCACCGTGACCGATGCCAACCTCGTGCTCGGCCGAGTGGACCCTGACTGGTTTGCGGGCGGACAAGTAGCCCTGGACCGTGAGGCAGCCATCACCGCCCTCAAAACCGTGGGAGACGAACTCGGCCTGGACCCGATCGCCATGGCCGAAGGAATCTGCGATGTGGCCAACTCCCAGATGGCCCAAGCCATCAGGACCATCACTATCTCCCGCGGCATCGAACCGCGCGACTTTGCCCTCGTCGCGTTCGGCGGCGCCGGGCCCATGCACGCAGTCTTCCTGGCCAAGGAACTGGGAATCCCGGAAACCGTTGTTCCCAGGTTCCCCGGCGCGTTCTCGGCATGGGGCATGCTGCAAACCAACATCCGAAAGGACTTCTCCGAGCCGTACTTCTTCCTCGATGAGGACATCGATGTGGCAGACATGACCGGTGTCCTGCAAAGGATGGAAGTGGAGGGTCTGAGGTCCCTTATCTCCGAGGGCGTCCCCGAGGAAAGCCGCCGAACCAGCGCCTCCGTGGACGTTCGCTACCAGTCGCAGGAATTTACGCTCAACGTGCCCCTGACGTCCGCCGACGAACCTGAGGCGGAGGGCTTCGTCGCCAACCTGGCAGCCCGCTTCTCCGCGATGTACCACGAGCGCTACGGGCACTCCAATCTTGGCGCACCCATAGAAATCGTCGCGCTGCGGACGCAGGCAGTGGGCGACTTGGGCCGCTTGGAGGCACCGCTCTTCGAAACGGCACAGAGCTCGGAGTTCAAGCACGAAATACGCCGGGTGGTCTTTGACCACGTAGAACACGAGACCACGGTAGTACGACGCGACGACCTGGCCGCCGGGCACACCTTTGAAGGTCCGGCCATCATCGTTGAGCAGACCGCCACCACCGTGGTGCCACCGGGATTCAACGTCACAGTGGACGAGTTCGGTTCCCTGGTCATCCGCACTGAAGACACACAAGGAAATTGAGGAACCACCGATGACAATCGCTGCAGTCAAGACCCTGGATCCGGTAACCGTGGAAATCATCCGAAACGCGCTCACCAGCGCCGCGGACGATATGAACGCTACCCTGATCCGCTCCGCCTACTCCCCCATCCTCTACGAAGGCGGGGACTGTGTGGTGGCACTGCTGGACACCGAACACCGTGTACTCGGACAGTCCGCCGGCCTCCCGCTGTTCCTCGGCAACCTCGAAACCTGCTCCATCGCAGTGGAGGAGCTGTACGGCCGTGAGGTCTGGCAGGAAGGGGACGTCTGGATCCTTAACGACTCATACCTCGGCGGCACGCACTTGAACGATGTGACCATCTTCGCGCCGATCTTCGATGACGGCCCATTGGTTGGCTTCGCCGCCACCCGCGCACACTGGATGGACATGGGTTCCAAGGATGTGGGCGGCTCCATGGATGCCACGGACATCTTCCAAGAAGGCTTCCGCATGGGGCCGGTCAAGCTCATGGAAGCCGGCATTGAAACCTCAGTGGTGGATTTGATCCGCACCAACGTCCGCTTCCCCTACCAGACCATCGGCGACATGCACGCGATGATAGCCGCCCTCCGGATGGGAACCACCCGGATGAAGGAACTGGTGGGCCGGTACGGCATGGAGCAGCTCGACGCTGCCCGCGATGAGATCTTCCGGCAGACGGAGGAGATCGAGCGGGAAACCGTCCGCAACATCCCCGACGGCGTTTATGAAGCCGAAGGCGTTCTGGATAACGACGGCATCAACTTGGACACCCCCATTCCCATCAGGTTGAAGATTACCGTCGCAGGCGACACTGTGGACTTCGACGTCAGAGGCTCCGCTGACCAGACCACGGGCCCGGTCAACTGTGGCGCAGCCCAAGCCGTGTCGGCCCTGCGTGTGGGGTACAAGCTCCTTGTCAGCCCGGACTCCAACTCCAACGGCGGATCCTTCCGCCCGTTGACCACCCAAGTACGCTCCGGCTCGGTGCTCGGCGCGGTGGCCCCGGCACCCTGCCAGTGGTACTTCTCGCATCTGGGACTGCTGATCGATCTGGTCTCCAAGGCAATGGCACCCGCCATGCCTGAACGAGTAGCCAGTGCCAGCCACGGCGACTCAATGATCATCACTGCAGCGGGCTTCGATCCCCGCTTTGGCCGGAACTTTGTCAGCATGGAAGCCACCCTGGGCGGCTGGGGCGCTTGGCAGGGCACGGACGGCGAATCCGCCATGATCAACAACGTCAACGGTTCGCTGAAGGACCTACCCATCGAAATGATGGAAACCCGTTACCCGCTGCGGATTAACGAGTACTCCATCCGCCCGAACTCTGGTGGCCCGGTCAGTGGCGCGGCGGCAACGGAGTGATCCGTGAATACGAGTTCCTTGCCGACTGCGTGGTAGGCCTCTGGTTCGAAAGATCCAAGACGCCGGCTTGGGGCCTCTTCGGCGGTTCTGATGCCCAAGGCCCTGAAGTAGTGATTAATCCCGGCCGTCCCGATGAGGTCCGGACGCTGAAAGCCAACGCACGGAAGATCAAAACCAACTTCCATGCCTACGCGCTCAGCCTGACCTCGGCCGTCAATGAAACCGGGCCCTTGAGCTACTCGGCGTTGGCCGGTGCCCGCAGGCTTGAGGCTGCGCTCCGCCGGGGCTTCACCTCCGTTAGGGACGTGGCCGGGGGCGACATCGGGCTTGCAACTGCCATCGAAGAAGGACTTTACCCCGGTCCCCGTTACTTCTTTACCGGTCCGGCGTTGAGCCAGACGGGCGGTCACGGGGACATCCGCGCCGCAAACGACGGAAGCTGCTTCCATGGCGGCCACATGTGCGAAGTGGTGGACGGCGTTGAGGACTTGCTGCTCGCGGTGCGCCACAGGTTCCGAACCGGCGCCACGGCCGTCAAGCTCATGACCTCCGGAGGCGTGATCTCACCGGTCGATCCAATCCGTGTCCCGCAGTACAGCCCTGCGGAAATCCGGGCGGTTACGGAAGAGGCGTCCCGGCGTGGCAGTTACGCCACGGCGCATGCCTACTCGCCGGAAGCGATCAGGCATTCTGTGCTCAATGGGGTTCGCTGCATTGAACACGGCAACCTGCTGGATGCTGAGACGGCCCAGCTCATGGCGGAGCACGACGTCTGTCTGGTGCCTACCTTGGTAACGTACGATGCCATGGGCCGCCGCGGCGCCGAGATCGGACTTACCGAGGTGGGTGCGGCCAAAAACCAGGAAGTACTGGCCGCAGGCAAGAAGGCCGTCTCACTGGCACGGGAGGCCGGTGTCCGGATTGGCTTTGGCACAGACCTTATGGGTGAGCTTGAGGATGAGCAGCTGACCGGGCTTCGCCTGCAGTGCGAGGTGTTGGGGGTCCACGACGCACTTCGCTCGGCGACGTCGACCAACGCGGCACTGCTCCGGCGGGACGACCTGGGACGCATTGCGGAGGGGGCCTGCGCGGACCTTGTGATGCTGGACGGCAATCCCTTCGAGAAGCCCTCGGTGCTCTGGGACGCGAGCCGGCCCCGAACCGTCATCAAGGCTGGCCGCATTGTCTCTTCAGGCGGACTGGCAGGCCAAGAACTGCCGTTCGAGCTGCCCTTGGCCCATGACATAAGCGGGTTCGCAACCTATGAATGAACGGGGAACTGACCTCTTCCCCGGGCCGCGGCACGAAAAGCAAAGCTGAATGTGGGCCCGCCTCTCCCCTATTCAACGCAAATTTAGGGCAAACCCCTCGAACGTTTGAGGCTGGCCCGGTTCTGCGGCGCCCCGAACCGGGCCAGCCTTCTTGCTAGCGTCCCTTGTACTCTTCGGCGGCAGTACGGAGCCTGCGGTGGACTCCACCGTAGGCCTCGGCTGATTTCAGCGACCACTTCGGTAACTTCGCCAGCATCGTGTAGTTCGGGTCGCAGACATTCGCAGCTGGAGCAAGACCGAGCTGACTGACGAGCTGGTAAGCATCGAGGGTGTCCATACCGGTGAGGTCAGAGGTCCAGGACACAAGGTCGGCTTGACTGATCCGGAACGCGTCATCGAGGGGCCGAACTGAGCCCGTGCTCATGATGTAGTCGTCATTTTCGAGCCTTGGCCATGCCAAGGCCCCTCCCTTGACGACGTCGACCACGATTGCGGTGTTCATCGCCGATTCCAGCCCGGTCCCGCAGACCTCGCCTTCCCCCTGCCGCGCGTGACCGTCACCAAGGGAGAGCATCGCCCCTGACACGTTGACCGGGAGGTAAAGCGTTGTCCCTGCCCGCACTTCAGGGGTATCCATGTTGCCCCCGTGAGTTGAAGGGGTCACCACCAGACGGACCTCCCCACTGGCGGGGGCTACGCCGACAGTACCGTGCATCGGATCCAGGGGAAGCCTGAGTACGTAATCGGACCGACGGGCACGGAACGTAGCCGTCCACGACTCAAGATCGAGGTCATAGAACCAAACGCGTTCCTCAAGCGGTTCCGACAGCATCGCCGTCTCGCGGGTTGGGGTCAATGCCCCAAAGAGCGGGAAAGTGCTGGAGATTGCGTGGGCGCGGGCAGGTACGATCGACACGAAGTGGACGGCCAAAACGTCGCCGATCTCCGCTCCTTCGACGTGGATCGGACCCGAGACCGGATTAAGCTCAGCGAACGGGACCACCTTGCTCGGCAGGTCTTCTGCGCTGGTTACCCGGCCTCCGTAGCAGTCCTCCGTGCTCAGTTCGACGACGTCGCCGGGCTTCACGCTGATGAGTGGTTCGACTCCCCCAAAGACGTAAGAGTACTGATCCGGGCGGGGCTTGAGAGAGTGGATTGTCATATCAGCCCACCTCATTGAACTCGAGCGGGGAGGCGGCTCCGGAGGGATCCGTCATTCGTCCTGCCTTCTGCAGGATGATGGCCACGATGACACCAACAACGAGCCAAACCACACCAAGGATCTGCGCGGCGATGTTGGCGTTGATGATGACCGAGACCAGGATGGCGAAGCCGAGAACCGGAAGCACCAGGTGCACCATCCACCGACGCGACTTCTGGCGGACAACAAACCACCACACCACTGCGACGTTTAGCAGGGAGAACGCAGTCAATGCGCCGAAGTTGACCAGGGTGGAGATTTCAGTGAGGCCGTTGGGCTGGGTGACCAGGTAAAGGCCGAGTACGAGTGAGATACCGGCGACAAGGAATGTGGCGTTCACCGGTACACCGCGTTTGGGGTGCACGCGGCTCAGGAACTTTGGAAGCTGGCGGTCCCGTGCCATGGCGAACAGAAGCCGGGATGTCGCTGCTTGAGCGACCAAGGCATTGGCGAAACCCCACGCGACGGCGGTCGCCGCAGCCGTGAGGATAAACAGGAAGGGGCCACCGGCGTTCTGGGCGGCAGCGTAGAAGGCCGTTCCGTCGGGATCGCCATTGGCGATGAGGCTGGCCGGGTCGTGTACGAGCATGGATCCCACCCACGTCTGTACAACAAAGAGCACGCCGACCAGGAGCAGTGCGGCGATCATTGACCGACCCAATGATTTGGTGGTCCCCGAGTTTTCCTCGGCAAGGGTGGATATGCCATCAAAGCCGAGGAAGGACAGCACTGCGATCGAGACCGCTCCGAATATCAAGGACCAGTCGAACGTGTGGGAGTTGAAGAAAGCGTCGAAGCTGAAGGTGCCCTGACCGTTGGCGACAGCCGTAAATCCGATCACAAGGAACACCGCCAATACGAGCAGTTCCAACACGAGCATGACCTTGTTGACCCGGGCGGTGAACTCGATGCCAAGATAATTGACCACGGTGTTGAGCACGACGAATGCGATCAGCCAGATCCACAGGGGCACAGCGGGGATCATCCCGTTCATGGCGATCGACGCCGCTAAATATAGGAGTGCAGGGATGAGCACGTAGTCCAGAAGGATCATCCAGCCAGCTACGAAGCCCAGTATCCGTGTAATTCCGCGGCCAACATAGGTGTAGACGGAACCCGACATCGGGAAGGCTTGGACCATCTGCGCGTACGAGTTCGCCGTACACATCATGGCAAGCATCCCGACGATGTAGGCCATCGCGACCATGCCGCCGGAGGCCTGGAAGACGCTCCCGAAAATCGCAAACGGGGCGATCGGCACCATGAAGATCAACCCGTAGACCAGCAAGTCGGAGAACTTCAGACTGCGCTTAAGCTCCTGGCGGTAACCGAAACCCTCGATCCCGTCGCCCGTCTCGCCCGCAATCTCAGGCGAAACAGCGCCGTCGTTTGTTGCGCTCGATCCCTTGATAGACATCAATTTTATCCAATGGTCAGCCGCAGACGGCATCGTCTGCGGGGGTGGAGAATTTATTTCCAGATGGAATGATTGGATACTACTGGGATGAGGCCTAGATCACAAACAGGTCGTTCCCTGCGGCCACGGCAATTTCCCAACCGGCGGTTGGACGAGCAAAGGCAGAGCCTGCGGACCCCGTCGTCGAAGTTAGACGCCGAGCGGCCCTACTAGGCGGCATCGACTCCAAGAGCCCGCTCCGCCACAATTCCACCAGCAGGACGACTCCGTCATAACAGCCTTGGGCATACGACGCCGGAAGGGGTGCGGATGTCCCAAAGCGATCCCTATACAGCTCAAGTAAGCCCTGATGCCGCTCATCACTCTGGCCAATGAATGAGGGCATCGCTGAGTACAGCGTGCCCGTTGAGTCCCCTCCGGCCGCCAAGAGGCTGTTTTCATCCAGCGTGGTGCACAGCCGGATGAAGCGCTGGTCAGCGCCGATCTCCGCTGTCGAACGGTGAAAGGTGATGCCGTCGCGGCCAACGAGCGAGATCAAGATTGCATCCGCGCCATTCTTCCGTGACTCATCCAAGAGCTGCTCCGCATCGACCGAGCCCACGGGAACGAGTCGGTCCATAACAACGTCCTGCCCTAGCCCTCGTAGAAGCTGGGCGGCGGCGCGGTGAACCTGTCGTGGCCAGATGTAATCGTTGCCGATCAAAGCCCACCGGCGCACCCGGCGGTGCGCGATAATCCATTCGAGGGGCCCCTGAAGCTGCAACCGCGGACCCGAACCGATAAAGATCGTACCCGCCCCTCCTGGTTCCCGCTCGTGTGGAGGCGTGAAGACGTAAGGCACCCGGTCACCAACCACCCGCGAAACAGCCGCACGGACATCCGAGGTGTGGGCCCCGACGAAGCCCTGGACAAGTCCGGCGCCGACAAGCTGACTTACGATACGTGCCGCCTCGGCGGGTCCCCGACCGGCGTCGATCACGACGAGCTCAGGTACAACGCCGGCCCGTTCAACCACGTGCTCGGCAGCAAGGACTGCGCAGTTCAGGATTGACGGACCCGAGATACCCATCACCCCCGACAGCGGAGCGAGCAGCCCAATACTCAGGGTTCCCGGAGTAGGGCCCCGCAGCAAGAGAGTGCTCGGAAGCACTAGGCTGGTGGCAGAGGTCACAACCCGATCTTGCCGCATCGGGGAGCCACAGAGCGATTCAGGAGGACGACTCATGTTCCCGGTTTGGGATAAAAACGGACCCGGCGTCCCGCTCGCCCAGGTTATCTCCGCCCTCTCGGCCATCGAAAAAGAGCTACTCGACGGTCTCGCACTAGCTCTTAGCGAGGAGGACGCCACCGTGGAACAGTGGCGGATACTCAGCTTGGTCTCGAAGTTTGATTCCCCGACGATGGGCGAACTTGCCGCCTCCTCGGGCATGGCCAACGCGTCCCTGAGCAGGGTGATCGACTCGTTGGAAGATGCCGCCTCTGTCTTCCGGATTCCCAGCCCCGAGGACCGCCGTCGAGTCACCGTCCAGATCTCCGACCACGGCAGCGCCAGACTCGACAGGATGGACAGCCTCGTCTCTGCATGGGACGCGGCGACTCGGGAGCGACTGGGTAGCGACACCGTCGACGCCCTGTCCCACGCCGTCCACTTGGCAGGCCTACGGGAAGCAGCCGGGCGCCCGGCTCCGGAAATCGTGGCCCATTAGGCGCAAACCCAGTAGCTGCGGTTAAGCTGCGATCGTTACCGACGTCGACAACACGGCACCGTTCTTATCCAGTGCCTGTACCGATACATGCGCAGCTGCTGCGATCGCAGCTGAGGTCTCAAAGCCGCGTTTAGGGAACGTTCCAGCCTCACGAAGCGCACTTGGACTGGTGCCGCTGAGGAATCGCCACTTGGCAACCTCCGTGGCGCCGTTCCAACTCGCGTAGACCTCCATCGTTGAGCCATTACCTGGAACCACAGCTACGTCGGGGAGCGCGGCAGGCTGCGCGCTCCATGCGCTTCGGTAAGCCCGATAGGAACCGGTACCCACACGGGTCGCCTCATAAATGGCGGAGCCCTGAGCAGTGAATTCGGTGACAGCCGGGTCTGCGCCCCAACCGACCAGAACATTTCCGTTAGGCAGGAACTGGAGACTACCCATGGCATTGCCCCGGTGACCTGCGTTGTTGAACTCTTGGTGGACCGCGGCCGTCCGGGCTTTCTCGTCAACGGCGAGCACCAGACCACGCGATGTCCCCGCCGTGCCGGAATAGTAGTGATTGTCGAACATGCTGATCAGTCCGTTCGGCCGCCGTCGTGCATCGTGCTGCCAAGCGAATGCTGCATTTGGCCCGAGCTTGAAGTCGCTTTGCTTGCCACCCAGCCGCCACCGGATGGTTCCGGTCATCCTGTCCACCAGATACAAAGCGTGCGTGTGCCGGGATGAAATCAGCAACGCGTCTCCGCTCTCCTCCACGGAATTCAGGTGGTACGGGTCGTAGGCTTTGTCCGGCGTCGAGCCGTCACTGCCGGCGTCGTCAGACGGACGCAGAAAGGAATCCGTCAAGGGAATGTGTTCCAAGGCGTCCCAGTCCAACAAGACAGCTCCGGTCCGGACATTCACCTCCTGCACATGGCAGTTGAACATATTGCCGGCGACCGGCCCGCCTACCGCGGACAGGTCATGCTGAACGGTGGGATAGGCGGTCAGTAATGCGGTTCCCGCCGATGTCAGGGTGAACTCGTGGAGGTCTGCCTGCATCCCTTTGCCTGCCGTGACTTCGGCGATAATCCGATAGCTGCTGTCCATGATTACCCCCTTGCCCATGCCGTGGCCGCCGACGCCGGTTCCGGTCCAGTAGGTGAGCACAGGCTGGCCCTCGAAGGATTGCACGCGCAGATCCATCACACCGGCACCTGTCGGTTCCAGCCAGACAGGCTCGCCGACGTTGTTCATGATCATTCCGTTCGAACCATGTCCCATGGGACCTGTAAACAACAGCCCGGGCGCCGGAGATCCCGTGGACCAACTGGCCACATGCGGGGCGGTGAGGTGCGTCGTCACGAAGGTACGGTCAGGCGGCGCCACGGCCCGGGGCGAAGGTGAGGATGAAGGGGAAGCGGTGGGAAGAGATGGGGAGGCTGAGACCGTCGTTGTCTGAGCAGCCAATCCAGGCATAAGTCCCGTTTTGGATAGGCCGGTCGCGCCAAGCGCTCCAACACCTATCAGTCCGGCTCCGTGCAAGAGGCGACGCCGGCTCAGCGGCAGAGATACTCGCCCGTGCTCACCGGCCGGAGCGAGCTTGCCGTCGTCGTTGGTTCCAGGGTCTCGTTCAACCTTCACCCACTCAGGGTAGGCACGGATGCTATGTGGGCGCGTCGAGAAATCTTTGAATCCGCTGTGACTGAATGAGGTGGACCCTGGAGGGTGTCAGTACACAAAGGGCTGCAACGCCGTCGTGAGCGGGGCACCTATCGTGCTGATACCGCTGGGATCACCGCGCGAGGCTGTGGGTTCATGCCTGCCTGGATATGCTGCAGGTCAGCCAGCGCATTGGCACAATGCCTGCACATGGCAACATGCTCGTCCACGCGCAAGCGTGCAGCCTTGTGCACCGCGTTCCTCACGAACTTGCCCAAATGCCGTGCGAAGTCCGTACATTCCTCAATGGCGGCTTTGCCCACGTGCTGCTGTAGGTACGCTTGCCGCAGTCCCTCCGTTGCGCGTATCAGTAACGAGGACACACCATTCGGCGTCAAGTTCAACACTCGGGCCGTGGCAGCCGGCTTGAGGCCTTCGACTTCCATGCACCATAGAACGGCCTGCCACCGCACCGGTAGGGAGCGGAATGCCCGCATCAGGATGGTTGATTCGAAAGCTGCGATGCTGGCGTTTTCCTCGAGTGTCAAAACATCCAGCGCGCTTCCATAGCCCAACGTCGCAGAGCGCCGCACTTTCAGGTTCCTGCGGTGGGCCATGCGCCTTACGGTAGTGGTCAGGTATGCCTGGAATGATTCGCGGGGCCCTTTTCCTGAGGTCAACGCTGCAAACACCGCCGCGAACGCCTCGGAAACAACATCCTCGACTTCGCTGGAACTATCTGATTCCGCCCGCGCCACGTAGCCCGCGACCTTACGATGGCGCCTGTACAGTTCCGCGAATGCTTCGTGGTCCCCCTCCCGCACCAGGGCGATCAGGCCTGCATCATCCGACCCTGCACCGGCACGGACCTCATCGTCCGTGCGGCTGTTGGGAGCGGGGGTCTCGCCGGGGCGAGGGATACCGAAGATGGGTTCCAGGCGGCTGGCAGCTGATGTGCTGATGAGAGGAGACATGGCTGGCTTTCAAGTGAGGAACGGGCGAACCAAACCTAGCCAGCAAGTGATCGAATACACTCAAAATGCAGGCTTCTTCCGAGAAAAGAGCGTCCGATGCAGGAATATCTGCTCGATGAGCGGGATCTCCGTCTACTGCATGCACTTCAGATACGTCCGCGGGCGCCCTGGACAGTGTTAGCCCCGGTGGTCGGCGCAGACGCGGTCACATTGGCACGACGCTGGCAGGCTCTCCAAGACTCAGGTCTTGCCTGGATTACCTCCTACAAGGGTCCAGGCGCCAAATATGCCGGGGCGATCGTGGAAGTCGACTGCGTACCGGCAAGCATTGCCCCCGTCACGGAAGAGCTCGCCCGCGACCCGGAGGTCCTGTCCATCGATCAAGCCGCCGGTGGGCGGGATTTGGTGGTGACGGTTCAGTGCCGCTCCGAAGCAGCCCTCGGCGAATTCGTGCTGGACAAACTACCGTCCGTGTCCGGCGTCACCAGCACTCGAACCCACCGGGGGATCAAACTTCTCGCCGACGCACAAGTATGGAGGCTGCGGTCGCTGAATGAACGCGAAGCCAGTCGGTTGGCGATCGATCTCCCGGAGCCGGGGAACGGGCAGCGAGGAGTCCCGGCCGACGTCGAGAGTGGACTCGCCAAAATACTCGCGCTGGACGGCCGGGCCACCATAGCTGACATCGCAGGTTGGCTGGGAATAAGCCAGACCCGGGCCAAGAACGCGTTGTCCGCTCTCCTGGCAGAGAAGCGCCTGATCATGCGCCTCGAAGTGGCCCGGCCCTATACGCCGTGGCCGCTCGCCGTGTGGTATTTTCTCCGCGTGCCGGCAACCCATGTTGAAGACGTTGCAGGAAAACTGACCGGACTCAACGAAGTGCGATTGGTAGCAACCACGGCAGGTATGTATTCGATTCTCATGACGGTATGGCTTCGTCGCGTTGAAGACATGACAGTACTTGAGAGGCAGCTTGGCGAAAGATTGCCTTTCGCCGAGATCATGGACCGCTCGATAGTGCTCCGTACCCCAAAGCACATGGGTATTCGGCTCACCACGGACGGACGGAGGGACCTATAGCCGGATCAATCTTCTTGGGGAGCCCCTGCGATGTTGACCAGCCACGCGATGCCGAATTTATCCACGCACATGCCAAAGGCATCTCCCCAAGGGGCCTTCTCCAGCGGAATGGTGACCGTGCCGCCGTCGATAAGCTTTTCCCAGTAGTCACGAAGCTCTGCGTCATCCGAGGACTCGCCGCTGAGGGACACGGAGATGTTATCTCCGGGGTTGTGCTGCATGCTGCTGGGTGTATCCGCGGCCATCAGCGTGAAGCCGTTCGGCGCCACCAACATGGCATGCATCACCTTGTCAGCTTCCGCAGGGTCCTCGTTTGCCTGGAAGTCACCGAAAGTGCTGACATTCAGCTCCCCGCCGAAGACGGACTGGTAGAAAGTGATCGCGTCGCGGGCGTTGTCACGGAATGAGATATAGGGGTTCAGGCGGGTTGCCATCGGTCAGATCTCCTCGGGTTGTCGTGGGCCAGTGGCGGCCGTGCCGTCATGCTAACAGCGGCGGGTGCTGCGTGTCCCCACCTTTTCAAACACGCTTTTCAAACACGCTTTTCAAACGCCGTCGTAGGCCTTTTGCAAAAGGTCCATGTCAAGCTTGCGCATCTTCATCATTGCCTCGAGGGCGCGCTGGGACCCTTCAGGATCCGGTCCATTGAGGAGTGTTGGCATGGCCGTGGGGACAATCTGCCAGGACAAGCCGAACTTATCCTTGAGCCACCCGCACTGACTCTCCTGGCCACCAACCAAAAGTGCCTCCCAATAACGGTCAACTTCCTCTTGGGAATCACAGTTAACCACGAGCGAGACGGCCTCATTGAACGTGAAGATGGGGCCACCATTAAGGCCTACGAACTGCCTGCCCTCGATCTCGAACCCAACGGTAAGGGCGTTGCCGTCAGGTCCAAGCACGGTTTCCCTTATGGACGAGTTGTCGAAGATCGAGGTGTAGAACTCGGCGGCCTCGGCCGCTTGTCCGTCAAACCATAAACAGGTGGAAATTTTCTGCATCTACCGCTCCTCGATTCATGTCGGGACCCGGTTGTCCCCCCCGTCCGAGGCTAATACTGCCGTCCCGCCCACACAACGGTCGACGGCGGTAGCGTCCAAACTTCGTCCCGGGGCCAGCACCCCGCTATGGTCGAAGTCATGACATCACCATTCAAAGCGGGGATCTACGCCGCCGTCGCGGACCTCCTGCTGATCCTTGCCTTCGCCGCCATCGGCCGCGACGCCCATGCTCGCGGCGACATTATCGGGGGTGCCTTCACGACGGCTTGGCCGTTCCTGGCGGGTGCCGCGATCGGATGGATAGCCCTGCGGGCATGGCGTTCCCCGTTGGTCCTTTGGCCGTCCGGGGTAGGCATCTGGATCGGCGCCGTCATCGTTGGAATGCTGCTGAGGGCGGCCACCGGCCAAACTGTGGTGCTGGCGTTCGTGATCGTTGCGTTGATCTCCCTTGGAGTGTTCCTCTTGGGTTACCGAGCGGTCACCGCATTGGTCATCCGGATGTCGCGCAGGCGGCAGCGCAGGGCCTGACCATCACCGAGTAGACCCCTGCGCCATCCCCGTGCAGCCCCATGGACTAGGCTGTAAACACACCGCAATGATGCCCTCCCGGAAAGGTTCCATGTGATCACTGCATTCGTTCTGATCAAGACCGATGCTTCACGCATCCCGGAAACTGCTGAGCAAATTTCAGCCATCCAGGGCATCAGCGAGGTCTACTCCGTGACCGGGGAATGGGACCTGATTGCAGTCGCTCGCGTCACCAAGCATGAAGAGCTTGCGGATGTGATCGCCGACCGTCTATCCAAGGTGGCATCGGTAGTCCACACCACCACCCACATTGCGTTCCGTGCCTACTCGCAACACGACTTGGATGCGGCTTTCGCCCTCGGTTTCGAATAAGTACCGGAGGAGGTTCAGCCTTGGCTGAGCTCAATCCACTTCTTCAGGACCTCCGCAGCCCGGCCCGAATCCACTGACTCTGCCGCGCGCGCATAGGCGGCCCGCATTCGGTCAACCAAGCTGCCCTCGGACTTCAGGTCCACGGCCACCAGGCCTGCTGCAGCATTCAGGAGAACGGCGTCGCGTATGGGCCCGGTCTTCCCGTCCAGCACTTCCCGGACGACGACGGCGTTCGCCGCAGCATCGCCACCCCGGAGGTCGGCCACTGTAGACGCCTTAATCCCCAACTCGGTGGGCGAAAAAACCTGTTCCGTGACAGAACGGTTCCGGATCTCCCACACGGTGGACGGCCCGGTCGGCGTCAGCTCATCCAAGCCGTCGTCACCGCGGAAAACAAGGCCCCGGCTCCCCCGCCGGGCCAATACGCCAGCCACAAGGGGCGCCATGCGGGCGTTCGCCACACCGACGGCGGAAGCCTGCACATGCGCCGGGTTGGTCATCGGCCCCAAAAAGTTGAACGCAGTTGGCACGGCCAGCTCACGGCGCGGCACGGCTGTGTGCCGGAACGAAGGATGGAACACCTGAGCAAAGCAAAAAGTGATGCCAGCTTCTTCGGCGTTGCGGGCCACGCGATCAATGGAAAGGTCCAAGCGGACGCCCAGCGCCTCCAGTACGTCCGCGGAACCGGACGTCGACGACGCGGCCCGGTTTCCATGCTTGACCACTTTTGCGCCCGCCCCGGCGGCGACCAACGCGGCCATCGTCGAGATATTGACGGTATTGAGGCGGTCGCCTCCGGTGCCCACGATGTCCAGCTTTTCTCCGGAAATCGATATGGGGTTGGCGTTCTGCACCATCGCCGCCACGAGACCGGCCAGTTCCTCGACCGTTTCGCCCTTGGAGCGAAGCGCCACCAGGAATCCGGCAATCTGCGCCGGAGTCGCTTCGCCGGCCATGATCGTGTTCATGGCCCATTCGGTGTTCTCCACCGCAAGGTCGTCGCCATTAATCAGTGCAGAGATGAGCCCGGGCCACGTATTGCTGGCTGCGGGTGCCGATGCCGGAGAAGTCACCCTCTGATGCTATCTAGGTAGCCATGCCCATGACGAATGTGAACCGACGCGGGAACTTTTCCGCGCGATTTCGCGTCTTTGTAGAAAAAGTCCCCCCAAACGGTGGTTTGCATTGGGAACTCTGGACTTTTACAGACATAATGTCCTTGTGACATCTGCGACCCATGCCCCCAGTACCCCGGCGCACCCGACGCTGAACCGCCCCAACTTGGTTTCTGTTGGAACCGTAGTTTGGCTGTCCAGTGAGTTGATGTTCTTCGCCGGCCTTTTTGCCATGTACTTCACCCTCCGGTCCACTTCAGGATCCTTGTGGGCGGAGGAGACAGCTAAGCTCAACTTCCCGTTCGCGCTGGTGAACACCATCGTCCTCGTGGCGAGTTCGTTTACGTGCCAGATGGGCGTTTTCGCCGCTGAACGCCTCGAACCGCGCCGCAGGGGTAGGCTGCTGCAGTTCACCCGCTGGGGTATGACGGAGTGGTTTGCCCTGACGTTCTTGATGGGCGCCTTCTTCGTTGCCGGCCAGACAACGGAATACGCCATGCTTGTCTCCGAGCACGTCACGCTGTCCGCCAACGCCTACGGATCCGCCTTCTTCATGACCACCGGCTTCCACGGCCTCCACGTCATCGGTGGACTGATCGCCTTCCTGTTCATCATCGGCCGCGCTTTCGCAGCCAAGAAGTTCGGGCACTTTGAGGCAACGTCAGCGATCGTCACCTCGTATTACTGGCACTTTGTCGACGTTGTGTGGATCGGCCTCTTCCTGGTCATCTACGTCCTCAAGTAAGCCCGGCCTTGACTCTTTTTCTACAAGAGGCAGAATTTCAAGAAGCGGCTCATAGAGCCGACGCAGGATCGAAAAAAGGAACCACCACGTGAAGGCACTATCGCAGAAGCGACGTCACCCACTGGCAGCCATTGCGCTGTTGCTGATGGGCCTACTCCTCACTGGTGGGCTGTACGCCGTCGCCACATCTGTCAACCAGGCCAAAGCCGACACCCCCACTGCCAGCGCAAGTGACGTAGAGCAGGGCGGCAAGTTGTTCGCCGCCAACTGCGCTACCTGCCACGGCATGGGTGCCAGCGGATCCAAAGACGGGCCCTCGCTGGTCGGCGTCGGTGCCGCAGCGGTTGACTTCCAGGTTGGAACCGGTCGTATGCCCATGCAGATGAACGGACCACAGGCCCAACAGAAGCCAGTGCAGTTCAACGACCAGCAGACCTCTCAGCTGGCAGCATACGTAGCTTCGCTGGGCGCAGGCCCGGCCATCCCGGAAGCCGGCCTCTTGGACGGAAAGGGTGATGCCGCCAAGGGCGGCGAGCTCTTCCGTGTGAACTGTGCCATGTGCCACAACGCCGCAGCCGCAGGCGGTGCCCTGACCCAGGGTAAGTTCGCTCCTTCCTTGTCCGATGTCAGCAGCCAGCACATCTACGAAGCCATGGCAACGGGACCGCAGAACATGCCCGTCTTCAATGACTCGAACGTCTCCCCTGAAGGCAAGCGCGACATCATCACCTTCCTGAAGACCATTGACGCCAACGGTTCACCGGGCGGTGCCCAACTCGGCTCCCTGGGCCCTGTGTCCGAAGGGCTCTTCGTTTGGGTGGCCGGACTCGGCGTCATCATCGCCTTTACGATTTGGCTGACGTCCCGCACGTCCTAGCCTTTCCCGGCAATTAGAAAACTTCTGCTGGAACAACAGCAGTTTGGAACTGAAAATTAACTCGGCTCAGGTCGAGACAACGAGAGAAGGATGAGGCGAATTATGGGCAACCATAGTGACGGCAGTCCGAACCACTCGGGCACCGTAGCTACGGCTGGTCAGAATGAGGTGGAGAAATTCCAGGATCCTGGACTTCCTCCGCATCGTTTGCGCCTGGCTGACACGGACCCGGTAGCCGCAAAGCGTGCGGAGCGTCAGGTAGCCATTCTGTTTGGCATCTCTGTCATTGGCACGCTGGTCTTCTTGGTGGCGTACTTTGCCATCGACTTGGGCAAGGATTCAACCATTGCAACGATTCGTACGCAGAACCTCTTGCTGGGGCTCGGTACTGCATTTGCAATGCTCGGAATCGGCACCGGTATCGTGCACTGGGCCAAGGCCCTCATGCCCGACCACGAAGTGTCAGAGGAACGCCATGCCATTCGCACCGAGGAAGATCGCCAAGCGGCTGTCCGCATCGTTGACGATATCGTCGAAGAGACCGGCATCAAGCGCAGGCCATTGATCCGCAATACCCTTCTTGGCGCTATTGCCTTGGCACCACTTCCGGCGTTGGCCGTCTTCGGCGACCTGGGTCCCCGTCCCGACAACACGCTCGCACACACCATGTGGGCTCCCGACGGCGGCAAGCTCAAGCGCCTGACCCGCGACCCCGACGGCACGCCCATCAAGGCCTCAGACGTCACCATTGGTTCAGCGTTCCACGTCATTCCCGAAGGTCTCAACGAACTTCCGGAAGGCAAGCTTAATGCCAAGGCCAAGGCCGTAGTCCTTCTCATGCGGCTCGATCCCAGTTCCTTGAACCCGTCCGCGGGAAGGGAAAACTGGAGCTACAACGGCATCGTCGCGTATTCCAAGATCTGCACGCACGTCGGTTGCCCCGTTGCCCTCTACGAGCAGCAGACGCACCACCTTCTGTGCCCCTGCCACCAGTCCACGTTCGACCTCACGCAGGAATGCAAGGTCATCTTTGGACCGGCCAGCCGTCCGCTCCCCCAGCTGCCCATCGCAGTTGACGCTGAAGGCTACCTCGTCGCAACCAGCGACTTCAAAGAACCTGTAGGACCGAGTTACTGGGAGCGTGACGAGCATGAGCGCCTCATCAACAGCTGAAGCCCCCTTCGTACCGGAATCCAAAGTTGGCCGTTTCACCAACTTCGTGGATGAGCGGGTGGGCGGCTCCGGCATCCTGCGCGAGTTTGGCCGCAAGGTCTTTCCCGACCACTGGTCATTCATGTTCGGCGAAGTGGCGTTGTACTCCTTCGTCATATTGCTGATGTCAGGTACGTTCCTGACGTTCTTCTTCGATCCGTCCATGGCGGAAACCCACTACCAAGGTTCCTACACTCCGCTGTACAACGTGGATATGTCGGTGGCCTACAACTCCTCACTGAACATCTCCTTCGATGTACGCGGTGGGCTGTTCATGCGCCAGGTGCACCACTGGGCTGCACTGCTGTTCGTCGCATCGCTCAGCGTTCACATGTTGCGCGTCTTCTTCACCGGAGCATTCCGCAAGCCACGTGAAATGAACTGGGTAGTAGGCGGTGTCCTGCTTATCCTCTCGATGGCTGCCGGCTTCACCGGCTATTCATTGCCTGATGATCTCCTGTCCGGCAACGGACTGCGCATTATTGACGGCGTCATCAAGTCCATCCCGATTATTGGAACGTACATCTCGTTCTTCCTCTTCGGTGGGGAATTCCCGGGAACGGCAATCATTGGGCGCCTCTACGTCCTCCACATCCTGCTGGTACCGGCGTTGATCCTTTTGATGATCGTCATCCACCTCTTCATGGTTGTGGTCCATAAGCACACCCAGTACCCCGGCCCGGGCCGCAACGATGGGAACGTCGTCGGATACCCCCTGGGACCCGTTTACGCTGCCAAGGCCGGTGGATTCTTCTTCATCGTCTTCGGCGTCGTGGCACTCATGGCCGCTGCGTTCACGATCAACCCGATCTGGAACTACGGTCCTTACGACCCCTCCCCGGTCTCCGCTGGAACACAGCCTGACTGGTACATCGGTTTCGTTGATGGTGCCCTCCGACTCATGCCGGGTGTTATCAACGGCTGGCACGTCGAGCAGACCATCTTCGGACACACGCTGACGTTGAATGTCCTGCTCCCGGCGCTCGTTCCGGCCGGCATCATCTTCACCGTGTTGTTCACGTACCCGTGGATCGAGCGTTGGATCACCAAAGACAACCGGGAACACCACGTTCTTGACCGTCCGCGGAACGCTCCCACCCGTACGGCCATCGGCGTCGCAGGATTCACCTGGTACTGCGTCATGTGGGCGGCCGCCGGTTCGGACCTTATCGCGACGCACTTCAGCGTTTCGCTGAACGACGTCACCTACTGGCTCCGGACACTGTTCTTCGTCGGACCGTTCATCGCCTTCTTCGTTACCAAACGAGTTGCCTTGGCACTTCAGCGTAAGGACCGGGAAATCGCCCTTCATGGTCGCGAAACCGGCCGTATCGTCCGGCTTCCCCACGGTGAGTTCATCGAGGTGCACGCGCCTTTGGATGAATACAAGCGTTACAAGCTCGTAGGATTCGAGTCACCGCTCCCCCTGCCGGCCCAGCCGAACGGACACGGCGTGGTGACGCGGAGTGAGAAGCGACGCGCGGCTCTTTCCAAGTGGTTCTTTGAGGACAGGGTTGCTCCGGCAACACCTGCCGAGCTCGAGGCAGCCCACGCACATGGTCACCACGAGACCATCGAAGCAGGCGCAGACCAGAAGAGCCTGAGCCACTAACCAGCTCATTTCCAAAAGGGGAAGGCCCAGTCCATAAGGACTGGGCCTTCCCCTTTGCTGTACATTCAGTTGCCCGCTCCAGGACATTCATGTGTCCGCGCAAAGCGCTGACTAATGGGTGCGATATCCCGAAGCGTAATTCCTGGTGGGACGGACGCCCGGGCGCTGCAACGGCACCCACAGCTTGTATCGGTCAGCGCGGTAATAGGACACTGAATAGTCCACCATCGCCCTGGCAACAAATGCATGGCGCTGGATCTTCAGCAGTGGCGACCCCACATCGACATTCAGCAGGCGGGCCGTTGACGGGGAGGCTGCCGTGGCCTCGATCATGTCCTCGCCCCATTCCATCACCAGTCCATAACGCTCACTGAGAATGTTGTATAGGGATGTGGGCGGTGCCTCATCCAAAAGACCGGGTACCCGATGGGCCGGAATGAAGTTCTCGTCCACACTCATCGGCTCGTTATCGGCCAGCAGGAGGCGTCGGAAGCGAACCAGGGGCGTTCCCTCCTCGAGCTGCAGTTCGCGAGCCAGAAAGGCACTGGCGGCTATCTGCTCAAAACTCAGTACCTTAGCAGCGGGTACCATGCCACGCCGTTGCATCTCTTCGCTGTAGGAGGTGAGCTTCACCTGCAGGTCCAACTTGGGCTTCCTCACAAACGTGCCCAGTCCAACAACGCGCTCGAGGACTTCTTCACCAACGAGGGCATCGATTGCTTGCCTGACCGTCATCCTCGCCAGTCCGAAGCGCTCAGAAAGATCCCGTTCCGAGGGAAGGGCAGAACCGGGCGGGCACGATTGCGCTATGAAAGACCGCAGTATCTCCCGGAGTTGCACGTAGATGGGAGTCGCGCTGGTGCGGTCAATGTCGCCCGCAATGTTCGCCGCTTCAGCCACGATATTGGTCCTGCAGAGGATCGCTCATGGTTCAAGCGTAGTTCACACTGGCTACAGGTCTAGACCAGTGTGGCGGTGCCGTTCGTTCAACGGAAACCTCGAAGGCTACGCTTGTAAGGTCAATTTATTGTGGCGGCGGGACCGCCCGAGCGGAGGAGCAGTGTTGCCCGAACAAAGATCCATTGTGGCTGCGGCCCTTGGCCTGCACGCACGGGCGGCTGCCATCTTCGTCCGCACAGTCACGGACACAGGACTGCCGGTGACAATCCGGAAACCAAACGGATCAGCCGTGGACGCCCGCTCCCTCTTGGAAGTAATGAGTGAAGATTTTGGCCATGGATGCGAGGTCCTGCTTGAGGTTGCGCCTGACGCCCTACCTGGCCCTACCAGCGTGTCCGATGTTGCCGCCGCGCTGAGGTCACTCTCCGCGGTCCTGGAGCGTCCTGGACTCAACTAGGGCACGAACGGCAGCCTTAAACGTCGATGGGCCCCACCAGTGGTGGGGCCCATCGCGCTATTGAAGAGAACTTACTAGTGGGCGTGATCGCCGCGGCTGTACTCGAACACCCATCCCACGAGGGCTACGACAGCCAACCCGGCTGCAATGAACGTGATCCAGAAGCCAATGGCCAAACCAAGGAACCCACTTGCACAAGAGATACCCAGTACCAGCGGCCACCAGCTCCAGGGGCTGAAATGCCCCTGTTCGCCGGCGCCCTCGTGTACCTCAGCGTCGGCGCGGTCTTCAGGGCGCAATCCAACCCGGCGTCCGGTGAATCCCAGGTACGCGCCGATCATGCCGGCCAACCCACCCACCAGCAAGATACCGAGGATGCCTACCCACTCAGACCAGCCGGTCAGGAAGCCATAAACAATAGCTACGGGGACGAAGAAGAAGATGCCGGCTCCGAAGAGCCATGATTCGACTTTCACTTTCGGACGTCCTTCTGGTCGGCGTTACCCAAGGCGGCAGCTGCGGGAGACGGAGCCCCGGCGGTAACGATCTGGGCGAGTTCCGGGTGGTGCAGGTCCAGGGCCGGGCGCTCGGAGCGAATGCGGGGCAAGGAGGTGAAGTTGTGGCGAGGAGGCGGGCAAGAGGTTGCCCACTCCAGCGAGGCACCAAAGCCCCACGGGTCATCAACTTCGACCTTCTTGTCACTGCGCCACGTGATGTAGACGTTCCAGAAGAACGGCAGGAGGGAGGCACCAAGGACGAACGAAGAGATGGTGGAGAACTGGTTCATCCAGGTGAAACCGTCCTGCGGAAGGTAGTCAGCGTAACGCCGCGGCATACCTTCAACGCCAAGCCAGTGCTGGATCAGGAAGGTTCCGTGGAAGCCCAGGAACAACAACCAGAAGTGGATCTTGCCGAGACGCTCGTTGAGCATCTTGCCCGTCCACTTTGGCCACCAGAAATAGAAGCCGGCGAACATTGCGAACACCACGGTGCCAAACACCACGTAGTGGAAGTGGGCCACCACGAAGTAGGAGTCCGAAACGTGGAAGTCAAGCGGCGGTGAGGCGAGGATGATGCCGGTGAGGCCGCCAAAGAGGAAGGTCACCAGGAACCCAATGCTCCAGAGCATCGGAGTTTCAAAGGTGATCGAACCCTGCCACATGGTTCCAATCCAGTTGAAGAACTTCACGCCGGTAGGTACGGCGATCAACATGGTCATGAAGGAGAAGAACGGCAGGAGCACGGAGCCGGTGACATACATGTGGTGTGCCCACACGGTGACGGACAGCGCTGCAATGGCAATTGTCGCGTAGACCAAACCCTTGTAACCAAAGATCGGTTTGCGGCTAAAGACCGGGAAGATCTCGGACACGATGCCAAAGAACGGCAGGGCGATGATGTAAACCTCAGGGTGTCCGAAGAACCAGAACAGGTGCTGCCACAGCACGGCGCCACCGTTGGCCGGGTCGAAAATGTGCGCCCCGAACCGGCGGTCAGCGCCAAGTGCGAACAAAGCAGCTGCAAGCGGCGGGAAGGCCATGAGTACCAGGATCGCGGTCACCAGGGTGTTCCACGTGAAGATCGGCATGCGCCACATGGTCATGCCGGGGGCACGCATGCAGATGATGGTGGTAATGAAGTTGACCGCACCAAGGATGGTTCCGAAACCGGACAGCGCAAGCCCGAAGACCCACAAATCACCGCCAACACCCGGGCTGAACGTGGTGTCGGACAAGGGAGCGTAGGCAAACCAACCAAAGGACGCTGCACCCTGCGGAGTAATGAATCCGGAGACGGCGATGGTGGAACCGAAAAGGAAGAACCAGAAAGCCAAGGCGTTCAGTCGCGGGAAGGCGACGTCGGGCGCGCCGATCTGGAGAGGCATGATCACGTTTGCGAAGCCTGCGAAGAGGGGCGTAGCAAACATCAGGAGCATCACGGTGCCGTGCATCGTGAACAACTGGTTGTACTGTTCCTTGGTCTGCAGGATCTGCATACCCGGCTCAAAGAGTTCAGCGCGGATCAGCAGCGCCATCACGCCACCAAGGCAGAAGAAGACGAACGATGCGATCAGGTACATGTACCCGATGGTCTTGTGGTCCGTGGAGGTGATCCAGTTGACGACGATGCGCCCCTTGGACTTTGGAACTACTGGAGTCTCAAGGACCCCGGCGGATTGAGTGTACGTAGCCACGTCGCTCCCCTTACTTGGTCTGCGTGGTGGTCAGGTCCGGGTTGCGGTCGTAGTCCGCACCGAGGAGACCCGTGTTGCCTGCCTTGCGGAGATCGTCCATGTGAGCCTGGAACTCAGACTGGGAGACAACCTTGACACGGAAGAGCATTTCGGAGTGGTACTCGCCACAAAGTTCAGCGCACTTGCCATCGTAAGTGCCCTCCTTGGTGGGAGTGAACCTGATGTAGTTCGTCTTACCTGGAATCATGTCGCGCTTCTGGAGGAAGGCGGGAACCCAGAAAGAGTGGATGACGTCGCGAGAGTTGAGTTCCAGGTCCACGGACTTGTTGACCGGTAAGTACAACGTGGGGAGGAGGTCCTTGTTGACGTCGTTACCCGTCAGGTGTGCCTGGACACCGGCCTCGTGCAGGTCTTCAGTGATGACCTGGCCCTTTTTGTAGTTGAAGTCCCAAGCCCACTGCTTGCCGCGGACGTCAACGACGACGTCGGCCGGCTGCGATCGGTCATCGATGGCGCGCTGATCCTGGTCGGTGAAGTAGAAGAACACCAACACCATGAAGAGCGGGATGGTCAAGTAGAAGACCTCGAGCGGCAGGTTGTAGCTCAACTGCTTGGGGAAACCCGTGGTGCCCTTGCGGCGACGGTAGGCAATGATGCACCAAACCAGGAGACCCCAAGTGATGATGCCCACTGCCAAGGCGGCGATCCATGAGTTGACCCAGAGGTCCATGATCCGGTCGGTGTGGTCGGTAGTGCCGCGCTCTGTCGGCAGCCAACCCTTCTCTACCTCTGGTGAACATCCGGTCAAAACCAACGCGCCGGCAACTGCCAAGCCAGTGATCGAGGTGATCTTTACGCGTCGGCTGCCGGTTCGGTTCTGCGAACTCACAGACGGCCCTTCCTCTTGTTGCTATCTCCCGGCAGGCCGGAGGCCAACCGGGCACACTAAAAGTTTTACTACCCGATGTAGAGCTTACCGCTACGAAGCGGTTTTTGCGCACATGTCGGCGCCGTGGCTCCCGAGGCGATATAACGGTCAGGAAACGGCGCCGACATGGGGCAATGACCTACGTCAGTGGAACGAATCGCCGCAGGCGCACGAGCCACCCGCATTGGGGTTGTCGATGGTGAAACCCTGTTTTGAGATCGTGTCCTCGAAGTCGATGCTGGCGCCACTGAGATAGGGCACGCTCATCTTGTCCACTACTACCTCGACGCCGTCGTAGTCACGCACGGCATCGCCGTCGAGCAGGCGCTCATCGAAGTAGAGCTGGTAGATCAGGCCGGAGCAACCGCCGGGTTGCACTGCGACCCGCAGGCGCAGGTCCGTCCGGCCCTCTTGCTCCAGGAGGCTGCGGACCTTGCCTGCCGCGACGTCGGTCAGGGCGACCTCGTGCGTGGGGAGCTCATCGCCGGTAATGACCTGCGCTCCGGTGCTGTTTTCGTTGGTTGCAGTGCTCATTGGCCTACCTTCTTATGAAGCTTTTGGCGACAGTGTCGGAGCACTGCCTGCCCTTACCCAAATTACGTACGGGTTATACCTATATGCTACGTCGCGCGGACGCCTAGCTATAACTCTTGGCGTAACCGTGTGCTGCCACTACTTGTTCCCACCTGGCTGGAGTCTATTCGCCGAGCCCGGATGCGTTGAGCCGTGCAAGCATCAGCGCCTCCGCGAGGACCGCGTGGCGGAAATCTCCGATGTGCAGCGACTCATTGGCGCTATGGGCCCGGGAATCGGGATCCTCGACGCCGGTCACCAGGATTTGCGCTTCCGGATAGATGTCCACGAGGTCTGCAATAAAGGGAATGGAACCACCGATGCCCATCTCCACAGCCTTGACTCCCCAAGACTCCTCCAACGCCCAAAGAGCCACGCGCGCGGCTGGTGAAGTGGTATCGGTGGAGAAGGCAGTACCCCGCTCCCCCGGGGCGAATGTCACTTTCGCGCCGAAGGGAGCGTTGGCCAGGAGGTGCTCCCTCAGGGCGTCCATGGCGGCATCGGGATCCTGGCCGGGGGCCAGACGCATGCTGAACTTGGCCCGTGCAGCAGGAATCAAGGTGTTCGAGGCTACATCCACTGCCGGGACGTCCATACCGATAATGGAAAGCGCGGGCTTCGTCCACATGCGGGAAGCGATCGTCCCGCTCCCGGCGAGCCTCACGCCGTCGAGCACTGAGGCATCCGCACGATAATCGGCTTCATCCACATCGACCGCCACATCGTCCCGGGACACCAGGCCGGGCACCGCCACATTTCCCTCATCATCGTGGAGGGTGGCAATCAGGCGGGACAGGAGGGTTGGCGCATCCAGCACAGGGCCTCCGAACATTCCGGAGTGGACGGCGTGGTCCAGGACCCGCACTTCGAACGTTCCGTCCACCAGCCCACGCAGACTCGTGGTCAGCGCGGGCACGCCGACCTTCCAGTTGCTGGAGTCGGCGACAACTATGACATCGGCCCGGAGCAGTTCCTGATGCTCTTCGAGGAACGTCCTGAACGTCGGTGATCCTGCTTCCTCTTCGCCTTCGAAAAAGAACGTCACCCCCAGGCCGAAGTCGTCGGCGAGAACTTCTGTCACTGCTGCGTACGCAGCCAGGTGGGCCATAATGCCGGCTTTGTCGTCGGCGGCGCCACGACCGTACAGCCGCCCTTCTCGCTCTTCGGCCACGAACGGCTCAGACATCCATAGGGCAGGATCACCAGGCGGCTGCACGTCATGGTGGGCATAGAGCAGGATGGTCGGCTTGCCGACGGCGGCCGGGCGTCGTGCAACGACGGCGGGACCGCCGGGCGTGCCGTCCGCTTTGTCGCAACGGAGGATACGGACCTCTTCCATGCCGGCGGCCGTGGCCAGTGCGGCCACTGCTTCGGCGCTCCTGTCGAGTTCCCGGGGATCGAAGCTGGCCCAGGCGATACCCGGTATACCGACCAAGTCTTTGAGTGAAGCCAGGGTGGTTTCGAAGGACGCCTCGACGGCGGCGGCAAGCGCTTCTACTGGCGTGTCACCGGAATTGCTGTGCTTGTTCTGCGGGATCTCTCCGCGTGCTGAAGTCATGGCCCACACTTTACCGCCGCGCGTCCCCCGTGCTTGGCTGGGCCGGGCTGTTGGATGAGCGCCACCTGACCGGCTACGCGTAACCTGCGCCACCTTCCTGCGGGGTATTCTGTATGGGTGTTCGGACGCAAAAAGGAAGAGCCCAGCGCTCAATCAGTAGTAGACCAGGCGTATGCCGCCTCGGAGACGGGCCCTGGAAAGGGCTCCCCCACGCCCAAACGGAAGGTTCAGGAAGCGGCCCGCAAACGTCCGCTGGTCCAGACTGACCGGAAAGCTTCGAAAGAAGCCGAGCGTGTCGCCATTCAGGACCAACGTCAAAAAATGCGTCGGGCGCTGGACACCGGTGACGAGAAGTTCCTGCCCCTCAGGGACAAGGGACCCCAGAAACGTTTCACCCGGGACTTTGTCGATGCACGCTTTAGCTTGGGCGAATACTTGATGTTCGGCGCGCTGCTGTTCGTGGTAATCACGCTGGTCATCCCCTCCAACGGTGTGGGGATCAGTTACGTCCTTGTCGCCTTCTGGGTCATGTTCCTCGCCGTTTTTGTCGATGCCTTCATCCTGTCGCGGCAACTGCGCAAGCGGCTCACGGCCAAGTTTGGCCAGGTGGAACGCGGCACCATTTGGTACGGCTGCATGCGTTCCCTTCAGTTCAGGAAGCTCCGCCTTCCCAAGCCACTGGTCAAGCGCGGCCAGTACCCGGGCTAAGGGACCAGCACCCCGGCTAAGGGAGCCTCCCTAGCCGTAGACCCCACACGCAGCAAAAGACCCTGGACCGCCGGTCCAGGGTCTTTTCGTATGCCATATCAGGCGCCGCGTTTGCGGATCTTCGCCAGCCCTTTGTTGATGCGGGCAGCCCAGAACGGCCCTTCGTAGAGAAACGCGGTGTAGCCCTGTACCAGGGTTGCACCTGCATCCAATCTGTCCTGGACATCCTGGACGGACTCGACTCCACCCACTGCAATGAGGACGAGATTGTCCCCCACCGCACTCTTCAGCCTTCGCAAGACCTCCAAAGAACGGCCCTTCAGCGGCGCACCTGAGAGGCCGCCGGCCCCCAGTGCCTGCACCTTGTGCGCATCTGAGGTCAGGCCTTCGCGGGAAATCGTGGTGTTGGTGGCAATGATGCCATCCAATTTGAGGTCCAAAGCGAGCCTTGCGACGTCGTCGACGTCGGCGTCGTCCAGGTCCGGCGCGATTTTGACCAGCAGCGGAACATGGCGTCCGGCCGCTTCATCGGCGCAGTCGCCGACGGCGCGCAGTAACGGGCGCAAGGTTTCGACGTTCTGCAGGAGCCTGAGGCCCGGCGTGTTGGGCGAGCTGACATTGACCACCAGGTAGTCGGCCGCGGGAGCCAGGCTCCGGGCACTGGCCAGGTAGTCCTCGGTTGCGTCCTCAAGCTCGACAACTTTGGTTTTGCCGATGTTGACGCCGATCACCGGGCGCACGTCAGGGTGCGTCCGCTGCAAAGCAGCCCGGGCAGACTTGAGCCGCGGCGCAACGGCGGCAGCGCCGTCGTTGTTAAATCCCATGCGGTTGATGACCGCCCGATCTTCAACCAGTCGAAAGAGGCGTGGCTTGTCGTTGCCCGGTTGCGGTTGGCCGGTGATGGTCCCCACTTCAACATGGCCGAAACCCAACTCGACGAGCGCCTCGATGCCATGCCCTTCCTTGTCGAAACCTGCCGCCAGCCCAAACGGGGAGGGGAAGGTAAGTCCGAACGCCTCGGTCCGAAGGCAGGACTCGGGCTGGGTGATCCTCGCCAGGATGCGGCCTGCACCGGACCGGTGGGCCGCGCGGATGGCTTGGAAACCGATCCTGTGGGCCTTTTCGGCATCCATCCATGAGAAGGCCAACTTGAAGAAGGTGGGGTATACACGCATGCTCCTAGTTTTCCCGCTTACGGACCCCACACCAAACCCATGTACGGGGATGCCGCTAGCATGTAGCCATGCCCGGACTCAATGGTGACGCAGATCATGCAGGGAGCAGGATCGATGCGGACGTAGTGGTGATTGGTGCCGGATTATCCGGACTGGTTGCTGCAGCCCACGCGTACGCCGCTGGCAAGCGCGTTGCCATCCTCGACCAAGAGCCAGCAGCTTCTTTGGGTGGCCAAGCCCATTGGTCATTCGGAGGCCTGTTCATGGTCGACACACCCGAGCAGCGACGATTAGGCGTGAAGGACAGCGCGGAGCTCGCCCTTTCCGACTGGCTGTCTTCCGCGGCTTTCGACCGGCCGGAGGACTCGCTCGCGCGGAAGTGGGCCGAAGCATACGTCCACTTCGCGGCAGGAGAAAAGCGGTCATGGCTCAGGAGCCTCGGCGTCGGATTCTTTCCCCTGGTCCAATGGGCCGAGCGTGGCGGTTACGGGCCAACCGGCCACGGCAACACGGTTCCGCGCTTTCATGTCACTTGGGGTACTGGTCCTGCATTGGTCAAGCCGTTTGTGGCGAAGGTGCAGGAAGGGGTCGACGCCGGAAGGGTCACCCTGCACTTCCGCCATCGGGCCGGTGCGCTGACGAAAACCAATGGCCGCGTGGTGGGCGTTGCCGGCGATGTTTTGGAACTGTCGACGGCGGCACGCGGCGAGGCCTCGTCGAGGGCTGTCACCGGCCACTTCCGTGCCACAGCGGGCGCCGTCGTCGTGTCAACGGGCGGGATCGGAGGCAATCACGCGACTGTGCGCCGGCAGTGGCCGGGGGCCGCCGCCCCTGCGGAGATGCTCTGCGGTGTGCCTTCCTCCGTTGATGGCGAATTCCTCCCGGTCGTGGAAGCAGAGGGCGGGGCCCTTATCAACGGCGACCGCATGTGGCACTACCCTGAGGGCATCCACAACTACGCCCCTGTTTGGCCACTCCACGGCATCCGCATCCTTCCCGGCCCGTCGTCGTTATGGCTGGATGCTGAAGGGCATCAACTTCCCGCACCGCTTTTCCCTGGTTTCGATTCCCTTGGCGCACTTCGACACATCACTGCATCGGGTCATCCCTACTCGTGGTTCGTTCTCGACCGGACCATCGCGCTCAAGGAACTTGGCCTGTCCGGGTCTGAGCAGAACCCGGACCTTACGGGGCAGAGTGTGCAGATGCTCTTCTCACGTCTCAGGCCCGGCAGTGATACGCCCATCCAGCGTTTCCTGGATCGCGGCGTGGACTTCCTCCAGGCGGAATCCGTGCCCCAACTGGTCTCCAAGATGAACGCGTTGGTTGGAAATAATCTGCTGGACGCGCATTCTGTGGAGTCACTGATCCGTGCCCGCGATCGGCAGGTCTCCTCCGGTCTGGGCAAGGATCCACAGCTTACCGCCATCCGGGCAGCCCGCCGCTTCGCCACAGACCGACTGATGCGGGTTGCTCCCCCGCACGAGCTCCTGGACCCTGCCCACGGACCACTGCTAGCCATCCGGTTATCAGTACTGACCAGAAAGAGCCTCGGGGGCCTCCAGACGGACCTGAGATCGCGGGTAATGGATGCTGCCGGGGATCCCATCCCGGGGCTGTACGCGGCAGGAGAAGCTGCAGGCTTTGGAGGGGGTGGCATTCACGGGTACCGGGCACTGGAAGGGACGTTCCTGGGTGGATGCCTGTTCTCCGGGAGGGCGGCAGGCCGGGATGCCGCAGCCAGCACCTAGGCTGGGACCATGGGCTGGACTGAAGACATCTTGGGACCTGGCTTCGAGGCCTACCGGTATGAGTCGCCGGCACCGGACGGTGGAATCCGCCGCGCCACGCTGGTCAGGTACAGGTCCGGCGGTCGCAGCCCCAGGCATTCCACTGCCGTGTTGTTCCTCCATGGCTGGAGTGACTACTTCTTCAACACGGAGCTGGCAGGGTTTTGGGACGCGCAGGGCTACGATTTCTACGCCTTGGACCTGCACAACCATGGGCGCAACATAGAGCCGGGAATCCCGGCGGGATATGTCGCGGACCTGGCTGATTACGACGCCGAGATCGGCTGGGCCATCGAAACGGTGCAGGAAGACAGAGACGCTGCGGCACCGGCGGGCGTGATCTTGATGGGTCATTCAACCGGAGGGCTGATAGCCGCCCTGTGGGCAAGCCGCCACCCTGGGCGCCTTCACGGGTTGATCCTCGACAGTCCCTGGTTGGAGATGCATGGGGGTGCCTTGGTTCGACGGGTGGCGCATGCCCTCTTGGCGCCCGCTGCAAGCATCAGGCCCGAAGCGGTCCTTCGCTTGCCACAACGGGGATTCTACTTTCGCAGCATCAGTGATTCGGCCGACGGAGAATGGGCCTTGGACCAGAAGCTTCGGCCACCTTTTGCGTTCCCGGTGAGGGTGGGGTGGCTCCGAGCCGTCTTTGCCGGTCACGCCGAAGTAGCCCGGGGCCTGGGTTTGGAAATCCCGGTGTTGGTGCTGATCTCCGCAGGCAGTTCCACAGGCATGGTGTGGAACGAGTCCATGCGACGCTCGGATGCGGTCTTGGACGTAAGGCTTATCGGCCTGCGTGCCATGTCGCTAGGCAAAACGGTCACCATCGAGCGGATCGACGGCGCCCTACATGACGTTTTCCTGTCAGCGCCGAACGTTCGCGGGGACGCATACGCGCGCGTGGCGCGCTGGGTGAAGAGCTTCCTTCAGTAGTAGCACAAGCCTGCTAACCAACTGCGGTTGCGGCGTCCACCGCTCCCCCATATCGGCGGTCACGTTTGGCATAGATTTCGACGGCGTCCCACAGCGTGCGCCTGTCAACATCCGGCCACAGGGTATCCATGAAGACAAACTCGGCGTAAGCGGATTGCCACAGGAGGAAGTTGGAGAGCCTTTGCTCGCCCGAACTACGCAAAAACAGGTCCACGTCCGGCAAGTCCGGCTCGTCCAAGTACTTCTGGATTGTCTTCTCGGACACCGAACCCGGCTTGAGCCGCCCTTCGGCGACGTCGCGCGCTATCGCTGCAACGGCGTCGGCTATTTCAGCGCGGCCGCCGTAATTAACACACATGGTTAGCGTGCAGGTCTCGTTGGCGCGTGTGTAGTCTTCAGCGTCTTCCAACTCCTTGATGACCGAGCCCCATAGCTTGGGCCGCCGGCCGGCCCAGCGGATGCGGACGCCCCATTCGTCGAGCTGGTTGCGCTGGCGCCGTAGCACGTCCTTGTTAAATCCCATCAGGAAGCGCACCTCCTCGGGCGACCGCCGCCAGTTCTCCGTGGAAAAGGCGTAGACGCTCACGTACTTGATGCCGAGTTCTATGGCTCCGGCCATCACGTCCAGCAACGCAGGCTCCCCTGCTTTGTGGCCCTCGATGCGCGGCAGGCCACGCTGATTTGCCCAACGGCCATTGCCGTCCATGACGATAGCTACATGCTGCGGGATCAGCTCGCTGGGAATACGCGGCGGCTCAGCACCGGAGGGATGCTTGTAGGGCGCAATGACCGGGTTCGTCCTGGGCGCGCGTGCCTTAGTCTTCTTTCCAAGTGCCACAGTCAGCTACGCTCCACATGTTTGAGTGATTTGACGGCCCGTTCCAAATGCCATTGCAAATAGCTTGCCACCAGCCCGGCCGCTTCGCGTCTGTGCCGTGCATCAGAAACATCGGCCACAGACCAGTTGCCAGTCAGCAAGGCACCGAGCAAACCTACCGTCTCGGGAGCGGGTGCAGGGGAACCCGGTGGCCTGCAGTCGTTGCACACCATGCCGCCCAGGGGTGCAGCGAAAGCCGTATGGGGCCCCGGGCGTCCACACCGGGCACAATCGGTAAAGCTTGGCGCCCACCCACCGGTTGAAAGTGCCCGCAAGAGATACGAGTCCAGGATCAGTTCCGGTGGGTGGTCGGAGCGGCTCAATGCGGCCAAAGCCCCGACCAGCAGGGTGTATTGTGCAGTTCCCGACTCCGCGTCAACATCCGTAAGCTTCTCCGCGGTCTCCGTCATTGCCGCAGCGACGGTGAACCGCCCGTAGTCGGCCGCGATACTGGTCCCGTAGGCCCCCTTCGCAACCGCTTGCGTCACGATATCCAACGTGCGTCCAGCGACGAGCTGCAAGTCAGCGACCATGAATGGTTCCAAACGTGCGCCGAACCGGCTGGTAGTCCTCCGCACACCCTTCGCCACCGCACGAACCTGGCCATGATGCTTGGTCAGCAAAGTGATAATGCGATCGGCTTCCCCCAGCTTGTGGGTACGGAGCACCACGGCATCATCCCGGTAGGACCGGGCTGCAAAAGACGGATTGGCCACAACTAATCTTCGCACTACAGGGACAAAGGAACCGGCAGTTTCGCCGTGTGGAGACGGTATTTCCCGTCACCACACGGCGGTCCGGGAATGACCCTATGCCTGCGCGTCCCTAACGGCCCGGTTGACGGCCGAAATCAGGGCCTTCAGTGAGGACGTGGTAGTGCTGGGATCGATCCCGACGCCCCAAAGGACGCGGTCACCAACGGCGCACTCCACGTACGCAGCTGCACTGGCGCTCCCGCCCTCGGAGAGGGCGTGCTCGCTGTAGTCGAGGACGCGGACATCCACGCCGTCGTGGTGCAGGATGTCCAGCAATGCAGCGATCGGACCATTGCCGTGCCCGGTTCGGCGGACTTCCACACCATCGATGCGCAGGTTCGCGGTCATCGTCATCGCGCCCGACTCATCGGTTTCGGTGCTGACGCTGCCCAAGGAATAACGGCCCCATTGCGCTTCCTTTTCAGGTGATGGCAGGTACTCGTCCTGGAACATCTGCCACAGCTGACTGCCACTTACCTCACCTCCAACAGCATCGGTGCGGCGCTGGATCACTCCTGAGAACTCGATCTGGGCCCGGCGCGGCAGGTCCAGGTTGTGCTCGTTTTTCAGCAGGTACGCCACGCCACCCTTGCCCGATTGCGAGTTGACGCGGATCACGGCTTCGTAGCTGCGGCCCAGGTCCTTGGGATCGATGGGCAGGTACGGGACCTGCCACGTGAAGTCTTCCACGGCCTTGCCTGCTGCTGCGGCGTCCTTTTCGAGGGCTTCAAAGCCCTTCTTGATCGCATCCTGGTGGGATCCGGAAAATGCCGTGAAGACGAGGTCGCCGCCATAGGGCGACCGTTCCGGAACAGGCAACTGGTTGCAGTACTCCACCGTGCGCCGCACTTCGTCGATGTCCGAGAAGTCGATCATGGGGTCGACGCCTTGCACGAACATGTTCAGCCCCAGCGTCACCAGGTCCACGTTGCCCGTACGCTCGCCGTTGCCAAACAAGCAGCCTTCAATACGGTCAGCACCGGCCAGGTAGCCGAGCTCAGCAGCAGCGACACCCGTGCCACGGTCATTGTGGGGGTGCAGGGAGATGATGATGCCTTCGCGCGGGTGCAGGTTCCGATGCATCCATTCGATGGAATCGGCATAAACGTTGGGGGTCGCCATTTCCACGGTGGCGGGCAGGTTGATGATGACTTGTTTGTCGGCAGAGGCCTCAAAGATGTCGGCGATGGCATTGCACACCCGTGCCGCATATTCGAGTTCTGTTCCCGTGAAGGACTCCGGCGAATATTCGTACGTGATGTGGGTGTCCGCGAGGGTTTCCTCGTACTTCTTGCAGAGCCGGGCGCCTTGCAAGGCGATGTCCAGGATGCCGTCTTCGTCCTGGTTGAAGACGACACGGCGCTGCAACACCGATGTGGAGTTATACAGGTGCACGATGGCCTGTTTTGCCCCCACCAAGGACTCGTAGGTCCGTTCAATGAGGTGCTCACGTGCCTGCGTCAATACCTGGATGGTGACGTCGTCCGGGATGTGGCCACCTTCGATGAGCTGGCGGACGAAGTCGAAGTCTGTCTGCGATGCAGAGGGAAAGCCAACCTCGATCTCCTTGTAGCCCATTTTGACCAGCAACTGGAACATCTTCAGCTTGCGGGCGGGACTCATGGGGTCTATCAGGGCCTGGTTGCCGTCCCGCAAATCAACGGCGCACCAGCGCGGAGCCTTGGTGATGACCTTGTCAGGCCAAGTACGGTCCGGAACGTCGACAGTGATCTGGTCTTGGAACGGCAGGTAGCGATGGGTGGGCATACCGGAGGGCTTTTGTGCATTACGCATGGCGTGGGCCTTTTCTCTAAGAACTATTGGAAAGCTTAGCCGGGCACACCGAAACTCCGCGGCGAGGATGGCCCAGCGTCAGATAGCTTTCAGGCCTCGCCGCGGCAGCTAAGAAGAAGCATTCCCGCACGCACATGGCCAGAGTAGCACGGTGCGTATGATGACAGTGCAACACCTCTAGCAACGTCCACCATGCAGACGCGGCAGCGGGGCAACGCCGCTGCACGGTACACGAGGAGCCACAGTGCCACAGTCGGGGATTACTCTTTCCAACATCGATCCTGGAGTCCGCGCCCAGGACGACCTCTACCAGCACGTCAATGGTGCCTGGTTGAACAGCACCTCAATTCCCGACGACCGAGCTCTTGAGGGAACTTTCACCGCATTGCGCGATGGCGCCGAATTGGCTGTTAGGTCGATCATCGAGGAAGCTGCGGCCAAGGGTGCGGCAGCAACCGGAGTCGAACAGCAAATTGGCGGGCTTTACTCCAGTTTCATGGACGAGGCCGCGGCGGAAGAAAAGGGAATGACACCCATCAAGGGCCGTCTCGAAGAGGTACGTTCGGTGGAATCGTCTGCGGAACTGGCCGCCCTGGTGGGCAAACTGTTCCGGGCGGACGTCTCCGGATTGTTCTCGATCTACCCGGCCCCCGACGCCGGCAACCCTGAACGTATTCTTCTCTATATCGGCCAGGGTGGCTTAGGTCTTCCGGACGAGTCCTACTACCGGGATGACAAGTTTGCCCCCGTTGTCTCGGCCTACGGCGAGTACATTTCGCGGCTGCTGACGTTGGCAGCCGTCCCTGACCCCGAAGGCGCGTCGGAACGCATCGTCGCACTGGAGACGGCGCTGGCCTCACATCACTGGGACAACGTCACCTTGCGCGACCCGCAAAAGACATACAATCTCAAATCCGCTGAGGAAGCGACAGCCCTGTTCCCGCTCCTGGACACGTGGTTCGAGGCCGCGCGCATCGACAGCGACAAGCGTTCCGAGCTGGTAGTCAGCACCCCGGACTTCTTTGCCGGGGCCGCGGAGTTGCTTGAGTCCCAGCCGCTGTCCACCTGGAAGGAATGGCTTGTGCTGCGGATTATCAGCTCCGCTGCTCCGTACTTGTCCAGCGATTTCGTGGAGACCAACTTCAACTTTTACGGCACAACGCTTACCGGCACGCCGCGGAACAAGGAACGCTGGAAGCGGGGCGTCGCCGTCGTCGAAGCTGCGCTAGGCGAGGCCGTGGGCCAGATTTACGTCCAGCGGCATTTTCCCGAGGGTCACAAGGCGCGGATGGAGACCCTGGTCGCCAACCTGATCGCCGCCTATCGCGACAGCATCTCGTCCCTGGATTGGATGGGTGAAGAAACCAAGGCGGAGGCCCTCAAGAAATTGCAGGCATTCCGCCCGAAGATCGGGTTCCCCGACCAGTGGATCGACTATTCGGACGTGCGTATCGACCCGGCAGACCTGCTGGGGAACGTCGAGCGTGCCCACAATGCCGACGTCGACAGGCACCTGGACGAAATCGGCAAGCCGGTGGATCTCAACAAGTGGCTGATGACCCCACAGACGGTGAACGCCTACTACCACCCCATGCTGAACGAGATCGTTTTTCCCGCAGCGATTTTGCAGCCGCCGTTTTTCAACGCCGACGCCGATGACGCCGTGAATTACGGCGGTATCGGCGCGGTCATCGGCCACGAGATCGGCCACGGATTCGATGACCAAGGGTCCCAATTCGACGGGAGCGGAGCGCTGCGGAACTGGTGGACGGACTCGGACCGCGCCGCGTTCGAAACCCGTACCGCCAAGCTTGTGTCTCAGTACGACGCCCTCTCCCCCTACGCGGCGCCGGATCACAAAGTGAACGGAAAGTTGACGCTAGGCGAGAACATCGGGGACCTGGGAGGCCTGACCATCGCATATAAGGCTTATATGCTCAGCCTGGACGGAAAGCAGCCGGAGGTTCTTGATGGCTTCACCGGCCCTCAACGGTTCTTTATGTCGTGGGCAGCGGGTTGGCGCCAGGTCATCCGCACCGAAGAAGCCATTCGCAGGCTGGCTACGGATCCGCACTCACCCAACGAGTTCCGGACCAACGCCATCGCCCGAAACCTCGACGCCTTCCATGAAGCGTTCAACGTGGCGCCCGAGGACGGAATGTGGATGGAGCCCGCTGACAGGGTCAGCATCTGGTAGGCAGCCTGTGCCCACCAGGCCGGGCCTGGTGGGCACAGGCTTCAGCACTACTGCGTGATGTTCAGCGGGTTGACCTGTTGGCACACGGCATCGTTGGCCGTTTGGTTGACAACGTTCGCAGGAACGGATGCCGTGCCATAGGCCGTCCCAGTCAGGAAGTCCGTGCCCACGGACAGCTGGACCCCGGATACCGCGGGAGCCTGTTTCACCTGCGCGGCCGGTATCTTGAACAGGGCTGCCACGTCGGTGGCGACGTCCGCGAACCCCGCACCGTAGTACACCACCGTCTGGTCCACCGGATTAGCAAGGTAGGCCACGGAGTCCGTGAAACCGTTGGCAGCCAAGGCCGCCGTCAGTTCCTGGCCGCGGGTTGCGACGCCGCTGCCGTTTGCAACCGCCACAGGTTGGATGGCTTTGTTGTACGCGGGAGCGGGAGGAGCGGCGACTGGCGGTTGCGATGATGCACTGGCAGCCGGGCTCGACGTTGCGCCGGGGGTGGTCAGATCCAGGTCAGCGCGCAGCGCGGCAAACAGCTGCGACGCTTGGGGCTCTACAAGTTCCAAGCGGTTTGGGTCCACCGCCGCTGGCTGGGTGGGCACCGAAACGAACGCCACTTTGGACACGTCGATGTCTTTGAGGCGTCCCCCGATTGTCAGCAGCGAAGGAACGGACGCGAGACCCTCGTCGACAGTAAGGTTCTGGGTGACGACGTCGGCAATCTGCAGGAGTTTTTGCGGGTTGCCAAGTGTGCCGTCGGCCTTAAGCTTCCTGGTCAACGACGAGAGGAACGCTTGCTGTGCCTTAATCCGGCCCAGGTCGCTGCCATCACCAAAAGCGTGGCGTGTGCGGAGGAACGAAAGTGCTTGTTCGCCTTCGACGAGTGAGTTGCCTTTGGGAAGCCGGAGACCGGAATCCGGATCAAAAACGGGATCGCTGACGCATACGTCCACGCCGCCTACAGCCTTGGATAATTCCTTGACCGCATTAAAGTCGGCCATCATGAAGTGGTCTACCTTCAAACCGGTCAATTTGTCGATGGTATCCACGGCACAACCGATACCTGCCTCAGCCATGGCCTCATTGATCATCACGCCACTGCGGGCGGGAAAGGTTTGGTTGTTGGTGTGGTCGGTGCATTGCGGCACATCAACCAGCAGGTCACGCGGGAAACTCATCACACTGACGCGTTTGTTATCGGCCGAGATATCCAACAGCATCATCACATCCGAATGGCCGTATCCGGTGGAATCGGCGCTGTTGCCGTATTGGGAGTTTTTCCCGTCCCGGGTGTCCGAGCCGAGAATAAGGATCTGCAAGCGATCGGACTTGTCATTTGCTACGGCTTCGCTGGCATCCCGGGTCTCCGCCGCGCTGAGGGGTGCCTTGGTGATGTTCGACTGCAACCGGACCAACCAAAAAGCGGCAAAGGCAAAACCTCCCAGGAGGACCAATGCCACAATTCCGCTGACAACCTTTATCCAAAGCGGAAGGCCTTTAGGAGCGTTCATATGCCGGGGAGTGCCCGGGGCATCTTCTCCTGGCGCTCCCGCCGGGGTTCCAGCGATGCCGGTGCCCTGCCGGCGGGCCTCACGACGTCGCACTATTCGGTTTACCTTTCCTCAAACACGTGGAGTCCCGCAATCATAGTTGCCGAAAACGGGAAGTTCTCCATCCACGCAAAGCCACGCCGGGCCAACAATGTGGCGAGACCGCTGCCTAGAAACCCAACTTGACCAATTGCTTGGGATCCCGTTGCCAATCTTTGGCTACCTTGACATGGAGGTCGAGGTAAACGCGGGTACCAAGCAGGGTTTCGATACCTTTACGGGCATTGGTACCAACTTCGCGGAGCCGGCTTCCTCCCTTGCCGATGATGATTGCTTTCTGGGAAGGCCGCTCGACGTAAAGATTGACCCGTACATCCAAGAGGGGGTTATCTTCTGTCCGACCCTCGCGGGGAACGATCTCATCCACCACCACGGCCAACGAGTGGGGAAGCTCGTCCCGCACCCCTTCCAAGGCGGCTTCCCGAATAAGTTCGGCGATCATGACGGCCTCTGGCTCGTCGGTCAACTCGCCATCGGGATACAAAGGAGGCGACGGCGGCATGTGGCTGATCAGGACGTCGGCAACGGTGCTGACCTGGAAGCCGTCGGCAGCTGAGACGGGGACGATGTCTGCCCACCCCTGCTCACCGAGGACTTCCCGACCCAGCGCGGCGACAGCAAGCAACTGTTCCGTCAACGCCTGGCGATCCACTAAGTCGGTCTTCGTCACGAGGGCAACAATTGGCTTACGGCCGACGGCAGCCAACTGGGCCGCAATGTATTTGTCGCCCGGACCAATTTTTTCGTTGGCCGGCAAACAGAATCCGATCGCGTCGACCTCTGCGAGGGTATCCGCAACCAAATCATTGAGCCTTTTGCCAAGGAGCGTCCTGGGCCTGTGAAGGCCCGGGGTGTCCACCAGGATCAGCTGAGCATCGTCACGATGAACAATGCCTCGAATGGTATGCCGGGTTGTCTGCGGCTTTGCTGAGGTGATGGCCACCTTTTGGCCCACCAAAGCGTTGGTCAGGGTCGATTTCCCCGCGTTTGGACGGCCAACGAGCACGGAAAAACCAGCGTGGAAGCCACCGAAGTCCTCATCGGCGTCGAATTTCTTATATTGCTTGCTCACGTGGTTCTCCCTGTTGTGTTGCATCGGCCTCGTCGAGAAGGCCTTCAAAGTCAGTGTCTTCCTTTGGCATGGCTGCCGCAATAACGTGGCTCACCCTGTTCCGGCGACCCTCCAGCCTATCTGCCCTGAGGGACACACCATTCACATCGACCGAGCTGCCTACGATGGGCACTTGGCCGAGTGCCTTGGCCAGCAGGCCGCCCACGGTGTCCACTTCGTCGTCGTCGAGGTCGAGGTCGAACAGCTCGCCGAGGTCGTCGATACTCATGCGGGCGCTTACCCTGTACGTGCCATCTCCCAAGTCGACGCACTCTTCAGCGGCGGAATCGTACTCATCCACGATTTCACCCACGATTTCCTCGATGAGGTCTTCGAGGGTGACCAAGCCGGCAGTTCCGCCGTACTCGTCAATGACAATGGCCACATGCGTTGATTCCTGTTGGAGTTCCTTGAGGAGGTCACTGACAGGCTTGGATTCCGGAACGTAACGCACCTCGCGCGCGAGCGAGTCGACGTACCGGGGTTCGACGGCGGCTTCCACACGGTACATGGCAGCCGCAACATCCTTGAGGTAGAGAATGCCACGGATCTGGTCCGTGTTCTCGCCGATCACCGGGATCCGCGAATAGCCCGACCGGAGGAAGAGGCCCATCGCCGTATCGAGGTTTGAGCCTGTGCCGATGCTGACGATGTCGGTGCGGGGAACCATTACCGAACGGACTAAAGTGTCGCCGAAGTCGAAGACCGAATGGATGAGTTCGGCTTCGTTGTCCTCGATCATGTCCGATTCCGCGGCACGATCGACGAATTCACGGAATTCTTCTTCGCTGACAAACGCGTCGTCCCCACCGGGGGCTCCGGGGGCTACCGCTTGTCCCAGGGCAACCAGCCATCCAGGGATGGGTCCAAGTATCCAGCAGAGGAACCTGATCAAGGGCGCCGTGAACCTGACCACCGGTCCGGAATGCGCCCGTCCCAGCTGCCGGGGCGAGACGCCCACCAGCATGAAGCCGATAACCGCCATGACGACGGTGGCCACTAATCCCGCAAGCCAGATGTTGTCCAGCAAACCAAGCAACACCAAGGCAACAGCGACGGCGGCAGCCATTTCAAACCAAACCCGCCAAAAACGGAGGGCACGCATGTGGGCAATCGGATTTTTCAGGATACTTCCCAGCGCAAGGCCCCTCCCCTTCCCGCGGTGAAGCGACTGCTCGGCCTCGTGCCTGGGTAGGAAGTTAAAGGCAGCCTCGGCTGCGGTCAGCAAAGCAACGAAGCTGAGAAAAACCAGCGCCATGCCAACCAGGATGGCCCACGTCACTGCATGGTCTCCATGGGGGCATCCTTGCCCAGGAATTCAGACAGCAGTTCCCGCTGCAAGCCAAACATCTCTTCTTTTTCCGTCGGTTCGGCGTGGTCGAAACCAAGCAGGTGCAGAATGCCGTGTGTCGTCAGCAACAGCATTTCGTCCTGGGTGGGATGGCCCGCGTTTCGAGCCTGGACTTCGGCCACTTGCGGACAGATCGCAATATCCCCCAGCATTCCCTGCGGGGTCGGCCGATCCGGAGTGCCCGGCGACAACTCATCCATGGGTACGGAAAGGACATCCGTGGGCCCGGGCTCGTCCATCAATTCCACATGGAGCTTCTCCATGGCGGCTTCATCAACCAGGAGGATGGACAGCTCCGCCTGCGGGTGGATGTAGAGCCGCTCAAAGATGAAGCGTGACAGTGTCACCAGTTGGGCCTCGTCGACGTCCACGCCGGACTCGTTATTGACTTCAATACTCATCGGCGGTCTCCCCGTTTGTGCTGGGCCCCAGCAAGATTTTCCGTGCGATGGGCGTCATCCCATGAGCTATAGGCAGAAACGATGTCCGCCACCAGGCGGTGCCTGACGACATCCGCGGCGTCGAGGATTGAAAAGTTCACGTCATCGATGCCGTCAAGGATCTCGCGGACAATCCGCAGCCCCGATGTGGCTCCAAACGGGAGGTCGATCTGGGTAACGTCCCCTGTAACCACCATCTTTGAGCCGAAGCCCAGGCGGGTGAGGAACATCTTCATCTGCTCGGGGGTTGTGTTCTGGGCCTCGTCAAGGATGATGAACGCATCATTGAGGGTACGGCCGCGCATGTACGCCAGCGGGGCGACCTCTATGGTGCCGGCGGCCATCAGCCGGGGAATCGATTCCGGATCCATCATGTCGTGGAGGGCATCGTACAGCGGCCGAAGGTAAGGATCGATCTTGTCACTCAGCGTTCCCGGCAGGAACCCCAGGCGCTCTCCGGCTTCCACCGCAGGCCTGGTCAAGATGATGCGGCTGACTTCCTTCAGCTGAAGAGCCTGCACGGCCTTGGCCATTGCCAAATATGTCTTGCCCGTTCCGGCGGGGCCGATACCGAAAATCACCGTGTTGTCATCAATCGCGTCAACGTAGTTCTTTTGGTTCAGCGTCTTGGGGCGGATGGTCTTGCCCCGGCTGGAAAGGATGTTGTGCGTCAGGACGTCCGCTGGATTCTGGACGGACTGGGTCCGCAACAGGGAAACCAACTGCTGCAAAACGTCCGGGGTAACCAGGGTCCCCTTGGCAACGAGCCCGCGAACTTCCTCAAGCAGGCGCATGATCCGAGGTATGACGATCGAAGGACCAGTCATGGACAACTCGTTACCGCGTGCGTGGAAGTTGACGTCCGGGAATTGTTCCTCGATGTACCGCAAGGCCTCGTCATGGCTGCCTAGTGAGTGAACCATCTGGTCGGAGTTGTCGAACGTGACGATTTCCGTGCGCGTGCCCGGCAAGGTGTGCGGGAACTCAGTTGGAGCCGGGTTACCGTTACCGGTCCTCGGCCTCCCATTCAAAGATTCACTCATGGTGCTGGCTGCTAAGCCTGTTCTCCTCTGGTTGTCTAGGCAATTCATCGATTCCAGCGGCGCTTGCTGTGGCTTCACCAGCGTCCTCGAACCACTTCAATCCTACGCCAGCCTGACTCGATGTCGGCGTTGGTCTCAACTCCGCATCGGGCTGGTATCAATCACGTTTCAGTTAGCGCCCTTCACCGTATTCGCAAGGGACCGCCGTCGGCTGTATGCAAAGCTGGCATAGGGGGTAACAAAGCACCGGCAGAACTGGTCCGGCGGAGAACGCCGCCGTGCATCAGTCCAATGCCACGGACCACACTGAGACAGGACGCTCCATCACACTGCCAGCAAGCCACGTATCCAGCGCACGGAAGCGGAAAACCGCCATGGCCGTGCCTGCGATGCTTGCTGTCTTCCTGCTCACCGGCTGTATCGCCAACAGCGGAACCAGCCAGTCCGTGCCGAGCTCCCCCACGGTGTCCGTCCAAGATGCTCCGGCAAGCAACGCGCCGTTGGAGACCACCCAAGCGTCAACCAAGATCCCGGTGTATTGGATCGGGCGCAGCAAGGACGAGGTCTACCTCTACCGCGAATTTCGGGACCTCCCGGGAGACGGGAACCCGGTAACCAGCGCGCTGCGCATCATGATGTCCCAAAAGCCGTTGGACCATGACCTGTTCACGCCATGGCAGAGCCCGGCGAACCTGGCAACATCCATCTCCGGCAAGAACGTCATCACGGTGGATCTGTCCAAAGACGCATTCAACTCGAACCTCGATCCCGGAATGGCCCAGCGCGCGGTCCAGCAGCTGGTTTATACAGCGACGGCGGCTGCTTCATCATCCGGGCTCATCAACTCCGGCCAGCAGATCCAAGTGGTCATCCTTGTGGACGGGCATAAGGACTATATGGCATTCGGTCAGGTGAAACTCGGAGACCCGATGGATAGGGACGCCTCCGTCGTGGCGCCGCTGTGGATTATTGATCCCCAGGAAGACACGACCCTTCCTGCAGGCCTGGTCAAGTTCAATGGCCGAAGCACGGACAGTTCCAAGCCGATCACCTGGCAGCTGCTCCAAGACAACGGAACGGCCGACAAAACGAGCCTGCTAACCGGGCAAACCAAAGCCAGCGGGGACGCCGGACAGTATGGACTGTTCACCTTCAGCGCCACCCTGAAGAGAGGCAAGTACGAGGTCCGCGTGTCTCAGGTGGACGGCTCCGGCGCGACGATCGAAACGAGCACGGACACCAAGCTTTTCACTGTCGGATAGAGCTGGTCACCCAACTACCATCGGCCGAGAATGTCGCTTGCCAGGACGACGGCGGCCGGACCGGCCGTTGAGGACCTCAACACGTGATGACCCAAGAGCGCGGTCACTGCCCCGGCGTCGCTGAGGCGTGTGACCTCGCGAGGAGAAATTCCCCCCTCGGGGCCGACGATCAGCAGAACCTCGCGTGCAGGCGCCGATGCTGTTATTTCAAGTCCTGCAGCGGCCTCAAGAACTCCCCGCAACGAATTCTTGGCGTCTTCGTGCAGGATGATCGCCAGATCGGCTGCTGCAACCAGCGGGGCCAACCCGGCAGATTCCACGATGGGGCGCACCTCGGGGATCCACGCCCTGCGTGCCTGCTTTGCTGCGGCCGTGACCACGGACTCCCACTTCGCGTGCGCCTTCCTCGCGCGATCACCCTTCCACCTCACGATGGAGCGTTCCGCTTGCCAGGGCACGACGGCGTCGATCCCAAGTTCCGTTGCCGTCTCGATGGCAAGCTCGTCACGGTCGCCCTTGGCCAACGCCTGAACCAGCACCAGCCGAATGGCCGGCCGATCCTCGAATTCCACACCCGACGCGGTGACGGTCAGTGTCCCGGCTCCCGCGTCGGCCACCGTTCCCGTCAACCGGAACCCGGCGCCGTCGGATATATCGACCGACTCCCCGATACCGATTCTCTTGACCGTAACGGCGTGCCGGGCTTCGGGCCCCTCAAGGACGAACCTCGCGCCCGGTGTGACGGTTTCCAGACTGCCGGGCTCTGCGAAGAAAACGGGGTTACTCACCGCTAAAGGTTACCGAGTTTGTCCCGAAGCTTCGCGAACATGCCCCCGCTGGCCACCAGCTTGCCTTCGGTGAATTGCTCACCACGAAGCTTCGCCAGCTGCTGGAGCAGCTCCTCTTGGGCAGGGTCGAGTTTGGTGGGTGTCTCCACATGGAGGTGCACCTTGAGGTCGCCACGACCGTAGCCACGGAGATGGGTTACCCCGAGGCCCCGGAGGGTGATGATTTCCCCGGACTGCGTGCCCGCCTTGACGTCGATGTCCTGCTCGCCGTCGAAGGTTTCCAACTGCACCTCAGTCCCCAAGGCGGCTGCTGTCATCGGGACGCTGAGCGTCGCGTGGAGGTCATCGCCTTCCCGTACAAAGACCGAGTCGCTGTTGACGCGGATTTCCACGTAGAGGTCACCAGCAGGGCCGCCGGCGGGTCCGGCTTCGCCCTGTCCGGACAGCTGAATCCTGGTACCGGTGGCAACGCCTGCCGGAACTTTGATGGTCAGGGAGCGGCGGCTGCGAATCCGGCCTTGCCCGCTGCATTCGTTGCAAGGATCCTTGATGACCGTACCGAATCCCTCGCATGACCCACAGGGCGCGGTGGTCAGGACCTGGCCCAGGATTGACCTGACGGCCCGCTGGACCTGGCCGCTGCCACCACAGATGTCACAGCGTTCCGGCTGGGTTCCGGGACGGCAGCAGCTGCCGTCACAGGTGGGACAGACCACGGCTGTGTCCACCTCAAGCTTCTTGTTGACGCCGAAGACGGCATCCTTGAGGTCGATACGCACACTGATGAGGGCATCTTGGCCGCGCCGGACACGGGAAGCAGGACCACCGTGACCGTGGCCGCCGCCTCCTCCGAAGAAGGTGTCGAAGATGTCTTGGAAGGCAAACCCTTGGCCGGAATATGCGCCGGAGCCGTTGTCGGTGCCGTTCTCGTTGCCGGTTGCATCGTAGACACGGCGCTTCTGCGGGTCCGACAGAACTTCATAAGCATGCGTCACGGCCTTGAACTGCTCAGCGACATCCTCCCCGGGATTTACGTCCGGGTGGAGCTTCCGCGCCAACTTGCGGTACGCCTTTTTGATCTCTTCCCCGGTGGCTTCCGGCGAGACTCCCAAAACGTCATAGTGGCTGCTCAAAGTCTGTATCTCTTCCTTGTTGTTACTGCAGGTATTCCGATGATGGACGGCGTCTTAGTCGCCGAGAATGCGGGAAAGGTAGCGGGCCACCGCTCGCACAGCGGCCATGGTTGTTGGGTAATCCATGCGGGTTGGTCCCAAAATGCCCACCTTGGCACCGGATCCATAGCCAGTTGCCACAACGGACGCCTCGGCCAAACCGTCATAGGGATTTTCCCTCCCGATACTGACAGTTACTCCCCGGGGGTCATCACCCATATCCGATAACAACCGGAGCATGACAACTTGTTCCTCAAGGGCCTCCAGCACCGGACCAATGCTCAAAGGGAAGTCCACGTTGGAACGCGCCAGGTTTGCCGTGCCGGCCATCAGGATGCGTTCTTCACGGCTGCTGCCGCTGAGCACCTGAAGGCCATGCGCCAGGGTTTGCGCGACCCCACGGAGTTCAGGGGGGCAAAGCGCCACGACGGACGGAAGGACTTGGGGCAAGAGATCCACCTGGGTACCCGAGATACTGCCGAGGAACCTGGACCGCAACATCATCAGCGCCTCATTGCCGACGTCGAACCCTACATCGATGACCTTCTGCCCGACGCTTCCGGTATCGGCAATCAGGACCACCAGCACCTGCTGGGGCGCCAGCAGCACGAATTCGACGTGGCGTACGACCGCTCTCCTTGAGTGCGGATATTGAACGACGGCGACCTGATTGGTGAGCTGGGAAAGGAGCCGAACGGTACGTTCAAGAATGTCATCGACGTCGTCGGGGCCCTCAAGCAGCGAATGGATGGCACGGCGCTCAGCCGCGGAAAGCGGCTTAACCTGCGAGATGCGGTCCACGAACAGCCTGTAGCCCTTGTCCGTGGGGATACGCCCAGCGCTGGTGTGGGGCGCGGCAATGAGGCCCTCCTCTTCGAGGACAGCCATGTCATTGCGTATGGTGGCACTCGAAACGCCGAGGTGGTGGCGTTCAACCAGGGCCTTGGATCCTACAGGCTCCCTTGAATGAACGTAATCCTCAACGATTGCGCGCAGCACTTCCAACTTGCGCGGCTCACTCATTGCTCCACCTCCTGACATCTCATGGGTTAGCACTCAACATGCCCAAGTGCTAACAAGTCTAGTATGAGCCAACGCGTTGCTAGCATTGAAACCGCCCGCGGAGATTCAAGCGCGCGGGGCCGGCAGCAAACCGGTCTGATTCGAGCGCGAAGAGGTAAGAAGACCTTGGCTTTCGACCATTGGGGCCCACAGGACCTGGCGGCCCCCGCCAAACGCCAACTTCCCGAGGTACCCGTCCAGCGAGGCATGGTCCTTGAAGACGTGCAGTCCGGATGGGTCGGCGAAGTGACACGGGTGGAGAAGTCCGGCGGCATGCACATCGTGTCCTTGGAGGACCGGCGTGGAAAGACGAAGTCGTTTCAGCTTGGATTTGGCTTCCTCCTGGAGGGCCAAGCGATCCGGCTCCTGCCACCTGCCCCGCGTCCCGCTTCAGGGGCATCCACCGGCCGCACCGCCTCCGGCTCGGTCAAGGTTCAAGGCCAGCGCGCCCGGGTAGCGATGTCCAGCCGGATCTGGGTTGAGGGCAAGCACGACGCCGAACTGGTCGAGAAGGTCTGGGGAGACGATCTCCGCGTCGAAGGCATTGTGGTGGAACCCTTGCACGGGGTGGACGACCTCAAATCAGCCATTGCCGCTTTCTCTCCCGGTCCCACACGCCGACTTGGCATTCTGGTGGACCACCTTGTGCCTGGCTCCAAAGAGTCGCGCATTGCCGCGGAAGCGATGACAGTGCCGGGCGCGGCCGGCAATGTACTGATCGTGGGCCACCCGTACGTGGACGTTTGGCAGGCCATCAGGCCGAAGGTGCTGGGCATTGAGCAGTGGCCCGCGGTCCCTCGGGGGCTGGATTGGAAGACCGGGATCTTGCGTTCCTTCGGTTGGCCGCACGAAACTGCCGAGGACGTCGGCTTGGGATGGCAACGGCTTTTGGGCGCGGTTCGCAGCTACGCTGATCTGGAAGCGTCGTTATTGGGCAGGGTGGAAGAAGTGATCGACTTCCTGACAGCGCAGTGACAGGGCGTTGGTCTTGGGACGGGCACAGGACCAAGTATTCTGGGACAGCAACACCGCAGCATCGTAAAGCAAAGGGAAGACACCGTGGCAGAGAACGCTCCTGACGAACCAGGCAGAGCCGCAGGCCAGCCCCAGTACCATGGCGCGCCTGCCAACGCACTTCCGCTGACTGCCGGCGAGGACCGGCAGTGGGCCACTTTGGCGCACTTCGGAGGGATCCTCGGGTGCTTGCCATCCCTGCTGATCTACCTGATTTTCCGCGATCGCGGGCCGTTCACCGCCCAGGAATCGAGGGAGGCGCTGAACTTCACGCTACCTCCCACGATCGCCGCTGTGCTGGCAAACATCCTGGTCCTCTTGCCTGTGGTGGGCAACGTTTTTGCCATCATCGCCACCGCCATTTGGGTTGCGCTGACGTGCTTCTCCGTATCGGCCGGGATCCGGGTAAACCACGGTCAACCGCATCGATACAAGCTGAACCTGCGCTGGATCAAGTAGTTCCGCAGCGAGTCGACTAGTCGGGAAGAATCCGGCGCACCACGGCGTCGGCCAACAGCCTGCCCTTCAAGGTGAGCACCAAGCGGCCTTTGAAAGCGGCCACCGGGTCCACTAGTCCGTCCGCGATCAGGCCCGCCATCGCATGGCGTCCCACGGCATCCAGGGCGTTAACGACCAATCCGGTCCCCAACCGCGCCTCGAGCATGATTCGCTCCACCTCGCGGGTAGCGGAGTCCAATGTCTCACGCCCGGCGGCAGGCGAACTTCCCGAAGCCAGCCGTGAGGCGTATGCCGTGGGGTGCTTGACGTTCCACCAGCGCACGCCGCCCATGTGGGAGTGGGCTCCGGGGCCAATGCCCCACCAGTCGTCTCCGCGCCAGTAGGCGAGGTTATGCCGGCATGCCTGCTCCGGCGTTCGGGACCAGTTGCTGACTTCGTACCAGCTCAATCCGGATTCGGAGATCAATTTATCGGCGAGTTCGTATTTGGCGGCGTGATCGTCGTCGTCAATTCCGGGCACGTCGCCGCGACGGATCTGTGCGGCGAGCTTAGTGCCGTCCTCCACGATCAGCGCATAGGCGCTGATGTGGTCCGGTGCGTAGGAAAGTGCCGTTTCCAGCGACAACTGCCAATCGGCCATGGACTCCCCCGGCGTACCGTAAATGAGGTCCAGGCTGACGGACAAACCGGCCTCGCGCGCCCACTGCACCACGAGCGGAACGCGGCTGGGAGTGTGTGTACGGTCCAGCACTTTCAGGACGTGGGGAACGGCTGATTGCATGCCAAAGGAGACGCGCGTGAAGCCGGCGTCAGCCAGTATCTTCAACGATTCCTGCGTCACTGAATCGGGATTGGCCTCGGTGGTCACCTCAGCACCCGGCTCCAGGCCCCACTTTTCGACGGCGGCACCGAGGATGCGGGCGAGGTCTTCGGCCGGGAGCAACGTGGGAGTTCCGCCGCCGAAGAACACCGTGCTCAGGGGACGGCTGGGAACGCCCGAAGCGTCCAGTGCGGTGCCGGCGAACTGCAACTCGGAGATGGCGGTCTCAGCGTACGCGTCCTGGGAAGCGCCACCACCGAGCTCGGTAGCTGTGTAGGTATTGAAATCACAATAGCCACACCGGACTGCGCAAAACGGGATGTGCACGTAGAGACCGAACTTGCGATGCTCGACGCCGGACAGCACCTGCGGGGGCAACATGCCATCCGCAGGTGCCGGGTCGCCCAAAGGGAGGACGCTGGGCATCTACTTCTTGGCCTTGTCCTTGGATTCGTCCGTGGTGAGTGCTGCGATGAAGGCCTCCTGCGGCACTTCCACGCGGCCCACCATCTTCATGCGCTTCTTGCCTTCCTTCTGCTTTTCCAGCAGTTTGCGCTTACGGGTGATGTCGCCGCCGTAGCACTTGGCAAGAACGTCTTTCCGGATGGCCCTGATGCTTTCACGGGCGATGATGCGCGATCCGATGGCGGCCTGGATGGGCACCTCGAATTGCTGACGCGGTATGAGCTCGCGGAGCTTGCCCGTCATCATCACACCGTAGGCGTAGGCCTTGTCCCGGTGGGTAATGGCGCTAAACGCATCCACCTGTTCACCCTGCAGGAGGATGTCCACCTTGACGAGGTCGGCGACCTGCTCGCCGTCGGCCTTCCAGTCCAGGGACGCATAACCACGCGTCTTTGACTTCAGGAGATCGAAGAAGTCGAACACGATTTCCGCCAGCGGGATCCAGTATCGGAGCTCCACGCGGTCCTCGGACAGGTAGTCCATGCCCTTCATTTGGCCACGGCGGCTCTGGCACAGTTCCATGATCGAACCCACGAACTCGTTGGGCGCAAGGATGGTAGCGGACACCATCGGCTCACGAACTTCGGAGATCTTACCCGTGGGGTACTCGCTGGGGTTGGTGACGTGGATGACCTTCTTGTCCTCGAGCGTTACCTCATACTCCACGTTGGGAGCGGTGGAGATGAGATCAAGGTTGTACTCACGTTCCAGTCGATCACGGGTGATCTCGAGGTGCAGCAGGCCCAGGAATCCAACGCGGAATCCGAAACCCAGCGCAGCGGACGTCTCAGGCTCGTAGACAAGCGCGGCGTCATTAAGCATCAGTTTTTCCAGCGCGTCACGCAGTACCGGGTAGTCCGTGCCGTCCAAGGGGTAAAGACCGGAAAAGACCATCGGCTTGGCGTCTGCGTAACCGCTCAGGGACTCCGACGCGGGCTTGGCGAGGTTGGTGACAGTATCGCCCACCTTGGACTGGCGGACGTCCTTAACGCCGGTGATCAGGTATCCGACCTCCCCCACGCCGAGGCCTTTGGAAGGTGTGGGCTCAGGGGAGCTGACACCGATTTCCAGGAGCTCGTGAGTAGCCCTTGTGGACATCATCTGGATGCGTTCACGGGGATGCAGCATGCCGTCCACCACACGAACGTAGGTGATGACGCCGCGGTACGTGTCATAAACAGAATCAAAGATCATGGCACGGGCCGGAGCGTCGGGATCGCCTACGGGGCCCGGAAGGTCACGGACAATTTTATCCAGCAGCGCCTCCACACCTACGCCTGTCTTGCCTGAAACCTTGAGAACATCCTCAGGATCCCCGCCAATAAGGTTGGCCAGCTCCGCCGCGTACTTTTCGGGCTGGGCGGCCGGGAGGTCGATCTTGTTCAGCACCGGGATGATGGTGAGGTTGTTTTCCATCGCCAGGTACAAGTTGGCCAGTGTTTGCGCCTCGATGCCTTGGGCTGCGTCAACGAGCAACACCGCCCCTTCGCAGGCCGCGAGCGATCGCGAAACCTCATAAGTGAAGTCCACGTGGCCGGGGGTATCGATCATGTTCAGTGCGTAGGACGTGCCGTCAAGCTCCCAAGGCATGCGTACCGCCTGGGACTTGATGGTGATGCCGCGCTCACGCTCGATATCCATACGGTCCAGATACTGGGCCTTCATGTCGCGTTGTTGAACGACGCCGGTGTACTGCAGCATGCGGTCGGCCAAGGTGGACTTACCGTGGTCGATGTGGGCAATGATGCAGAAGTTCCGGATGATGGCCGGATCTGTCGCGGCGGGCACCGGTGCGGTGCGGGCCATGGGAGACACGCAGGGTCCTTACTGTCGACGCTCGCACGGCAAACTGGCCGACGTGGCATAGGCCAGCCGGGACACGCCGCGCATCTGATTCTCTAGTCTCCCACGAACCGGGGGTTCGCCGTACATTGCCCCGACTTCGCCTTCGGGCCTTTGCTCCGTACTGAGTTGTAGCGTTGTGTCATGGCTTTTGACCTGCGGCCGCTGGGCCACTTCATTCTGCGTTCCATCAAGTCGCTGGGAGCTGGCGCCACTAAAGGGTCCACCCCGACACGTCCGCCCCGAGCGCAACGCCAGCCAACCGCCGTCGGGCCTGTCGCGGGCGCCGCTCCCGGCGCATATCCGGGCGACTTCCGCGGGTCTGCCAAAGTCAGCTATTCTCCCCGACCTGACGGCAGGCCGGACCCTGGGGAGATCGTCTGGAGTTGGGTCCCTTATGAAGAGGACTATTCCCGGGGTAAGGACCGTCCGGTGCTTCTGGTCGGTAGGGACGGGGATTGGTTGCTGGGGCTCATGCTGACGAGCAAGGATCACGACGGCGGGCCCGCATCGGAGGATTACCTGGACATCGGGGCGGGTACGTGGGATCCGCAGCGACGCCCCAGCGAGGTCAAAGTCGACCGGATCATCCGGCTGGATCCTGGCAAAGTTCGTCGTGAAGGTGCCGTCCTGGAAAAGGCCCGATTCCGGCAAGTCGCCGCCGTCTTGCGCACACGGCACGGGTGGAGCTGAAGCCGAATCAGGTAAAGGCTGATTTTCTGCTATCCTTTATAGCTGTGTGTCCGTGCAGGTCGACGGGCATGCATGGTTGGCTGCCATAGGTATCCCCACGCCGCTCAGTCGATGGCCAACCTGATAACCCTCTAGACCATTTCCGCATTAAAAAGAGAGTTCATACGTGGCTAATATCAAGTCCCAGAAGAAGCGCATCCTCACCAACGAGAAGGCTCGCCTGCGTAACAACGCCGTCAAGTCCGAACTGAAGACGGCCATCCGCGCCGTCAACACGGCCGTTGAGTCCTCAGACAAGGATGCCGCTGGAACTGCACTTGCTGCTGCCAGCCGCAAGCTGGACAAGGCTGTCAGCAAGGGCGTTATTCACAAGAACAACGCTGCAAACCGCAAGTCGGCGATCTCCAAAAAGGTCAACGCACTCTAAGGTTTTCCAGTTCGACTGAGCTGATCAAAAGGCCGGCGCCCCTTGGGTGCCGGCCTTTGGGTTTAACCCGCACGGCGTCGCTACAGGCGCGTTCCCATCCGCCGGCGCGCCAGGGGTCAGCGCCGACTGGCCGACGACGCGATCACGGTTACCGCATGTTCAACGGCGAACACAGGATCCCGCGAAAGGCCCTTGACCTGAGCATCGGCTTCGGCCACCACCTGGATGGAGCGGATGAGCCCCTCCGGCGTCCAACGACGTACGTCACGTTGTGCTTGTTCGACGAGCCAAGGCTGCATGCCCAAGTTCTTGGCGATTGATGCAGACGAGCCGTTGGCACCGGCAACCTTTGCCAAGGTCCGCAGCTTCGCAGCCAACGCAGCCACCAGGGGAACGGGATCCACGCCAGTGGACAGGGCATGCCTCAGGGTAGATAGCGCCAAGGGCCCGTTTCCGACCATGGCAGCATCGGCAACTTTGAACGCCGTCGCCTCCACACGTCCTCCGTAATAGCGCTCCACTGTCGAGGCATCAACGGTGGTGGTTGCGTCGGCAATCAATTGGTTGCATGCCGCTGCCAGTTCCGAAAGGTTGGCTCCCACCGCGTTCACCAGTGCCTGCACCGCCTCGCCGTCGATTCGCCGTCCGCCTGCCCTGAACTCCGACACGACGAACGCGGACTTATCCACGTCCTTCTTCAGTGGTTGGCATTCGACGACCGGCCATCCGGCCGATTTGACGGCGTCAAGGAGCTTCTTGCCACGCGTCCCGCCGGAGTGGCGCAGAACCAGCACCACATCTTCCTCGGGGTGGGCAAGGTATGCCAACGCATCCGACGAGAAGGCATCGTTCATGGCTTCGAGGCCGGAAACTTCAATGAGCTTCGCTTCCCCGAACAGGGAAGGGGCCACGGTCATGGCCAAAGATCCGGCCTCATAGGACCCCGCTTCCAGCCGGGTCAACTCCACGTCCGGTGCGGACGCTCGAACGGTGGTGCGCATGTGGTCCATAGCCCGGATTCCGAGATACTCCTCCGGCCCCGAGACCAGGACCACCGGAGCTGGTGCCGCGTCCCGCCAGCTGACGATATTCGCCGCGCCACTCTTTGCCCGCGCATTTTGGCCTGCAGCCACAGGGATTCCTTCCGGACGATTTATTGCCTCCCCTAAGTCTGTCATGCCAGCGCCGCGACGGTCTGCGGGAATTACGCTGTCGAATGGATTTTGTGGCTAGACTGACCAGCGTTGGTGTAACCGGGGAGAGCATTAAATGGATCAAAAAACGGAGAGCTTCCGCCGCCCTGACAGGGCAGCGAAGAAGGAAGCAGATCGAAGGACTGAACAAGTGCGGCTCCGGCGCAAGGCGCGCGTCCGATCCTCAGCACCTTCCAACGTACAGCTCGCCCTACGCCCTTTCGGATACCTCGGGATGGCAATGGTGTACGCAGCGCTGGCGGCAGTGTCGTTTTACGTTACGGTTCTGCTGATCCCCGTTCTGGTGGTCTCTGATTCCGAGGGGGCTCTGCCGCTCGGCACCGGGCCCATGATCAAGAACACCCTCTCCTCAGTGGGCGAGACGATAGGCGCGCTCATCGCGGTGCCGTTGGTAGCTGCGATTCTGGGATATGCCACGTTGGCACTGGTGTTCGGAACCCTAGCTCTCTGCTTCCTGTCGCTCACCTATTTCGTTCGTTCACTGCGTCCGGCATATCGGTCAGAGCGGTTGTCCTTCACCTCCCAGTCTGCACCGGGCGCTTCGATCGGCCCTGCGGCAGGCAGCGCGGCATTGTCGATGGTTCCACTACGCCAAACGGCCTGGACCCGCTTCCTGATGCTTTTTTATGACTACGCGTGGAACATCAACCTGACGGTGCTGCTCCTCGGCCTCATCTACGGTGCGGAGTACTTTTTCACGTTAGGGTGGCTCGCCTGGCCTGCTCAAGGAGCGGGAACAGTCCTCTGCGGCACGATCTCCGCCGGCCTGGCTGTTGGGTTTTTCGTCGTCTTGTACCTTCGACGCGGCAAGCCCACCCCTGGCCGCTCTGCCTGAGCCGACATTGCGTGGCTCGGTGTGCCGTTCCAACCATGCTGTGATGCGACCATGGAGGTCCCCGGCATGCACCATCACCGTCCTTGGGTGAAGCAGCACCCACACGACGGCAAGGGTGAGCCCGGAAAAGACAGCCATGGCGGCAACCCCGGTAAAGCCCTCAGCCCAAGGCAAGGCAGCTCCCGGCAATCCGGCAATGAACCGCGCTGTAGCTGCCACGAGTGCCGCGCACGTTCCTGCCCCGGCAATGAGCGGCCACGCCAACCCGGGGACGACTGCGGAGACAGGGACGGCAATGGTCCCCAGGACTGTTACGGGAGCCACAAGAGGACCAGCGATGATGTTGGCAAGCAGTGCGTAGGGCGTGAACTGTGGCTGGAGTGCCACGATAACGGGAGTGCACAACAACTGCGCGGACAAAGGAACCGCGATTCCGACGGCCAACCAGCGTGGTATCCGGGGTGGAATCCACGCCGCAATGCGAACGGCCAACAACACGATGCCGAGCGTGGCAAGGACCGATAACAGGAAGCCGACATTGGATGCCATGGGCGGATCCATGAGCAAAAGCATTGTTGCGGACAGGCAGAGGAACGTCAGGGACCTCCCGCGCCATCCTCCAACCAAGGAAGCCAGTCCCACTCCTCCCATGAGGGCGGCACGCATGACGCTCGGATCAGGCCCCACCATGACCACGAAAGCCACCAAACCACACGAGGCCAGAATGGCCGCCACCGGTCTGGACAACCGCAAACACCGGGCCATCAAGACAAATCCGCCGAGGACCAGGCTGCAGTTAGCGCCACTAACCGCCGTCAGGTGCGTCATGCCCGTGGTCTTCATGTCCGTCTTGAGTGACTCCGTCAAGCCGCTGGTGTCTCCTATCACCATTCCGGGCAACAGCCCGGCAGCATCCCCGGGCAACCAGCGGGCAGCATTCAGGAAGGATTCGCGCAGCAGACCGGCGGGCCCACGGATGTCAAAGCTCGCACCTGTGATCTGAGGTGCGGACGAGGCCGAAAGGACCGCGGTCTGTGATTGTCCTTCTCTGACGTCTTTGAGCACACCCGTAGTGCGGACCCGGTCTCCCGGATGGACGTTCCGCCAAGCCTCTCCTCCCAGGACGGCTATGTCCGCTGAGCCGCGAACCACCGTGCCGCTGGAGGTCACGTCGACCAGTGCTGCCGATACCATCCACCGTCCTTCCCCCGCATTGCCAGACTCGGCCTGACTAAGAGCCTCATGACCGAATGACGGGGCCTCACGAGGATTGTCGGTGACCAGGAGATCCATGACCACTCCCCCGCCTGCTTGGATTACGTGAGCGAGCGGACCGACTTCGCGCTTACTTACCGCCACGGCGCAATGAACTGCGACGGCAGCACCGAGAACACCCGCCACGGCAAACGTCACGGTCACGGTCCGGGCGCGCGGGGCCGTCCTGCGCTGGCGGTATCCCAGTGCCAGCAGCAGTCCTCCGCCGGCAGCCAACGTGCCAGCCACAACAAGGCACCACGAAGTCTCCAGGGCACCGCAGGCGAGAGCGGCAATCCACGCAATCATCATGGAGGGCACTGCCCTCAGGTCCAAGCGACGGCCTCGCGGCGCTCCCCCGGCAGCCGGTTCACCCACCGTTCACCGTCACAAGTTTCTGCAGTGATTCCATGAGCTTGGGACCTATTCCGTCGATAGCGTCGAGTTCATCCACGGAGGCGAAGGAACCATGCTCTTTCCGCCAGTCGACAATGCGCTGGGCCATGACCGGACCTACCCGGGGCAAGGTTCCGAGCTCTTCGGCAGAGGCCGTATTGATGTTGATCTTCGCCCCTGCGCTTGTTCCCGAAGCGGTGGTGCCGACGGCACCACCGGCTCCGGCTTGGCTACTCGAGGGAATTACTGAGGTGCCCGCTGGCTCGCCCACGGTCGGCACATACACCCTCACGCCATCGCTGAGGACCTCTGCAAGGTTCAGCCCGTCCGGCGCCGCGTCAGCAGCGGCGCCGCCCGCGGCTTCGATAGCCTGGAAGACCCTGCTGCCCTGGGGCAAGGAGACGACACCCGGCTTGTGGACGGCCCCGGCGACATGAACGACGACGACGCTACCGTTACCCTCGGCTCCCGATGGCGATGCAGAGGGTCGGGGCGTCCCCGGTGATTGACTAGCTCCTGCTGTACCTGGCTGTTCGTCCACCGGGCCAGCACTGCCTAGCGGCTCCGAAGTTGAGGAACCAACGGCTGACTGCCAAAAATTCCAACCGACAATGAGTGCCGCGATGACAGCCACCAGCGCCGCTGCCCGCCATCGAGTCCGCCACCGGAATCTGGTCGCCGGCACGTCCCCATCCAAGTACCCCGCCCCAGCATCCCCACCCGTCGGCCCTACAGTTCCGTGCTCTGCAGCTCCGTGCTCTCCGGCACCATCCTCCGCAGCCATCAGCTCCAACAACGGCTCCGACGTCGGATCAGCAGACAACCGGGCCGCGAACCGCCGCCGCGCAGCGACAGCGGAATCTGGCGAGGATTCGTTCCCGTGGCGGCGTGGCATGAATCGAGACTATGGGCTGGCATTCCGGCCATGCCCCGAGAACATGGGCTATGTGGATAAACAGAGGCAGTCAGCTCGTGGGTGTACTGCTTTCGCCCACAATAACCGCCAGGACACCCAAACCTGCGTGCGCTGCCAAAACGGCCGGTAACGCACTGATCTGGGGAGCCGGACATTGCGGACACGCCTCCGCGAGCCGAGCAGCAAGCCCCTGCGCTTCAGCAAGGTTTCCGAAGTGATGCACCGCCACCCTTTGTTGCCCCGGCGGCCGGGTGGAGACTTCCTGAGCCACAATTTCCTCAAGGCGCGCAACCGCACGCACCGCCGAACGCACCTTTTCGAGCGGGACGATCTTGCCGCCGTCGACCGCGAGAATGGGTTTGATGGCCAGAACGGTGCCCAACCATGATGCAGCTGCTCCGATGCGGCCGCCGCGCCGCAACTGCTCAAGGCTCGGAACGTAAAAATAGACCTTGGTGCGTTCCATTCGCCGCTCCGCAAAGCCGCGAACCTCGGCCATACCCTGCCCGTCCGCTGCCGCCACCACCGCGCTCTGGACCCCCATGCCCTGCGCCATCCCGACGGTGCGGGAATCTACAACGTCAACGGGAATCTGCACGCGTGCAGCAGCGAGGCGGGCGGCGTCGACGGTTCCGGAGAGCTCCGATGAGAGATGTATGGAGACAACAGCCTTGAATCCACGACGCTGCGCGGCCAGGTAGGCCTGTTCGAACTGGCCGGGAGAAGGCCGGGACGTCTTGACTGACGCGCCGGCGGCCAACGCAACAGAGAGTGTCTCGGTGATGTCGTCTTCGCCTTCACCGTAAATTTCCTCCCCCACCATGACCGGCATGGGAACGACGGTGAGGCGGCCGTCCGAGCTAAACGCCGACACCCAGTCCGCCGGCAGGGCTGCCGCTGAGTCAGTGACCACCGCAGTGGTAACGACGGCGGACAACGGGTCCGCAACTACAGGAACCGTTGCGGATGGCTGGCGAAGCCGTGACACCCGTTCCTTGAGCCATATCCAGGCGGGCGGTTCTCGCTCGGGCACGCAACCTCCAACGATGATGGCCGGCCGCCGGCATAGCGCCGGCGGCCGAATCTCCGCTAGGCGGGGACGATGTTCACCAGTTTAGGCGCCCGCACGATCACGGTGCGGATACCGCGGCCGTCCAGGGCACGTTGGACATTCTCGGATGCCAGCGCGAGTTCCCGGAGGGCGTCCTCGGTGATCTCCGGCGAAACCTCCAGACGGTCGCGGACCTTGCCTTGTACTTGGACAACAGCTGTCACTGTTTCCTGGACCAAGAGCGACTCGTCGTGTTCCGGCCACCCCGCATTTGCCACCGATGCCTCATGGCCAAGGGCGTTCCACAAATCCTCTGCGGTGTACGGAGCAAAGAGGCTAAGGATGACGGCGACGGCTTCCGCGGCTTCACGAACGGCAGGGTCCGCAGCACCGGCTGCGCCGTCGATGGCCTTCCGGGTGGCGTTAACCAACTCCATCAGGCGCGCAACCACAACGTTGAACTTGTTGTTGTCCAGCAGTTCCGCGGCGTCAGCTATGGTCTTGTGGGTAACAGTCCGGAGCGCGCGGTCGCCAGTGGCGGGATCGACGCCAGGCTCGCTGCTGACATCTTGGCCCAAGCGCCAAGCCCGGGCAAGGAACTTCGCTGAACCCGACGGCGACACGTCAGCCCAGTCGACGTCGTCCTCGGGCGGAGACGCGAACACCATGGTCAAGCGGACAGCATCGACACCGAACTTGTCCAGCTGCTCGCCCAGATCCACGCCATTGCCGAGCGACTTGCTCATTGCCTTGCCGCCGTTCAACACTTGGCCCTGGTTCAGCAGCGCCGTGAACGGTTCGTTGGCCTCGATCAAGCCGATGTCCTTGATGACCTTGGTGAAGAAGCGCGCATACAGCAAGTGCAAGATGGCGTGCTCGACGCCGCCAACGTACTGCCCCACGGGCATCCAATTGTTGATCTTTTCGGGATCGAACGGACCCTCTGTGTAGTCCGGTGAAACGAAGCGCAGGAAATACCAGGACGAGTCCACGAAAGTGTCCATGGTATCGGTATCGCGCTGCGCGGCCCGGCCACAGTTGGGGCACTCGACATTGACCCATTCGACAGCCGCAGCAAGTGGGGATGTGCCCTTTGGTGCCAGTGCCTCGCCGCGCAGGTTTTCGGGGAGCCGGACGGGCAGCTGGTCATCGGGAACCGGCACCTCACCGCACTCGCCGCAATGAATGATGGGAATGGGGGTTCCCCAGAAGCGCTGGCGGCTCAGCAGCCAGTCACGCAACCGGAAGTTGACGAATTTCTCGCCCGTTCCGAGCTTTTCGAGGATCGCGATGGCGGCCGGGATGCCCTCCGACTTGGACAGGCCGTCCAACTCCCCGGAGTTCTTCAAGGTGCCTTCGCCCGCGGTAGCTACCCCGGTCTCCGCCGGGTCTTCTTCCCCGGTATCCACGACTGCACGCACCGGCAGGTCGAAGGCCTTGGCGAAGTCGAGGTCGCGCTGATCGTGGGCGGGCACAGCCATGATTGCCCCGGTGCCGTAGTCGGCCAGGACGTAGTCGGCGGCCCAGACCGGGAGTTTCTCACCGTTGAGGGGGTTGATGGCGTAGCGGCCCGTGAACACACCGGTCTTTTCACGCTCGGTGGATTGCCGCTCGATCTCGGACAGCGCCTTGACCTTCTCACGGTATGCCATGAGCTCGTCGTGTTGCTCCGGCGTGACCAGGTCCAGCGCCAAGTGCGCGTCCGCGGCTACGACGAAGAATGTCGCACCGTAGAGCGTGTCCGGGCGCGTGGTGAAAACGGGAACCTCACGTTCGGCCCGGTCTTCTGTAGCTTCGATGACGAACCGTACGTGAGCGCCCTCGGACCGGCCAATCCAGTTCCGCTGCATGGCCAGGACGCGCTCGGGCCAGTGGCCTTTGAGCTGGTCCATGTCCTCCAGCAGGCGATCCGCATAATCGGTGATCTTGAAGTACCACTGGTTGAGCGACTTCTTGGTGACCTGGGTACCGCAACGCTCGCAAGCACCATTGACCACCTGCTCATTGGCCAGGACAGTGAGGTCCTTGGGGCACCAGTTCACGGGCGAGTCTTTGCGATACGCCAAGCCGCGCTCATAGAACCGCTTGAACAACCACTGGGTCCAGCGATAGTACTCAGGGTCGGAGGTGTGGAGGCGGCGCGACCAGTCAGCCGAGATGGCGTATCGCTTGAAGGACGCCGCTTGGGTGTCGATGTTGGCATAGGTCCACTCACTGGGGTGGGCGTTGCGCTTGATCGCTGCGTTTTCAGCCGGAAGACCGAACGAATCCCAGCCGATCGGGTGGAGGACATCGAAGCCCTTTTGACGCAGGTACCGGGCAACGACGTCGCCCATGGCAAACGCTTCGGCGTGGCCCATGTGGAGGTCGCCGGACGGGTAGGGGAACATGTCCAGCACATAGCGGCGTTCCCGGGAACCGTCGTCAAGCGGAGTAAAGACGCCGAGGTCTTCCCATACCTGCGGCCATTTGGCCTCCATGGCAGCGAAGCTGTAGACGCCTTCTTCAGGCGCCTCGGCCGCGGGTACCACTGCTGTTCCGGTCTCTGTCTCCGGCTGAACGCTCACTGCTGCCCTCTTCTGTTCTTCGATGGCGGGTTGGCTCCTGCTGCTGCCCGGAAAGCCCCGGACACACAAAAGCCCCTCAACAATGGAGGGGCTGCCGCACGGCTATGGTGTGCCGGGCGGCTAGCTAAGCAGAAGGATCGCACGCATACGAATACCTTACCGCACCAAGCGCCTGGGCCGGGCGCACGACGTCCGTACGCCGAGAGCGGTTCCGGGGACTCCCCGCCATGGTGTGGTGGGCACCGCAAAGCGGCGGGCGGGAGTCCCCGGAACCTCTGGTGGGTGACTACTTCACGTCTTCGTCGACCCAGTCCATCGACTTGGTGACGGCCTTCTTCCACAAACGCATTTGACGTTCCTGCTCCTCGGCCGGCAACTGCGGCTCCCACCGCTTGTCCTCGTTCCAGTTGGCACTGAGCTCGCCGAGGTCCTTCCAGAATCCGACGGCGAGACCGGCTGCGTAGGCCGCGCCAAGGGCCGTTGTTTCAACGACCTTCGGACGGACCACGGGCACTCCGAGGATGTCTGCTTGGAACTGCATGAGGGCCTCATTGGCGACCATTCCGCCGTCGACCTTCAACTCGGTGAGCGGTACACCCGAGTCAGCGTTGACCGCGTCGAGGACCTCACGGGTCTGGAAAGCGGTGGCTTCCAGGGCAGCGCGGGCGATGTGTCCCTTGTTGGCAAAGCGCGTGAGTCCAACGATCGCGCCACGGGCGTCCGCACGCCAGTAAGGGGCAAACAGCCCGGAGAAGGCGGGGACGATGTAGACGCCACCGTTGTCCTCGACGGCGGCGGCCAACTCCTCAACCTGCGGGGCGGAGCTGATCATGCCGAGGTTGTCGCGTAGCCACTGGATGAGTGACCCGGTGACCGCGATGGAACCCTCCAGCGCGTAGTGCGGCTTCGCGTCGCCCAGCTTGTACCCGAGCGTGGTGAGCAGGCCGTTCTTGGAGTGAACGATTTCCTCGCCCGTGTTGAAGATAAGGAAGCATCCGGTGCCATAGGTGTTCTTTGCTTCACCCGGCTGAAAAGCTGCCTGGCCGAAGGTTGCAGCTTGTTGGTCACCGAGGATTCCAGCCACCGGAGTTTCACGAAGCAGCTGCGACGTGTGGACGTGCCCGTAGACCTCGGAGGAGGACTTGATGGTGGGCATCATGGAGGCCGGGACGCCGAAGACGTCGAGGATCTCCTGGTCCCACTGGAGTGTTTCGAGGTCCATGAACAATGTCCGCGATGCGTTGGTGACATCGGTGACGTGCACGCCCCCGTCAACGCCGCCCGTCAGGTTCCAGAGAACCCAAGCATCGGTGTTGCCGAACAGGAGGTCGCCGGCCTCGGCTTTTTCGCGTGCGCCGTCGACGTTGTCCAGGATCCACTTGATCTTGGTACCGGAGAAGTAGGTGGCCAACGGCAGGCCGACCTTCTGTTTGAACCGCTCGAGGCCGCCGTCTTGGGCCAGTTGATCCACGATCGGCTGGGTGCGGGTGTCTTGCCAGACGATGGCGTTGTAGACCGGCTCCCCGGTGTTCTTGTCCCAAACGACGGCGGTCTCCCGCTGGTTGGTGATTCCGACGGCGGCAATATCGTGCCGCGTCAGGTTTGCCTTGGACAGGGCGGACCCGATGACCTCACGGGTGTTGTTCCAGATTTCCGCCGGGTTGTGTTCCACCCAGCCGGCCTGCGGGAAGATCTGCTCGTGTTCCATCTGGCCGGTGGACACGATGGTGCCTGCGTGGTCGAAAACGATGGCCCGGGAGCTGGTGGTGCCCTGGTCGATGGCGATGATGTACTGATTCATGGTGACGTCCTTGTCTTAATGGCTTAACCGCTTAATGGATGAGTGGCTTGCTGGTGTTAATCGCTGTTAGTCGGATACAGCTTGATTGTGGTGCCAGTGCGGACAGTGTCCGCTTAGCCGGCGACGGCCGGCATGATTGCCGGTACCCAGATGGCCACGAGGCCGGCAAGTGCGCCGCCCACCAGTGGGCCAACAACCGGGATCCATGCATACGCCCAATCGCTTGACCCCTTGCCCTTGATGGGAAGGAGGGCGTGCGCAATGCGGGGACCGAGGTCACGGGCGGGGTTGATGGCATAGCCGGTGGGACCACCGAGGGAAACGCCGATGCCTACGACGAGCAAGGCCACAGCGAGGGGGCCAAGGCCCGAAGGTGTGCCACCGAAGGTCAGGATCACGAATACCAAGACGAACGTGCCAATGATTTCGGTGACAAGGTTCCACGGGGTGGAGCGGATCGCCGGTCCCGTAGAGAAGGTACCGAGCTTGTTGGCCGCAATCGGTTCCTCATCGAAGTGCTGCTTGTAGGCCAACCAGCAAACCACGGCGCCCAGGAAAGCGCCAAGGAGTTCTCCGCCAAAGTACGTCAACGTCGAGCCGAAGCTAACGGCGACATCGGGTGCGTAGTTTTTGCTGCCCTTGACCAACAGGCCCAAGGTGACGGCCGGATTCAGGTGTGCGCCGGACTTTGCGGCCACGAAAACGCCCGCGAAAACCGCAATTCCCCATCCCCACGTCACCATCAAGAATCCAGCGTTGTTGCCCTTGGTGCCTCTGAGCGCAACGTTGGCCACGACGCCGCAACCCAACAGGGTCAGCATCATGGTTCCGAATACTTCGGAAAGGAAAACAATTCCAAGAGACATCTTTGACTCCTCATTTTTCTGTTGTCAGCTTCCTCGCGGGTTGAGGAAGGCTGTTGGGACGGCACATCATCGGTACCGTTCCGGTGCGGAGGACCAGCTGGTCCTCCTACCCCATTTCCGCCCCTACCGCATTTGGGGCGGTCAAGCTTCTTGCCTCGCCTGCGCTCAGGCTACGAGGCTGTGCACCTCTACTTTGTGGAACCTGCGAAGTACGTCCTGGGCGTGACGGATTTCGGTTTCCCGGCGTGCAGGGTCCCATCCCAAGGGCTGGGCGATTGCTGCGGCAATCTCATTGAGCAGCTCCCCCGTGACCAAGCCACGGAAGGCCAGGGATGTCCTGCGGATGAGTACATCCACCAAGTGCCCGATCTGCTCATGCTCAGCCATGTAGGCCAGCTCGCGGACGCTCAGCTCACGGGTTGAGCGCAGCGGCGTGTCGTGCCCGGCCTTCAGGTATTCGATGACTGCCTCCGCACGGGTTCCGTAGCGTGTCAGCAGGACCGCTACCCGATCGGCGTCCAGGCCCGGGCCCATGTGCTTCTTGATCCATTCCTGTTCGGCTTGCACCGATGCAGGGAAGCCGGCACCGCCGCCGATGGCGAGCTTCGCCGTCGAGACCTTACGTTCCATGCCGAGTTCACGGAGGACATCGTTGGTCATGTGTTCCGCCAAGGCGCGGAAGGTGGTCCATTTGCCGCCTACGAGGCTGAGCACGACGGCGGCCTTACCGCCAGGCGTTGCTACGCCATCACTGCCGGTGCGGACGCTGCGTTCGATCCGGTAGTCACGCGAGACGAAGCCGGGTTGGGTTGCTTCGTGGCGCGGCAGGGGACGTACACCGGCGAAGCTGTAGACGATCTGTTCGCGCTCCACCTTGATAGTGGGAAACACATGGCCCACCAGATCGAAGAAGTAGTCGATCTCCTCCTCCGTGCACACTGCGTCTTCGGACATATCAGCGTCCACATCCGTGGTCCCAACGAGTACGCGATCACCCATCGGGTAGATGAGGACGATGCGACCGTCAGTGTGTTCGAAGAAGATTTCCCGGCCATTGCAGGCAGCGAGCAGCTCAGGGTGGTCCAAGACAATGTGCGAGCCCTTGGTGCCACCCATGTATTTGCTGGCAGCGCCCATGGCGGCGTTGGTGAGGTCCACCCAAGCACCCGTGGTGTTCACGATGACGTCAGCCTGGAACTCGAATTCCTTGCCGGTCAGTTCGTCCCGGAGGAGGACACCCTCCGCACCCATCGATACCAGGGAGACGTAGTTGCTGGCACGGGCACTTCCTCCCGGCAGCCCGCCGCCGCGGCCTGCCTTCTCGCCGTCCTGCAGGACGTCAAGGGTCAAGCGCTCGGGGTTATGGACCGAGGCGTCAAAGTAGGTAGCCGCGTACTTGATACCGGAGTGCAGCTTGGGAAGCTCAGCCAAGGCTTTGCTCCGGCCACGGAACTGGTGGCGCGGAACGCTGCCGCCGTCGCGTGAGAAGAAGTCGTACATGCTCAGGCCAACTTTGATGAGGAACGCACCGCGCTCCTTGGGCTTGCCCTGCTTGTGCGTCAGGAAGCGCATGGGCGCTGAGAGGATTCCCGAGAAGGTGCTGAAAATGGGAATGGTGGTCTGCAGCGGCTTCACGTAATGCGGAGCGATGCGCAGCAGCCTGTTGCGCTCCACCACGGACTCCTGGACGAGGCGGAACTCGCCATTTTCCAGGTAGCGGATCCCGCCGTGGATCATGTGCGACGATGCGCCGCTGGCGCCCTGGCAATAGTCGCCGCGTTCCACAAGGGCGACGTCCACTCCCTGCAGCGCCAGATCACGGAAGGTTCCGACGCCGTTGATCCCACCACCGATGATGAGCACCTTCGCTGACGGCCGCTCCTGCAAAGCAATGACGGAATCACGCTGTGCTGCGTGGCCGGAGGTACCTGAATTCTTGTTGTGTCCCAAAACTGCTCCTTGGGCTCGGCTCGTGCGCTGCGAGGCTCGCTGCTGCACCGTTCACCACTAATCTGGCTAAGGTGGAAAATGGAGTCAAGCTATTTGCACAAACGTGCAGTAAGGATATGAGATGGCACGATCACGGCACGCAGATGCGCTCCGAGCTGCACAGATGTATTACTTGCAGGACCTGACCATGGACGCGATCGCCCGGGAACTCCGGACATCCCGCTCCACGGTGTCCAGGCTCCTGTCCTCCGCCAGGGAAACCGGCCTGGTGCAGGTCCAGATCAGGAGTCCTTTTGACACAGGTCCTGAGCTGGAAAGCCAGATCCGCAGCCAATTCGGCGTCGACGTCCACGTCGTTCCCGTACTGGACACGCTGAACGAAGCAGAGACGTTGGACCGCGTGGCCATGCAGGCCGCAAGGACCATCGGACCCTTGGTGGACTCGAATGCCATCATCGGCGTGGCATGGGGCGCGACGCTCAGCGCGGTCAGTCGCCAGCTCACGCGCAAGATCACCCACGACAGCATCGTGGTGCAGCTCAACGGCGCTGGAAACATGCAAACCACAGGGATCACCTATGCCAGCGACATCATGCGCCGCTTCGGAGCCGCTTACGGTGCGCGGGTTGAACAATTTCCCGTCCCGGCCTTTTTTGACCACGCCGCAACAAAGACAGCTATGTGGAATGAACGCAGCGTTCAACGCATCCTGGACCTTCAAGCCCGGATGAGTATCGCCATCTTCGGTGTGGGCACCGTCCATTCCGATTACCCGAGCCACGTCTACGCCGGCGGCTACCTCGACGAACAAGACCTCGCAGTCCTGGCGGCGGACGACGTCGTGGGCGATGTAGCGACCGTGTTCTTTCGAAGCGACGGTTCCTCAGACGGCATCACGCTCAACGAGAGGTCAACCGGACCGAGCCACGAACAACTACGACAAGTCCGACGACGGATCTGCGTGGTGTCCGGGGCATCAAAAATCAACGGACTACAGGGGGCGCTTGCCGCAGGTTTGGCCACGGACCTGATCCTCGACGAAGCCTCTGCCCGGCGCTTGGTCTCCTCCGCCCACGAGGGATAGGTTTCGCCTTAACCCGCGACGTGACCCTCGGCAGCACCAGCTTCCGGAAATAACATCGCGAGGTATAGGTAGAGTCGTGCTATGAGATTTCCTGCCCGAATGGCACTAAACAACGGCGTACAGATGGACCGCCTGGGGTTCGGACTCTACAAGGTACCCCCCGCTGATGCCGGGTCGCTCGTGGCAACGGCACTTGCCGCAGGGTACCGGCGCTTCGATACAGCCGCCATGTACGGCAATGAGGTGGGCGTTGGCCGCGGAATCGGAGGGGCGATCGGCGATGCCGCACAAGCAGATTCCGCTGTTGGGACTACAGGCGGCTCCGGTGAAGCCGTCCACAACCTGATGCGGGAAGACGTGTTCGTGACCACCAAGGTCTGGAATGACCACCACGGCTACGATGCCACGCTCCGGGCCTTCGACACCTCCATTTCCAATCTGGGACTGGACTACATCGACCTCTACCTCATCCACTGGCCGTGCGCCGGCAGGGGACTCTTCGTCGAGACCTACAAAGCCATGGAGACGCTTTATCGCGAGGGCAAGGTACGCGCGATCGGCGTCTCTAACTTCCAGCCAGGACATCTTGAAGAGCTCATGCAAAAGGCCGAAGTGGTCCCAGCCGTCAATCAAGTCGAGCTGCATCCATGGTTGCAGCAGACCAGCTTGCGGACACTGCACGAACAGCTTGGCATCGCCACTGAAGCTTGGAGCCCGCTCGGCCGGGGCCAGGTCTTGGCTGACCCGGCCATTGTGTCGCTGGCACACAAGCATGCCCGGACGCCGGCCCAGATCATTCTCCGCTGGCACCTGCAACTGGGGAACCTGGTCATTCCCAAAGCAAGCTCGGCGGAAAGGATCAAGGAGAACTTTAACGTCTTCGATTTTGAGCTGGACTCCGGCGACATGGATGGAATCGCCGGACTCGAACGCCACCATCGCACGGGGTCGCACCCGGACAACGTGAACTAGGAGCAGCCACATGGAAAAGGTGGACACCGCGAACTTCTCCCATGGCGGGCAGACCCGCAGCGAATTCTTCAGCGCGTCCCTTGCAGGGAGGACGCACGCATTGGAAGTGACTGTTGATGGCAGCAACGTAGCCTATTGGACGTACGAACCGGTCACGCTGACGCCCCAAACACGCACCATCCTGGTTATCCACGGATTCCGCGGGGATCACCATGGCCTGCTGCGGGTCGCTGACCAACTACCGGAGATGCGGCTGATCATGCCCGACCTGCCTGCCTTCGGAAGCTCAGATCCTTTCAAGGGCGATGAGCACACCGTTGAACGATATGGGCGGTTCATTTCGGGCTTCATGAGCGCCCTCGGATTAGGCCCCAAGACGGTCTTGCTCGGGCACTCTTTCGGCTCGATCGTGGCAAGCCACTTCGTGGCGGCCCATCCGGGCGCTGTTTCTCCCCTGATCTTGGTCAACCCCATCGCGGCTCCGGCGCTGGAAGGGCCTAAGGGCATCATGACCAAGCTCGCTGTTTTCTATTACCAGGCATCTGCAAAACTCCCCCGGCGGCTGGGATTGGCGATCCTGAGGAACCGTGCGATTGTCCGCGTCATGAGCATCACCATGGCCAAGACCAAAGACAAGCGGCTCCGCCGCTTCATCCATGGGCAACACGATGCCTACTTCAGTGCGTTTTCGGACAGGAAGAGCCTGCTCGAATCCTTCAAAGCCTCGGTTTCGGGCAACGTAGCGGAGGTCGCCGAAAAACTGGCGCTGCCCGTCCTGCTCGTCGCGGGCGAAAAGGACGAGATCGCCACCCTGCCCGACCAGTACAAACTGGTGAAGCGCCTACCCGACGCCAAGCTGGAAGTGATTCCCGGCGTCGGGCATTTGATCCATTACGAGACGCCGGCGCCGGCGGCTGCTGCCATCCGTACTTTCCTGGAGGAACACCCCGCGTGAAAATAGTCATCGACGCCCGCTTTACCAGGACGGACCACCACGATGGCATCAGCCGCTACGGGTCAAGCCTCATAGCCGCCACATCGAAGATCGCAGACGTCACCATGCTGATCAGCGACAAGCGCCAGTTGGCATTGCTTCCCGACGTGCCGTACGTCCTGATCAACAGCCCACTCTCGCCCAGGGAGTTGTTCGTGGCCCGCAAGGTCAACCCGCTTAACGCCGACGTCGTGGTGTGCCCCATGCAGACCATGGGCACCGTCGGCCGGAAGTACGGGTTGATCCTCACGCTGCACGATCTGATCTACTACGAGCACCCCGCACCCCCGGGATTCCTTCCCGCGCCTGTGCGGGTGCTCTGGCGGCTCTACCACAAGGCCTTCTGGCCGCAACGGCTGCTGCTGAACCGGGCCGACGTCGTGGCTACGATCAGCAGCACCACCGAGGCCTTGATTGCCAAATACAAGCTCACCAAGAGACCGGTGCGGATTGTCGGCAACGCCCCCCAGCCGGGACAAACCCCACGCGATCCCGCTGCAGGAGCGGAGAAGACCTTGCTCTACATGGGTTCATTCATGCCCTACAAAAACGTGGAAACCATGATCCGTGGCATGGCCGGGCTCCCGAGCTTCAGCCTCCACCTTCTGAGCCGGATCACGCCACAGCGACGCGAGGAGCTGGAGGCCATGATTCCGCATGGAGCTTCGGTACAGTTCCACAACGGCGTCACCGACGCGGAGTATGAAGAGCTTCTCAAAAAGGCGACGGCGCTCATCAGCCTCTCGCGTGCCGAGGGGTACGGCCTGCCACTGGTGGAGTCGATGGCGCTGGGCACGCCTGTGATCGCCAGCGACATCCCTATCTTCCGGGAAGTAGGCGGCGACGCCGTGAGTTACGTGGACCCGGAATCGTCCGCGGACTTCGCAACGGCAGTGACCGCCCTAGGTGATGACGTGCTCTGGCAAGAGCGCTCCCGCCAGTCCGTGGAGCAAGCGGCGGAATTCAACTGGCACGAATCCGCGCGGCAACTTCTTGCCGCCGCGGAGGAAGCTGTGGCCTTGCGGGGTAACAGGAAGTAGCGGGCTGAAACTAGAGGACGTCCACGCCGTCCAGGCGCAACTGCACCGGGCCCGAAGTTCGCTTGGCGGCACTGGCGGCCTTGACAGCCCGCATGGCGCGGGTGGTTTCCGCCGCATGGGCGTAAGGGATGAAGTACAGCGTCCTCACCTCGGCCTCAAGGTCAGCGCCCTGCCCCGCTCCGGCGAACAGGTTCACTGCGGCAGGCCCGGCAACGCGAAGTTTGGTCCCGGCGGGCAGCGCGACACCTGCCTCGAAGGCGTTCGCGAAATGCTCGACGTCGGCCCTGTCACCCGTGACTGAGGCCACCCGGACCGCTGGCGGGAGCTGGAGTTCCTTCCGGAGCGCCAGTTCCCGGGAAGCGTATCCAGCGGCGTCCCACCGCAACAATGCCCCGGTAGCTGAGGTGTCGTCCGCGGTAATGACCACGAGGCCGCCCTCTGTGGCTGGCCGCACCAGTGCAGCGGCATTAAACCAGCGGCGAACCGTGTCTTCGCCGGCCCGCAGGTTTTCCCGCCGAAGCAAGGAATTGCCGTCCAGCAGCAACGCAGCGGCATAGCCATTGGTGGCCACGGGCTCCGCCCCCACGGTTGCCACCACCAAGGCCGGCACGTCCGGCACGCGTGACTTCACCTGTTCCCCGGATGAGGTCACCACAGCGTGGCCGGGAAATGCCCGTCCCAGTTCCTCGGCAGTCCTGATGGCCCCCGTGGCTCCCCTGCGCAGCCTGGTCCCGTTACAGTGACTGCAACGCCACTGCGGTGCCGGGGTGGAGCACCACTTGCAGGCGGGCATCGCTGAGCCGCTGGAGACCGCCAAAGGGCCTTGGCAGGCGTTACAGCGGGCGAGCTCGCGGCATGTCTCGCATACGAGCGACGGCGCGTAGCCGGCCCGGGCCACCTGGACCAAAACGGGGCCACGTTCCAGGCCTTCCTTGGCTGCACGCCAGGCAGCCCCGGGCAGTCGTGCAATCCGGGCCAAGGGATCGCGTTCCTGCTCAAAGCTGTCTGCAGTGTTGAGCACCCTGGGCACCGTGGACCGCACGGTTGTCCTAGGGGCCTCAATGGGAACAGCCCACTGAAGCTCCACCAGGCGCTGAAGTTCGGTACTCCTGCTATGGGCAGCCATGAGGCATGCGGCGTTCTCCTGTTCGGCCCTGAGGAGCAGGACCTCACGTGTGTGCGCATACGGGGCCCGTTGCTCTATGTGGAGGTCGTCGCCGTCGTCCCAACACACCACCAACCCGAGGTCCCGAACAGGTGCATACGCCGCCGAACGGGTCCCGATGGCCACCCCGGCTGCCCCGGTCAGGACCCGGAGGAAGTTTCTGTACCGCGGAGTCTGGCCGTCGTCAGCAGTGAGACGAGCGACGTCCGACGGCGGCAAGAGCTTAGCCAGTGCCGCCTCCAACCGTTCAAGATCACGGTAGTCCGGCACCACCACCACCGCACCGCGTCCGGAGGATCGGACCGTGGCTACCGCGGTGGCCACCAGTTCGGGCCACCCTTCCGTCCCAAAACCCTGCAGGGCGGTCAGCACGGCCTTGGGTGAACCTCCGGCAGCAAGATGCTGCAGGTACGGTGTGCCGTTGGAGTAGTCACGCCAAGCCCGGGCAGGCACCGACAACGTTTCCGGCGCAGCCGTTTCAGCTTCTGCGTCTCCGGAAAGCAGTTCCTTCTCCACCTTGGCAACCCGTGGCGGAATCGCCGTCCGGAGGACATCGCTCAACGTTCCGGCGTACCGGGCGGCCACCGTGCCCGCAAGCTCGAGGACTGCGGGAGTGAGGACCGCTACACCGGACACCACTTTATGAAGCGGGGTCAGTGGGTGGGCGGCATCGGAGTCCGCGCGTCTCTCCACCAGATAGCCGTTCAACTCCTGCCCGTTGAACTTGACCTTCACACGTACTCCGGGAAGTGCGGCAGCGGACAGTTCGGCGGGGACGCTGTAATCGAAGGGCCGGTCCAGATGGGGCAGGCCGGACTCGAGAACCACGCGGGCCACTGGATTGTCCTCGGCCAACGGAGGACCGCTTGCCGGTGTCCGGTCCGGAAACCCTTGCAGCAATGAAGGCTGAAGCAGCGAAGACTGACCCTCGCGTACTGCCATATCCTTCACCTCCACGGCGTTTCTCGTGCGAACCGACACGGCCCTCAATGACGGATGCCCGCAGCGGGACGGACCCACTGCGGGCATCTCTCTGGCTCAAGCCAATCACGGGCCACTGACAAAACAGCAACCGGCTGCGACTAAGGCCAAGCAAGCACCGTACTGATCAGGCGTTGAAGTATTCCTTCAGGTCCGCTACGCGATCCAAACGCTCCCACGTGAAATCGGGCTCGTCGCGGCCGAAGTGGCCATGCGCAGCAGTCTTGGCATAGATGGGACGCTTGAGATCCAGGGCATCAATGATGGCCCGGGGACGGAGATCGAACAGCTCGTCGATAGCTTCGCTGATCCGGGCCGGGTCAACTGTTTCCGTCCCAAAGGTCTCAACGTAGGTACCCACCGGCCGCGCCTGGCCAATGGCGTAGGCAATCTGGATCTCGGCGCGCTTGGCCAGTCCCGCGGCCACCACGTTCTTGGCAACCCAGCGCATGGCGTACGCCGCGGAACGGTCGACCTTGGACGGATCTTTTCCGGAAAAGGCTCCACCGCCGTGGCGCGAGAACCCACCGTAGGTATCCACGATGATCTTGCGACCAGTCAGGCCGGCATCCCCCACCGGGCCGCCAATGACGAAGGCCCCTGCGGGGTTCAGGATGTTGGCCGTGCGCGATAGATCGAGGTTCGACGCGGACAGGACGGGTTCGATGACGTAACTGGCGAGGTCTGCCCGCAACTGATCCAGGCTCGCTTCTTCCGCGTGCTGGCTCGAGATCACAACCGTTTCAACCGAAACGGGTCGATCGCCGTCGTACCCTACCGTGACCTGGGTCTTGCCGTCGGGCCGCAAATACGCGAGTTCGCCGTTCTTCCGCACCTCGGTGAGGCGTTCGGAAAGTCGGTGGGCCAACCAAATCGGCGTTGGCATATAGGACGCAGTCTCGTCGCTCGCGTAACCGAACATCAGGCCCTGGTCGCCGGCGCCTTGGAGATCGTAGTCGTCCTCCTGGCGGCCTTCGCGGGCCTCAAGTGAGTTGAATACTCCGCCGGCAATGTCGTTTGACTGCTGGCCGATGGAAACGGAGACGCCGCACCGCGCGCCGTCGAAGCCATTGGCTGACGAATCGTAGCCAATGCCCAAAATCGTCTCGCGGACAATCTGCGGAATCTCGACGTAAGCATCCGTTGTGACTTCACCAGCCACGTGGACCAAGCCGGTGGTGGCCATGGTCTCAACGGCTACCCGCGATTCGGGGTCGGCGGCAAGCAGCGCGTCCAAAATGGCGTCGCTGATTTGATCGCAGATCTTGTCCGGGTGCCCTTCAGTGACAGACTCGGAGGTGAAGAGCCGGAGCTTGGGCGGGGTGCCATGGCGTTCATGGTGCAGCGGTAAAGTCACTCGACCACCTTACTGTGTTGCGGGACGGCGGCATCTGCCGTGTGTCCCTATGCGAAGAATTGGGGGCCGCCCGTTTAGGCGACCGGGAAATGTTGCGTCAGTTCCGATGCCACACGGTCCATGACGGCAGCAGCTACGTCCGCTTTAGATCCCGCGGCTGGCTGGGGTTGTGCACCGTGGCCCGAAAGTATCACCACGGAATTTTCGTCCTGGCCGAAGACGCGACCAGCACCCACCTGGTTGACAACCAACAGGTCACAGCCTTTGCGTTTGAGTTTCGCGGTGGCGTGCTCCAGGACGTCGCCTTGCGCATCACCGGTTTCCGCAGCGAAACCCACCACCAACTGCCGACCACCACGGGTGTTTCGGCGCTCGACAAGTTCCTGCAGGATGTCCGGGTTCCGGACCAGTTGAATCACTGGCGCGTCCTCGCCGTCGACCTTCTTGATCTTGGTGTCCGAAACCGCTGCCGGACGGAAATCCGCCACGGCGGCAGCCATGATGACGACGTCGGAATCAACCGCCGCCGTCAGCGCTGCCTCGCGCAGTTCCAGGGCCGATTCAACGCGGACAAGCTCGACGCCGGCCGGTGGCTCGACGTCCATATGCGCGGCAATGAACCGGACCGTTGCCCCGGCTTCCAAGGCTGCGGCTGCCAGTGCGACCCCCTGCTTTCCGGAGGAACGGTTGCCGAGGAAGCGCACAGGGTCCAGGGCTTCCCTGGTTCCACCAGCGGATATGGTGACTGAGCGTCCGGCAAGGGAGGTGCGCGGTGACGGGATTTCTTCCGAGGCCAGGGCAGCTTCGGCCAAGGCCAACGCTGCGGTGAAGATCACTTCCGGCTCGGGCAAGCGTCCCGGGCCGGAGTCGGCACCGGTCAGGCGCCCGGAGGCCGGTTCGAGCACCGTTACACCACGGCTGCGCAACGTCTCCACATTGGCCTGCGTTGCGGCGTGCTGCCACATCTCCGTGTGCATGGCGGGCGCGAACAGGACCGGACCGTGGGCCATCAAGAGCGTGGTGGTGAGCAGGTCCCCAGCCTGCCCCGCGGCAGCCCTGGCGAGGAGGTCTGCGGTGGCCGGAGCGACGACGATCAGGTCGGCTTCATGCCCCAGCCGGACATGGTTCACACTCTCAACGGCATCGAACACGCTGTTGCTCACGGGGTTTCCTGAGAGCGCCTCCCAGGTGGCGACTCCCACGAACCGCGTAGCGGCCTCCGTGGGAATGACCGTGACCTCGTGTCCGGCTTCAGTAAAAAGCCGGAGGAGCGATGCAACCTTGTAGGCTGCGATCCCTCCCCCGACTCCGAGGACTATGCGCACGTGACCTCCGTCAGCAGGCAGTCTGTTGTTGTCCTGCTTATTCTGCCGGTTCGATCGGGGTGGAGACCAGCAGGCCCTCGTTGATCTCGCGGAGCGCGATGGACAGGGACTTTTCGTTCAGCTTGGTATCGACCAACGGACCAACGTACTCGAACAGGCCCTCGTGCAGCTGGGCGTAGTAGGCGTTGATCTGGCGGGCACGCTTGGCGCCGAAGATGACCAGGCCGTACTTGGAATCGGCAGCCTCAAGCAGCGAATCGATCGGCGGGTTGATGATGCCTTCAAGGTTCGTGGACACGAATTCTCCAAATTCTAGCGGGCCAACAAATGCAAGCGCTTAGCGCCCGTGCGGGGTGAGCCCCATGAGTGAAACAAGCTCGTCTGCTGCCCGGCGAACGTCGTCATTGATGACGGTGTGGTCAAACTCCGGTTCAGCAGCAAGTTCCAGTTTAGCGGTTTCCAGCCTCCGCTGCTGCTCCTCCGCACTTTCAGTCCCCCGGCCAACCAGCCGACGAACCATTTCGTCCCAGCTGGGCGGAGCGAGGAAGACGAAATTCGCGTCCGGAACGGCAGCCTTTACTTGGCGGGCACCTTGGAGGTCGATTTCCAAAAGGACTGATTTGCCATCGGCGATGGCAGCATTGACGGTGCTGCGCAGCGTGCCATAGCGGTTGTGGCCGTGGACCACGGCCCATTCCAGCAGTTCGCCGTCAGCGACCAGTGAGTCGAATTCCTCGGCGGACTTGAAGAAGTAGTGCACGCCATCGGTTTCCCCCGGACGGGCCGCGCGGGTTGTGGCCGAAACGGAAAGCCAAACTTCCGGATAATTGTCCCTGATGTAGGTGGATACGGTTCCCTTGCCAACGGCAGTGGGGCCTGCAAGGACAGTCAGTCCGGGTTTCTTGCTCACGGATTCCTTCGGGAAATGCGTCAAACGCTTTGTTGGGTATCCATAAAATCTACCAGCGCTCGAGCCTGGTGAATTCCAAGCCCCTTGATTCGCCTGGACGCGGCGATGCCAATCTCGCCCATAATCCCGGCCGCCCGTACAGGGCCGATTCCCGGCAGCGCCTCCAGAAGCTCCACCACCCGCATACGCGCGATCGCATCATCGGTATCCGCCGAGGAAATCAGCTCCGCTACGCTCACCTCTCCGCGCTTGAGTTGTTCCTTGGCTGCGGCACGGGTGGCCCGCGCCTTGGCGGCCTTCTCAAGCGCGTCGGAACGCTCCTGGGGCGTCAACTCCTTAAGGCCCACTGCTAAACCCCTGTCAGATCATGCTTGTGATCCAGATCACGCGCGCTGATGCTGAACCTACCGTTAGGGACCACGTTTCGCAATGAGTAGAAGCAGCCGACTAGGAGCGTAGCCCATCCAAGGTTGCTTCAGTGGCCTCCCGCAGGGCCGCGGCGGAGGGACCAGCCGCCAAGATCCCCCGGCTGGAGGTAGCCAGGACCGTCGGATAGGCCGCGCCGAACGTCGCACGGAGATCAGCAGGCGTAGCGCCTTGGGCGCCAAGCCCCGGTGCCAGAATGGCTCCACGAACAGGACCAAGATCAATGTCCAAGTCCTTGAGGGCAGACCCGATCGTCGCTCCAACAACCAGGCCAACAGAGCCGAGGCTGCCTTCGTAGCGTTGATTTTCGACGCCGGCAGCGGCCACGATGCGCCGGGCGACCGAATCCCCACCACCAACGTGCTGGACGGATTTGCCCTCAGGGTTGGACGTCAGGGCCAGCACGAACACTCCCCTGCCATACTCTGCCGCAAGCTCCAGCGCTGGTCGCAGGGACTCAAAGCCCAGGTACGGGCTCAGGGTCACCGAGTCCGCCGCCAGTGCCGATCCATCGCGTAGCCACGCATCGGCATATGCGGCCATGGTGGAGCCGATGTCCCCGCGCTTGGCGTCGGCGATGCTCAGGATGCCGGTATCCGACGCCGCGGCAAGCGTCCGCTCCAGTACAGCCATGCCAGCGGACCCGTGACGCTCATAGAGGGCCACTTGCGGTTTCACCGCGGCAGCGAGGGAACCCACGGCTTCCACAACGGTCAGGGAGAAGCGCTCCAGCCCCGCGGCGTCGTCGTTCAATCCCCACTCGGCCAGCAACTGCGGGTGCGGGTCGATCCCAACGCAGAGCGGACCGCGGGCAGCCATGGCCGCAGCCAGCCGGGAGCCGAAAGACTCCCGGGCGGGCTGCTGCGTGTCATTGCGGACAGTGGACTCAGGCATTGGCAGCTTCCACTGCCTTTGCCAGGTTGGCCGCGTGCTCCTGGAGGCTGGTGACTGACCACTCGTAGGTCCGCAGAGCCTCTATTGCCTGCACGGCGGCATTGAATTCCGCCACCGTGGTGATGCAAGGAATGCCAATGGAGGTCGCCGCGGCGCGGAGTTCATAGCCGTCGCTGCGTGCTTCGCCTCCGGAAGGGGTGTTGAACACCATATCGATCTCACCGGCAATGATGAGGTCGGCGATGGTGCCTTCGCCCTCGGCGCTGCTGCCCTCGGCGACCTTGCGGACCGGTGACGCTTGGATACCGTTACGGCGCAGGACATCGGCCGTGCCGCCGGTCGAAACGATCTCAAAGCCAAGATCCGAGAGGCGCTTGACGCCCATGATCACCGAGCGCTTGTCACGGTTGGCGACGGACACGAACACCTTGCCCTCGGTGGGCAGTGCATTATTGGCCGCTGCCTGGCTCTTGGCGAATGCGGTGTCGAAGTGCTTGTCGATCCCCATGACCTCGCCGGTGGAGCGCATTTCCGGGCCGAGCAGGGAGTCCACAACCTTTCCTTCCGGCGTGCGGAAACGGCTGAACGGCAGGACAGCTTCCTTGACGGCTACCGGTGCGTCCAACGGCAGGGTGGAACCGTCGCCGGTTTCAGGGAGCATCCGGTATGCGCTGCGCAACTGGTTGATGGTGACGCCGGTGCCGATGAGCGCCGCGGCCTTTGCCATCTGCACGCCTGTCGCTTTGGAAACGAACGGAACCGTGCGGGAAGCGCGCGGGTTGGCTTCGAGGACGTAGAGGACATCGGAGGCCAGCGCGAACTGGATGTTGATGAGGCCCCGGACGCCCACGCCTTCGGCGATGGCACGTGTTGCCGTGCGGACCCGCTCGATCACGTTATTCCCCAGGGTGATCGGGGGAAGCACACAAGCGGAGTCACCGGAGTGGATGCCAGCTTCCTCGATGTGCTCCATGATGCCGCCAAGGTACATGTCAGTACCGTCGAAGAGCGCGTCGACGTCGATTTCGACGGCGTCCTCCAGGAAGCGGTCAATCAACACCGGGTGGTCCGGCGTGATTTCAGTGGCATTGGCAATGTAGCGGGAGAGGTTGGCTTCATCGTAGACAATCTCCATGCCGCGGCCGCCCAAAACGTAGGACGGACGCACCAGCACCGGATACCCGATTTCGTCGGCGATCAATTTTGCATCCTCGAAGGAAACAGCGGTGCCATTCTTGGGGGACGTCAGGCCAGCCTCATCCAGCACACGGGCGAATGCGCCGCGGTGCTCGGCGAGGTCGATCGCTTCCGGGGACGTTCCGAGGATGGGAACACCGGCGTCCGCCAGTTGCTGGGCCAACTTCAGCGGGGTCTGGCCGCCGAGCTGAACAAACACGCCCATCACTCCGCCGGTCCGTTCCTCGGCCGCGATGACCTCCAAGACATCTTCAAGTGTCAGCGGCTCGAAGTAGAGGCGGGTGGAAACGTCGTAGTCGGTGGACACCGTTTCCGGGTTGCAGTTGACCATGACGGTCTCATACCCGGCCTTGCGCAACGCCATCGAGGCGTGGACGCAGGAGTAGTCGAATTCGATACCTTGGCCGATGCGGTTCGGGCCGGAACCAAGGATGATGACGGAAGGCTTGGAGTGCAGGCCTACCTCGTCTTCCTCGTCATAGGAGGAGTAGTGGTACGGCGTGTACGCCGCGAACTCAGCGGCACAAGTATCCACAGTCTTGTAGACAGGCCGGATACCCAACGCCTGGCGCACACCGCGGACCACTGCCTCGTTGTTGTGCGTCAGTGCGCCGATCTGCTCGTCGGAGAAGCCGTGGCGCTTGGCGGTGCGCAACATCACCTCGGTGAGGACGCCCGCTTTGCGAATCTCTTGGGCCGTCTCGTTGAGAAGCTGCAACTGGTCCAGGAACCAGGGATCGATCTTGGTTGCTTCGAAGAGATCCTCCACCGAGGCTCCGCCCAAAAGGGCCCGCTGAACCTGGTACAGACGGTCGGTAGTGGGGCGCTTTGCCTTCTCGATGAGCTCGGCAACTTCGTACTCCGGCACCGGGCTGAAATCGAGCTGCGAGCCCTTCTGCTCCAGGGAGCGCAGCGCCTTCTGGAGCGCCTCAGTGAAGTTACGGCCCATGGCCATGGCTTCGCCAACCGACTTCATGGTAGTGGTCAGCGTGTTATCTGCGGCCGGGAACTTCTCGAACGCAAAGCGCGGGACCTTCACCACCACGTAGTCCAGCGTCGGCTCAAACGACGCCGGAGTCTTCTGGGTGATGTCGTTGGGGATCTCGTCCAAGGTATAGCCAAGGGAAAGCTTGGTGGCAATCTTGGCGATGGCGAAGCCTGTTGCCTTGGAGGCTAGGGCGGAGGAACGGGATACGCGCGGGTTCATCTCGATGACCACCACACGTCCTGTGGCTGGATCGATGGCGAACTGGATGTTGCAACCACCGGTGTCCACGCCCACCTCACGGATGACGGCAATGGAAACGTCGCGCAGCTTTTGGTACTCGCGGTCGGTCAGCGTCAGTGCCGGCGCCACCGTGATGGAGTCACCCGTGTGGACGCCAACAGGATCGAAGTTTTCGATGGAGCACACAACAACGACGTTGTCGTTCTTGTCGCGCATCATCTCGAGCTCGTATTCCTTCCAACCGAGGATGCTCTCTTCGAGCAGGACCTCGGTGGTGGGGCTGTACTGCAGGCCCTGGCCCACGATGCGGCGGAGGTCATCCTCGTTGTACGCAAGGCCCGAACCCAGGCCGCCCATGGTGAAGGACGGGCGGACAACCATGGGGTACCCGAGGTCTTCCGCGGCGACGAACGCCTCATCCATGGTGTGGATGATGTGGCTGCGTGCCGACTCGGCGCCGCAACGCTCCACTACGCCTTTGAACTTCTCACGGTCTTCGCCAAGCTCGATGGCTGCGATGTTCGCACCGATCAGCTCGACGTTGTACTTCTCAAGCACACCGTTCTTGTCCAACGCGATAGCCGTATTCAAAGCTGTCTGGCCACCCAGGGTGGGCAGAATGGCGTCGGGGCGCTCCTTGGCGATGATCTTTTCCACCACCTCGGGAGTGATGGGCTCGACATAGGTGGCGTCGGCAAACTCGGGGTCGGTCATGATGGTGGCCGGGTTCGAGTTGACCAGGATGACGCGCAGGCCTTCGTCCTTGAGGACGCGCAGTGCCTGGGTTCCGGAGTAGTCAAACTCGGCCGCCTGGCCAATAACAATGGGGCCGGAACCGATGACCAGGACGCTCTTGAGATCTGTACGCTTGGGCATTACTTCTTGTCCTCAGTCTTGGATTCGGTGGCGACGGCAGCGCCGGTTGTTTTCGATTTGGTGTCGGCCATGAGGTCGATGAAGCGGTCGAAGAGGTACGCGGCGTCGTGCGGACCGGCGGCAGCCTCCGGGTGGTACTGGACCGAGAACGCCGGGATGTCCAGGCACGCAAGCCCTTCAACGACGTCGTCGTTCAACGACACGTGGCTGACTTCCACCCGGCCGTAGCGTTCTTCCGGCGCAGTTGTGGCACCGTTGAGCGGTGCGTCGACGGCGAAGCCGTGGTTCTGCGAGGTGATTTCCACCTTGCCTGTGCGACGGTCCATGACGGGCTGGTTGATGCCACGGTGCCCGTAGCGGAGCTTGTAGGTGCCGAAACCGAGCGCGCGGCCCAGGATCTGGTTACCGAAGCAGATGCCGAAGTACGGGACCTTTTCATCCAGCACTGAACGCAACAGCGAAACCTGGCGGTCCGCGGTGGCGGGGTCGCCTGGGCCGTTGGACATGAAGAATCCGTCAGGGTTTACTGCCTTGACGTCTTCGACCGTAGATGTGGCGGGCAGGACGTGGACCCGCACCCCACGCTCGGCAAAGCGCACGGGCGTCATGGCTTTGATGCCGAGGTCGACGGCGGCAATGGAGAACCGTGGCTCGCCCTCCCAGCCGTGATCCTTGGGCTCAACGACGTAAGCCTCGTCAACGGAAACTTCCTCAGCCAACGCCGCACCTTCCATGGGGGCGCTGGCCAGGACGGTAGCGAGCAGTTCTTTCTCGGATGCCTGGGCGGCCTCACCGGAGAAGATCCCTGCACGCATGGTCTTGTGTTCGCGAAGGTGGCGTGTGATGGCGCGGGTGTCAACGCCCTGGATGCCAACGACTCCCTGCTCTGTCAGTTCATCGTCAAGGCTGCGCTCTGAGCGCCAGTTCGAGGGGCGGCGGGCGGCGTCGCGAACGATGTACCCGGCCACCCAGATGCGCCTGGACTCGGCGTCCTCGCTGTTGACGCCTGTGTTGCCAATGTGCGGCGCCGTCTGGACCACCAACTGACGCGCGTACGAGGGGTCGGTAATGGTCTCTTGGTAGCCGGTCATGCCGGTGGCGAACACGGCCTCACCGAGCGCCGCTCCCTGGGCGCCGTAGCTGCGGCCGCGGAATATGCGGCCGTCTTCGAGCACCAGCACTGCGGCTGAGGGGGTGGGGGTGGTGGCTGCTTTACTATCCGTCACTTTATTACTTTCCACTATCGGCATCTGCCTGAGGGGCTGCGGAGATCAAATTATGGAGGGCTTGGAGGAGGTACTTCTTGTCGGCCGCGCGCTTGGATCGGAATCCGGTGTCCAGCTCCCGGGTTCCGAGTTTCCAGCTGATGACCAGGAGCCCGTCCTTCTCGACGAACTTTCCGGCCATGCCGCTTGCTTCGCGGCTTTCAACGATGGCGCTGGCGGGGATGAAAACCGGGGCCGCGCCCTTGCGGTCGAACAGCACGCCTTCGGCGTGGACGCTCAACTCGGCGTTGGTACGGATGCCGAGGCCCTGAACCGCGATCCGGTCCAGCCAGTCCCCGCCTGTGGTGGTGACAACGTACTGGCCATCCGCGACGACGGTGGCCGGCGTCAGTTGTTGCGGCACCTCCGGGAGGCGTTCGACGTCGGACTGTCGCCTCAGGCGGCTTCGCCACCCAAGCCAGATCAACGCCAGAACGACGGCGATCAGCGGCACCGTGATCAGCACGGTAAGTGTCTGGTTGGTCATTACTTGCTGCTGACTGCCCCGGCGGCACCCATCGGTTCCTGATGTTCCGGGTAACGGTAAGGCGTGTTCAGCTGTCCGTCCAGCACGGTGGGGTGTCCTTTGAAGAACGTTGCCACCACGGAGCCAGGCAGCTCCTTGCCCTTGAACGGTGAATTGCGGCCCATGGTGGCCATTTTATGGGGGTCCACCGTCCAACGCGCAGCCGGGTCCACCAAGATGACGTTGGCGGGTTCGCCAACTTCCAGTGGACGGCCCTGGTCAGAGAGCCTGCCAATCACCGCGGGGGTGAAGGATGTGACCCTGGCAAAGTCCGCCCACGTCATGAGGCCGGTTTCGATCATGGTTTCCTGAACCACGGACAACGCCGTCTCGAGGCCCGTCATGCCCATGGCGGCCTGGGCCCATTCGCATTCCTTGTGCTCGCTGGGATGCGGCGCGTGGTCCGTGCCCACGACGTCGATGGTGCCATCGGCCAAACCCTCGCGCAGCGCCTGCACGTCCGCGTCGGTGCGAAGCGGCGGATTGACTTTGTACACGGGGTCGTAGCTGCGTACCAGTTCATCGGTCAGCAGCAGGTGGTGGGGTGTCACCTCGGCGGTGACGTTGATACCCCGGGCCTTGGCCCAACGGACAATCTCCACGGATCCAGCGGTGGAGACGTGGCAGATGTGCAAGCGTGAACCAACGTGCTGTGCGAGGAGCACGTCACGGGCAATGATGCTTTCTTCGGCAACGGCGGGCCAGCCTGCCAGGCCGAGCACGGCGGATACTGCGCCCTCGTTCATCTGCGCGCCGGCGGTCAGGCGCGGTTCCTGCGCGTGCTGGGCCACCACGCCGTCGAACGCTTTCACGTACTCCAACGCACGGCGCATCAGCACGGGGTCGTGCACGCAGATGCCGTCGTCGGAGAACATCCGCACCTGGGCGCGGGAATCTGCCATCGCACCGAGCTCTGCGAGTTGCTCACCGGCCAGCCCAACCGTGACCGCCCCCACTGGACGAACGTCCACCCAGCCCGCTGCGCGGCCCAAGCTGTGAACCTGCTCCACGACGCCTGCCGTATCGGCCACAGGATTGCTGTTCGCCATGGCGTGGACGGCCGTGAAGCCGCCCAGGGCTGCTGCGCGAGTACCGGTTTCCACCGTTTCGGCGTCCTCGCGGCCCGGCTCGCGAAGATGCGTGTGGACGTCCACCATGCCGGGAAGGGCCACCAGCCCGGCGGCGTCGAGGACGGTTGCGTCATCGAACCCTGCAGCGCCGTAGATGTCCTGTCCGCGGGCCGCGATGAAGCCGTCGCGAATCAACAGATCCTCCGGGTCACCGCCCAAAATGGCAGCGCCCTGGATCAGGTAAGTGTTCTCAGCCATCAGTTGCTCTCCTTGCTGGACTGGCCAGCGAAAGCCAGTGTCGCTGCGTTCGTTGAAGCTGCTTCGCGGGAGTCCCCGGAGAGCAGCAGGTATAGGGCCGCCATGCGGACCGAGACGCCGTTGCGAACCTGCGCAAGGACGGTGGAGCGCGGCGAATCGGCAGCAGCCGAAGATATTTCGAGCCCGCGGTTCATCGGCCCGGGATGCATGATGATGGTGTCTTTCATGCCAAGGTCATCCAAGGCACGCAGCCTGGCGTCATCGAAGCCCCAGCGGCGTGAGTATTCCCGCGTGGAGGGGAAAAACGAGGCATTCATCCGCTCGCCTTGGACCCGCAGCATCATCATGGCGTCGGTCCCGGCTTCGAGCGTCGCGTCCAAGTTGTAACTCACCTTGCACGGCCAGTGTTCGACGCCGATCGGCAGCAGCGTGGGCGGTGCCACCAACGTAACCTCCGCACCCAGGGTCTTCAGCAACCAGACATTGGACCGGGCGACGCGCGAGTGCAGAACATCCCCGGCGATCGCCACGCGCATCCCTTTGAGGTCAGCCGCGACCGAAGCCGTCCCGTTGACCCGGGACCAGTGCCGCCGCATGGTGAAAGCGTCCAGGAGGGCCTGGGTGGGGTGCTCATGGGTACCGTCCCCGGCGTTGATGACGGCCGCGTCGATCCAGTCCGTGGCCGCCAGGCGGTGCGGCGCTCCGGAGGCCCAATGCCGGATGACGACGGCGTCCGCACCCATCGCCGCCAGTGTTTGGGCGGTGTCCTTGAGGGACTCTCCCTTGGAAACTGACGATCCCTTGGCCGCAAAGTTGATGACGTCCGCGGAGAGGCGTTTGGCTGCGGCTTCGAAGGAGATGCGGGTGCGGGTGGAGTCCTCGAAGAAGAGGTTCACCACGGTTCGGCCACGCAGGGCCGGAAGCTTCTTGACTTCACGCTCACCGACGGCGGACATTTCCTCGGCCGTATCAAGGATGCGAATGGCGTCCGAAGCGCTGAGGTTTTCGGTGGAGAGGAGATGTTTCACTGACCGGCCTCGATCACGACTTCGTTGACGGGCACGCCGTCCACCGAGTCGATTTCCTCGAGGCGGACCCGGACCTTCTCCGAGGAGGATGTGGGCAGGTTCTTTCCCACATGATCAGCACGGATGGGTAGTTCGCGGTGTCCTCTGTCCACCAATACCGCCAAGCGCACTATCTTGGGACGTCCGAGGTCAACCAAGGCATCAAGTGCAGCGCGGATGGTGCGGCCGGAGTACAGGACATCGTCAATCAGCACCACCACTTTGTTGTCGATGCCTGACAGAGGCAGGCGGGTGTGGTGCGGTGGCCGCGTGGGCTGGTGCGAGAGGTCGTCCCGAAACATGGTGACATCCAGCTGGCCCACAATGGTCTCTGCGGCCACGGTTGAATCCGCGGCAGCGATCTTCTCGGCGAGCCTCACGGCCAAGGGATAGCCGCGGCTGGGAATGCCCAACAAAACCAGGTCTTGCGAGCCCTTGTTGGCTTCAAGGATCTCATGGGCGATACGAGTCAGCGCCCGGTCGATGTCCGCTTGATTGAGAACAATCCGCGACGGTACCTGCGCTGAAGTGACTTCAGTCATCGCTCGTCTCCCCTTTCCCCGCCTCACGGGACGGAATTAAAAAAGGAATATTTGCACGTTCAAGGTATCACAGGGCAACGCCTGGGGCCGCATCAAAAAACCCGCTCCACAGCTTGCTGTGGGCGGGTCTTTGATGTCTGGCAAAGGAGTTCTAGGCCAGGAGGGAAGGCTTCAATTTTTGGAGCCTTCCCAGCAATCCGTTGATGAAGGCCGGGGATTCGTCGGTGGACATGGTCTTGGCCAGCGCTACTGCCTCGCTGACGGCGACCCCGTCCGGAACTTCGTCATTGTAGAGAAGCTCCCAGGCACCGATGCGGAGAATGATGCGATCTACCGACGGCATCCTCTCCAGCGTCCATCCCTGGGCATAGGTCTGCAGGAACTCGTCGATGGTGGGCTGCATGGAGACAACCCCTTCGACGATTTCTACCGTGTACGGGTTGATGACCAGGTCTGTTTTCTCCCGACGCGCTTTCAACGCGTCGAAAGCCGACACGGAGCGCTGCTCCGCCTCGAAGAGTACTTCCAAAGCCCTGCTGCGGGCTTTACCGCGTGCGCTCACTAGTCGTTAACCCGGCCCAGGTAGCTACCGTCCCTGGTATCAACCTTCACTTTGGTGCCCTGCTCAACGAACAAGGGGACCTGGATTTCGTATCCGGTCTCAACGGTGGCGGGCTTGGTGCCGGCCGAGGAGCGGTCGCCCTGAAGGCCCGGCTCGGTGTAAGTGATTTCAAGCGTGACGCTCGGCGGCAACTCAATGTACAGCGGGGTGCCCTCATGGATGGCGATGTTGACCATCTGGTTTTCCAGCATGAAATTGGTGGCGTCACCCACTGTGGCACCGGAGACCGTGATCTGGTCGTAGTCCTGGGTGTCCATGAAGACGAAGTCTTCGCCGTCCTGGTACAGGTACTGGTAGTCGCGACGGTCCACGGTCGCGGTTTCGATTTTCAGGCCGGCATTGAAAGTCTTATCCACGACCTTGCCCGACATGACGTTGCGCATCTTGGTACGAACAAAAGCGCCACCCTTACCCGGCTTGACGTGCTGGAACTCAATGATGTTCCAGAGCTGGCCCTCGAGCTTCAGTACGGTCCCGTTCTTGATGTCGTTTGTGGTTGCCACTCGTATCCTCTGGTTTCTTTCGCTGGTTCTAGCTATGGTTTCCAGCATCCAGCCTGGTATGCCAAACCGGCACACCAAACGGCCCACCAGCGCGTATTTATCAAAAATCCAAGATCCATTCTACCGGCAAATCCCGGGTGGGCTTGGCGAGCACCCTTTGGCGCGGTGTCAGGACGCCAGATCCATGACGTTGCGGGCGCGCTGGAGCGCAACCGTGGAGGAATAGATCAACGCGGCATCGGCTGCCATGGCGACCCGCAGATCAAGAGCGCGGGCGAATTCCTCCGATGCCGCCACGGCATTACCGCTGACGAAATAGGCGCGTCCTAGGTATTGCCGGACGAGCGCTTCCCTTGGCGTCCCTTGGACCTCGTGGAGCAGCTGCCGGAACAACTGGATTGCCCTGCCCAAGCGGCTCGTCGCCCTCAGGACTTCCGCTTCGAAAATGCGGAGCTGGAAGGATTCCGGATCCTTGTACCGCGCTTCGGCCAAGAGCTCGGCGGCTTCCTTGGGCTGGTCCTCCAGCAGCAATGCCATGATGTGGTCAGCCGGGTCATTCGAAGCCACCAAGGCCGCTGCCATGGCGTCCTCGTTGACCACCACGGGAAGCAGCGTGTCGGGATTCATTCGGACCCCAGGGAAGCCTCCGGTAGGCCAGTCGCTGACCCCCTCGGGATGAGCGATGGTCATGACGCGATTTCCTGATATGCCGCGAAGAGCAGGGACGTGTCCGGAACTTCGAGCATGCCGGGTTTTGCGACGCCGTCGAGGACAACGAAGCGAAGCAGGTCCCCACGCGATTTCTTGTCCCGCCGCATTCCGTCCAGCAGGCCCTGCCATCGGTCCCTGCGGTAGGTGATAGGCAATCCGAGTCCCTCGAGGATCGTACGGTGCCGATCGGCGTCGGCATCGGAGAGCCGACCGACGCTGCGGGACAACTCCGCAGCAAACATCATGCCAACAGACACGGCAGCCCCGTGGCGCCACGAGTAGCGCTCCACGAGCTCAATCGCGTGACCCAGGGTATGTCCGTAATTCAGGATTTCCCGGAGGCCGGATTCCTTGAGGTCTTGGGAGACCACCCGTGCCTTCACGCTGATGGCACGCTCAATGAGCTCACGAACAACGTCCGAGCCGGCATCCATGACTGCATCGGTGTTCTTCTCCACCAGGTCAAGAATCACCGGGTCGGCGATGAAGCCACACTTGATGACCTCGGCCATGCCGGAAATCAACTCGTTCCGCGGCAACGTCTGCAGGGTGTCCAGGTCCACCAAGACACCGGCAGGCGGATGGAAGGAACCAACGAGGTTCTTGCCTTCGGCCGTGTTGATACCGGTCTTGCCGCCAACTGAAGCGTCCACCATACCGAGCAGGCTCGTGGGCATGTGAATGACTTTCACGCCACGCAGCCAGGTGGCCGCGACAAATCCGGCGAGGTCGGTGACAGCGCCACCGCCCACTGCGACAATGGCGTCCGAGCGCGTGAAATCGTTCTGTCCAAGCACCTGCCAGCAGAAGGCTGCAACCTGGATGTGCTTACCCTCTTCCGCATCCGGAATTTCAGCAGTCAGGGCCGTGAACCCAGCAGCTTCCAGCTCATCGCGGACCGTATCGCCGGTCAACCGAAGCGCCCTGGGATGGATGACGAGGACACGGCGCACCCTCTCCCCCAGCTTGGCAGGGAGCGATTCCAACAGGCCGCGGCCCACTACGACGTCGTAGTTCTCGTTCGCGGACTGGCCGGTCACCTTGATGACAGTTGCCTCGGTGCTCACTTTTCAACTTCCTGTTTCAAGGCTGCGTGCTCGCGCAGCCGCTCCTCCAGGCGGAGGCTGATTTCTGCCACGGATCCGGAACGGACATCCATGACGACGTCGGCCAGGCGCTCATATACGGGGCGCCGGGTGACGAACAAGGCTTCCCACCGGCCCAGGGCATCGCCGCGCAACAACGGGCGTCCGGTATTGCGGGCAATCCGGTCTGCAACGGTTTCCCGATCGCACTCCAAGTACACCACGGTGCAATCCCCCAACAACTGCTGGGTACCGGAATCAAGCACCGCTCCGCCGCCAAGGGAAATGATGGCCGGCTGGACCTTGGCGGACTCGATGGACTTGGCGACGGCGCGGGCCTCAATCTCGCGGAACGCGTGCTCCCCACGGCCTGCAAAAATATCGGCGATGCTTCCGTGGGCGGCAACGATGACAGCGTCCGTGTCCACAAACGGCAAGCCCAAGTGGTCTGCCAGTCTCTGGCCAATGGCGGACTTCCCCACCGCCATCGGTCCCACAAGGACAACAGGGCCTTCCGGAAGGCCGGGAACGCCCTCCGAATTCGGGCCCATCACTACCGCCCGACCGAGTCCAAGGTGGCGGGGATGCTGTCCAGATAGCCCTGAAGGTTGCGTTGGGTCTCGGCAACAGAATCGCCGCCGAATTTCTCGGCCACCGCTTCGGCCAGGACCAAGGCAACCATCGCCTCAGCTACAACGCCCGCTGCGGGAACGGCACACACGTCCGAGCGCTGGTGGTGGGCCTTCGCGGCCTCCCCGGTGCTGACGTCGACCGTGCGCAGGGCGCGCGGCACCGTGGCAATCGGCTTCATGGCAGCACGCACGCGCAAAACCTGTCCGATGCTCATGCCGCCTTCGATCCCGCCCGCGCGGTTGGTCTGCCGGACAATCTTGCCGTCCTCATCCTTGACGATTTCATCATGGGCAGCAGAACCCCGGCGCGTCGCGGTCAGGAAACCATCGCCAACTTCCACGCCCTTGATGGCCTGGATGCCCATCAAGGCTGCAGCCAAGCGGGAATCCAAGCGGCGATCCCAGTGCACGTAGCTGCCGAGTCCCGGAGGAAGGCCGTAGGCGAGTACCTCCACCACGCCACCGAGCGTTTCGCCTTCCTTGTGGGCGGCATCCACTTCATCCACCATGGCATCGGATGTCTCGCGGTCAAAGCAACGCAAGGGGTCGGCGTCGAGGGCGATCACGTCGCGAGGCATGGGCAGCGGCCGTCCCTCGGGGACGCTGACGCTGGCGATCGACACCGTGTGGCTGACCAATTCCACGCCCAAGTGCTTCAGGTATTGTGCGGCGACGGTACCCAATGCCACACGGGTAGCGGTTTCGCGGGCGCTTGCGCGCTCCAGGACGGGACGGGCCTCGTCAAAACCGTATTTCTGCATTCCGGTGAAATCGGCATGCCCCGGCCGGGGCCGCGTCAACGGAGCGTTGCGTGCCTGGTCAGCGAGGAGTTCAGGGGCTACGGGGTCCGCTGACATGATCTGTTCCCACTTGGGCCATTCCGTATTGCCCACCTGAATGGCCACGGGGCCGCCCTGGGTAAGACCGTGCCGAACGCCGCCGAGGATCATGACCTCGTCCTGCTCGAACTTCATCCGTGCGCCACGGCCGTAGCCCAGGCGGCGGCGAGCCAAGGCATCGCGAATCTGCTCGCTGGTGAGTTCAACACCAGCGGGCACACCTTCAATAATTCCGATCAGAGCCGGACCATGGGATTCACCGGCGGTCAACCAACGCAACATAAAACCAATCCTGCCATGTAAGGCTCCTAGAACCCTCGTCGGGGAAGCCCGACTGAGTCGCACATCACATCTATGACGGAGGCATCCACGTCACAGCCGCTGAAACGGCGGATCTGCTCCGCTGCTTGGTACATCAGCATTTCGAGCCCAGGGACAACGACGCCTCCGTGCCCTTGCCAGGCCTCGGCGAGCCTGCTGGGCCATGGATCATAAGCCACATCCAGCAGGACTCCGGCGCCGGTTCCCATCCCCTGGCCAGTAAGCGATGCCAACTCTTCGGCCAGGCCATCCGCGGCCCGCGGGGGGAGGGTGGAAATGACCAAGTCCGAACCAGCCATGGCTCCTGCTGCTTCGGTGATTGGCCTGAGCGCAAGGGAAATTCCGACGGCGGCCGCTGCAGCTTGCGCTTCGCGGGCCCGCCCGGTGTCACGAACGAAGACATCGACATGCCGCGCCCCAAGCTCATGAACCGCAGCGATGGCCGCGGCTGATGTGCCACCGCCACCGAGGACGGCTGCGTGCGGGCTGGCCGCCACGCCTCCGTAACGCACGGCCTCCACGATCCCGCCAACGTCGGTGTTGTAACCCACGCGACGCACCGAATCTCCGTCGGGCTCAAAAACAACCGTGTTGATCACACCCAGTGCAGCCGCGGCGCCCCGGACTTCATCAACTTCCTGGACCATTGCCGATTTCAAGGGCATGGTGACCGAAAGCCCACACCACGTGGGATCCCCTCGGAGCGACTCCATGAATGGCCGGAGCCCACCCACTTCGATGTCCTTGGCTGTGTACTCGATGTCCACGCCCAGTTTGGCGTAGGCCGCCATATGCAGCGCGGGTGACTTCGAATGCGAGATCGGGTGCCCCAGGACGGCGGCGCGTCGACTCACACGCACCGCCCCGGGTTGGCGTCACACCACGCGTTGTACTGCGCAACGTAGGTGAGGTGCTCGGCCAGCGTCTTGGAGAACTTGGTCTCCTTGGTGTCCAGGTTGATGGTCACCCAGTAGAGGTAGTCATTGGCAGTTGGCTTGGCCGCGGCGTCAATAGCCGTCTTGCCGGGCGAGCCTATCGGACCTGCAGGCAGCCCTGGGGTGGCGTACGTGTTGTACGGGTTGGACTTGTCGGCTTTTTCTGCATCCGTCAGGTGGAAAGACTTCCTCCCGAGACCGTAGGTCACTGTGGCATCGGACTGGATGAGGCCGGCGGTTTCGGTGTTGTTGGGCTTGAGACGGTTGTAAATGGCGCCTGCGACGTTGCCGTAGTCCGCCTGTCCGCCTTCTGCCTGGACGATGCTGGCGATGGTGACAATGTCGTACTGCTTGGCGGGATCGGTGATTCCTTGGGACTTGAGTTCGTCCAGTGTGGTGTTGACCAGTTTCTGGATGATGTCCTTGGCCGGTGTGCCGAGATCGAACCGGTATTCTCCCGGCGCCAGGTACCCTTCAAGGTTCTTGGCCTTGGCCGGCAGTCCGAACTGCCCGGGTGCCTGGTTCAGTGCATTCAGTTGCTGCAGCGGAATACCTGAACCCTTGGAAATCGCATCCAGGGACTCACTGATGCGCAGCCCTGCACTCAAAGCAAAGTACATGACCTTCGAGGCGTCCTTGTTCAGGAGAATCGCGGCGGCATCCTTGTTTTTCATCTGGGTGCGGAACGTGAAGTCGCCCGGGGCAAGTTCCCCGCCCTCTGCGACGAACTCCTTCACAAAGGCATCGGCATTAGCCACGACGTTGTTCGCAACGAGGTCCGCAGCCACCTGCTTAGGCCCTGAACCTGCAGGGACGGTGATGGTCACTGAGCCTGTACCCGGTCCAGGGTAGTCCGTCACCTTGTCCATTCCGAGCAGGGGCTTCAAGAACTGGGCGCCCACCGCTATGGCGGTGACAAAGACAACCAGCGTGATGAGGAGGGCGAGAATACGACGGCGGCGCCGGGCTTTCTTCGCAGCAGCCTTCGACACCGCAGGCTTAACGGGGGTGAGAAGCTCATGGTGGGCATCCAGGGGGTGCTCATCCAGGGGATGCTCATCCAGCGGGTGTTCTGCCAGCGGGTGCTCGTCAAAGTGCTCCTCACCAAGGTGGTGCCCTTCGACGAAGTCATCGTGGTGGGCGAAATCCGCCTCGGCAACGTGCGCGTCCTGCCCCGCTTCATGGTGAACAGCGTCGTGGTGAACAGCGTCGTGGTGAACAACGTCTTCGTGAGCAACGTCTTCGTGAACAACGTCTTCGTGAACAACGTCTTCGTGAACAACGTCTTCAACAGCGTCGTGGTGACCACCCTCGTGAACAACAGCGTCGTGGTGAGCATCGCCGTCGTGACCCGTTTCTTCGTGAACGGGGACGTGTTCGTGACGCTGCTTGGGCTCAACGTGCTCCGGCTTTCCCTGATCAGTACCGTCCTGAGGCGTGGCGTCCTGAGGCGTGGGGTCCTGAGGCGTGGGGTCCTGAGGCGAGCGGGCTGGCGGCGGAGTGAAGTTCAGGGGGTCCCGCTGCTCGCCAAATGGACGCCGGACTGCGGGCACCGGACGGGGCAATTCGGGCTCGACGTCGGCGGAGCCGCCTGCTGCTCCAGGCGTGGCTTCGGGAAAGGTGATGACGTCTTGGTTTTGCGTGGCGAGGAACCGTTCCCTCGCCCGCAGCTCCTTGCGTGTCAGCGGCATGCCGCCACCGGCGGTACCGCTGGAGGGGTCGTTGTTGACCGGGCTCACAATGGCAGTCCCCTCGTAGAAGAATCGGATTCACTGCCGGAGGCAGCCCGCAGCGTTGGGGCACTGCTGGGTTTTTCGGACTCCGCCTGCGCGTGTACGCGGCGGCCGACGTCCGTTCCTCTGGCTTTTTGCATGTCGATTGCGTGCTGCAGTATTCCAGCAGCAGCAACCTGATCAACCACTTTACGGTGGTTCTTGCTGCTCATGCCAGCTTCGTGGAGGTTCCGGTGCGCCGTGACCGTGGACAAACGCTCGTCGACGAGGTTGACCGGGACGTCCAATCCGACACGTTGCAGCTCGCTAACCAGCGCTTGGGCGTAATCGGATGCCATCTGTGCAGAGCCCCGCTCGTCGCCCTTCATGGTGCGGGGCAGGCCTACAAAGATCTGCACCGCAGCCAATTCGGCGGCCTGCTTGACCAGGTAGCGCACGTCCGAATTTTTCTTGCTATCCCGCAACACCGTTTTAAACGGGGTTGCCAAGATACCGTCCGGATCACATATCGCGACGCCTACCCTGACGGTCCCGACGTCTACCCCCACTTTGGTGCCGCGGGGGTAGGCGTCGCTGCTTTCGGCCGAATTCACCGTTAGCGCTTGGCTATCGCGTCGACCACTGCCGTGAGGGCCGCAGGGACCTTCCCGGCATCGGTGCCGCCGCCCTGTGCGACGTCGTCCTTACCGCCACCGCCACCGCCGAGGATCCCGGCAGCCAAGCGAACAAGCGCGCCGGCCTTCACTCCGGCTTCACGGGCGGCCTCATTCGTGGCGATCAGGATGACGGGGCGCTCATTGCTGACACCGGCTACTGCCACGGCGGCAGCCTCCGAACCCAGGCGGTTCCGGAGATCCAGTGCAAGGTTCCGGAGATCGTCGGCTCCTCCGATTTGTCCGGCGTCGTGTGCAATCACACGCACGCCGGCCGCGTCTTTGGCCGTACCCACCAGCGTGGCGGCAGCAGCAGCAAGCTGCTCCTTGCGAAGGCGGTCAAGTTCCTTCTCGGTTGCCTTCAGCTTGTTCAGCGTGCTCGAAATACGGTCTGCGAGTTGTCCCGAGGGGACCTTCAGCAATTCGGTAAGTTCCGTCACGAGGGCACGTTCAGCGGCCAGGTGCCGGAAGGCGTCGAGGCCTACGAATGCCTCAACGCGGCGGTTTCCTGACCCCACGGACTGCTCACCGAGGAGCGAAAGGCTGCCGATCAGCGAGGTGTTGGACACGTGCGTGCCGCCGCACAACTCGCGGGACCACGCGCCGTCGATCTCCACAACGCGGACTTCGCTGCCGTAGTTTTCACCGAAGAGCGCCATGGCACCGAGCGCTTTGGCGTCAGCCAGTCCCATGACTTTGGTGTCCACCCGGTAGTTGTTGCGGATGGCGATGTTGGAAACCTCTTCGATTTCGGACCGGGTAGCAGGGCTCAGGCCCTCACCCCAGGCGAAGTCGAACCGCAGGTAGCCGGCCTTGTTGAAGGAGCCGCGCTGGGTGGCTTCCGGACCGAGGATCTGGTGCAGGGCGGCGTGCACGATGTGCGTACCGGTGTGCGCCTGTTCTGCTGCATGGCGACGTTCACGGTCGACGGCGGCACGCACCAAGGCATCTGAGGAGATCTCACCTTCACGGACGATCGCCTTGTGGACGCTGAGGCCCTTGATGGGACGCTGGACGTCCAAAACCTCGACGACGAAGCCGTCACCTGTGATGAGGCCCGTATCTGCGGATTGGCCACCGGCCTCGGCGTAGAACGGCGTCTCGTTGAGAACGAGTTCGATCTCCTCCCCAGTGGAAGCGTGCGCTACGGGGCGCCCGGCGCTGACGATGCCCCGGACTGTGGCTTCGCCCTCGAGTTCGTCGTAACCCGTGAAGACTGTTTCGCCCTTGCCGAGAAGTTCCTGGTAGGCGCTGAGGTCGGCGTGGCCGCCCTTTTTGCCTTTGGCGTCGGCCTGTGCACGCTGACGCTGCTCCAGCATCAAAGCACGGAAACCGGGCTCGTCTACCTTGAGGCCTGCTTCTTCTGCCATTTCCAAGGTGAGGTCAATGGGGAAGCCGTACGTGTCATGGAGGGCGAAGGCATCGGCTCCGGAGAGCGGAACACCGGCGGCCTTGGACTCAGCAACGGCGTCCTCGAGTCGTGCAGTGCCGGAGGCGATGGTGCGCAGGAACGCCTTTTCTTCGGCGTACGCGATACGGCTGATCCGCGCAAAGTCCGTCTCCACCACAGGGTAGACGCCCTTCATCGCGTCCTTGGAGGCCGGCAAAAGATCCGGCAGGCATGCCTTCTCTACACCCAGGAGGCGCATGGCTCGCACTGCCCTGCGGATCAGGCGACGCAGGACGTAGCCCCTGCCCTCATTGGAAGGTGCCACGCCGTCGGCAATCAACATCAGGGCCGAGCGGATGTGGTCTGCCACAACGCGCATCCGGACGTCATCGGTGTGATGCGGATCCTCAGGCGACTCGGCCGAGGTGTACTCCCGGCCGGACAACTCAGCTGCCTTGTCAATCACGGGACGGACCTGGTCGGTCTCGTACATGTTCTCCACGCCCTGGAGAATCATCGCCAAGCGCTCCATGCCGAGGCCGGTATCGATGTTCTTGTTCGGCAGTTCGCCCACGATGTCGAAGTCAACCTTGGACCGGACATTTTCGATCTGGTACTGCATGAACACGAGGTTCCAGATCTCGATGTAGCGGGTTTCATCGGCCAGCGGGCCGCCTTCGATGCCGTACGCGGGACCACGATCGTAGTAGATCTCCGAGCACGGACCGGCAGGACCCGGCTGGCCGGTGTGCCAGTAGTTGTCGGACTTACCCATACGCTGGATGCGCTCTGCCGGGATTCCGGTGTGCTTCAGCCACAATTCCTTGGCTTCATCGTCTTCCTCGTACACCGTTACCCAGAGGCGTTCGGCTGGCAGTCCGTAACCGCCGTCGTCAACGCTTGAGGTGAGAAGTTCGAAGGCGAACTTGATGGCGTCTTCTTTGAAGTAGTCACCGAATGAGAAGTTTCCGCACATCTGGAAGAACGTGCCATGGCGGGCGGTCTTGCCCACTTCCTCGATATCGCCGGTCCGGATGCACTTTTGAACGCTCGTGGCCCGGCTGTAGGGCGGCTCTTCGCGTGCGGTCAGGTAAGGGATAAAGGGCACCATGCCGGCCACGGTGAAGAGAAGGGACGGGTCGCTGGAAACGAGCGATGCGGAGGGAACGGCGGTGTGACCCTTGCTGACAAAAAAGTCCACCCAGCGTTTGGTGATCTCCTGCGACTTCATTAGCTGTTTACTTACCCTTCTCAATTCACTGCACACGATGTGCGCGGACCCGGCTGGTGCCGTTCCGCAGCTTTCCATTCTGCCCTGTTGCGATCACAGGAGCGAACCGCTCACTAGCGGCGGGTTGCTCCGTCGCTCTCGATGCCAAGCGCGGCGCGCAAGTCTTCTTCCCGTTGGTGCATGCCCGAGCGGACTGCATCGGCAAAGTCGTACAGGCCATCGGCCATCCGGCCAACGGCCCGGTTGAGGCCTTCCGGGCCGAGTGCGTTCTGGGCCTGATTGATTTTCCGGAAAGCGATTACACCGATGGCCACACCAATGCCCATCCAAACAATTCTTTTCATGGTCTAAGGTTCTTCCCGTTGGTTCAGCGGCTGCGTCGGCCGGAAGATGGGGTGCGGCGTCCAGCAAAAGCGGACCGGACCCCGTAACTGAATGCGGCAACTTTGATCAATGGCGAACCCACAGTTGCAGCAACGAGCGAGGACAGCGCCGAGATGTTAGCCGAGGCGTCCGAGACGTTGGACGCAATGCCGTCGACCTTCTTCAACTGCTGGTTGGTGGTGGTCACGGTTGCCGTGACTTCGTCCATCAGGGGCGTGGCGCCATCGCTGATGGAACGGATCGAGGTCCGCACCTCGTCGAATACGCCGCCGAGCTTCAAGATAGGCACGGCCAACAGCAGGACAAGGAGCGCGAACACTCCTGCAGCGATAAGGCCGGCGATGTCGCCACCAGTCATATAAATCAACTCCTAGGTTTGTTGGACTGCCTTGGTTGCTCTGGCTTGCATGGGCCATCGTGGGCATTGCCCAAAGCCTCCCCCAGTACCTTACCTATAAATGGGCCGTAGCCAGCCAAGGAAGGGACGAACCGGAAGGCATGAACCCGAAGGGACGAAACCGAAAGGCATGAACCCATCCACTAATAGGAGGGAGGGCCGCTACACAAAGAAGCCCGCGGCATGTGCCACGGGCTTCTCTGGATGCGCTGCTTGGTTTTAGCGAGCGTAGAATTCGACGACGAGCTGCTCTTCGCAGATCACGGGGACCTCAGAGCGCTTGGGGCGACGAACCAAACGAGCCTGGAGGGCGTCGAGCTTGACGTCCAAGTAAGCCGGCACGTTGTTCAAAGCGTGGGCACCAGCTGCTGCGACCTGGAACGGAGCCATGACCTCGGAGCGGCTGTGAACGTGGATGAGCTGGCCTTCGCCAACGCGGAAGGACGGGCGGTCCACGCGGACGCCGTCAACCATGATGTGGCGGTGGACAACCAGCTGGCGGGCCTGTGCGATGGTGCGGGCGAAACCAGCACGAAGCACGAGGGCGTCCAGACGCATTTCGAGCAGTTCAACCAGGTTTTCACCGGTGAGGCCCTTGGTGCGGCGTGCTTCTTCGAAGGCACGGGTCATCTGGGCTTCGCGGATGCCGTACTGGGCGCGCAGACGCTGCTTTTCGCGCAGACGTACGGCGTAGTCGGAGTCCTGCTTCTTGCGGGCACGGCCGTGCTCACCGGGGCCGTACGGGCGGCGCTCCATGTACTTGGCGGCCTTGGGGGTCAGAGCAATGCCGAGTGCACGCGAAAGGCGTGCGGTACGGCGAGCACGAGTGTTGTTAGCCACTTGTGTCCTTCCAATTACTGCGGTGTGTCAGTGTTACTGGCCTCCATCAGGGAGAGCATCGGCCAACCGCTGCCTTTTGCTACTGGCCCGGGCGCAGCACTATTGAAGAATCTTCAAGGGATGTGAGCGTCGGGTCATGCCAGACAAGGATCAATGCTACCACTTCCCTACTCTCCCCTGACAATCTTGCGGAGCCGTTCCAACCGGGGCGCAATTTCCCGTTCAGCACCGTTCCCGGTGGGCTCATAGTAGTTCTTCCCCACCAGGTCATCAGGCGGATACTGCTGGGTGGCCACGCCATGTGGCTCGTCATGGGCATATTTATAGCTTGTGCCGTGACCCAACTGCTTGGCACCCGGATAGTGCGCATCACGCAGATGCATCGGAATTCCGCCACCGAAACCGGCGCGGACGTCCGCCACGGCTTTATTCAAGCCCATGTAGGCGGCATTGGACTTTGGTGCGGTGGCCAGATGAACCACAGCTTCTGCCAGGACAATGCGCCCCTCCGGCATACCGATCAGTTGCACCGCCTGGGCTGCAGCCACGGCCGTTTGCAACGCCGTGGGATCGGCCATGCCGATGTCCTCGGCAGCGGAAATGACGATGCGCCTGGCCACGAAGCGCGGGTCTTCCCCGGCTTCAAGCATCCGTGCCAGGTAGTGCAGCGCGGCATCCACGTCCGAACCGCGAATGGATTTGATGAATGCGCTGGCAACGTCGTAATGCTGGTCACCCGCGCGGTCGTACCGGACTGCTGCTGCGTCAAGGGCACGCTCGGTGTGCCGCAATTCCACCAGCACCGGATCAGGTGCCCCGTCGTTCGCAAGGCCCGGTTCGCCGTCGTCGTCAGCGTCGTCGTCCGCGCTGGCGTCCGCGCTGCCTTCCGGGCCAGGTACGACGGCGGTGCTGTCACCGAACGCCACGCCGGCGGCGGCCTCGAGTGCCGTCAGCGCCCGGCGGGCGTCTCCGCCGGACAAACGGACCAGGTGATCCAACGCCTCGGAGCTGAGCTCGATTCGGCCCGACAGGCCGCGGGCATCCGCAACAGCCCGCTGCAGCAGACCGTAAATGTCCTCATCGGTGAGCGGCTTCAGTGTGAGCAGCAGGGATCTGGACAACAGCGGCGACACCACGGAAAACGACGGATTTTCGGTGGTAGCTGCAACCAGGACGACCCAGCGGTTTTCGACTCCCGGCAGCAGGGCGTCCTGCTGGGCCTTGTTGAACCGGTGGATCTCATCGAGGAACAGGACAGTGGTCTTTTTGTACAAGTCTCGGGCTGTCAACGCCTCATCCATCACCCGGCGAACGTCCTTGACGCCTGCCGTGATGGCTGACAACTCAACAAATTTACGGCCCGGCCCACGGGCGATCACGTGTGCCAGCGTAGTTTTACCAGTCCCTGGAGGCCCCCAGAGAATCACCGAGCTGGGCCCGGCCGGACCGGCGGCGTCCACTCCGGCCGCAAGCTGTCGCAGGGGTGAACCGTGACCGAGCAAGTGTTGCTGGCCCACTACTTCATCCAAGCTACGGGGCCGCATGCGCACCGCTAGCGGGCTGCGTTGGGAGGCCATCCAGTTTGCGTCCGAAGGACCCCCAACGGCAGGCACCTCCTCCGACTCGTCGTCGTCGAGGCCACCGGCACCAAAGAGATCTTCCACATGGATAGGCTACTCATAGTTACGGCAAAGGAGACATCGACGTGGACCGCCCCTCAGCCAGCACCCGCCTGGCCCTGGTACCCGCGCCCAGGCTGCACGGGTGGGTGGAGCGTTTCGCGGCAAGCCACGGCGCAATAGAAGAGGACTTCGACGACGACGGTCTGCTGCTCACCGCAGGGGATGGCGCCACTGCTCTGCTCAAGGCACCGTGGCCGGTGGACGGACGCCCAGGCAGGGGCGCCTCCAACCTTGACCGCCTGGTTTCCCTCGCTGCCCAGGAGCGACGGCTCGGGATCCTGCTCGTTCGGCGGGGCGGTTTTGCGGTTGCCGCTGCCAGCGGGTCCGCAATTCTTGCCTCGAAGAGCGGGAAGCGGCACAGCGATCCCAAGACCACGGCCGACTTTGCTGCAGGGATCTTTAACGGCCAGGGCGTGGAGTACATCGTCCCCGGCGGGGACCGTGTTCTCGTCGATCAGGTTCTGGCACATCCATTGCTCAAAGCGGTGGCCGGCTGCACGCGCCTGTCCTTCCTGGACATTCAGGAGCCCAGAAGCTCAGTTCTGGCCAAGGCTGCCGCGGACGCATGCGCCATCCGAATCACAGTAAAAAACCCCTGAGTCAGCAGCCCCCGGGCGTCCGCGTCAACGGAGCCTGACGGTACAGATAGCTGCCGTATTCCGAAAAGCCAGCCTTGCCGTAAAGGCCCTGCGCGCCAACATTTGGCGCTGTCACCAACAACCAAAAGCCCTGCAGTCCCCTCCGGGCGCCAGCGTCGAGCAGGGCAGAAAGCACCCTGGTGCCGTAGCCGCGCCGGCGGTGCCCCGCTGACGTGGCCATGCTGTAAAGACCGCCCCAGCCATCCACCAAGGCAAGACGTCCGACGGCGGCCGGGACGCCGTCGTCGTCCCTTACCAGCGCATACAGCGAGGGACAGCCCGTTAGAATCTCGCGCGCAATCGCCAGTTCCCCACCGCCGCCTCGCCCGTCAACGGCCCACCAGAGGTCCAACCACTCCTGGGTTGGCTGCTCGGAAAGCTCAACGCTGTGTGCAGTGGGGAGGAGTGGCAGTGCGCCCACATCGCGGACCATGATCTTGGTTTCGGACTGCTTCGAGAAGCGTTGCCCATCCAAAACAGTATTGAGGGTGGCGCTCCGGGGATCGTCGAATACTTGGAAGATCAACGGTAGCCGGCGCTTTCTGTACCACTCCGACGCCGCGCGGACACCAGCCGCGATGACGGTTTCGGTGGACGATCCTGCCGCGCCACAACCGGGGTCCCTTGGCCACACCGAATTGGCACGTTGCGTCACGCCCTGGGATGCACGCAGTACCCACTCTCCCGTGTCCTCGCGCTCACGTGCTGGCCAGGCCTTGTCCATCAGCGTTTCCAGAAGCGATTGTTCGAGCACTCTGCGCACCCTTTCTCTGCAGGAACACCAAAGGCTCCCCGCTATGGCGGGGAGCCTTTGGCTACCGGTCTATCAGGACTTGGTCTCAGGCTTGGTTTCGGGCTTGAAATCTACGCCCGCTTCCTTGCGCTGCTGTGCCGTAATCGGGGCAGGCGCCGCGGTGAGCGGGTCATAGCCGCCGCCGGACTTCGGGAAGGCGATAACGTCGCGAATGGACTCGACGCCCGCCAGGAGCGCCACCACGCGGTCCCAGCCAAGGGCAATGCCGCCGTGTGGAGGGGCGCCGTACTTGAACCCCTCCAGAAGGAAGCCGAATTTGGTCTCTGCGTCTTCCTTGTCCAGCCCCATGAGCTGGAACACGCGTTCCTGGACGTCGCGCTCATGGATACGGATGGAACCGCCGCCGATTTCGTTGCCGTTACAGACGATGTCGTAGGCGTAGGAAAGCGCTGACTCAGGATCTTTGTCGAACGTGTCCATGAATTCCGGCTTCGGCGAGGTGAAGGCGTGGTGGACGGCCGTCCATTGCCCTGCACCAACCGCCACGTCACCGGATGCCACTGCGGCAGCGGCAGGCTCGAACATCGGCGCGTCCACGATCCAGACGAATGCCCAGTCCTTGGGGTCGATCAGCCCCGTGCGGTGGCCGATCTCCACGCGGGCTGCACCCAGAAGCGCCCGGGAAGGGGTCTTCTCCCCGGCTGCGAAGAAGATGCAGTCGCCGGGCTTGGCCCCGACGGCGTCGGCCAGTCCGGCACGCTCTGCATCGGTCAGGTTCTTGGCAACAGGACCGGCGAGCTCGCCGTCCTCTTTGTACAGAACGTAGGCCAGGCCCTTGGCGCCGCGCTGTTTAGCCCACTCTTGCCATGCATCCAAGGCACGACGTGCTTGCGAGGCGCCACCGGGCATGACAACTGCGCCGACGTACGGAGCCATGAAGACACCAAAATTGGTGTCCTTGAAGAATTCGGTCAGCTCGGTCAACTCCAGGCCGAAGCGGAGGTCGGGCTTATCCGAGCCGTACCGCGCCATGGCATCCAAGTACGTCATCCGCTGAATGGGCGTGGGAACTTCGACGTCGATGAGCTGCCAGAGCGCCTTGACGATCGCCTCGCCAAGCTCGATAACGTCGTCCTGGTCAACGAAGCTTGCCTCGATGTCCAGCTGCGTGAACTCGGGCTGACGGTCCGCACGGAAGTCTTCATCGCGGTAGCAGCGGGCGATCTGGTAATACTTCTCAAAGCCGCCAACCTGCAGGAGCTGCTTGAACAACTGCGGGGACTGCGGGAGGGCGTACCAGGAGCCTGGAGCCAAGCGTGCCGGAACCACGAAGTCACGGGCGCCTTCCGGCGTCGAGCGCGTCAAGGTGGGCGTCTCGATCTCAACGTAGCCACGCTGGTGCAGCAGTTCGCGGGCAACCCGGTTCGCTTCCGAACGCAGGCGCAGGTTGCGCGCCGGGCCGGGACGGCGAAGGTCGAGGTAGCGGTGCTTCAGGCGTGCTTCCTCACCCACTTCGACATGCTCATCGATCTGGAAGGGCAGCGGATCGGAGGTGTTGAGAACCACAACCTTGTCCGCGATAACTTCGATCTCGCCTGTGGCAAGCGCCGGGTTCTCGTTGCCTTCGGGGCGCTTGTTGACTGTGCCCGTCACCTGCAGGACGTACTCGTTGCGCAGTCCGTGGAAAACCTCTTCCTCGCGGACCACAACCTGGGCCACGCCGGATGCGTCACGCAGGTCAACGAATGCCACGCCACCGTGATCACGGCGACGGCCCACCCAGCCGGCCAGGGTAACGGTTTGTCCAATGTGCTCGGAACCAAGTGATCCGAGGTCATGTGTGCGCAGCACAGCATTCCTTTCAGCGTGAAAAATGAGGGGGACTTCCGCAAGGGCGTCCCGGTCCGAGTTTACCTGTCAGGCCGTGGTGACCCGCACATGCAGGTCATCCTCCGACGGCGACCAGCTCAAGGGATCGGCGTCAACCTGCTCCCCGGAGCGGAGGTCTTTGACCTGGTGCTTGCCGTCCTCGTTGGTGAACCATACGAACGGGATGCCCCGGCGGTCAGCGAACTTGATCTGCTTTCCAAACTTTTCCGCTTTCGCGGCAACTTCGGTGGCAATCCCGCGTCCGCGAAGCTCGGCCGCAATATCCTGCGCGGCAGACCAGCTGTCGTCGTCATTGAGGGCCACCAGGACAGCTGTTGGCACAGCCCGGGAGGCAACGGCGAATTCCTGGCTGAGGATGCGTGAGACCAGGCGGGTCACGCCGATCGAAAGTCCGACGCCGGGGAACTTGCGGTTGCCCTTACTGGCCAGGGCATCGTAGCGTCCGCCGGAACAAATCGACCCCAGCTGCTCATGGCCCACCAACACGGTCTCCACTACGGTCCCGGTGTAGTAGTCCAACCCGCGGGCGATGCTGAGATCAGCTACCACCTTGCCCGGGGCCCGCTGGGCCACGGCTCCTATCACCTGTTCAAGTTCGCCCAAGCCTTCATCCAGAAGGTCGTCCTTGACGCCTAGTGCGCGCACCTGCTGGACGAACGATGTGTCCTCGGTGCGGATGGTGGCGAGCTTCAATGCCAAGTCAGCTTGCTCATCCGTTGCGCCAAGCTCGCTCTTGAGCAGTTGCGCCACTTTCTCGGCGCCGATCTTTTCGAGCTTGTCGATGCTTCGGAGCACGCCGGCGGTGTCAGTCAGGCCAATGCCCCGATAGAAACCCTCCGCGAGCTTGCGGTTGTTGATCCGCAGCCTGAAATCAGGGATGGGGAGGGCGCCCAGGGCTTCGGCAATTACCAAGGCGATCTCGATGTCGTAGCGGAAAGGCAGCTCACCGTCGCCCACGACGTCGATATCGGCCTGGGTGAACTCGCGGGCGCGGCCTTCCTGCGGACGTTCCCCACGCCACACCTTCTGGATCTGGTAGCGGCGGAACGGGAAGGCCAAGTATCCGGCATTTTCCACGACATACCGTGCAAAAGGGACTGTCAGGTCGAAGTGCAGGGCCAAGGCATTCGGATCTGCCTTCTCAGCTCGCTGGGTGGAGTCCGTACCGGCGGAACCTGAACCGGCGTCGTCGTCCTCCTGGAGCCTGCTCAGTCCGTAGACCTCTTTATCGATGTCGCCTTTGCGCAGCAATTGCCCCACGGTTTCCACGGCCCGCGTCTCGATGGAGGAAAAGCCGTGCAGTTCGAATGTGGTGCGGAGCGTATCGAGCACATGGAGCTCCACGAGGCGCTCCTGGGGAAGCCACTCGGGGAATCCGGACAGGGAGGCGGTACGGGCCATGGTGGAAAGGTCTCCTCAAAGAAAGCTGACAAAAGTGCGGGCCGCCAGGATTAAGCGCGTCGTTGGCGTTTATGGGGCGGGCGTCCAGCTGGTCATGCATAAACTATGTGCGGCAGTCAGTTTATGCTTTCCGCGCGTGCAGTTCTAATGCATCGTGCCGATCTCCCGCAGGCAGCCGTGGATCATGGACACAATCAGGAGGACTCTTGGCAACAAGATCGCGGGACGACCGTGAAGCGAAACGGCGCATCCGGCAGATGGAAGCCAAGCGCGCCCTGCGGCAGGAGCAAGCCAAGAGGCGCAAACGGGATAACTATCTTGCCATTGGTGCCGCCGCTGTGGCGGTGATCCTCGCCGTCGTGCTTCAACTCACCGCGTTCAGTTCGAATCCGAGCGAATCGGAATTCGCTGCCGCGGAAGCCGGCCTCAGCTCAGCGTCGGCCTCCCCTTCTTCGAACAGCCAGGGAATCCCGAGCGCTGACACGGCGGCCGGAAAGACGTTTACGGGTCAACTGGCGCTCAACAGCGGCGTTGTGGGCGTCGAGCTCGACGGGAAGGTGGCCCCGCAGGCGGCTGCTGTTTTCAAGTCCTTGGCTGACTCCAACTACTACAAGGGCGCCCTCTGCCACCGGCTGACCACAGCCCAAACCTTCGGTTTGCTCCAGTGCGGCGCCAAGTCCCAAGACGGCGCCGACGATCCGAACTACCACTGGGGCCCGTTGGAAAACACCCCGGCGGATAACAAGTACCCGGCAGGGACTATCGCTGTGGCCCGTAGCTCCAACAACGCATATGGCAACGGGCACCAGTTCTTCATCATCTACAAAGACACGAATATTCCTGCCGATGCAGCAGGCGGTTACACGGTGGTGGGCAAGGTGACCAGTGGCTTGGACGTCATCACAAAGATCGCTGCAGCGGGCCTTCAGGCAGGCGCCACCAATAATGACGGCGCCCCTGTGGCACCTGTCACGATAGACTCGTTTTCTCTGAAGTAGAGAACTCCAGGCCCCAGCCCGGGGAGCAGTACCAGAGCGGTCCCTCCAAGCGAAAGACTTTTAGCGGTGACAGACAGTCAGAAATCCGACGAAACAGCAGCAGCGATCCCCGACGAATCCGGCGTGGCAAACGACGATAAGGACGCGAATGCCATCCCCGAGACTGGGAACACCCCGGAGAGTGAAGCGCCTGCTTCACCCGTAGCTCCACGGCCCACGCCCCCTGCTGCCCCTTCCCCGGCGGCGATGGCTGCACGGCCCAAGGCGCCGGCCGCCGTCGTTCCCGCCGCGCCGGCTGTGTCCGCGGCCGCGTTGGCTGAAGCAGCCAAGTGGGGACGCGCCGAAGGCGATGGCCACGTGTTCCTCTCCCTCGATGGTGAAGAGATCCCTGTTGGCCAGTACCCGGGCGTCAGCCCCGATGAGGCGCTGGCCTACTTTGCCCGGAAGTTCGACGACGTCATCGCCCAGGTGGTCCTGTTGGAGCACCGTGTAAGTTCCAAGGCGCCGGCAACGGACATGCAGAAAACCGTGACCCACCTGCGGGAACAGCTGGCCGAACGGAACATGGTGGGAGACATTCGGGGCGCCGAGGCGCGCTTGGACACGCTGTCCGCACAAATCGTGGAGTTGGAGAAGTCCGAGAAGGCAGCCCATGAAGCAGTTCGCGCTTCCGAGCTCGCCGCACGCGAGGCGATCGTGGCCGAAGCCGAGTCGATTGCCGGCCAGGACCCTGCTCAAATCCAGTGGAAGACCTCCAGCGCCCGCATGAACGAGCTCTTCGAGACGTGGAAGGCTGCGCAAAAGAGCGGCGTTCGGCTGGGACGGAGCAACGAGGACGCACTGTGGAAGAGGTTCCGTTCGGCGCGCACAGTGTTTGATCGGCACCGTCGCGCCTACTTCTCGCAACTGGACAGCACCAACTCTGCTGCAAAGGCCGCCAAGGAAGCACTCATCGCGGAGGCTGAAGCTTTGTCCTCCTCCACTGACTGGGGCTTCGCTGCGGGTGAGTACCGCAGGCTGATGGATCAGTGGAAGGCGTCTCCGCGCGCCAGCCGCAAGGACGACGACGCCCTCTGGGCACGCTTCCGTGCCGCCCAGGACGTTTTCTTCAGCCACCGGCAGGCAGCCAACGAACAGATTGACCAGGAATACACGGCCAACCTTGCCGTCAAGGAACAGCTGGTTGCGGAAGCCCAAGCATTGCTTCCGATCAACGACCTCAACACTGCCAAGAAGGCCCTCCAGTCCATCAGGGACCGCTGGGAAGAGGCCGGCAAAGTGCCGCGGGCAGATATGGGCCGCATCGAGGCCGGCCTGCGCAAGGTTGAAGACGCGGTCCGTGAAGCCGAAGAAGAGAAGTGGCGGCGCAGCAACCCCGAAACGAAAGCTCGGACGAACAGCGCCCTCTCCCAGCTTGAAGCTGCTATCGCTGGCCTCAAAGAGGATCTCGACAAAGCAGAGAAGGCCGGCGACCAGCGCCGAATCAAGTCTGCCAAGGAAGCGCTGGACGCCCGTCAGGCATGGCTTGACCAAATCCAGCGTTCTGCCAGCGACCTCGCGTAGCTGAACGCAGGGCTCCGTTCCGGTTTTCCACATAGCCGGGGCGGAGCCTGTACTGCTTGGACCGCTCCACGGAATGATCAGTGAATGGTCCACGCAGTAGCCGCCCCAAACCTGCTGGAGCCGGTCATCGCCGAGCTCTACTCCCCCAGCCCCATCTTTACATGGGTCGAATTACAGTGCATGGCGCTTGATGGGATCCTGCTCCCCCTTTACGGGAAGTCCTATGCGGCCCCGGGTGTCGCCCTGACCGCACGCCTGAGAGCCCGGGCGGCAGCGCTCACGGTACCCGAAAAGATCCGCACGCGGGTCGTCGCCGGTCGCCTCACTGCGGCATGGATCTATGGCTGTGCCCCGCCACCGGAAAACCTTGCACTCCTGGTGGACGCCAAACATCGGATTTCCAGCCTGAGGAGCACCAAAGGCTGCAGCCTCCACGAGGTCCGGCTCGGACAATTGGACGTGGTGAGCTTGGGCGGACTGCTGGTCAGCAGTCCTTTGCGCACAGCCACCGACATCGCCCTGCATGTGCAACCCGAGCGGGCGGTGCCCGCCCTCACACGCCTTTTGAACCATCCGGAGCTCGGCGTCAGGCTGCGCCTTTTGACCCTGGCCGTCGAAGCGGCGCCCCGGGTTCCCCACAAGAAGCGGGCGTTAGCCACACTGGCCCATCTGGCCAGGTAAGGGAGCTACGCCCCGCAGGAGGACCCGAGCCAGTTGCAACTATCGCTGGTTACAACCGGCGCTAGTTGCGGCGCCGGTTGCCGGTGGTCCGGTAAACGTCGAAGACTCCGTCAATCCGGCGCACGGCGTTCAGGACGTGGTGCAGGTACTTGGGATCGCCCATCTCGAATGCGAATTTGGAGATCGCTACCCTGTCACTGGAGGTGTGCACGGAAGCTGCGAGGATATTGACGTGGTTCTCTGACAACACACGTGTTACGTCAGAGAGCAGCGACTTCCTGTCCAAAGCCTCAACCTGGATCTCCACGAGGAAGACACTTGACTGGGTTGGGGCCCACTCAACATCTACGATCCTGTCCGGCTGGTCCCGAAGTCCCGAAACGTTCGTGCAGTCGGTCCTGTGCACGGAAACACCGGAACCGCGGGTGACAAAGCCGAGGATGGGATCCGGAGGAACGGGCGTGCAGCACCGGGCCAGCTTGACCCACACGTCGCCGACGCCCCGAACTATCACGCCTGAGTCGGAGAACTTGGACTTGGCAACCTGCGTCGGGATACTGACCTCATCGAGGTCCTCGTCAGGGGTTTCATGGCCGCCAAGGTGCTCGACCAGCTTCTCCATGACGGACTGGGCGGACGTGTGCCCGTCTCCGACGCCCGCGTAGAGCCCGGATATATCAACGTAGTGGAAGTCCTCCGCCACGGCCGATAGAGCGTCGTGCGTCATGAGGCGCTGAAGCGGGAGGTTCTGCTTCCGCATCGCCCGGGTGAGCATATCCTTGCCCCGGTCGATGGCCTCCTCGCGGCGCTCCTTGGTGAACCACTGCCGGATTTTATTCCTGGCCCGCGCGGATTTGACGAAGTGCTGCCAGTCCTGGCTTGGACCGGCACCTTCGGCCTTTGAGGTGAAAATCTCAACCCAGTCACCATGGTTGAGCTCGCTGTTCAACGGGACCAATTTCCCGTTCACCCGGGCTCCGATGGTCCGGTGACCCACCTCGGTGTGCACGGCGTAGGCGAAGTCCACGGGAGTGGAACCGGCCGGCAAGGCCATCACTTCACCCTTGGGAGTGAAGACGAAAACTTCCCGGGCATTTATTTCATAGCGCAGGGAGTCCAGGAATTCTCCCGGATCGGAAGTCTCCTGCTGCCAGTCCACCAGCGACCTCAGCCAGCCCATATCGCCATCGCGCGGACTTCCGGGTCCGACGGCGGTCCGGTTGGGCTGATCCTTGTACTTCCAGTGCGCTGCCACGCCGTATTCGGCCCTGCGGTGCATCTCGTGGGTCCGGATCTGGATCTCAACGGGCTTGCCCCCGGGCCCGATGACGGTAGTGTGCAAGGACTGGTACATGTTGAATTTCGGCATGGCGATGTAGTCCTTGAACCGCCCGGGAAGCGGGTTCCATCGCGAGTGCAACGTTCCCAACGCCGCATAACAGTCACGGACCGAATCCACCAGGACGCGGACGCCCATGAGGTCGTTGATGTCGTCGAAGTCTTTGTCGCGCACGATCATCTTTTGGTAGATCGAGTAGTAGTGCTTAGGGCGCCCGGTGATGGTCGCCTTGATCTTCGCGGTTCGCAGATCGTCCGCTATCTGGTTGCGGATGACGCTGAGGCTCTTCTCACGCTCAGGGGTCCGGTCCCCCACCATGCGCACAATTTCCTCATACACCTTCGGGTACAGGGCAGCGAATGACAGGTCCTCAAGCTCCCACTTGATGGTGTTCATGCCCAAGCGGTGAGCCAAGGGGGCAAAGATTTCCAGGGTCTCGCGGGCCTTGCGGGATGACGACTCGGCAGAGACAAAGCGCCAGGTCCGGGCGTTGTGGAGGCGATCAGCCAACTTGATCATAAGCACGCGGATGTCCTTGGCCATCGCCACGACCATTTTGCGGACGGTTTCAGACTGCGCCGCCTCGCCGAAACTGACCTTGTCCAACTTGGTGACGCCGTCCACCAGCATGGCAACCTCGGGCCCGAAGTCCCTCGTCAGGTCTGCCAACGTGTAGGGCGTATCTTCAACGGTGTCATGGAGCAACGCCGCCGCCAAGGTGGTGCCTGTCATCCCAAGTTCAGCGAGGATGGTTGCTACTGCTACCGGGTGGGTGATGTACGGATCGCCGCTCTTGCGCTTCTGGCCCTGGTGGCTGCGCTCGGCCACCTCGAACGCCCGTTGAATGAGATCGAAATCTTCCTTGGGGTTATTGGCCCGGACAGTCCGAAGCAAAGGCTCCAAAATCGGTGAGTACGGAGCCGAACCGCGCCCGGTGAGGCGGGCAAGGCGGGAGCGAGTGCGCTCGCGCCGGCCGGGAAACGTAGGGCGGACACCGGGAGTATCCACCGGAACGGCACTGAGGGAGCGTCCAGCTACGCTCGTAGCCGGGCCGGCCACAGCCTTGTTGCCGTCTTCCCCGCCCGAAGGTGGCGCCGACGTCGCACGTTCTTCCACAGAAGTACCCCTCACAAACGATTCAATTCTCCCAGTCTATTCCCGCAACTGAATGCTTCCGCAACCGGAGGGGCACATGACGGGCCGCCGCAGGAGCCTCGACCGTCACACCAAAGAGCCGGCCCTCACTTACGTGGGGACCGGCTCTGAGGCAAACAGCAAATATCGGCCGACTAGACGGTGGCCTCTGCCCGCCGGTGCGCTACCTTTTTGGCCTGCTTGACGAGGACGGCCTCGCCTTGACGGAGGGCGGCGTAGAGGGGGGCCGCGATGAAAATCGTGGCTGCGGTACCGATAAGGATGCCCACGAACAGAGCCAACGACAGGTCCCTGAGCGTTCCAGCACCCAACAAGCCCGCACCGATAAACAGGATGGCGGCCACAGGCAGCACCGCCACCATCATGGTGTTGATGGAACGGACAAGGGTTTGGTTGACCGCGAGGTTGACCTCCTCGGCGAAGGTCCGCCGCGTGGAAGAAGCAATGCCGGACGTGTTCTCACGGATCTTGTCGAAAACCACCACGGTGTCGTACAGCGAGTAGCTCAGGACGGTCAGGAAGCCGATAATGGCCGACGGCGTCACCTCGAAGTCACTCAGGGCGTAGACCCCTGCTGTGGTGAACATGGTCACGAGCATGCCGGCCAATGCTGACAACGACATCTTCCATGTCCGGAAGTACAACGCCATCAGGACGGCGGCCAAGCCCACGAAGACCAGCAGGCCGATGAGCGCCTGCCGCGTCACGTCCTGTCCCCAGGTTGGTCCAACGAAGTTGGATGTCACCTCGTTGTCGGTAACCCCGTAGGCGCTCGTCAAGCCTTCCTTGATGCGGTTGGTCTCGTCGTCACTCAAGTGATCCGTTTGGATGCGCATGGTGTTGCCCGCAACGTTGGCCACGCGCGGAATTGCGCTCGGGACCACGCTGTGGACGGCTTTCTCGCCGAGACTCGGGTCAGTGGTTTTGACGTTGGACACCGTGAACTCGGACCCACCGCGGAAGTCGATGCCGAGGTTGAATCCACCTTTAAGCACGGGAATCACGATGGACAGCGCAACGATGACGCCCGCGATGATGAACCAGATCCGCCTGGAACCAACAAAGTTGTACGAGCGCTTGCCCGTGTATAGCTCGTTACCGAAGGTTGCGAAGCTCGTCCTCATTACTTCTCCTCCTTGGTGCCGTTGGAAGTGCCAGTCAGCTGGCCCTTCTCGGCGAGGCGCCGTTCGGCGATGGTCATGCGTCGTTCAGCTTCAGCGGTAGCGCCGGCATTGCGTGCGCGTACTACGGTTGGTTTTTCATCCGGTGTCCGGAGGCGGCCCGCGCCGCGGTACAGGGGTATCGCACCGAGGCGGTCAGGGGACAGTCCCGAGAAACGGTGCCCCTCGGAGAAGAAGCGCGTGCGCGCAAGGACCTGCAGCATCGGGTGGGTAAACATGAACACCACGATCAGGTCGGCAACCGCGGTCAGGCCAAGCGTGAACGCGAACCCGCGCACGCTGCCCACAGCCACAAAGTAGAGCACGACGGCGGCCAGGACGTTGACTGCCTTGGAGGCCAGCACAGTCCGCTTGGCTCGCTTCCAACCGTTCTCGACGGCGGAAACCAGCCCGCGGCCTTCCCTCAGCTCATCGCGGATGCGCTCGAAGTAAACGATGAACGAGTCGGCCGTTTGACCGATCGCCACGATGAGGCCGGCAACGCCCGCAAGGGAGAGCCGATAGTTTTCGGTCCAACCCAGCACGGCAATGGCTAGGTACGTCAGCGCGCCTGCCACGACCAGGGAGGCGATGGTAACGAATCCAAGGGCCCGGTACTGGAACAGCGAGTAAATCACAACCAAGGACAAGCCGATGATGCCGGCCAACAGCCCGAGCCGGAGCTGATCCCCACCAAGGGTGGCCGAAATCTGCTCCTGTGACTGGATGTCAAAGCTGATGGGCAACGCACCGTAGCGCAACTGGTCCGAGAGCGCTTTGGCGGACGCTTGGGTGAAGTTGCCGGTAATTTGCGGCTTCCCGTCAGAAATCACTGCCAACGCGCGCGGTGCCGAGATGACTTTATCGTCAAGGACGATCGCGAACTGCGACTTGGGGTCGTTTCCGCCCTGGGCCTGCGATGCGGCATAGAACTGGTTCAAGCGTGTGGTCACGTCCTTGAACTTGGCGGTCGCAGCGGCGTCGAACGTAATGGTTACGCCCCAAGAGTTGGTGACGGAACCCTGGGCACCCTGGACGGGGTCGTACGAGGACGAGGAGATGTCCTGTCCCTTGACCTCCACGGGTCCGAGGATGTACTTGACTGCCGGAGTCTTGTCCGTGGCAGCCTCACACGTCACCAGCGGCTTGGCCGGGTCCGAGGCTTGTGCCTTTTCCGCAGAGGGGTTCACGCAGTCAAGAGCTTCGAATTGCTTGTAAATATCCGGAGTTACCCAGTTCTGGTCGCTTGCGTTCGCCGGAGCCGCTGTGGGCTTGGGCAACTGCGCATCAGGCGTCCGTGAAGCGATCGGGACGGCTGAAGGGTCTCCCGTCAGAATTACCGGGCGGAAATTCATGTTCGCCGATGCTTGAATCAGATCGCGGGTTTCCTTGGAGGGAGTTCCAGGAAGGCTCACGACAACGTTGCGCCCGGACTGGGTGCTGATCTCAGCCTCCGCGACGCCCGAACCATCAACACGCTGCCGGATGATGGCGACGGCTTGGTTGAGTTGGTCCTCATTGATGCCGCTGGAGCCCTCAACCTTGGGGGCGAGGATCATCTGGGTTCCGCCCTCCAAGTCCAAGGCAAGCTTGGGAGCCCAGGTTGCGTGGCCTGTCACCACTCCCCCGGCCAGGACGGCGGTGAGTACAACTAATATTGCTCCAAGCCAAGTCAGCACCTTACGGGCTGAGTTTTTGGGGCCGGTCCGTGCCATTATCGATCTTCCTGTTATCGCCGGACAGCCGCCGGCGGACACTGATGCGTGTCTGCCGGCGGCTCTCTGCTGCCGTAGAAGTTGTTCTGCGCCTTAACGGCGCCGGAAACCCTTCTTAGTTGTCCTTCTTGTCCTCTTTGTTGAGCCGCGCGATGGTCTCATCCGGGGTCTCCGCGACGCCGGGCAGTTCCGTTCCAGTCGCAGTCAAGGAAGAAGCGTCATCCGGAACAACGGGAGCTTCCTCGGGCGTCGCTTCAACCACCTTGGTGACGGCTTGACGGTGAACAGTTGCCTCGATACCCGGCGAAAGTTCGATAACTACCTTGTTCTCAGCTTCGTCGATGGAAACGATGCGCCCGAAGAGACCGAAGCTGGTCATGATGTCCACGCCAGGGGCGAACTTGGACTGCATCGCGGCCTGCTGCTGCTGGGTCTTCTTGTTGCGGCGGAACATCATGAAGACAAAGAGTCCAAGCATGACGAACAGCAATATGGTCATTGGATCCACAGGGAAGTTCCGTTCTGTACTTACGTTTTGGTTCACGGCAACGTCCCCGGGAGATCCTGCAGCCGCGGAAGTAAAACCCCCGGAAAGCGTTGCGCCTCACCTGCAAGGGGGCACATGGATCAAGGACTCGAACGTGCCGAGCGTCATACCAGTCTAGGGGGAAAACCTGAAGACCGCGTGTTAACCGGCTGTATCCATGGTTTCGGCGTGGTTTTGGTCCTCATCAAACAGCGCCAAAGTCTCCTGCCCGAAAACGCCTGCGGGCACTGCATAGCCCAGATGGGTCCACGCGGCGGCCATGGCGATGCGGCCCCGCGGTGTTCTTCCCAACAGTCCTTCGCGGACCAGGAAGGGCTCAGCCACCGTTTCAACCGTTTCCGGTTCCTCCCCCACGGCAATAGCGAGCGTGGACAAGCCGACGGGACCCCCATTGAACTTGGTGATCAAGGCCTCAAGGACGGACCTGTCCAAGCGGTCCAAGCCCCGCGCGTCGACCTCATACATGTCCAAAGCCGCCGACGCCGAACGGGCGTCAATTTGCTCGATACCGTGCACGAGTGCCCAGTCGCGGACGCGTCGAAGCAGCCTGTTAGCGATACGGGGCGTACCACGGGACCTGCCGGCGATCTCCGTGAACCCCGCTGAATTGACCTTGAGGTCCAATAAGCCAGCCGAGCGACGGAGGACCAGCTCAAGTTCATCAACAGAGTAGAACTCCAAATGGCCCGTAAACCCGAAGCGGTCGCGCAGCGGACCCGGGAGGAGGCCAGCTCGCGTAGTCGCCCCGACCAAAGTGAAGGGAGGCAGGTCCAGTGGGATCGCCGTGGCGCCGGCACCTTTGCCCACCACGATGTCCACACGGAAGTCCTCCATGGCCATGTACAACATTTCCTCGGCCGGGCGGGACATCCGGTGGATCTCATCCAGGAACAGGACTTCGCCTTCAGTCAGGGAGGAGAGAATCGCTGCTAAATCGCCGGCGTGCTGGATCGCTGGACCGCTGCTGATCCGGAGGGGAGCATTCATTTCTGCGGCGATGATCATGGCCAAAGTGGTTTTGCCGAGGCCCGGAGGGCCTGACATCAGGACGTGATCTGCGCTGCGGCCCCGCATGCGCGAGGCCTCCAGTACCAGCGCCAGCTGTTTGCGGACCCGGTGCTGGCCCACAAAGTCGTGGAGGTTTTTGGGCCGGAGTGCGGCCTCAATGATCCGCTCTTCGGGCTCTTCACCCCCTGTGACCAATGACTGCTCAGCCACGGCTGCCTACGCGGTTGCCAGCACGGGCCCCGTCTTGGCCCAGCCAACGGAGGGTGGCGCGGAGGATTTGCGCGACGTTTCCGGCCGCGGCCAATTCCGGCGAATCGACCATGGCCTTGTCCACACTGCCGGCCGCGTCCTTTTCCGACCATCCCAGGCTGGTCAGTGCGGCGACTACTTGGGGCTTCCACTCCGCGCTCGGAGCCAATGCGGGAGCCTTGCTGTCGCCTGCCCCCGTTCCCAGGGGTACCAGCTTTCCGGCAAGTTCCAGGACGATGCGCCCGGCAACTTTGGGACCGATGCCCGGCACCTTGGTGAAAGTCTTCCCGTCCCCGGTGTGGGCGGCCACCCGAATGGCTTCGGGTTCGTGAACAGCGAGAACGGCCAACGCCAGCCTGGGCCCCACTCCGCTGACACTGAGGAGGACGTCAAAGACTTCCCGCTCGTCCTCGTCGGCGAATCCAAACAACGTCAGGGAATCCTCCCGGACGATCATTGAGGTGAACAGCTTTGCTTCCGCACCTACCGTGAGGTGGCTCAAGGTCTGCGGCGTGGCGAAGACGCTCATCCCAGCCCCGTTGAGGTCAATAACTGCGCTCGACAAGCCAACATTTGCCACGATCCCGCGAAGAAAACTGATCAAGACCCGGCCCCTGACGGTTGTCCCGCTCCGATGCTTTGCATTGCCATCCACATTCTCCTGCACGTTGCCGCCAAGGCCCGAGTCAGACCCCGGCCAAAGCCGCCTATCCGAACATATCTACGAATACCCTAGCAACATCGTCAGCGATCAACGCGCACGGCGCGCTTTCGCCTCGGCGTCGGCCCATGCTTTTTGCGCTGGAGTCAGCGAACTGTTGCCTGCACCGCCGTTCGCCGCGAGACCGCTACCTGCGCGCCACGCGTGCGTGAGGGCCAAGGCGAGGGCATCAGCGGCATCAGCGGGCTTCGGCGGCGCGTCCAGGCGCAGTATCTTGGTGACGAGCTTGGTAACGGCGTCCTTATTGGCAGTACCGCTTCCGGTTACTGCTGCTTTGACCTCGGATGGCGTATGCAGGGCCACCGGAATCCCCCGCCTCGCCGCAGCGGCGATAACGACGCCGGAGGCCTGGGCGACGCCCATGACGGTGCTGACGTTCATCTGCGAAAAGACCCGTTCGACGGCGACGACGTCCGGCGTGTGCAGGTCCAGCCACTCGTCGATGGCTTGGGCGATGACCAAGAGCCGCTTGTCCAAAGTGAGCTCAGCGGAGGTGCCAACCACTCCAACGGCAACCATCGTGGCCCGCCGGTTCCGCTCAATGTCCACCACACCGATGCCGCAACGGGTAAGGCCCGGATCGACTCCCAACACACGAAGAGTCACGTCCGGGCCTTCCTTTTGTCTTCAATTAACAGCACTGCGGGACGCCACCGACGAATGTCGAAACGCCTATTCGGCGTCGAGGGCTGCTTGGACTTCCTCACTGAGATCAGCGTTGCTGTAGACGTTCTGGACGTCGTCCAACTCTTCCAAGGCGTCCACGAGCTTCATGAACTTCTTGGCGCCGTCGACGTCGAGGTCAACCTGCATGGACGGAACGAATTCGGCTTCGTCAGTCTCGTACTCGATCCCTGCGTCCTTCAGGGCATCCCGAATGGCTTGGAGGTCGGAGGGTTCGGAGTGGATTTCCCAGTTTTCTCCGCTGTCCTTGACTTCCTCGGCCCCGGCTTCCAGCACAGCCATGAGGATGTCGTCCTCGCTCAGGCCGTTCTTCGGCAGCACCACCACGCCCTTGCGGGTGAACAGGTAGCTGACAGAACCGGGGTCGGCGATGGTGCCGCCATTACGTGAGATGGCCAAGCGCACTTCCGAGGCCGCACGGTTCTTGTTGTCGGTCAAACATTCGATCAACAGCGCAGAGCCCTGGGGGCCCCTGGCCTCGTACATGATTTCGGTGTAGTCGACCACTTCGCCGGTGAGCCCGGCGCCACGCTTGATGGCGCGGTCGATGTTGTCGTTGGGGACCGAGGTCTTCTTGGCCTTGGTGACAGCCAGTTCCAGGCCCGGGTTGCCGGCGAGGTCGGGACCACCCATGCGGGCAGCAACTTCGATGTTCTTGATCAGTTTCGCGAACGACTTGGCACGCCTGCCGTCAATGATGGCTTTCTTGTGCTTGGTGGTCGCCCATTTGGAGTGGCCTGACATGCTTTACGCTTCTCCTCTGATCATTCGAATAAAGAGTTCATGCACGCGCTTCTCGCCCGTCACTTCCGGGTGGAAGGAGGTTGCCAGCAGGTGGCCCGAACGTACTGCAACAATTCTAGCCATTCCGTGCAAAGTGGCGGTGTGGCGGGCATCGTCAGGCTGCACCTGGGCAAGTACCTCAACTCCAGGCCCGACCCGCTCAACCCAGGGGCCGCGAATAAAGACTGCGTGGACGGGCTCGACTCCGCCTTCGCCGGCACTAAAGTCCAGCCCCTTGAAATCCAGGTCGGTTTCGAAGGATTCCCGCTGGCGGCCGAAGGCGTTACGCCGGACGGTGATATCGAGGCCACCGAATGTCTGCTGCGCATTGCCTTCAAGATCCTCGGAAGGATCCGCGATCTCGTCGGCCAACAGGATCATGCCGGCACAGGATCCGTAGACCGGCATGCCTTCGGCGATCTTCTTGCGGAGGGGATCGCGCAGCTCAAAGATGCGGGACAGTTTATCGATGGTGGTGGACTCCCCACCGGGGATGATCAGTCCGTCGACGTCGTCGAGCTCGGATGGCCGCCTCACGCCTACACCGGTGGCACCCGCAGCCTCAACGGCGTGAATGTGCTCACGGAAATCTCCCTGCAGGGCCAGAACGCCGATCCGGAGTCCTGAACCCACGCGTGAAGAAGCGTCAGAAAGGGTGTTGGTCATTGATCCATCATAGTGCTCCGGCGGCCATGGAGCGGTGATGGACCTGGCGTGCAGGACGGACACATTGGGGACTGGGATATATTACAGAGCATGCCTTCCTTCAGCGTCCCCCTCGGCAAGCTGGTCCGCACCTTGTCCCGGCTTCGGGGCGGAGGCTCCGCTTTTCCGGGACTGGTGGTCGAAAAAATAGACCCCGGCTTCATGCAGAGAACCCTCTCCTCCCTCCCCCACGGCGTGGCCGTGGTCAGCGGTACCAACGGCAAGACCACCACCACCAAGATGGTGGTGGAACTCCTCGAAAGCCAGGGCCTCAAGGTCTTCACGAACCGCAGCGGCAGCAACTTCACCCGTGGGGTGGCTGCCTCGCTGCTGGGTGAGGTGGACTGGCGCGGCCGGCTCGATGCTGACGTGGCCATTCTTGAGCTGGACGAGGCCCATGCGGTGCACTTCGTCAACAAGGTAGAGCCCCGTTACAGCCTTCTGTTGAACGTTCTCCGAGATCAGTTGGACCGCTTCGGCGAGATCGACAAGACCGCACGGTTGCTGGAGCACATTGCATCGAAGACAACGGACACGGTTGTCCTGAACCGCGAAGACCCTCGGGTGGCCCGCATCGCCGATACCCTCAACCGGCTTGATGCGGCTCACCATCCGCAGGTCAGGTACTTCGGCCTGGACGAGTCCCTCCGCAGCACCTTCCCCAACGACGACGACATGCGCGCCACCGGCATCGGACCCTCCCCCTCCGGGACTCCGGTTGCTGCCGCCGCCGGTGAGCCCGTCGCCTTGCCGGCTGCCGACGTCGTACTGCGCCGCGTGGGCGGTCAGGACGCCGACTTTGAGTTCGACGGCGAGACCGTGACCACCGAGATGAAGCTTCGTGGCGTTTACAACATCTTCAACGCCGCTGCGGCGCTGTCACTGGCGCGTTCCGTGCTCGGGACAGGACCGGTGGATACCCCCAAACTGGTCAAGGCACTGGCCGAAGTTGCTCCCGCTTTTGGGCGGGGCGAAAGCCTCACCGTCGATGGACAGCCGCTCGAGCTGGTTTTGGTTAAAAACCCGAGTGGTTTCAGGCTCGGTTTGAAGTCGTTCCCGGCCGGTGGATATGCCACGATGATCGCCATCAACGACAACTACGCCGACGGCAGGGACATGTCATGGCTGTGGGATGTCGAGTTCGAGTCGTTGCGCGAGGACGGCGTGGAAGTCCTCACCGGGGTTCGCGCCTACGACATGGCGCTTCGCCTTCAGTACGACGAGGTTCCCTTCGGCGTCGTGGAGCCGGACATCACTGCGGCGCTGCGCACGTTCATCAACGGCTCGCGAGGCAAGCCGAAACGGATCTTCTGCACCTACACATCCATGCTCGCCATCCGTCGCGAACTGGCCAAAGTCACCATAGTTGAGGTGGTCTCATGACCTCGGAAGCACAGCCAAGCAAGGGTACGCTGCGCGTTCTGCAGCTCTATCCCAAGGACATGAACATTTATGGGGACTGGGGCAACGCCCTGGTACTCAAGCGGCGGATCGCGTGGCACGGCTACACCCCGGAACTGCTGGAATACAACGTCGGAGACCCTTTCCCGGACGACGTCGACATCATCGTCGGTGGTGGCGGCCAGGACAGTGGCCAGTTGGTGATCCAGGACGACCTCCAGACCCGGGCGGAGCAGTTGCGCAAGCTGGCCGACGACGGCGCGCCCATGCTGGCGATCTGCGGCCTCTACCAACTGTTCGGCAAGTTCTTCAAGACCAGCTCGGGGTCGGTCATTCCCGGGATCGGCATCCTCGACGTCGAAACGTATGGAACCGACGAACGCCTGATCGGGAACGTCATCATGCAGACCACCGAATTCGGCGACGTCATGGGCTACGAGAACCACAGCGGGCAAACCACCTTGGGTCCCGGTGCCCAGCCGCTGGGAACCGTCACCAAGGGTGCGGGCAACAACAGCAAGGACGGTCACGAGGGTGCCAGGTACAAGAACGTCGTGGCCAGCTACCTGCACGGCTCCCTGTTGCCGAAAAACCCGGCCATTGCGGACTTCCTCATCCGCATCGCTGCCGAGCGCAAATTCGGTTCCTTTGTGCCGGGAACGCCCGACGACGACTACGCCCGCCTCGCCAGGGAGCACGCAGCACGCCGGCCCCGCTGAGGTTCGGAAAACAGCAGCAAACGACGACGCCGGTCGGTCACCAAGGTGACCGGCCGGCGTCGTACTTTTGCTCGCTAGAAGCGTCCCTGTTACCAGCCGCGCTCTGCGAGGCGGTGGGGCTGGGGGATCTCGTCGACGTTGATGCCGACCATCGCTTCGCCCAGGCCACGGGAGACCTTGGCAATGACATCGGGGTCGTCGTGGAACGTGGTGGCCTTGACGACGGCGGCGGCGCGCTCTGCCGGGTTCCCGGACTTGAAGATGCCCGAACCAACGAACACACCATCAGCGCCGAGCTGCATCATCATCGCAGCATCAGCCGGGGTCGCGATCCCACCGGCGGTGAACAAAACCACCGGGAGCTTACCCGTGGCAGCGATTTCCTTCACCAGCTCGTACGGGGCCTGGAGTTCCTTGGCCGCAACGTACAGCTCGTCCTCGGGAAGGGAGGAAAGCTTCGCGATCTCGGCACGGATCTTCCGCATGTGACCGGTCGCGTTGGAAACATCCCCGGTCCCGGCCTCACCCTTGGAACGGATCATCGCCGCACCCTCGTTGATGCGGCGCAGCGCCTCACCAAGGTTCGTGGCACCACAGACAAAAGGAACGGTGAAGTTCCACTTGTCGATGTGGTTGACGTAGTCAGCCGGGGTCAGGACCTCGGACTCGTCGATGTAATCGACGCCAAGGGACTGCAAAACCTGCGCTTCGACGAAGTGACCGATGCGGGCCTTCGCCATGACCGGAATGGACACGGCAGCGATGATCGCATCGATCATGTCCGGATCGGACATGCGGGACACGCCACCCTGGGCACGGATATCAGCAGGGACACGCTCAAGCGCCATGACCGCCACAGCACCGGCGTCCTCAGCGATACGGGCCTGCTCGACGTTAACGACGTCCATGATGACGCCGCCCTTGAGCATCTCCGCCATACCGCGCTTCACACGGCTGGAGCCCGTGACGCTGTTCGCGGCAGAACCGGCTTCGTTGCTTACATCTGGTGTAGACACAAAAACCCCTATGGGTAGATAAACGACCTTCTCACCGGCGGCACGCGCAGCCACATAACCGCTTTCTGTGCACACCGGGTTTTCAGGTCAAGGTGACCAAGTACTAGTAATAGTAGTCCCAGCTAGCTGGGTGCCCGTACATTCATGACAGCAGCGGCAGCACCTTACGCTGGTGCGGGTCCGTCCGCTTGAGCCATGGCTTGACGCCGCACTGCGGACATCCGCTGGACGATGGTGACGGCACTGGCCAGCGCCAACAGCACGAGTGTGGCCAACAAGACAACGGGCGGAAGCCCGAGGCCCGTGAAACCGGCAACCACCAGCACGGAGACCAACCGTTCAGCGCGTTCAGCGATTCCAACGCTGGCGTGGTAGCCCAAGGATTCTGCCTTGGCACGTGCATAGGAAACCACCATGCCCACAACAAGGCAGACGACGGCGGCCGCACCGATCGCCGGGTCCGCGCCCTTCGTGAAGGACCAGATCGTCAGTCCTGCGAAGATCGCCCCGTCAGCCAGGCGGTCGAGAGTGGAGTCAAGGAAGTTTCCCCAGCCCCCTGAACGGCCCTCCAAACGGGCCATGATGCCATCGACCACATCGGAGAACGCAAAGAAGGCGATCACCACCGAACCCCACCACAGGTGTCCAAGCGGATAGAGCACCAGCCCACCCACAACCACCCCGGCCGTGCCGACCATGGTGACGGCGTCCGGTGACACTCCGCTTCTAAGAAGCCATCGTGCCAGTGGGGTGAAAAGTGACGTGAAAAAGCCGCGCGCGTGCTTATTCAGCATGCGACTCCCCTGGCCACGCCTCAGCGACCAGCTGGCGAACCTCGTCCAGCGTCTGCGTGATGGCCTTGGTCTGGGCAATGATGGGGAAAAAGTTGCCGTCCCCACCCCACCGCGGAACCACATGTTGATGAAGATGGGCGGCGATGCCTGCGCCTCCCGTGACGCCTTGATTCATTCCCAGGTTGAAGCCGCTCGGATTAGAGACTTTGCGCAGCACCCGCATGGCCGTCTGGGTCAAGTCGGCGAACTCCGCCGTCTCTTCTTCTGTGATATCGGTGTAATCCGGTACGTGCCGGTACGGGCACACCAACAGGTGCCCTGGGTTATACGGGAACAGGTTGAGCACTACGTAGCACGTCTTGCCCCGGTAAACGATGAGTGATTCTTCGTCCGAACGGGTTGGCCCTACACAGAACGGGCAGTCGTCCTTGTTCTTGAACTGGTCCTGCCCGCCCTTGATGTAGGCCATGCGGTGCGGAGTCCACAAACGCGCAAAAGCGTCCGGAACGCCAGCCAGGCTGAAGTCATCAGTTACCTCGGCGTCGTGCGGATACTCAATTGCGTCGCCTGTGTACTCCTGCACCGTCTCGTTGTCCGTTCCGTCAGTTCTCGCGGTTCTTGACAGCGTCCACGATCCTGCGAACGGCCTCGGACACGGGAACACCGTTATCCTGGCTGCCATCACGGAAGCGGAAGGACACAGCACCGGCCTCGGCGTCCTCGCCACCGGCGATGAGCACGAACGGAATCTTGTCCTTGCTGGCAGTGCGGATCTTCTTGGGGAACCTGTCCGAGGAAATATCCACCTCGGCCCGGATGCCGGCCGCTTTCAGCTGCCCGACGACGTCGAACATGTAATCGTTGAAGGCCTCCGCAACCGGAATCCCCACTACCTGTACCGGGGCAAGCCACGCCGGGAAGGCGCCGGCGTAGTGCTCGGTGAGGACCCCCATGAAGCGTTCCACGGAACCAAACAGGGCACGGTGGATCATGACCGGGCGCTGACGGGTGCCGTCCGCAGCCTGGTATTCCAGTTCAAAGCGCTCCGGAAGGTTGAAGTCGAGCTGGATCGTGGACATCTGCCATGTCCGGCCCAAGGCGTCCTTTGCCTGGACCGAGATCTTCGGGCCGTAGAACGCAGCTCCACCCGGATCCGGCACCAGCTCCAAGCCGGATGCTGTGGCAACCTCCGACAACGTGCGGGTGGCTTCCTCCCATGCGGCGTCGTCGCCCACGAACTTCTCTTCGTTCTTGGTGGAAAGCTCCAAGTAGAAGTCGTCCAGGCCGTAGTCCTTGAGCAGCCCGAGGACGAAGTTGAGCGTGGTGGTGAGTTCGTCCTTCATCTGTTCGCGGGTGCAGTAGATGTGGGCGTCGTCCTGGGTCATGCCCCGGACACGGGTCAGGCCGTGCACCACGCCGGACTTCTCGTAGCGGTAGACAGAACCGAACTCGAAGAGGCGCAGGGGAAGCTCGCGGTATGACCTGCCACGCGAGCGGAAGATCAGGTTGTGCATGGGGCAGTTCATCGGCTTCAGGTAGTAGTCCTGGGCCGGCTTGCGAACGGTGCCGTCCTCGTTGAGTTCGGCGTCCACCTGCATCGGCGGGAACATCCCGTCCTTGTACCAGTCCAGGTGGCCCGAAACTTCGTAGAGGTGGCCTTTAGTGATGTGTGGGGTGTAGACGAACTCGTATCCGGCGTCCACGTGGCGTTGGCGGGAGTAGTCCTCCATGGCCTTGCGGATGATGCCGCCCTTGGGGTGGAATACCGGAAGTCCCGAACCCAGCTCATCGGGGAACGAGAACAGATCCAATTCCACGCCGAGCTTGCGGTGGTCACGGCGCTCTGCTTCGGCGATGCGCTCCTGGTAGGCCTTCAGCGCTTCCTTGGTAGGCCAGGCGGTGCCGTAAATGCGCTGCAACTGCTGGTTGTTCTGGTTGCCGAGCCAATACGCGGCGGAGGAACGCGTCAGTGCGAACGCATTGGAAATAATTTTGGTGTTCGGCAGGTGCGGGCCGCGGCACAAATCGCACCAAACGCTCTCGCCACTCTTTCGGTCCACGTTGTCGTAGATGGTGATGTCTCCGGCGCCAACCTCGACATTGACCCCTTCAGCAGCGTCTGCGGCGTCGTTTTTCTTGCCGAGCAGTTCGAGCTTGTAGGGCTCGTTGGCCATGGCCTCGCGCGCTTCTTCTTCGGTCACCACGCGGCGGACGAACTTCTGGTTCTGGTTGATGATCTTCTGCATCATCTTTTCCAGTTGCCGGAGCTCCTCGGGTGTGAAGGGCTCAGCGACGTCGAAGTCGAAGTAGAAGCCATCCGTGATGTAGGGGCCGATCCCCAGCTTGGCCTCGGGCCGCAACTGCTGGACCGCTTGTGCCATGACGTGGGCCGTGGAGTGGCGGAGGACGTTGAGTCCGTCCGGAGAATCGATGGTGACGCCTTCGACGTCGGCCTCGGCGGGAAGGACCTGGTCAAGGTCTTTCAAGACGCCGTTGACGCGGGCTACAACGACGTCGCGGCGTTCGAAGAAGAGTTCCGCGCCGGTAGTCCCTTCCGTCACCTTTGTCTCTTCGCCATCGACGATGAGGGTGATCTGTTGGGCATCTGACACGGGTGTCTCCTATTCATGGTTGAGGCTTCATAGCTTGTGGCGTACGGGGACCACAGCCAGCCACCGTCAATCGTATCCGCTTCCGTCGAGGCGGCAAAAGCAGGGCGGTCCCGGCGTTTCAGCTTCCCAATCCGGTGATGGCCAGGTTCCTGGAGATGCCCAGCAGCGGTCCGTCGTGAGTGAATTCATCATCCAAGCCGGCCCCGCTGGGCAGGAGCTCTCCATAGGGCAATGTTTCCGGGGAACTGAGATCCCACGCTTTGCTGGCACTTATGCTGATTCCCCTGGGGCCGGTCCGGCGGGTGGTTCCGCGGATCAAAAGCAACCTGGTACCGAACAGCAGGGGGCCGGATTCTTCCTGCGCCTCGTGGAAGAAGACAGAATCGACGCAACCGGTGCCATCGTCAATGCTGATGAAGACTACGCGCCTGCCCCCTCTCATCGGCGGTGTTTGGGTAGCGACCCGGACTCCGGCAACCAAAACCTCACTCCCGTTTCGCAAGCCAAGGAGCTTGTCAGCAGTAGTGACCCCGAGCTTGTCCAGCAATGGTTTGTAGCTGCCCATAAGGTGCTCGCTGACATCGACAGCCATTAGATCGAGCTCCGCCCGGACGTTTTCCACCAAGGTGGGCGCAGGTAGTTCCGGGACCAGGTTTTTCAACTCCACATCGCCAAGTGGAAAGGCCAGTTGTCCGTCGATAACATCCCTGGGTTTCCTGGAGGGAGCACTCTGAAGGGACTGCAGGTGCTGGACCAGATCGGCCCGGTTCGCCACTCCCCCGGAGTCTTTATGCAACGCATCAAAGGCCCCAAGCTGGGCCAGCCTCTTAATATTTGGCTTGCTGACCCGCGCCCTAGCCCGGAGATCTGCCAGGGAATCGTAGGGCTGCCCCGCCGCGATCCTTCGCAGTTCAGCTCCTGAGAGTCCATAGATACCGTTCAGGCTCAACCGGATTCCCAACTTGCCGGCGTCCTTGCCCTCCTGGATTTTTTCCACCCGGTATTCAGCCTGGCTGCGGTTAATGTCCAAGGGCAGGATGGGGATCCCCAGTCGCCGCGCTTCGGCGACCAGGAGGCGCTTGGGGTACATGCCGGGATCGTGTTCCCACAAGCCGGCCAGAAACGCTTCGGGATGATGGGCTTTGAGCCATGCCGATTGATAGGTGGGCACCGCGAAGGCGGCACCGTGGGCTTTGCAAAAACCGAAGCTGCCGAAGGCCTTCAACGTTGCCCACACTTTGTCAACCACCTCTGGAGGATATTTCTTGATCGCGTCGCGTCGGAACTTCTTCTCGACCTCAGGCTCAAGGATTTCATCGCCCAGGGCTCGTCGGAACTCATCTGCCGTGTCCAGTCCGCACCCTGTCATGATGTGGAAGGTCCTGAGGATCTGTTCGTGGAAGACAGTTACTCCGTGGGTTTCCTGCAGTGCAGGCTTGAGGTCCGGGTGTGGATAGATTTCAGGAGCAAATCCGTGCCTTTGCTCCAAGAAGGGCCGCACCATGTCCGATTTCATGGGTCCGGGCCGGAACAAGGAGATATCGATGATGAGGTCATTGAACTCGCGGGGGGCCATTTTCCCGATGAGCTCCCGCTGCCCTGGAGATTCAATCTGGAAACAGCCCAGCGTGTGGGTACTGCGGATCAGCTCATAAGTAGGTTCGTCGTCGAACGGCACCGCATTGAGCTCGATCCTGCCATCGGGGGCGATATAGTCCGGACCTGAGCCATCAGGGCCCACCGGATGTTTTCCGGCTTCCACAACTTCGGCTTTGGAAGGGTGCAAGCGAATGACTTCCCGGACGGCATAGGCCATGGCGCTTTGCATCCGTACGCCCAGGACGTCGAGCTTGAGCATGCCCATGGGATCCATGTCATGTTTGTCGAACTGGCTCATGGGCAGCCCCAACCCGCTTGGTTGCACAGGCGTCCGATCCAACAGCGTGGCGTCTCCCAAAATCACCCCGCACGGGTGCATGGAAATGTGCCTGGGCAACCGGTCCAGCCTCTCGGTGAGGTCCACCAGAAGGTCCAGCTGCTGGTTTTCTTCATGGCCACTGCGTTCCACCCTGCCGGCAAAATCCCTCAGTTCCGGCTTCTCCACCAGTGCTTCACGGAAATGACGGGCCGAAAACCTCCACAGCTGTTTGGCAATTTCTCCGATTTCGCCTTCATCCATCCCCAATGCCATTCCCGCATCCCGCACGGCGCCCCGGGCCCTGTAGCCGTTTTGCATGCTCATCAGGGTGACGCGCTCCCGCCCGAAACGTTCAAAGATCTTGTGGTAAACGTTGTGCCGTTCGGCACTTTCAACGTCGAGGTCGATATCCGGAAGTGTTGATCGTCGGCTTGACAGGAATCGTTCAAAAATGAGGTCATGCCGGATTGGGTCTACTTGGCTGATATCGATCAGGTAGTTCACCAGGCTCGATGCCCCTGAACCGCGTGCTGCCACCCTGACATCCATGGCGATGATCATCCGCGAGACTTCAGCCACGGTGAGGAAGTACGGGGCGAATCCGAGTTTTCCAATGATCCCCAGCTCATGGTCCAACCGCGAGCGCAGCTGTTCTCTTGCCGGGCCTTTGATGCCTGGGAATCTGCGGGTGATTCCCGCTTCGCATCGCTGGGAGAGTTCCATCATCGGATCGCAGTCGATGCCGATGATGGATGACTCGGGAACCACGGGCTTCTTCCATCCCATGTCTCCTACGGGGTCCATGCGGCATTTGTCGGCGAGCGCTTCTGTGTTGGCGAGTAATTTGTGGAGCCCGGCTTGTCCTTGTCCGGCTGCATGCATGATTTCTTTGCCGAGTTGGAGCATTTGTTGCCCGTTTTTGAGCCATCCCTGTCCGGTGGGTTGAAGCAGTGGCTCGGAGGTGAGTTCGGGGAGTGATTTCAGTGTCCGTGCGGAGTCGAGGACATCTGCGGTGGGGGCGCCGTCCTGGGCGCAGTAGCGGACCGCGTTGGTGAGGACGGCGGGGACGTTGTATTCGAGGGCGAGCTTGAGCATGCGGACGGCGTGGGCTGTGCTGAGGGGTATTCCGGGGGCGCTGAGGTGGGAGACGACTTCGGCGACGACGGTACCTGGCGGCATGGCGTCGATCCATTGTTTGAAGAGGGTGCGGGGCCTGAGGTATTTACGTCCCCCCATGGCCCGTCCGGCGTCCGAGTCAGGCCCGATCAGGACTGTGAGGACCGGTTTGAGGGTTTTCGGGTCCAAGATCCTTGAAGCGAGTTCGGCACGGGTCACTGCTGCGGGGATGGCGCCTCCGGCTTTTCCGGAGGTGCGGGCGTGTGCGTCGGAGACGAGGCGGCAGAGGGCGCGGTAGCCTGCGCCGTTGTTGTTCCCGTGGGCGAGTACGACGACGCGGCCCGCGACTTGGGTGCGGTGGTCGCCGTCGTCGTCGAAGACCGCGAGGTCGACCCCAACGATGGGGTCGATGCCGGCGCTCATGCAGGCTTTGAGGTGTTTGACGGTGCCGTAGAGGCCGTCGCGGTCTGTGCAGGCGAGCGCTGTTGCGCCGTCTGCGGCTGCGGTTTGGGCCAGTTCATCGGGCCAGGAGACGCCGTAGTGTGCGCTGAATGCCGTGGAGACGTGCAAGTGGGTGAAGCTCAAGGGTCACGCTGCTTCATCGGGTTCGACGGCCTTGGCTGGTGCGGCGTCGTGGATGCGCAGGAGTCTCCACCGGTTGCTTGTGTGGCCGCCAATGTGGCTGCCAACGTAGCGGACAAGGTCGAGGGTGATGGTGCGGGTGGAGTCGGTGGCATCATGGGCGGGTTGGAGTTGCACCCGCCAGATCTCGTGGTCCACCAGGCCGGCTCCGCTGCCGAGGGGCGCCCGGTTTTCTTCGGCCCACCATTGGCGCCGTTCGAACCATCGGACGGGTTCGCTGCAGACTGTGTACCGGGTCCCTTTCCATTGGACCGCCTGCGGCTGGCCGGTGTCGGTGCAGGTGACGTCCACGGACTCGCTGAACAGCCCCATCTCCACGCTCCTTGCCTGCCCATTCGAATTGTCTATTCGAAAGTATGTTCGAATACTTCAAGTTTACGACGCCCAGGCGACAAAACCTACTTCGAAGTTCAGGGGTGGACGGCGGGAAGCCCACAGAGCAGGATTGGGGCATGAGCACCCACGACGCACTCCTGAAGCAGGTCAGCATCACCGCAACTGCCGGCAACCTCGTGGCCCGGTTCGAAATCGACGGCACCATACCGGGCTCCGGCGCTTACGTTGTAGGCCTTGTCGCGGCCAGCCCCGACTATTCCTCCCAGCGCAGGCTCGGCATTGAATTCATGAACGGCGAAGCAGTGTCGTTCTTCTCGTTCAATCACTCCCTCAGCGCGGAGGAGAACTACGACATCAAGGGCGTGGAGCACTCCGGCAACGTCATCACCGGCAATTTCCCTGCCTCCGCCATCCACGGGCTCAGCAAAGGCCACATCATGACAGCCTTCAGCGAAGCCGACGGCAGGGAGTTCCAGTCAGGCGTACCAGTCGCTGAGGCACTCTGAGGCGTCGCGGGTAAACCCGAAGAACGGGTTAGAACAGGCCCTGGACGGGTTCGATAAGTTCCGGGGAATTGTTCCTGACATTCCCGACGGCGGTGCCCACCGGGTCCAGCGTCCAGTCGGCGGCGGCGTCGTGCGCCCTCGAACGGACCATCTCCACAAGACCCGCGGCATCCTTCTCCCGCGGATCGAGCCACGCTTGCATGGTTTCCCTGCTCATGGGCAGCGGCACGCGGTCATGGAGGGTTGTCAGTTCATCGAACACCGAGGCGCTGCGCCTGGTCTGGGCGGATTCAGCGGTTGGAGTGTCGGCTGTGAGGATGGACATGGACAGCAGCCACCGGCCGGGGTCGTCCTCAGCGGCCGATGGGTCTTTCCACCACTCATACAACCCGGCGAACGCCAACGCCGCACCGTTCCCAGGGTGCACATAGTACGGTTGCTTGCTCTTGCCTTCACCCTTCTTCCACTCGTAATACCCGTCCGCCGGGACGGCGCAACGCCGGGCAGTAGCAGCTTTCCGGAACGAGGGCTTTTCAAGGACAGTTTCGCTGCGTGCATTAATGAGCCGGGCACCGCCTTTGGCATCCTTGGCCCAGGATGGCACCAGTCCCCATTTGGCAACATGCAACTGCCGCTTCGGCCCGTCGTCGAGAAGCCGTTCCAGCACGATAGGAACGGCATCGGTCGGCGCCACGTTCCAGGACTTTTCGAGGGCGATCTCCTTGCGGGCATTCTCGCTGTCCAGTTCAGCATCAAAATCGGCGAGCAAATCCCCCACCGCACGAGCCATCACATATCGTCCACACATGCCAACAGTCTGCCCTTTACCCGGGCAGGGCACCAGCAGGTCACCGAGGCGGGGAATTTTTCAGTGCCGGGATACCGTTGGTAGGAACGGACCCATCAAGGGCTACAGCTACCTGCAGCCGCAAGAATACCTACAGAGGAGAGCCCATGGACTTCACTCCCGAATCCGGCACCATCACAATGTTCTCGACCACATGGTGCGGATACTGCAACCGCCTGAAGAAGCAGCTGGACGCCAAGGGCATCGGTTACACCGAAGTCAATATCGAAGAAGTCGAAGGCACTGCCGAGCTCGTCGAGCAGCTCAACGGGGGCAACCGCACTGTCCCCACCGTGCTCTTCCCCGACGGAACGGCCGCCACCAACCCGTCCGCTTCCGACGTCGAGAGCCGGCTGGCCGTCGTATAGCTGTAGAGGCGCCCGCGCCCCGGGCCCGCACGGAAACATTCCACATACTGTCTGCCACGTGTGATAGACAGAACGGGAAATCCGTAGCGGGCCCTGCTGCTTTAAGCAGGCCTGCTCTCCGCACGGCCGAAGGGAACATTTCATGGTCCACGCAGTCAAAGGTGTCGTCGTCCGCTCCAAGGGCGCACCCGCAACCCTCGAAACCGTCTTGGTTCCCGAACCGGGACCCGGTGAGGCGTTGGTGGACATCCTCACCAGCGGCGTCTGCCACACCGATCTTCACTACAAGCTCGGCGGCATCAGTGACGATTTCCCGTTCTTGCTCGGCCACGAAGCCACCGGTGTTGTCAGCGCAGTGGGCCCGGACGTCACCAACGTCGTCCCCGGGGACCGTGTGGTCCTGAATTGGCGCGCTGTCTGCGGCAACTGCCGTGCCTGCAACCGCGGCCAAGCACAATATTGCTTCAACACCCACAACGCAACCCAAAAAATGACCCTCGAGGACGGCACGGAGCTCTCCCCGGCCTTGGGCATCGGCGCCTTCATCGAAAAGACACTTGTTGCCGCCGGGCAATGCACCAAAGTGGACCCCGACGCCGATGCTGCCGCCGTCGGCCTGCTCGGCTGCGGCGTCATGGCCGGGTTGGGTGCGGCCCTGAACACCGGTGGCGTTAAGCGCGGCGATTCCGTTGCCGTGATCGGATGCGGCGGTGTGGGCACAGCTGCCATCGCTGGTGCAGCGCTCGCGGGCGCCACCACCATCATCGCCGTCGACATCGATGCGAAGAAGCTCGAACGTGCCAAAGAGCTTGGAGCCACCCATTCGGTGGATTCCTCCGCCGGGGACCCCGTGGAAGCAATCCGCGCACTCACCGGCGGCTTCGGCGCCGACGTCGTCATTGACGCGGTCGGACGGCCGGAAACGTACAAGCAGGCTTTCTATGCGCGGGACCTCGCCGGAACGGTGGTACTGGTGGGCGTTCCCACACCGGAGATGACCCTGGAACTGCCCCTGCTGGACGTGTTCGGGCGGGGTGGTTCCTTGAAATCGTCCTGGTACGGAGATTGCCTGCCATCCCGCGACTTCCCCATGCTGGTGGACCTGTACAAACAGGGCAGACTGGATCTCGACGCCTTCGTCAGCGAGCGCATCACCATCAACGACGTCGAAGAAGCGTTCGACAAGATGCACCAGGGCACTGTGCTGCGCTCGGTTGTTGAACTATGAGCTCCGCAAGCAGCCCCCGCATCGATCACGTGGTCACATCCGGCACGTTTTCCCTTGACGGTGGCACCTGGGACGTGGATAACAATGTCTGGATCGTCGGGGACGATTCCGAGTGCATCGTGATTGATCCTGCCCATGACCCCGAAGCCATTCGCTCCGCCGTCGACGGGCGCGCGGTAAAGGCCGTACTGCTCACGCACGGACATGACGACCACATCGCGTCCGCAGGGGCATTCGCGGAGCTCGTCAAGGCGCCCGTTCACCTCCATGCTGACGACATGATGCTGTGGCGGGCGGTGTTCCCTGACACGGCCCCGGACGTTGAGATCGTGGACGGTGACGAGTTCACCGTGGCTGGTGCTGCGCTCAAAGCCATCCACACTCCGGGCCATTCGCCTGGATCAGTGTCCTTCCACCTACCCGCCGCGGAGACCCTGTTCAGCGGTGACACGCTTTTCCAGGGCGGTCCTGGGGCGACCGGCCGTTCCTACAGCGACTTTCCCACCATTATCGAATCCATCAGGACCAAGCTACTCACCTTGCCGGAGGAAACTGTGGTGCGCACTGGCCACGGTGATTCGACCACTATCGGCGCGGAAAAGCCGCACTTGGACGAATGGATAGCTCGGGGCCACTAACCATCCACCCACGCAGGGCACCTACGCCAGAAGCGTCCTGAAGTCGCCGTCGAGCACGTCGGCGTAGGTGCCATACGCGGCGACCACGGCGTCTTCCACTGCGCTGACGTCCACGTGGGGCAGCAGATCGTTGGCGGCACCCGCCGTCGTCGGGTCCCAGTCAAGGCCCAGCGCAGCGTAACTCGCCGTCAAGACCTCACGGATGGGCGCAGAGTCCTCCACCACGATCACGGAACTGAACAACCAGCCGCCGGACACCACACGCTGGGCTGTACCGATCAGTTTTATACGGTGGGCCGGGAAATCCGGGTCCTCTCCGTGGACACTGAACTCGCCGGGGCAATATTCCCCGGGAATTTCGCCGACGGCGGCATGGACGCCGACGCTGCGAAGGGCGCCAGCGAGCAACTCGCCAAAAACCGAGAAACGTGCTTTGGCCCCTACTATCGCATCCGCATGGGGTTCTATGTGGTCAATCACGAGTGAGCCCGGGTTGTAGGCAGCTGCCCGTCCCCCGGCCTTCCTGACCAATGGCTCAAAGCCCAGGTTTCTGCAGGCTTCTTCCGCGGCTGCGAATCCGGGCAAGTTAGCGTCCCGCTGGCCGAACGCGACGGTGGGTTCGGGCCGGTACAGGCGCAACGTCGGCCCCAACTGGCCGCTTCGGGCCCGCCTTAGCAGCTCCAAGGCAAAATCCAGGTCATGCCCTGCTCCCAACGATTCCGGCTGCCGGTAGACCGTGAGGGGAAGCGGCAACGGCACGGTCATCAGCTTTTCCTTAGTGTCAGGATCTGCTCGGCCCTGCCGAATGGTCCGTTGATATCGTGCAGCACGGTGGAGGTCAGGCCGATGCCATCAGAGCCGAAGGAAACCTCGTTGTCCAACCCCAGCCACTCCCCCGAGGGAGCCCTGTACATGTGAATTTGCAAGTCCACGTTCGGGAAGATGTAGCTGCCTTGCCCAGGAGGTACGCGCGCGGCGATGCCGTTGGCCGTGTCGACGAGTCCCATCAGCCGGGCGAGGTCGCTGCTGTCCTCTTTGTCCGTCAGGGGATGCTCAGACCTTATCCAGACCCTTCCGGATCCCGGACGGTGCCCTTCGGCGACGCGCATTTCCAACGAACGGATGTAGCCGCCGGGCCACACGATGGCTCCATCCCACGGCTTGCACTCGTCGGGCGCGGGCAAGGGCCGGTCTTCCACTGCAGCCACTGCGCTGGTGTCGCTGGTGATCATCCGCCATGCCGCCGCCCGAATGGCCACCCGGCCACGGGCGGAGAGCTCGGCTTGGATGAGTTCGATGGTCCGGCCGGGTCGCAGGGTTGAGGTGGACACCTGGAACTCGCCGCCCGGGATGAGGCCGAGGATTTCGTAGCTGATCCGGGCGATCCGTACGTCCTCGCGGGGCTCGTGGCGGACTAGGGCGTCAGCGAGGATGCCTGACGCGGGTGCCATGTGTTGTTCTTCGGGATTCCAAGCACCTTGGGCGTGGATCGTGGAGCGGTATCGGCCCCCGCCCAGGGATTCGTAGTAGAAATTGCCGTCCGCCAGTTCCGGTATTGCAGTAGTCAAACCCAAGCCTTTCGCCGATCCAGCAGTCAACTCAGACAACTTTATCCGCTGATGTCTGCCCCATCCGACCCGGCCTCATCACGACCCTGCCTCATCACGACCCGTGGATCCCGACCCACAGTGGCCGCCAAGGAGAACCCTAGGATGGGTGCATGGACCTCCGTGACGCTGCGCAGCAGCTGTACACCGTGCTGCCCCGGGACTTCACGGCTGAGCGAGCCGCGTTATCGCGCAAAGCCAAGGACGCAGGCGACAAGGATGTGGCCAAGGAAATTGCCGGGCTTGCCAAGCCTGCCGCGGGCGCCTGGGCGGTCAACATACTGGCCGTCCACAAGCCCGAGGTGATCGACGGCGTCGCCCGTTTTGGCGCCTCCCTTCGAGACGCCCAAGCTGAATCGGACACGGAAGCGTTCCGCGAACTCAGCCAACATCGGCAGGGGCAACTCACCTCGGCAGTTCACGCCGCCAAGGACCTGGCACATGAGCTCGGTGCGCCGCTGAGTGCCGCCGCAGCTGCCGACGTCGAACAAACGTTCCGGGCAGCCATGGCCGACGCCGGGGCCGCCCGGGCCGTATCGACCGGCCGATTAGTCCGAGCCCTCAGCGGGAACGGTTTTGACCCGGTGGACCTCACCGGCGCCATCGCGGCGGGCGGACCGGAAGACACGTTCGACGCCGGTGAAACCGCGCCGCCTAAGGGCCAGGTCGCTAAGAAACAGGCAGCTAAGGAGCGCTCCGCCGGCACCGCCCCACGTCCTGATCACGAACCGCGGGAGCAGGCGACCTCCCTGGCCGAACGCCGTGCCGCCAAACGCGCAGCAGCGCGCAGGGAGGCGCAGGACCACTTCGCATCAGCGGATCGGTTGGCCCGTGACGCCGAGGAGGCAGCGTCCAAGGCGTGGGACGTCGTGAAGGAGCTGGCGAGCCGAAGGTCAGGCGTCGAAGCGGAGATCAGGGACCTGAAGAAACGCCTGGCAGCCCTTGAAGCGCAACTCATCGGAATTACCCGCGACGCCGAATCAGCCGAGGCTGACAAGAAAGTTGCCGTCAGGGCCGCCACGGAGCATCGACGCACCGCAGACCAAGCACAGCGGCGCGTCGACCGGCTGAGCTAATCCTTCTTCTTTTTACCCACCGTCTTCTGCAAATGGTGGGTTGCCGGACCTTCAAGGTACTTGCCCTCGGGGGTGAAGCGTGACCCATGGAGCGGGCAGTCCCACGACTTCTCGGCGTCATTCCAACTGAGCAGGCCACCCAGGTGGGCGCAACTTGCCGACACCCTGCATACTTTGCCGTCGACGGTTGAAACAGCTGCCGGTTCACCTTGATAAAGCCCGACGACGCCCATCCCCTCGGGTGGCCGGGTTTCGTCAGTGATCTCAGGGTTGTTCCGGACCTTCGCTCTATCCTCGACCATTCGCTTGGCGACACTCGCGTTAAGTCGCACCGCCTGGAGTGCACCCTGCGGCGACGTGACGCGATGGTGGATGACGCTCGCCCAATCCGATTGCCCGCCCAGAAGGTCTGAGGTAAGGGACAGGGCCGCCGCCACCCCGTTACTCAGGCCCCATTTGTTGTAGCCAGTGGCGAAAAAGATCCGGCCATGCCCCCGCGGCAGCTTCCCGAAGAAAGGCATGAGGTTGGTCGCTTGGTAGTCCTGAGCGGACCATGTGTGGGTAACTTCGGACCCCGGGTAATGCTCCTGCGCCCACCCGAGGAGGTCGTCCAGATGTTGTTGCGGAGATGCCGCACGGCCAGCGGTGTGCCCATATCCACCGACGAGCAGGAGCTCTCCTTCCGGTGTGGGGTGGGTGCGCTGGGAGCGTGTGGGCGAGTCGATGGAGAGGTACATACCTTGCGGGACCGTAGTGCCCGCCGGCGGACGGAGGGCGGCCGCGTACGAGCGGTTCGGTTCCAGCTTGGCGAAATAAAGGCCGCGATTCAGGATGGGCGTTCCCGTGGCCACCACCACCGCGTCTGCTGTGAACGTACCCTTGCGGGTGGAAACCTCCATCGGTTGGCCGGAGCCAACATTCTGCACCTGCACGCCCTCGACAATCACGCCACCGTGTCCCCGAATGTCCTTGGCAAGGGCATCCAGGACTTCCATGGGATGAAGTTGCGCCTGGTCTTCCAACTCCAAGGCCTCGACCACGGGAAACGGAAGTCCGGGGTCACGGCTGAAATGGACATCCAAACCCGCGTCCCGCGCAACCGCCGCCTCCTTGCGAAGCCGCTGGCCGCCGTCGCCAGTAGTTGCGAACGTGACCGCCGTTCGGCGCTGAAACGGGACGGCCTGCTGCTCCATGTACTGCGTCAGCCACGCCTGCCCTGTCTTGTTGGCCTCAACATAGGCCTGCACCACTTTCAAGGAGTACTGGCTGCGCAGGGCAGAGAGCGCCCCTCCCTGGAGCAAACTCAACTTGCCCGTGGTGTTCCCGGTGGTCACCGCGCCCAGGCTCCGGGCCTCGAACACCACCACGCGTTGGCCGGACCTGGACAACAGCAAGGCCGCCACCATCCCGGTGATTCCTGCACCCACAACGATGGTGTCCCAATGCTTTTCATCCGGTAGGGCATCGGACGCGAAGTGGGATTCCCTGTCCAGCCACAGCGATTTCATCAAACAACCCTGCCTCTCAATTCACGGAATTGGCACCTGGCATGTGTTGATGGCAACGGTAGGCGGGTCGCTGGTCCTTATCAAGGGGTTGGACGGCCTGTCGCGAGCGCGGCAGCCCTCCGCAATTCCGGGTCCGGGTCCTCTGCCCAACGGTCCATGACCCGATCCGCGCGCTCGCGTGCCAGCCCCTCCAACTGGGCCAACAGCGGCCGGACCACATCTTTGGCCAACGGGTCCACCAGTTCCCGCGTGCCGGCCTGCCTGACGAAGCCCTCGATCCGTGTGAGGTCGGTGTTGACCAGCAAGCTCACCCGGGCTTGCAACAACACCACCGCTGCCAGCCGGCGTTCGAATACAGGCTCCGACCACAGTTCCGAGCTCAACGCCGTGATGTCATCGTGGCTCAGGGCCTTGTACTTCTTCAAGGCATCACGGATGGTTCCGCGGACGGCCCCGACAGATGCCCCATACACTTTCACGCTTTCGCCCAGGCGCTCGCTGGCTTCTGCGGCTTTCTCCCACGACGATTCGCGCTGCAGTGTGTAGTCCACGAACTCACCGGCTTCACTCACCCGTCCATTTTGTCAGTGCCCGCCCATAGCGTGTGGCCAACAGCAACCGACAGGAGACACATGACGTCCCAAGAGCTAGCAACCGAGGCTTCCTTTCCGGGCGTCCCGGGAGCCTCCTCCATGCCCGAGTGGTATCCGGACTTGCTCCACACCGTGGCTCAGGAAGTTCGTGTTGGCCGGACTCGTGCCGTCGCTGCCGCCAATGCTGAGCTGCTGAATTCCTACTGGAGCATCGGCCGGCAGCTTGCCGAGCGCGAATCCCAGGAAGGCTGGGGCGCCAAAGTGGTCACGAGGCTGTCCGCTGACATCCGCTCACGCTTCCCCGGGGCGAAGGGATTCTCCCCCAGGAACCTTCGGTACATGAAGAGCTTCGCCCACGCGTGGCCGGACTTCCCGATGTTGCAAGCACCGCTTGCAACATTGCCGTGGTACCACCAGATCGCCTTGCTGGAAAAGCTCGACGACGCCGCCACGCGGCTCTGGTATGCAGCGGCAGCCGTCCAGCATGGTTGGTCCCGGAACGTCCTGACGCATCAGATCTCCACCCGTTTGCACGAGCGCTCCGGGCAGGCCATCACCAACTTCGCTTCCACCATGGTTCGGGCCGACTCGGACCTCGCCCAGCAAGCCACCAAAGACCCCTATGTCTTTGACTTCCTCGCCATGGCCGAACGGCACACCGAACGCGATTTGGAGGTGCAGTTGGTGAAGCATGTGGAGAAGTTCCTGCTGGAGCTGGGTCAAGGTTTCGCCTTTGTTGGCGAGCAGGTTCGTCTGGAAATTACCGGCGACGAGTTTTTAGCGGACCTGCTGTTCTATCACTTGAAGCTGCGGTGCTACATGGTGATCGAGCTTAAGGCTGTGAAGTTCGAGCCCGGCTTCCTCGGGCAGTTGGGGATGTACATGGCTGCGGTTGACGATCTCATGGCACACCCGGATGACAAGCCCACTATCGGGCTGCTGCTTTGCAAGGAGAAGAACAGCGTGGTGGCCGAGTACGCCCTGCGTGGCTTCAAAGCCCCGGTGGGGATTGCTGAGTGGCGAACGTCGTTGGCCGACTCGCTACCCGAGGAGCTGATTGGGAGCTTGCCGAGCATCGAGACATTGGAAGCCGAGTTGGCGAACCAGACGGAGGGGGTGGAGGGGTAGGTCAGCGGTCTCTGACCGCTGGTGCAATGGGCGGCATCTAGTGCGTTCGCTGTGGCGAGCTAATAATGTCAGTGCCCCTTGGCAGAGTAGGGGCATGGAGCAGATTCGGGATAGGCACGTAGCCACAGCTATAGGTGCTGCGCTTCTGCCTTCCCCGCCCCGGCCTGTTTCGAGACGGTCCGGCCCAGCTCCTGCATCAGTGACTCCACGTCCGGTGGCGAACGGTACGGTCTCGGAGCAGCCCGGCTCGGTGGGTCATGGTTCCATCAGCCGTGATCTGATCGATCAGTTGCGCGCTTTGGAGGATATGAAGTCGGCCATCTCGAGTTTGCAGGCCAAAATCGCGGTCGCATTTGACCTGGCCCAGCGCGCAGAACAAGCGGCAGCCGGTGTTCCTGCTGCCCAGCGGGGTGGCGGTGTCGCCGCGCAGGTAGCGTTGGCCCGTCGTGAGTCGCCGAACCGGGGCGGCCGGTTGCTGGGTTTGGCAAAGGCCTTGGTCACGGAGATGCCTCGCACTATGGCCGCACTGGAATCGGGTCAGCTCAACGAATGGCGCGCCACACTGCTGGTGAAGGAAACAGCGTGCCTGTCGGTGGAGGATCGCTGTGCGGTGGATGAGGAACTCGCCGCCGATACCGGGACCTTCAATGGTTCTGGGGACAAGGCCATCATCACCGCGGCAAAAGCCGCCGCCTACCGCCGTGATCCCCGCTCGGTCACCCAACGTGCCGCCCACGCCGCCAGCGAGCGAACCGTCAGCCTTCGCCCGGCGCCCGATACCATGACCTATCTGACCGCCCTCTTGCCGGCAGCACAAGGAGTGGCCGCCTACGCCGCGCTGACCCGCACCGCCGATTCGCTCCGGTCTGCAGGCGATCAGCGATCCCGGGGACAACTCATGGCGGACACCCTCGTGGAACGCGTCACCGGCACCCCTGGCGGAATCTCCGGCGTCGACGTCCAACTCGTCATGACGGACCGCACCCTGTTCCGAGGCGACAGCGAACCAGCACGGCTCAAAGGCTACGGAACAGTCCCCGCAGGATGGGCACGGAAACTACTTCAACCAAGCGAACCTGGGGAGCTGACGCGGACTTCCGGCACAGGAGCAGATGCCGCTGCCGTCGACATCGACTTCCGTGTGTGGCTTCGCCGGCTCTACACAGCACCTGCGACGAGCGAGTTGCTCGCTTCGGACTCCAAAGCCCGGCTATTCCCCCAGCGGCTCCGGCGTTTCATCGAGACCCGGGATACCGCATGCAGAACCCCCTACTGTGATGCGCCCATCCGCCACATCGACCATATAGTTTCGTGGCAATTGGGCGGTCCTACGTCCATCCAAAACGGCGCGGGACTCTGCGAAGCCTGCAATCACACCAAAGAAAACCCTGGCTGGTCTGTCAGAAGCGAGTCTGGCCCCCGGCATACCCTGAACGTCAGCACCCCCACCGGACACACCTACCGGTCCACGGCCCCGCCCCTACCAGGCCGCGAACGTATGGATTGGCTGGCGTCGGCAGATGAAGGCGGCCCCTAACGGCCTTAGCTGGCTGGATCGTACTGGAACTCTCTGAGTTCCTGGAGACAGCGGCATGCGACGGCGATCTTCGCGGCCCACTCAACTGCTGCTTCACGCGCGGGCAACTCCAGGATGGTGCAGCCGCCATTGGGTACCGTGTATCCCGGGTACGTGCCCCGGCGTGACTGCATGCCCGGCTTCCGCCGCGACGTCGAGCTCGTCCGCCGTGAGCTGCATGGCCTCCCCGGGAACAAGATCAAGTACTTTGTTATTGTCCGTCTCCAGTACTAATAGCGAAGCCCCCTACGCGACCGTGCGTAAGGGGCTTGGAAGCTACCAGAGACGGGCCGATCTTAGAACTCGCAGGCTAGTTGACCGACGTGGCCAGTTCTGGACTCCGGCAATGCAGCGGCTTTTTAAGCCATCACCCACGCCGACTGACTTGCGTAGGAGTGCGCCTTTCGTGGGTGATGACAGTGGCGGCTAGGGCGATGGTGAGGCCAATCAGGGTCTCAAGCGCGCGCTGGGCCAGGAGCGTGCCGATCGAGGCTGGCAGCATGAGATCGCCCAGCAGAAGGGCCATCGGGGTGAAGAAGACCAGGCCGAGGCTGTAGTTGCGCCCGGTCGTCAGTTCGGTGCACGCCTGGAGCACGGCGATCACGATAATCGCGGCGTAGCTGCTGGGGTGGGCGGCCAGGACGAGGGCTGCGGCGCCAAGGCCGGCGGCGGTGCCGATCACCCGCTGGGCGGCGCGCGTGAGGCGGGCGTGCAGGTCGGGTGCCGACATGGGGACGGACGCCGTGACGAAGGTCCAGTAGGGGTGGCCGATGCCGCTGGTCGCGACGGCGAGGCCGGCGGCGGCGATACCGAGCAGATAGCGGGCGACGTGGCGGCCTACCGGGTCGGACCGGCGTAGGTCGCGCCACGAGAGCCGATACCCCACCGGGCCGCCGTCGCGGGCTGTGCGACCCGGGAGGGCGAGCATCAGCGCGAAGACGGCAGCGCCAGCCGCAGCGAGGGCGGCTGCGGGCACCGTGCTCAGCGCGATCGGGACCGTGGCCGAGGCTGTGAGGGCGAAGACCGGGTTGAGAGCTCCGGCCGGATGCCATCGGCCAAGCTCGGCTAGCACTACCGCGACGCCCGCCCAAACGGCCGCAATCGGGACGAGCAGCCAGAGCCGGAACGGGACGGTCGCCACTAGGGCGCCGACGACGACACCGACTACCAGCACCGCGCCCGCCTGCGCCTGCATGGCTAGGCGTACCCGCGCCGGCTCGTGTCGGCCGTACAGGGCGGCGAAGGCACCGATCGCGGCATACAGCAGCAGGTCGCCGCGACCGCTCGCCAAGCACGCCACCAGCGGGACGAAGATCGCCAGGCTTGCGCGCAGGGCGGTCCAATGGGCGCCGGCATGCGGGCCCACGTCGAAGACTGCCGCCCACCAGGACCGCGTGGGGGTGGCCTGCGTCATTTTAACCTTCCAAAGTGGTACAGGAATGAAGTACCTCAAGGTTACTACAGTTATGAACTACTATTGTGGTTGACCGAGGCGACGGCCACGGGGGCGCGGAGGAGCTGGATGAATCAGGATGCAGACGGCTTCGCCGCTCACGGCGACGTCGTGGACCGGATGCAGCTTGAGTGGGCCCGGCTGCGTCCGGACCTGAGCTTCAGCAGCCTCGGGGTGATCCACCGCGTGCTGCGCGCTTCCCGCCTTATCCTCGAAGCCAGCGACGCCTTCCTGGCCGACTACGGGCTCACCCGCGGCGAGCTGGACGTGCTTTCCGCGCTGCGCCGGTCGGGCGAACCTCTGAGCCCAACGTCCCTGGCCCAGACGCTGCTTGTCCCGCGCTCCGCGATCACCATGCGGCTGAACGCCCTCCAGGCTCGGGGACTGCTGAGCCGGACGGCCAACCCGGCTGACGGCCGCTCGTCCCTGCTCGTCCTCACCGACACTGGCGCGGCGCTCGTGGACGAGGTGATTCCCGCGCAGCTCGCCCTCGAAGATGCCCTACTCGCCGAGGCCCCGGTCTGGGCCATCGAAGGCTTGGTCGATCCCCTGCGGGCGCTGACCTCCGCATGGGAGCAAGGACGCGGCCTCCAAGACGGGTCCAGCAAGCATCGGTGAAACGGAGCGTTGGAGCCCTGCGGATGAGCCGCAGCAGCGCGCGCTTCGGGTGAGCATCAGCCGACGCTACCGGGTTCCGCGCGAACACAAGCCTTTGCCCGGTTAAACGATCCTCCCGGTGGATCAGCCGTAGGCGTGTCCGATCATGCCGCATTCCGCGCTGCCCGGGACCGGCGGCGCTCACGCCGCGGCAGCAGGTCCCAGTCGGGTGCGCGCCAGGAACAGATGGCGGAGGGTGGTCGCTATGCACGCGGTCTGGAGCCAGCCGGTAGCTGAGGTCGTGGTGTTCTAGAACGACTTCGCCAGCCGTCGGGACCGGCCGAGGTGACCGTGGGCGACCTCGACGCGCTAGGCGTGTCGGATGGGACGGAACAGCGGCTGCTTGTCGTCCCACCCGACGCGGCGCACCTCAAGCCCGTCTTCCCGGCCCAAGGCGCCGAGCGGCGCGAGAGACCCTAGAACTCCCAGTCCTCATCTTCCGTATTAACAGCCTTGCCAATCACATACGAGGAGCCTGAACCGGAGAAGAAGTCATGGTTCTCGTCAGCGTTCGGGGAGAGTGCCGACAGGATGGCCGGATTCACGTCGGTAACGGAGGCCGGGAACATGGCCTCGTAACCGAGGTTCATGAGGGCCTTGTTGGCGTTGTAGTGCAGGAACTTCTTGACGTCTTCGGCCAAACCGACGCCGTCATAGAGGTCGTGCGTGTACTGGACTTCGTTTTCGTACAGCTCGAACAGAAGCTCGAACGTGTAGTCCTTGATCTCCTGCCTGCGGGCCTCGGAAACTTTCTCCAGGCCCTTCTGGAACTTGTAGCCGATGTAGTAACCGTGCACGGCCTCATCACGGATGATGAGGCGGATGAGGTCGGCGGTGTTCGTGAGCTTGGCGCGGGAAGACCAGTACATGGGCAGGTAGAAGCCCGAGTAGAACAGGAAGCTCTCCAGCAGCGTGGACGCTACCTTGCGCTTCAGGGGATCGTCGCCCTGGTAGTAGTCCATGACGATCTGTGCCTTCTTCTGCAGGTTCTCGTTCTCGAGCGACCAGCGGAAAGCGTCGTCAATCTCCTTGGAGGAGCACAGGGTAGAGAAGATGGACGAGTAAGACTTCGCGTGGACCGACTCCATGAAGGCAATGTTGGTGTACACGGCCTCTTCATGCGGGGTCAAAGCATCCGGAATCAGCGAGACAGCGCCCACGGTGCCTTGGATGGTGTCCAGCAGGGTGAGGCCGGTGAAAACGCGCATGGTGAGCTGCTGCTCATCCGGCGTCAGGGTGTGCCACGACTGGACATCGTTGGACAACGGCACTTTCTCCGGAAGCCAGAAGTTGTTGACCAGGCGGTTCCAGACTTCCACGTCCTTGTCATCCTGGATCTTGTTCCAGTTGATGGCCTCGACATGGCTCAGCAGCTTGACCTTTTCGGTCATTTCATCCCCTTTTAGCGGTGGGTAGTTCTAAAGGTAAGCGTACGACGGCGGGTGGGAACCCGCCGTCGTACTCTTCAGTTTTGTGCGCGGTCGGCTACAGCATGCAGCTGACGCAGCCCTCAACCTCCGTACCCTCCAGCGCGAGCTGGCGGAGACGGATGTAGTAGAGGGTCTTGATGCCCTTGCGCCATGCGTAGATCTGCGCCTTGTTGATGTCACGCGTCGTGGCGGTGTCCTTGAAGAACAGCGTCAGCGACAGGCCCTGGTCCACGTGCTGTGTGGCAGCGGCGTAGGTGTCGATGATCTTCTCGTAGCCGATTTCGTAGGCATCCTGGTAGTACTCCAGGTTGTCGTTGGTCAGGTACGGCGCCGGGTAGTAGACGCGGCCGATCTTGCCTTCCTTGCGGATTTCAATCTTGGCGGCCACCGGGTGGATCGACGAGGTGGAGTTGTTGATGTAGCTGATGGAACCGGTAGGCGGTACGGCCTGGAGGTTCTGGTTGTAGATACCGTGCTCCATGACGGAAGCCTTCAGCTCGCGCCAGTCATCCTGCGTGGGGATGTGGTGGCCGGCAAAGAGCTCACGCACACGCTCCGTTGCCGGAGTCCATTCCTGCTCGGTGTACTTGTCGAAGAACTCACCAGATGCGTAGGTGGACTTCTCGAAGCCGCCGAACTTCTGGCCGGTCTCGATAGAGAGCCTGTTGGAAGCGCGGAGAGCGTGGAACAACACCGTGTAGAAGTAAATATTGGTGAAGTCCAGGCCTTCTTCAGAGCCGTAGTGGACGTGCTCACGGGCCAAGTAGCCGTGGAGGTTCATCTGTCCAAGGCCAATCGCGTGGCTCTGGGCGTTACCCTGGGCAATCGACGGAACCGAGTTGATGTAGGACATGTCCGAGACAGCACTCAAGGCACGGATGGACGTCTCAATGGAGAGGCCGAAGTCCGGTGAATCCATGGTCTTGGCGATGTTCATGGAACCGAGGTTGCAGGAGATGTCCTTGCCCACGGTCTCGTAGCTCAGGTCTTCTGCATAGATCGACGGCGAAGAAACCTGGAGAATCTCCGAGCAAAGGTTGCTCATGGTGATCTTGCCGTCGATCGGGTTGGCCCGGTTCACGGTGTCCTCGAACATGATGTACGGGTAACCGGACTCGAACTGGATCTCAGCCAGCGTCTGGAAGAACTCGCGGGCGCTGATCTTGGTCTTCTTGATCCGGGAATCGTCCACCATCTCGTAGTACTTCTCAGTGACCGAAATGTCGGAGAAAGGCACTCCGTAAACGCGCTCGACGTCGTACGGCGAGAAGAGGTACATGTCCTCGTTCTTCTTGGCGAGCTCGAACGTGATATCCGGAACCACAACGCCCAAGGAGAGCGTCTTGATCCGGATCTTCTCGTCGGCGTTTTCCCGCTTGGTGTCCAGGAAGCGGTAGATGTCCGGGTGGTGGGCGTGCAGGTAGACGGCACCTGCACCCTGGCGTGCACCGAGCTGATTGGCGTAGGAGAAGCTGTCCTCGAGGAGCTTCATCACGGGAATGACGCCGGAGGACTGGTTTTCGATCTGCTTGATCGGCGCACCGTGCTCGCGGATGTTGGTGAGCGAGAGCGCCACACCGCCACCACGCTTGGAGAGCTGCAGCGCGGAGTTGATGGCGCGTGCGATCGACTCCATGTTGTCTTCGATCCGGAGCAGGAAGCAGGAGACGAGCTCGCCGCGCTGCGCCTTCCCTGCATTCAGGAACGTCGGGGTGGCCGGCTGGAAACGGCCGTCGATGATCTCGTCGACGAGCCTGCTGGCGAGCTCTTCGTCACCACGGGCCAAGTGCAGTGCAACCATGCAGACACGGTCTTCGTAGCGCTCCAGAAAGCGCTTGCCGTCGAACGTCTTCAGCGTGTACGAGGTGTAGAACTTGAAAGCACCAAGGAAGGTCTCAAAGCGGAACTTCTTCTTGTAGGCGCGGTTATAGAGTTCGCGGATGAAGTTCATCGTGTACTGGTCGAGCGTTTCGCGCTCGTAGTATTGGTTCTTCACCAGGTAATCAAGCTTCTCTTCCAGGTCGTGGAAGAACACGGTGTTGTTGTTCACGTGCTGCAGGAAGTACTGGTGCGCAGCTTCGCGGTCGGCCTCGAACTGGATCTCACCGTTGGGGCCATACAGGTTCAGCATGGCGTTGAGCTCGTGATAGCCCAGTCCCTTGTAAGCCTCAGGCAATGGCTTCTTGACCGTGTCCACAGCGCCCCCGGTTACTTCTGTTTCTGCGACAGTTGTGTCCAAAACTTTTCCAGCCCTTCGTTGACCCGTTGGACGTCTTCTGGCGTCCCCATGAGTTCAAATTTGTAAAGATGCGGCACCTTGCACTTGACGGAGACAATGTCTCCCGCTGCACAGTAGTTGTCCGCGAAGTTTGTATTCCCCGCTCCGATAACACCGCGGATCAGTTCCCTGTTCCCGGGGTCGTTCAAAAACCTGATCACCTGCTTGGGCACGGAACCTTCGCCGTTGGTGCCACCGTATGTGGGCAGCACAAGGACGAAAGGCTCAAGTGCCTGAAGGGGTGCGTCCTGGGCATAGAGCGGGATCCGCGCAGCGTCCCGGCCCAGTTTCTGGACGAATCGTTTGGTGTTCTCGGAGGTGGAGGAAAAGTAAATGAGGTGACTCCGGGTGGTGACAGCGTGCGCCGCATCGCGAACAGTTGCCGCTGCCACCGGTGCCATGGGAGTCACCTCAACTACATAGGAATTCTTGGTGTGTATGGTGGCGAAGCCTGACAGGAAACTTAGGCCACGGAGGAGACGGCCTGGGCCAGTTCCTCGATCTTGTCCGGGCGGAATCCGGACCAGTGATCCTGTTCGGTCACGACGACGGGAGCCTGCATGTACCCCAGGGCCTTGAGGCGTTCGAGTGCCTCGGCGTCCTGGGAGATATCGACACTCTGGTAGGCAATGCCCTTCTTGTCGAGCGCCCGGTACGTTGCGTTGCACTGAACACAGGCCGGCTTGGTGTAAACCGTTACGGTCATGATCCCTGTCCCCTAAGTTGAAGTCTGATTCTCTTCGTATCTGGCGGGTTCAACCGGAGCTAACCAATGAATCCGATACCGGCCCTGTTTCCCGCCCAATCCGTAAACCGATACTACATGTAGTGCAAGCGTCGAAATGGAACCCCAAGATGATGTATTACAAGTATGTCATTCAATCCACTGCTCGTCCACAGGCAGGGGCCTTCAAAATGTCCGTGATTCCGCCGAAGTGAGAGATGAAATCCACACCCTGTGGACTACTTAGCCACATTAAATCTCCCGCGTGTCGCGGGGTGGCGGCGTGTCGTGACACTTTGAAAATGTGGTGCGTTCAACAGCTAAAATTTGGTGATGGTCAACCTCCTCCACCTCCGAACACTCATGGAGGTTTCCCGACTGGGGTCGTTCGCTGCCGCAGCCGCGCAGCTCGGCTACACCGCCTCAGCCGTATCCCAACAGATGGCTGCACTGGAACGGGATACCGGCGTCGAACTGTTCCAGCGCTCGGCTCGCAGCATCGTCCCCACGGAGGCCGCGGTGACCATGACGCGCCATGCATCCAAGGTACTTACCGACGTCGAGGCCCTCATGGCAGCAGCCTCGCGGACGAACGACTCCCCCGCCCAGGAACTGCGGCTAGGGATCTTCCCCAGCCTGGCCACCTACGTTCTGCCGGAAATCCTGCTCAGTGACCGCTGGAAGGACTTGGGCATAGAACTCAAGGTTTCCGTGGCAGAACCAGCCCAAACCATCCAAGGGCTCCGCAGCGGCGGGGAGCTGGATGTAGCCCTGGTCTACCAAGTGGGGCAGTCCGGTTTGGCGTGGCCGCACTCGCTGGAGCGGCAATGGATTGGCGACGACGACTTCCGCGTTGTCCTGCCGGCATCGTGGAAAATCCGTGAGGATGCCGAGATGGAGGCCTCCCACCTCTCGGACATGCCGTGGATCGTCCATCATCCCGGCACGAGCGATGCCTTGGTTATCGAGCGGCTGTTCGCCAGTTGCAACCTCCATCCCCGGGTCGTGGCCTACAGCGACGACTTCCACGCCAGCCTCGAAATGACGGCCGCCGGGCTCGGTGCTTCGCTGGTGCCGGAACTGGCCTTATGGAACCGGCCATCCGGAGTCGTGGTCCTCGACGTCCCCGACATCCGCCTGGCCCGAAATGTTTTCGCTTTGCTCATCAATGAAAAGCGAACCGCACAAGTCCAATTGTTCACGCAAATGCTGGCAGATTCGCTGCGCGGCTCCGCCGGCCGGAGCGGGCTGCATCCCCTCAAAACCGGGCGTGTCAAGGGTCCGCAGCGCAACCGCTGAAATATCCCCATTTGCTGGAACACGCTCGGTGTTGGGGTTAGATTGATCACATGGGCAAGCTAGCGAGCAAGCACTTTGGGGAAATTGAGCTCAGCAATGGGCGCGAACATTGCTTTGTTGCCAAACATGAGATTGGCGGTAGCCAGCTTGAACTGGACCTCAACGTCGCCGCGCATGACCATTTCGATGAGGCCGCGATGCGCAAGGTGGACTACAGGTTGCGTTTCCTTCCCGAGCTTGTGGACCAAGTCCGGGAAATGATCTCCGAGGAACTGGACCAGGACGGGACCAACCCCCAACAGTTCCTGCACTTCCACTGCTCGCAGCTCAAAGAGGAACAACTCGAATCCGTCTTTGGCGTCAGGGACAAGGAGCAGCTCACCAACAACGTGTTCCTCAAAGCCCTCAAGCTCGGTCATGTGGCCATCTATCCGGGCCAGCCGGAACGCTACTTCGTCCTCGACTTCACCCTCGGCTCGCGCTTCACCGACGAATTGCTGGTAGCCGCTGCGGATGAAGACGGCATGGTGGATGACGAAATCCTGTGGGAGTAGCGACCTCCAAAGAAGCCTTAAAGCAGCCGACGGCGGCCGGTCACCTCTGAGGTGACCGGCCGCCGTCGTTCCTTACGCCTAGCTACTACTTTGCAGTCTCCAGCAACGTGGCCCGAACCGTCCGCGTTGCCTTGACCAGGTTGCGCAGCGACTCTTCGGTTTCCACGTAACCGCGGGTCTTCAGGCCACAGTCCGGGTTGACCCAGAGCTGGCGTGAGGGAACATGCTTGACCGCGGTTGCCAGGAGCTCAGTGACCTCGGCCTCGCCGGGAACGCGCGGCGAGTGGATGTCGTAGACGCCCGGGCCCACGCCGCGGCCGAACCCGTGGGACTCGAGGTCGTGGACGACCTCCATGCGGGAACGGGCAGCTTCGATGGAGGTCACGTCAGCGTCGAGGCCGTCGATCGCATCGATGATCACACCAAACTCGGAGTAGCAGAGGTGGGTGTGGATCTGGGTGGCGTCAGCTGCTCCGGCCGTGGCCAGGCGGAAGGAATCCACTGACCATTTCAGGTAATCGGCGTGATCTGCCTTGCGCAATGGAAGGAGTTCGCGCAGTGCAGGCTCATCCACCTGGATGACCTTGATACCGGCAGCTTCGAGATCGGCGATCTCATCACGCAGTGCCAGCCCCACCTGGTTGGCGGTTTCGCCCAGCGGCTGGTCATCGCGGACGAACGACCAAGCAAGGATGGTGACCGGACCGGTGAGCATGCCCTTCATCGGCTTGCTGGTCAGTGACTGCGCGTACTCTGCCCAAGCCACGGTGATCGGCGCACTTCGGGTGACATCGCCCCAAAGGATTGACGGGCGGGTGCAGCGCGAACCGTAGGACTGAACCCAACCGTGGACTGTAACGTCAAAGCCCTCGAGGTTCTCGGCAAAGTACTGGACCATGTCGTTGCGTTCGGGCTCGCCGTGCACCAGGACGTCGTAGCCGAGCTCCTCTTGGAGGTCAACAACGCGCTTGATTTCATCCTTCATGAGCTGTTCGTACTGCTCATTGGTGAGATCGCCCTTGTTGTTGCGGGCACGGGCGGAGCGGATCTCGGAGGTCTGCGGGAAAGAACCGATGGTTGTGGTGGGCAGCGGCGGAAGGTGCAGGGCCTCTTCTTGGGCTGCTTCGCGGACCGAGTACTCGGAGCGGCTGAAGTCTGCTGCGGTCAAGGCAGCGGTGCGGGCCCGAACATCGTCACGGCGGACGCCTTCAGCAGTGGCACGGGAAGCGATGACTGCGGATGCTTCGTCAATGGCGGCCTTGGCCGAAGCGGGGTCTGCCAGGTAGGACGCCAAGGTCTTGACCTCAACGGCCTTCTGGTCCGAGAAAGCAAGCCAGCTGCGCAACTGCTCGGACAACTGTGTTTCCTCGGCAACGTCGTGAGGCACGTGCTGTGTCGAGGTGGAAGTGCTGACGGTGAGCTTGGCGGCGGCAGCCTTCAGTTCATCCAGCTTCCCAGCCGAGGCAGCAAGGTCGTTGCGCCAGATGTTGTGGCCATCCACGACGCCCGCAACCAAGGTCTTGCTGCCCAAGCCGGCAAGTGCTGCGTCGGACGGAAGGGAACCCTTGAAGACGTCGATGTGAAGGGCGTCGATGTTGGTGGCAGCGAGGGTGCCGAACTGCCCGTCGAGGGCACCATACGGGGTGGAGACGAGGATCTGCGGACGGTTGGCCGCCGAGGTGAGGACCTCGTAGGCGCGCGCCACTGCGGCTTCAACCTCTGCTGCGGGGGTTTCTTGGTCGACTACCAACGCAGGCTCGTCCAGCTGAACCCAGCTAGCGCCGGCTTCAGCCAACTTCTGCAGGAGCTGGACGTAGACGGGCAGGATGTCTTCGAGGCGGGACAGCGGAGCAAAGCCGGCCGGAGCGTCGTCGGAGGCCTTGGACAGCAGAAGGTAAGTCACCGGGCCCACGATGTACGGCCGTGTCTCGATGCCGTTGGCCAGCGCGAAGGCGAACTCGTCCACCTTGGCCGTGGAGGCGAGGCTGAACGTTGTTTCGGGGCCGATTTCCGGAACCAGGTAGTGGTAGTTCGTGTCGAACCACTTGGTCATTTCAAGGGGCTGCTGCTCCTTGTTGCCGCGGGCCAGGGTGAAGTAGCCATCGATATCCAGCTGCCCCTCCGCATTGAGGAGCTCACCGAAACGGGCAGGGACTGCGCCCAGGTGCGCGGTGGTGTCCAGGACTTGGTCGTAGTAGGAGAAGGTGCCAGGAACTGCGGCCGCCTCGGTGAGGCCCAGCTCCTGCAGACGCTTGGCGATGGTGAGCTGGATGTCCTTGGCTGCGGCGTCCAGCGCTGCAGCGTCAATCTTGCCGGCCCAGTATGCTTCGACGGCTTTCTTGAGCTCGCGACGACGGCCGATGCGCGGATATCCCAGAAGCGATGCTGACGGGAAAGGAGTAGCGGGAGTGATCTGGTCAGTCATGGATTTTTCCTTGATGAAGTAGGTGCTGAATCGATGAAGTAGGTGCTGAATCGGTGATGTCGTGGCAACCGGTAGCCCCGGCGTGTGGGGTCAGGCGTGTGGGGTCAGCTGATCCGTGATCAGCTATCGGGGTCAGTGTGCGAATTCCTGGCGTACAGCGCTCTTTATGCGGTGCAAAGCTTTGGAAGGCCGCGGCAAATTCAGTTTGTCCAGCACATCCAAGGCGTGTGCGTGCTCGTTGAAGGTGTAAAGGTGAATTCCGGGCGCACCGGCATCCAGGGCAGCATTAGCGAGGTCCACCGTGGCAGCAACGCCGATGCGCCGGCGTTCGCCTTCCGTCTCTGCTGCGCCCAAGCGCTCGATGAGTTCCCTGGAAGGCTCGACGCCGGCCAGTTCACCAAGCCGCTTGAGGCGCCTCAGGCTGGTCAGCGGCATGACGCCGGGAATGATGGGGATGGTCACTCCGGCCCGGCGGGCACGCGAGACCAGTCCGGCGTATTCGCTGGCGTGGAAGAACACCTGGGTGATGGCGAAGTCCGCCCCTGAGCGCTGCTTGGCAAGCAACACCTCGACGTCGTGCCCTTCACTGGGCGATTCCGGATGGCGGGTGGGGTACGCAGCAACTCCCACCGCGATCTTGCCTGCGCACAGCAGGGCTGACCGGCGAAGTTCCACACGGCGGATCAGCTCGATGAGGTCCTGCGCATACCGGAGGGAACCCGTGGCGGGCTGGCCGTCTTGGGGAAGGTCACCACGCAGCGCCAAGATGCCGCGTACTCCGTGGTCGAGCAGTTCACCGATGATTTCTGCCAGTTCAGTGGGCGTATTGCCAACGCAGGTCAGGTGCGCCAAGGGACGCAAGGTGGTCTCCGTGAGAAGTCGATTGATAAGGTCGACGGCGGTGTCACGGTTGGATCCGCTGGCACCGTATGTCACCGAGACATAATCCGGTTCGGTGGCTTCGAGTTCGCGGATGGTAGTCCACAACGTTTCGGCTGCGGCAGCAGAACGCGGCGGAAACAGTTCGTAGGAGAGTGCTACCGGGGCAGTTCCGGCAAGATTCGGATGTACGTCAATAAGGCTTGGTGGCGACATTTGCGTCCTTGGCTGTATGACATCACCTGCTGACCGCCGGACCGCATGGGTGTGGCGAAAATCTTGGATGATGAATTGAGTTTGGGATACACGAATGGGCTCCAGCAGGACGCAGCCGCGACTGTTACGCCTGGGATGAAGCTTTTTCCGTGTGCAAATGTCAGGCCCACATGGGGGCACCCACACCCTCCTCACCGCCCTTGCGGGGCAGATCCAACGGAGGATCGCTGACACGTTACCGCGGTAACTTGTCTATGACTCTAAGGGCGGGAGCCGGCGCGATCAATTCAAGCGCCGAATTAAGACGCAGTTTTACGAACGTTGCGGACAGATCCGTGAACTTTATTCGCCGAACTCCCCCTGATTCCCCTCCCCATGGGGACCGCCGAGGTCTATTCTTTTGCCATGCACAAACTACCAGCCTCCTACCAGAACTACTTGGATGCACAGACGCAGCACGTGGTAGATGCCATTCGCCCTGTCCTGCTGCAATCAGCCGCGGACCAAAGGCACGGCGTCCGCATCATCTTCAACACCGGTTCCACCGGGCACCAAGCGCACTTGGACGATTCGATTCCTTACGGCGAAATTATCGAGGATATCGACTGAATCGAGGATATCGACTGACTAACGGCGATATCGACGACTAATCCGCAGCCGAGCTACGTCCTCAGGCGGATCAGCCTTCCAGTAAGAGCCGTTGCGCCCGGGGAGCAAGCGCGTCTTCGAGCACGAGGCAGGCAGCCCCGACAGCGCCCACGTCCTCCCCCACGCCTGTTCCCACCACTTCCAAGCCGTGGATCATCCGAGCAGCGCTGTCCTTCTCCACCAGGGCCGGGACACGTTCCAGGAAGTAGGGGGCCATCCGCGCCCAGAAAGGTCCTCCGAACACGACACGTTCAACGTCAAGGGTGTTGGTCACCGCCGATACTGCGCGGGCAACGAGGGTGGCCGACCTGTCCAGAATCGCAATCGCTTGCTCGTCGCCGTCGTCGGCCTTATCGCACAACTCTGCGTAGCGTTCCTGGACCTCAGGGCCGTCGGCGTCCGCGCGGTGCCCGGCCAACACGCCGGCGGCCTCAGCCTCGGCCACCAGCACTTGGGGAATACAGGACGATTTCACGCAACCGCGGAGCCCGCAGTCACAAGGTGGCCCATCAGGATCCACCATGATGTGGCCGATCTCGCCCGCGTTGCCTGAGGTGCCGCGAACAACCTCATCGTTGAGAACAATGCCGCAACCGATGCCCGTACCCATATACATGAAGACAAAGCTGCCGGCACCGCTGGCACCACCGGCCCACGTCTCCGCCACGGCCGCACTGGTGACATCCTTGTCCACCACGGTCTCCAAGCCGGTTGCTTGCTGAAGAGCCTCACGAATACGGACCCGGTTCCACCGCGTCAGAAGTGGAGGCTCCACCACAGAGCCTTCCTTAAGATCGATAGGGCCCGGCACAGCCACTCCCAGCCCCGCGATCTTTGCCGCGTCCACGCCCGAGTCATCAATGAGCGCGGTGATCTGTTCAGCGATCGTGGTGATGACCGCGGCCGGATCTCCACCCGGGGTGGCCATGCGGCTATGCCGGACCACGGCCCCCACAAGGTCCAGGACAACGAAGGTAATGACAGCAGGGTCCAAGTGCACACCGACGGCGTACATTCCGCCCGGGTTGAGTTGAAGGATGGTCCGCGGCTTGCCCGGGCCAGAACCTTCCTTGCCCGCCTCAAGGATGAGGTGCTGATCCAGAAGGCGCCGCGAGATGTTGGATATGGTCTGCGGAGAAAGCCCCACCACTTGGGCCAGTTCGACACGGCTTAACCCGCCGGGCGAGCGGCGGATGGCTTCCAAAATGACGGTGAGGTTGAAGTCCCCCATCCGGGGAAGATTGGTTCCGCGCCTCGGGGTTGGCTGCCGGATCTCAGTCACTGATACCTCTCGTCATGCGGAGAAAGTGGTCGGAATTAAGTTCTGTCTGAATGGTACGGCACCCCCGCCGACGCGGGCACGGCCACACGCTGGCTCCGCGTTACCGTGAACTTTGGGTTCCGACCGATCTCGGTTGTGGGTCCAATCAGACGCTCAAGAGCAGCCCTGTACTGCAGGTGACTGTTGTACACCGTCCACAGTTCCCCTCCGGGGGCGAGGACCCGGGCAGCCGCCTCGAACATTTTCACCGCAGCACCGGCATGGACTCCGGCGCCGATGTGGAACGGCGGGTTCAACAAGATGAGGTCGGCACTACCGGCGGCCAACTTTGACATAGCGTCGTCATGGACCACCTCGATCCGCTCCTGTAACCCATTGGCAGCGATGGTCTCCTTGGCCGAGGCAACCGCAGCGGCAGATTGGTCGGTCGCAATGACTCGGGCCGCTGGGTTCCGCCGCGAGTACATGGCAGCAAGGATGCCGGTCCCGCATCCCAAATCAACCGCCCGTGAAACCGGCGGCATCCGGTCCAAGAAGGTGAGCAGGTAGCGGGTCCCGATGTCGAGTCGAACACCGGAGAAGACGGCGCCGTGGGCTTTTACCGTGAGCCCGAGTTCCGGCAGAAAGGCAACTAGCGGGAACGGCGGCGTGCCTGCTGGCTGCTGCGGGTCACGTGCCAAGAGGATCCGCGACTTGTGGCGCGCGAGTTGCGGTTGGACCGTACCGAAGAAGCGTTCCAATACCGCGTTCATGCCCACAGACATGTGTTTGACCCGACCGCCTGCCAGAAGGACCGCGTCCGGGGCAGCGTAGCGGGCAACGGCATCGACGATTTCCTCCAACTCCGCCAGTGACTTCGGCAGTTGCAGGAGGACCAACTGGGCGCCGTCGAGCAGTTCCCGTCCTAACTCGTGCGAGGTGAAACGTCCCTCCATGTCCATGGCCTTCGCGTTGCGCTGGAGGGCGAGGCGTCCGGTGTAGAGGTCTTGATGTACGCGGACATGCTCGACGCCGAGCCCGGACAGGGCTCCGAGGGTCAAGGCTCCGTAGCGGTCACCAATGACCGCCGTCCTTGTTCCTGGACTGACGTAGTGAGAAGCCGCATCAAGCAGAAGCCGATCGGTGGCATCGTAGGCCATCAAGTTCTCGGCCTCGACATCGGGGCGCCTGCTGAGCGCGTTGAACAACTGCTCAAGCCCGGCGTCTGGATCCAATGCCGTCACGATCTGTACTCGCTTTCTTTTCGACTCATCAGCTGCGTCACTACTCACATTCATGCTGGTCTCGACTTCGTCGCGACGAAGGAGGAACCTTGGGGTGCGTGGATAAAACACCTGCTGGCAAACGGACGACCCAACAGTCGGCGGCAGCAGCAGGCACAGGCCGCGGCGGACCCATGGAGCCAGGCGCCGGGACCGGAAGAGATTCGGCTCCCTCCCCCATTTGCGAGCAAGTCATGAGTGTCAATGTTGTCACGAACCTTCAAGTAAAGTCCCTCAACTCACCCGACGAATCCAGGCATCAGGAGAAGACCACCGTGGACGTCGTCAAAATCAACGATTACACACTCGGCCGTTTGACCTTCGAACCGGGCTGGACCTGGGCAAGCTGTCTCGGCCCTGTGGTTGGAACGGACACCTGCCAGTTGAGCCACGTCGGTTTCTGCGTGTCCGGAAACCTTGAAGTGGAAACGAACGACGGCGGAAAGATCAGTATTTCGTCCGGGGATTCCTACACAATTCCACCAGGCCACCTGGCCAAAGTGGTCGGGGACCAACCGTTCCAAGGAATCGAGTTCGTCAGCGCTGCCGAGTTCAGCCAGTCGCTGGCGTAAGTGTTCACGCCCGTCCAGGGCCGAACGTGAAAAGACCCCGCTCTACGAGCGGGGTCTTTCTTCCGAAGTGGAGCTGAGGGGACTCGAACCCCTGACCCCCTGCATGCCATGCAGGTGCGCTACCAGCTGCGCCACAGCCCCGGATGTGTTTAATTCGGTAGGTGAACATCCCTTCCCGCCGAAGCAACTCGTCAATACTAACCACAATGGCGCGATTAGCGAAATCGCGGGACGCGAGTCCCCAACGGCCGAGGTGCGCTGGATTTCTCCACCGCACCTCCCCCAAGCGGCCGCCTCGGACCGGCAGCAAACTTCAGCTGCAGGTCTGCCCAAATTCTATGAGCTGACAGCCATAAAACAAAACCGTTCAGTTGGTTTCCGGCGGAGCGGGCAGGTGGGTGGTGGTAGCGTTGTGGAGTCTCGACGGCGGCCCAGCGTGCGCCAGCCGTGCATTACCTGAGAGGTTCCCTGCCCCCATGCAGCAGCGTGCGAAAGATACCCGTCTTGCCGTCATAGAAGGTGCCGCGAATGTCTTCGCGGACGTGGGGTACGGCACCGCCAGCATGGCCGACATTACCCAGCGCGCCCAAGTGACCAAGGGCGCGCTGTATTTCCACTTCACGTCAAAGCGAGAATTGGCTTTGGCGGTCATAGAGGAACAGCACGCGATTGTCCTGGCAGCGGGAGCGGCAATTGTTGGCTCGGAAGCTCCTGCCTTGGACAAAATCATCCAACTCTGCAGGATGTTTGGCCTTCAACTGCTCGATGAGCCGATCGTCCGTGGCGGGATCCGCCTGACCTTTGAAGCGGCTTCCTTCCAAGCCGACATCTCGGGGCCCTACGAGGATTGGATAGCAACAGTTGCCGGGCTCCTCGCTCAGGCGCAGGCGGAGGGCGACATCAAGCCTGAGTTGGACGCTGCAGCGTTCTCCCGCTACCTGATCGCGTGCTTTACGGGCGTGCAGATGGTGTCGGATGTACTAACCGGGCGGGCCGACGTTCTCTTGAGGATCGAACAGATGTGGGAGTTCATGCTGCCGGCATTGGTGCCGGGACCTTAGGCACCGGCCTTGGGACTTCCACAGATTTAGCCGGATACGGCGAGAGGCCCCGGTCTTCACCGCGTAAGCGGATGAAAACCAAGGCCTCCTATGGTGGAGCTGAGGGGACTCGAACCCCTGACCCCCTGCATGCCATGCAGGTGCGCTACCAGCTGCGCCACAGCCCCATATTCTCGCCGCTCCGCGCCAGGTTTTCCAACCCTCGGCGCCGAAGCAACTCAAATATCTTAGAACAGCAGTTTCGAAAATTCCAAATCGGGAATATTCGGTCCAGGTCCCCTTAGTGCTCCGCGTCCTCCGCACTGACTGCCTTGGCTGAGGCGTCGTCCCCCAATTCAAGATCCACCACGGGGCAGTCCTTCCAGAGACGCTCAAGCGCGTAGAACACTCGGTCCTCAGCGTGCTGGACGTGAATCACGATGTCCGCATAATCCAAGAGAACCCAGCGGCCCTCGGAACGTCCCTCACGCCGCACTGGACGCAGGTTCTGCTTCAGCAGTTCTTCTTCGATGCCGTCGACGATGGCGTTGACCTGGCGTTCCGTTGGAGCGGACGCAATCAGGAAGATATCTGTGAGTGCAAGGCGCTCACTGACATCAAGGGCGACAACGTCTTCGGCCAGTTTGTCGGCCGCAGCACGCGCTGCATGGCGAGCGAGGGTTATCGATTGTTCATGTGCAGACACTGAAACTCCTTGTTGTGGCCGGTGGCCTTTGAATGGCGTGAGCCGCTTTGCAGCGGTAGTGATGTACAGGGCTTAATGGTGTTCTAAAGCGGTGATGATGTTCTGAAGCGGTAACGGTGTTAGCCGCCGGCGATCATGATGACGCCCACGATCAGGGCCACAACGCCGAGCGCCAGGACACCAAACTGCAACAGCCTCGCTCGCTGGGCGCGGGCCAAGCCGGCAGTGTTTGCATCCAAGGGATCCAGGCCATATGCCGTGTTCGCGGGGACGGGCGGCCGTTCCTTTTCCTCGGCCGGCTCCGAAACCTGAGGGCGATTTCGGGCACTTCTCGCTACCGCTTCGGCACGTGCCAGAACACCGGAACGTCCACGGGTACTGCGTTGCTTGGATGCCTTGGCTTGATCCACCTTGGGGGAAGCCGAGGTGACCAAGGGGACGAAGGTGGTGCTGGGGCGCTTCATCACGGGCCGCTCGACACCCGGGACCTTGACGAACTCCAACGGGGTCACCATGGCCAGGTTGTTGGCTGTCGATGGGCCGGAAGTCACTTGGCTGCCCGTGGGAGTCGCGGTCTTTGCGGGCTGTGACTTGCCGGGCTGCGACTCGTTGGCTTGTGTTTCGACTGCTTGGGTGGCGGGCTCGGGGGTTGCTTTGCCCGCCTGAGTTTGCTCGGCAAGCTTTTGCTTGGCGGCCGCGCGCTTGTTCAGCACCGCAGCCCGCTCCGCCAAGGCAATCTGTTCGGCCAATACCGCAGGATCCACCGCGAGAGGATCCTGCTCGGCAATGTGCTCCAACTTGGCCGTCTGGTTCTGGACCTGGGCAGCAATCAACTCCCGGACGGCCAAGGCCTGCTCCACGGACATCTCCGATTCAGACGGAGCGCCCTTGGCTTTCTGAGTACCGGTCAGCGAGGCGTCGGCCGGTTGCTTTTCCGACGGCGGTTGCGCCGACCCCGCCGCTGGGCCCGGCATCGGAACGATCGGATGGGCGGAGGTTGCCACCTCCGCTTGAAGCTGTTGCAGCCTCAGTTGGCGGCGCGTAGGCGGACCGCCGCCTGAGAGCTGTTCCTCTTTGCCCGCCAATTCCTTGATGGTGCGAAGGGTGGCACGATCACGGGCCCGGACCTGCGAGGAGCGCTCCTGCGCAGCAGCGCCGACAGCATCAACGGGCGCATCAGCCGCACGACGATTGCGTCCTTGGGCGCGGTCGTCGACGGCGGAACCCCGGCCTGCGTCCAAGCCCGTACTCGGGTTAGCCTGGGGCTCAGGTTGCTCTTCCCGGGCACGGCGAAGTTCGCGCCGACTGCGGATGGGTCGCTCTTCCTGGCTGTTCATTTAGAAACTCATTCAGTGCGTGCTTGGTCTTCTGGTCCGGACAATACCGCTGACAGTTCTCCCGAATGGGGGCCATCCGCGTACAAGCCGTACTTCGCGATGTACTGGACCACCCCGTCCGGCACAAGGTACCAGACTGGATTGCCCGCCCCTACACGAATGCGGCAATCGGTGGAAGAGATAGCCATGGCAGGGACCTCGAGCAAGCTGACGTCATCAGTCCTCCCGAGGTCGTTCAATTCATGCCCAGGCCGGGTTACCCCCACAAAGTGGGCCAAGGACCACAGCTCGTCAACGTCTTTCCATGACAGGATCTGAGCCAAGGCATCAGCGCCGGTGATGAAGAACAGATCGGCGTCCGGCCGCAGCTGGCGCAGGTCCCGGAGTGTGTCAATGGTGAAGGTCGGGCCCGGACGATCGACGTCTACCCGGCTCACCGTGAAACGGGGATTCGAGGCGGTGGCGATGACCGTCATCAAGTAACGGTGCTCTGGCTCGCTGACAAGCTTGTGAGACTTTTGCCACGGCTGGCCAGTGGGCACGAAAACCACTTCATCGAGGTCAAACTTGGCTGCAACTTCACTTGCAGCCACGAGGTGGCCGTGATGGATGGGATCAAACGTTCCACCCATCACGCCCAGCCGAAGCCTGGGCCCCGACTCCGCGCGCGGTGTTGCGGCGATAATTTCAGTGGCCCTTGTGGGTGTGCTTGTTGGGGTGCTGGCGATGCGGATCGGAGTGCTCTTCCACAGCATCGTGGCGGTTGCCCAGGTTGGTATAGGAAAGGGCAACGAACATCAAAACCAAAAAGATTGCGAACATCGAAACGCCAAAGACCCACGGCTCGGCCCAGAGGGGGGCGGGTTGCTCATGGGCGGTCTCCGCCTGCGCAATGGACGTGGCGATCTGCTGAAACAGCATCTTCTCCCCTAGTTGGTTATCAATGGTGTACGACGGCGGAACCTCCCGCCGTCGTCTGGCTTAACTTCTATGTTACCGCGTCACTAGCCGCGGACTTGGCCTTCGCCCTGGACGATCCACTTGGTGGTGGTCAACTCTGTCAAGCCCATCGGTCCACGTGCGTGAAGCTTCTGCGTTGAAATGCCCACTTCCGCGCCCAGCCCCAGCTCGCCGCCATCTGTGAAGCGCGTGGAAGCGTTCACGATCACGGCGGCCGAGTCGATGTCCGCGATGAACTTCTCGGCATTGGCCAAATTGTTGGTCAGGATCGCCTCAGTGTGGCCGGTGGTCCATTTCCGGATGTGCCCAACCGCTTCATCCAGGCTGTCCACCATGGCCACCGCGAGGTCCAGGTCCATGTATTCGGTGGCCCAATCGTCGTCGTCGGCCGGAACCGTTTCCACGTTCGGGCCCAAGGCGGCAGCTGTTCGCGCATCCACATGCAAAGTCACACCCGCAGACCGCAGGGCCGCGGCCACGGCGGGCAGAACGGTAGAGCCTGAGTGGACCAGAAGCGTCTCGACGGTGTTACAGACGCTGGGCCGCTGGGTTTTGGCGTTCAGGAGGATGTTGACAGCCATTTCTTCGTTGGCAGACTCATCAATGAAGATATGGACGTTTCCTTCCCCGGTCTCGATCACGGGAACGGCAGAGTTGGTTACCACGGTCTGGATAAGGTCCCGTCCGCCCCGGGGAATAAGGACATCCACCAGGCCGCGCGCCCGCATCAAAACATTGGCCCCGGCACGACCGTATTGATCGATGGATTGGACCGCGTCCGCAGGGAGACCCACAGATTCCAAAGCGTCCCGGAGAACCTGCACCAAGGCCTCATTGGTGTGTGCAGCAGCGGAACCACCACGGAGAATGACTGCGTTGCCGCTCTTGAGGGCCAAGCCGGCGATGTCCACGGTGACGTTGGGACGGGCCTCATAAATTGCTGCCACCACGCCCATGGGTACGTTCACTTGGCGCAGGCGCAGCCCATTGGGCAGCGTTTGTCCGCGCACAACATTGCCGACCGGATCGGGCAAACCCGCCAAGTTTTCCAAAGCGGCAACAAGGCGGTCAATCCGCTCGGGGGTCAGCGTCAGCCGGTCGAGGAGGGCCGCTGACGTCCCGTTGGCTCGTCCCGCGGCCACATCCTTTGCGTTGGAGTCCAAAATGTGGCGCTTGCCCTCGAGCAACGCCTGAGCGATGGCATGCAGGGCGCGGTCTTTCCAAGCACGGTTTGCCTGCGCCATGCGTCGCGCTGCCACACGGGATCGATCGGCGATGGCGTGAACTGCAGCCTGAACGTCGGCCTCTGACAAGGGAACAGCAGCTGCCGCTGGACTGCCGCTTAGCACGGGAGCCTCCGGCGTCAGGCTGGCGGTACCGGAAACGTCGGAAATCACTAAGGAGTCAGGAGTCAGCGCTTCAGTCATGCTCCCAGTTTAGATGAGCGTGCGGCCCGCAGGAGTACAAGGTCGTCAACATGAACAACTTCACGGTCGTAGCCACGTCCCAGCTCTTGGCCAAGCTCCTGGGTGGTGCGGCCCAGCATACGCGGCAGTTCTTCGGAGGAGTAGTTCACCAGGCCCCGGCCGAGCACCACGCCATCGAGTCCAACCATTTCCACAGGATCACCGGCCTCGAACTCACCGGCGATCTCCGAAATTCCAGCCGGAAGGAGCGATCTGTGTCGATCGCGCACGGCTTTCACAGCGCCGTCGTCGAGCGTTAACCTGCCGTGGACCGTGGCAAGGTGGGCCAACCACAAGAGCCGGACCGGCTTGCGGGTGCCGTTTACGGCGAACCAGGTTCCGACGTCCTCGCCGGCGAGGGCAGCGGCAGCGTTCGCCGTGGACGTCACCAATGCGTGAATTCCCGAGCCGGCAGCGATCGATGCTGCCTGCACTTTGGTCATCATGCCACCGGTTCCAACGCCGGCTTTCCCTGCCTTACCGATGGTCACGTCCTCGAGGTCCTGCGGGCCGCGGACCAGCGGGATACGCTGCGCACCGTGGGCCGGCGGACCGTCATAAAGGGCGTCGACGTCGGACAGCAGTACCAAGGCGTCGGCACGGACCAAGTGGGCCACCAAAGCGGCGAGGCGATCGTTGTCTCCGAAACGGATTTCGTGGGTTGCCACGGTGTCGTTTTCATTGACGACCGGAACGACGCCGAGATTCAGCAGCCGATCCAGCGCCCGGAAGGCATTGGTGTGCTGCGTGCGCCGCATGAGATCGTCCGCGGTCAGCAGGACCTGGCTGACAGTGACGCCGTGGGCGCTGAACGCCTGCGTGTATCGGGCCATCAACAGCCCCTGCCCGACGCTGGCCGCCGCCTGCTGGGTGGCCAGGTCCTTTGGGCGCTTTGCAAGGCCCAAGGGCGCCAGCCCAGCGGCAATAGCACCGGAGGAGACCAGGATGATCTCAGTACCGGCATTGCGTTTGGCCGCGAGGGCATCGACCAGACCGGTCAACGACTTCTCGGAGATACCGCCCTTGATGCTGGTCAGCGAGGACGACCCCACCTTGACCACAATCCGCTTGGCAGTAGCTAACGCATCACGCTCATGGGCCAGCGGTGTCCCGGGAGTACCGAGGGTCCTAGTCGTCATCACCGGAATCCAAGGCGCTCTCCTTGAGGGCACGGCCTCGCCTGCCATTGACGGATTCGGTCCAGATGCCTGCCTTGCGCTCTGCTTCGAGCTCGGCGCGGGCGGCAGCTTTGGCCTCTCGACGTTCGACTTGCTCGTCGCGTTTCTGCGACCGCGTGGGCCGATCCCCGATGTCCGCCACGCGGATGTCGGTTCCACGAGGAGTTGCTAGAAGCTCAGCTCCGGCCATCATGGTGGGCTCCCAGTCGAAGACCACGCCGTCCTCTTCTCCGATGACAACAGTGTCTCCTGGCTTGGCCCCCACCTTGAACAGCTCAGACTCGACGCCGAGCTTGGCGAGCCTGTCCGCGAGGTAGCCGATGGCTTCCTCGTTGGTGAAGTCGGTCTGCTTGACCCATCGCACGGGCTTCTCGCCCAAGACGCGGAACAGGGGCTCGAGGTTCTTTTCTTCGCGCCGGATGGTGAAACCGGACTCGTTGACAGCCCTCGGCCGGAGGACGGGAGGTGCCACTTTGGGAGGAGCCACGGCTACGGCGTCGCGTGCGGCCTGGACGATCTCCGCCATGGCAAAGCCCAACTGGCGCAAGCCTTCGTGGCTGGTCGCGGATACTTCGAATACGCGATACCCACGGGCTTCAAGGTCCGGCCGGACGAACTCGGCCATGTCTTTGCCGTCGGGAAGGTCCACCTTGTTGAGGACCACCAGCTTGGGTCGCTCGTTGAGGGGAATCACCTCGCCGTCAACACCGGCGTAGCTCATGTCCACTGCGTACTTGTCGAGCTCAGCCTCGATGACGGCGAGATCCGACAGCGGGTCGCGGTCAGCTTCCAAGGTGCCGCAGTCAAGGACATGCACCAGTGCGGCGCATCGCTCCACGTGGCGCAGGAAATTGTGCCCCAGGCCCTTTCCCTCGCTGGCGCCCTCGATCAATCCGGGCACATCGGCAATGGTGAAGCGGACTTCTCCGGCCTGGACAACACCAAGGTTCGGGATCAGTGTGGTGAAAGGGTAATCGGCGATTTTGGGCCGCGCAGCAGACATGGCCGCAATCAGGCTCGACTTGCCCGCGGAGGGGAACCCGACCAAGGCAATATCGGCAATGGACTTCAGTTCCAGGACGATGTCGCTGGATTCGCCTTCAATACCAAGCAACGCAAAACCCGGAGCGCGGCGCTTCTGCGACGACAGGGATGCGTTACCAAGGCCGCCCTGGCCACCGGCCGCAGCAACGTATTCAGTGCCCTCACCGACGAGGTCGGCCAGGACTTCGCCGTCCTTGTTCTTGACCACAGTTCCATCCGGAACAGGGAGGATCAGGGTTTCACCGTTCTTGCCACCGCGCCAGTCACCCATGCCCGGACCACCGTTGGTGGCGTGGCGGTGAGGCGCATGGTGGTAGTCAAGCAGCGTGGTGGTTTGGGAGGAAACGCGAAGGATCACGTCACCGCCGTTGCCGCCGTTACCGCCGTCGGGACCGCCGAGCGGCTTGAATTTTTCCCGCTTAACAGAGACACAGCCGTGGCCGCCGGTACCGCCGGATACGTGCAGGACTACCCGGTCTACAAAGCTCGCCACGTGGATCTCCTCAATTGCTGTTCCCAGCGCTGTTGCATACCAGCACGCCGGAGCGTCCTAGTCGATTGTAATGCGGTTAAAAGAACGGTGGAGCGGGCCCATTGGCCCGCCCCACCGGTTCAGATCTTGTTGTTACTCTGCAGCTGCAGCAGCAACAATGTTCACTACGCGACGGCCACGGCGAGTACCAAACTCGACAGCACCTGCCTGCAATGCGAACAGGGTGTCGTCGCCACCGCGACCGACGCCTGCGCCGGGGTGGAAGTGGGTCCCACGCTGGCGAACGATGATTTCGCCGGCCGAAACTACCTGACCACCGAAGCGCTTGACGCCCAGGTACTGTGCGTTGGAGTCACGACCGTTGCGAGTGGAACTCGCGCCTTTTTTGTGTGCCATTTGGAATGCCTGCCTCTAAATTTCTGGGGAAACTGAAAATCTGAACAGAGTAACGAAAGTTACGCGATGCTCGTGATCTTGATCTTGGTCAGTTCCTGACGGTGACCCTGGCGCTTCTTGTAGCCGGTCTTGTTCTTGAACTTCTGGATGACGATCTTGGGGCCACGGAGGTCCTCAAGGATCTCAGCCGTAACCGTGACCTTGGCCAGGTCCGCAGCAGCGGACGTGACCTTGTCGCCGTCAACCAGCAGCAAGGCGGGCAGCTCAAGCGTGCTGCCAGCTCCACCGGGGACGCGGTTCAGCGTTACGTAGTCTCCAACGGAAACTTTTTCTTGGCGGCCGCCTGCGCGGACAATCGCGTACACCACTTGGGCACTCACTTCTCTCGACGTTTCTTACTAAATTTGCGTGCGGAACCTTTAACTGGAATCAGGCTTGGTTCGCGCTGTGCCTCAACGCCGTGGACTTCTGATCGAAGCCCGCGAGTCATCCCATGAACAATTCCAAGGGGCATAACCCAAGTGTTGGCGTAAGCACCGAAGATCAAGATTACGCTAGTTTGACCTTCAGCTGCAAATGAGGCCGGGTCCGGAGGCTACCCCGTGACCCGCATCACCAGTGGTATCGGACTCTCCCGGCACCGTGCCCGTCTAGCCTACAGGGTGATTGACCATTCGGACGATTCAACGCCCCGGCGCGCCGTGGGAAAGCCCGCGCGCCGTCGGAAAGCCCGTGCGCCGTCGAAAAACCTTCCCGCTGTTTCTTCAGGAGTAGAGCCTGGGCGCGTCAAAGAAAGCTGTCTCGTACCGGCAGGACTGCCTAAACGCCTCCACCATGGCCTCGCGTTCGCGGGGGGAAGCTGCCGACGCCGCTGCGTCGGTGAAGTCGATGGCCTTCCGGGTGGCCGCGGCAAAACCTTCATCTGCGTAGGTAGCCAGCCACGCTGCGTATGGATGGGCGGGGTTCGCGCCGTCATCGATGTAAGCCGAGTGCAGCTGCTGTCCCACCTCGGCATAGAGCCAGTAGCAGGGCAGCACTGCGGCCAGCACCACTGCGTAGCTGCCAGATGATGTGGCGGCCAGCAGGTGGTCCACGTAGGACTTGGTGACAGGCCCGGTTATGGTTGTCGCCGTCCTGGTGCTCAACCAGTTCCTGTGCAGCTCTGACTCGACCTCCAAGCACATCTGCGATCCCCGGGCCCAGAACAATTGCTCCTCCTCGGTGGGGGCAAGTGCGCCGGCCCGGGCCAGCACCCTTGAGTAGCCGTTGAGGTAGAGGGCGTCCTGGGCGAGGTAGTACGTGAATTCCGTTTCGTCGAGCGCTCCGGACTGGAGGCCCTGGATGAAGCTGAGTCCGTGAATCGCCTCCAATTCAGGTAGCGCTTCCTGCCACAGAACTTTGGCAAACTCCCCCTGCTGGAGCCCTGTGTGGAGATGGTGGAAGTGGTGCACAGGGCCTTTCCCGTGGCCTACGCCGAGGACGTCGGACGTAGCCAGCGCCTGAAGCAACCATGGTTTCACTTCGCGCAGGGAGGCCTCCCAGTTACCGGTGCGGACCTGGACTGTGGCTAATGCCGATGACAGCGAGCATCCGGTCCCGTGGCTGTTTTCAGTCTCCACCCTGGTGCCGGCTACTTCGATGACGTCTTGGCCGAGGAGACCCGTGGTGTTGACCAGGGCGTCGGGGCATTCACTACCGGCCAGGTGGCCTCCCTTGACCAACACCGTGTTTCCGTACTCGGCGGCCAGGCGCTTGCCTTGGTCCAGCGCCGTAGCCCAGTCCGTTGCCTCGGGCTCCCCCAACAGGACGGCGAGCTCAGGGAGGTTTGGGGTAATGAGGTCCGCCAGGGGCAGGAGTTCCCGCAATGCTGACTCTGAGGATTCGCGCAGGAGCCTGTCACCGCTGGAAGCAACCATCACCGGATCTATCACCACGACGGCGGGACGCGCCTTTTCGATCCAGGCCCGAACCTCATTGATCACAGCGACGTCGCCGAGCATGCCAACCTTGACGGCGTCAACGGCGATATCGTCTCCGATGGCATCCAACTGTTGACGCAAGAACTCAACAGGGGGGACATGCACGGCACGGACGCCCATGGTGTTCTGTGCTGTCAAAGCCGTGATGGCCGCCATCCCATAGCCTCCCTGCGCAGCGATGCTCTTGAGGTCCGCCTGAATCCCGGCGCCACCGGACGGATCGGAACCCGCGATGCTCAGCACGCGCGGTATGGAGCGACGCGAAAGGTTCAAAGGGTAAACGGCAGGGTATGGCGACGTTGTCATGGGACATCCCTTCGCCGGTGCTAACCGGACAGGTTCAACGGGTCTGGATCTCAGCCTGGCCTAATGCCGGCACCCCGTGTCAGTTCCCCAGCTTAACGGCCAATCATGCCGCTGTGTAATTCGGAAGTGCTCGGAACCGCGACCGGAACCGCAAAGGACCCGGCAACTCCGCGTAGGCGGAGTTGCCGGGTCCTTCAGGTGTTTGCGCTACAGTTCCGACGCCGGTACGCCGACTCCGAGGATGATGGGCTCATCCGACGAAGCTTTCTTGGCGGGCTCGGCCGGAGCCTTTGCCTCGTGGGCCGATCCGCCGGAAGCGGCGCCCACTGTGTGCTCCACGCTTGTCTCGTTGGCAGCACCTTGGGCCCTGCTGGCGCTGCGGTTACGGCGGCCACGGCGCGACCCGGAAGCAGGCGCACGGCCCAGATCCTGCTGCGGGGCGGGAGCCGACGTTTCGGGCTCCGCTGCGGCGGGGGCCTGTTCAGCCGGTTCCTGTCCTGCGGGTGCCTGTCCTGCGTGTGTTTGTTCTGCGGACGCCGGAGCGTCTCCCAGATGAGAGAAAGCCTCAGCCAAAAGGTCCAAGCTCATGGCTGGCTTTGCCACTGGCTCCTCGTGGTGTTCGACGAACGGAAGGGCGACTTCCTCGCCGCCAAATCGCAGAACCGGGGTTGAACGGGTCTCGGAGACGTCGCTCGCGGCAGGCTCTGCATCGGGCAGCCCGGCCTGGGTGGTTCCCGAAACGGGCTCGCCGGATTCGCCTTGGCGATGCGCCAGCTCCTCGGTGCGGTGAACCTCGTCGTCGTGCAGGTGCGCGGCATGTGCCGCAGCTGCGATAGTTGCCAGCGCCGCCCTTGTGGCCTCCGCCTTGGCTTGGCGCACCGGGTCCTGGCTTTCCGTGGGTGCCGAAGGTGCCGGCGCAGGCATGTGGGCTGGAACAGCGGCTTCCGCTGGCCCTTGTCCCCCACCCTTGCCGCGGCGACGCTTGCGATCGGTCCGGGCAGCGGGAGGTTGGGCCTCGGCGCTCGGCCGGTGATGCTCGGCTGCCACCACGTTGGCGCGGCGGTGTTCCACAGGTTCGTCATGGGTCACGATGCCACGGCCGGCGCAGTGTTCACACTGCTCGCCAAAGACCTCAAGGAGGCCGGTTCCCATGCGTTTGCGGGTCATCTGGACCAGCCCGAGGGAAGTCACCTCTGCCACTTGGTGCTTGGTACGGTCCCGCCCGAGGCACTCCACCATGCGCCGGAGAACCAAGTCACGGTTGGACTCCAGCACCATGTCGATGAAGTCGATCACGATAATGCCGCCGATGTCCCGCAGGCGTAGCTGGCGCACTACTTCTTCAGCAGCTTCGAGGTTGTTCTTGGTGACCGTTTCCTCAAGGTTTCCGCCGCTGCCGGTGAACTTGCCGGTGTTGACGTCCACCACGGTCATCGCCTCGGTGCGGTCGATGACCAAAGAGCCACCGGAGGGGAGGAAGACCTTGCGCTCGAGTGCCTTGTGGATCTGTTCGTCGATGCGCCAGGCAGCAAAAATATCCTGGTCCTTGGTCCACTTTTCCAACCGTCCCACCAAGTCAGGCGCAACGTAGGTCACGTAGGCCTCGATGGTGTCCCATGCGTCGTCGCCCGAGACAATCAGCTTGGAGAAGTCCTCGTTGAAGACGTCGCGAACAACCTTAATAGTGAGGTCCGGTTCGCCGTAGAGCAGTTCCGGCGCCAAAACCTTGGTTGAGGACGCTTGGCCCTCGATGCCATCCCACTGTGCGCGCAAGCGGTTGATGTCATGGGTCAACTCTTCTTCCGAGGCTCCCTCGGCAGCTGTCCGGACGATGACGCCGGCGTGTTCGGGCAAGCGGTCCTTCAGGATCCGCTTGAGGCGGTTGCGTTCGACGTCGGGAAGCTTGCGTGAGATACCGGTCATCGAACCGCCCGGCACGTACACCAGGTAGCGCCCGGGCAGGGAAATCTGGCTCGTCAGCCTGGCGCCCTTGTGGCCCACCGGGTCCTTGGTCACCTGGACCAGCACGGAGTCACCGGACTTCAGCGCGTTTTCGATCCTGCGGGGTTGGCCTTCGAGGTTGACGGCGTCCCAATTGACCTCGCCTGCGTACAGCACGGCATTCCGGCCGCGTCCGATGTCAACAAACGCAGCTTCCATGGAGGGCAGCACGTTCTGGACCTTGCCCAGATAGACGTTCCCGATCAGGGAGTCCTGCTGGGTTTTGGACACGAAGTGCTCAGCCAGCACGCCATCCTCGAGGACGGCAATCTGAATCCTGTCGTCGCGCTGACGGACGATCATTTGCCGGTCCACAGACTCACGGCGGGCAAGGAACTCCGCCTCCGTGATGACCTGGCGGCGGCGTCCGGTCTCGCGGGACTCACGGCGCCTTTGCTTCTTGGCCTCAAGCCGCGTGGATCCCTTGACGCTGGTGACGCGGTTGGACGGAGCAGTGTCCGTGACCGGGCGCGGCGCGCGGACCCGTGTCACCGTGTTGGGCGGGTCGTCATCGGTCCCACCGGTCAGTTCGAGGTCTTGGTCGCCACGGCGACGACGGCGACGACGACGCGACGTCACGCCCTCCTCAAGTGCTTCCGCTTCCGGGGCGTCCTCATCGTCGGTCTCAGGCTCCGAGGAATCCTCGGGAGCGCCGTTCTCGTCCCGTTCGGTTCCCCGACGGCCCCTGCGGCCACGGCTGCGGCGACGACGGCGGCTGCCTGCATCTTCAAGCTCATCGTCCGCCACGGTCTCAGCCGCTTCTTCCGGTTCGATCGACTTATCCTCCGGCGTCGCAACGCGCGGCACGGTCGTCAGGTCGGGGGCCTGGAAAATCATGGACGTGATGGAGACCGGCTCAAGGAAGAGGGACGTCGAGGCGGACGCAGTTGGTTCCTGCTCCTGTGTTAGTTCCTGTTCCTGTGCTGCTTCCTGTTCCGGGGCGGGGGTCTGCTCTGGTGCCGGTGCCTGCGTGTCTGCTGCAGTCGGCGTCGTTATTTCGGCCGCCCCTTCAGGGGCAGCTTCTTCGGCTACGGGCGCCTCTGCGGCCTCGACCTTGGGCTTTGCGGTCCGACGACGGCGTACAGGCTTTTCGGGGGCAGCGTCAGCAGGCGCTTCCGGCTGGGATTCGGCAGCAGCTTCGGGCACGACGGCGGCTTCCTCGCCCAAGCCAGGCAATGGCTCAGTGGGTTCAGCCTTCTTGCGGGACCTTGTCCTGCGAACGGGCGCGGGGGCCTCGGCAACAGGCTCCTCGGCCCCAGCCTCGACGACCGGTGTTTCCGTCGCCGAGTCCGCGGCGGCCTCTACTGTCGCCTTTGGCACAGCCTTGCGGCGGGACCGGGTGGCTTTCTTAGGCACGTCCGCGGTTTCCGAGGGGGTTGCTTCGTCGTTAACAGCTACAACTTGGTCATTATCCATATGTGGCAACGCTCCTGCCCCAGCGACACCGCCACATCCGGCGCCCGGTGGGGCATTTATTGTCAAAACCCGCAGGCGTTGACAGAAGTCAGTAGTATGCCTTCCGGTTCGCACCATCATTGGGGTGCGGCAGCCCTCGAAGGCCGGTAGTTTTGCTCCGAAACCCGTTGTTTTGCTTTAACAACCAGGTGCCGTCCAGCGTTCTGGCGGGCCTACCGAGGATCACCAGATCCGGGCATGCCCTGCTCATGCTGGCGGTCTTGGGAACAAGCCACCGGACCGGAACCCGCATGTGGATCGGCTTCCAGCCATGTTCATTCTCTCACATCACCACGTATATCAACGGAAGCCCGCTGTGTCGCCTGGCTCTGCATGCCCCGGGGTTGCCCCCAGCCTCTACGGCTAGAATCCTCCCAAGAGCCGTTCCGGGGCAGGCCGGGCCACTTTTTGAAAAGGACTACATCCGCGATGCCAAGCACCGCCAGGGAAAACCTGGGCAATCAAGCTTCCACGAGGGCAGAAAACACGTCCAGCCAAGCTGAGCCGGCATCGAAGTCGCTGCCCCGGATGGTTCGGGATAAGCCGTTTGGCTGGCTGTTGCTCATTACGGGCATTATCGGTTGGCTCGCATCCGGGGACTTGGTCTTGGAAAAGCTCGATGTGCTCAAGGACCCCAACCACATCACCGTCTGCGATGTGAATCCCTGGGTTTCCTGCGGGGAAGTGATGAAGACGCCGCAGAGCTCGGTGTTCGGATTCCCCAACATGTTCATCGGAATCGTTGCTTTCGCCATCATCATCACCACCGCCATGGGACTTCTGGCCGGTGCAAAGTTCGCGCGCTGGTACTGGTTGGGCCTGCAAACAGGTGTGACCCTCGGGTTCATCTTCGTTGTATGGCTATGGTCCCAAGCCCTGTACGTCATCAACATACTTTGCCCGCTCTGCATGGTGGTCTGGTCCATCATGATCCCCTTGTTTGTCTGGGTGACCATCCGGAACATCTCCCACGGAGTCATCCCGGCTCCTGCCGGTCTGGTAAAACTGCTCGGCGATACAGGGTGGATCATCGTGGCGCTGCTTTACGTAGCCGTCATCGCCACGATCTTCTTCGCTTTCCTCCACGTGTTTGCCGGCACCTCCGGTTACTGACCCCTCCGAAAATTGCCCGCGAGGTGACAGTAAAGGCCAATGTTCGTCGTGAACATTGGCCTTTACTGTCATCTGGAAAAGTGTTTTTAGCTTGCGAACCAGATCTTGATCTCACGCTCGGCGGATTCGACCGAATCTGAGCCGTGGACCAGGTTCTGCTGGACGGCCAGGCCCCAGTCACGGCCGAAGTCACCGCGAATGGTGCCGGGTGCCGCCGTCGTCGGGTCCGTGGTCCCTGCCAGCGAACGGAAGCCTTCGATCACGCGATGCCCCTCGAAGACGGCAGCGATGACCGGGCCGCTCAGCATGAATTCAACCAGTGGCTCGTAGAACGGCTTGCCCACGTGTTCCTCATAGTGCTGTTCCAGCAGTTCGCGGGTTGCGTTGACCTTCTTCAACTCTGCCAAGGTGTAGCCCTTGGCTTCGATCCGGGCCAGGATGCTGCCACTCAAGTTGCGGGCGACGCCGTCGGGCTTGACCAGGACAAGGGTCCGTTCAATGCTCACAGTTGCTCCAATACGGTTGGTTAGTGGGTTTCCCAGCCAGTTTACGGGGTTTGCGGGTCAGTCCCGTCATTGTGGGCAGCGGTCCATTCCGCTTGTTCCCGATCCCGCTGTGCCACTTCCCGGTCGATCCTGATCCCGGTCCGGATCCCGTACCACCAGCAGATCGCGAAGAGGATTCCAACCACGAACATGGTGGGCTCAGCCAAACCGGTCAGGATCAGCACTACCTGCAAAATCCAGCCGACGGCGATCCCCCACGGGCGGGACAACACGGCGCACGCCGCGATCAACACCACCGCCAAGGCTATGCCGACCCCAAGGATGATCGCTGGATTCACTTCGCCCCGCTTCAGGCCAAAGACCACGAGCGTTCCGAAGAACGCCACAAAGGCTTCGAGCAGGAGGACGGTGGAAGCGAACATCACTTTGGTGGAGCGTCGCTTCTTGGGCATACCCGGGCGCCACTCACGCTGTGCTTTGGTCATTTTCACCATGGTCAGGCGCCGGCCTTTCCGAGAAGGATCCGAGCCTCGGCAACAACCGTGATCGAGCCGGTCACCAGGACGCCGCCAGCGAGGTCGTCATTGGATTCTGCGCGCTCAACGGCCCATTCAAGGGCGTCGTCGAGCTTCTCGGCGATATGCACATTGTCCTCGCCGAAGCCGAGGTCGACGGCGAGCTCAGCCAGTTCCGCTGCGGGTACGGCGCGGGCCGAGTTCGACTGGGTGAAGCAGAATTCCTCGGCGAGGCCGCCAAGGGATTCCTTCAGGGTCTTCAGGATTTCCTCGGCGTCCTTCTCGCGCAGGACCCCGACAACCACAACGAGCTTGCTGAAACTGAAGGCCTCTTGGATTGCCTCCGCAGAAACACGGATTCCCTCCGGATTGTGGGCCGCGTCCACCACCACGGTGGGGGCGGTTCGCACTACTTCCAACCTGCCCGGCGAGGTGACGGTACCAAACGCCTCCCTGAGGACTTCGCCGTCGAGCTCTTTCTCTCCCCCGCCGAAGAATGCTTCCAGGGCGGCCACGGCAACAGCGGCGTTCTCGGCTTGGTGCGCTCCATGGAGCGGCAGCAAGAGGTCCTCATAGCGCCCGGCGAGTCCCTGGATGGTCAGCACCTGTCCCCCAACAGCGACGCTGCGTGACTCCACTCCGAACTCAACACCCTCGAAGCGGAAAGGCACATCCACCTCACGGGCCTTTTCCAGAAGGACCTGCGCCGCGTCCACCGGCTGGGCCGCGCTCACCAGGAAGCCGCCCGGCTTGATAATGCCGGCTTTCTCGTAAGCAATGTCCTCGGTGGTGTCGCCCAAAAGCTCGGTGTGGTCCAGGGAAATCGGCGTAATGACGGAGACCTGGCCGTCACCGACATTGGTGGCATCAGTGATGCCCCCAAGGCCCACCTCTATGACCGCTACATTTACGGGCTGGTCAGCAAAAACAGCAAATCCGAGAATGGTCAGGCACTCGAAGTAGGTCAACCGTGGCTCGCCTTTAGCTTCGAGTTCGCTATCAACGATTTCCAAATACGGCCGGATCTCGTCCCAGATCCGGACGAACGTTACGTCCGGCACCGGCTCGCCGTCAATGCTGATCCGCTCCGTCACCTTGGACAGGTGCGGGCTGGTGTAGCGGCCCGTGCTCAGGCCGTGGGCACGCAGCCCGGCCTCGATCATGCGTGCAGTGGAGGTCTTTCCGTTGGTGCCTGTGATGTGGATGATCGGGTAGGCCTTGTTCGGCTCCCCCAGCACGTCCATGGCACGGAACAACGGAGCAAGGCGGGGTTCCATCTTGTTTTCCGGTGCGCGGCCCAAAAGTTCCGCGTACACACTTTCAACAGAGAATTCGTCAGTCATGGATCAGGCTCCTGCCTTGGTCACGGTGACCTGCGGTTCGTCGACGCCGGCCAACAGAACCTCGAGTTCGAGGCTCAGGGTCTCGGTTTTTACCAGTTCGGCATTGGCGTTGAGGGCATCAACAACGTCCTGGGCAGCCTCCACCGAAGTCCTGATGCGGTCACTGACGTTGAGCCCGGCATCCTTGCGTGCTTGCTGGATGGCACGGACCATGTCGCGGGCCAGGCCCTCTGCTGCGAGTTCAGGAGTGACCTCCGTGTTGAGGACCACGAAACCCCCGCCCGGCAAAACGGCCACCGCTTTGCTGGCGGCAGCACCGCCGTCGGACGCTTCCGCCACGACGGTCTCCAACGTGTATTCCTGGGGCTCGAGCTCGAGCCCGCCGGCCACAACCACACCGGCGTAATTGACGGACCAATCGCCGGACTTGGAGCCCTTGATGGCCTGCTGCACGTTCTTGCCCAACCGAGGGCCGGCGGCACGGGCGTTGACCACCAGCTTCTGCTGGATGCCAAACTCCTCCGGCGAGGCCGTAGTGGCGTCAAGCAGGCGCACGGAACGCAGGTTTAGTTCATCGGCGACGACGGCGGCGAAGCCTTTCAGCGCATCCGCGCCGGGTGCCACGACCGTGAGCTCCTGCAGCGGGAGCCGAACGCGCAGGTTGGCGCCCTTCCGCAGGCTCGAGCCCGTGGAGCAGATCTGCTGAACGCGGTCCATGGCCTCGACCAGGTCGGCGTCCGAGGGGAACAGCGCATCGTCAGGCCAGTCGGCCAGGTGCACGGAACGCCCACCGGTCAGGCCGCGCCAGATCTCCTCGGTCACCAACGGCAGCAACGACGCCGCCACGCGGCAGATGGTCTCCAATGCGGTGTACAGCGCATCGAAGGCGTCAACGTCCTCATCGAAAAAGCGCTGGCGGCTGCGGCGCACGTACCAGTTGGTCAGCATGTCCAAGTAACTGCGCAACTCGTCGCAGGCCCCGGAGATGTCGTAGCTGTCCAGGTTGGCGGTGACGTTGCGCACCAGGTCGCCGGTGTTGGCCATGAGGTACTGGTCCAAGGTGTCGGCGTAGCCGTCGTACCGCAGCTTGGCGTCGTAACCCGACCCACCGTTGGCAGCATTCGTGTACAGAGTGAAGAAGCTGTACACGTTCCACAGCGGAAGGATGACCTGGCGGACACCGTCCCGAATCCCCTGCTCGGTGACCACCAAGTTGCCACCGCGGAGGATGGGACTGGACATGAGGAACCACCGCATAGCATCCGAGCCGTCGCGGTCCAGGACCTCGGACACATCCGGGTAGTTCCGCAGGCTCTTGGACATCTTCTGCCCATCGGAGCCCAGCACGATGCCGTGGCTGATGACGTTCCGGAAGGCCGGACGGTCGAACAACGCCGTGGACAGGATGTGCAGCATGTAGAACCAGCCACGTGTCTGGCCGATGTACTCCACAATGAAGTCGGCCGGGTTGTGGGTGTCGAACCACTCCTCGTTCTGGAATGGGTAGTGCACCTGGCCATAGGGCATGGAGCCCGAGTCGAACCAGACATCCAGAACATCCTCCACGCGGCGCATGGTGGACTGTCCCTCTTCCGGTGTCCGCGGATCGTCCGGGTTGGGCCGGGTCAGTTCGTCGATGAACGGGCGGTGCAGATCCACCTGTCCCTCGTTGTTGAGCGGAAGGCGGCCAAAGTCGGCTTGGAGGTCGGCAAGCGAACCATAGACATCAGTGCGTGGGTACTCCGGGTCATCGGACTGCCACACGGGGATGGGTGAACCCCAGTACCTGTTACGGCTGATGGACCAGTCACGGGCATTCTCCAGCCACTTGCCGAACTGGCCGTCCTTGACGTTACCCGGGATCCAGTTGATCTCCTGGTTCAGCTCGGACATGCGGTCCTTGAACTTGGTGACTTCCACATACCAAGAGGAAACAGCGCGGTAGATCAGCGGGTTCCGGCAGCGCCAGCAGTGCGGGTAGCTGTGCTCATAGCTGGCCTGGCGGACCAGGCGGCCGTCGGCCCGGAGCACCTGGGTGATGGGCTTGTTGGCTTCGAAGACCTGCAGGCCGACGATGTCCGCGAGGCGGCCGTGGGCGAACAAGGGAAGGAATTTGGCGCCCTCGTCCACGGACAGGACCACCGGAATTCCGGCTTCTTCACAAACCTTCTGGTCATCCTCACCGTAGGCCGGAGCCTGGTGAACGATGCCCGTACCGTCGGTGGTGGTGACGTACTCGGCCACCAGGATGCGCCAAGCGTTCTGGGTGCCGTACTTTTCAGTATCGGCAAAGTCATCCCACAGCGGCTCGTACTCGAGCCCTTCCAGCTCGGAACCCTTGTAGGTGGCCGTCACAGCGCCCGCTGCGGCAGCCACGCCGTCGGCCCCGTCACCGTAGCCCAAATCCTTGGCGTAGGACCCCAAGAGGTCGGCAGCCAGCAAGAAGCTGCCCGTGACCGGTGCCTCCGCCGAAGCGGCCTTGATGCCATTCGGTCCCGCAGGCAAGACCGCGTAGGAGATGTCAGGCCCGACGGCGAGCGCAGCGTTGGTCGGGAGCGTCCAGGGCGTGGTGGTCCAGGCGAGCGCCTGCACACCGCCCAGTTCCTTGGAAAGTTCGGATTCCCCTGCCTTGATGGGGAAGGTTACTGTGACTGTTTGGTCCTGGCGATTCTTGTAGACATCATCATCCATGCGGAGTTCATGGTTGGAGAGCGGTGTCTCGTCTTTCCAGCAGTACGGAAGGACGCGGTAGCCGTTGTAGGTCAGGCCCTTCTCGTGCAGCTGCTTGAAAGCCCAGAGGACCGACTCCATGTACTCGACGTTGAGGGTCTTATAGTCGTTCTCGAAGTCCACCCAGCGGGCCTGGCGGGTGACGTAGGCCTTCCATTCGTTGGCGTACTTCATGACGGAGGCACGGCAGGCGTCGTTGAACTTGTCGATGCCCATGGCTTCGATCTGGGTCTTGTCCGTCATGCCCAGTTGCTTCATGGCTTCAAGCTCGGCCGGCAGCCCGTGGGTGTCCCACCCGAAGCGGCGCTCAACGCGCTTGCCGCGCTGGGTCTGGTAGCGGCCGACGAGGTCTTTGGCGTAGCCGGTCAGCAGGTGGCCGTAGTGGGGCAAGCCGTTTGCGAAGGGAGGGCCGTCGTAGAAGACGAATTCGTTGCTGCCGGCCGCCCCACCGGGAAGATCGCTGTCGCGCTGGTCGATGCTGGCTTGGAAGGTGCCGTCTTCATCCCAGTATTTGAGGATGCGTTCTTCGATTTCCGGGAACTTCACGGAAGCGGACACGCCGTGCGTGCCGGAAGAAGACGCTGAGGCCTTGGGGTAGTGGGTCATCTCATATCCTGTGATAGCTGGTGGACTGTCAGGATGCGAGGACGGCTCCTGCGCCGCTTGTCAGCGACACGGGTACCGCGGTACCACCTCACTTACCGGAACATGACGATCCGGCCGCTCATTACTGCTGTGACGGGCTTACCCGTCCGGTTCTACTTGGCCTGGATGCTCGTGCGGTTTCCCGCCGGGCGTTCAGTGCCGTTCTTCCGGAAGCTCACCGGTGATGGCCGGGTCGAAGCTGGTCCTTTTAGTCTAGCGGCAGCGGAGCGTTGGACTCTACTCGGCCGCCCCTGCACCGGCAGCAACCTTCTGGGGTGCTTTAGCCCTCTTTGCGGATCAGCTTATGGTTGGCGGCTTGGGCAACCGGGCGCACGGTGATGTGGTCCAAGTTGATGTGATGCGGCAAGGAGACGGCGTACTTGACGACGTCGGCTACGTCCTGGGCGGTGAGCGGCTTCTCTACCCCGGCGTAGACCTTTTCGGCTGCTTCTTTGTCCCCGAGCCGGTTTAGTGCGAATTCCTCGGTGTAGACCAAGCCTGGTGCTACTTCGATAACCCTGAGGTTGTTGCCCACTTCTTCCAAGCGCAGCGCATTGGTCATGGCGTGCTGGGCGAACTTGGCGGCGTTATAGCCGCCGCCGCCCTCGTACGCGGCGAGCGCAGCGGTGGAAGTCAGGTTCAGGACCGTGCCCTCGCCGTTCTTGCGCAGCATCGGCAGGAAGGCCCTGGTGATCTTCATGGTGCCCAGAACGTTCACCTTGTACATCCAGTCCCAATCTTCGCTATCGGCATTGGCGATGGTGTCCGCACCACGAGCGCCGCCGGCGATGTTGATGAGGGTGTCGGCACCTCCGGCTTCGGTGACTGCCGCGAGCAGGGCCGCGACGTCGTCGTCGTGCGTGATATCCGCCGCGAACGGAACCGCTCCGGTCTGGGTACCTAGCGCCTGGAGCCGGTCGGCCCTGCGTGCCACGGCGAATACCTTCCATCCTGCGTCGGCCAAGGCCCTGACCGTCGCCTCGCCGATGCCGGTGCTGGCGCCCGTGACGACGGCGGTTTTGTTCAACGCTGCGGAGTTGTTGTGTGAAGGCAAAGTCATGGAACCACCATATCCGGCGCACAATGCCATCGGCTGGCTAACCCATGAGATTCAGCAGGCAAGAACCCATGAAACAATTGGTCCATGGCTGAATCAACGCAGGGTACAGACACGCCCGCCACCGCCCCGATCAACGTTCCCGACAAGCCGGCCCTTGAAGGCCTGGAGGCTGCTCTGACGCAGCGCTGGCTGGACGAAGGAACCTACAAGTTCAACCCGGACACCACCCGGGAGCAGGTCTACTCGATCGACACTCCCCCGCCTACGGCCTCCGGCTCACTCCACGTGGGCCACATGTTCTCCTTCACGCAGACCGACGTCCAGGCCCGTTACATGCGCATGACGGGGAAGAACGTCTTCTACCCCATGGGTTGGGACGACAACGGCCTGCCAACGGAGCGCCGCGTCCAGAACTACTACGGTGTGCGTTGCGATCCTGCGATTCCTTACAACGCTGACTACACTCCCCCGGCCCAGCCGGCTAAGAACCAGCGCGATTTCGACGTCGTTTCCCGCCAGAACTTCATCGAACTGTGCGAGGAACTTGCCGTTGAGGACGAGAAAGTCTTCGAGAACCTGTTCCAGACCCTTGGCTTGTCCGTGGACTGGGACCTGACGTACCGAACCATCGACGACGCCTCGCGGGCGGTCTCCCAGCGGGCTTTCCTGGCCAACCTGTCAGCCGGTGATGCCTACATGGCCGAAGCCCCCACGCTGTGGGACGTAACGTTCCGCACAGCCGTGGCGCAGGCCGAGCTCGAAGACCGCGAAGTGGCGGGTGCCTACTACCGCTACCCGTTCTTCACTGAAGACGGCGAAAAGATCTTCATCGAGACCACCCGTCCGGAACTTCTCGCGGCTTGCGCAGCTTTGGTTGCCAACCCCGACGACGAGCGGTACCAGCCCTTGTTCGGCAAGACCGTGAAGTCTCCCCTGTTCGACGTCGAGCTTGAAGTCAAGGCACACCCGCTCGCGAAGGCTGATAAGGGCTCCGGCATTGCCATGGTCTGTACGTTCGGTGACCTGACCGACGTCACGTGGTGGCGCGAACTGCAGCTTCCCACCCGGGCCATCATGGGGCGTGACGGCCGGATCCTTGCCGACACTCCGGAGTGGATCACCACGGAGGCCGGAAAGGAAGCCTACGCCGCCATCGCAGGCAAGACTGCCTTCTCTGCCAAGGAAGCGGTAGTAGAGCTGCTCAAGGCCGCGGACCTGCTCGATGGCGAACCCAAGAAGATCACCCACCCCGTGAACTTCTTCGAGAAGGGCGACAAGCCACTTGAAGTTGTCACGTCCCGCCAGTGGTACATCCGCAACGGCGGACGCGATGAGGAACGCCGCGAACGCTTGATCGGCCGCGGCCAGGAGATCGACTTCCACCCCGCGTTCATGCGCTCCCGCTACGAGAACTGGATCGCCGGGCTCAACGGTGACTGGCTGGTATCCCGCCAACGGTTCTTCGGCGTGCCGATTCCCGTCTGGTATCCCCTCGATGCCCAAGGCAACCCGGACTACGACAACCCGATCCTGCCCTCCGATGAGATGCTCCCCGTGGACCCCGCCGCGGATGCTGCCCCGGGATATGAGGAGTCGCAGCGCGATCAGGCCAACGGGTTCACGGGCGACGCCGATGTCTTGGACACGTGGGCTACGTCTTCCTTGACACCACAGATCGTGGGCGGCTGGAGCCGGGACGAGGAACTGTTCTCCAAGGTCTTCCCCTTCGACCTCCGCCCGCAGGGCCACGACATCATTCGCACGTGGCTGTTCTCGTCTGCCGTACGCGCAGACGCATTGCAGAACACGGCTCCTTGGAAGCACGCTGCCATCTCCGGCTGGATCCTGGACCCCGACCGCAAGAAGATGTCCAAGTCCAAGGGCAATGTTGTGGTGCCCACTGATGTGCTGAACGAGTACGGATCCGATGCCGTGCGCTACTGGGCTGCGTCTGCCAAGCTGGGAGCCGATACCGCGTACGAGATCGCCCAGATGAAGATAGGCCGCCGCCTTGCCATCAAGTTGCTCAACGCATCCAAGTTCGTCCTCAACCTCGGCGCTACGGAAAACTCAGTGGCTACTTCCGACCTGTCGGTCGTGACCAACCCGCTGGACCGTGCCCTGCTCGCCCAGCTGTCCGACGTCGTCGCGCAGTCCACCAAGGCGTTCGATAACTACGATTACGCCCGTGCCCTGCAGATCACCGAAACGTTCTTCTGGCAGTTCACGGACGACTACGTCGAACTCATCAAGGACCGCGCGTACGGTGCTGCAGGTGAGGCGGAGCAGGCTTCTGTCCTGGCGGCCCTCGCCACCACCCTCGATGCCCTGCTGCGGTTGTTCGCTCCGTTCCTGCCCTTCGCCACTGAGGAAGTCTGGGGCTGGTGGCGTAACGGTTCCGTCCACCGCGCCCAGTGGCCGGCGGCCCTGGAAATCAACGACGGCGACACCACCATGCTGGGCACTGTGGGCATTGCCCTCAGCGGCATCCGCAAGGCGAAGTCCGAGGCCAAGGTAAAACAGCGCACCGCTGTTCTCTCTGCGTCCATCTCGGCATCGGAGCTGCTGATTGCACAACTCAAGGCCGGCTTGGGCGACCTCAAGGCTGCCGCCAACGCCCAGGAAATTGCCCTGGTGGCGGGCGACGGCGATTTGACGGTCAGCGACGTTGTCCTCGCTCCGGCAGAGGAAGTGCCGGCGTCCTAGGCTGCCGGTCCTCGTTTTTGGGCAAAGGGGAAGCCCCATCAGCGTTTTGCCGTTGGTGGGGCTTCGACTTTGCGGCTGTCTGGTGACGTCTTGACAGTCTGGCGGAATCCTTGGACTTTCAGGTCTTCCTACCTCGTCACTGGTAGCTTGCTTCCAACTTTGCCAAAGGCTGCGTTGGTTGCATGTCACTGAATCTTCGGTTTCCGTGTCCCTCATCTTTCGAAGTGGGTAAGAACAATTGTTGTCCCGCTAACGGGGATGCACAAGGCCTTCGGCTGAACTACACATCTGTAGTTCGGGGCCCCGCCATCGGGCCTCTCGGGCCGCCTCCCCTGCCGCACGAAGACCATCTTGTGGCAGAGTATGACCCATGCCGGAACTGCCCGAAGTGCACGGCTTGTGCATGTACCTGGACACGCAACTCCATGGAAGCGTGCTGAGCGAAGTCCGAATAAATTCCTTCTCAGCCCTTAAGACCGCCGACCCTCCCTACACCGAACTCCAAGGCCGGACAATCCACGGGGTGAAGCGTCTCGGTAAGTTTGTCTGCATCGACACCGACGGGCTCTTCTTCGTGTTTCACCTGGCAAAGGCCGGCTGGGTTCGATACACAGAGCATCCGTCCTCAGCCGGGTTGCGCATGGGCAAAAGCAACATCTCAGCGAGGCTCCTGCTTCACCGACCTTCCGATGATGCCCACATAGGCCTGGACCTGACCGAAGCTGGAACCAAGAAAAGCCTGGCCATCTATGTGGTCCGGAATCCGCAGGAAGTGCCCGGGATCGCAACCTTGGGCCCCGAACCGCTCAGCCCTGACTTCGACGTCGACGCCCTGGCAGCGATACTCGCTTCGAGCTCACAGCAAATCAAAGGACTGTTGCGCAGCCAAAGCGTCATCGCCGGCATTGGAAATGCCTACAGCGATGAGATCCTTCATGCCGCGAAAATATCCCCTTTCGCCAACTCCAAGTCTCTGGATCAAAAGACTGTGGCACGCCTCTACGAGTCGATGCAGGAAGTCCTGGTGGGGGCCGTCAACGCTGCCGCGGGAAAACCATCCAACGAACTGAAAGACACCAAGCGCAGTAACTTCCGCGTGCATGCACGGACCGGGCAGCCATGCCCGGTGTGCGGAGATACAGTCAGGGAGGTGTCCTTCGCGGACACCTCCCTGCAGTATTGCGCAACCTGTCAGACCAACGGGAAAATCCTCGCGGACCGAAGAACCTCACGGTTCCTCAAGTAGTGCTGACACAGGCTCCGGTTAGTGGAACTCGGGGCTTTCGGTGCGGCTGCGCTTGAGTTCAAAGAAGTGCGGATATCCGGCGAGTGTGACGGTGGCGTCCCAAAGCTGGCCCGCTTCTTCGCCACGGGGGATGCGGGTGAGTACCGGACCAAAAAACGCGATTCCATTGACGGCCACCACCGGAGTTCCCACATCTTGGCCCACCAGTGAGATACCTGCCTCATGGCTGGCGCGGAGCTGTGCGTCGTACTCATCGGAATCGGCGAACCTGGCCAGATCGGCAGGGAGTCCCACCTCGGCCAGGGCCTTCTGGATAACGGCCGCCCGATCCTTGTTGCCTTCAGCGTGGATCTGCTGACCCATGGCGTCGTACAAGGCTTTGACGTAGCTGTTGCCGTGCAGTTCCTGGGCCGCAATGATCACACGAACCGGGCCCCAACTCTCGTCCATCATGGCCCTGTACTCGTCAGGAAGGTCGCGATCCTCGTTAAGGACGGACAGGCTCATGACGTGCCACTCGGTGTCAATGCCGCGCACCTGTTCCACTTCGCCGATCCACCGGGACGTGACCCAAGCGAACGGACAGATGGGGTCAAACCAGAAGTCGGCCTTGTTGGTGGATGTGACGGGCGCAGTGACGTCTTCGGGCACAGTAATATCTTCGGGCACAGTAACTCCTTGGGAGCTTGGGAAACACGGGCTCGTGGGTCAATCCCGGAGGAGACCCCTTCGCTTAGCCAAACAGAAGGTTAGGCAGACTTATTCCGGCGCTTCGCCACGACGTCGTGGGCAATCATGGTGGGCTGCGCCTTCTTGCTCACTACATCGGCCGTGATGACCACCGCACCGATATCGTCCCGGCTGGGGAGATCGAACATGACAGGCAGCAGGACTTCTTCCATGATGGCTCGCAAGCCACGGGCGCCCGTGCCGCGCTCAAGGGCCTGATCCGCGATGGCATCCAGCGCGTCCTGGTCGAATTGCAGCTCCACTCCATCGAGCTGGAACATCTTCTGGTACTGCTTCACCAGGGCATTCTTGGGCGTGGACAGAATCTGAATGAGTGCGGGCCTGTCCAAACTTGAGACAGTGGTGATCACGGGGAGGCGACCGATGAACTCGGGGATCAGACCGAACTTCAGCAGGTCCTCGGGCATGACCTCGCCGTAGGTGTCCACCTTGTCCCGGGAGTCGTTCAAAGGCGCTCCGAAACCGATGCCCTTACGTCCGGACCTGGAGCCAATGATGTCCTCGAGGCCGGCGAAGGCGCCAGCGACGATGAACAGGACGTTAGTGGTGTCGATTTGGATAAACTCCTGATGCGGATGCTTCCGACCGCCCTGTGGCGGTACCGAGGCGACCGTGCCTTCCAGAATCTTCAACAGTGCTTGCTGCACACCTTCACCGGAAACATCCCGGGTAATGGAGGGATTTTCGCTCTTACGCGAGATCTTGTCGATCTCGTCGATATAGATAATGCCTTGTTCGGCCTTTTTGACGTCGTAGTCCGCCGCCTGAATCAGCTTCAGGAGGATATTCTCAACATCCTCACCTACATAACCGGCCTCAGTGAGAGCCGTGGCATCGGCCACGGCGAACGGCACGTTGAGCCGACGAGCGAGCGTCTGGGCAAGATAGGTTTTCCCGCAACCGGTAGGCCCTATCAGCAAGATGTTCGACTTGGCGATCTCCACATCCTCGTGATGTGAGCCTTCGCCCAAGCTACCGGACTTCGGCGCGTGGCCGGCTTGGATGCGCTTGTAGTGGTTGTAGACGGCAACAGCCAAAGACCGTTTGGCCGGTTCCTGGCCAATAACGTATTCCTGCAGGAAGTCGAAGATCTCGCGAGGCTTGGGCAACTCGAAGCTGCCGAGATCAGAAACCTCCGCCAACTCCTCTTCGATGATCTCGTTGCACAACTCGATGCACTCATCGCAGATGTACACACCGGGCCCGGCAATCAGCTTCCGAACCTGCTTTTGGCTCTTCCCGCAGAAAGAACACTTCAGCAGATCCGTGCTCTCGCCAATCCGAGCCATGTGGAAATCCCTTCGTTGCAAACGGGTGATGCAGCTGAGCGCCGCCATCAAGTGTGCGGCGAAGCCGCGGCCGACACCACCGTGACACCATCCACTCTAGGTCACGATGGGGTGCATCGGTGGAAAGAGAACGCCGGTGCGGTTCACATTTCCCGAACCGCACCGGCGCGCACTACTGATTCTTACTGTCCGTCCCCCGCTACTACCGGGTGATTGCCTGGGGCTTGATCTTCCGGGAATCGAGAACCTGGTCGATCAATCCATAGGACATCGCCTCGGCAGCGGTCAGGATCTTGTCGCGCTCAATATCGTTGTTGACCTGCTCGGACGTCCGGCCTGAGTGGTGCGCCAGCGTGTCCTCAAGCCACGTACGCATGCGCATGACTTCCGCCGCCTGGATCTCAAGGTCCGACGCCTGGCCACCCTGGCCACCGGAGAGGGCGGGCTGGTGGATCAGCACGCGGGCGTTCGGCAGGGCCAAGCGCTTGCCCGGGGTACCTGCAGCGAGCAATACGGCTGCCGCACTGGCTGCCTGGCCGAGGCATACCGTCTGGATCTCCGGACGGATGTACTGCATGGTGTCGTAGATGGCCGTCATGGCCGTGAACGATCCACCAGGCGAGTTGATGTACAGCGTGATGTCGCGATCCGGGTCCGTTGACTCAAGGACCAGAAGCTGGGCCATGATGTCGTCCGCGGAAGCATCGTCAACCTGCACCCCAAGGAAGATGATGCGGTCCTCAAAGAGCTTGGTGTAGGGATCCTGGCGCTTGAAGCCATACGGCGTGCGCTCTTCAAACTGGGGCAGGACATAGCGGCTGGACGGGAGATTACCGGCAGACCATCCGAAGTTGTAGTTCATGTTCTTTACTCCTGGGGTTTCAGTGGTTCGTGATGCCGGTTAGTTCTCGGAGTTCGACTCGCCGTTCGTCTGGTTAGCCGTTCCACCGCCGCCTGCAACCGAGCCGGCGTGCGCCGAGATCTTGTCGAAAAAGCCGTATTCCAGCGCTTCTGCGGCCGTGAACCACTTGTCGCGGTCGTTGTCCTTGAGGATGGTCTCCACGGTCTGCCCGGTTTGATCTGCAGTGAGCTCGGCCATGACTTTCTTCATGTGGAGGATGAGTTCCGCCTGGATCTTGATGTCAGAGGCCGTTCCACCGATGCCGCCGGACGGCTGGTGCATCAGGATGCGCGCGTTTGGCGTCGCGTAGCGCTTTCCCTTGGTACCGGATGACAGGAGGAACTGGCCCATGGAGGCAGCCAACCCGGTGGCTACCGTCACGACATCGTTCGGGATGAACTGCATGGTGTCATAGATGGCCATACCGGCAGTGACCGAACCACCGGGCGAGTTGATGTAAAGGTAGATGTCCTTCTCGGGATCCTCGGCCGAAAGGAGGAGGAGCTGCGAGCAGATGGCGTTGGCGTTCTCGTCACGGACTTCAGAGCCGAGCCAGATGATGCGCTCTTTCAGCAGGCGGTTATAAATGTAGTTGTCCTGGGCTGCGGGATCGACAGTTGCCATCCGGGGAGCCTCTGATTGCTGTGACATAAGTACTTACCTCTCGCTGGTGTCAGTGATTTCACTGAACTTCACTGAACTTCACTACTTGGACACTAACCGTTTTGAACGGCGATTTGTTCGCCGGAATCGCACTGTTCGCTGACGGCGCACGTCTGCGTTCAGCACCAGTGTTCAGCCTTAAAGCAAACCGACCCCGGATCATCTGATCCGGGGTCGGTTTTGTTGCTGAGTGCTAGAACTTCACAGCTGCTGGGTCGTCGTTGGCGGCGACGACAGATTCTTCGGCCTGCTCCTCGGTGTCGATGTCCTCTGCGGCGACGTCGCCTGCGGGGCGCACGAAGCTCGTGAGGTCAACCTTGTTGCCATCGGCGTCAACAACCTCGGCCTGGCCCAGGACTACGGCCAAAGCCTTACGACGGCGAACCTCGGAAACCATCATGGGAACCTGGCCGCTCTGATCAATGATCTGGGCGAACTGGTTCGGATCCATGCCGTACTGGCTTGCGGTGGTGACGATGTAGTCGATCAGCTCGTTCTGGCTGACGTCCACTTCTTCCTTGTCAGCAATCGCGTCCAGGATGATTTCGTTCTGGAACGCGCGCTGGGCGTTGGCCTTGACTTCGGCGCGGTGCTCTTCGGTGTCGTGGTCGCCTTCACCGTGGGCGTTCTCCGGGTTGAAGTGCGCCTCGATCTGCTCTTCGACAACGGACTCCGGAACCGGCACCTCAACGAGCTCAACGAGCTTGTCCAGGACCTTGTCCCGAGCCTCAACGCCCTGTCCCACTACCTTGGACTCTGCAGCCTGCTTGGCGAGGTCCTCGCGGAGTTCGCCAATGGTGTCGAACTCGGAGGCCAGCTGGGCGAAGTCATCGTTGGCCTCGGGGAGTTCGCGCTCCTTGACGGCCTTGACAACAACCTTTACCTGGGCGGCTTCGCCTGCGTGGTCGCCGCCAACGAGGGTGGTGTCGAAGATCGCTTCTTCATCGGCAGAGAGGCCGGTGACGGCTTCGTCGAGGCCTTCAAGCATGGTGCCGGCACCAACCTGGTAGGACAGCCCTGACGCGGAGTCGATTTCTTCGCCGTCGATCGTTGCGGTGATGTCGATGGTGAGGAAGTCATCGTTTTGCGCCGGACGCTCCACGGACTTCAACGTGCCAAAGCGGCCACGCAGTTCGTCGAGCGCCTTGTCGACGTCGGCCTCGGAGGATTCGGTAGAGGCAACCTCAACCTTAATCCCGGCGTAGTCCGGCAACTCGATCTCAGGGCGGACGTCAACCTCGACCTGGAACTTGAGCTCTCCATCAGTGGAGGACGGGTCCGGAACTTCGGTGATCTCGACCTCGGGACGGCTCAGCGGGCGAACGCCGGTTTCCTGAACAGCCGTCTGGTACCAACCGTTAAGGCCGTCATTGATTGCGGTCTCCAGCACGTAGCCACGGCCGACGCGCTGGTCGATGAGCTTGGAGGGAACTTTGCCCTTGCGGAACCCGGGAACCTGGATCTGCGAAGCAACGGTCTTGTACGCGGCATCGATACTCGGCTTCAGTTCCTCAAAGGGAACCTCAACGTTGAGCTTGACCCGCGTTGCGGTGAGGTTCTCGACAGCGCTCTTCACAGTCTAAGTACTCCTGATTTTGTGGGTATGGGGTTCTGTCGCATCCCTGAAGCGGACACAAACACAGAGTCGGGGTGACAGGATTTGAACCTGCGACTTCCTGCTCCCAAAGCAGGCGCTCTAGCCAAGCTGAGCTACACCCCGAATGCACAGGACAGTCTACGGGCAAGCAAGCCAGGAATGCACATTTGACACTGCCGCCGGAATTAGGTTTAGTTGTACCCGGCTTCAACAGCCGCCGGGAAGTTGCCTTGGAGTCAGGAAGTTACCTGACCAAGTCAAGTCATCCTGGGGACGTAGCTTAATGGTAAAGCCTCAGTCTTCCAAACTGATTACGCGGGTTCGATTCCCGTCGTCCCCTCCACCAGCGCCCCGATCCACGGATCGGGGCGTTTCTGCGTCACTGGCACACTCCCTTTCCCTGCACGCTCCAGCTGCGGGGCTCAGCTACTTTGGCAGCCCGGGCACCAGTACAACTTGCGACCAGCCATCTCAGCCAGGCCCACCGCTGTCCCGCACGTCCGGCAGGGCAGTCCGTTGCGCTTGTACACGTAGTGGGCATCGGCGTCGGGGGCTGTTTCCGTGCCGACGGGCCACAAAGCTTTAGGCGTCGTCACAATCCGGCCGGAACGGACGCCGTCGGACATGACCGCCACGGCGTCGTCCCAGAGGCGCCCGGCCACTGCGGGGGCAACATTGTTGCCCGGAAGGTGCGGATCCACACCCTGCCGGAAGAGGACTTCGGCCCGGTAAATATTTCCGACGCCGGCCAGCACCGACTGGTCCATCAACAGCAACGCCACTGCAGTCTTGCGCCGACGCAGCCGCCGAATGAACTCCTCGCGGTCCCCCGGCTCGTTGTGCAGTGGGTCGGGGCCGAGACGTCCCAGAACCGTTGCAGCCTCAGCTTCGGTGATGACAGCACACGTAGTGGCTCCACGGAGATCGGCCCACCCGTGCGCCGAGACCAGCCGGACGCGAACGGCTCCCACCGGGGCGGGCGGGCCGCTGTATCCCTCCCCGTCCTCGCTGGTAGCCTTACCGGTTTCCCGTTCACCTACCCGTCGCGGTGCGCCAATACTGGAGGCTCCGGTGAACGAACCGTCGCCGCCGAAACTCCATGCCCCGTAGAGGCCCAGGTGGACGTGCAGGTAGAGGCCATGGTCAAACCGTAGGAAGAGCTGCTTTCCGTGCGCCAGCGCTTCCACTATGGTGTGTCCGGTGAGCAGATGCGCACCGGCGGCAAACCGTCCTTGCGGACTGGATACGTCCAACTGCTGGCCGCCAAAAACATCTTGGAATTGACGCGCCAAGCGATGGATTGAGTGGCCTTCGGGCACTACTGGACGATCTCGCCGGTGGCCTCGTAGGTGGCGATCTTTCCGATCCTGCGCACGTGGCGCTCGTCGTTGCTGAAGGGTTCCTCCAGGAACGCTTCAATCAACCCGGTTGCTTCCTCGACCGAATGCTGGCGGCCGCCCACGGCCACCACGTTGGCATCGTTGTGTTCGCGGGCCAGCTTGGCCGTGGACATGTTCCAGACCAAGGCAGCGCGAACTCCCTTGACCTTGTTGGCCGCAATTTGTTCGCCATTGCCGGAACCACCCAAGACGATGCCGAGGGCGTGCACTCCCGCCTGCTGGTCGGCGACGACGGCCGCAGCGGCATTGATGCAGAACGACGGGTAATCGTCCAAGGCGTCGTACACCTTGGGTCCATGGTCAACGACGTCATATCCCTTGGCCGCGAGGTGGCTGACAAGGTGGGCGCTCAGTTCCATGCCGGCGTGGTCCGTAGCGATGTGGACGCGAGGTGTAGTCACAGCTGTTCCGTTCTTTGTGGCCCGTCTTAGTGGCGCCGGTACGGCACCCGGCCGGGTGCGGCGATCAGGGATTCGCTACCTAGGTTACCGCTCCCCCGGAGGTTAGGCCTGCCCGCCGTGCTGGGCCCTGTTCGCGGCGCGATTGAGGATCCCCGCGACCTTATCCGCTGCGTCTTGGGTGCCGGCGCTCAGCGCCACGCGGCGCCCGTTCCTCTGGTTGACGACGACGGCGGGCCCGCTGCTGACGAGCATGGCGGTGCTGTCTTCCTGGTGCCGCAAACCCCAGCCTCCAAAATCGGCGGCCTTCACATCGGCGGCCGCTGCTGCGGATATGTCTCCGGCCGGAACCCGCAGGACGCGAAGAACGCCAGCGGCAAACACCTGCAGCCCGTCCCGGTCGGCCCGAACCCGTGCGAACAGGAAACTTGCAGCCACCAACGCGGCAGCCGCCACCAAGGCCCCGAGCCATGGAATCACCACGGCGATCAACGCAGCCGGAAACCCGGCGGACACGATGATCATGACGAAGACCGAACTCCTTGCGTGGACCCACATCCTGAGACTGTCCCTGGCGAGGTCGGGGTCAGCCAGCAGGCGCAGCTCGCTCTGCAGTGCGGCGTCGTCCTCGGCCGTCCAGCGGGGGTCCGGCTTGAACGCGAACATCATCACCACACCGAGCGCCAGAGCAGCGCCACTGCCCATCGCCAGCACGATGGGGTCAACATGCGAAAGGCGTGCGTTTCCAACGCCCGATTGACCAACGAGCCCGGCGGCAAGGACAGTCGTCATGAAGAGGCTGACCATGAGGCCGATGCCCATCATGATTCGCCGCATCACCACAGGCCTGGAGAGAGGGACAGCCTGGATAAACGTCACCCAACCGAAGAGCGCAATAAGTCCCGAGCCTCCGGCTACGTACGCGCCGAAAGGCGCAAAGGAACTGCCGCCGTCGGCATTCCACATGACAGCTACCGGATCAGGGAGGTTGTTGCGCAGCATTTGCGAGCAGAATGCAAAGCCGATGGCGAGCAGCATCGGAAAGACCAACGCGAACCGAAGAGCGCGGAGATCGAGAGTTTCCCGGAACGTTCCCATGCTCCAACGCTACTCCGTGGAACCGACACTTTGGCGGGCTTCCTTGCCATCCAGCCCAGAAGTGAAAGACTGTCTTCACACCAAACGGCCATCCACCGGCCGGTCAGCATATCCGGAGGAATCACTTGCCAGGCCTGAACCTAACGCGCAGCGAAGCTGCGACTCGTGCCGCATTGCTCAACGTCGAGTCGTACAACGTCACATTGGACCTGACCAAGGGACCTGAAGTTTTCGGTTCCACCACCGTCGTGAAGTTCTCCGCCGTTCCGGGATCCACGACTTTCATTGACGCCATCACCCATGCCGTGCACAGCGTTACCCTGAACGGGAACCCTTTGGACCCGGCGGAGGTGTCCGACGGCGTTCGGATCCAGCTCCCGGACCTTGCAGCCGCGAATGAACTCGTGGTCGTAGCCGACGCTCCGTACATGAACACCGGCGAGGGCCTCCACCGATTCGTGGATCCCGTCGATGGCGAGGCGTACCTTTACACCCAGTTCGAGGTCCCGGATTCACGGCGCATGTTCGCTGTGTTCGAGCAGCCTGACCTCAAGGCGAGTTTCACGTTCACCGTCACAGCTCCCTCGTATTGGGATGTCGTTTCCAACTCCCCCACGCCGGTACCTACCGAAATAGAGACGGCCGAAGATGGCAGCGCACGTTCAGTGTGGAAATTCGCTCCGACTCCAAGGCTGTCCTCCTATGTGACGGCACTGATCGCAGGTCCGTACCAGTCCGTGCGCTCCGAGGTCACGGGTTCGGACGGGCGAGTTATTCCCCTCGGACTGTTCGCCCGCACGTCACTCATGCAGTATTTGGACGCGGAGAACATCTTTGAGTTGACCCGGCAGGGATTTGCATTCTTCGAGGGACAGTTCGGCCACCCTTATCCGTTCGAAAAATACGATCAGCTCTTTGTCCCAGAGTTCAACGCCGGTGCCATGGAGAACGCCGGTGCGGTGACCATCCTGGAAGGGTACGTCTTTCGCGGCAAAGTCACCGGCGCCCAGGTGGAACGGCGAGCCATCACCGTTCTTCACGAGCTGGCACACATGTGGTTCGGGGACCTCGTCACCATGCGTTGGTGGAACGACCTGTGGCTCAACGAGTCCTTTGCCGAATACATGTCCCACTTGGCTGCGGTGGAGAACACTGAGTTCAAGAGCGCTTGGACCACCTTTGCCTCAGTGGAGAAGTCCTGGGCCTACCGGCAGGATCAGTTGCCCACTACGCACCCGATTTTTGCCGAGATCAATGACCTTGCGGACGTAGAGGTCAACTTCGACGGCATCACCTACGCCAAGGGCGCCTCCGTGCTGCGGCAGCTGGTGGCGTGGGTAGGCCAGGAACAATTCATGACCGGCGTCCGGTCGTACTTCGCCAAACATGCCTGGACCAATACGGAACTGGCCGATCTGATGGTGGAGCTTGAGGCAGCAAGCGGCCGGGACTTGGATGGCTGGGGCAGGTTGTGGCTGGAAACTGCCGGGGTGAACACTTTGGCCCCCGCGGTTGCTGTCGATGACTCCGGCGCCATCACCGACTTCGCGATCCTCCAGACAGCGATTGATGCACAGCCCACGCTCCGCCCACATCGCTTAGCTGTTGGCTTCTACACACTCTCGGGACAAGGAAAGCTGGAACGCACCCACCGTGAGGAGCTCGACGTCGATGGGCCCCGCACCGAAGTGCCGGCGCTGGTGGGCTTGAACCGTCCGGACCTCATCTTGATCAACGACGACGACCTCGCCTATGCCAAAGTCCGGCTCGACGAACACTCACTGGCCACGGCGAAGTCCCATCTCAAAGACTTCGCCGAGAGCCTCCCGCGCACCCTGGTGTGGGGTTCGGCCTGGGATGCTGCCCGCGACGGTGAAACCCCCGCGCGGGGCTATGTGGATCTGATTCTGGCGAACATTGCCCACGAAACAGACTCGTCCGTGATCCTGGTCCAACTGCGCCAACTCGCCACCACGTTGACCTACTACGTCGCAGCCGAGCACAAGCTGGACACCACCATCAAAGCTGCGGACAAACTATGGAACCTGGCACAATCGGCGGAAGCCGGCTCTGACGCCCAGTTGCAATTCGCCAAGTCCTTCGCGCAACTTGCGCGCAGTGAAGGGCAGTTGGACCGCATACAGGCCCTTCTCGACGGGACGGACGCCCTGGAAGGACTCACCGTGGACCAGGACATGCGGTGGGAGCTGTTGACCGCCCTCGTGGCAGGCGGGCGCCAGGGCCAGGATCGCATCGACAATGAACTTGCCCGGGACAACACCTCCAACGGCCAGAACGCAGCGGCGCAAGCCACAGCCGCCATCCCGACGCCGGAAGCCAAGGCCGCCGCGTGGGAGTCGATTGTGGTCAAGGGAGAGCTCTCCAATGCCCTGCAGGCCTCGGCCGTGGCAGGATTCATGCGCGTGCCAGACACAACCCTCCTAGAGCCGTACGCGGAAAAGTACTTCGAAGCGGTGCCCGGAATCGTCAAGGAACGTACACACGCCTTGGCCCAGCAGATCGTCGTCGGGCTCTATCCGGCCCAACTCACCACCCAGGCAACCGTGGACCGGACAGATGAATTCCTGGCAGGGTTGCCGGAAGACAGTGCTGCGCTTCGGCGCATGATGCTGGAAAACCGCGACGCCGTTGCCCGCGCCCTCCGCGCCCGGGCGGCCGACCACTGAGCAGGCCCCTTCCACGTCCGTGCGGGCGGTCACTGGCCACGGCTAAACTGTCCGCATGGGCCTGAACGAACACCACTACGCCGTGACCGTGCGCTGGACAGGCAACTTGGGCGAAGGCACTGCAAGCTATCGCGGCTATTCCCGCGACCACGATGTCCAGATTCCCGGGCTGCCGGTCCTGCAAGGCTCCGCCGACCCCACATTCCACGGCGATCGCTCCCGTTACAACCCTGAACAATTGCTTCTTGCCGCCCTCTCGCAGTGCCACATGCTGTCTTTCCTTCACGTCGCCGTCAAGCATGGAGTGGTGGTGACCGGCTACGAGGACAACGCAGAGGGCCTCATGATCCTCAACCGGGATGGCAGCGGGCAGTTCCAGAGCGTGACGTTGAAACCCTCCGTCACCATCGACAACCCGGAACACGCAGAACTCCTGGCCCAACTCCACCACGAAGCCAACCAAGTGTGCTTCATCGCGCGCAGCGTCAACTTCCCGGTCCACCACGAGCCAACAACGACGACGGCGGCTTAGCCCCCTGCCCGACTGCATTCGAGCCCTGTTCGACCCGCTGAGGGAACGCGAGGTGACTCCACGGCGATAGTGTTGAACGTGGAAACAGTGTTCCGCACCCGGCGAACACTGGCCGACGACAAGGAGTTATTCCACCTTGACCTCACTCCCCCTTGCAGGGACCCTTGCACCGGAAAGCATAGATGTGGTGTCAATCCTCATCACGGTGGGCATTGGCCTGGTCGTGTGGATCGTGGCACGCTTCATCATCGTTAGAATCACCAGGCGCGTATCTGCCGGTACCACCTTTTTCAAGAAGCCGCACTTCAAATGGGTTCAGCCGGCCATTCGCGCCCTGGACCATGAACGGCGCTCACAACGCGCGGAAACCATCGGTTCGTTGCTGACAAGCCTTGTCAGCGTCATCGTTGTGGTGATCGTCATCATCTACGTGCTCAAATTCATGAACGTGGATGTCGCGCCCCTCCTGACCAGCGTGGGAATCCTGGGCGTTGCCATCGGTTTCGGCGCGCAGCAGTTGATCAGGGACTTCCTCGCCGGCATCTTCATCACCATCGAGGATCAATACGGCATCGGCGACGTGATCGTTACCAGCGAAGTGGTTGGCACCGTTGAATCCGTGGGACTGCGGATCACCCGCGTCCGCGCCGAGGACGGAGCCATCTGGTACCTCCGGAACGGCGAAATCCTGCGCGTGGGCAACCGCTCCCAAGGTAACTACGTTCCGCTCGATGCGCCCGATGACAGCGACGATCCGGACGCGCACGCCGCCTCCATGGCACCTGCTGGCGCCATGTCACCCGCTACGCCGCGCCCGGTCAAAGTTGAGGAGAAATCGAATGACTAATACCAGCCCTGATCCGTCACCGGCGCCGGAAGCAGGTCAGCGACGCCAACTGATGCAGAACGATCCCTTCAGCCAGCCAACATACACGGACAGCTTCTACGCTGCGGTTGGCGGGCACGAAACCTTCGTCAAACTCATCGATGTTTTCTATGACGGAGTAGCAACGGATCCGATCCTTCGGCCCATGTATCCGGAGGAGGACCTGGGCCCGGCCAAGCGGCGCTTCCTGATGTTCCTCGAGCAGTACTGGGGTGGCCCCACCACCTACGGCGAAGAACGTGGACACCCGCGCCTACGCATGCGCCATATGCCGTTCCAGGTAACCCCCGAAGCGAAGGACCGGTGGCTCCTCCACATGCGGACCGCCGTCGACTCCTTGAACCTGCCGCCCTTGCATGAGGGAACGCTGTGGGACTACATGGAGCGCGCGGCGCTCACCATGATCAACAGCCCATCCGCCGGGACGCAACCCGGCCCGTGAACACCGGCTTCTGGGCTGGGGAACCTTGGGTCTAGGAAGCCCAGTTTAGGAACCTCGGTTTAGGAACCGTGGGCCGGGAAACCGAGCCCTAAGCCGGCACCCGTGCGTACCAACACATGGCCCCGAGGACCGCTGAGGCGGAACCAACGGCCATGACGGTAGACGTGCTGCTCGCCGTCGGCAAGGAAACCCAAGGCGAAAGCAGCGAAAGCAGCGCCGGCTGGCAGCCCATCCACACCGGGCATCTCACGGCCCCAGATAGCAGCTCGTGCCGTGTTCACGACGGCAGCACCTGCGGTTTGCGGGACCAGTCGGGCTACCTCGGCGATGCCGGCCTCCGCTGCCGCCGTCAGCTCGGCGTCGGTCAACGCCCCGTATGATTCCCAGCCGCTACGGGGGGCTCCGACGCCGGCCCATGACTCGGAAACGGTCGACGGCGGTATGGGCAACTCAACGTCCCCGGCGCCGGCACGGGCCAGCCGGTCCATGACAGAACCCAGAGTCACTGTTACATCGACCGCTGCAGGCTCACTGAGGGCCATGGTCCTTAGCCCGAGGACCGTCGGGGTGGACTCTCCGAGGATCCTCGGCTTTAGGACGCACACATAACCGGCAAGGACGTGGCCGGACGCCTGCAGGCGAATGGCGCCGTCGTCAATGCTCTTTGCCCTGGTGACGAATGTTCTCAGGTCAGCGAGGTCGCGGGGATCGGCGAAACGGAGGGACTGGGTCAGGACGTCTGTCACATCCTCGACTCTACCGGCATGTCCGCGGTTGAGAGGGGTCAGGGCGGAGTCTAGAGTCGAACCATGACTGAGACGAACACAGGCCTCACGGCGGAGGCGCCGGCCGAGGATCCCATGGAAGTGTTGCTTGATTTGCTGGACCTTGGTGACTTCGACGGCGCCAGGACCAATGAGGATATCTTCCTTGGACCGTCCCAGAAGCAACCGCGGCACCGGGTTTTCGGCGGCCAGGTCTTGGCGCAGTCGATGATCGCCGGCATGCGCACCGTGGAGCCGGACAGGATCGCGCATTCAATGCACGGTTATTTCCTGCGCCCGGGAGATGCGAACCAGCCGATCACGTTCGGTGTAGAGCGTCTACGAGACGGCCGTTCGTTCTCCGCGAGGCGGGTTCATGCCTACCAAAACGGTGTGCCGATCCTTTCCATGATCGCCTCGTTCCAGGTGGAGGATACCGGTTTGGACCACCAGTCAACCATGCCGGAAGGAATCCCCGATCCGGAGTCGCTGCCCAGCGCAGCGGAACTGTTGTCCGAATTCGACCATCCATTGGCGCGGCATATGTCCTACGAACGGCCATTTGATGTCCGCCACATCGATCCGGCCCTGTACGTTTCTTCCCCCACGGAGCACGTGCCCACCAACGCCGTCTGGATGAAGACCATAGGCCCTTTGCCGGATGATCCAAACCTGCACCGCGCTGCCTTGGCGTACGCCAGCGACTACACCTTGCTCGAGCCGATCCTCCGCAAGCATGGTTTGGCGTGGGTAACGCCGGGCATGAGCGTCGCCAGCCTAGATCACGCTATGTGGTGGCACCGTCCGGTCCGGGTCGATGAGTGGATGCTGTATGTCCAGGAGTCCCCCAGCGCACAGGGCGCCCGCGGGCTTGCCACAGGCCGCATCTTCAACCGCGAGGGCCTGCACGTAGCCACGGTCGCCCAAGAGGGCATGGTCAGGATTCCGTAGTTCCCTCCGCAACGCACAATGGCCGGCCCCTTGGAAGGGGCCGGCCATTTTCGTGTCCTCCGGGGTGTAGCTCCGGCGGGCGCCGAAACTTAGTCGCGCGTCAGGCGGCGGTGCGTTACGCGGTGCGGTTTCGCGGCGTCCGGGCCGAGTCGCTCCACCTTGTTTTCCTCGTAGGAATCGAAGTTACCCTCGAACCAGTACCACTTGGCCGGGTTCTCATCGTTGCCTTCATAGGCCAAGATGTGGGTTGCCACCCGGTCAAGGAACCAACGATCGTGCGAGACCACTACGGCACAGCCGGGGAATTCAAGGAGCGCATTTTCCAGGCTGCTGAGCGTTTCGACGTCGAGGTCGTTAGTGGGTTCGTCAAGGAGGAGGAGGTTTCCACCCTGCTTGAGCGTCAAGGCCAAGTTCAGGCGGTTACGCTCACCGCCGGACAGGACCCCGGCCTTTTTCTGCTGGTCCGGGCCCTTGAAGCCGAACGCGGAGACGTAGGCACGCGATGGCATCTCCACTTGGCCTACCTGAATGTGGTCAAGCCCATCCGAGACGACTTCCCAGAGGCTCTTGTTCGGGTCGATGCCGCCACGGGACTGGTCGACGTAGGAGATCTTGACCGAATCACCGATCTTGAGGTCGCCGCCGTCGAGGGTTTCCATTCCAACGATGGTCTTGAACAACGTGGACTTACCAACACCGTTGGGGCCGATGACGCCTACGATGCCGTTACGGGGCAGCGAGAAGGAAAGGTTCTCGATCAGGACACGATCGTCAAAGCCCTTCTTCAAGTCCTTGGCTTCGATGACCAAGGAGCCAAGGCGCGGTCCCGGCGGAATCTGGATCTCTTCGAAGTCCAGCTTGCGCGTGCGCTCCGCTTCAGCAGCCATTTCCTCATAGCGGGCCAAACGGGCCTTGGACTTGGTCTGGCGCCCCTTGGCGTTGGACCGAACCCACTCGAGCTCTTCGGTGAGGCGCTTGGAGAGCTTCGCGTCCTTCTTGCCCTGGACTTCCAGACGGGCTTTCTTCTTCTCCAGATACGTGGAGTAGTTGCCCTCGTAGGGGTAGAGGTGTCCGCGATCCACTTCTGCAATCCACTCGGCAACGTGGTCCAGGAAGTAACGGTCGTGGGTCACGGCGAGGACGGCGCCGGGGTAGCTCGACAGGTGCTGCTCCAGCCAGAGCACACTCTCTGCGTCCAAGTGGTTGGTGGGTTCGTCGAGAAGCAGAAGGTCAGGCTTCTGCAAAAGCAGCTTGCACAGCGCAACGCGGCGGCGTTCACCACCGGACAGAACGGTCACGTCGGCATCGGCCGGCGGGCAACGCAAAGCGTCCATTGCCTGCTCCAGCTGGGAGTCCAAGTCCCATGCGTCAGCGGTATCAATGGCTTCCTGGAGTTTGCCCATCTCATCGAGGAGAGTGTCATAGTCGGCGTCCGGATTGGCCATTTCTTCTGAGATCTCGTTGAAGCGTTGGATCTTGCCGTAGATCTCGCCAACGCCTTCCTGAACGTTGCCGAGGACTGTCTTTTCCTCGTTCAGCGGCGGTTCCTGCAGGAGGATGCCCACGGTGTATCCGGGGCTCAGGCGGGCCTCTCCGTTGGAAGGGGTGTCCAGGCCGGCCATGATCTTCAAGATGGTGGATTTACCGGCACCGTTAGGACCCACCACGCCAATCTTCGCGCCGGGATAGAACGACATGCTGACATCGTCCAGAATAAGTTTGTCGCCAACGGCCTTGCGGGCCTTGGTCATCGTGTAAATAAATTCCGCCATGCCCTTAAATCTAATGGCTTGGAGGACAGATCTCACATTCGGGCGTTATGCCCTGGTCAGCGTGAGTCTCCTACAAAACACTTTCCCGTGGTCAGCACGGGCAGCACCGAGATCGCTACCCCGCCATCCCGAATCTGTCCCATCACACAGCTCGCGCCGGTCAGCGCCGCAGCTTCCATCGCGTCAACGTCCAAACCAGTGGGTGTGCGGCTTACCGAGACTTCCACTTTGGCAGCGGGAATGCCTGCCGACACCAGAGCGGCGCGCAAGGCTTCCTGGTCTGGTTTGGGGTTGCGGGCGAGGATCCCTTTCAGGGTGCTCTCCATGAGTGACTCAGAGGCAGCCACGGCAGGGTCAAGGCTCGGCGTAGGAGTGGAATCCGGGGCCACGGAGGAGACCTCCGGACCAGCAGGGGGCGTGGCAGCGCAGGACGTTGAGGAGAACACCACAGCAATCATCACGCCGGCTGCTGCCGTGAGGGCGCCCGCCCTGGGCTTTCGCCTGCTGTTGCTTTGCTCCCGGGGAATTCGCGTGCTTATCACGTAGCCATTGTGCCATTCACTCACGACGTTGAACGGCGTACCGTTTCGCTCAGGACGAGTTCAACCGATGCCCGACCGTTCCACATCAGCAGAAAGGGAAAGCGTCGCGATGAATGGACACGCCGCCGATGCCGTAGTTTCCGTGACCATAGGTGCCAGGCGCGAGGAAGTGTGGCAAGCCCTGACTGATCCCGCCATCATCAGGCAATACTTTTTAGGGACCACTGTCACCAGCACCTGGCGAGTGGGTGAACCCATCACGTACTCGGGTGAGTACAACGGGACCTCGTACCGGGATAAAGGCACCATCCTGGTGTTTGAGCCTCCGGAACTGCTGAAGACCACGCACTTCAGCCCGTCTACCGGGCTCGCCGACGTGCCGGAGAACTATCACACGGTGGAATACCGGCTGGCCGAAAGTGCCGATGGGACAGTTATCACTATCACGCAGGGCAACAACACGACTGATAAAGAAGTCGAGCAGTCCTCGGGGACGTGGCGTCTGGTGCTGCAAAACCTCAAGGAATTGCTCGAATCGGGCCAGTCCTAGGTGCCATCTGAAAGCAAATCACCCCCGGTCCTTAGACCGGGGGTATTTGGTGCCCCAGGAGGGAATCGAACCCCCGACCGGCGGATTAGAAGGCCGCTGCTCTATCCCCTGAGCTACTGAGGCATGGGCCACCAGACCTGATGGCCTTGCTGACGCCACAAAGAGTTTACAGTGCGTTTGGCCGTCCAGCCGCCACGGAGTGGTAACTGTCCTCTCCTCCACAGAGCTTCTTATGCGCGGTTTATCCACATAGAGGGAAATGCATCTGCATGGGCGGTTCTCGATGAACAAAGCTGAAGTGGCCGGACAGGCATTCCCTACATCGAGAAGGACCAGCTATGAACGACACCATCACCGTCCGGGGCTTCGTGGCCTCCGAGGTAAAAACTTCCACCACGGTGCGGGGCACATCCACCGCGTCATTCCGTCTGGGCACCACCGAGCGCCGCTACGATCGCGCCAGCAGCCAGTGGGTGGATGGCAACACCAACTGGTACACGGTCCAGTCCTTCCGTTACTTGGCCGGCCACGTGGGCTGCAGTGTGAAAAAGGGCCAGCGCGTGATCGTGGTGGGGAGGCTCCGCCTGCGGCAATGGGAGCATGAGGGGCGCATCTATCACGTAGCCGAGATCGACGCTGAGTCCGTTGGGCATGACCTTATGTGGGGTTCGGCAAACTTCACACGGATGAACGGCACCTCTGAACCAGCTGATACGAGGGCTGTAGATAGGAACGATGGGAACGCTGCACAGCCCGCCAGCACTAACGGCCAGGACCCGGAATCCGACGACGACATGCAGGCGCCTCCGGAGGACGAGTCCGAGGTGGTGGGCGTGGACATTCTCGACGGAGTCGGGAGTGTCCTCGTAGATACTTCGACGGGCGAGTTGGTTGGCGCGCCTGCTTGATCACCGAGGCACTAGCGGCACCCGCCGGTCCCGCGCCGGCGGTCCGCGGTTTGCTCCTTTGCTGGTTGCCTGTAAGGGTGCCCAATCTGCAGGGGTACGCAATCGCAAGGGGCTCGGCGCGTCGTGCCCCGGACTTAGGGTTAGGGGATGACAACCACGGATTTGGTGACAACGATCCGCTCGGCGCTGCGGTCTGCTGCGGATGGCGACAGGGCCCGGGGAGCTCAGGCGTATATGAAATCGACCATGCCCTCCTGGGGCGTTCGTGTTCCCGAGGTTCGAAGAATCGTCAAAGCCTCTCTTGAACAATTCCCGTTGACCACACCCGATCAGGTGCGAGATGCGGCCCTTGAGCTCTGGCGGAAACCCGAAGCTCGTGAAGGGCGCTATGCCGCTATCGATCTCACCGGGCTGAAATTGGTTGCCCAAGACTTGGAGATGATGCCGGTGTACGAGGAAATCATCCGGACGGGGGCATGGTGGGACTTGGTAGACGGAGTCTCGCATCGGATTTGTACCCTGCTCATATCCCATCGCAGCACTCTGACACCCCTGTTACTACGGTGGTCCACGGATGACGACATGTGGATTCGCCGGGCGTCCATCACTGCGCAATTGGGGGCCAAAGGGGCAACAGATCCGAGTCTTTTAGCCGCTGTCATCAAACCCAATCTCGCCGACAAAGAGTTCTTCATCCGGAAAGCCATCGGTTGGGCGCTGCGTGAATACAGCAAGACGGATCCTGAATGGGTCAGGGCATTCGCAGCCGAAAATGCACCATCGCTGAGTCCCTTATCAAAGCGTGAGGCTCTGCGGCTGCTCGCAACCCATCCGAGCTGAGGACCTGAGGACGCGCAGGCTTCGTTGCACTCAAATAATTGGGCGTAATCCTGGTAAGTCGCGCTTGCGGAACAGGCTCTTGGTTTTCGGATCAACGAAGATCAGGTACACGGCAAAGAGCAGCGCAATGATCGCGGCAGCATTGCGCGCCAACGTCAGCGCAAGCCCCAGGTCCTCGCTCTGCAAGTACGGGAACACATCCAATTGATCGGAAATGCCATAAATCATGAAGAAGGCGACCACAAAGTAGACGGCCTTAACCTGCCAGTCGTTGCGAATTCCCGTCACGGCGAACAGAGGCAGGAGCCAGACGACGTACCAAGACTGGATCATGGGCGACAGCACGACGATTGCGGCGAAAGCCAGGGTCAGGCGTCGGATGAGCCGATCGTAGTCGCCACGGAATACCAGCCAGCCCACGGCCCCCACCATGAGTACCTTGCCGGCGTCGTAAACCCACTGGGCGACGCCCCAACCGTCCACACCAAAGACGTTCAGGATGGAGGCGACGATCAAACCGATCAACCCGGTTGGCGCATACCAAATCGCCACACTTCCGGGCGCTGAGAGGCCTTTGATCCAACCGAACCCATAACCGTTGAAAAGGCTCATCGCGTACAGGACACCGAGGCTCAAAGCCGCGGTGAGGAACCAGAAGAGAATCCGCCGTGGCCACGAGGCGCCCTTGCCTGCCCACAGGAGGCCGATAAAGGGCAGGAAAACCACAGTGATGGGTTTGACCGAGATAGAGAGCGTCACCAACAGGATGCCGCGAATAACGCGGCGCGTGGCGCAGTAATAGAGCCCTGCCAGGGCCAACCCGATCATGAGGGAATCGTTGTGGATGCTGGCTATGAAGTTCGTCAGGAAGAGTGGGTTTGCGGCGGTCAGCCACAAGGCACGGTGCGGATTGACGCCGTGAAGCTCGGCCAACTTTGGGATGTAAACAACACAGAGGGCCACGCCCACGAGGGCCACCAACCGGAAGAGCATGATGCTTGCCTCGGGCTGCACGTTGGTTACCCACACCACGAACTGTTCTATCCAGAGGAACAACTGACCATAAGGAACGGGTGCCTCAGTCCACATCTTGTCCGCGCCGAGCTGGAAGTAATTGGGCAGCGCCGAAATGCCGTTCTCGTAAGGATTGATCTTCTCGACCATCAACCGGCCTTGGCCGATGTATGCGTACACATCCCTGCTGAACAAAGGAATCGTGAACACCATCGGCAAGCCCCAGGCCACAATCGCTCGCAACGTTGCCTTGCGGGCTTCGAGTCCCCATACCCGTACACGCTGCCCCAAACGGAGCCAGGCGCGGATCAACAGCATTCCACCTACAGCCACGAGCACGATGGATATGGACACGCCCACGCCTTCAGTGCGCATCCAAATGAAGAGCGGAAGCCGACGCAGTTCGGACACCGGGGCGAGCCAGCCTACTCCGAGCGAACCAATCACCAGGAACATCGAACCCGCGAAACCAGCGATGAGTGGCGACCGGGCGTTGTCCACCTCGCTCAAGGCGGCGTCCGCGGACAGCGCTGGCTTCCCGGCCTTCTGGGCGGGTACAGGCACCGTCATGTGGTGGTCATCCAATCGTTGGCCCGAGCACTTCGGGGCAATACGTGCATCTCCAGGGGCTTCGCACAGCAGGGAAAAAGACACTGCCTTGCTCGAAAAGCCTACCATCGGAGCACTTGCAAGGACCTGAACGATAGGCTGTGCGGGTGCCTATTACTAATGAACGCATCGTTTGGATCGATTGCGAAATGACCGGACTGGATATCAAGAACGATGCCTTGATCGAGGTCGCAGCGCTTGTTACTGACTCCGAGCTCAATATCCTTGGCGACGGCGTCGACGTCGTCATTAAGCCCGACGATGCCGCACTCGAACAGATGAACGACTTCGTGCGCGACATGCATACCCGTTCCAAGCTCCTGGAGGAACTCCCCCACGGCAAGACCATGGCCGAGGCCGAGGCCGAGGTGTTGGAGTACATCGAGAAGTGGGTTCCGGACCCCCGCAAGGCACCCTTGGGCGGCAACTCGGTAGGAACTGACCGGGTGTTCTTGGCCCGGGACATGCCCAACATTATCGAGCACCTGCACTATCGGGTCATTGACGTCAGCACCATCAAGGAACTTTCCCGGCGCTGGTTCCCCCGGGCTTACTTCCAGTCCCCGGCCAAGCACGGCGGCCACCGCGCGTTGGGCGACATCAAGGATTCCATCGATGAGCTCCGCTACTACCGCGAAGCAGTCTTCGTGCCCGCCCCAGGACCCGATACCGCCACGGCACAGCGGATTTCCAAGGACATCACGGCCACGGCCGAAACGTTGGCACCCGGGAAGACAGTGTGATCTGCAGCAAATTTTGAGGTTTTTTTGCCATAACGGGCAAAAGTGGACTTTGCACCCCAAAACAGCAGGTAAGCTATTTGTCGTTGCCCTGAAGGAAAGCCGGTGAAACGGTTCCGCCCAAATGGCACATGGTGGGCTTAGCTCAGTTGGCAGAGCGCCTGGTTGTGGTCCAGGAGGTCGCGGGTTCAACCCCCGTAGCTCACCCCACCGAGATTGGCTCCAGAGCCGGTTTCCACAAAGGCCGCACCGGTTACCCGGTGCGGCCTTTTGTTTTAACCAAGGCGGCAGGCCCGTTTCCGGATCACCGCGATCAACGAAGGAAGAACAAACATGACCGTCCTGCCAGTAACAATCTGGGGCGAACCTGTTTTGCACCGCCGCGCCAGCGAAGTGGAGCGTTTCGACGACGAGCTGCGGTCACTCATTGCGGACATGATTGAGACAAACGACGCCGCCAACGGCGTTGGCCTGGCTGCGCCCCAAGTGGGCGTGGGCAAGCGGATCTTCATTTTCAAATACGCCAACGACGACGACGCGCCGGATCAAGGTGTCTTGGTGAACCCGACCTTGACCCTGTCAAAGGTTTCCGGTGCCCTACCGGATCCGGACGAAGACGTCGAAGGCTGCTTGTCCTTCCCTGGCGAGTATTACCCGCTCCAACGCGCCGAGTGGGCCCGTGTCGAAGGCTTCGACGGTGACGGGAACCCCGTGGACTTTGAAGCGACCGGCTGGTTCGCCCGGATCCTGCAGCACGAGTTTGATCATTTGGACGGCAAGCTCTACGTCAACAAACTGGTCGATCGATATGCCAGGAAAGCCATGAAGCAGGCCAAGAAGAACGGATGGGGCGTCCCTGGCCTGACCTGGATGCCTGGCGTCGACCCCGATCCGTTCGGTCACTAGAACGGTGGTAGACGCCCCGTTCCGGGACTTGTTCCAAACCCTGGACATCCGCGGCGAGGACGCCGCTGGATGCGCAGAACTCCTGTCATCGCCGCCCAGCGAGCATGTCAAAGAAGCGCTGGCCACCTTGAACGGACGGCTTGGAACATTTCCGTCAGAAGCTATCCCCACCGGACCCTCCGGTGTACATGAGTGCTCTGAGAGCGACTGGATTGATGCCCTCCTAAGATTCGCGCCGACAGTGGCCGACTATCATCGGCGGCTGGGAATCAGCCCGACAGTCTCGTCCGCGACCTTGGCCGACGTCGGGCTGCAGCTACGCATCAACCGACGCGTCCACGGGAAGTTTGGACTGGACACTTGGAACTGGCTGACGCTGCACATGGCGGGGAACTTGTTCCGGTTGGGGCGGCTCCAGTTCCACCTGATTCGGGCTGCAGGAGCGGACGACGGCGCGACAGAACCGCCGTCGTGGGTTCTTGGAGTGCACATACCGGAAGGGGGCAGCCTCTCCCCCGCATTGGTTGACGCCAGCTTCGCCGAGGCGCGTTCCTTCTTTGCCCGGCACTTCCCGGACAAGCGTGTGGCTCTAGCGACGTGTGACTCGTGGATGCTCGACCCCTACCTCATGGATAGGCTTCCGGCGAGCAACATCGCCTCCTTTGCGCGTCGCTTCACGGTAGAGCGATGCACGGATGCCCCCACGGACGCTGTGTATTTCACTTTCCGGCAGCGAGGCCTGGAAAACCTGCACGCACTCCCCCGCGACACGTCCCTGCAGCGTACGGTTCTGGAAAGGATCGACGACGGCGGGACGTGGCAGCTGGGGCACGGCTACCTCCGGCTGTAAATAGTCTGCTGATCGGGGCATGAGCCCAGGATGCGCTTCATCGCGTCCTTTTCTGCTGGGGTAACCCAGAGGCTGTATGCCGTCTTGACTGAAATCTGCCGGGCCACATAGTGGCACCTGAAGTTCTTGTTGGCAGGCAACCACGTCGCCGCATCGCCGGCCCCTTTCTTCACGTTGGCCGGGCCGTCGGCGGCGAGAAGGTTCAGGGGGTCGTTGGCCAACGTTTGGCGCTGTTGTGGCGTGAGTTGCTGGGCGCCGGTTTGCCACGCGTTGGACAAGGCCACCACGTGGTCGATTTGCACGGAGGCGCTGGTGTCCTGGCCCCTGCGGAAGGAGACACGCAGACCGGTGTAGGGCTCCATGAAGTCGCCTGCGGCAACCTTGCAGGAAGACCCTTCGGCAAAGACCACCGCGGACAGGTCCCGCCGCAGGATGTCGTTGCGAGTGTCGCAACCGTTCCGGTCGACATCCAGCCAGGCTTGGCCGAACTGCGTGCGGTCGTATCCGGTTTGAGGCGCCTTTCCCTTAACCTTGAGGCGTTCCAGCGCGTCAAAGGCTTTAGCCGGCGATACAGCGGACGCACCCGGGAGGGGCTTCATCCACGCAGGATTGAAGACCGGGGCATCCACTGGCCCCGACACCGCTGGCTCGGACACAGCGAACTGGCCGAAAAGGAAGAACCAAGTGAGCGCCGCCACGATGGTGGCGGCGCCCAGCAAGATGATGGCCCATGCTTGCCGCGACCTGCGCCGCGCCCGCTGATAGGCAGAATATGTGAGACTCAAAGGACCTTTATCCGATAGAGGTAGATGGTGTCCTTCGAGCGTAAAGCACTGAGCAGCCGGGCACGCGGCTATCCCCAGTGTGGAGGACCAGTGGGGGCTATTGCTCCCGGGTAACCCGCTGCAGGTCCTCCGTGGCCAAGGCAAGGAGCCCCCGCAATTGCTCGACGCGTTGATCCGTGACGTCGCCCGTGGCATTGGCTGCTATTGCCTGATCAAGGAGCTTCTGAGCTTGTTTCTGGTTAGCGCGCGCGACGTCCAGCGCGTGTTCCAGGGTGGTTTCATGTTCCATAGTTGACTCCCTTTCCATGATGCCCATTCTGGACAGAATTCCCGACCGTTTCCAGTGAACAGGCCGGGAATCCCACGACTATTTCAGGCAATCAGGCGCCAGCGCCCTCAAGCACTGCGATAGGCGCCACGACGTCCCGCGCGGGGAAGGACGGCGGGTTGACGCCGGCCATTTCTTCCATGACGCGGACTACTTGGCAGGAGTAGCCGAACTCGTTGTCGTACCAGACGTAGAGTATGAGGTTTTTGTCGTTGGAGATGGTTGCGAGCCCGTCCACGATGCCTGCCCGGCGGGAGCCGACGAAGTCCGTGGACACGACGTCCGGGGAGTCGATGTAGTCGATCTGCTTGCGGAGTTCGGAGTGGAGGGACATCTCGCGGAGGTAATCGTTGACCTCATCACGGGTGGTGCCGTTCTCGAGGTTGAGGTTCAGGATGGCCATGGACACATCCGGGGTGGGAACACGGATGGCGTTACCGGTGAGTTTGCCCTGCAATTGCGGCAGTGCTTTGGCTACGGCCTTGGCGGCCCCGGTCTCGGTGATGACCATGTTCAACGCCGCCGAACGGCCCCGGCGGTCGCCCTTGTGGAAGTTATCGATCAGGTTCTGGTCGTTGGTGAACGAGTGGACCGTTTCGACGTGGCCGTGAACGATGCCGAACTTGTCGTTGATGGCCTTCAGCACCGGGGTGATCGCGTTGGTGGTGCACGAGGCGGCGGTGACGATCGTGTCGTCGTCGTTGATGTCGCGGTGGTTGATGCCGTGGACGATGTTCTTCAGCTCGCCCTTGCCCGGGGCGGTGAGCAGGACACGGGCCACGCCGTTGCTCTGCAGGTGCTGGGAAAGGCCTTCGGCGTCACGCCAGCGGCCGGTGTTGTCCACCACCAGGGCGTCTTTGATCCCGTAGGCGGTGTAGTCCACGGTGGCGGGGTTGTCCGAGTAGATGACCTGGATCTGCACACCGTTGGCGGTGATGGTGTTGGCGTCCTCATCCACCC
>NZ_JARVRJ010000014.1 GCF_030209745.1 Arthrobacter sp. fls2-241-R2A-200
CAGAGCATTCGACTGTTAATCGAAGGGTTACTGGTTCAAGTCCAGTCGGAGGAGCAACCGAACCCCGTACCGGCCCAGGCTGGTGCGGGGTTCTCCTTTTCCTACACGAAATCCATCTCCACTTGGAGGAAGCGTGCGGCTTCGCCAACCGCGGCGAGGAAAGCCTCTTGTTCAGTGGGGGGAGTCCTCGGGTCGCGTGGATGCCATTCATGGGGTGCGGAGTGCACCCGGGTGAATCCGCCACCTGGTGGGGCGTAGAAGATGCCAAACCGCTGTACGGGCCACTCAGGTGAGGTTTCGGGCGCAACCAACAACGCGGCGTCGGTCTCGGGGTTGTACCACTGGGCGATGGGCCGCCGTCGATCATCCATGAACAGGCCGGCCGCGTAGAGGGCCGCCGACTGGGCGCTGGTGACCGAGCACAACCGGTCCCACCACAGCGGCAGGATGCGTTCATCCCGTCGCTGCCAAGGGGATGGAAGCGGCTGCAGGTCTTGCCATGGGGGCACGAGGCAATTTTATCGCCGGGCGTGGGTGCAGGAAAGGGGTGGACGAGCTTGGGGAAGAGTTAGTCGCGGTTCCAAGGACCCGGGTTGACGCGGTACAAAAGGGCGGCCCCGATGACGGCCCCCAATGCCGCCCCGAAGGGCGCTGCGCCTACCGTCCGGCCCAACAACGCACCGGCAATTGCTCCCAACATGGCGCCGAGGAAAAGGCCCCTGCCGTTGCGGTGCGGTTTCTTCATCGACTTCTTGGTCATCGACCCAGCCTACGGGTTCGGCTGCCGTGTTGAGGGGCTCAGGGGAGTGAACTGGGAGACGGGACTTAGTGGATGGAGGGCACGGTGCGGGGGCGGACCACCAACCACAGTGCGGCCATGGAGCCGGAGATGCAGACTGCTTGGACGGCGCCCATCGGAACTGCGGAGCCGACGCCGAGCCAACCAACCACCGGCGGTACGATCCCGGCCATCAGGAACTGCGCCGCGCCCAGCAAGGACGCGGCTGTCCCTGCTTGCGCACCATGCTTGGCCAAGGACAGGACCTGGACGCAGGGGAACATGAATCCGGTGCAGCAGATGTAGAACCACAGTGGAATGAGGATGCCGAAGAGGCCGGCATGGACAAGATCCAGGCCGACAATCAGCAGGGCCATGAGCAGCATGGCAGCGGTTGCCCCAGCCACGATCCACTGTGGTGCAACCCGCCGTATCAACCGTGAACTGATCTGTACCCCGGCCACGATGCCCAAGGAATTGACCCCAAAAAGCAATCCGTATTGCTGCGGCGAAAAGCTGTAGACGTTTTGGAACAGGAATGTCGACGCCGAGAGGTAGGCAAATAAGCCACCGAAGTTCAGGCTGCCAACCATTAGCATGCCTACAAAAATGCGGTCAGTCAGCACCGACTTATAGCGTTGCCGAACGGTGGCCGTGGACTTGCCCCGTTTCTCTGCCGGCAGCGTTTCCCTGATGAGGAAGATCGCGGCAATGATCACCAGGAAGCCGTAGCAGGCCAGGAAAACAAAGATGCCGGGCCACGCGAAGATCAACAGCAGTTGGGAGCCGATGATGGGCGCGAGGATCGGTGCGAGTCCATTGACCAACGACATACGGGAGAACATGCGAACCATCGCGTACCCGTGGAAGAGGTCCCGGACCATGGCCATTGCCACGACGCCACCACCTGCGGCGCCGATCCCCATGAGCACCCGGAAAAGGGAAAGCAGGCCGATGTCCGTGGACAAGGCGGCCCCCAGGGATGAGCCGATGTGGACACCGGTGGCCAGAATCAGTGGAAGGCGCCGCCCAAACTTGTCACTGAAAGGCCCCACAACCAACTGACCCAGCCCAAAGCCCACAGTGGTGCCTGTCAGGGTTAGCTGAATAGCTGCCGCTGAGACGTCAAAGCTCTTCTCCAACGCCGGGAATGCGGGGAGGTAGAGGTCCACGGTGAAAGGGCCCAAAGCGGTGAGGGCGCCCAACAGGACAATGTACACAAGCTTTTCGCGTCGGCTCAGGGAATCGCCTGGGGCGATGGAGGAGGTCACGAAGATCAATTCTATGGCCCACATCATATTTATTAGCGGCAGCGATGGCGCGGCGCGGTTACAAGGCGAAAGTTGAAGAAGAACCTCAGTGATAGCTTTGTGGACAGGCGTGCGGGGAATAAACCCTCCGCGTTCGCCCGACACGATGCCCAGAGGAAGCAGTTAGGCGGAACCCATGAGTGGACGTCATACCGGCAGGACCAGCCAAGGACCAGCCATTCGTACTTTGCCGAAGACCCTCAAGCTGGTTGCACGGCTGGCCCCGCGGCAAATCAACGACGAAATTGCTTTGGCCAAGGTGGAGCTCAAGCGCAAGGCGACCCAGCTTGGGGTCGCCGGAGCCTTCTTTGGCGTGGCGCTGGTTTTCCTGGCGCTATTGGTCATTGCCCTCGTTGCGGCCGCGATCCTGGCCCTTGCCACCATTATGCCGGGCTGGCTTGCGGCTTTGATTGTTGCAGCCTTTTTCCTGGTGATTGTGGCAATCGCGGGTTTGATAGGTCTGGCACGGTTCAAGAAAGCAATGCCCTTGATTCCGGAGGACACCATCCGGGGTATCAGGCACGATCTCGGAATCGCGAAAGAAGGGTCCGCATTCGACGCGTCGATCCTCGATCCGAATTCGCCCGCCGCCAAGGCAGCTAAGGCTGAGAAGGAAGCTGCCGCACAAAAGGCCAAAGCGGAAAAAGCAGCCAAGGAATCGACCAAGGAAGCGGATGCGGTCAAGGCCCCCACTGAGGCCGAATTGCGTTCCCGCTTGACCAGGCGCCGTGAGCACTTGACGGGTGTTCGTGACGAGCTCGGAGAGCAGCTGGACGTCAAGACACAGGGACGGGCCTTGTGGGAGAGCGCCAACGGCAAGTTCCAGGAGGGCAGGGAATTTGCGGGCGCACGGATCTCCGGCCTCGGAGACTCGGTTCCCGGCGGCCTCTCGGCAAGAATTGCTGCCCGCTGGAAGGACCTTGCGGCCTTCGTAACTGCCGCTGCGGTCTTCATCGTTGCCGTGAGGAAGTTGCTGAAAAAGTAGTCACGTCCCGCTGCGGTGCACATTCAGGAAGAAAGGGGGACAGGATGAAATTGATTGGAGCCGGTTCTCGGCCCGGCCGTCCCCAAGTGGACCACGACTTCATCTTCACGGTCCCCAACCTTCTTACCGTGCTCCGATTCATGGGCGTCCCGCTGTTCATGTGGCTCGTGCTGGCCAGGCAGGAGTACGGGTTCGCGGTGTTGGTTCTGGTCCTCATGGGGAGCACGGACTGGGTGGACGGCTACATTGCGCGTCGTTTCAACCAAACGTCCAAACTGGGCCGGATCCTCGATCCGCTGGCGGACCGCGCGGCGCTCCTGGCGGTGGCAGTCACCTTGGTGATTGCCGGCGTCGTGCAGTGGTGGTATCTCGCCGCGCTCATGGTGCCGGACGCTGTTCTTGCCCTGGCGTCGCTGCTCTATTTCCATGGACATCCCGACCTGCCGGTGAGCATTGTTGGCAAGATCCGTACGGCGCTGTTGTTGCTCGGCACCCCGCTTTTGGTCCTGTCCAAAATGCACCTCGCATTGACGGACGTCTATTTTGTTGCCGCGTGGACGTTCCTGGGCTTGGGGCTGGTGGGGCATTGGATCGCCGCCTACAACTATTTCTGGGCTATCGTGCGCAAGGGTAAAGACTTGAAAAACGACGACGAAGGGCCCCGCTGATGGTGTGGCTGGCGGTTTTCCTTGCCGTCCTCGGAGCCTTTTTCCTGGCCATCGGGGCCCAACGGCAAGGCAGTGCCGTGAAGGCAGACACAGGTGGCCTGGCACTGAGCTCCAATGGCTTCCTTCGGCTCCTGCGCAATCCCCGCTGGATGCTTGGTCTCCTCTTCTTGTGCCTGGGAATGGTGATGAACTCCATAGCCCTTGTGTCTGCGCCGCTGACTGTGGTCCAACCCATCGGGGCCATTGCCCTTGTGATCACCACGGTGGTCAACGCCAAGGACCAGGGCTTGAGCATCAACCGTGCGACCGTGGTGGCCATCAGTACCTGCGTCACAGGGTCTGCGCTCTTTGTGCTGCTGGCCGTTTTTGTCACCCAGGAGAACCACCACGTCAGCGGCGAGGACGAGCTGACCATCGTGTTGTTGTTGGCTTTGGCCGTGGGGATCTTTGGCAGCTTGGCGGTGTTGTTCAAGCACCGGCTGAGTGCTTTTGTGTACATTGTGGGCGCAGGCGTCCTGTTCGGATTCGTTGCCGTGCTGACCCGCATCATCGGCAAGCATCTTCTCGATCCCAACGGGCTGTTCCTGCTCAACGTGCAGTGGTACACCGTCATTGCAATCATCGCAGCCGGGGGACTGGGCTCGTGGTTTGTCCAGAGCGCCTATTCGGGCGGGCCGCCGGACTTGGTCATTGCGGGATTGACGGTCATAGACCCCATGGTGGGCATTGCCATTGGCATCATCATCCTTGGTGAGCTTCGTCCCGATGTGCACGCCGTGATGGCGATCGCCATGGCCGCGGCCGCTTCGCTTGCTATCGTGGGGGTTATTACCTTGAGCCGCCACCACCCGGAAGTCACCAAGCGCAGGAAGGAAGCGAAGGCGAACTCCGGTCGGAAGGCCTAGGGCAAAGCAGCACCTTGCGCCCCCGCCCTGCGCGGACCGGCAAATCGGCGACACCTCAGCATTGCCACCATCGATGCTGTCCGCACCGTGACCATCAGGAGTTCTCTACGTGACCATTCCCGACACCGCCCAACCCCTCACCTTATTGATTGCGGCTGATACATATCCTCCGCACGTCAACGGTGCTGCCCAGTTCGGCTACCGCTTGGCCAAGGGGATGACGGCCCGAGGACACAATGTGCACGTCTTGGCGTGCCGGCCGGACACGGGCAAGAGTTTCACTGAGTTCCGCGATGAAGCCACGGTCCATCGACTCCGCTCGCACGGCGTGTTCACACACGAATATTTCCGCATTTGCTTCCCTTGGGAAATCAAGAAGGAAATCAGCCTCCTGTTCGACAAAGTGCAGCCGGACGTGGTTCACATCCAAAGCCACTACATGATCGGCGAGCAGGTTCTTTACGAGGCCGTAAAGCGAGGCATCAGGGTGGTTGCCACCAACCACTTTATGCCCGAGAACCTGAATCCGTTTTTGCCCTTCCCGCAGTGGTTCAAGGACATTGTGGGCCGGATCTCCTGGAAAGACATGGGCAAGGTCATGGGCAAGGCGGACGTCGTCACCACCCCCACCCCACTGGCTGCCAAGGCGATGCACCAGCACGCTTTCCTTCGCAAAGTCCTGCCCCTGTCCAACGGGATTGACTCGTCGGCGTACGAACTCCAGCCCGGAGAGACGCTTGAACCGCACAGCCATCCCACGGTTCTGTTTGCAGGCCGCCTTGCCGAAGAGAAGCACGTCAATGTGTTGATCGATGCAATCGCCAAGACACCACGGGAGCTCAACGTCCATCTGGAAATCGTCGGCGGGGGCGAGGTCCGTCCTGCCCTTGAAGCCCAAGTGGCCAAGTTGGGGCTACGGGACCGCGTCAGGTTCCTCGGACTGGCCAGCGATGACGAACTGCGCGAGGCGTACATCAAGGCGGATATCTTCTGCATGCCCGGGACGGCCGAATTGCAGTCTTTGGTCACCCTTGAAGCGATGTCCGCGTCCACCCCCGTGTTGTTGGCCAACGCCATGGCCCTTCCGCATCTGGTCCGCGATGGAGAGAACGGCTACCTGTTCACCCCGAATGACAGCAACGACCTGTCCGCGAAGATCACCGTGCTCGTTGAACTGCCGGAGGACCAGCTCAAGGCCATGGGAAAGCTCAGCCGCGAGATGGTGGAACCGCACAGCATCAACAGCACTCTTCAAACCTTCGAGGACCTCTATCGCGGTGCCTCGTACGAAGACATGGTGGTGTGACCGGAGCACTGCCCGGCAGCCATTAGTATTGCTAGAGTGCTTTGCCCACTACCGTGATTAAGCGGTGGCTGGGCGGGTGCCTAGGGGCTATAGCTCAGCTGGTTAGAGCGCGGGACTCATAATCCTAAGGTCCTCGGTTCAAGTCCGAGTAGCCCTACCAGATCCGGATCGTCCCCCTTCCCTGCGTATGCGTGGGAAGGGGGACGTTTTTGTGTCCGGCCATGTAGTGCCGCTCCAAGCGGCGTCCATTGCGGGAAGACGTGCATCTGCGATATGTTACTGACCAGTAACTTTCCCTGTGGTCCCTTGCCACCCTTGAAGGAGCGAACATGTCCAACGCTGCATTCGACGCCGCCACCCTCCCGTATGCCGACGGGGACTTTTATGCCTTTGAGCAGATGTTGACGGGCAAGGAGCGCGATCGGCTCGCCGAGGTGCGCGAATTCCTGGCCCGTGAGGTGACCCCCATCGCCACTGACTGCTGGAACCGGGGCGAATTCCCCATGGATCTCATTCCCAAGCTTGGTGAGCTGGACCTTGTCAGCCCCGTGCGCCGCCAGGGATTCTCCAACTTGTTTGCCGGCATGCTCCACGCCGAGGTCACCCGCGCTGACGCGTCGATAGCCACCTTCATGGGTGTTCACGATGGCCTCTTCACCGGCTCGATTGAGGCGCTGGCGTCCCAAGAACAAAAGGATGCCTGGCTGCCGGACATTTACTCCTTGCAGAAGATCGGCGCCTTCGGCCTGACCGAGCCGTTGGGTGGTTCGGATGTCGCTGGCGGAACACGGACCACGGCGCAGCGGGACGGTGACAGTTGGATCCTCAACGGCGCCAAGCGTTGGATCGGCAATGCAACTTTCTCGGACTGGGTGGTCATCTACGCCAAGGACGTGGCCGATAGCCAGGTCAAGGCGTTCCTAGTGGACACCTCACTGCCTGGTTACTCGGCCAGCAAGATCGAGAACAAAATCTCGCTGCGCACCGTGCAGAACGCCGACATCACCTTGGACAACGTGGTGGTGCCGGACTTCTACAAGCTGGCCAACGCCAACAGTTTCCGTGACACCAACAAGGTCCTCAAGGTGACCCGCTTGGCAGTTGCGTGGCAAGCGGTGGGACTTCAGATGGCCGCCTTTGACGTCGCGCGCCGGTACGCCGTTGAGCGTCAGCAGTTCGGCCGGCCGTTGGCAGCATTCCAGCTCGTGCAAAACCAACTGGTGCAAATTCTCGGTAACACGGTGGCCTCCACCGGGATGATGGTTCGCCTCGCCCAGCTTGAGGATGCCGGCGTTGCCAAGGACGAGCAGTCAGCCCTTGCAAAGGCATTTGCTACCGCTCGCATGCGTGAAAGCGTAGCCCTCGGACGCAGCATCCTTGGCGGCAACGGCATCGTCACGGACTATGGGATGGCGAAGGTCTTCGCCGACGCCGAGGCCATCTACTCCTACGAAGGCACCCACGAGATCAATACCTTGGTGACAGGGCGAGCCATCACCGGCGTTTCCGCGATTGTCTGACGTAACGGCGAAATCCAAGGCCCCGGCTGGATCATCCCAGCGGCAGCAGTATGGAGGGGCGCATGTCCTGCACCAAGTCCAAAGGATTGACGTACTCATCGCCGCGTCTCACCCCCCAATGCAGGCATGGACTGCTGCCGCAGTGCCCGGAAACCGGCTCAGTGGAACCTATTAGCTGTCCTTTGCTGACAGGATCGCCAGGCTTGAGATTACTGGTCACCGGCTCAAAACTGCTCTTGAGGCCATTGCCGTGGTCAATGGTAAGGACTGACCGATCGACGACGACGCCGGCAAACGTCACCACGCCGTCCGCAGGCGCGGTGACGGGTTCGCCGTCGAGCACCGGCCCCAGATCCACGCCCCGGTGACCGCTCAACCACGGTTTGTCGGGCGGATCAAAGGTGCGCAGAACCGCAGGTTTGGGCGAGAGCGGCCAACTCCAATGTTCCCCCGTAGGGTGCACCGGACTGGACGGGCCCGCCGTGATGGCAATTGCGACGAATGCGGACAATAGGGGCTTCAAGAGGAGCATCTGACAAGCCTTCCGCCTAGGCGCCCGCACCGCGATCCCGACCCTTGGCTATGTGGACAACGCCAAGGGTCGCGCGGTCAGATGGAGGGGGTCGCTGTAGTACACTTGTTGGAGCAGTTTGCTGTGCCCTCAAGCTTGTTCAGGATCGTGTCTCATTCAGATATGCGAGGGCGCCGAACTGACTACGCGTATCCAGCCCTCCACCAGCGAAGCCAACAAACTTCAGGCTGCGGAGGATTGTGCCTCCTGCGGTCCGGTTATCCGGATGGGAAGTGCAATGGATGCCAGGAGCCGCGCCCGTCCGGGTAAGGCTAAACAACCGTCAACTATTGGCAGGGTAAGAGCAGCCCCATGGGCGCTCTCATGAATGACCTGCCGGAAGGAGCGTCGGCATGCCCGTCGTAACTATGCGCCAGCTGCTTGACAGCGGCGTCCACTTTGGACACCAGACCCGTCGTTGGAACCCGAAGATGAAGCGCTTCATCTTCACGGAGCGCAACGGCATCTACATCATCGACCTCCAGCAGTCGCTGTCCTACATTGACCGCGCTTTCGAGTTCGTCAAGGCTACTGTCGCCCACGGCGGCACCGTCCTGTTCGTCGGCACCAAGAAGCAGGCTCAGGAAGCAATTGCCGAGCAGGCTACCCGCGTTGGCCAGCCCTATGTCAACCAGCGTTGGTTGGGCGGTATGCTCACCAACTTCCAGACCGTTGCCAAGCGCATCCAGCGCATGAAGGAACTCGAAGAGATCAACTTCGAGGACGTCGCAGGCTCCGGTTACACCAAGAAGGAGCTCTTGCTCCTCAAGCGTGAACTCACCAAGCTCGAGACCAACCTCGGCGGCATCCGCAACCTGACCAAGGCCCCCTCGGTCCTCTGGGTTGTTGACACCAAGAAGGAACACCTCGCAGTTGACGAGGCCAAGAAGCTGAACATCCCGGTTGTTGCCATCCTGGACACCAACTGCGATCCCGACGAAGTCGACTTCCCGATCCCGGGTAACGACGACGCCATCCGCTCCGTCAACCTGCTGACCCGCGTTGTTGCCGACGCCGTTGCTGAGGGCCTCATCGCCCGTAACCAGCGCGCAACGGGCACCACCGAAGCTCCGGAAGAGCCGCTGGCTGAATGGGAGCGCGAGCTCCTTGAAGGCAGCAAGGCTGAAGAAGCTCCGGCCGAGGCACCTGCCGCAGAAGCACCCGCAGCAGAAGCTCCCGCGACCGAAGCCGGCGCTGGCGAAGCCGAAGCCGCGAAGTAAATCTTGACCTTCCCTGGTGCCGGTAACGGCTTCAGGGGCAACTGACAGGATGGCAGCTCACCTTGTGGGCAGCCGTCCTGTCAGTCCGTAAACACACAAATTTCTAGACAGAGGGGTTCCCATGGCGAACTACACTGCTGCTGACATCAAGGCCCTGCGCGAGCGCACCGGCGCTGGCATGATGGACGTCAAGAAGGCTCTCGACGAAGCCAACGGTGACGCCGAGAAGGCCATCGAGATCATCCGCATCAAGGGCCTCAAGGGCGCTACCAAGCGCGAGGGCCGCTCCACCGCAGAAGGCCTGGTTGCTGCCAAGGTCAATGGTGGCGTGGGCGTCATGATCGAGGTCAACTGCGAAACCGACTTCGTTGCGAAGGCTGACAAGTTCATCCAGCTGGCGGACAAGGTCCTCAACGTGGCTGTCGAGTCCGGCGCTGCCGACCTCGAAACCCTGCTGGCCACCGAGGTTGACGGAAAGCCGTTGTCCGAGGTTGTCATCGAAGAAGGCGCCGTTCTGGGCGAGAAGGTCGTCGTTCGCCGCATTTCACGCGTCGAGGGCACCACCGTTGATGCCTACCTGCACAAGACCTCCAAGGACCTCCCGGCCCAGGTTGGCGTTTTGTTCGCAGTCGACGGCGAAGGTGAAGCCGCTACCACTGCTGCGCACGATGTCGCTGTCCACGTTGCAGCCATGGCGCCGAACTACCTCACCCGCGAGGATGTTCCGGCTGAATTGGTTGAGTCCGAGCGCCGTATCGCAGAAGAGACCGCCAAGGCTGAAGGCAAGCCCGAAGCAGCACTTCCGAAGATCGTCGAAGGCCGCGTAACTGGCTTCTACAAGGGTGAAGTCCTGGTTGACCAGGCGTTCGCCAAGGATTCCAAGAAGACCGTTGCACAGGTCCTCGAAGAAGCCGGCGTCAAAGCAACCGCAGTATCCCGTTTCCGCGTCGGAAACTAGCACGTCATGAGAAGGGGTGGTCACTTCGGTGGCCGCCCCTTTTTCATGCAACCGTCCGGTCAATAACTACCCGGGCCATCAGCACGATAACCTAGCCAGAGTCCACCAACGGGAGGCACCATGGAAACCGTCAACACTGCAATCCACCCCGAGAAGACCCGGCGGCGTGTACTTCTGAAACTTTCCGGCGAAGTAATCGGTGGCGGCAAGCTCGGCGTCGACCCCGAAACCGTCCGGGCCATCGCCAAGCAGATCGCCGCGGCCGTGTCCGACGTCGAGGTGGCAATCGTCGTCGGCGGGGGTAACTTCTTCCGCGGTGCCGAACTGTCCCAGAGTGGTATGGACCGCTCCCGCGCTGACTACATGGGCATGCTGGGCACGGTCATGAACTGCCTCGCCCTGCAGGACTTCCTGGAGCAAGCCGGTGTTGAGACCCGGGTCCAGAGCGCGATCACCATGGGCCAGGTAGCCGAGGCGTACATTCCCCGCCGTGCCATCCGCCACATGGAAAAAGGCCGCGTGGTCATCTTCGGCGCAGGCGCCGGTTTGCCTTACTTCTCCACCGACACCGTAGCCGCCCAGCGCGCCCTCGAGGTGCACGCTGACGAGGTCCTCATGGCCAAGAGCGGCGTGGACGGCGTCTACACAGCGGATCCCAAGAAGGATCCAGCAGCAGAAAAACTCGATGTCCTCAGTTACGACGAAGCGTTGCGCCGCGATATCAGGGTCATGGACCAGACCGCGATGACCATGTGCAAGGACAACAACCTTTCCATGGTGGTCTTCGGCATGGAAGGCGAGGGCAACGTCACCCGCGCCATCCTGGGCGAAACGCTGGGAACCCGGGTAAGCCCCTAGCAAGGGCTAGGATATTTCTAGGACCGTCCGCCCCTCGTGGCGGCGCTTTAATGTGCAGTGCCGCTTCCAGCCAGGCGGCGACTAATTTTGAGGAGACACCCGTGATCGAAGAGACTTTGCTCGAAGCCGCCGAGAAGATGGACAAGGCGGTGGAGGTCGCCAAGGATGACTTCGCGACGATCCGCACGGGTCGGGCCAACCCCGGTCTCTACAACAAGGTCATTGTTGAGTACTACGGCACGCCCACCCCGCTCCAGCAGTTGGCCTCCTTCGGCGTTCCGGATGCACGGACCATCTTGATCACCCCCTACGACAAGACCGCGCTGCGGGACATCGAAAAGGCCCTGAGTGACTCTGAGGTTGGCGCCAACCCGTCCAACGACGGCAACGTCATCCGCGTGACAATCCCTGAGCTCACCAAAGAGCGCCGCAAGGAATACGTGAAGATCGTCAAGGGCAAGGGTGAGGACGCCAAGGTCTCCATCCGCAGCATCCGCCGCAAAGCCAAGGACACCTTGGACAAGCTTGTTAAGGACGGCGAAGCGGGCGAGGACGACGGCGCCCGCGGCGAGAAGGAACTTGACGCCCTGACCAAGCAGCACGTCGACAGCATCGACGAGCTGCTCAAGCGCAAGGAAGCCGAGCTGCTCGAGGTCTGATGAACCAGGCTGAGCCGGCGCCCGCAGAGCGGGCCCCGACACGCGATAGGCCCCGGCGTGCCAAGCGGCCACGGGAGAACCCCACGCCGAAGGCGGGCCGGAATCTTCCGGCGGCCATCGGCGTCGGGCTCGCCATGCTCGTGGCGGTCCTGGGTGGATTGCTGTTCCTTCCCCTGGGCTTCGTCCTGGTGACCACGGCCTTCGCAGTATTTGGGGTGTGGGAAGTCTTCCGGGCCCTGCAGGCCCAAGGCACCCGGCTACCGATCATCCCGGTCATGGTAGGGACACTGGTGATGCCGGTCTCGGCCTACTTCGGGGGCTTGGAGGGCCTGCTGTTTACCATGACGGCCTGCTCCGTGGCGGTGCTCGTTTGGCGTTCGGTGGAGAGTGCCGCAGGGGCGCCGCGGAGTGTTTTCGCCGGGGTTTTCACCTTGGCGTGGGTCCCTTTCCTGATCAGTTTCGCAGCACTGCCGCTCCATGCCACCGGAGGTGCGACGCCGATCGGCTTGTGGCCGAGCGGTATACCGCAAGGTGCTTGGCAGATCGCGACTCTCCTGCTGCTCGTGGTTTCAAACGACACTTTCGGCTACATCGTGGGTGCTTCGATCGGGAAGCACCCCATGGCGCCTAAAATCAGCCCCAAGAAGTCCTGGGAAGGCTTCGCGGGATCCGTGGGTGGTGCCATGGTGATTGGTGTCCTTTCCTGTATTTTCCTTCTCGACAAACCATGGTGGGTTGGCTTGGTGCTGGCCCTTGGCATGGTCGCCGCCGCAACTGCGGGGGACCTTGCTGAGTCCATGGTCAAGAGGGAATTGGGCGTCAAGGATATGAGCAGCATCCTGCCCGGCCACGGGGGCGTCATGGACCGGTTGGACTCCATTGTTTTTGCGGCCCCCGTAGCTTATGTTTTGTTCGCGCTGCTCAGCGGCGTATGAGAACCCGATGAAGGATAATTAGTGTCCGTGGATATTCGACGCCAGATTCCCGCAACTTTCAATCGCGTGGAGCGCAGCAAATACGGCTACAACGCCAAACAAGTGGATGACTTCCTCAGCCGCGCCAAAACGTCGTTCGAGAATCCGGTGGGCGCCCCCGGCCACGTTGCCAGTGCAGACGTCCGTGCGGTTGCCTTCGACCCCGTCAAAGGTGGTTACGACGCCCACACCGTCGATGCAGCCCTGGATCGACTGGAGGACGCCTTGGCCCGCCGGGAGCGCGACGACCTGATCGGGAAAGAGGGCGAAGAAGCCTGGCTGCGCCAGATCGGCAAGCTATCGGGAATCCTGCGAGGCAGGCTCCACAGGCCCGACGGCGAACGGTTCCGCCGCCCGTCACACAAGCGGGCCCGCAGTTACAACGTCCAGGACGTTGACGCTTTGTGCGCAGAATTGGTCGGCTACCTCGAAAACGATCAGACCCTGAGCGTGGATACCGTGCGCAGGGCCGTATTCCGCGCGGCCCGTGGCGCCGACGGCTATGAGGAAGCCCAGGTGGACGCGTTCCTGGAGCGCGTGGTGGAGCTGATGGCGGCCATCGACTAGCGATCGGGCTACTTTTTGAGGCTGAGCCATTCCGTGAGCTGCTCCAGCGGCCAGGTGGTGACAATCCGTTCCTTGGGCACTCCAAGCGCCTCTGCCCGCTCGGCGCCGTATTGAAGGAAGTCGAGCTGACCAGGAGCATGGGCGTCGCTGTCGATGCTGAAGAGGCACCCGGCGTCGAGCGCTAGTTTTATCAGGTTATCGGGCGGGTCTTGCCGCTCGGGCCGTGAATTGATTTCGACGGCGACACCCCATTCGGCGCACTCGGTGAACACCTTGGCGGCATCGAACTCCGACTCCGGGCGTGTACCCCGGGATCCCTGGACGAGCCGCCCGGTGCAATGGCCCAGCACATTGGTGTGTGGATCCCGGATGCCACCTAACATCCGCTGGGTCATGGTTTGCCTGTCCGCGCGCAGCTTGGAATGCACGCTGGCGACCACGACATCCAGGCGGGCCAGCATTTCCGGCGTTTGATCCAGGGTGCCGTCCTCGAGGATGTCCACTTCGATGCCCTTAAGCAGCCGAATGTCCTCCAGCGATGCGTTGATCCCTTCCACGATGCCAAGCTGCTTCTCCAGCCGCTCGACGCTCAGCCCGTTGGCGATGGTGAGGTTGGGGGAGTGGTCCGTGAGCGCGAGGTATTCCCGGCCCAGTGTGCGGGCTGCGGCGACCATGGCTTCGATGGGGGAGCCGCCGTCGGACCAATTGCTGTGGCTGTGCAGGTCCCCGCGCAGCGCTGTCCGCAAAGTACCGCCGCCAGCGGCCAGTGCTTCCTTGCCGCGCTCCCGCAGGTCGGCCAGGTAGTCCGGAACGGCGTCGGCCATAGCTTGGGTGATAACCTCACCGCTGCGGGCGGCCACGCCTTTAAGGCTGGTCACCCGCCCGGCGTCGACCAATCTCCGCAGTTCTTCCGGTGCGAGTTGCTGTATCGCATCTGCCGCTTTGCGGAAGGCCTGGACCTTGAACGACGGGGCCTGGCTCCGTTCGAGCCAAAAGGAAATTTCTTCGAGCGCCTCAATAGGGTCCATGGGTCCATGATCCACGAACCGCGGCCGCCATCAAGAGAAGGCGGGGCTGGGGTGCGCCGGACAGGGCCATCGCTAGTGGTGATGTCCCTGATTCAGGGTGAGGTTCGTGTCTTGGCCTGGTGCGGGAGCTTGGCCGTGCTCTCCATGGGGAACAGCGTGCTGTCCCGCCAAAGAGGCGGCCAACCCGGGCGTCGCCACGGACGAAACAACGACGGCGGCGCCGAACGCCGCTGCCAGGAGTCGCCCACTCCGCGGCGGTGCGCCTGCACCGCCGTCGTTGGTCTTGTGTTGCCGCCGGAGCCACCCTGTGCCGGCAAGTGCCATGAGCACCAACCCGAACGCTGCAAGATCACTGACGCTCATGAACTTGGGAACAGAGCCCAAGCCAGTCGCTATGGCGGCGACATGGCCGACGGCGGCAAGGGTCAATGCCGGTGCGGCGTAACGGGTCAGGACCAATGCGTTCCGATGGAGCCCCCAGAGGGCCCACATCAGGAAGCACAGCCCTGCCAACAGGGTTGCCGCACCGGCAACGACGAGGCCGGGAGTGGGGGCGGATTGCCCCGTGAGGTATCCGGCAGCCAGGGAGAACTCAACCAGCCCGGCCGCCATGGCCGCGAAGTAGATGAAAAGCAATACTGCCGCTTTGACTGTTGGGCGTTGGTACTCCACGGTGCCGCTCCCTTCCGGTTCTCTGGTGGTGGGGCTAATCAGGCGCGGGCTGTTGCGACTGTTGCTTTGTCCTGTGACAGGGCGACTCCGAGAAGGAGGACGGCGCTTGCAAGGTGCAGCACGTTGTCCGCGCCGTTCAGGGCAATGATGTTCAGTGAGGTTCCCACGAGGAACAGGCCGAGGATGCCCACCAGGAGGTAGACCCCGCCGATGGTTGTGTTGACCGACTTGGCGGCGGTAACGCCGTTCATTCCGGAGTAGAGGAGTGCCGCACCGATAGCCAAGTGAATGATGTTGTGGAGCGGGTTCACATCAAAAATGATCAAGGTGGCACCCTTGGTTGCGAAGAAGCCGGTTCCGGATGTGACGAAAAACCCGAGCAAACCTACCAAGAGGTAGACGGCTCCGAAGACGGTGGCGATCAAGCGGTTGGGCGAAGTGCGCATTGGTCCAAACCTTCCCATGACGGCCGGTTGACCGGCCATTTCTGCTGAGCCCCGGACGGGACTCTCAGCAGTGATTCGGACCATTGATCGCGGTGGATGGGTGGAAGCCGGATTTATTCTGTTTCCTTGGCGACCTCAGGCCTGCGAGCCCCGCCCTAACAGGGGTTGAACGCGGTAAGGGATCATCTCACGCATGGCCAGCGCCGTATCCGTGCGGTCCACTCCATCGCAGGCAAGGATCTTCCCGTTGATGCGGAAGAGGTCTTCGGCATCCAAGGCGACCACGCGCAGCAGCAAATCCGCGGATCCGGTAAGCCCGAACCCTTCGAGAATTTCCGGGATGTCGGCCAGGTCCTGGGCCAGCGAGGCCAGCTTTTGCTGCTGGACGTGTACAGAAATGAATGCGGTCAGGGGATAGCCGAGGGCTGCCGGATTGATCCGTCGTTCGAAGGATAGGAAGGCGTGTTTCTTCTCCAACTGTGCCATGCGGGCCTGGACGGTGTTTCGGGACAGCCCAAGCTTCTGCGCCAGGGCCACCACCGTCCCCCGAGGGTCTTTGGCCATGGCTGAAAGGAGCCGGGTATCAGTGCCATCCAAAGGTTGCATAATGCGCAAGATTAGCACGGTGGAGGCATCCATTACCGTGCGTGATGATCAATTTTTCCATCGGTAGTTGTACCCGATGCTGGTTGTGAGTAGGGTCACAAATAACTCCGGTGAAGGCGCCGGAGGGCCGATCTGCGGCAGGATCACAAGTCCCGCCAACGCCGGCAAAACCGAACCGGAAGGGTGCGATCACCTGTGTTAACGGATCAGGCGGGCAATCGGGCGCAAGGGTACGCTCCGACCCCGGAAACCCCAGGCAATGACGCTCGGAATCCACTGCGGACCGGTGGCGAGCTGCTTCAGCTGGTCTCACCGAAGGGCGAACGCATCAGTCATCCGGAGTTCGACGTCTGGGTCAAGGACGTTGGGGATGAACAGCTGTGTGGCCTGTATGAGGACATGACGGTCATCAGGCGTATCGACGCCGAGGCCACAGCCCTTCAGCGGCAGGGGGAGTTGGCCCTTTGGCCGCCACTCCTCGGCCAGGAAGCGGCCCAGATCGGTTCCAGCCGTTCACTGCACGACGACGACTTCGTCTTTCCCAGCTACCGCGAAAGCGGTGTGGCTTACGTACGTGGTGCGCATTTGAGCGAAATCAGCAGGGTATGGCGAGGCAACTCGTCCTACGGTTGGGATCCCCAGCGCATCAATATGGCAACGCCCCAAATCATCATTGGCTCGCAGAGCCTGCACGCTGCCGGATATGCCATGGGAGTCCAGCTCGAGGGCGCCACTACCGCTGTGATCGCGTACTTCGGAGACGGCGCCACGAGTGAGGGCGACGTCAGCGAAGCCATGGTTTTCGCTGCCAGCTACCAGGCTCCAGTGGTATTTTTCTGCCAAAACAACCACTGGGCCATATCGGAACCTGTCCGCATCCAATCGCACATCGAATTGGCCGACCGGCCCAACGGCTTCGGCATTCCCAGCATGCGCGTTGACGGCAACGATGTGTTGGCCGTGATGGCCGCCACCCGCGTTGCCCTGGACAGGGCGAAGAAGGGTGGCGGTCCCACGTTCATCGAGGCCGTTACCTACCGGATGGGTCCGCACACCACCGCTGACGATCCCACCCGGTACCGGGATCCGATCGAGTTGGAGGACTGGGCTGCCAAGGACCCGATTGTTCGGCTGCGCAAGCTCCTGGAAACCAAGGGGCTGCTGACGGACAGCGTGGAAGCAAAGGTTAAGGCCAAGGCCGACGCCGTTGCCGCTGAGTTCCGTTCCAGCTGCATAGGAATGCCGGACCCCAACCCGCTGGAGGTCTTCGACCACGTATACAGCACGCCCAACTCCTGGATTGAACGCCAAAAAGACCACTACACGCGGTATTTGAACAGTTTCGGCCAGGGCGATGCAGCCCAGCCAGTTCAGGAAGGTGGACGCTGATGTCCAAGCTCACATTCGCCCGCGCCATCAACGCCGGCCTGCGCAAATCGCTCGAGGACGATCCCAAAGTGGTTCTTTTGGGCGAAGACATTGGCTCCCTGGGCGGGGTGTTCAGGGTGACCGATGGTCTCCAGAAAGACTTCGGCAAGCACCGTGTCATCGACACTCCCTTGGCGGAGTCCGGCATCATCGGTGCTGCGGTCGGGCTGGCGTACCGAGGATTCCGACCGGTATGCGAGATACAGTTTGACGGTTTCATTTACCCCGCGTTTGACCAGATCGTCAGCCAGGTCGCCAAGATGCATTACCGTACCCAAGGCCGCGTCAAGATGCCGATCACCATACGAGTTCCGTTTGGGGGAGGGATCGGTTCACCGGAACATCACTCGGAATCTCCGGAAGCCTACTTCACCCACACGTCCGGATTGCGCGTGGTGGCAGTGTCCAACCCGCAGGATGCGTACACGATGATCCAGCAGGCCATCGCCTCGGATGACCCGGTTCTCTACTTCGAGCCCAAGCGGAGATACCACGACAAGGGGGATGTGGATGAGGCTTTGGACCTTTCCCGCGCCCTGTCCTTTGAGCGGGCCGCCGTCGTAAGCGCCGGCAAGGACGTGACGTTGGTCGCCTACGGCCCGCTGGTCAAGACAGCCAAGGACGCCGCGCTTGCCGCAGCCGATGAAGGCATTTCCGTTGAAGTCATTGACCTGCGGTCCTTGGCACCTGTCGATTACCCGCTGGTAGAGGCATCGGTACGCAAGACCGGTCGATTGGTCATTACCCATGAAGCGGGGCAATCGGGCGGCCTGGGCGCGGAAATTGCGGCGAGCATCACGGAGCGTTGTTTCAATTACCTCGAGTCCGCACCTGTCCGCATCACCGGCTTCGACGTCCCGTATCCGTACTCGAAGCTGGAAATGCACCATTTGCCGGACCTGGACAGGATTTTGGACGGCGTTGACCGGGCGCTGGGGCGCCCCAATTCATTGAGCGGTTTGGAAGGATGAGCGCCACCATGATCAAGGAATTCAGGCTGCCGGACTTGGGAGAAGGTCTGACCGAGTCGGAAATCCTGAGTTGGAAGGTGGCCGTAGGGGACACGGTTACCCTCAACCAGGTCATCGCGGAGGTGGAGACGGCCAAGGCGGTAGTGGAACTGCCCTCACCGTTCGCCGGTGTGGTGGCCGCACTCCACGAGCAACCGGGAACAGTGGTGGAGGTCGGCAAGCCCATTGTCTCCTTCGAAGTGGATTCCGCTGAGGGCGGTTCCGCCCAAGCTGACACGAACGAACACGACGACGGCGGCGAAGTGCCCACAGCGGCAGCCAAACGCGAGCCGAACCTGGTGGGATACGGTGCAGTCCTGGAAAACACCGGGCGTCCTACGCGGAGGGCCCGGGGACAGGTGGCCCCAGCGCAGTCGCCGGTGCCGGCTTCGATGCCAACGCAAGTGCCTGTGCCAGCCCGAGCCGAAGTACCAGCCCGAGTCGAAATACCAGCCCGAGTCGAACCTCCAGTTGCCTTGGAATCAGCGGGTGCCGAGCGCCCGCGCTCCACGCCGCCAGTTCGCAAGCTCGCCCGGGATTTGGGCATCGATCTGAGCGCGGTTCAGGGTTCGGGGCCCGGCGGCCTCATCACCCGGGAAGACATCCAGCAGTACACGGACGCTGAAGCCTCGCAGAAAACCGGGCAGGGAACGGCCACCCAAGCCTCTCCCGCCAGGCAGGGCGAGCGGGAGACGCGGACGCCCATCAAGGGTGTCCGCAAATTCACCGCCGCAGCAATGGTGCAGAGCGCTTTCACTGCCCCGCACGTAACCGAGTTCCTCACAGTTGATGTCACGGCGACCATGGAGCTTTTGGCCCGCCTGAAGGGCAGTAAGGCCTTTGAGGGCTACAAGCTGACGCCCCTGACCCTCGCAGCCAAGGCATTGCTGGTCGCGTTGCAGAATAACCCGTCGTTGAACTCACGGTGGGATGAGGCCAACCAGGAAATCATCCAGTTCAACTACGTGAATCTGGGTATAGCTGCCGCGACGCCGCGAGGCCTCACGGTTCCGAACATCAAGGATGCGGACCGCCTGACGCTGCGGGAACTCTCTGCGGCACTGACTGACCTGACGGACACGGCCCGTTCCGGAAAAACCCAACCGGCGGACCTCTCCGGCAGCACCATCTCCATCACCAACATCGGCGTCTTCGGCATCGATGCGGGGACTCCCATCCTCAATCCCGGCGAAGCTGCGATCCTTGCCTTGGGAAGCGTCCGGAAAGCGCCTTGGGTTGTGGAGGACCAGATCGTGGTCCGCCAGGTCATGTCCCTCAGCCTGTCCTTCGACCATCGCTTGGTCGACGGGGAACAGGGCTCCCGGTTCCTGGCTGATCTCGGTACCATCCTGGCCGACCCGGCCATGGTGTTGACCATGATCTAGCCGGCCAGCTTCGCGCCGGACCGCCTCAGTCTTCGGTGGGGGTGGTCCGGTTCGGGTGGACATCCCGCCAGCTGTGCTGGGGTTCAAAACCCAGCACCTTGCGCGCCTTGTCGATCGACAGCATCGTTTCGTGTTCGCCCAACTCCTTGACCACCTCGACGCCGGGGAACACTTCGGCGGCCAGCGCGGCACTGCTGCGGGTCATCACGGTATCCGAGGCGGCAATGATGAAAGTTTCGAAACCCGGTGTCCCGTGTTCCAGGGCCTGGACCACGGCAAGTGCGCCGTCACGCGCGTCGATATAACCCCAGAGGTTCCATTTGCGCAGAGTCGGGTCCGAATCAAAGGACGGGAAGGCCTCATAGTCTTCCGGGTCCATGACGTTGGAGAACCTCAGCGCCGTGATGCTCAGGTTCGGGTCCCACCGCGTCAGTTGGATGGCCATCTGCTCTTCGAGGTGTTTCACCAGTGAGTAGGTACTCTCTGGCCGTGCTGCATACTCCTCGTCCACAGGGATGTACGGCGGTTCGACGTCGAAGGGCAGCCCGAGGACGGTCTCGCTGGAGGCGTACACCACCTTGGTGATCCCGGCCCTGCGGGCCGCCTGGAACACGTTGTACGTGGAGAGCATGTTGTTCTCGAAAATCGCGGCGTCAGGAGCGAGCCCCGGGGCGGGAATTGCTGCAAGGTGCACAATGGCATCTATGCCGTTGTGCCTGTCGTCGAGGCCAAGGATCACGTCCAGGACCTGTCCGTAGTTGCGGAGGTCCACGTTCACGTAACCCGGGCCGCGAGTTCCCATGCGATCCAGATTGAGTACGTCGTGGCCATCTTGGACGAGCCGCCTGACGACGCTCCTGCCCAATTTTCCGCTTCCCCCGGTGACGGCAATCCTCATCGTGAACTCCTCGCTTGTAGCTGCCCTAGCCAAGGGCCTGTTGTCCGGCGTCCGGCCATGCGCAATGAATGTCCAGTGCAGTGAATGGTGCAACGAATGGTCGGTCTTTCAACCCTAAACTTCGTGAGCACCCAAAACAGCCCTGTAGCTGGCCCTGTGAGTCCTAGGATGTGCAGCCGGGTGAGATCCCCGGCGGCGTCAGCGCCCTTCGCCGTCGTCGTCCTGTTCATCAGCGATCAGGGCATCAGCGGTGAGGGCCGAGTACGCCATCTGCTCCAGGATGGGCCGTGCCGTCTTGGCCGCGATCTTTCGCCCATGGTGGCGGACCGAGTGCGGCGTGGAATTGATGAGGCCAAAAGCGGCGTGGGCACGAACCCGGAGCCCGGAAATGTCCGAGTCCGGGTGGATCCTTGCCAGCACCTCTACCCAGGTCTCCACGTAACTGCGCTGCAGGGACCTGACCTCGGCTTGGTCCGCGTCGGTCAGGCTTCCGAAATCGCGGTCCTGAACCCGAATGACGTCCGGGTGGGTCAGGGCGAAGTCGACTTGAAATTGAACCAAGGCCCGCAGGGCATCTTTTGGGTCGGAGGTTTCAGCTGCAACCCGGAGCCCGCCGTCGAGCAGGTCCCGGCTTACGCTCAAGAGGAGTTCGCCGAGGACTGCCTGCTTGCCCGGAAAGTGGCGGTACACAGCCGGCCCACTCACTCCAGCTGCCGCTCCGAGATCTTCGAGCGAAACCCGGCTAAAGCCGTTTTCGGCAAAAAGACCCGCCGCAGCGGACAACAAAGCCAGGCGTCGGACTTCCTTTGCCTGGCTCCTTTGGGTTGCCGTGGCGCGGATGCCCGCAGTGCGTGCTTCCGGCACTCCAGTCACTTTCTCCTCCTTGGCCCACCACGGGCCGGCTGGCAGGACACCGTCAAGGTTCCCGCCGGCCCTGCGAATCCACATCCGCTCCTGCCCGAGGACGATCCTAGCCGGTGGCACCCGGGGTGCCCAGTTCCCACCCCGGCCGGGAGACGGAGCTAAATGAAAGGGGCTAAATGAAAGGGTGCGGAAGCGGGTTGCCTGGTAGCCCGTTCCCGGCGGCAGCCGCACCAAGCACGTTCCACTCCAACGCCTCGGACATCCGAAGGGGCTGGAGAGTATCGCAGAAGATCTTCACCGCACACCAACCCATTTCCCTGATCGCTTGTGGCAGCCGCGGTGTCAGATCGATCAGCGTGTATCCAGCCAAGATGTCCGGCCAAGCTCCTTGCTGTCCGTCTGCGGCGCTAGCCTCCGCATCGGAGACGAGGGAGTGGCTTGCGCGGGGGATGCGATCCAGCCATGTACGGATTGCCGTGATACTGGCATCGGCTGCCCAGTAGCGAGCCCGGGCCATCTCACTGGTGATCGGCGGCGCCATGGGCCTCTCGCCCTCGGAATCTTTTAAGTTGATGAGCAAGGACCTGATTTGCAGGGACTCTTGAACGGCACGCAGCACGCCGAGGAACCGGTCATGTTCCAGCCCTAGTCCCGCGCCCACAACCCCGTGCTTTGTGTCGATGGCAACGGCCATCCACACCGCGTGTCCGTGGGACTCGTCGAGGAGGACCAGTTCCAGTTCCACGCCTTGGGAGGCAGCAGCTTTGGCCACATCAAGCACCCGGGCGTCGGGGCCTGCGCTCCTCGGCCTGGGAGCTCCGCTAATGGGTTCGAACGCTGCATCGGCAAGTTCGAACCGCAGTGCTGCTTCGGGCCGGTCCCACCCTCGCATTGCGGCGTGGCGTTCGATGATCTCCTTGGCAGCCGACTGTTCCGCGGTTGCCCGGCTGATGCCCGCAGCGGTCCCCGAAGGGCTCGGGTCAAAAAGATCCTGTGCCCCTGGCGTTGCAGCACGAGGGAAGTCCACCGCCGCCGCAGGTACAGCCACCGCTCTTTCTCTGCCGTCGCCGTCGTATCTTGTTGCTGCATAAACGTCCACGTTGGGTAGGGCTGAGATGTCTGCCCAGCTCACACCGCGGGGCGCGATGGGAAGTCCGGCACCGTTGGGCAGCCCAGGGTGCGGGATGAGCGCTCGGCGCTCCACCGCTTCGCCGGTCGCCCGGGCGAACGTCGGGGCGCGCCTGACGCCTGCCGCACCCACCCAACTCATATCGATGCCGGCGTTCGATTCGTCCGGACGTTCCTGACCGATATCGACGGCGACCGTCCACAGCAGGCTATTCGTTCCGTCCGGGGGCAGAACCCGAACACTGCGTGCCAAGCCGAGGGCAGGGTTCAGTGTCTGGAGGTAATCAACTCCCATAAGGATCAATCCTTAAGTCAGTCAGGCCGGCGGCCCGGATACCGGCTGCAAACATCTCCGACAGTTGCTCACGTGCCAATTCCTTTTTCATGGGACGGCCGCGGCCGAATCGGCGCAGGGTGTTCCTGGCCAAGGCATCGGCGAGGTCTGACTGAATAGGGCTTGGGGGAACGAGGTCTGCGGGTACGAGGCTGCCGCCGCCCGAAGTCCCCTTTCCCGAAGCATCGCTTCCAGGACGCTTTCCTTCGGAAAGCCTGCCTCCGGAGCCGAGGGCGTGATCCGGCCCCAACCGAGCGACGCTCGCGGCACGTGCAACGCCGTTGGCAACCAGGGGCCAGAGCTCCTCAAGCTTTTGCCCATCACCCCAGACGGTGTTACCTCCGGCGACGGCGGCGAGCCACGGCCCCAGCAGGAGGATGGATGCTTGGTTCTTGCGGATGCCCAGGGCCATGGACAACTCATTCGCCAAGAACCACAGCGATGACGGCGCCGGGCCGCGGCCGCGTAATGACCAACCAGCGTGCGACTCCGCACTCAGCAGGGCCGCATCCAGACGCTGTTGGCTGGACAATCGGAAACCGCTCTCTGTCCCGGCCCGGAGGTTCGCACCAGCGGCTCCGAGCAGCCAGCGCCCCTGTGCCTCGGAGTAACCCAGCGCGGACCCGCCTTCCACCATTGAGGTTAGGAGCCGGACAGCCGGTTCGAGCAGGCCCTCTGCCGCGAGCCACGGTGGTGCCTCAAGGAACCCGGGGTCGTAGGCGACCATGGACGTGCTCAAGCCCTCCAGCAGGACCAGGTTCTTTGCCCTGTCCGGCCAGGGGTCGCCGTCGTCACTGCGGGGCGATTCGTAGCAGGCGCCGGCGTTGACCTCGGAACCCGTACCAAACGTGCTCGGGATCACGCCAAACTCTATGTGGCCCGCGAGCGGCCGGGGGAGGATTGCGACGCCGTTTCGGTCGCCTATGCGCCGCAGGAACGGCTCCACGGATGGATCGGACGCCATCGCTACAGCGAGCTTTGCGACGTCCATGGTGTTGCCGCCGCCGACCGCAAGAAGGCGTTCCACGCCGGACTGGTCCAACCGCCGCGCGAGCTTTGACGCCGTCTCAATACCGGCTGGCAACCCAGCGTCCTCGACCCACAGGAAGCCGCCCGGGTCGAGGATTTCCAGTCGGTCGCTCAAAGCCGGGTCAGCCACCAGTACGGTCCTGGTGGAACGAAAAGCCTGCGCCAGCCGGACGGCCGACCCCGCTCCGGCAATCTGTGCGGGAGTGGCCGGCCTTTGAACCAGGGCGGAAATCACGCGAATTGCCCGGCCAGGTAGTCCGTTACGACACTTTGGATCCGGTCGAACAGCACGTCCAACTCCGCGTCGGGATAGTTCAGCGCCGGCACGAACTGCACCGCCCCCGGAGAAGGCTGGACGACGGCGCCTCGCCGTCGGCACTCGCTGACGAGTTCGAAGACTTTGTCCGTCCCGATGAGCTCTCCTGCATCGTCGAAGAGCTGCACAGCGCGGAATGATCCGCGGCCGAACCCTTTGACCCGCGGTGAAAGGCTCTCCAGCCCGGAAACAAAGGCCGCAAGCCTCCTGCCCACGCGGGCTGCTGAGGTAGCTATGTCGAGGCGTTCGATTTCATCCAAAGTCGCCACAATGGCGGCACAGGACTGCGGGGACCCGGCTTGGGTCTCTCCGTGCCAGAACACCTGCTGTGCTTGGTCGAACGCGTCCACAACGCGGTCACCCAGGAGCAGCGCCGACGCGGCACATGTTCCGTTGGTGAGGGCCTTGCTGAGGACCAGGACATCGGGCTGAATCCAGTCATGGCTGGCAAATCGTGGGCCCGTCCGGTGGAAGCCGGTGGCGACCTCATCGGCAACAATGAGGAACCCTTCGGATTCCCGGTAGGCGTACACGGCGTCGACGATGTCTTGTGGCACCGGTAGCGCGCCGGAACCCAGAACGGGTTCCATGATCACCGCGGCAATTTCCGGACCAAACCTCTTCATCACGATGTCCAGGGCCGCCAGGTCATCGTAGGGAATCTTGATGTTCAGCCGTTGATCCACCTGGTAGACGTCCTGGAAAAGATAGGAGCCCGTGACAGCCATCGCGCCCATGGTCACACCGTGGTAGCTGGCGGTGAAACTGACGATCCTGCGGCGTTTGGGATTCGAGTTGATGTCGTGGAACTGGCGGCTGAGCTTGACCACGGCATCAAGCGCAGAGCTGCCGGAGGTGGCGTAGAAGACCGAAGAGTACTCATGGGGAAGAACGAACTCCAGCAAGCGGGTAGCAGCTTCGCGCGAGTAGGCACTGCCGCGGCGGAAGATCGGCAGGGTGGCCGCATTGAGGTTCGCTTCGTTGATCGCTTCTGCTATCGCCACGTTGCCGTAGCCCAAGCTTGCATTCCAGAGGCCACTGATGCCGCACAAAGCCTCTGTCCCATCCGCAAAGGTGATGGTGTTGCCCCGAGCAGCCGTTGCTTCGGCATTGCCCCAATCCTTGGACGGGACGTAAAACTCGAAGTATTCACTGCTGGACATCCGTGCTTTCCCCCATCGCGTCTGGCCCAGGAGAGTGGGCCCTGAAAAGTTTGTAGTCGCCGATCGCACCGACCCGGTTCCGCGGCCCGACGTCGACCGCGTCCTTGAGGACCAATCCCGCCTCGCGCAGTTCAGTCCTTAGATCGCTTTCGGTCAAAAGATGTGTCGTCACCGAATACTCCGCGATTGCCTGCCCGTCATCTGATCGTTCGATCAACGTCGAGGAGAACGTTCCGCGGACGGCGTCGAACCTCTCCTCGATTGCCAGGTTCGGCGAAACTTCATGCACGTAGCTGTTCTGTCCGCCTAAATCGGGAATGCGCAACGAGAGCAGGAGCTCGCCCCCTGGGTTTAACCATTGGCGGATGTCGGCAAGGAGCGAGCGGCGCTGGTCGGCGTCGAAGAGACAGAATGAAGTGGTCCCGAGGACGACGCAGTCGAAGTGGCCACCCGGCTCCAAGCTCAGGATGTCAGCCAGGACGACGTTCGCTTTTGACGCAATGTTCTTGCGGTTTGGCCGTGCAAGTTCCTCGCTGAGTATGCGCAGGAGCTCCGCTGAGTTGTCCACGGCCGTGATGGATCGGACGAAGGGCAGGAGAGCCAGCGTTATCCGGCCGGAACCTGCCGCCAGTTCAAGTACACGGGCGTCCTTGCCCCTGAGTCTGTGGATGATCTCTCGCAGTTCAGAGGTGTCCGATTGGACGATCTCATGGTAGAGCTCGGCGCCCCTCCCGGTGTAAAGGGTTGCTTGGGCGCCGCTCATGTGATGATGACCGGAACGATGGTCAGCGCGGGATTCACGGGAACTGCAACTGCAGGGGGCGCTACGGCGTCCATGCCGGGGCTAACGTCGATGCCCAGATGGCTGAACAGCATTTGCAGCTCTTTGCTCCGGGCAATCTGCGCGGAGGGGGCAAGATCCTTGCCCGAAAGCTTCAGCCCGAGCCTGCCCTGCAGTTCCGCACCAAGCTCAACACCTGAAAGAACAGTTTCCACGGCCTGGGCGACGTCCTTGGGAACCTTGTTCAGCCGTCCCGTGCGTAGCTCCGTCACGAAATACTGTTCGTCGGCAACGATGACGAACACGCTATCCAGGCGGGACCGTTCCGCTGCGGGGTCGCCGTCGACCAACGAGGACCCGAAGCCCGAAATCCGGGCGTCAGCCGGGAACCGGCTTTGTGCGGCTCTAAGCACCTTTGCTGCCCCGAGAAAGCGCCCGATCCCGCTGTTTTCCCTCAGCATTTTCGCGTTCTCCTCACCGGCAACCGGGGAGTGAGTGGTGTACGCGCCGTCATTTACTTCAACGCCGCCCCCCGCCGGTCCCGAGAGCACCGGCGACGCTACCGCAGGGACAAACAGCCGCGCGGGATCATTGCCCAGTTGGCCACAGCTGTGCCAGAATTCCTGGTCCACGACTGTGACGAGCTGGGTCAGCAGGAACCGCGGAAACACCCCGGTTTGGAAGGCCGTCGAGGCATCTGCTGCCACGGCCTCACGGTCAGCGTCTTCTTCGATGGAGAAGGCCGTCGGGCAAGAGATCGCAACGTAGGGGGCCGTTGCATAGCCTTCAAGCTGGACTACGAAATTGGTCCCGATTCCGATCTCTCCGCCGTTCGTCGAGAATTCACCGTTGTAACCAACAACCCTTGAGCGGGTTAGTGCCTGCACGGCTTCGATGTGGGATTCCTCGACGAACACCAAGGACTCTTCAGATCCGGGAAGCGACGTCATCGCCTCATCGCTAACGGCCCCCACCACGAGTGCATCATGGACTCCCGGGGCAGGCCGTGTTCCTTCAAGCCACAAACGCAGCCGTTCTGAAAACGCGGCCTCCTGCGTCAAATCTTCACTCATGGTTACCCCTCCTGAATATGTGCATTTCCATGTCTTTAGGTCTGAATTTCTTGAAGTCTCCGCGCCAACGCAGTTCGCATGTGGGCCACAGCTCCAGGGAATCGGTGGCTAAGAATCGCCCGAATGGCTCGGCGGTGGCTGCCGCTGACTACTGGCGCCGCAAGGCCCACCAGCCAGCCGTCCTTGCCGCCCGGAAACACGCCCAAGGCGAAGGCCGCACCCGGAGCTCCGGATGTGCCACCGGAGAACCCGGACATCCCACGCGTAACGTGCGACTCTGCATCCGGTCTGGAGCCAGCCACGGTGAGCGGCATCATGGTTAGCGGGTCGTCCTCGATCTCCGAAGCCCACCGACGAAAGTCTTGGGTGAGTTCATCAGCCGGAATGTTCCGGTGCCACTCATCGAGCAATGAAACGGCTGCGTTCTCGCTGGAGGTGCTGGCCAGCGCCGTGACCATCGTGTAGTCCAGCGAATGCCGCCGGGTCGACCCGGAAATGGAAACAACCGCAGTTGGTTCATCGACGGGCTGCAGGGCAGCTCCCTGGCAGGTCATCCGCCACCAGAGGTCCCAGTCCTCAAGACCGGCTCCCGCGCGGCACCAACCTCCAGCCCGCTCCAACAGCCCGGGACGGTGGGCCACGCGGCTTGGCTCTGCGTAGGGATCGAGGGTGGCAATGTCCGGATGCCACAGGAGGTTTCGGCCGCGAAGGAAGGTGGACTGTCCGTCCTCCCGTTGGTAGGTAGCGCCACTGGCCACGAACTCTGAACCGCCGTCGAGTGCCTTGCCAAGGACCGCGAGATGGTCCCCCCGCCACAGGTCGTCGTGGTCGATGTAGGCCACGTACCCATCGCGGATGCCGAGGCTCAATTGGCGCCGGACCAGACCCGGATCACCCGTGTGCGGATAACGTAGCAGCTTCACGCGCCGGTCAGCTCGGGCGAAGCCGTGAACGACGTCGTCCGTATCGTCTGTGGAACCATCAGAGCCAACAAGAAGGTCGAAGTTGCCGTTGCTTTGGCCCAGGACGCTTTCCATGGTTGGGGCGATCGCTGTTGAGCGGTTGTAGGCGGGGCAAATGACGGTAAACCGGGGATGGCTCATGGTCCCATCACCCTGCCCACGATATTTCCCGCCCATTGGGCCATGGTCTGACCTGGAACTTCCCACACGGCTGTGCCGGTCCGCGGTGCCGTGCCGGCATAGTCAAGGCGAACGCAGAGCGCTTCTCGGGTCAGGTCCGACTCCTTCACGGCCACCGTCGCGGCCAACGGAACCGTGCAGGGGGCTGGCGCTCCGATTACGGTTGCTTTTCCGATTCTGCTGCCGGTCACGAGCCCGGGACCAAAGAGGTCCACTGTCCCGCCCGCAGAACCGGTGGAGCCGCCGAGTAATACAAGCTTTGGACCGTTGGCGTCGGTATAGAGTCCGGCGCGGACGTTGTTCGGGAAGGGAATTGCTACCACGAGAACCACGGCGGCAGCGAGGAGGGCGAGGGCATATGCGGTGGCAGGGCCCTTGCGGATGCCGGACTTGCGCAGTTCGATCACGTGTCCCATTCCCCGCATGAGCAGCCATATGGCCAAGGCGCCTGCCAGGAATAATTGAATCCACGCGGCAGCCTTGCCAAGGGAAGAGAGGTAGCTGCCGGCAGCAGCGACAACACCGATCAGGATAAGGAGCGGGAACACAGTGCAGAGGAGGCCGAAGAGAAGGCGGAGGGGAGTGGAAGGCAGCCCAGGCTCCCGGCCTGTGCGGAAAACCAACGTCCGGGTCCACGCACGGAACTCGTGCATGCAGCGGGCTCGAAGATTCGGCTTGTCCAAAAACCCGATCAGCGCGATGTAGCCATCCAGCTTCACGAACGGAATCAGGTTAAGCACACCGTAGAGGAAGCACAGCGCGCAGAAGGTGGCAGCGAGGGTGGCGAGGTCGCGGGGCAGCACGAAGGCGCCGATGCCGGCGACGGCTGCCAGGTTGCCTTGGGCGGTAATACCTGCGAGAGCAACCTTGGCGCGTTCGGCGGGTTTCAGTTTCCAGGCCTCGGTGACATCGCAAAAGAACGCCGGAACGAGATAGAACAGCATGAAGCCCACACGTCGAGACGTGCCCCCGTAGGCAACCAGGGTCGCTGCATGGGAAAGCTCGTGAACAAAAACAGCCAGATACAGGGCCAGGAGTAAGCAGAGGTATCCCGCCACAGTGGTGGTGTCGTGCAGGGCACTTTGCGAGTCCAGGAGCAGCGCAGCAACGGCGGCCACTCCGACGGCATTGAGTGCGGCGACGCTCCACCAGAAGCCGCGGCTACGGATTATTCGTCCAATACCGGGCAAGCGGCCCAGCAGTCTTGACGGGTCCAACAAGGTCAGCTGGATGGAAAAGGGTCTGCGGAATTGAAGGCGCCGGGTTGAAGGTGCGTCTATCCGTGCCAGAGCCGGATTCTTGCCCAAGGTATCGAGCAACAGTTGCACTTCTTCCCCGGTCACGGGTTTCGTGACCGTTCCGGCCCGCCCTGCTGAGGCGGTGGCGCGGAGCCTATCCGCGATCACTTGGACGTCAATGTCCGGTAACGACCGCTGCGCTTCCTCAACGATGCGCCCCAAAGTGTCCGGCAAACGTAGGACTGGGCCGGCAGCACTACTAACCAGGACTCGGCCCGCTTCATCGGCATCGGAGAGATGAATCTGGCTCAGCCAAGGGTACTGGCCGTTCATAGGAGGTCGGTTCGTTTGAGCCGGATCGCGGCTGCCGTGAAAAGAAGCACAAGCCACCCCAGGTAGGTAGCGTAGCCGGCACCTACCGGAAGCATGTCGAACGTGGCCGAAGGATCAAGGCTCATGGCTTGGCCCGCGGCGCCGGGAAGGAACTTGCCAACCACTGGTAGAAGGTTCACGAGGTTGGGCTCGAGGACCAAGGTCCATGCGACCAAAGCGACGACCACGGGCAGGGACTTCCGGCCCTGCCAGGCGACAAACTGGCCAAGATAGGCCGCAAAGACAATGGTGAAAAAGACTCCCGCAAGAGTGGTCCTACCGTCGGTATCGAGGATGAATTGTCCGCCCTTTGACCAAAGGCTCATCATCGCTACGGCTACCACGGATAGGGTTCCTGCGATGGCGAAAGCGATGGCGGGAAGCAGCAAAGCGAAGGCACGCAGGGTCAGCAAGCGCAGGGGGCCGCCGGAGAGGAAGGCGCTCCGTCCGATGGAGGAGTTGCCGAAGTCGCGCGTGACACAGATGATTCCAAAAATCATGGAAAACAGGCTCGCTCCGAACCCGAGGCCCACCAGCGAGGCAGTGGCCTTCTCTGAGCCGCCCGGCAATGACAGCCCTGCGGAGTCCATGCCTGTGGAGGTGCCATAGGCCGCGAGGACATTCATGGCGAATGCGCTGAGAAGCAGAACAGGCAACGACCAACCACGGGACATGCGGAAAACTTCAGAACGAATCATGAGCGCTCAGCCACCCCTGCGGTGTCCCGGGCGGCGGTGTCGGGATCGTCGCCGACCAGCGACAGATACCAGCGTTCCAGTTCCGGGTCATCCATGCCGGGAATGGCGCCGTCGAACCGCAGGCTGCGGCGAACCACGATAGCCCGCTCCGCCAGGCGCCGTATTTCTGAGAGATTGTGGCTGGAGATCAGGGTCGTCTTGTTCTGGGCTGTTCGCGCTTCGATCTTCCTGCGAAGCCAACGCGTCGATTCGATGTCCAAACCGTTCATGGGCTCGTCGAGGACCAAGATCTCCGGGTCGCCCATCATCGCAGCTGCCAGGGCTGTTCTCTGCCGCTGGCCTGTGGACAGCTTCCGCACGCGACGGCCCGCGAATTCGGATAGCTCAAAGTCCGCCGTGGCGTTGGCGACGGCGGTTCCGTCCAGTTTTTGGCCCAGCGCCTCGATGGTGAGGCACTCCCTGACCGTGAGATCCGGCGCGAGGCCGGCGGGATCGAAAACAAAGCCCATTGTCTTGCCGGGCTCCGTGACGGAACACGGATCCTGGCCCAAGATGCGGACGTGCCCTGCGCTGGGCTTGATCAATCCACACAGGGTTTTCAAAAGGGTTGACTTTCCAGCCCCGTTCGGTCCCAGAAGACCGACGCATTCACCCCGGCCAATGGTGAGGGTAATTCCTGTGATTCCTGTTTTCCGGCCGTATCTTTTTTCCAGGTCCTTCACGGAAACGACCGGTTGCGTTGTCATTGCCACTAACTCCGCTTCCGCAGCAGTCCAATGAAAATGCCCAGCACTATCAGCAGGATGAGGCATACCGCCAAAGAAATTCCGAGGAGGATCGGCTGGGTACCGTTGACCGCAAGCATCGCGGTCAATCCGCCCAGCGTTGCCACGAGGGCTCCAAGTATGGCTATGAGGGGGATGGCAGCCTTACCTTGTGTCATTCGAGTCGTCACTCTTTTCTGCACTTTGATGTCAGTGGACCGTGATGAATTGCGGTCTTGGTCTTCAGGGTGTGCCTGTGGGGGCGGAAGCATAATGGCCGCCCCCACAGGGACGGTCATTCCTAGGTGATGGCTACGCCGATGCCGATGCCGCCTGCGACGACGCCTGCAGCACCAACTCCGATCGCTACTCCGCCAAAGAATTCTCCCCAGTTCCAAGCCGCGTCGAGCGACTCCAGTGGTTCGATTCCGGCTACGAGGGTCATGAATTCGTTGTCTACATCAAGAGTGGTTTCCATTTTCACCTCCCCAAAGGCCTTATATGGACAGTCCGGACTCGCCATTGAATATCAGGTGATTGCGACGCCGATGGCGATGCCGCCGTAAATGAGGCCACCGCCAACAACTGCGCCTACGCCGATCCCGGCAACCCACTCACCCCATCCGGGTGCGTCAAGTTCTTCAAGCTGCTCAATCTGAGCCAGTTGGTTCTCCATGGTTCTTACCTCCCCCCAGAAATAGAACAATGCACTTATCCATTCATTGGACAAATGGAATCTAACAGCAGGGGTGAGCCAAGTCTTGCCCCCGATAATGGCCCGTTTCGTGTGACTTGCGTTCGCTGCTGCAGCATGGGACAGTCCCCGGCCCGTCCCGCGGCGAGCAGCGCTATGAGGCTAAAACGCGGGGGTTTTCAGCTCCTTGGGCTGTCCATCGCCTGGCGATTCCGTGGGCCTCACGCCGCTTGGTCCGCTCCATTTTTAGCTCTCAGCGAAATCGTCAAAGGGCGACACGGTGACCTTCAGGCCGCTGTGCCGGGCATCACAAGACGCTGGACATTTCAGTTAATAGCCACTAACCTAAATCCCACTGGGGTGCTACTTGGAGCACGGTCCGGGACCGGAATGGGACAGGGGTCAATGGAGACGATTTCCAGCTTTGCAGGGGCGGCCAGCGGTACGTTCGAAACTAACCGGGAAGGGCAACTGAACCTGGTGAGGGAGCTGAAAGAGCGTTTGGCGACGGCGGCTCTCGGCGGCCCGGCCAAGTCGCGGGAGCGGCATGTTGCCCGTGGAAAACTCCTTCCGCGCGAACGGATCGATTACCTGCTGGATGAGGGCAGCCCATTCCTGGAGATTGCACCGCTTGCGGCAAACGGCATGTACAACGACGATTCGCCGGGAGCCGGGGTCATCGCAGGAATCGGCCTGGTTCACGGCCGGCATGTCCTGGTCATCTCAAATGACGCCACCGTCAAGGGCGGCACGTACTATCCCATGACGGTCAAGAAGCACCTCCGGGCCCAGGAAATCGCCATGGAGAATAAGCTTCCCTGTATCTACCTCGTGGATTCCGGGGGAGCCTTCCTGCCCAAGCAGGACGAGGTTTTTCCCGACAAAGAGCACTTCGGCCGGATCTTCTTCAATCAGGCACGGATGTCGGCGGCCAAGATTCCCCAAATCGCGTCAGTCATGGGCTCCTGCACGGCCGGTGGTGCTTATGTGCCCGCCATGAGCGACGAGACCGTGATCGTCCGGAACCAGGGCACGATCTTCCTGGGCGGTCCGCCCCTGGTGAAAGCAGCCATCGGTGAGATAGTCACGGCCGAAGAACTCGGTGGCGGGGATGTGCACTCCCGTATCTCGGGAGTCACCGACCACTTGGCCGAGAATGACCAGCACGCCTTGGAAATCGTCCGGGACATCGTGGCTACCTTGCCGAAGCCGGCGCAGCCGGCCTGGGATGTGCTCGACGTCGTCCTGCCGCCCGTCGTCGATCCCGCAGGGATCTATGGCGTGGTTCCTACGGATGTCAACGCCCAATATGACGTCCGCGAAGTCATCGCGAGGATTGTTGACGGCTCGGAGTTCCACGAGTTCAAGAAGAACTACGGCACCACGCTGGTGACCGGATTCGCGCACCTGCATGGGCACCCCGTGGGCATAGTGGCCAACAACGGCGTTCTCTTCAGCGAGTCGTCCCTCAAAGGCGCCCACTTCATCGAACTTTGCGACCAGCGCGGCATTCCCTTGATCTTCTTGCAGAACCTGTCCGGCTTCATGGTTGGCAAGGACTACGAGCAAGGCGGCATCGCGAAGAATGGGGCCAAAATGGTCACCGCCGTGGCCACGGCGCGGGTGCCGAAATTGACGGTGGTGATTGGCGGCTCGTTCGGTGCAGGCAATTACTCGATGTGCGGCCGCGCTTACTCGCCACGGTTCTTGTGGATGTGGCCTGCTGCCCGTATTTCCGTGATGGGCGGAAACCAAGCCTCCAGTGTCCTCGCCACGGTGAAGCGCGACCAGTACGAGGCCGCCGGCCAGGAATGGTCCGCGGAGGACGAAGAAGCCTTCAAGGCCCCCATCAAGCAGCAGTATGAGGATCAGGGAAGCCCTTACTACTCCACGGCCCGGCTCTGGGACGACGGCATCATCGACCCAGCGGACACCCGCCGCGTCCTCGGAATGGCTCTGGACGTCGTCTCCCGCCAACCATTGCCCGAGACCTCCTTCGGCCTCTTCAGGATGTGATCATGACGCTGTCACCAACCACAACAGTGCCACCAATTGTGAAGACCGCCTTCACTGCGGTCCTTGTCGCCAACCGCGGTGAAATCGCCTGCCGCGTCATCCGCACGCTGAAAGCCATGGGTATCCGCTCCGTGGCTGTGTACTCGGACGTGGATAAAGATGCCAAACACGTGGCACTGGCTGACACCGCCGTTGCCATCGGCGGAACCACTCCGGCCGAGAGCTACTTGAGAATCGACGCCATTGTTGATGCTTGTCGGCGAAGCGGGGCCGAAGCCGTCCACCCCGGCTACGGGTTCCTGTCCGAGAACGTGGAGTTCGCCAAGGCGCTGGACGCTGCCGGCATCACGTTCATCGGGCCGGGGATTGGCGCCATTGAGGTGATGGGGGACAAGATCCGCTCCAAGAACCACGTGATGGCCCACGGCGTGCCGTGCACCCCCGGAATTTCAAAGCCCGGACTGACGGACCAGCAGTTGATCGAGGCCGCTCCGGAAGTCGGCTTTCCCCTGCTGATCAAGCCGTCTGCGGGTGGCGGCGGCAAGGGCATGCATGTGGTTGAGCGGGCTGAGGACATGGCCAGTACACTGAGCACCGCGCGGCGCGTTGCGGCCTCAGCATTCGGCGATGACACCCTTTTCCTGGAGCGGCTGATCCCAGCGCCGCGGCACATCGAGGTGCAGGTCCTGGCAGATAAGCACGGCAACGTTATCCACCTTGGCGAGCGCGAGTGTTCCTTGCAGCGCCGGCACCAAAAGGTTATTGAGGAGGCCCCATCTGCGTTGTTCGAGTCACTGACCGACGGCCGGGCACAGCGGGCCCGCATGGGGGAGGCCGCCTGCAACGCCGCCCGTTCGGTCAACTACACGGGCGCTGGGACCGTGGAATTCCTGGTTTCGGATGAGCACCCCGACGAGTTCTTTTTCATGGAGATGAATACCCGCCTTCAGGTGGAGCACCCCGTCACGGAGATGGTGACCGGCGTCGACCTCGTTGAGTGGCAGGTGCGGATCGCCGCCGGCGAGGTGCTCACCGTGGCGCAGTCCGACGTCGAACTTAAGGGCCACGCTGTGGAGGCACGGGTTTACGCTGAGGTGCCCGAGCGGAACTTCATGCCGTCCATGGGGCGAATCGTGGCGCTCGCCGAACACGGTGCCCCGGATCCAGGGGTGTCCGGCGCCCAAGCGTCCCATGGAAATGTCCGCATCGACTCCGCCATGCGGGAGGACCTGGACATCACCGGCGACTATGACCCGATGCTCGCGAAGGTCATTGCTTGGGGTGCGGACCGCGCCGCAGCGTTGGACACGCTGGACGATGCTCTGGGCAGGTATACGCTGCTGGGCATTGACACCAACGTCGAATATCTCCGGTTGTTGATCAACGATCCGCAAGTCCGCGCCGGAGAACTCGATACCGGCTTGATCGAGCGCAAACTGACGGCGATGAAGTTCCGGCACGCGGGCACTCACGAGCTCATTGCCGCCGCAGTCACGCTGTGGTTGGAACGCAGCGGAACAACGAAGGCCGGCAACGCGTGGGCACCACCGGACTCATGGCGGCTGGGTGGCGCCGGGGCATGGAGGGTGACCCTGGGCTTGCCCGGTGGCGATGCAGCCACTGTGTCCATCACCGAGGCGCACGGCAGCCTGATAGCGACCGTGGCCAATGCCCTGACCGGCAGCCTCTCGGCACCGATCGAACCCCGGTACCGGGTCTCGATCGCAGAGCGCACAGGCGATGGTATCCGGCTGGAGTTCGACGGCGGTGCGGCTGCCTATGCCGTGGGTACCAAACACCGTGTGACTGGTGAAGTGGAAGAGATTTTCCTGGGCAGCGACGGCTGGTCCTGCCGGTTCGAGGTCCTCAACCGGGCCGAGCGTTTACGGCGGATGCTTGCTGGCATTGAACGTGAAGAAGGTGCTGCCGATCCCGAGGTGCGCTCGCCGATGCCCGGAACCGTGGTGTCCGTGTCCGTGGCGGACGGTGATTCCGTCACCGAAGGCCAAGTGCTCCTCGCCGTAGAAGCCATGAAGATGGAGCACCAACTGGTGGCATCGGTGGCCGGAACGGTTCACCTGACCAGCAAACGCGGGGACCTGGTCAAAGCCGATCAAGTGCTCGCCACGATTCATCAACCCGTTTCTGCTGAGAATAAGGAAGTCCAGCCATGAGCTCTTTTGAGTTGTCCGAGGAATACCAAGACCTGAGTGACTCCGTCCGTGAATTCGCAGACGAAGTAGTTGCCCCCGTGTCCACCAAACACGACGAAGAGCACAGCTTCCCCTACGAAGTGGTCAAACAGATGGGCGAGATGGGCCTGTTCGGGCTGCCCTTCCCCGAAGAATTCGGTGGCATGGGTGGCGATTACTTCGCCCTCGCGCTGGCCCTGGAGCAGTTGGGCCGGGTGGACCAGTCAGTCGCCATCACCCTTGAAGCCGGGGTATCACTGGGGGCCATGCCTGTGTACCGTTTCGGTACCCAGGAACAAAAGGAACGCTGGCTGCCGGAGCTGGCATCGGCACGGTCCTTGGCCGGGTTCGGCCTCACGGAGCGCGAAGCGGGTTCTGACGCCGGGGGCACCAAAACCCAGGCCCGGCTCGAAAACAGCGAGTGGGTCATCAACGGAAACAAGGAGTTCATCACCAACTCCGGCACTGACATCACCACGTTGGTGACCGTAACAGCCGTCACCGGGCAGCAGGAGCGCGCCGACGGTAGCATCAAGAAGGAAATTTCCACCATCCTCGTACCCACCGAGACGCCGGGATTCCGGGCCGAAAAGCCCTATAACAAGGTGGGCTGGAATGCCTCGGACACCCACCCCCTGACCTTGGACAACGTCCGGGTTCCAGAAGCGAACCTCCTAGGCCAGCGCGGCCGCGGTTACGCAAACTTCCTCTCCATCCTGGACGAGGGCCGGATTGCCATTGCTGCTTTGGCTACTGGCGCAGCCCAAGGCTGCGTGGACTTGTCCGTGAAGTATGCCAAGGAACGCAGCGCGTTCGGACAGAACATCGGCAAGTACCAAGCCATCCAGTTCAAGATCGCCCGCATGCAGGCCAGGGCGCACACAGCCCGCCTGGCCTACTACGATGCGGCGGCCAGAATGTTGGCAGGTAAGCCGTTCAAGACCGAGGCGGCCATCGCTAAGATGGTCGCAGGCGAGGCGGCCATGGACAACGCACGGGACGCTACCCAAGTGTTCGGTGGCTATGGCTTCATCAACGAGTTCACGGTTGCCCGGCACTACCGCGATTCGAAGATCCTTGAGATCGGGGAAGGCACCACCGAGGTCCAGTTGATGCTGATCGCCCGCGAGTTGGGTCTGTAACCGTAGGGGAAGGATCACGGATGATTGACAAGGTTGTTGCCAGTGCCGCCGAGGCGGTGCGGGACATCACCGATGGCGCGTCACTCGCCGTCGGGGGTTTCGGCTTGTGTGGTATTCCGGTCTCACTCATCGATGCTCTCCACCAGCAGGGCACCACGGATCTCGAAACTGTCAGCAACAACTGCGGTGTGGACGACTGGGGGCTGGGGATCCTCCTCAAAGACGGTCGCATCCGCCGCACCATCAGCTCGTATGTTGGCGAGAACAAGGAATTCGCCCGGCAGTACTTGGCGGGGGAGTTGGAGGTGGTCCTGACCCCGCAGGGAACGTTGGCTGAGAAGCTCCGCGCTGGCGGCGCGGGCATCCCCGCGTTCTACACAAAGGCCGGTGTGGGAACCCAGGTGTCCGAAGGCGGCCTACCGCAAAAGTACGACGCCGACGGGAATGTCGCCATTGCCTCCGCACCGAAGGAGGTGCGGTCATTCAATGAGGCAGACTACGTCTTGGAGGAATCCTTGACCCCGGATTTTGGGCTGGTCCATGCCTGGAAGGGGGATCGGCACGGCAACCTTGTGTTCCATGCGGCAGCCATGAACTTCAACCCGCTCTGCGCCATGGCCGCTACCACCACCATCGCTGAGGTGGAGGAACTGGTGGAGCCGGGGGAGTTGGATCCCGGCCAAATCCACACGCCCGGTATCTTCGTCCAGCGGGTAGTGGTTGCTCCGGCCACGGAGAAGCGGATCGAGAAGAGGACGGTGGCACTGTGAACGACCACAGCTACCAAGACATTCCGCCCCGCCCCGAAGCCGTCCGGCACGAGTACCGGCGTGCCGACGTCGAACAGCACGAAACCAAGGGCTGGACCCGGAACGAACTGGCCGCCCGCGTTGCGCAGGAACTGACCAACGGGCAGTACGTGAACCTTGGAATCGGAATGCCCACCTTGATTCCCAATTACATCCCGGACGGTGTGGAGGTCATTCTTCACTCGGAGAACGGCATCCTCGGGGTGGGACCCTACCCGGCCGAGGACAAAGTGGAACCGGACCTGATCAACGCGGGGAAGGAAACCGTGACCACGAACGCGGGAGCTGCGTTCTTCGACTCCGCCACGTCCTTCGGCATGATTCGCGGCGGCCATGTCGATGTTGCCGTGCTGGGAGCCATGGAGGTTGCCGCCAACGGGGACCTTGCCAACTGGATGATCCCCGGAAAGATGGTCAAAGGCATGGGCGGGGCCATGGATCTGGTGTTCGGGGCCAAGAAGGTCATCGTCATGATGGACCACGTGGACCGAAACGGCAGACCGAAAATCGTGCAGGACTGTACCTTGCCGCTGACGGGAAAGGGGTGCGTGGACAGAATCATCACGGACCTTGCGGTGATCGACGTCGTGAAGGATGCCGGCAACCCGAGGCTGGTCCTCCGCGAGTTGGCCCCAAACGTGACCCTCGACGACGTCGTGGCTGCCACCGGTGCCGAGTTGTTCGAAGAAGACCAGGAGCTCACGGTATGACCCGCGTTGTCGAGCAGCGCGGGTTGTACTTCGATGAGCTTGAGGAGGGCGTGATCTACGCTCATAAGCCCGGGCGTACGGTCACGGAAACGGACAATGTCCTTTTCACCACCTTGACCATGAACACACAAGCACTACATTTGGACGCTGCTTGGAGCTCGTCGCAACCGTTCGGGCAACGGCTCATGAATTCCATGTTCACGCTGTCCACCATGGTGGGCCAGTCGGTCACCCAGCTGACGCAAGGGACGATCATTGCGCAGTTGGGCCTAACCGACGTCAGCTTTCCGCACCCGCTGTTCCACGGGGATACCCTGTACACGGAGACGGTGATTACCGGGAAACGGTTGTCATCGTCCCGGCCGGGCCAAGGTGTGGTGACCATGGAGCACACCGGTCGCAACCAGGATGGGACCGTTGTTGCCTTGGCCAAGCGCACCTGCCTCATGTGGACCAAGGAAGCGCACGCAGCCCAATCCTGAACTTTTTTTCCCTGACACTCCAGCAGCTAGGAAACCCATGCTTTCTCCCGACTCGACGTCCCCGGCGGCAGCCTTGCCTTTCACTATGGGCCCGGCCCTCTTGTTTTGCCCAGCGGACCGGCCAGAGCGATTCGGGAAGGCGGCCGACCGTGCCGATGCCGTGATTCTGGACCTTGAGGACGCAGTCGCTCCGGGCGATAAATCCGCTGCCCGGCAAGCGATCCTCGAGCAAGTCGGCGACGGTGGTTTGGAACCAGGCAGGACCATAGTCCGCGTCAATCCAGTGGGGACGCCCGAGTTCGCACAGGATCTCGAATTGCTGGCCAAGACTCCTTACCGGACCGTTATGTTGGCCAAGGCCGAGGGTGCGGAGCAGCTCCGTGCTTTGGCGGAGTACCAGGTGATAGCTCTTTGTGAGACGGCGGCCGGGGTTGTGAACGCTCCGGCTATTGCGGCCGAACCCAACGTGGTTGGACTGATGTGGGGGGCGGAGGACCTGCTCGCTTCCCTGGGTGGCCTCTCCAGCAGGAACGACGACGGCGGGTACCGGGCTGTGGCCCTGAATTCACGCTCCGCTGTGCTGCTCGCCGCCAAGGCCGCAGGCAAGGAAGCTATCGACTCCGTGTATGTGAACATCCCGGACCTAGAAGGTCTGGCCGAGGAGTCCCGGGATGCCGTTGCCAGTGGCTTCGGCGCGAAGGCGTGCATCCATCCGAAGCAAGTAGCGGTGGTGCGGGAAGCTTACGCCCCGGCTCCGGAGGCAGTGGCTCACGCAACCGAGTTACTGGCGGCAGCATCCGCAGCCGGTACTGGCGTGTTCCAATTCAAGGGCCAGATGATCGATGGTCCCATCCTCAAGCACGCCCAATCGGTACTTCTCCGGGCCGGGCAACTGTCACCCTAAGGCCCGCTCGCGCCGCCGAGATGCCATTTAGTGCCGGAACAATGACAATAACTGGCACCTCGGCGGGGACGCGAAGGGCTAGGCGCGTACCGTCGTCGGGAGTTCCGTCAGTTCAACGGCTGCGGGCCGCGGCGCTGTGCTCTGGATGGTTACGGCTTGGCCTGTTCGCGCCGATTCCAAGACGGACTCCATGACCTCAAGGGCGTGAAACGCCAGCTGGCCACCGGCACGAGGTTCTTCGCCGGGAGGGGTGGCCGCAAGGTCGGCAATGCCGAAACCTCGTCCCGAATCCACGTAGCCCGCGGAGACGGGGAGTGTCTCCCAGTCCTCGGCACCGAGGGCGAACAGCTGAACTTCGCCGTCGAAATAGTTTGGATCCGGGACCACCAGCGAACCGGTCTCGCCGTGGACCTCGATATTGGGGCTCTTGGTCTTGACGGCGTCGAAGCTCATGAACAGGGTGGACAGTGCCCCCGATTGATGGACCAGGACGCCCGTGACGTGGGAATCGATGTCAACGGGGACTTTCTGGCCCTCCCGCGGACCCGAGCCGATGGTCCGCTCGTTACGGGTGTGGCTTGCTGCGCCGATCACCGACACCACCGGTCCCAGCAGTGTGACGAGTGCCGAGACGTAATACGGGCCCATGTCCAAGAGTGGCCCGCCGCCGGGCTGGTAATAGAAATCGGGGTTCGGATGCCAGCGTTCGTGTCCCGGAGTCGCCATGGTGGCGGTGGCCGAAACCGGTGCCCCGATCAGGCCGTCGTCGATCGCCTTGCGGGCCGTCTGGATGCCGGTACCCAGAACAGTGTCAGGAGCGCAACCAACCACCACTCCGGCCGCCGCAGCTGCGTCGAGTACCTCCCTGGCTTCCGCCGTGGTGGCTGCCAATGGCTTCTCACCGTAGACGGACTTGCCGGCGGTGATGGCCTTGAGGGCGACGTCGGCATGCGCGGCGGGGATGGTGAGGTTCAGGACGAGGTCCACATCGTCCGCTGCAAGGAGATCATCCACAGAAAGCGCGCGAACGCCGTCGTAGGAATCCGCAACTGCCTTGGCACGGGCCGGGTCCAAATCCGCCACAGCCACCAAATTGATGGAATCCAGGCGGCGGAAGTTGGTGAGGTACTGGGCGATGATGGCCCCGCAACCGATGATGCCCACGTTCACGGGCTGGTTTGCCTTTAGCGCGTTGCCCATAGCATTCCCCTTTCGATGATGGTGCGTACGTTCTGGTCCTGGAGGATTTCCACGCGATGTCCGGGAGTGGAGACGAAGATCCTGCCTTTGCCCCATTGCCGGGTCCAGATGGCCGGTGAGGTGACTTCGCGGTTCCATGGGTCCCATTCACGGACCTTTTGGGTGGTGGTGGCCAGAACGTCGATGTAGTCGTCTGATAACACCCAGTACTGCTCGGTGACGAGATCGAAGTCGCCTATTCCCCGGGTGATGGGGTGTTCGGCGGCCGCGGGCAGCATATTCACGGTGTACGGAACGTAGTTGTCCGACTGCTCACCCGTCAGCTCGTCAGGGTGCTTGCCCGGGTGGCAGGCGAATTGGCCGCCGATCAAGTGGAGGTAGTCCGAGTTGTTGCGGTAGGAATCGGCGATGCCGCCGTGCCAGCCTGCAAGGCCCGTGCCGTTTTCGACGGCGGTGCGGAGCCCCTCGAACTCGTCCTTTTCGATAGTGGACATCGTCATGCACTGCACAATGAGGTCCACGCCGGCCATGTAGTCGGCGTCGGCGTAGATCTTGGGCGACTCTTCCACACGAACCTCGTAACCGTTCTCACGCAGGTAGGGGAGGAACAGTTCGGTGGCTTCCACCGGCTGGTGTCCGTCCCAGCCGCCGCGAACCACCAGTGCTGTCTTGCTGTTGCTTGTCATTGCTTCCTTCGTTTCGGGGCGTCTCAGTGTGAGTCAGGGCTATGTGCGCGTCAGTTCAACGACTAGCGAAAGCGGCGTCAAAAGCCGCGGCGGGAGGTTGGATAGCTGCCAATTTGCGGACCATGTCCAACGCCTGGGGAGCGCCGACCAAGCGGTCCATTCCTGCGTCCTCCCATTCGATGCTGGTGGGACCTGCATATCCGATCGCGTTCAGCGTGCGGAAAATCGGTTCCCAGTTCACATCGCCATGCCCGGCCGTGACGAAGTCCCAGCCACGCCGGGGATCTGCCCACGGTAGGTGGGACCCGAGGCGGCCGTTGCGTCCGTTGAGTTGGCGGACGGACTCCTTGACGTGGACGTGGAAGATCTTGTCCGCGAAGTCCTGGAGGAACATCACGGGATCCAGGTCCTGCCAGATGAAATGGGAGGGGTCGAAATTCACTCCGAATGATTCCCTGTGGCCGATGGCTTCCAAGGTTTGCTTGGTTGTCCAGTAGTCGTAGGCGATTTCCGACGGGTGGACTTCCAAGGCAAAACGAACACCAACCTCGTCAAAGACATCCAGGATGGGGTTCCAGCGCTCGGCGAAGTCTTGGTAACCCCGCTCGATCATGGCGTCGGAGGCAGGCGGGAACATGGCGACGCACTTCCAAATGGACGAGCCGGAAAATCCGGTGACGGTCTCCACTCCGAGCCGTGCCGCAGCCCGGGCAGTTGTCTTCATCGCCTCGGCCGCACGCTGCCGCACCCCTTCAGGGCTACCGTCACCCCACACGGAGGGCGGGAGAATGTCCTGATGCCGCTCATCAATGGGATCGTCGCAGACGGCCTGCCCGGTGAGATGGTTCGCGATGGCATGGACCTTCAATTCGTACTTCTCCAGGATGTCGAGCTTGCCCTGAAGGTAGGTGTCGTCATCAACAACGAGCTGCGGATCCAGGTGATCGCCCCAACAAGCGATCTCCAAGCCGTCGAAGCCCCACTCGCCTGCGAGCCGTGCCACTTCCTCGAAGGGAAGATCGGCCCATTGACCCGTGAAGAGCGTGATGGGTCTGTTCATGATGTCTCCTTTCAGACGGTCTGCCAGCGACTTGAGTTTTCCGCGCTCGCCTCAACGGCTGCGAGCACTTTTTGCACCTGCAAAGCATCAGCGAACGACGGCGAGGGCTGCTCGCCCGCGCCGATGGCAGTGACGAGATCCACCACCTGGTGCGTGAATCCGTGCTCATAACCCAGGCCATGGCCAGTAGGCCACCAGTTACCCGTGTAAGGGTGGGACGGCTCAGTGACCATGATCTTCCGGAAGCCGGCGTCCGGTTCCAACGAGGATTCGTAGAACTGCAAGGAGTTCATGTCCTCGAAATCGAAAGCGATGGATCCCTTGGTGCCATTGAGTTCCAGGCGCATGGCGTTCTTGCGGCCCAAGGCGAAGCGGGTCGCTTCGAAGATGCCGATCGGCCCCGACGGCGTTGTGCCGGACGACACGGGCGAGCCCGCGCTGCCAGAGCCTGCGCCGCCCAAGCCTCCGGCAGCCCCGGCGTCGTCCGGTGCCTCAAAGCGGGCCGTGAACAACGCGGCGTCGTCCACCGTCACCGGGCCTTTGGGGCCGTCCGTGCCCCCACGTCCACCAAGTCCCACGAAGTCACCGCCCACCGGGCGCTCATTGACGAACGTTTCCATCAGTGCGGAGACTCCGGAGATGTTCAGCCCGGTGATCCATTGGGCGGCGTCGATGCTGTGGGCACCGATATCGCCCAGTGAACCCGAACCTGACTTCGACTTGTCCATGCGCCAGGTCAATGGTGCGTCGGCGTCGCTTAACCAATCCTGCAGGTATTGGGCCCGGACGTGCCGGATCTGACCCAGGCGGCCGTCGTCGACCATCCGCTTGGCAAGGGCAAGCGCCGGCGTCCGGCGATAACTGAACCCGCACATGGACAACACGCCGCGTGCAGCCGCGGCTTCGGCCACGGCGGTCATTTTCTCAGCTTCGGCAACGGAGTTAGCCAAGGGCTTTTCGCACAGGACGTGCTTTCCCGCTTCAAGGGCGGCGATCGCGATCTCAGCGTGCGTGTTACCGGGCGTGCAGATATCGATGAGATCGATGTCGTCCCGCTCAATCAAGCGTCGCCAATCCGTTTCCACAGAGTCCCAGCCGTACTTGGTGGCCGCCGCCCAGACGGCTTCTTCGTTCCGGCCGGCTACGGCGGCAAGGTGCGGTGTCAGCGGAAGGTCGAAGAAGCGGGGAGCGGTGCGCCAAGCATGGGAGTGCGCGGCGCCCATGAATGAGTAGCCCACCATGCCGACACGGAGGGGTTTGGATTCAGTCATCACATGCTCCTTTCTTATTGCCGCCACTACTTGCTGAATCCGGCCGTCAGGCCACTCAGTAGCTGACGGCGGCCGAGCACATAAAGCACCAGGATGGGCAAGGTGCTGAGGACAACGGAGGCGAGCACTGCCGGGATGTTGACGCTGAACTCGCCTTGGAATGTCCACAACCCCAGGGGCAGGACGCGAAGCCCAGGGCTTTGGGTCAGCACGAGCGGGAGGAGGAACCCGTTCCACACCTGAAGCCCGTTGTATATAGCCACGGTGACAATTGCGGGCCTGGTCAGCGGCAACGCCAGCCGCCACAGGGTCTGCCACTCACTACAGCCGTCCAGACGCATTGATTCAAAGAGCTCGTTTGGTACGTCGCGAATGAAGTTGGACAGGATCAGAACCGTCAACGGAATGGCGAAAGCGATCGAGGGGAGCATGAGCGCCAGAAGGCTGTCGTACAAGTTGAACCGGATGATCATCAGGTAGATCGGGATGATGGTGGCCTGGAGGGGGATTGCCAGGCCCATGAGGAACACGCCGTTCACCAGCTTGAGGAATCGGCCCTTGCCTCGGACGATCGCGAAAGCTGCCATGAAGGAGACCAGTACCGTGGGGATCACGGAACCTGCCGTGACGATGACACTGTTGAGGAAGTACCTGGCGAAGTCCGAATCCAGCACCAGTTGATAATTTTCCAGGGTGGGAGACGACGGCGGCGCCAGCGGGTTCTGGCCGAAGTAGCCTGATTGCGTCTTCAAGCTGGTGATGACGATGTAGTAAACCGGAATGATGATGATGGCGAGCCACATCCAGCCGCCGAGGCCTCCGACAATGTTCAGCCGCCGCATCCGGAATCCGAGGCCCTGCCGGGCTGTGGCCGGCGGGGTGGGCGTGGTTTCTTTGGCGCTGGTGAGGGTGGTGCTCATCCTACAAACCTTCCAATTGGCTGCTCTGCTTGTCCTTGCCGCCAAGGCGCTGCAGGAACAGGGCCAGGACTAGGCCTATGACGACGAGGACAACGGCAATGACGCTCGCCGGCCCCATCAGGTTGGCCCGGAACCCGCGGAGGTACATGTCCAAGGCGAGGATCCGGGTGGAGTTCCCGGGGCCTCCGCCGGTGAGGACGAAGATCAGGTCGAAATACGTCAGGGATCCGACCACCATCAGGGTTGAGGAAGTGATGATGGTGTACTTCAGCTGCGGCAGCGTGATGCTGAAGAATTGCTTGACTGTTCCTGCCCCGTCAATTTGCGCGGCCTCATACAGGGACTTCGGGATCTGGCGGACGCCACCTTGGTAGATGAGCGTGTGGAAGGGCACGAATTGCCAGGCAATGACGAAGATGACCAGGCCTACGGCGAGTTGCGGCACGCCCAGCCAGTCCTGGGCGAGGAGCGGCAGCCCCAAGCCCGTGGCCAGACCGAAATTTGGGTCGAGCAACGCCTTGTAGGCAATGGCTACGGCAGCAGAAGAGAGGAGCAACGGAAGGAAGTACAGGACTGCCAACGCCGCCCGGTAGCGCTGGCTTCCGGCGGTGAAGACTCCGAGCAGCAGGCTAATGGGGGTCTGGACCAGCCATGAAGCGATCATGATGAGGAAGGTCAGCCCCAAGGAGTTATAGAGGCCCGGATCCGAAAAAACGGACAGCCAATTGCTCAGGCCGGCCGATCCAATAGCGCCGATACCGTCCCAGCTGGTGAAACTGAGGATGATCACACCAACGAGTGGAACGATGGCGAACACCACGAAGACGACCAGGGCGGGCAACGTCAGCCAGGCAAGGCCGCCACCTTTGTACCCGCGAGTGCCGACGGGCCCGCCTGCGGCCGCCATGGAGGACTTTTCTGCAGTGGAGACAGCGTTACTCATTTGCCCAGGGTGGCATTCATGTTTTGGGCGAATTGCTGCGGCGTGATTGATTTCAGGAAGAGTTGATCGATGTTGTTCAGCAACGCCTCAGCGGCAGTCGGACTCAGCGCCTGGTCCCAAGACTGTTGGAAGTTGGGAGCGTTCTTGGCCATGTCGTAGACGAAGTTGAGGAAATCCTTGTCCGCCGAAGTGCTGAGTTTGTCCTCGATGCCGTTGACGATGGGAACGGAACCGGTGTTGACGTAGGCCGTGAGGACCGTGTCGGTCAGGATCCCATCCTTGAAGAACTTCTTGGCTGACTCCTTCTCCGCATCGCTGGCCTTGGACGAGATGGACATGTATTGGGCCGGGTTTCCCACGCCATTCTTGGGGTCGCCCTTGCCGCCGGCGACGGTCGGGAAGTTGACGAAGCCCAGCTTTCCGTTCTGGACGAAGTTCTGCCCGTCCTTTTTCATGGAGCCATAGGTCCAGGAACCGTGCAGCATCATTGCTGCCTTGCCAGTGAACAGAAGTGCTTGATCGGCGTTGGAGTCTGCGGTGATGGAGGAGAAGCCCTTGATGAATCCATCGGCCGAAACGAGTTCCTGAATTTTGGTGCCGGTCTCGATCACTGCCGGGTCCATCCATGCGTTGGGTTTGCCTTCGAAAATGGCCTTGAACACGCCCGCGCCGCCGATGCGGTCCAACAGGTACTCCAGCCACATCATTGATGTCCATCGCGACTGGCCTCCCAACGCGAATGGTGCCACTCCCATGCCATTGAAGGTCTTGACCAGCGACATGATGTCGTCCCACGTTTTGGGAGGCTGAACGCCGGCCTTGGCGAAGAGCTCCTTGTTGTAGAAGAGGACAATGGGGGCAATGTATTGGTTGGGTATGGCGTAGATCTTGCCGTTGACCGTGGCTGCACCAAAGACGGAGGGGAAGAACTTGTTTTTCACGTCCGGGTTCTGGTCGAACCAGCTTGTTAGGTCATCCACCTGGTTGGCCTCGGCGTATGCCTTCAGAGTGCCGCCGCCCCAGCCATAGATGATGGTGGGAGCTTGCCCGGCACCGATGGCGGTCTTGATCTTGGTCTTGTAAGCATCGTTCTGGAAGAACGTGGTGGAAATCTTGTTGTTCGGGTTGGCCGAGTTGAAAGCGTCAACGGCCTTCTGCTCGATTGTCTGGTTAGGCTCGCCGGTCAAATACCACATGCTCGCCCCGCCGCCACTGGAGGAGCCGGGGCCGGAAGTCCCACAGGCTGTGGTGGTCACGGCGGCCAGGGGAACGAGGGCAGCAAGGGCGAGAAAGGAGCGCCGGGATGTTTGGGATTGCTTCATTGCTTCTCCAATTTAAAGTCGCTTCAGGGAACTGGCATCTATTGGCAAATTCTCGAAATATTTCGAAACAAGCGAATTAGATCACGACCTAAACTAATCGGGTTGGTGCGCACCGTCAAGGGTTTTTTCGAAGACTCGCCGGGCCCGGCGAGTCTTGTTGACCCGGTCCTGGGAATTCGTCAGAATGAAGCCACGATAAATTCTCGAAAGATTGCGAACGCTCATGGTCACTGCAGCTAGTGGGACGAAAGCCACGTTGGCGACCATCGCCCGCGAAGCCGGCGTCTCGGCCCCCACCGTTTCCAAGGTCGTCAACGGACGTGACGATGTTGCCCCCAAAACCAGGGCGCGTGTGCTGGCTGCGCTCGAACAGGTGGGGTATCAATCGCCGGTACAGCGCCGATCCGTCGCGGACCTTACCCCGGTGGTCGAGGTCGTCGTCGACGTCCTCGACTCCGGATACACGATCGAGGTGCTCGCCGGCATCCTCGCCTTTGCGGCGAGCGCCGACGTCGAGATTCTTGTGAGCGTGACGGACCCCTCCGGCCGCCCAAGCCCGGAACGTCGCGCCCAGCGGATCGCCGATGCAGGCAGGGCCGGCATGATCGTTGTGACGTCCGCCTTCAGTGAAGCGCAACTGCACGCGTTCCGGCGTCGTCACATTCCGGTGGTCGTCATAGACCCGCTCAATCCACCCTCGGCAGATGTGGTGAGCGTGGGGACGACCAACTGGGCCGGCGGCAAGGCGGCAACTGAGCATTTGCTGGATTTGGGTCACCGGCGCATCGCCTATATCGGTGGCATAGAGGCGGCCGAGTGCAATCAGGCCCGACTGCACGGATACATGGCCGCACTGATGGCGCGGGGCCTTCCCGTGGAGCCCCGGTACATTGTTTCCGGCGGGAAATTCCGGCGGGAGAGCGGTGTGGCGGGATTTCAGCAGTTGCTGGAGCTGGAACAGCGCCCAACGGCAATTTTTGCGGGAAGTGACAGCATCGCCCTGGGTGTCCTCAGCGAAGCCGTGCGGCAAGGCGTGAGCATTCCCCGCGACATTAGCCTCATTGGATTCGACGGCACCAGGCAAGGGGAGGAGTCAGTCCCTCCGCTGAGTTCTGTCGCCCAACCGTTGGAGGAAATGGGTCGTGCGGCGCTGCGGTCGGTGCTGCGCCAAGCTCGGGGGGAAGTATTGGACTCCCACCGCGTGGAACTTGCCACGCAAGTGGTCGTTCGCGGTTCCACGGCGCCTCCTGCTGGGGAACAGCCAGCCTAGGCAGAGCCCCTAGGGCCGCCGCCGTCGGGCTTGAACGGCGCGTTCGCAGCCCTGAGCCGAGGCTGGGATACTTGGACTATGCAGCCGCGCAAGATCGTCATCCTCGGGTCCACCGGTTCCATCGGCACGCAGGCGATCGACGTCGTCGACGCCAGCCCGCACCTTTTCGAGGTGGTTGCCCTGAGCGCTGGCGGCGGCAACCTCGAACTCATCGCGCAACAGGCCGTCCACACACGGGCTCAGGCCGTCGGCATCGCCGAAGGGGACGCTGGGAGCTTGGAGCAACTGATCAACGCCGCCGCTGGCCAAGCAGGTTTGCGCAACTTCCGCCCGGAGATCTTCGTCGGCCCCAACGCCTCCACGCAGATCGCGGCCATTGAGTGCGACGTCGTCCTCAACGGCATCACCGGTTCCATTGGACTGGCGCCCACGCTCGCTGCCCTCGGCACGCGTGCCACGTTGGCCTTGGCCAACAAGGAATCGCTGATAGTGGGCGGTTCCCTGGTTAAAGCTGCGGCACATGACGGGCAAATAGTCCCCGTTGATTCCGAGCATTCGGCGATCGCCCAGTGCCTGCGTTCAGGCACCCCCCGGGAAGTGGACAAACTGATCCTCACTGCTTCCGGCGGGCCGTTCCGGGGGCGTTCGCGGGAACAGCTTCGCGATGTCACACCGCAGGAGGCGCTCGCCCACCCCACCTGGGACATGGGCCTCATGGTCACCACCAACTCGGCAAGCCTGGTCAACAAGGGCTTGGAAGTGATCGAGGCGCATTTGCTGTTCGACGTTCCCCTGGACAGGATCGACGTCGTAGTCCATCCGCAGTCAGTGGTCCACTCGATGGTCCAGTTCGTGGACGGCTCCATTATCGCGCAAGCTTCGCCTCCGGACATGCGGTTGCCGATTGCCTTGGGGCTTGGCTGGCCAGACCGGGTGCCCGGCGCCGCGACGCCCTGCGATTGGAGCCAAGCCACCAGTTGGACGTTCGAGCCGTTGGATAGCGTTGCGTTTCCCGCAGTGGACCTCGCCAAGGATGCCGCGAAGCAAGGCAGCACCTATCCGGCCGTGTTCAATGCTGCCAACGAGGAAGCCGTGACTGCTTTCCACGGAGGGCACATCCGCTTCACGGACATCGTGGACACTGTGGAGTCCGTACTCAGCGAACATTCAGGTTCCTCGGAGCTAACAGTGGAGTCCGTGCTGGATGCTGAGAAGTGGGCACGCACCCGGACCCATGATCGTTTAGCCACCAGCGCCCGTTAGCAGCATCTTTTTATGGAAGCAGTCCCATCGGTATGAATCCCGTCCTTCTTTTCATCCTCGGAGTCGTCTTCGTCGCCCTCGGCGTCGCGATTTCCATTGCCCTTCACGAGGTGGGCCACCTGGTGCCCGCGAAACTCTTCAAGGTGCGCGTCACTAAGTACATGATCGGGTTCGGCCCCACCATCTGGTCCACGAAGCGGGGCGAGACGGAGTACGGCTTCAAGGCCCTGCCTTTGGGCGGTTACGTCGCCATGATCGGCATGTATCCACCGAACAAGGACGACGGCGGTGTCAGGCCTTCGAGTACCGGAATGTTTCAAACGCTCGCTACCGAAGCGCGGTCCATGGCACACGAGGAAGTTGGTCCCGCGGACGAGGCCCGCGTTTTCTACAAACTTCCCGTGTGGAAGAAGATCATCATCATGTTGGGCGGGCCCGCCATGAACATGCTCATCGGGTTGGTCTTGCTGGCCGTGCTCTTGATGGGTTTTGGTGTTGCCACTGCCACCACCACGATCGCAGACGTCTCCAAGTGCCAGGTGGCTGCCGGGAAAACGGTGGATCCCAATTCCAGCGACTGCAAACTTACGCCCGCTGCGGCCGCTGGACTCCAACCGAATGACACCATCAAATCCTTCGACGGTAGGCCGGTCACCAGTTGGGACGAGCTCACCGGCTGGATCCGGGCATCGGCCGGGAAGGCCGTCGCCATCACGGTGGAACGCAACGGCTCCGAAGTCACGACGTCCGTGACGCCCGTTTTGTCTTCCAGGCCAGTGGTTGGTGCCGATGGCCGGCAAGAACAGGATCCCAGTGGTGCCCTGAAGTACCAGGAGGTCGGCTTCCTCGGGATCGGCGCCCAAAGCGCCTTGGTGCCGCAACCGGCGTCCTCCGTCTTGCCCATGGCGGGGCAGAACATCGCCCAAATATCCGGCGTCATCTTCAATCTGCCGGCCCGGGTGGTGGGAGTCGCGAAAGCGGCGTTCAGCGCCGAGCCGCGGGATCCAAACGGCCCTATCAGCGTGGTGGGTGTCGGGCGGGTTGCCGGCGAGGTAGCGGCCATGGAACAGGTGCCCTTGCAGGCCCGCATCGGTACCCTTGTGGGGTTGCTGGCCGGCCTCAATTTCGCCTTGGCAATCTTCAACCTGGTGCCGTTGCTGCCTCTCGACGGCGGACATGTGGCCGGAGCGCTGTACGAAGGAGCCCGGCGTCGTGTGGCCAAATGGCGAGGCAAACCGGACCCTGGCGCGTTCGACATCGCGAAGTTGTTGCCGGCAACCTACGTCGTGGCCGCATTACTGATGGCCATGAGCGCGTTGCTGATCTATGCCGATATCGTCAAGCCCGTGAACATCTTCGGCTAAAGCGGCGGGATAGGCTAGTCCCATGACTGTTTTTGCCGTTGAGTACGTATACGTCGCAGAATCCGATGCCGTCCGTGATGAGACCCGGCCAGCCCACCGTGCTTGGCTCGGTGACTTGGCTGAGGCTGGACAGCTGTTGGCCAGTGGCCCGTACGGTGACGGTGCCGGAGCGCTCCTGGTGTTCAAGGCTGCAGGCGAAGCCGCCCTTACCGATCTCCTCATGAAGGATCCGTTCGCTGAGGCCGGGGTCATTGCCGGCATCCGTACCACCGAGTGGTCTCCCGTCATCGGCCTTCTGGCTGAGCACGCTTCCTAAAAGGCTCTTCACCCCAACGATTCACCACACAACGATTCACCCCAACCCAAGGAGTCCACGTGACCTCGGTCAGCCTGGGAATGCCAGCCGCCCCACCCCCCGTCCTGGCACCGCGCCGCAAGACTCGCCAAATCAAGGTAGGGTCCGTTGGCGTTGGATCAGACTCACCCATCAGTGTGCAGTCCATGACCACGACTCCCACCACGGACATCAACGCAACACTGCAGCAGATCGCCGAACTGACGGCTTCCGGTTGCGACATTGTCCGCGTTGCGTGTCCCTCTGCCGACGATGCCGAAGCGTTGCCGATCATCGCGCGCAAATCCCAGATCCCGGTCATTGCGGACATCCACTTCCAGCCGAAGTACGTCTTTGCCGCCATCGAAGCCGGATGCGCGGCCGTCCGCGTGAATCCGGGAAACATCCGTAAATTCGATGACCAAGTCAAAGAGATCGCGGCCGCAGCCAAGGATCACGGCACCTCCATCCGGATCGGCGTCAATGCCGGTTCCCTGGAGCCGGGCATCATGAAGAAATACGGCAAGGCCACTCCGGAAGCCCTGGTTGAATCAGCCGTCTGGGAAGCCTCGCTCTTCGAAGAGCACGGCTTCCACGATTTCAAGATTTCCGTCAAGCACAACGACCCCGTGATCATGGTGGCCGCTTACGAGATGCTCGCCGAAAAGGGCGATTGGCCCCTGCACTTGGGTGTCACGGAAGCGGGGCCGGCGTTCCAAGGCACCATCAAATCCGCCACCGCCTTCGGTGCGTTGCTCTCCCGCGGAATCGGCGACACCATCCGTGTTTCGCTCTCAGCTCCGCCGGTGGAGGAAATCAAGGTTGGCAACCAGATCCTGCAGTCCTTGAACCTGCGCCCACGCAAGCTTGAAATCGTCTCTTGCCCGTCCTGTGGCCGCGCGCAGGTTGACGTGTACACGTTGGCCGAGCAGGTGACCGCCGGTTTGGAAGGCATGGAGGTCCCGCTCCGGGTCGCTGTCATGGGCTGCGTTGTCAACGGTCCTGGCGAAGCACGTGAAGCTGATCTCGGTGTCGCCTCCGGAAATGGCAAAGGCCAGATTTTCGTCAAGGGCGAAGTCATCAAGACTGTGCCCGAGAGCCAGATTGTTGAGACACTGATCGAAGAAGCCATGCGCATCGCTGAAGAGATTGGGGAGGCCGGTGGCGAAGATGCTGTCAAAGGTGGCCCCGTGGTTAGCGTCTCGTAACGGGACCGGCCTGGGAGTCAGGGTGCTCGGCAGCGCCGACACCCCGGCTCTTCGCGCTCTGGCGCAGGAAGATCCGGTGGCGAACGTCTTTATCCTGGCGCAACTTGACAGTACCGGGACGGCGGCTCCAACCAGCGCCGGCGCAAGTATTTTTGGAGTGTTCGACGACGGAAACCTTCTGGGCGCCTGCTGGGCGGGGGCCAACTTGGTTCCGATCCAGCTGGACCCGGCGTTGGCGCGGCACGTGGCGGGCGCGGCCCATCAGACGGGCCGCCGCTATGCCTCGATCTTCGGGTCCGCTGAGTCCGTGCTGGCCCTGTACTCCGTTTTCGAACAGTTGGGCCACCCGGCGCACGAGGTCCGGTCATGCCAGCCACTCCTTGCCATATCGGGAAGCCCGGCCATCGGCGCGAACCCGGCGCTGACCGTTGCTACCATGGAGGATTTTGACCGCCTCCTGCCGGCCTGTGCGGCGATGTTCGAGGAGGAAGTCGGCTACTCGCCGTTTCTCGGTGGCCAGGAGTTTTACAGTCGACGGGTGGCAGGCCTCATCAGGCAAGGGCACTCGTTGGTACATATCCAGGACGGCACCGTGGTCTTCAAAGCCGAGCTCGGTGCTGTGACTCCGGACGTCACCCAAGTTCAGGGTGTATGGATGAATCCTGGATTACGTGGCCACGGCCGGAGCGCCGGGTACATGGCCGCCGTCGTGAATCTCTCCCGCACGTTCGCCCCGGTGACGAGCCTGTACGTGAACGATTACAACGCCAAAGCACGGGCCGCTTACGAGCGTGTTGGTTTCGAACAAGTTGGTACCTTCGCGACGGTGCTCTTCTAGGCCCATCGGGCTACATGGGGGAAGCGGGCTACATGGGAGAAGCGGGCTACATGGGGGAGTCGAGGTCGCCGGTGAGGTACCGCTGGATGTTTGGGGCCACCATGCGGATCACTTCCTCTTGCGTTGCGGAGGCGATCGGCTCCAAGCGCACCACATAGCGGACTAGCATCAGGCCCACCACCTGCGTGGCCACGAGGTTGCCGCGCATCCTCACCTCTTGGGCAGGGCCTGGAAGCCCCACCATCAAGCGCGTCAGGATGGTCCTGTTCACCATCTCCCGCATGAGGGCCGTCTTCGCCGTGGAGCCCAGCGTTCCGCGGACAAACGCGATGAGGCCATGGTGCGCCGGGCCCTCCCAGAGGAGCAGCACCGCCCGGACGATCGCCTCCGCGCGCCTGCTTGGGCTGGAGGTTTCGACGTCGGCAAGGAACACCGCCGGGTCCGCCGGCAACTCGACGCTGGAGGCGAACAACTCGTCCTTCCCCTTGAAGAAGTGGTGCACCATGGCCGGATCGACGGCGGCTTCCCGCGCTACTTGTCGGAGGCTGGTGCCGTCAAAGCCCTGCTCGGCGAACAACTTGCGCGCGGCAGCAAGGATGTCGTCACGGGAGTGATCGCCGGCGCTGCGACGGCCTCGTCGGACCCCCTGGAAGCTCACTTGGTTTGCCGACGCAGGGTCAGGGATGCGAGGACGAGCACCACGAGCACGATTCCGGCCATGACCAGCGTGTCTTGCCACATGGAGGAAGTCGCCTCGGAATTGGTTGCGATCTCCTTCAGCGCATCTACCGAGAACGTCAAGGGAAGAACCCCGGAGATCGCGTCCAGGACGTCGTTCATGTGGTCCCGGGCCACGAAAAGGCCGCAGAGGAGGATCTGGGGCACCACCACCACTGGCATGAATTGGACGGCTTGGAACTCCGTGCGTGCGAACGCCGAGCAAAACAGGCCGAGCGCGACGCCAAGGACCGCGTTGATCACCGCGATCAGTACAACCAGCCCTGGGCTGCCTTGGATATCCAAGTTGAAAACCCAGTAGGCCACGGCGGTGGCCACCACGGACTGCAGTGCCGCCATGATGGAAAACGCGAGCGCGTAGCCGAAGAGCAGATCTGCCTTGTGGATGGGCGTCGTCAGAAGGCGTTCCAGGGTGCCGGACGTCCGTTCACGCAGCATGGTGATCGAGGTGACCAGGAACATCACGACGAACGGGAAGATTGCCAGCATCATCAGGCCGACCCGGTCGAATGTCCGTGGCACGCCGGGCGGAAGGGTCTCGTTTTCGTACAGGAAGTAGACGGCAGTCAGCAGCAAGGCCGGCACCACGAGGATGAGTGCCACGCTGCGGTGATCGTGCCGGAGTTGTCCCAAGACGCGGGTGGTGGTTGCCAGGGTCATTCGGGGGTTCATCGTGCCACCGGACTTTCGTTGTGCCCATCATCGAGGTTGGTTCGGTCGGAGGTTTTGATCATGGTCAGGAATGCCTTCTCCAGGTCATCGCTTCTGCCACGCTCAGCGAGCTCGGCCGGTGTCAGGTGAGCCAGGAGCAACCCGTCCCGAAGGAGCAGCAATGATGAACAGTGCGATGCTTCCTCCATGACGTGGCTTGACACCAAAAGCGTGGTCCCGTCAGCCGCCATGGCGGTGAAGCGTTCCCAGAGTTCGGCGCGAAGAACCGGGTCCAGTCCCACCGTGGGTTCGTCGAGCACCAGCAGCTTGGGATGGGAAACCAATGCGCAGGCCAAGGAAACGCGGCTGAATTGGCCTCCGGAAAGGTCCGCCGCTTTCTGTTTCGCGAATGACTCCAGCCCGACGGCGGCAATCGCCTCGGCAGCATCGGCGGACGTTGCCCCGTGCATCGCTCCGAAGTACTTGACGTTGGCTTCGACGCTGAGGTCGCCGTAGACGCTGGCGCCTTGGGTGACGTAGCCGACGTCGTTCCTGAGCGGGGCGCTCCCTGCCGGAAGGCCGAGCACATCGATGGATCCGGCGGTGATCCTTTGGACCCCTACGATGGCGCGCATAAGAGTGGTCTTGCCGCTTCCCGACGGGCCGAGAAGTCCGGTGATCTGCCCGGCGTCGACGGTGAAATCCAGCCCGCGGAGGATCTTGGTGCGTCCGCGCGAGATATGGAGGCCAGCTACGGCGATGGCTTCCTTCTGTCCAACGCCGGCTCCTGGGGCCGCTTCGGCTGGTCGGACGTTGTGGTGTGCGATGTGGGACATGCCGGCCTCCGTGAATGCACGTAATTCATCACCTGATGAATTAAAAAGATATGCCTGCCAGCGGCAACGGTCAAGGGGAATGCGACGACGTTGAGCCAGCGAGAAATCGTCTTCTTGAAAATGTGGCCGCAATCACATAAGTTCGTCCCAAGCCGTGTCGTTGGGGCGCGGATGGTTGATGGGGGATTCATGACAATGACCTTGAAGGGTGCCGCGGGCAGCCACACCATCCTGGAGCTCGGCAGTAACCAACGCATCCCAGTCGCAGGTGATTCCGTTCCGCTGGAGGGAACGGAAGACTAGTCACACGACAGAGCCTGCGGCCGATCGGCCGCTGAGCCACGCCATCGCAGGATGACCAGCCGGAAGCGGCCAGGGGCTTCCAGACGCGACGGCGTGGCTCTTCTGTTGTTGCCGGCGTCTGCGCCACGTGCGGAACCGGTAGATTGGTAGGCAGTTGATTTCGCCACATTTGCCATAGAAACGGATACGAACACGTGGTCCTTCGTCTTTCCCAGCTGTTCCTGCGCACCTTGCGCGAAGATCCCGTCGACGCCGAGGTCGCAAGCCACAAGCTCCTGGTCCGGGCCGGCTATATTCGCCGCGCCGCGCCCGGCATCTACACGTGGCTTCCCTTGGGCCTGAGCGTCCTGCGGAAGGTCGAGGAGATCATCCGCCAGGAAATGGCCGCCATCGGGGCCCAGGAAGTCCACTTCCCGGCGTTGCTGCCGCGCGAACCTTACGAGGCCACCAATCGGTGGACCGAGTACGGCGAAGGTCTTTTCCGTCTGCAGGACCGCAAGGGTGCGGACTACCTCCTTGCCCCCACGCATGAGGAAATGTTCACGCTCCTGGTGAAAGACCTGTACTCGTCCTACAAGGACCTGCCGCTGAGCCTTTACCAGATCCAGAACAAGTACCGCGACGAAGCCCGTCCCCGGGCAGGCCTCCTGCGCGGACGCGAGTTCATCATGAAGGACTCCTACTCGTTCGACATCGACGACGCCGGCCTGGACGCCAGCTACGCTGCCCACCGTGCCGCTTATGTGAAGATCTTCGAGCGCCTCGGCCTGGAAGTTATTCCCGTGGCTGCCACGGCGGGCGCCATGGGTGGATCCAAGAGCGAGGAATTCCTGTTCCCGACCGAGATCGGTGAGGATACCTTCGTCCGTTCAGCCGGTGGCTACTATGCCAACGTCGAGGCGGTCACCACTGTTGTTCCGCCGGAGATCGACTTCACCAACGCGCCCGCCGCCCAGGTGATGGACACTCCGAACACCCCGACCATCGATACCCTGGTGGATGCGGCGAACCGCCTGGCTCCGCGCAGCGAGTCCGACGGCGGCGCTTGGGCCGCTGCTGACACGCTCAAGAATGTGGTTCTTGCCGTGACGCTGCCCACCGGTGAGCGCCAGATCGTTGTTATCGGCGTGCCGGGCGACCGTGCGGTGGATCTCAAGCGGGTAGAGGCCAACATCGGTTCCTTCTTGCCGATTGCCGGTGAAATCGGGCTGGAAGCTGCCAACGAAGAAGACCTCAAGAAGCTGCCTTGGCTCGTCAAGGGCTACATCGGCCCCGGCCTGTCCTTGGCCGAACCTGTTCTGGGCCTTGAAGGCTCGTCCAAGGTGCTTTACCTGGTGGACCCCCGGGTTGTCTCCGGTACCAGCTGGGTCACCGGCGCCAATGCTGGGGGCAAGCACGTCTTTGGGTTGGTGGCTGGCCGTGACTTCACGTGGGATGGCGTCATCGAATGCACCGAAGTCCGGGCAGGGGATCCCGCGCCTGACGGCTCCGGTCCGTTGGAAACCGCCCGCGGCATCGAAATGGGCCACATCTTCCAGCTGGGCCGCAAGTACGCGGAGGCCCTGGACTTGAAGGTACTGGACCAGAACGGCAAGCAAGTGGTGGTCACCATGGGCTCCTACGGCGTCGGTGTAACGCGCGCGGTAGCCGCCTTGGCTGAAGCAAACCATGACGATCGCGGCCTCGTATGGCCCCGGACGGTCGCCCCTGCGGACGTCCACGTTGTGGCAGTGGGCCGCGGTGAGGAAATCTTTGCGGCGGCTGAGAAGATTTCCGCCGAGCTGGAGGCAGCAGGACTCGACGTCATTTACGATGACCGCCCGAAGGTATCACCCGGGGTAAAGTTCGGTGATGCCGAGCTGGTCGGTGTGCCGACCATCCTGGCTGTTGGGCGTGGGCTCGTGGACGGTGTGGTGGAGGTCAAGGACCGCCGCACCGGCGAAGCCGAGAACGTTGCCGTAGACAAGGCCGTGGACTACGTGGTCAACGCCGTTCGAAGCCGTTGATTTCCGGCTTCGAATCAATCGAGCTGACCACCCTCATCCTCATCGTGGTGGCAGGATTCGCAGCCGGATGGGTTGACGCCGTGGTAGGAGGCGGGGGGCTGATCCAGCTCCCCGCCCTGCTGTTGGTTCCTGGCATCACGCCCGTCCAGGCTCTGGCGACGAACAAAATGGGGTCGATTTTTGGCACCACCACCAGTGCCGCCACGTACTATCGCCGGGTGGGCCCGGACCTGAAGACTGCAGTTCCGATGGCCGTTATCGCGTTGGCCGGCAGCTTCTGTGGAGCCATCCTGGCCGCTTCGCTGCCCGCGAGCGTGTTTAAGCCCATCATTGTGGTGGCCCTGATCGCCGTCGCCATTTTCACTGCCCTTCGGCCCAGCGCCGGCGAGCTCACAGCGTTGCGCCACGAGGGCCACAGGCATTATGTCGTGGCGTGTCTCATTGGGGCGGTGATCGGTTTCTATGACGGAATGATCGGGCCGGGCACCGGTTCCTTCCTGGTTATTGCCTTGGTTTCGGCCATGGGGTACGCGTTCCTGGAGGCCAGCGCCAAGGCCAAAATCGTCAACATGGCCACTAACGCCGGTGCCCTGATTTTCTTCCTGCCCCACGGCGCTTTGATGTGGGGTGTGGGGCTGGTCCTAGGGCTTGCCAACATGGCCGGGGGCTATTTGGGCGCCAGGGCGGCGGTGTCCCAGGGGAGCAAGTTTGTGCGGATCGTGTTTTTGATCGTGGTCGCTGCGCTGATCATCAAACTTGGCCTTGACGTCTGGAACGACAACGTCGCCAGGTGACGTGTTGGGCGGCATCCTGGTGCCGTTTGGCCTGCCTCGGGTTTGGTCAGGCTGCCTCGCCCGGGGCGGGCAGGGCGTGGGCCGGCGGAAGCCCGTCCAGGGTCTTGCCTGCCAATGTGCTGGCCACCCAGAGCGAACGGGCTAAGTCTGCCTCGTGTCCGGCCTTCCCGGCATAAGCCACAGCATTTTCCACCTCCCGGGCAATGGTCCACTGCCGGGCCGTTTCGGGGTCCAGGCCCGCGGCCACACTGAAGTCGTGGCAGCGCTCCAAGAGACCCTCCTCAGGACTGTTCCGCGGCAGCTCCCGGATCCGGTTCCACAAAATCGGAGCCACCGCGAACTCTGCCTCACCGATTTGGGGCTGCGGGTCGATGGCCAGGTACGCGCCTCGCCGCGCTTGCTCATCAGGCATCGTGGCGAGGATGTTCATGAAATGAAGGTCCGTGTGAACGAGCACGTCCCTGCCTGAGCGGCGACCCACGGCTCCCCGCGTCTGGCACACTTCCAGCGCCGCTTCGAGAAGCCACCTGGGAAACGGCCGGTCCAAGCGCTCCCAATCCGCGGGCAATTCATCGCTCCATCGCTCGGCAGTGGCCGCAACGTGATCCAGGTCAGCCCACTCAGGGCGGTGATCCGGCTCAATGGAGAGCTGGCGCATAATGGCGCCCCAAACGTCCCGGGCCTCATCCAGGGTCGTGTCTTGGAGCCGGCGCGAGGCGTCAAGCCGTTCGAGCACGGCCGAGCAGTCTGAGGCTTCCGATGCCAGGAGCCGTACTGCTCCGCGTCCTTCCCACAGTGCCAGCGCGTGCTTTTCCGCCATCGCTTCCTCGTGCGGAAAGGCAATTTTCAAGGCAGCGCGTTGACCGCCTTGGCGGACCACCGGAACTACGAGTGAGCCGTGGCCATTCCACGGCTCTTGGCCGGGGACGAGGTCTATGCTGAGATCCCAGCGATCCAGCGCCCCGGCGATCAGCCCTGGCAGGCTGGCCAGCCAGTCCCGTCCAGCAGAGCTCCGGTTGTAGCGGGCATGCAAATCACCAGGAATGGGCACGATCGCTCGAAGGTTCACGCGATCAGCCTAACTCCGGGCCAGCGCACAGCCCTTAGAAAACGCCGCTGGCCCCCAGCAGGGTTCCGATGGAGAACGTCGCGGCCAGGGCCAAAGCCCCGCCGAGAACAACGCGGACCGCAGCCCGCAGCCGAGGTGCCCCGCCGATCCAGGCGCCGACAGCGCCAGTGATAGCCAGTGCGATCAAAACCGCGGCGAATGTGAGCGGGACGCGCATACCGGCTGGTGGCAGGAGCATGGCAAGCAAAGGCAGCACCGCCCCCAAGGTGAACGCCACAGCAGAAGCGAACGCGGCGCTCCAAGGACTGACGATGTCGTCCTCATGGATGTTGAGTTCCGCTGAGAGGTGGGCCGCCAAGGCATCGTGTTCCGTGAGTTCCTCTGCCACGGCGCGGGCTGTTTTGGGGCTGAGGCCCTTGCTCTCGTAGATGGCCGTCAACTCGTCGAGTTCCTCCTCGGGTTGCTCGGCGAGTTCACGGCGCTCCTTCTCGATCAGCGCTCTTTGGGTATCGCTTTGGCTGCTGACCGAAACATATTCGCCCAAAGCCATGGAGATTGCGCCACCCACCAAGCCGGCTACACCGGCCGCCAAGATGTTTCCCGTGTTCGTGGTGGCGCCAGCAACGCCTACCAGGATGGAGGCGACGGAAACAATACCGTCGTTGGCGCCGAGGACGCCGGCACGCAGCCAGTTCAACCTGTGCGCCAAATCATCCCGATGGGGCTCGTTCTCATGCTTAGCGGTGGTTTCGATGGAGGCCATGCATCAAGCCAAGCACCAGCCAGCCCTCAAGGCCAGCATGGCTAGGCTCGCCTACTTTCGCTTACCCTTGCTTATCTTTGCCCGTCTCTCCCGGAGTCTGCCTACCGCGACGGGCTTGCAGAGGTTGTCGGCAACGTGGGCAAGGAACCCGGCTGGAGGTTTATCCCCGGCAACTCAGGCAGGGCCGCTCCCCATTGCTGTCCTCGCCGTGCGGTCTCCAGCAAGTTTTCCAGGGCCCAATCCCGGGCTGGCCCGGAGGACAAAGCGACCAGGTCACCCCAGACGGCCAGGGACCCAATTTCCAGCGCGCCCAGGGACGCCGCAGGGTCCCTGCTGAACCCTGCGTCAAGGCGGTAGCCAGCCTCCGGCATGGGAACCTCGGTACACTCCGCACGGGTCAAGTCTTCAGCCTGTTTGAGTTGTGATTCGTGGTCCTGCAAGCCTTTTGCGGCCGATGACGCATCGGCTCCGCCTAAGCGTTTGAGGGCGACTTGGTACAGGTAGACGGCCCGGTGGCCCGCAGCCACGCTGGCCGCCAAGGCTGCAGCTGTGGACGCATGGGCGGACTCGGGCGGGGGAGTGGCCGACGGGCAGGAAGCAATGGCGGCGGGGCTGCTGGACGGTTCATTGGACGCCGCCGTCGACAACGACGTCGACGATGAGGGCGCCAGGGACGGGGCCGGCAACTGCCAAAGGGTAGCCAGTTTGCCGGACTCCAGTAGCTGCGCGGATCCGACGGCGGCCAGCAGCCGCGCGATCCCGCCGTCGGCCTTGCGTGCGTCGTCCATCCGACGTCGGCCGCTGGCGGCCAGGTCCGACACGAGATCCGCCGTGGTAGCAGCGGGCGCACCTGGGCCAGTGGCAGTGCCCGTCGAAGCTCCGCTCGGCGAACGCCCATCCGGCTTGACTCCATCCGGCAAGTCTCCATCCGGGCCAAGGAGGGCGCTGGCATGGGTTGTCAGCAAAGTCACAACATCTTTTAGCGCGACCTCTTTCGCGTCGCTCCCTCCACCGGCGGGGCTCCCGGTGAGGGCTAAACGTGCCGATGACTCACGAAGCCGCACGGCGTCCGTCAACGCGCTGATGCGCGCAGTAGCCGAGAAGGAGAGTGGGGCGGGAGCGGCGGATTCACGCGGAACCAGAACCATTCCCGTGCCCAGAACGAGGAGTGCCACCAAGGACAGGAGGAGGACTTGTCCCCACCTCTGCCCAGTTTGTCTTTCGCTGCTCTGCCCGTTCACAACTCACCATCGTGTCATGGTGGCGGTAAGGTCCGTGCACCAAGCGCCTCCGAAAATCGTTAGGCTAGTAGTCACAACAACATCTATCGGGAGGCGGCGAGCATCGTGAGTGACTCGGAAGCCACGGCTTCAACGGACCGGACAACATCGAACTCGTCGGCCACCATCCACAACCCGGAGGAAAGCAGGCTCAAAGCGCTGCTTGAGCCCGCCGTCGTCGCCAGCAGGCTCTTCCTCGAAGATGTAGCCATCCATGTTGCGGGATCGCACCGGACCGTCCACGTCGTCGTCGACCTGCCGCAAGAGCAAACCGGTGGTGTCAGTCTCGATGCCATCGCGGAGGTCTCCAAGGCATTGTCGGATATTCTGGACAACGATCCCCACGATGACGGACGTCCATACGACCTCGAAGTTTCTTCGCCCGGCATTGGGCGTCCGCTGACTGAACCCCGCCACTGGCACCGCGCCCGCGGTCGCATGGTCCGGGTCAATGTCAAACAAGGCGAGAACATTCTGGGCAGAATTGCGTCCGTTGGGACCTCGGACGTCACGCTCATTCCCGAGCATGAAGTCAAGAAGGGCATGAAGCCCAAGCAAGGTGACCCCATCACCATTCCTTTCGACAGGATCCGCCAAGGAAAAGTCGAGATAGAGTTCAGCCACCTCCCCGAGGCTGCGCTGGAAGACGAACACAATGGACCTTCTGAGGAGGCCTAATGGATATTGACATGAGCGCACTGAGACTCCTGGAGCGTGAGCGTGAAATCCCGCTGGATCTCCTGATTCCCACCATCGAACAAGCATTGCTGGTGGCTTACCACAAGACGCCCGGTGCCTTCGAGAAGGCCAGGGCGGAGTTGGACCGCAAGAGCGGCCACGTGACCATTTGGGCCACCGAAATTGACGACGACGGCGAGCCGATCGGCGAGTTCGAGGACACCCCGGCGGGTTTCGGCCGGATTGCGGCAAGCACGGCGCGCCAAATCATCCTCCAGCGCCTCCGCGACGTTGAAGATGACAACGTGCTCGGCGAGTTCAAGGGCCGCGAAGGTGAACTCGTGGCCGGAATGATCCAGCAGGGCAACAACCCGCACATGGTCCAGGTCAACCTCGGCACCGTGGAGGCACTCCTGCCGCCGCCCGAGCAGGTTCCCGGCGAAAAGTACACGCATGGAAGCCGTCTGCGCGCCTTCGTCATTGACGTGCATCGCGGGGCAAAGGGTCCTTCGATTACGTTGTCCCGCTCGCACCCGGGCCTTGTTCGCAAGCTCTTCGAAATGGAAGTTCCGGAGATTGCGGACCACTCGGTCGAGATCGTGGCACTGGCTCGCGAAGCTGGTCACCGCACCAAGATTGCCGTCAAAGCAAACGCTCCGGGCATCAATGCCAAGGGTGCTTGCATTGGCGAGATGGGTTCGCGGGTCCGGGCTGTCATGACCGAACTCAACGACGAAAAGATCGACATCGTCGACTACAGTGACGACCCCGCCACCTTCATTGGCAACTCACTCTCGCCGTCGCGGGTGAATTCGGTCACCATCACGGACGAAGCCACTCGCTCGGCCCGCGTGGTAGTTCCGGATTACCAGTTGTCGTTGGCCATCGGCAAAGAGGGCCAGAACGCACGACTCGCCGCGAAGCTGACCGGTTGGCGGATCGATATCGTGTCGGACGCAGCGGCCGCCAAGAACCAGTAGTCTTACAGCAGTTTCGGTGCCGTGGTTTCGGTGCTGCGGTTTCAGTACTGCGGCGCCGGGGGGCTAGACTAGAAGTAACCGGGCTTACCTCCGGTATCCGCGCGCCTCGGTGTGCCTCGGTTGCTTGTGCAATTCGGGCATCGGGTGCCAGTAGCGTAAGGCAGGTTGGACACGTCGTGGCTGAACTGCTTGAACCCGGCCACGGCCCGGTTCGTACCTGCATCGGATGCCGGAAGCAAGGCTCCCGGTCCCAGCTTGTCCGGCTTGTCGCCCAAGGCAGCGTTTCGTCCGCGGTCATCGTCGACGTTCGACGCCGGATGGCCGGCAGGGGTGCGTGGCTGCACCCCAACGACAAGTGCTTGGCATTGGCGATCAAGCGGCGCGCGTTTGGCAGGGCCCTTCGGGGTGCCGGCGATACTGCCGCCGTCGAACGCTTCTTCCTGCCTGGCATGCCACCTGTGGAGGCCCCGGCCGCCGCAGGAAAACCGTCCAAACCTGAAAGCGGGTCAGAAAACTGATGGAAACCCGATGAGTTCCCAGCGATGAGTGCGTAACGATGACAACTTTGTTGCGCTCTGCAATGGGCCTTTCTGCCGCTCAAACGGTGAAGGCCCGCAGTAAGAAGTAGACGGTTCGTGCCTGGCTCGGTGCGGACCGAGACAGGAGAAATGTGGCCAAGGTCCGCGTACATGAGCTCGCCAAAGAGCTCGGTATTACTTCCAAAGATGCAGTAACAAAACTGCAGGAATTGGGCGAATTCGTTCGCTCCGCCTCATCAACGATTGAGGCTCCGGTCGTGAAGAAGCTTCGCGACGCATACCCCGGTGCAGGCGCTGCAAAGTCCGCCGCGCCGGCAGCAGCACCGAAAGCACCCGCAGCATCCCGCCCGGCCGCGCCGGCTCCCGGTCCTGCCGCGCCGAAGGCTCCGGCCCCCGCCGCACCGGCTCCGGCCGCTTCGGCGCCCAGCCAAGCTGCTGCGCCGAACCCCGCTGCCGCAAGCCCGTTTGCTGCTCCGACAGCGCCCGGCAAAGCTGCTGGCAGTCCTGCACAGGGAAGTCCTGCACAGGGCAGCCCCGCGCCCAGCCCCACAGCTTCGACGCCGTCGACTCCGACGTCGTCCGTTTCTGCGAAGCCCGGCGCCCGTCCTGCCCCTAAGGCAGAGACGCCGGCTCCGTCCCGTCAGGGCGGCCAGGCTCCGCGTCCCGGCGGTCCCCGTCCGGGCAACAACCCGTTTGCTACCTCCCAGGGCATGCCCCGTGGTCGTGGCGGCGACGGCGATCGTCCGCCGCGTCCGGGCAACAACCCGTTCGCACCGTCCCAGGGCATGCCCCGCGCGGGCGGCCGTAACGACGGCGAGCGTCCCGGTGGTCCCCGGCCCGCAGCTGGTGCAGGCGGTCCCCGTCCTGCAGCAGGCACCGGTGGTCCCCGTCCGGGCGCTCCGCGTCCCGGTGCACCCCGTCCGGGTGCCCCGCGTCCCGCAGGAGGCCCCGGCGGAAACCGTCCTACTCCGGGCATGATGCCCAACCGCACCGAGCGTCCGGCTCCCGGTGGCGCAGGTCGCCCCGGTGGCGCTGGCCGTCCGGGTGGCGGCGGTCCGGGTCGTCCCGGTGGCGCACCTGGCGCAGGTACCGGTGGCGGAGCTCCCGCCGGCGGTGGCTTCGGCAAGGGTGGCCGCGGTCGCGGTGGTACCCAGGGTGCCTTCGGTAAGGGCGGCGCCGGTCGTGGCAAGCAGCGCAAGTCGAAGCGTGCAAAGCGCCAGGAACTGGAGCAGATGAGTGCTCCGTCGCTGGGTGGCGTATCGGTACCCCGCGGCGATGGTGAGACCATCATCCGTTTGCGTCGTGGCTCCTCCATCACGGACTTCGCCGAGAAGATCGATGCGAACCCCGCCTCGCTGGTGACCGTGCTGTTCCACCTTGGTGAAATGGCAACGGCCACCCAGTCCCTGGACGAAGACACCTTTGGCCTGCTTGGCGCCGAACTTGGCTACAAGCTCCAGGTTGTTTCGCCGGAGGACGAAGAGCGCGAGCTGCTCGACCAGTTCGACATCAACATCCAGGATGAACTCGACGCCGAAGGCGACGACGTCCTGGAGGCACGCCCGCCGGTCGTCACCGTCATGGGTCACGTTGACCACGGTAAGACCCGCCTGCTCGATGCCATCCGCAACTCCAACGTTGTGGCCGGCGAGCACGGTGGAATCACCCAGCACATCGGTGCTTACCAGATCAGCCACGTCCACGAGGGCAACGCCCGCGACATCACCTTCATTGACACCCCCGGTCACGAGGCCTTCACGGCCATGCGTGCTCGTGGTGCCAAGGTCACCGACATCGCGATCCTGGTTGTTGCAGCCGACGACGGCGTTATGCCGCAGACGGTGGAAGCACTCAACCACGCCCAGGCGGCCAACGTGCCGATCGTCGTCGCGGTCAACAAGATCGACAAGGAAGGCGCCAACCCTGACAAGGTCAAGGGTCAGCTGACCGAGTACGGACTGGTTCCCGAAGAATACGGTGGCGACACCATGTTCGTTGAGGTCTCTGCACGCCAGAACCTCAACATTGACGAACTGATCGACGCTGTTCTCCTGACGGCCGATGCCGCGCTGGATCTCCGGGCCAACCCGGACAAGGACGCTCGAGGCATTGCCATCGAAGCGAACCTGGACAAGGGCCGCGGTTCCGTGGCTACCGTCCTGGTCCAGTCCGGTACCTTGGCCGTGGGTGACACGATCGTGGCCGGTACAGCACATGGACGCGTCCGTGCGATGTTCGACGAGAACGGCGAAGCGCTTGACGTCGCCCTCCCGTCCCGTCCGGTCCAGGTCCTGGGTCTTTCCAACGTGCCGCGTGCAGGTGACACCTTCCTGGTGACCCCGGACGAGCGGACAGCACGCCAGATCGCTGAGAAGCGTGAAGCTGCCGACCGCAACGCTGCCTTGGCCAAGCGCCGCAAGCGCATCAGCCTCGAAGACTTCGACCAGGCCGTTGCCGCGGGCAAGATCGACACCCTCAACCTCATCCTCAAGGGTGACGTGTCCGGTGCCGTGGAAGCCCTCGAAGACGCCCTCCTCAAGATCGACGTCGGCGACGACGACGTTCAGCTCCGTGTCATCCACCGCGGTGTGGGTGCCATCACGCAGAACGACGTCAACCTGGCCACGGTGGACAACGCCATCATCATCGGCTTCAACGTCAAGCCTGCCGAGCGGGTGGCCGAACTGGCCGACCGCGAAGGCGTGGACATGCGCTTCTACTCCGTCATCTACGCAGCAATCGATGACATTGAGATGGCCCTCAAGGGCATGCTCAAGCCGGAGTACGAGGAAGTCCAGCTCGGTACGGCCGAGGTCCGCGAAGTATTCCGTTCCTCCAAGTTCGGAAACATCGCCGGCTCGATCGTCCGCAGCGGCGTCATCCGCCGTAACACCAAGGCACGTGTCAGCCGCGATGGCAAGGTCATCGGTGACAACCTCACCGTTGAGACGCTCAAGCGTTTCAAGGATGACGCCACCGAGGTCCGTACCGACTTCGAGTGTGGTATCGGTCTTGGCTCCTTCAATGACATCAATGAAGGCGACATCATCGAGACCTTCGAAATGCGCGAGAAGCCGCGCGTTTAGGTTCCGTTGGAACGGGTCCGTCGGGTTACCCCGGCGGACCCGTTCCATACCCGTTTCTACTTTCCCAGGAGGAAGTCATGGCTGATCCCGCACGCGCTGCCAAGCTGGCACAGCGGATAAAGGTCGTCGTAGCTGAGGCCCTCGGACGTCGGGTCAAGGATCCGCGCGTCGAGGGCATCACGGTCACTGACGCCCGCGTCACCAACGACCTTCAGCACGCCACCATCTACTACACCGTGTTCGGTGACGAAGTAGCCCATTCCGATGCCGCCAAGGCATTGGAGAAGGCCAAGGGTGTGCTGAGGCAGGAAGTTGGCCGCAACATCACCGTGCGCCTGACGCCCACGCTCGAGTTCGTAGCCGATCAGATTCCGGTCAACGCCTCGAACCTTGAAGAACTGCTCCGCGAAGCCAAGCGGCGCGACGCCGAGGTGGCCGCCTTGGCTGCCAACGCGAAGCACGCAGGCGAAGCCGACCCGTACAAGGGCGACATCGACGAGGACGACTTCGACGAAGAGGACACTGACCTCGCCGGCGACGACGAACTCGATGAGGACGCCAACCGCTAAAGGACAACAGAAAGACCGGTTTCCGCACTGGGAACCGGTCTTTTTGCTGCCCGGCCTCGCTAAGATCAGAGCATGTCGACGCACAGTGCCCAGCAGCCTGAGGAATCCCTGACGCGCGATGAGTTCCTGAATCGTGCCGTGCAGCTAGCCGTGCAAAACGTAGCCGACGGCGGCGGCCCCTTTGGCGCCGTCGTGGTGATGGCGGACGGAACTGTGCATGAAGGCGTGAACCGGGTAACACGTGACTTCGACCCCACGGCGCACGCGGAGGTAGTGGCGATCCGGCGGGCCGCGGCGGCTACCCATCGCTTCGATCTGTCCGGTGCCGTGCTCTACACAAGCTGTGAACCGTGCCCGCTGTGCTTGTCCGCAACGCTGTGGGCCAGGATTGGCCGCGTCTACTATGCGGCGGACCGGTACGGCGCTGCCCGCGCGGGCTTCAGTGACGCCGTGTTTTACGAGTATTTCGCCGGTTCCAGGCCCGAGTTGCTTCCCGTGGAGCACTCACCCCTGGAATCGTCCGGGCAGCCCTTCGAAGCCTGGCGGCACCACACCCGGCGCACTGCCTATTAGCCAGCCGGTTTCACGTGGGCTCTTCCCGGGCCGGCAGCTTGCCGACGCCGTCGAGCAGTTCTTGCTGGCTGCCGCAAAGGGCGATCCTGATCCAGCCCTCGCCAATCGACCCGAAGGCGGTTCCCGGCGCGAACGATACGCTCGCGTCGGCCAAAAACTGTCGCACCCAGGCGCGGACATTCCCGCGGCTTACATGTGAGACATCGGCCCATAGATAAAACGCCCCCTGGGCTCCCAGGAAGGGAATTCCCTTGGCCGCAAGGACAGCCGAAGCTACATCCCGGTTGCTGCGGTAGTGCTCCCACGCCGACATCACGTAGTCCTGCGGGCCCGTCAGCGCTGCCAACGCGGCGTACTGCGAGGGCGATGCAACGCAGGAGACAATGGCCTCCATGACGTTGTTCATCTTCTGCTCGAGGCCGGGAGGACAGATGAGCGCACCGATACGGAGGCCGGTGAGGCCGTACGTTTTGGACAGCGTCAGGGACGTGAAGACCCGCGCCTCGCCAGGGACGTTGCTGTCGAACCGGGCCGCGCTGACGTGCGGGACGTCGAAGGTGAAGGCCTCGTAGCATTCGTCGGAGATGATCCAGAGATCGTGGCGGACAGCGAGTTCCACGAGTTGGCGGGTGCTTTCTTCGCTGATGACGGCGCCCAGGGGATTCGACGGCGAGTTCAGCATGAGCACTTTGGTCCGCGGGGTGATCAGGGCTTCGATGTCCTCGATATGCGGCTGGAAATCATTGTGCGGGTAAAGCGGATACTGCACCGGGACGGCATGGAGCAGGCGGCTGGTCATGGCAAAAGTGGGATAGCCGGGGTTCGGGATCAGGATCTCGTCGCCGGGGGACAGCAAGAGGCTCATGGCCAAGTGAAGGCCCTGCTGCGCCCCGTCCACCACGTACACCCGCTCGGCGTTGATATCCACGCCCTGCTGCTCCCGGAAGCGGGCGGCGAAAGCCTCGCGCAAGGCAGGTATCCCGGCATTGGGCGTGTAATTGGTCTCGTCCCGGTCCAAGCACGCAATTCCGGCATCGAGGACGTGCCGCGGCAGGGCAAAGCCGGGTTCCCCGATGCTGAGGACGATTGCGTTAGGCGTCGCCCACGCGGCTTCGGTGATCTCACGGATCTGGTTCACGGGGACTTCGCGGACGTGCGCGGCAAGCTCAGGCATGGGAGCCATCCTAGCCACCCATATACTGGTAAGCGTGCTTTCTGGACTGGTGATCGTTGACAAACCGCAGGGATGGACCAGCCACGATGTGGTTGGCCGGATGCGGCGACTGGCCAGCACCCGGAAAGTTGGTCACGCGGGCACCCTTGATCCCATGGCCACAGGTGTCCTGGTGCTTGGAATCAATAAGGCAACCCGCCTGCTGACCTACATCGTGGGCACCTCCAAGACGTACACGGCCACCATCAGGCTGGGCGAATCCACCATCACGGACGATGCCGAGGGTGAGGTCACTGAATCACGCAGCGCGGTTGATGTCACGGACGCTGCCATTGCAGCAGGGGTCGCAGCCCTGTCCGGGACTATCCAACAGGTTCCCAGCAGCGTCAGCGCCATCAAGGTCGATGGCGAACGTTCCTACGCGCGCGTCCGTTCCGGCCAAGAGGTCAAGCTTGCTCCCCGCCCGGTCACTATTCACCGCTTTGACGTCCACAATGTCCAACGGGTCGACGGCGGCAGGGTCATCGACGTCGACGTCACCGTGGAGTGTTCCTCCGGAACGTACATCCGGGCCCTCGCACGGGACCTGGGCGCAGGCTTGGGCGTGGGAGGACACCTCACCGTATTGCGCAGGACGCAGGTGGGTCCCTACACGCTGGACCAAGCCCACACCCTGGCTGAACTGGCCGAGGAACTCGACGTCTTGGACATGTCCTTGGCGGCGCGCGCCCTGATGCCCAATCGGGAACTGACCGAAGACGAAGCAATAGAAATCTCTTATGGGCGCCGTATCTCCGGAGGTCCGGGAGCCGGCACTCCGGATGCCGCGACGGCCGAGCGGCCGGCGGCGGCGTTCGCGCCGTCGGGGGAGCTTGTTGCTCTGTTGGCCGATACGGGCAGCTTCGCCAAACCCGTACTGGTGTTTGCCCCGGGTACAGGCGCCGGACCTGGCTCAGATGCGGGCGCCGACGCGCGGGAGGCGAAGTAGGCATGGACGGTTACTTCTACTCAATCCTCGTGGTCGGTCTCGTCTCCACCGTCATGTGCTTGGTCGCCGGTCTCATGAAGAAAGCCCCCAACGACCCCACCATCCTTTCCGTGCTCGCCGTCGAACTTGCCCTGCTGGTCTACCTTGTGGGCTCGATTGTGCGCGTAGCGTTGGGTGAGCGGATTGCGGGGGAGACCTGGGAGTTCTGGGGCTACATGATCACTGCGCTGATGATTCCGCTGGGCGCTGTGTATTGGGCCGTGCTGGAACGCACGCGCTGGTCCAACTTTGTCCTCGCAGCGGTGGGCGTGACCATCATGGTCATGGCCGCACGCATGAACCAGATCTGGTACTGACTTGAAGGAAGAGCACAACGTGACTGGAACTGAACGCAACCAGCAGCTTCAACAGCCTGCCAAGGACACCCGGAATACGGGCCCGGGGCGTCTGCTGATTGCCGTGTATGCGATATTCGCGCTCTCCGCAACAGCTCGGGCAGGCTATCAAATCGCTACGAAGTTCGCTGATGCGCCGCTTTCGCACATCCTGTCGGCCTTTGCCGCCGTCGTCTATATCCTCGCAACGGTCTCCCTGGCCAAGCCGGGGCGCACCTGGTTCAAGGTGTCCCTGGCTGCGGTGCTGACCGAACTTGTGGGTGTGCTCGTGGTGGGGGCCATCAGCCTCTTCGATCCGGTCCTGTTCCCACACGATACCGTGTGGTCGCTGTTCGGCCGCGGGTACGGTTTTGTGCCCCTGGTGCTGCCTATCCTTGGGCTGTTGTGGCTGAACCGCCGGAGGCCGTCCTGAGCCGCTGCGAGTGGCGGGTAACCTTAATATGTTCCGGCGCCGGAAGCTGCCGGGCACAATGAACATCTGCAGTAAAAGGCGAGGTTGATGGTCCACATTTGGAACGATCCCACCGAGGTCCCCAGGGACTTCGGCCCGACTGCCGTTACGATCGGTAATTTCGACGGCGTCCACCGGGGCCATCAGCATGTTCTTTCGCAGTTGACCGGCGCCGCTAAGCGCCACGACATCCCTTCGGTTGCCGTGACGTTTGATCCCCATCCGGCCCAGGTCCACCGGCCGGGTTCCGCGCCGGAGCTGCTCATGGGGCTTGAGGACAAGCTCCAGGCCCTCGGTGCGGCGGGCGTGGATGCCGTGCTCGTCATGAAGTACACCCTTGACCTTGCCGCCATGTCGCCGGAGGCTTTTGTCCGCGACGTGCTTCTGGATGGTCTCCAGGCAAGCCATGTGGTGATCGGCCACGATCTCCGTTTTGGCGCCGGCAACTCCGGCGATGTAGCCACCATGGAGGACTTGGGCGAGCAGTTTGGCTTTGGCGTCCAGGTGGTCAACGAGTACGGCGCCGGAGTATCCATCGACGACGGCGGCTCTGACCGCCGCTGCTCTTCGACCTGGGTCCGGGAAGCATTGTCAGAGGGCGACGTCACGACGGCGGCAGCCTTGCTGGGCAGGCCCCATCGCATGCGCGGCGAAGTGGTTCACGGTGCTGCCCGTGGCCGTGACCTTGGCTTCCCAACCGCAAACCTCGCCCACGACTCCACCGGGTTCATCCCGGCGGATGGCATCTACGCCGGTTGGCTGGTCGATCAGTCCGGCACGCGGTGGCCCGCCGCGATCTCCGTGGGGTCCAACCCCACCTTCGATGGCGTCAGCCGCCAAGTGGAAGCGCACGTTATCGATCGCCCGGAGGAAAACGTGGAGGACTTCAACCTCTACGGCCAATGCGTCGCCGTCGAATTCACCCGCCGCCTGCGGGGCATGGTGGCCTATCGCGGACCCGAAGCCCTCGTGGAGCAGATGCGCCTGGACGTAGCCCAGGCCCATGAGTTGTTGACCGGGCCCGAGGCATTTCGACAACAACGCTGACCTCCCGGTAAACTGATAAGTGGTCCGGCTGCAGTCCGTGGCGGCTGGACCTGTTTTTGTGTGCGGCGACGCAGCAAGGGCAACCCGTCAGCGAGGCGCTGCATCGGGACGCACGGCACAACTCTAGGAGTTCACGTGGCACTTGAAGCCGCTGTCAAGCAGTCCATCATCAAGGAATACGCAACCTCTGAAGGCGACACCGGTTCGCCCGAGGTGCAGGTTGCTGTCCTGACCCAGCGGATCAAGGATCTGACTGAGCACATGAAGGAGCACAAGCACGACTTCCACACCCAGCGCGGTTTGCTGGCCATGGTTGGTCGTCGCAAGCGCATGCTTTCCTACCTGAAGAACACTGACATCGCCCGCTACCGTTCGCTCATCGAGCGCCTCGGCCTGCGTCGCTAGTCTGCCTTTAGGCGTGGCCCGGACCCCGGCGGAACGGGCCACCTTCTTCACCAAAAACTAAAAACAGGAATCAACCGCATCGCGCATTCGCGGTCCTCGGTAGTGATTCCCGGGAAGGCCCTCTGTGGCCGTGAACGCCCGTGGATCTCGATCGATGACCGGGTGTCGTACAGGCCAGGAATAAAGAAGAGGCCTGGGTTGATGCGGCGGACTTCCGCTAACAGAAACGGAGGTGACTCTCTATGGAGGGTCCCGAAATCCAGTTCTCCGAAGCCATTATCGACAACGGCCGTTTCGGCAAGCGCGTCATTCGCTTCGAAACCGGCCGCCTCGCCAAGCAGGCCGCTGGCGCCTCGATGGTCTACATCGACGACGACACTGCGTTGCTTTCGGCCACCACGGCAGGCAAGCAGCCGCGCGAGGGTTTTGACTTCTTCCCGCTGACGGTCGACGTCGAAGAGCGCATGTACGCTGCCGGCCGCATCCCGGGTTCGTTCTTCCGCCGCGAGGGACGCCCGTCCACCGAAGCCATCTTGGCTTGCCGCCTCATGGACCGCCCGCTGCGCCCTGCCTTCGTTAAGGGCTTGCGCAACGAGGTCCAGATCGTCGTCACCGTCCTGGCGATCAACCCCGATGAGCTGTACGACGTCGTCGCGATCAACGCGTCGTCGATGTCCACGCAGCTTTCCGGCCTCCCGTTCTCGGGCCCGATCGGCGGTGTCCGTGTTGCACTGATCGCCGATGAGCAGGGTTCGCAGTGGGTTGCCTTCCCGAAGCACTCGCAGCTCGAGAACGCCGTGTTCAACATGGTCGTTGCCGGCCGCGTTGCAGGTGACGATGTCGCCATCATGATGGTCGAAGCAGAAGCCACCGACAACTCCTGGAACCTCATCAAGGAACAGGGCGCCACCGCTCCCACCGAAGAGGTTGTTTCCGAGGGCCTCGAGGCTGCCAAGCCGTTCATCAAGGCACTGTGCGATGCACAGGCAGACCTGGCAGCCCGCGCTGCCAAGCCCACTGTCGAGTTCCCCGTCTTCCTTGACTACCAGGACGACGTCTACGCCGCAGTTGAGTCTGCCGCGGCCGAGAAGCTGGCCGCTGTGTTCCAGATCGCCGACAAGCAGGAGCGCGACGCCGCTTCCGACGAGCTCAAGGACGAGGTCCTTGGGGCACTTGCCGGAAACTTCGAAGGCCGCGAGAAGGAGCTGTCCGCAGCTTTCCGCTCCGTGACCAAGCAGGTTGTCCGCCAGCGCATCCTCAAGGACCAGATCCGCATCGATGGCCGTGGCCTGACGGATATCCGCCAGCTCACCGCTGAGGTTGAGGTCTTGCCGCGCGTTCACGGTTCTGCCATCTTCGAGCGCGGCGAAACCCAGATCATGGGTGTCACCACGCTGAACATGCTCAAGATGGAACAGCAGATCGACTCGTTGTCGCCGGTAACGCGCAAGCGCTACATGCACAACTACAACTTCCCGCCGTACTCCACCGGTGAGACGGGCCGCGTTGGTTCCCCGAAGCGCCGCGAAATCGGCCATGGCGCCCTCGCAGAGCGCGCTTTGGTTCCGGTCCTGCCGAGCCGTGAAGAGTTCCCGTACGCCATCCGCCAGGTATCCGAGGCTCTCGGTTCCAACGGTTCGACGTCCATGGGCTCGGTGTGTGCCTCGACGCTCTCCATGCTCAACGCCGGTGTGCCCCTGAAGGCAGCCGTTGCCGGTATCGCCATGGGCTTGGTCTCTGACCAGGTTGACGGCCAGACCCGCTACGCAGCCTTGACTGACATCCTTGGTGCCGAAGACGCTTTCGGTGACATGGACTTCAAGGTAGCCGGTACGTCGGAGTTCGTCACGGCTATCCAGCTGGACACCAAGCTTGACGGCATTCCCGCCTCCGTGCTGGCAGCAGCACTGAAGCAGGCCCGTGAAGCGCGCCTCCACATCCTCGAGGTCATCAACGCCGCGATCGACACCCCGGACGAGCTCTCCGAGTTCGCCCCGCGCGTCATCGCCGTCAAGATCCCCGTGGACAAGATCGGCGAGGTCATTGGCCCCAAGGGCAAGATGATCAACCAGATCCAGGAAGACACCGGCGCGGACATCTCCATCGAAGATGACGGCACCGTCTACATTGGCGCCACCAACGGTCCGTCTGCAGATGCAGCACGAACCGCTATCAACGCCATTGCCAACCCGCAGGTTCCGGAAATCGGCGAGCGCTACCTGGGTACGGTCGTCAAGACCACCACCTTCGGCGCTTTCATTTCCCTTACCCCGGGCAAGGACGGCCTGCTGCACATCTCCGAGCTCCGCAAGCTGGCCAACGGCAAGCGCGTGGACAACGTTGATGACGTCGTCTCCGTGGGCCAGAAGGTCCAGGTGGAGATCACCAAGATCGATGACCGCGGCAAGCTCTCGCTGTCACCGGTTGTCGCCGATGAAGAAGGCGCAGCCTCCGAGGACGTAGCGGCTGAGGCTGTAGAAGCTTCCGCAGAGTAGTTCCTTGAAGTAGTACCCGGCGGGGCTGGTGGGCTTGAAAAAGCTCCACCGGCCCCTTCGGACCTTAACCCGAAAGGCTTTGATGACAGTCGTACCCTTGCCCTTGGAGCAAACTCTCCCTGGTGGCGAATTGATCCACGGAGCCGAAGGCGGGTCTGTGGTTCGGCGCTCGGTGCTACCGGGCGGCGTCCGCGTCCTCACCGAGGCCATGCCCGGGCAGCGTTCGGCGACTATTGGCTTCTGGGTGGCAGTTGGCTCGCGTGATGAGGCCGAGGGCCAGCACGGGTCCACGCACTTTCTTGAGCATTTGCTCTTCAAGGGCACCAAGCGCCGCACAGCACTGGAGATCGCGTCCGCCTTTGACGAGGTGGGCGGGGAATCCAACGCGGCGACGGCAAAGGAGAGCACCTGCTACTTCGCCCGGGTGCTCGACACCGACCTCCCCATGGCGATCGATGTGATTGCGGACATGGTCACAGGTGCCGTGCTGGATCCCGCTGAACTTGAGCAGGAACGCGATGTGATCCTTGAGGAAATCGCCATGGATAGCGATGACCCCACAGATGTTGCCCATGAAAAGTTCGTTGAGGCGGTGCTGGGCACCCACCCGTTGGCCCGTCCGATCGGTGGAACTCCGGATGCCATCAGAGCTGTGGCAAGGGACTCGGTTTGGGAGCACTACCAGCGGTATTACCGGCCCGAGGAACTTGTCATTACCGCCGCCGGTGGCTTGGATCACGACGTCGTCTGCAACCTGGTGCTCGATGCCCTGACCGCGGCCGGCTGGCAGCTTGAGCCGGGAGTTTCCCCTGTCCAGCGCCGTGCGACGAACCAGGCCGTCATTTCCGGAACGCCCGGCCTCCATGTGGTCAAACGTCCGGTGGAGCAGGCCAACATCATTATGGGTTGCCCCACGATGGTGGCCACGGACGATCGTCGGTTCGTGATGAGCGTCCTGAATGCTGTCCTGGGCGGGGGAATGTCCTCAAGGTTGTTCCAGGAGATCCGGGAAAAGCGCGGCCTTGTCTACTCCACCTATTCCTTCACGGCGGCTTACGCCGACGCCGGGTACTTCGGCATGTACGCCGGATGCACGCCGTCGAAGGTTCGGCAGGTAGTGGATCTGCTCGGTGTTGAGCTGGATAAGCTCGCCCAGGATGGGATCACCGAGGAAGAGCTCCGGAAGGCTGTTGGCCAACTGAGTGGCGGGATCGTCTTGGCGCTGGAAGACACCGGCTCCCGGATGTCCAGGCTGGGACGGGCGGAACTGGTGTCCGGAGAGTTCCAGGACATTGATGAGACGCTCGCACGAATCCAAGCAGTGACCGTTGACGAGGTCCAGGAACTGGCCCGGGAACTTGCCGAGGCTCCGCGCACCATCACCGTCGTCGGGCCTTTCGAGGACAACGAGACCTTCGGGCTCTAGCGGGCCGGGTCTTTGGCGGGTGAGGGCTCTAGCCTCCGGCGAAGGGAGGCAGGACGTCGATGACGTCCTCCGAGCCCAATTCCATGGAGTGGTCCCGGACGGCAACCTCATTGCGTAGGAAGCTGCTCCGGGCCACGATACGCGCCAGCGGCGGAGTGCCTTCGGGAGGAAGTGGACGTTCGACGGCGAGGGCCACCTCGAGTAGCGCGTGCAGGTTGGTTCCTTCCGGAAGCGCGTGCACTTCCTCGTCCACACCTGCCGCTGCGCGTGCGGCAGCGAAGTATCGTACAAGCAAGGATTCAGCCTCCGATGGCGCTCATGCTGCGGTCCGGCTGGACGAAGTCCGGTGCTCCCAGGCCCGTGTGGTCCATGCCGTGGGCTTTGGGCTTTGCCCACATCGCGTCCTGCCAACGCGCCACCAGCTCTGCGTCCGTGGCACCGGAGCGCAACAGGCCCAACAGGTCGAATTCTTCACGGGAAAACAGGCAACTCATGATCTTGCCTTCAGCCGTGATGCGGGTGCGGCGGCAGTCCGAACAGAAGGGCTCGGTGACCGAGGCGATGATCCCTACCGTGCCAAGCACCGGCCCGGTCGCTTCACCGGACGCTGCGTCCCGGCGTCGAACGTCAAATCTTTCGGCCGGGGCGCCATCCCTTGCGCGGCTGTCCGGGCTGAGGACAAAGTCGCGGGACAAGAGCGTGCGGATTTCCGCGGCCGTGATCATGGTGCGACGAGTCCAGCCGTGGTCAGCGTCAAGGGGCATCTGTTCAATAAATCGCAGTTCGTAACCGCGTCCCAGAGCCCACTCCAAGAGGTCGGGGGACTCGGTGTCGTTGATGCCCCGCATCAGGACCGCGTTGAGCTTGACCGGTCCGAGGCCTGCGGCCCAAGCGGCATCGACGCCGGCGAGGACGCGGTCCAGGAAGGGGCGCCGGGTAAGTTTGGTGAAGGTTTCCTCGTGGAGGGAATCAAGTGAGACGTTGATACGGGTCAGGCCGGCGGCCTTGAGGCTGGCGGCTTTCTTGTCCAGCCCGACGCCATTGGTGGTCATGGAGATGGGCAGTTCCGGATGGTTACCGCGGATGGCCGCGATGATGTCCGGCAAGTCGGCGCGGACCAGCGGCTCACCTCCGGTAAGCCGCAACTCCCGCACTCCCAGTGCTTCCACTCCTAGCCGAACGATCCGGACGATCTCGTCCTTGGTCATGACAGCTTGTTTGGAGAGCCACTCCAACCCCTCGGCCGGCATGCAGTAGGTGCATCTCAAGTTGCATTTGTCCGTCAAAGACAGGCGCATGTCCGTGGCGCGCCGACCGTAACGATCCCACAGCCCGGCCGGAGTATCAGCCGGGCGTGGAGGCGGTACCAAGCCGCTTGCAAGGTTTCCGCCGGCACGGTCACCACTGGGAAGTGCCGGGATGCCCAGCTGAACAGTCATAAATTCAGGCTACGCCACACTGGTGAGCAGTGACACATCGAAGCCCGCTTTGCCGTCTCCTGGGAAACGTGACTGCTTCATGATTCGCTGCGTGGGCCAGGATCGGCCGACACTTCTGCGCGCCGTTCCTCGATCAGCTCCTTGGTGCGCACAAGCCGGAGAAGAGTCACCAGTGCGATCCCGCCCACTACGTTGAACAGAAGGGTATAGCCGAACCAGCCCAGCCATTGGCCATAGCCGATTCCCGTTCCGGAATGGATCGCGGCGAAGATCAACAAGGAGTCCAGTACTGAGTGGAAGAGCGGTAGTCCGGCAAGCAGGAACCCGCCGATGATCGTGGCAACGATCCTGGCAACGTCGTTGTTGGTGCCTTGTTGCATCCGGCTCATGAGGGTGATGGTGCTGCCGCCAAGGATCGCAAGGGCAATCGTCTGCAGCGACAAGGGGACGTCAATGTAGTGGTGCGCGCTCTCAGCCACCACCTTGGACCACTCGGGAAACGCCTGCATCACGATCCATACGAACACCCAGCCACCAGCCAGGTTCCCCACGAGGGTGCCAACCCAGAGCTTTGCCAGTTGAGGGAGGCTGCCTTCCTTCGCAACCACAGCGGCAACAGGCATCAGGAAGTTTTCGGTGAACAGCTCGCTGTGGGCGAGCAGGAGGGCAACCAGCCCGATGCTGAAAGCCAGCCCTGCCAGCAGATGGTTCCCCGTCTCGTGCAAGACAGCGAGGTACGCCATGATTCCGAGGCCGATCTCGAAACCACCGAACACGCCTGTAACGAGGATGTTCCTCGTTGTCCGGTGCAGGCGTTCGGCACCCTCACCGATCGTCTTGTCGAACGACTCTTTGAGCTGGTGTTCAATGGGGGCATCAGACTCACCGAGGTCCCGTCGTCGCTGTTCGCTCATGACTGTTCCCTCCATGACTTTTCCTGCCATGGGTGTTCCGCAGGGCGCTCTTTCGACGTCGAATTCCTCAGCATACTTATTATCTTGCGGGACATGGGTCTCGGCGTCCAGTTGCGAAGATGGTCGTGCCGTTATCGGGGGGTAGACGACAAGGATTTGTCCGATGAGATCGACCGACTGCACGGTTGAAGTCGATTGGGTATCCGACGCGGGCGTACGATCACGTCATGAGTGCGGTAGCCGGAGCCGGCTATAACAATTGCCTAGGGACTACATGAAGGAGACCTGACCACGATGTTCACGAAAAAGGGTGACGCGGCCGTCCTCGCCAAACTCGGTGAAGCCCCGGCGCAGTACCGCGAGATAGGCGAACGCCTCCATAGCATCATCTGGGAGGCCGCGCCCTCGTTAGAGCCGATCGTCCGCTGGGGGCTACCTTTCTACGTGAAGGACGGAAAGGACGTCTGCTACATCAAACCGGATAAGGACTTTATCGCGTTCGGCTTCGGTGAGGTTGTGAACCCTGCCTTCGAGGAGGGTGTACACATGCACCCGGTTGCGTGGAACATCACCTCGCTGGATGCCGCGACGGAGGCAAAGATCCGCAGCCTTGTCGAGAAAGCAGTTGCCTGACCCGAACGCGTTCAGGATGTGGTGTTTGGTGTGCCCATGGCGAAACATGCAGCGTGCTTACTCTGCCCGAATCTGAGTGTTACCGTGGGCCCGTCAGCAGCTGTTTGATCCTGGAGGCGACCATGACGGCAGGCAGTAGTGAACAAGATTCCACCAAGAGCGGGAAGGCTGGTCCCGATGGTTTGGGGCGAGATGGCATCGTTGCGGACCCGGCAAGCGGGGTCGGCTTGGGTGCGGGCACGGAGCTGAACACCTTCGAGCCGGAGGAAGAGCCCGAAGCCGTCGCCCAAGGCACAGAGGATACGGGGGACAGCCCTGCGGAGCACTCCGCTCCGGGCCGATAGAAATATGTCGCGGCGCGACGGCCTCCTTGTTGAACGCTGTGCCTTAGCGGTCGTATCCCTCTCTGGCACGATGGGAACGACGGGCAGAAAGAGGCGAGCGATGTCCAGGCATAGCGCGTACGACGCGTGACCACAGGTGGCACGGTGTTCAACGGGAACGGGTCATGGAGAATGAATTGGACGGGGTACCCGCCCGCGAGGGGATCGAGCGGGTCGAGGTCCGTGAAGTCAGGGAACGGGGTTCAGCGGAGACCCCGGTGATGGCATCCGGGCACCGGCCGAGGGTCAACCCCTTCGTCGTTGTCCTGTGGGTTGTAGCCGTGATCTTAGGCTCGGTTGGCTGCGTAGGTGCTTACGGATCCATGGCTTACTCATCTTTTGCCGGCTACTCCAGCGCTTTCCAGCAGGAACTTCCGCCGCCGTGGTACTTCTATCTCGGACAGTTCACTCCGTTCTTCCTCGCGGCTGCAGCGTTGGCGATGGTGACTGCGCTGACGCTCCACGCTTTGATCTGGGAGGCACGCCATTGGTCTCACAGCCCTGCCCAAGACACGCCAGGGGAGGAGAGATCCTGATTACCACCGACTTCCTCGGCGTACTGTCCCGGCCACACTTTGGTTGATTGTGCTGAGGGTGAAAACTGATGCGTTGCTGAATGAATGCTGGAATTCTCCAGTCATGAAGATTCTTGTGCTCGGGGGAACGGCGTGGCTCGGATACACGGTGGCAAAGACTGCTCTGACGTCGGGGTATGAGGTCACATGCCTTGCTAGAGGAGATGCCGTGCCTTCCGGAGTTCGGCTCGTTCGCGCCGATCGGGATGATGACACTGCTTTGACTGGAGTCGCGGCGGAACACTGGGACGCGGTTATCGATGTGGCAAGGCAGCCCATTCATGTCCGCAGGGCAGTCCGAGACCTTCAAGGGCTCGCGGACCGGTATGTGTTCGTTTCGACCTGCAACGTATATGCCTCTCAGGAAGAAGTAGGTGCTGACGAGGACGCGCCCCGCCTACCTCCACTGGAAGCAGACAGAATAAGCCCACCCGATGACTACGGGCCTGCGAAGGTGGCCTGTGAGGATGCTGTCTTGGAAGCCTACGGTCCCGACCGTACCGCCATCGCTCGTGCCGGACTCATCGGCGGACCCGGTGATCCTTCGGAGCGCACGACGTATTGGGTTCGCCGGTTCGCCAATCCCTCCAACGAAGCCGGTGCTGTGCTTGTGCAGGACACGCCGGAACTCCCCACCGCACTCATTGATGTCCGCGACCTCGCTACTTGGCTCCTCCACCTCGCGGAGGAGAAAAGTAGCGGGATCTTCAACGCCGTCGGGAATCCTGTGCGGTTCCCGGAACACATCGAGATCGCGCGATCAGTCGCCCACCATGCAGGTCCTGTGGTCACAGCGTCAGAGGACTGGCTCCTGGCTCAGGGGGTGAACCCGTGGTCCGGTAAGCGGTCCTTGCCCTTGTGGCTGGCAGACCATGCCTGGTACGGCATGAACGCGCGCGCCAATACGCGCGCGGTTGCAGCGGGGCTGACACTGCGTCCCCTTCGCGACACGCTCACAGACATCCTGGCGCAAGAGCCTCCATTGACTTCAGCTGAGAATCGTGGCGCCGGCCTCACCGACGCAGAAGAAAACAATCTGCTCAACGAGCTACACTTGGGCGGCTTCTCGGGAGAGAACTAGGTGAGGCTCGTTCCAGGCGTGGTTCTGGATTTCATGGTGTGGTCCCCGTAAAGTTTCTTTGGTGAGAACCAGCCTTGCGGGTTCTCACGCCTGAAATTGTCACCGTTTGCACGATTGGTTATGGTCCTGAGCAGTTCGATTTCCCCAGTTCACCCTCCGGCACCCACGCAGCGCAGCGTGCCAGGGCCGCGACGAAGTACCGTTCCTGCTCCACATCCAACATCACAACGGAGAAATGACCGAGGTTCCGGCACGGGCAGTAATCGACGCCTCCGGAACCTGGAACACCCCCGCACCGCTGGGCTCCAACGGGCTTCCCGTCCCCGGCGAAACCGAAGCCCGCGCCGCCGGGACCATCACCGGGGCCCTGCCTGACGTCACGCGAGGCCATTTCGCCGGCCACCGGACCCTCGTCATCGGGTCCGGGCACTCGGCCGCGAACATGGTCCTGGACCTCGCCCGCCTTGCACGCACCAATCCCGGAACCGAAGTCGTCTGGGCCATCCGCGCCGCCACCCCCGCCAGGGCTTACGGCGGCGGCAACGCCGACGAACTCCCCGCCCGGGGCCAGCTCGGCACCCGCCTGCGCACCGCCGTCGACTCCGGCGCCGTCCAGCTCCTGACAAGCTTCCACACCCGCCGCATCGAGACCACCGACACCGGCGTGGCTGTCCACGCAACCGACGGCCGGGCGGTGGAGGTCGACCAAGTCATCCCGGCCACCGGCTTTCGCCCGGACCTGGGCATCCTTTCCGAACTGCGGCTGGACCTGGACCCGGCACTCGACGCCCCTAAAGCGCTGGGACCATTGATTGATCCGGACTTCCACAGTTGCGGAACCGTCCCGCCCCACGGCGCACGGCTCCTAGCCCACCCCGAGAAAGACTTCTACCTGGCAGGAATGAAGTCCTACGGCCGGGCACCAACCTTCCTCATGGCCACCGGCTACGAACAAGTCCGCTCCATCGCAGCCGCCCTCGCCGGAGACACAGCAGCAGCAGATGCACTGGAACTGGAACTGCCCGAAACCGGGGTCTGCTCCACCAGCCTTCCCGCCGATACGGCAGACGCGGCAGTTTCGTGCTGCGCATCGTCGGAACCCGTCCCGGTCACGATTGGTTTCGCTACCGGGCCGCACCACGGGCAGCAGGGAACCAGCCACACCATGACCAGCACCAACCATTTGGTAGTCCGCCCGATGGAACATGGCGACTGGTCAGCGGTCGAGGCCATCTGAGCTGCTGGCATCGGTACAGGCCATGCCACCTTCGAAACCGCACCGCCAAGCTGGAGACTTCAACGCTACCCGCCACCCGGAGCTGCGCCTCGTTGCCGAAGACCACGGCAACATCGTGGGGTGGGTCGCCGCCTCCCCGATATCCTCAAGGACGGTCTACCGCGGCGTCGTCGAGCACTCCATCTTCATTGCCCAGGAAGCCTGCGGCCGCGGGCTCGGGAATCAACTTCTCGACGCCTTCATCCAGAGGTCCGAGGCGAACGGGATGTCGACCATCCAATCCAACATCTTCCCCGAGAACACCGCTTCCATAGCCCTGCACGCAGTTCCGACGGCGATCAAAAGCGTTGTACGACCTGGTGACACGGTTCGCACCATAGCGGGTCCGTCGGAAGAAGCACAAGCTATTGGTGCATCGCCTCGTGAATCTGGAGTGCGAACCACAACTGGGCCACCGTCGATGTTTCACCCATGTCCAGCCCTGTCAGTTCACCGATTTTCCGCATCCGGTAGATGATGGTTTGCCGGTGTGCGAACAACGCCGCAGCCGTCTTTTGCCACGAACGCTGCGAGTTCAGATACGTCCGTAGCGTGAGAATGAGGTCCCCGTCCTGGCTCTGCTCGTAGTCGAAAATGGGCCCCAGTAGTCGCCGGACCAGCGCGGTTCCTTCCTCGAACCCGGTGAGTCCCAGCCATGACGGTCCCTGCGCATAGTGGGCCAGTCCCACCTTGTTCGCGCGGGCGGAACCCAGGGCCCAGAGTGATTCCTGCAGTGCCCGCTGGATGTTAGCAACGGCCGACGGGGCGCTGATACCGATCGAGGCGGCCACACCTGCGCAATGCACCAGTAGATCGTCGGCCACATCAGCCGAGACCGCCACATGAAGCCTGTTGTTCCGCTTCAGGGATGCCGAAGCAACACCGTGCCTCCACAATTCGATGTGTACGTCAGCAAGCCTGCCGCCGTCCTCCACCGTCAGGGAGGCGAGCAAGAAATTCTGGGCAGGAACCTCGAAATCTGCCAGTCGGCTCTCCATCTCGGCAACGCCCAAGCGTCCATCCATGGCCTGCAGCATGAACTCGCCGGCCAGACGGTGGCGGCCTTCCAGTGACAGGACGATGCGGGAAAGCTGCAGTCCCAGCACGGTTGCGGCGTGAAGTAGTACGACGGCGTCCGGGTGTGGTTCGCTCTTGGGCAGCACCACCAGTAGCGCGTTGGCATGCGTCGGAATTATCCATGGTCAGCACGTGCCTGCCCCGTGTCCGATGCCATTGGAAATTCTTCCCGGCGAGGGATACCTGCCCGGACATCGGAGCCCAGGAATCGGCGAGGAAGTCCGGCAGTTCGTGTCCGTCTGGGTGCCAAGGATGGAGACAGCGACGATCCACTACGAACAGATCCGCGTCGAGCTCCGTTGCCAGCCTCTGGACAAGGCTCTGCCAGTCGTCCTCCGAGGCCCCGGCTGTTCGAAGCAGATCGTAAACGCGGGCTGTCTGGCGCAGTCGCCGAGATTCTTCGAGCAGGGAGGACTCGGCGACAGAACGGGCGATGGCGATGAAGGGCAGGGGATAGGGGATGCTGAGCAAGGGCAGCGGCAGTTTGTTGCAGGCCTCAAGGAATTCCTTGGTGAGCGGCGGTGCGTGCATCTTCTCGCCGATGGCCAAAGCACTCGCACCACTGTCCATGAGGGCTTCGGCCAGCGCCACTTGGCCCTCCGCGTCGGGGGGTATGGACAGGCCATTGGTCATCATGAGTTCACCGCCTGTGACCCATTCCCACAACTTGGGCAGGTCGGACGTGTGCGCCCAGGTGATGCGGTTGTCGAGGCCCGCGGATCCGGCCAAGAGCGCAAGGCCGAGTTGAGGTTCGTCTATGAGTTCAGCCACGGTAATTGCCATTCCGACGCGCTCCAGTTCCCTTGTTCTTGCGGCGATGGCGCGGACTCAGAGCCGTTTAGACATTCGTCTAAACGGCTCCGCCATTTGTAGTCAATGTAACCCTATTCCGAGTGATCCGTGTCACCAAGAATGGAATTACTTACTTCCCGCTCAACGGCGAGCACACCCCTCACGCTAAGGACCCGGAATGACAACGCACCAGCCCATCGGCCCTGTCGACGCAACCAAAGTGCCCCGGTACGCAGGTCTCGGCACGTTTGCACGTCTCCCCCAAATTGACCGCGTCCCGGACTACGACGTCGCGATCGTCGGAGTCCCGTTCGACGGCGGAACTTCCTTCCGGCCCGGAGCCCGTTTCGGTCCTGCCGCAGTCCGCGAGGCCTCCCGGCTCCTCCGCCCCGGATACCACCCGGAGCTGAACGTTGAACCGGTCTATGAAGCTCAAGTGGTGGACGCCGGCGACATCGCCTGCACCCCCTACGACATCACCCGCGCAGTCCGCGAGATCGAAGAGCAGGCATTGCCCCTTATCGGGGAGGACAAAAGGCTCATCGCCGTTGGCGGCGACCACACCATCGCACTGCCTATGCTCCGGGCCTTGAACAAGGTTCGTGGTCCGGTGGCTCTGCTGCACTTCGACGCCCATCTGGACACCTGGGATACCTACTTCGACCAGCCCATTACCCACGGAACCATCTTCCGTCGGGCATTCGAGGAGGGCCTCCTTGTGGAGGATAAGTCGATGCATGTTGGTATCCGCGGTCCGGTCTATGACCGAAACGATTTCCTCCGCGACCACGAGTTCGGCTTCCAGATCCTACGCTGCTCGGACCTGGACGTGATTGGCGTCCCCGCAGCAATCCAGCGGGTAAAGGAGAGGATCGGCGACACCCCGGTGTACGTCTCCATCGACATTGACGTCCTGGACCCGGCTTTTGCCCCCGGCACGGGCACCCCAGAGATGGGCGGGCTTCACTCCCGCGAACTCCTGGCGCTGCTCCGCGGCCTGGACGGCATCAACATCGTTGGTGCCGACGTCGTGGAAGTCTCTCCCGCCTACGATCATGCGGACATCACCTCCGTTGCAGCGGCGACCCTGGTCTTCGACTTGCTCGGATTGATGGTCAACCGTAGCAACGCCTCGGCTGCCCGTGAACTCCAATCTGCCTCATCGAGCGCGTCATGAGCAAGCCCAATGCTTCCGCCGAAGTTCCCCGGCTCGAAGACAAAACCATCCAGCCCATCCCGTTGAATGAGCGTCACGGCAAGGCCCGGGACCTCTTCACCATCTGGTTCGGCTCGAACATCATGATCATGACCATCGTGACCGGCGGGCTCGCCACCACGGTGTTCGGCCTGGGTTTCGTTCCGGCGATCGTTGGCATCATCATCGGGAACGTGGTGGGCGGCATCTTCATGGCGCTCCACTCCGCCCAAGGCCCCCAACTGGGTGTGGCCCAGATGATCCAGACCCGCGGGCAATTCGGCTCCTTCGGCGCCTTGTTGATTGTTGTCATCGTAGTTGTGATGTACCTCGGGTTCTTCGCCGCGAACCTGGTGTTCGGCGGCGAGGCCATGGCCGCAGTCAGCCCAGGCATCAGCGTTGATGGCGGCATCCTCATCATCGGCGTGGTCAGCGTCATCGCCACCATCTTCGGCTACAGGTTGATCCACGCATACGCCCGGGTCCTGAGCGTGGCCGCAGGGTTGGCATTGCTGCTTGCGTTCGGCTGGATCCTGGTGGTCCACGGCTTGCCCGCGAACTTCCTGGAGAAGGGCAACTTCAACTGGGTCGGCTTCATGGGAACCATCTCCGTCTCTGCCCTGTGGCAGTTGGCGTACGCGCCCTACGTTTCCGACTACTCCCGCTACATGCCGCAGGGCACGGGGTCCGCGCCCGCGTTCTGGGCCTCCTACTCAGGCTGTGTCCTGGGAACCCTGTTCCCTATGATCCTCGGCGCTTTGGTCGGCACGCTCGCCGTGTCCATGAGCACCGGCGACGTCGAAATCGTCGGCAGCCTCGGTGCATTGCTCCAACCATGGACCCTGATCATTGTCGGCATCTTCTGCCTCGGCGTCGCGGCGTCGAACGCCATGAATCTCTACTGCGGCGTCCTATGCACCCTTACCATCGGGCAAACGTTCAGGCCCACCTGGTTGCCGCGCGCCAAAACCCGCAGCATTGCGGCGGTCATCCTCTTCGTTGTCGCAGTCAGCATCGCGCTCTTTGCCCGGGACAATTTCATCCTCTTCTACACAAACTTCCTGTCCTTCCTGATGTACGTCTTGGTCCCTTGGACGGCCATCAACCTGGTGGATTACTACCTTCTGCGGCACGGCGATTACAAGGTTGAAGACTTCTTCAAGCGCGACGGCGGTGTGTATGGGCGGTTCAACTGGATCGCCATCGGCTCCTACCTGACAGGTGCCCTGATCCAGGTCCCCTTCTCGGCCACCGCCATCTACACGGGCCCTGTGGCCGCGGCGATGGGCGGCGTGGACATTTCCTGGATCGTCGGACTCGTGGTGGTGGCTCCCCTCTACTACGTCGCGGCCCGCGTGTTCCGTCGGCAAACTGAACCCGCACCCTTCCCCGCTGCCGCTGTCACCGCAGATCTGATCTGATCAGCCCCCTCATCTGAAAGAGAACCATCATGACTACCACCCAGACCGAGCAGTTCGCTGTCCGACGCTCCACCTCTCCTTCCGGCACAGCCCTGCCGCTCCCTCCCTCGGGACACTTCATCAACGGATCATTCGTCCCGGGTTCCGCGGGCCTGCTGATCGACGTCGTAAATCCCACCACCGAAGCAGTCATTACCTCCGTACAGGCCGGGACGGCTGAGGACGTCGACGCCGCGGTGAGCGCCGCCGTCGCGGCCCAAAAAACCTGGGGTGCCACCACCCCCAAGGAACGCGCCGATGTCCTGAACCTCATCGCCAACATCATCGAAGAGAACCGTGCTGCGTTCGAAGTCCTCGAGTCCGCCAACACCGGCAAGCCCCAGGCAGTGGCCGCGGACGACGTCACCAGCACAGTGGACACCTTCCGGTTCATGGCCGGCGCCTCCCGCGCCCTGACATCCATGGCCGGCGGCGACTACGCCACAGACCATACGTCCGTGATCCTCCGCGAACCCGTGGGCGTGGTGGGCGTCATCACCCCGTGGAACTACCCGCTGTTGATGGCCGCCTGGAAGATCGCTCCCATCCTCGCCGCCGGCAACAGTATCGTCATCAAGCCCTCCGAGCAGACCCCGTTGTCCACACTGAAACTTGCTGAACTCGTGGCCGGACGCATCCCGCACGGCATCCTCAACGTGGTCACGGGCCGCGGACGGACCGTTGGGCAGCGGTTGTCCGAGCACCCCTCCATCGCGTTGGTCGCCCTGACCGGCAGCGTCGTCAGTGGCCAGGCCGTGGCGGAAACCGCCGCGAAGTCGGTCAAGCGAGTCCACTTGGAGCTCGGTGGCAAAGCCCCGGTTGTTGTCTTTCCCGACGCCGATCTCCGTGCAGCCGCCGCGGGCGTCCGCAATGCCGGGTTCTGGAACGCCGGCCAGGACTGCGGCGCCGCCTGCCGCGTGCTGGTCCACGAGTCCGTGGCCGAAGAGTTCACCGAGCACCTGGTCCGTGAAGTCAGCACTTTGGTTCTCGGGTCACCCGAGGCGGGGGACGACATCGAAATCGGCCCCATGATCTCGCTCCCACATTTCGAACGGGTCAAGGAATCCTTGGCTGAGGCCCGGGCAGCGGGGCTCAACGTGGCTATCGGAGGTTCGGCAATCGAAGGCCCCGGCTACTTCATCGAGCCCACAGTCATCAGCAATGTTCCGGCCGGGGCGCACATCGCCACGCACGAGATCTTCGGCCCGGTAGTCACCGTGGAGACGTTTTCTTCCACGGAGGAGGCAGTCACCAGGGCCAACGAGAGCCCGTACGGACTGTCCGCGTCGGTGTGGACGAAGGATTCCAGCCTCTCGCTCCGCATCCCCAAGCAGCTCGACTTCGGCACGGTCTGGGTTAATGCGCACTTGGTCCTGGCCTGCGAGGTACCGTGGGGCGGATTCAAAGGCTCCGGCTACGGCCGCGACCTCTCCCTCTATGCCTTGGACGATTATTCGCGCACCAAGCATGTGATGATCAACCACGGCGCATGAGCACACAACAAAGCAACGGAGCTTCCACCATGACCACCAACATTCCAGCAGTGGGTGCACCCTCCACCTCTACCCCCACGGCCCCTTTCGACACCGATGCCACGTGGACCAACTGGGGCGGGAACCAAAGCGCGACACCTGCCTTCACCGTGCGGCCCAGGAACGAACAAGAAGCCCTCGACGCCGTCCGTTTCGCTATTCGCGAAGGCTTGCCGGTACGGGCGGTCGGCTCAGGCCACTCATCCTCCCCGCTGGTCCAGACGGGCGGGGTCCTGATGGACATGTCCGGCCTCTCGGCCATCACCGGAACCGATCGCTTGGGCCGCCGGGCCAGGGCACTGGCCGGCACCACCATCAACGCCTTCGGCGACGCGTTGTGGGATCAAGGGCTGGCCTTAGGTAACCAAGGGGACATCGACAAGCAGCAAATCGCGGGCGCACTCGCCACCAGCACCCACGGCTCGGGGAAAGACTTGGGCAGTTTCTCCTCCAACCTCCGCTGGGTGAAACTGATCAACGGCTATGGCGAGATCGTGGAGATTGGCGAAGGCCAACTCCGCGAACTCAGGGCCGCGCAGGTGGCATTGGGCACGTTGGGGATTTTCCTGGAAGTCGAGTTGGCCGTCGAGGACAGCTACTACCTGCAGGAGCAGATCACCTACCCTACGTGGCTGGAAACCACCTCGACGTGGCAGTCGGACATTGTCGGCAACAGGCACTACTCGTTCCTCTGGTGCCCTGAGAACGACTCTTGCGAGCTGCTGGATCTCCCCGGATCGCCCGATCACCGAATGGCCGGCCGCAGCTACACCAAGCGCTACAACGTAGCTTTCATTGAGGACGAACGGCAACTCTCCAATGTTGAAGGAGCCCGGCTGGACCGGTCATACCGGATCTACCCGGGCGGGTTCACCACCCAGTTCCACGAACTCGAGTATTTTGTCGCCAGCGAGGACGGCTTAGCCGCCGTCGAAGCCATCCAGGACCTGATCCGCACCAGGTACCGCGAGCAGAAATACCCTGTGGAAGTGCGCTGGGTGAAGGCCGACGACGCCTACATGTCCCAGTTCCAAGGCCGCGACAGCACTGTCATCACCCTGACCACCGAGCCCGGAACCGACTACTGGCAGTTTTTCCGTGACGCCGATTCCGTACTGCAAGAATTCGAGCCGCGTGCGCACTGGGGGAAGATTCACTTCATGACCCGAAGTCGGCTCGAGCGCCTGTATCCGGAGCTGGACACCTTCATCCAGGTTCGCCGGGAGTTCGACCCCCGGGGCATGTTCCTTAACGACCACACCCGCTCCCTCCTTGCTTGAATGACTGGCGGAATGTGAGCGCGGGCAAGCAGACCCATGCTCTCCCACACTTCGCCTCCGCTGCCCGGCGTCCTCCGGCGAGGACGCCGGGCTCTTGTGTGGGGACGCCGGGTAGGGCTTGCACTAACCGGGGAGGAGTGCGACGTCTGGCTCCGCTCAAGGCGCATCACGCCTTCACCGCGTAGCTCAGAAATATGGTGCCATTGCCGAACCTGCGTTTGTTGCTGTGGCCTGAGCTTCGTTTTGACGCCGGCTGGCCTGTCTCCTGCCCCGAGAGGTTTCTGACCATTCTCACCTACGAGCAGAAGCCGGTGGCCGCAAAGAAGATCTACGGACTGGACTTGCCACCCCAGGACGTCGGAGCGGTGTTCGATGCGGTGAACACACAGACGCTGGAGGCCTAAAACTCTAATCCAAGGCTGGGCCGACACTGGTCAGGAGCTGGCGCTGAGAACGCCGGCTGCGGTGGGGGCGGCCGCCGCATAGTGGACGTGATGGGCCTGACCCGGTATTTCAAGGAACCGGCTGTCTCTCGCGGTGCCGCTGATCACCTACCGCGCCACCGCGGCTATCACTGCCGTCCTCAAGACCGAGACTGTGAAGCGATGTCTGAATTTGACGACCATAGGAGCATCCAGAGGATGAAACTGAAACAGCAACCCAACCCGCCATGCCGCTTCGTATCCGCCCCTGTGTAGGGCTGGGTATTTCGGGGCTGAGAGGACAGGACGCGGGCACGTAGGTCCGCTATGCTGAATTCACGTTATTCAGGTCCCGGTAACGTTCAGCTGGGCACGCCGCATGGCCCCGTTCGGTGAAATGTATTTGCGGTGCGTGCGAAGGTTCATTCATGAGGGCTAACCGACTCCAAGTGCTCCTCTTGGTGGGCGTTGTGCTTGTCGCTATAGTGACCATCTCGGCTTTTAGCCAGAACGGGAAAAAAGTGGGGCCATGTACCGCCACAGGTAGCGGCGCCACCTCTGTCTCTCTCCTTAGTGCGTCCGACGCAGGGGACTCAACAGCAATCCAGAAAGCGATCGATCAGGCCACGGCCAGCGGCGGGGGGATAGTCCAGCTGTCCGTTGGAGAATTCCAGATCAATCAGCCCTTGGTCCTTAGGGCCAACGTCGCACTAAAGGGCTCGGGACCGGGCACCGTGCTAAAGGCGACGTCACGTTTCCTCAAGGCCAAAGGCCCCCTCGGCGGGCACCCGCTCATCACTACCAATGGATCGCAGAACGTCACCATAGCCGACCTAACCGCCGACCAGAGCGGGGATGTTATTGATGGCAATGTGTCCGGGCGGCTGAAAGAATATCTTGTCGACGTACGGAACTCCACGAACGCCGTGGTGGAAGGGGTGGCAACCAAGAACCCCTTCACTTATTCGATAGCGGTAGTGGGCAGCAGCAACTTCTGCGTACACAACAATTCAACAGTGGTTGCGACCAGCGGCAAGTATGATCAGCTCGACGGAATCCACATAACGGACTCATATTCCGGGCTGGTTGTCGGCAACCACGTAGACCAACGTCAGGGGGAGGACGGCGACGACGGCCTGGTAGCGCAGACGATCGGCGGCACGGTCCATGACGTCGCATATTTGGAAAACGACGTCCGCGGCGGCTCCCATGGAGCGGCAATGCAACTAGCTGTGGCGGGGTCTGAGATCTATAACATCACCATCGCTAACAACCGGTTCTGGGGATCTCCCTCCGGCATTAGAACGGGCTATTACGGCGGCGCAAGCAAAGCGGTGCACGATGTCACGGTGAAGGGCAATATCTTTGTCGACTTGGAGGGCGCCTCCACCGATCTCTCTGGGCAGCTCGAGAACATCCAAGTGACGGATAATCGCTTTTGCCGAAGCGGGGACTTCAACGTGGCGGCCGGTCCGAACAACCAAATAAGAGGCAACGTGACTTCCTGCGAGCCCTGAATGTGCAACGGGGAATAGGCTTGTCCCGGCTCATACACCCAGGTCATGGGCAGAACGATGGCTATCTGACTCCGGCACGCACCCCGGCATCGAGAGTTGCAGTGTCGACGAACCACAGGGTAGTTGTACCGTTCGTTAAGCCTGCCACTGAGAACACTGGCTTGGCGTTCTTCTCCAACCACGGCAGCATCCCCGGGTCCATATATGCGTAGCCCTGACTAGCGGGAAGAGAAGCGGTCAAGACGTAGTTCGCCCCGCTACCAAGCATCAAGGAGGGGGACGGCCAAACGCCGAAGCGAGGATCGTCGGCGAAAGCGAGCTCTCCGGTGTCGTTAGTGACACTGACCTTGGCCTGTGCCGGCAAATTTTCCTGGACCCACCGTCGGGCCTGCGCAAAGCCGTTGTCAGTGGACGTTTCTAGCCTCACGCCGAGGACCGTGGTGAGCAGCAGCAACAGGACGGCGCTGACTAGGAGGATGGACCTGAGCGACCGGCGACCGCGTTCAAAAACTTCCGCACTTAACACCGCGATGCTCAGCACCCCGGCGATCATCACGCCGTAGCCGTATTGCTCCTCGAAGGTTCCAAAAACCGCACTGTAGACCCCGTACACTCCAAGGCTGAGGCTTATCAGGCCAATGAGCCGGCGCTCAGGACGCCGACTGAGACACAGTAGCGTGGCGGCCACGGGGCACAATCCGAGCAGGATGTAGCTGGAACCAAAGTGACTGGCGTTATCAATCAGGCGCGAGACCAGGCTGGGTGAACCCGCCGCAGAAAAGCCTGTATCTTTTTGCACCCCAATGAGGCGCATAATGCCAGCCGTTTTGGCCCGGAGCCAGTCCGGAAACATCCCTTGCCCGACGACTATGGACATATAGATCAAGTAAGGCAGCAACATGGCCGAGAGAATTCCGGCGGCCTCACGCCGGCGCAGGGTTTGTCGCCAAACCGTGGCGGCACCCACAGGAACCACCGTGCAGAGGGCAAAGAAGTCCTTCGTCAGGACGCTGTACCCCAGCAGGAGGCCGGCGAGGACGAGGAGCAGTGTACGTTTGCCGGTTGATCGGGAGCCCATTTGAGTTACGACAATGAGCAGCCCGCCCAGGACAGCTGCCATGGCGAGTGTTTCCAGGAAGACATGGCTGTTGCTGCGTAGCACGAAAGGCTCGAAGGACAACAAGCCACCCGTCAACCAGGCCGCGGTTCTGTTCGCCGTATGCCTCACCAGCAGGAAGGCGAGCCCCACTGTCACAGCACCCAGAACGGCGTTGAGCCACCGAAGCTGCATAACCAAATCCACATTATTGCCGGTTATTCCAAACAGGTGGATAACTGCGCCTTCAACCCAAAAGAATCCGGGCGGATGCAGAAAAAACGGGCCGTCCGGCAGTGTGGGAAGAATGTGCCCCCTGCTAACCGAATCGCCGAGAAGGGCATAGAGCATCTCGTCCACCCAGAGCTCGAAACCCTTGGTCAGGCCGATGGCCCGGACCCCAAAGGCTGCGGCAACCCAGCCCGCAAATACGCAGAAGCCCCTTAGCCTTGCCATGACCGGAGGGCTCATGGAGCCCCGTACCGGCGCTGTCTGGCGATGTCTGGGGTGCGTGGCCTCTTCGGTCACTGCCTGCGCGGCGTCCTGCATCCTTCGTCCGATCGCTGTTCCTGGTTTGGTGCCCAGTTGCGTCCGGATGGGACGACAATGAGCAGCCGACTAAAACCTTGCTCCCCTTTACGAGCCAAAGGCCCCGCGCGGTACGGCACGTGATGGCCCCGCAGGGAAGGGTTCCGCCTAGAGGTCCGCCGGATGCCGCTTTCATGGTACGTATTTCCCGGCCAGACTATCGGGCAGCTGGAGGAGACGGCAAGGCCTCGAGTTGACTCATTGAAAACCTCGGCGCAGCCTAAGGCCCGAACGTATCGGGGCGGCTCCGTACAGTGAAGTCCAGGATCCTGGGATGAACTGATCCGGACAGGGCGGCGGGAGCATGGCAGGGCGGCGTTGTGGGGTGCCTGTGTCTTAAGAGCCGTCAAGCCCGGCCGGGCAGGAGGCCGGTGTAGGGCCGAAGTTGTTGGCCGCCCTGATCAAGTGCTGGGGGCGCTGCGGGCCCGGACGGACCTTTCACCTCAGGAGGGAACCCGCGTTTACCGTACCTATTGATGCGAGGCTACAGGGAGTACGGATGCTCCCATCGGGAAGGCATGACCGCTTGGCCAAGAACGGAAACCGTAGGACTAAGGGACTGTGGCAAAATAAGTATTGTCCGCCAGTGTCGATCGGGCAATAATAAGTCTACTTATTGGACGGCCAACAACGGGGGTCCGGCGTGGACTTTTTTGCTTCTGACGAGTTCCTCACAGCGCTGGCCAGCGACTTCTATCAGGCCAAGGACTTTCGATTCAAGATATACAGCGTAAACGGACACTTCTTTCGCCTAGCAGAAGTTGACGGCAAAAGGCCTCTTGTCAGCGGTCCCTTCTATGACTACATAAAGCCTCTCCCGCAGCACGAGGCCGCCGCCGAGCCTGTGCGCTTCATTCCTAAGGTGGTTACGTCTACCCAGACGCTCGACGACCTCCATCCCGAGGCAAGCGCCTCCTACACCGGGCAGGAACCCGCGCCTCTCGTCGTCTGGGATAGATTTGGCAGCTGGGAGAACTACGAAGAGTTCATCCACGCCCGCAGCAGGAATCTGCTGAGACATATGCGCCAACGGCGTGCCAAGCTTCTCGCCAACTTTGCGGAGGTTGCCTACCTGTTTGATGACCGCGACATCCAGGCTTTAGAACTCCTTTGTGCCTGGAAATGCGAGCAGTACGGGGGCGGTAACGAAACACTGGACAACGTCCGGGCGCGCGCGATGCTGAGACGCCTCTTCCTGGACGGGCACTTGATAGTCTCGTCGCTGAAAGTTGCGGATCAATACGTGGCGCTACACGCCGGGTTCCTTTGGCACGACGAATACCTGGCCCTTATTCCTGCCTATGACCCCGCCTTTGCCGCGTACGGTGTCGGCAAGGAACTCCTCATTCGGATGATGGAGGACAGCTTCCGGCAAGGCCATAAATCATTCGATTTCCTGCAGGGCGCCGAGCCTTACAAATTCGACTTCGCGACCCACTCGCAGATCATCGAGCCCTTGGGAAATCCGCCCCTGACCTACAGAGCCAAGGCACGCGCCGAAACTGCAACGAAGACAGCTCTGGTCCGCAGCTCACCCAAAGTTTTCTATGGCGTGAAGAAAACTATTCTGGCCACCAGGCGGTTGCGGAACACGGTTGTCAATCGGCAAGTTGGCCGCTGAGCTCTGCGAAATGCCGAATGTCCGCTCGCATCCAAAGCAGCTTCCCGTCGGAGTAGCTCCGCACGCGCTGAGAAATGAGCTCCCCCGAGATGGAATTCCCAGTGACAACGGGAAAACGGACCCGGTGGGTTTTGTTTCCAATGGGGTACAGGGGCTTTTCGGTACGGCTCTGGACAACGGGTTCCAGGATGGGCGATAGTGAGGATCGTGCCGTGCCAAGGGAAACTCCACGAGTCGGGCGAGGTTGATCATGTCAGCTGAATACATCTGTGCGTTGCGGCCGCTGGACGACTCATTGGAGCAGGAATGGGACGACTTTGCCCTGTCGTCCGACGCCCCGCCCTACATGCGCCCAGGTTGGTTCCGCCCGTGGATGAGGGCTTTCCAGCCCGGGCGGTCGCTGCAGGTGCTCTCGGCGCATCGAGGGGGACAGTTGGCTGCCCTGCTGCCTCTCAATCCAACGCAACTGGGCTTCCGCGCCCCGGTCAATGCTGAAACGCCTGCATTCGAACCTCTATCGACCGATGAAAATGCGATTCGGGTCCTAGTACCGCGGCTTCTTGAGAATGCTCAGCGCGTGGATATGCGGTTTATCCCAGTGGGCGCAACGGAACAAGCCATCGTTGAAGCAGCTGCGGAGCAGGACTACCGGGTAAGCCGGGATGTCATCCGACGATCGACCTACGTTGACGTGAGCCAGCCCTGGGAGACAGTCCGGAACGCGGTGCTGGGGCGATCGCGTCGTCAGGATATGGCGCGTAGGCGCCGCAAGCTGGCTCAACTCGGAGAGATCTCGTCCTCGGTCCATGACGGCAAGGAAGATCTGCAGAATCTACTCGCCCAAGCACTCACCTTGGAAGCGGCAGGGTGGAAGGGAAACGAAGGAACTGCCATCCTGTCGCGACCCTCCACGACGCAGTTCTACCAGGAGCTATCTGCGTGGGCCGCGGATCAGGGACTACTCAGACTGCACTTCCTGAGGTTGAGCGGCAAGCTAATCGCGATCAGTTTGTCACTCGAACAGTCGGGTGTCGTATACGCGCTGAAGACCGCTTACGATGAGAATTTTCGGCAATATGCGCCGGGCATCCAGATGTTCGAAGACGTTCTGACATATGCCTGTGAGCAGCCACATCTGCGCTTGGTGCAGATAGCCGGCGAGGACGAGCCTCATAAACGAGAGTTCGCAACCGGAGTGCAAGAGCAGCTGAAAATTTCAATGTTCTCGGGCAGCCTCGTCGGATCGACAGCTTGGATGCAGAGCGTAGCGATCGATCGATTGCGGGGCCAGGCTCGGCAGCACCTCTCGGCTTCTACGAGGAGGCGCATGACACAGTTCGCGAGGTCAACGAGGCTCGTGCGATAAGTGTCGTGAGCTTATACGCGTCCCGGTAGCTGGGTCACTACGTAAGAGTGGCGTGCGATGACTCGTTGGCCGCCGAGGCCCATTGGGGGTTTGCCGTCCGAGGTATCCATTCCTACCGTTGGAGATGGGGCGCATGACCAGATCGTGGCGCGATTGGCGCATCTCGGTAGTCCAAGGGGTGCGCCAGCCCGCAAGCGGGGCTGCAGGCGGTGCCATACTGGTCCTTCGGCTCGTATTCAACTCAGCCTTGAACTATGGTTTCGGGGTTGCGCTTGCCTGGTTTCTTACTGCGGAAAATTTCGGACGCGTTAGCGTCATGCAGTCCTTCTTCGGGTTGAGCTCTTTCATTCTGAACGCGGCGCTGCCCCCGATACTTGCCCGTCGAATGGCGCAGGCGGAGGACGGCCTGGAGGACGGCAGCGCCGCAACGTTCCGCTCTGCGCTTGTAGGCAATGCCGCATTGGGCCTAGCTCTGTTAGTCGGTCTGCTGGTAGCGCAGGGAGTCGCGGGAGTACCACTGCCGGACGCAGGACCGATCGTTATCGGACTAGTCGCTTGCACGATACCGCTGATCGCCATTAACAATGTGTTCCTGGGCGCATTTCAAGGTTGCCGTCTGTTTGGCGGCATGGCTTTCGTTCAGTCAGTGGAAACAGCGATTCGATTCGTAGTGGGAGTGTCGCTGGGCGGGGTTCTGGGCTTGGGAGTGCCCGGAGTCGCACTGGCTTTCTTGCTCGGCTCCTTGGCTGCGACGCTAGGTGGACTCTTCGCGTTGGCGAGTCGAATCCCAAGGCGAGGACCCTTGGCTGCGTTCGCGACGTTCCGCCAGTCTGTCCCCATTGGTATCGGGATAATAGCCCTAGGTGTTGTGATGACGGTTGACGTGCTCTATTTATCTGCGTACGGGCCAGGGGGCAACGCCGCTGTAGCGGAGTACCAGGTCGCCAACATCTTGGCACGCGCCGTTTTCTTCGTCGGGATAACATTGTCCAGCGTAGTGTTTCCCTACCTGGCGCATCATGGTCCCGGCCCCGATTCTCATGCATGGTTCCTAGCTGCTCTGCGGTACGTACCTCTAAGCCTCCTGCCCATACAGTTCGCGTTAATTATCGCGCCGGAGCCGATACTGGCGATTGCCTTTCCGGCAAGTTATAGTCACGCCTCTTCTCTCGTCCGCGTTCTAGCGATCGGTGCGCTTGGTCTCCTGCTTGCCCAGATGCTTCTCCAGGCACTCGTGGCGCTCGGCGCAGCTAGGCAGGTTGCCGTCCGGGCGAGTCTGGCAGCGGCGACCGAGGTATTGGCCCTCTTCCTTCTGGTGCCGCGGGCCGGAGCAGCCGGAGCAGCAATTGCGTTCGGGATCGGCACCTGGGCGGCAACCGGCCTGTTGGCTCACGCGTACCTACAATTGCAGCCTCGGAAGGGTCTTCCACTGTCCGGACCTTTCCGACACGCAGTGGCGTTAGGCGGGATGCTGCCGGCATTGCTCATCGCCCGGCTACTGCTTCCCTTCCCGGGTATTCTGTTGATCGGAATTGGCGTCCTCCTGCACTTGGTCACTGCGCGGATGTTGCGACTCGTCACTGACACGGACGTGCTACGCGCTCGGCAAGTTCTTGTAGGCCTAACGCTTCGTAGGCGGCAGTAACCTCGCACTCTCCGCCGACGCGGACCGATCCTTCCTGCAGGCATACGCAGGATCAGCCCGTTTCGTGGGGTGGGAGATCCACCCCGGTGCGCAGTTGGCCGAGTCGGTAGAACAGCCGGGTTGTATGGATCTCCGTGAGCATCTCGCGGTTGGTTACCTCGCGGGGTGTTTCGCCCGGCGCGGCACGGTCGAGAGAGTCGTTTTAGCGTCGTAGAAGCGCCGTTCTACGTCGTTGCTTGGTCCCTGCAGGGCGGCTAAGACGTACGCGACGGCGCGCAGCTCCGGATCACGGTGCAGCTCTATCGGTACATCATGCAGGTTTAGGACTGCGGTAAGAGTAGCATCGGTGATGCTCATGGCGGACTCCTTCCTGGACACTTTGAATAGTAAGTATGCTGACGAATCTACGCAAAGGGAAGAGAGTTTTGGGAACCGTCCAACGCCACGGCCGGAGCACCCGACCACGTTCGAGCTCCTTCATGGTGACACGGCTGGCACCTCCGATCCGAGGTTGTTGACCTGAGCCCGGTGTGTCACGGTGGCCGCCGCCTGCAGGGCACATAAATCGGTGGTGTGGCGGAGCGCGGGGACGAGCTGGAGTGTCAGACCTGGATTAACGACCTGCTCGGGTTAAGACGGGTCAGCAGAAGGCGGGGGAACGCGAGAACCGGGAAGCTGAAACGGCCAGGACTCAGGAAGATGCTGCTCAATACCGGCGGCGACATCGTGGGTCTCTACCTCTCCCGTAGGACCACACCGGAGGCTTGATGCCGGGTCTGCGCCGGAGGCCCGACAAGCGGAGCTGGCCGCCCGGGCTCTAATTCACCGGAGCCCCTACCTGAGCCGAATCGCGTCAAGAAGAGCCGGGAACTTTGTGACGCCGTCTTCTGCCATGAAGTGTCCGGCTCCCGGGTAAACCTGCAGCCGCGCGTCCAGGCGCCGGGCGAGGTCATCGGATGCTTCAGGTGGTACGAAGGGGTCGGTCTCGGAGCGGATGACTGTTCGTTGCCCAATGCTCTTTGCTACCCGCTCAACGTCAACCTCCGATGCCAGGAAGCCATCGAGTTCCGGCAGTGCTTCCAGCGGGTCCGTGAAGCCGGCCACCAAGACCAGGCCGCCCAGTTCCCACGGCTCAGGCAGCGCCGCGAGTGCTCGGAGGGAGGTGACCGCCCCAAGTGAATGTGCCACAACTACCGTTCTCGCATCGGGCACACCCAGCGCCGAGCTGACAGCGTCCTTCCATGCTCCCTTGTCAGGAGAGTCCGGATCGGGGAGAGGAACCACGGTGACTGCTTTGCCCTCAGCTTCGAGAACCCTCTGGAGCCAGGGAAACCAGTTTGCATCCGGCGAAGATTCATACCCGTGGACAATGACGACGCGCTGGACGGTTCGGCCCGGGACCTTGCTGACTGATGCGGTCATAGCCACATACTCTATAGCTCAGCGAACCTCTGGGCTTACCTTCCCTGTCCACCTTGGCCACGCCAAGGCCGGCCCCCTGTGAGACCAGCAAGGGCGGCGCCGGCAACGAACAGCCCGCCCAGCGCCAGCAACCCGGCACCCGCCACAGTCTTCCCAGTCCTTCCCGGGGGCTGCGGATAATTGGTGGCTCCAGCCGGCGCCCCTGACGGGGCGATGGCAGGTGACTCGGTGGCGGGTGCGGCGGCAGTGACTGCAGCGGTAGGCCCCACAGGAGCCGCGATGGCAGGAATCGGCGTGGCGCCGGTCTGCGGGCCTACCTCGGGCACGGAGGCAGTTGGACGGGACGTAGCAGGCACAGCGGGAGCCACAACGGGGGCTTCCTGCGCAGGTACTGCCACCGGGGGTGCTGCCGGGCCACGGGTCGCTACTGCAGGGGACGCCGCTGCTGGAGACGCCGCCGGGGTTGCAGTTGCTTTGGTTGTTGGGCCCGGACGCGGCTGGGTAGACGGACTTTGGCACGCCCCTGGAACGACCGTGAGAACACCGCAGTCCTGTGCCAGGGCCGGCGAGAGTCCCATGGCCAAGGTCAGCGTCAGGACGGCAAGCGAGCAGCCGACGGCACGGAGGACGCTCACCTGAAACAGCGACGCGGACATTTCAAGGCAACCTCGTTTCCCTCCGCAAGCCGGTGATCATCACCATGCTACCGAGACGCGAGTGAGAGCTCGGATAGGCGCGGCGGCACCTATTGACGCTGGCGAGGGGAAACTCAGGACACATGAGATCCATGGCCACCTCACCCGTCACCGCCTTCAACCTCAAGCGGCCCTGCGGGGACTGTCCCTTCCGCACCGACCACGTCCCGTTCCTGTCGCAGGAGCGCGCTCAGGACATCGCTGACGCACTGCACGCTGACGTTTCGTTCCACTGCCACAAGACACTCGACGCAGATGAAGAGGGCGACACCCTGGAGGTCACCGCCGCATCCAAGCACTGCGCCGGGGCGATGATCGTCCTGGATCACGAGGACCGGCCCAACCAGCTGATGCGCATCGCCGAACGCCTCGGCCTCTAGGGCATCCTGCCTTGGCAGCGACGACCCAAAGACCCCCATGAGACGGTCCAGCCAATTGTCCCTGCAACAAGCAGGATTCCTCCGCTTCCTCGCCTGTCCACGGGGACCCATGAACGCCGACCCGCGGCCAGGGTATACAGCCCGGTCAGCATCACAACGAAGAAGATGATCCCGAGCCACAGAAGGAACGTATTGAAGATGGATAACGCTGCCCGGAAACTCAGAGAGTGTCAGATCACGAACTTGACCTCGAGACAGGCTGCGGTGGCGAAATGACCGGTCGGTCTTAGACATTCCAACCGTCGCGCCTGACAGCGCTTGACCGCTTGAGGTGGGAAGATACTCTGCGTCCTACAAACGCTTGAGGACAGAATCGCCGCCCGCCGTACACATAGGACCCATGACTTTCTCCCGCAAACGCCTTGTTCTGTTCGCCGCACTGATTATTGCCGCACTCGTGGTCGTCGGTTTCCTTTACGCCAACTCCCAGAAGACCCGCAGTGCTTCGCCGAAGGCTGCAGCCACCGCAGCCCCGTCCTCTCCGGCCGACGGCGAGGACAGCTCAGCGGATTCGGCGCCGGCCGCAGGGACCGCCCCTTCCGTTTCAGCGGTCCCGGCGGGACCGCTTCCCGGCACCGCGGCGGACGTGAGGGTCGTGCATTCACCGGACAAGGTCGCCATCGATGAAAACCTCGTCGCCGGCCAGTGCGAGGTGCGCACCGTGGACGCGCCGGCCGGGCTGTACCTGCCAGACCCGGCCTGCACCCCCGGCGCTGTGGACCCCGCCGTCACGCAGGACAACCTGGGCTCCACGATCTGCAAGTCCGGCTACACGAACACCGTGCGGGCCCCCTCCTCCGATACTGACAAGATCAAGGCCCTGAGCCTGACCCAGTACGGCCAAACCCGTGCGTCCTCCACTGAGTACGACCACCTGATTTCGCTCCAGCTGGGCGGTACCAATGCTGTCTCCAACCTGTGGCCGGAACCGAACCGGGTCGGCGCCCCGGGCACCACCAACCCGAAAGACGCCGTCGAGACCAAACTGAACAAGGCCGTGTGCTCGCACAAAGTCGCCCTCGCCGCAGCCCGGAAGGCGATCGCGACCAACTGGGTCACCGCTGTCAAGGACCTCGGACTCTGAACCCCTCGATGTTCACATCCCCAGCAATCGTCAGTAGGCTTAGTACTACATGCTCTCAGGTCAACGCGGAAGGCATCATCATGACTGAGCAGAACCTCCCTGACGATGAGCTGGACGTTGCGCAGGAGGACCCTTTGACGTCAGACGAGGCTGTCTCGGGTGAAGAGGAAGACTTCCTGAGCGACGGGAAGACGCGGGAACAAGCCGCCCAGCCGCTTACCCGCCTCGGGGACGAGCGGGCCAAGCCGGACACGCCCACACTTGAGGAAGCAGCAGCAGACATCGATTTCGGTGAAGCCCCCACCGGACGGGAAGCGGACGCCAGCGACGAAGAGGAAGAATTCGGCGGGTCACCGCTCAGTGAGTTCGAGCCCGACGACCTGGAACATTAGCGGGACTGCCCGCCCGAGTACCGATTGCTGGCCCAATTCGCGGCAACGAATGGGCGAATCATCTCCAAATCACAGCGAGAAGGATGAACCATGACGGCAGCAGCCGAGTCCACTGTCACTATTGACGGCCGTTTCGCCCGCGAACTGCCCGAACTCGCCGTCCCTTGGCAGGCCGAGGAAGCGCCGGGCCCCGAGCTCCTCGTGCTGAACGAGGCCTTGGCTAAGGACCTGGACCTCGACCCTGAGTACCTGCGCAACCTCGAAGGGGTGCGGCTCCTGGTCGGGAACCACGTTCCCGACGGTGCCACGCCCGTGGCACAGGCCTACGCCGGCCACCAGTTCGGCGGCTATTCGCCCTTGCTCGGCGACGGACGCGCCCTACTTATGGGTGAGGTTACCGATCGCGCCGGACGCGTCGTCGACATCCACCTGAAAGGTTCGGGCCGCACGCCCTTCGCCCGTGCGGGAGACGGCCGGGCAGTCCTCGGGCCTATGCTGCGGGAGTACCTCATCAGTGAGTCGATGCACGCGCTGCGCATCCCCACTACCCGCTCGCTGGCCGTCGTCGCAACGGGGAGGCAAGTCCGCCGCAGCACTATGCTGCCCGGCGCGGTCCTGGCACGGGTAGCGGGCAGCCACCTGCGCGTTGGTAGTTTCCAATATGCCCGGGCAACTGAAAACATGGACCTGCTGAAACGGCTGGCAGACCATGCCATCAGCCGGCACTACCCGCAGGATGCCGAGGCGGAAAACCCCTACCTTGCATTGCTCTCGTCCGTCGGCGCTGCACAGGCAGCCCTGGTGGCGCGCTGGATGCTGGTGGGATTCGTGCACGGGGTCATGAATACGGACAACATGACCATCTCGGGGGAACCATCGACTACGGCCCGTGTGCGTTCATGGACGCGTTCAATCCTGCCGCCGTCTACAGTTCCATCGACGTCAGCGGACGCTATGCCTACGCCAATCAGCCTGTGCTGGCCGAATGGAACCTTGCCCGCCTTGCCGAGGCCATATTGCCGCTCATCCACGAGGACCAGGAGAAGGCCGTGGCTCTGGCAATGGAGGCGCTCGGCGGGTTCCGCGAAAACTATAGCAAAGCCTGGTCCGAAGGTATGAAGGCCAAACTCGGCCTTGCAAGCGGCGCAAAAGAAGACATTGCCGCGTCCAGTCTGGTCGATGACGTTATTGCCATCCTGAAAGACGGCCCGGTGGATTACACCCTGTTCTTCCGGCGCCTGGGCAAGGCCGCCCGCGGAGACCTCGGTCCCGTGCACGGGATGGTCCTTGACCTTGCGGCCTTTGACGCCTGGGCGGAGCGGTGGCTTGCGCTTGAACCCGACGCGGAACTGATGGACAGTGTAAACCCGGCGTATATTCCCCGGAACCACCTCGTGGAAGAGGCGCTTGCAGCGGCTACGAATGGAAAGCTTGCTCCGCTGCACGAACTTCTCGTGGCCGTCACCGAGCCCTTTACCGAGCGTCCCGGCCTGGAACGATACGCGGAGGGCGCGCCGGAGGATTTCGGCAACTACTCGACTTTCTGCGGAACCTGACCTGGCCGAGGAACTCTAAAAACCAGGACGGAGGTTCTTGCCGGTCCATGCGACGTCGGACGCGTTCTCCACATCGAACGGTTCGACCAATGTCAGCCGTACCGTCCCTTAGTTTTTGCTGAATCTGTTCCTCGAGGTGATCTCTTCGCGCCAGGCGGGCCAGGGATGGCCGGGCTGCGCTGGCCCTTCCACCCCGGTAGCCGGCAACTCCTGAACCAAGGCCGGCATCGGCGCCCGGGACGTGACCATTCGCCGCTGTAGCGCGTCGAAGTCCTTACGGAATTCGTACACTTGCCCACTTGGTGCCCGCAGCGCGTGCCGAGGCACCTTCGCGTACCTATGCTGAAAGCGTGACCACACATGCGGCGGTATCGGCGGATCCGGGAAACCGTCGGATCCTTTTGGTAGAGGACGAACAGACCATCGCCGATGTTGTGCGCGGATATCTCTTCAAGGCCGGATTCCAAGTGGATGTCGCGGGGGACGGGTTCACCGCGCTGGCCCTGGCAGCGGAACGTAAACCGGACTTGGTGATCCTGGACAGGATGCTTCCCGGCTTGGACGGAGTTGAGGTGTGCCGGCGGCTGCGCCTGAGCATGACCGTCCCGGTGATCATGGTGACCGCCCTGGGGGCAGAAGAAGATCGCGTCCTGGGCTTGGAGATGGGTGCTGACGACTACGTCACCAAACCCTTCTCACCCCGGGAACTGGTCCTGCGGGTGAAGTCCGTATTGCGCCGGAGCATCAAGGATTTCGCGCCTGAACCTCCGGTGGAAGCCGGCGGAATCGAACTCGATCCAGCGGCCCGCACGGTCAAGCATCACGGCACGCCCTTGGCCCTGACCGCCCGGGAATTCGATCTCTTGGCATTCCTCATGCGGCGGCCAAACCAGGTATTCAGCAGGGAAGACCTCATCAAGGCCGTGTGGGGCTGGGACTTCGGAGACCTTTCCACGGTGACGGTGCACGTTCGCCGCTTGCGGGAAAAAATTGAGGTCAACCCCACCAAGCCCGAACTCATCAAGACCGTGTGGGGCGTCGGTTATCGCTTCGAGGCGAAAGGATCCGGGCATGCAGGGCAATGAACTCGTCACGATCCTCGCCTGGGTCCTGCTGTGGGCCGTGGTGATTGGAGCAGGAGCGCTGGCGCTGCTGCGGGCACTTGGCAGGGCTTCGGTGCTGACCCAAATTTGCCTCGTGGTCCTGGCCACCGTAGCCGTCCTGGTGGCCGGCATGGTCAGCGCCTTCAACGCCATGTTCATCTCCGCCAGGGACCTCGAAGTCATGTGGTACATCCTGGGCATGGCATCGGCGGTGGCTGTTTGCTTGTCCCTCATGCTCGGGGCGGGCGTTTCCCGCAACGCCGCCAAGCTGGTGGAGCCCGCGCGTCGCCTGGGCCGGGGTGAAACACTCGATTCGGGCGTCGAAGACCGCCGTAGGCCCGTTCCGGCCATGACGTCAGAACTGGCAGAGCTCGCCACCGAATTGGAAGCAAGCAGCCGCAACTTGGCCGAGTCCCGGAAACGTGAAGCGGCCATGGAGACCGCGCGCCGGGAGCTGATGTCCTGGATCTCGCACGATCTGCGGACACCCCTGGCGAGTGTGCGCGCCATGACCGAAGCGCTCGAGGACGGCATGGCCACCGATGTCCCTGGCTACTACCGGAAAATCATCGGCCAGACCGAACAGATGACGGCCATGGTCAACGATCTTCTGGAACTGTCCAAAATCCAGGCCGGGAGCCTCCTGCTCCGGGCTGAGGCCCTGGATCTCTATGACTTGGTCAGCGACGCCATCTCAGACCTCACACCCTTGGCCGCGCAACGCGGTATCAGGCTCGACGGCGGCGGCAACAGGGAGTGCATGGCGGTGGCCGATGGACCCAGCCTGGCCCGCGCCGTGAGGAACGTGCTTCACAACGCCATCCTCTACAGCAAACCGGATACTGATGTCCATGTCAGCGTCGGGAGCGATGACGGGAACGCAGTGGTTTCAGTGCAGGACCATTGCGGTGGCATTCCGGCGGAGGATCTGCCGCACCTGTTCGAAACAGGCTGGCAAAAGGATTCGTCGCGCAGCAGTTCCGACCCCTTGCAAGGACGCTACAACGGGGCCGGAATCGGACTGAGCATGGTGGCGGGGATCGTGAAGGCACATGGCGGGGCGGTCGCCGTCCAGAACGTCGACGGCGGCTGCCGCTTCGTTTTGTCCCTTCCCACCACACCACCGACCCGAAATGCGCGGCACCTCGAACCACCCACCACTGCCCGGGAGGCACTTCATGAACAGGCCTAGGTTGTGGGCCGCGGCCGCTGGCCTCGCCGCCGGTGCAGCCGGAGTCGCCGTCGGTGAGCTGGTCGCCGGCCTCCTGAGCCCGTCAGTTTCGCCGGTAACAGCCCTCGGCGGCGCAGTGATCGATGCTGTGCCGCCAGGTGTCAAGGATCTGGTGATCCAACTCTTCGGCACCTCGGACAAGGCCGTACTCATCGTTTCCATCGTGGTAGTAGCCGCTGTCCTCTCAGCGCTGGCCGGCATCCTGGAGCGTCGTCGGGCGGGCCTGGGCCTCGCGCTGGCTGGATTGGCAGGGATCGCCGGGCTGACCGCCGTCGTGACCCGTGCGCAGGCCACCACGCAAGCGGCCTTCGCGCCGGTCGTTGCCGCCGTGGTGACGATGTTGCTGCTCCGGGCGCTGATCCGGCGGCTCGCCACCTGGACCCCGCGCCCGCCCGCACCGGGAATGGAAGCTCACGCCCCGGCGCCCATTGCGCGGCGCAGTTTCCTAAACACCCTGGCGGGAACGTCCATCGCCGCCGTCGTTGCCGGAACCCTGACCACCGTGATGACGAGGGCCACAGCGGCTGCCTCCGGGTTTCGGAGTTCCCTGGCACTCCCGGCGCCGGCAACAGCAGCGCAAGCCATCCCGCCGGGGGCGACCTTGCCCGTGGACGGTATCAGCCCGCTCGTCACCCCGAACCGGGACTTTTACCGCATCGACACCGCTTTGACGGTGCCGGGGATCGATCCGCCTACCTGGAAACTCAAGGTCACCGGGATGGTGGACCGGGAAGTTGAACTCGATTTCGCCACCCTCTTGACCAAGCCCATGACGGCCCGGCACATCACCATAGCGTGCGTTTCCAACGAGGTAGGCGGAGATCTGATCGGCAACGCTTTGTGGCTCGGATGGCCGGTCCGGGAACTCTTGGCCATGGCCGGACCTAAGGCGGGAGCGGACATGGTGCTCTCCACCAGCAGTGACGGTTGGACAGCCGGCACACCTTTGGAGGCCTTGACCGACAGCCGGGATGCGCTCCTGGCTGTAGGAATGAATGGTGAACCGCTACCCCTGGAGCACGGTTTCCCCGTCCGGATGATCGTGCCTGGGCTCTATGGTTTTGTCTCGGCCACCAAGTGGCTCACGGAGCTGAAAGTCACGCGGTTCGCCGATGACATCGGTTACTGGACGCCGCGCGGATGGAGTGATCACGGACCCATCAAGACCGAATCACGGATCGATGTGCCACGCAACGGCCGCAGTGTCCAACATGGCAGGGTGCAGTTCGGTGGAGTTGCCTGGGCCCAGCACCGGGGGATTGAGCGTGTAGAGCTGCGGACCAACCGTGGACCATGGCAACAGGCGACTCTTGCCAGCGCGATTTCCACGGACACGTGGTATCAGTGGCAATGCAGCTTCGATCTCGGCCCCGGTGACTACGAAGTCCAGGTGCGCGCCACCGATTCCACCGGCACTGCGCAGACCGAAGACCGGGCTCCTGCGGCCCCGGACGGTGCTACGGGCTACCACACCATCAATCTCAAAGTGACCTGAAAGAACTGTGACCCGAAGAACTACGCTGGTTACGTCCGGACCCTAACGTTGAGCCGGCATGCCGCAGGAGGAAAACCGTGCCCAGAAGCGTCCAGGACCATCGCCAGGCAGTAGTGGACCTCTTATCGGGGATCTCCGGGTCCAAGGGCGCCCAGGACCTGCCGTTGCTGGAAGCGCTGGGCGCAGTGCTCGCCGTGGATGTCCGAGCGCCGTTGTCGCTGCCGCCATTCGCGAATTCCCAGATGGACGGTTTTGCGGTGCGCTCCCAGGACATTCCCGACGACGGCGCGCAGCTCAGTGTCGCTGAACCGGTCCCGGCAGGTGCGGTGCCAGCACCGCTCCGCCCCGGCTTCGCCGCACCGATCATGACCGGGGCCATGATCCCCGAGGGGGCAGACGCCGTCGTGCCCATCGAAAAGGCGACGCCGGACTCCTTTCCGCAACCGGAAACACCCGACGCCGTGGTGCAGCTGCCGCCAGTGAAACCGGGCACCTACGTTCGGGACGCGGGAAGCGACATCGCAGCAGGGACCGCGGCACTCGCCGCAGGCACTTTGCTGGGCCCCGCCCAACTCGGCCTCCTGGCGGCCTTCGGAATGATGACCGTCCAGACCCGTAAGCCCTTGCGCGCGCTCCTGGTCACCACCGGAGATGAAGTGGTGGAGCCGGGGCAGGAGCTCACGGCAGGAAAAATCTACGATTCCAACGGAACCCTCTTGGAAGCTTCCATGCGCCAGGCGGGCCTCGGAGTAGTGAGGGCCGGAATCAATGACGACGATCCCGGCAGCCTCCTGCGGCTGCTGCGCCGGCATACGGGAGCTTCGGAGGACCCGGTGGATCTGATCCTCACCACCGGGGGAGTGAGCAAGGGCGCCTATGAGGTGGTCCGCCAGGCCATGGCGGCCCAGCCCGTGGAGTTTGTGCATGTTGCCATGCAACCCGGGGGGCCGCAAGGCGTGGGCACGTTCGACGAGGTGCCGTTCCTGGGCTTCCCGGGTAATCCGGTCAGCTGCTTGGTTTCTTTCGAAATGTTCCTCCGGCCCGCGTTGTCCTTGGTTCACGGCGCCCCGGCACTGCGGACGTCCCGGACTGCACGCTTGGGGGAGAGCCTGACCTCCCCACAGGGTAAGCACCAGGTTCGACGCGGCACACTGCAAGGGGACGGTTCAGTCCGCTTGGAAGGCGGGGCAGGTTCCCACCTGGTCCACGCGCTGGCCCGTTCCAACGCTTTGGTGCACATCCCCGGCGATGTCACAGAACTTCCCGACGGCGCCGAGGTGGAAGTATGGATGCTGTGAATCGACATCCCAAAAACCCTCCCGGCCTGACCCACCTGCGGCATGACGGCACCGCCCAGATGGTGGACGTGTCCGGGAAGACCGAGACAACCCGCGAGGCAACAGCCACAGCGACTGTCCGGAGCACGCCCGACGTCCTGGCCCTGCTTGGCGCAGGCGAGCTGCCCAAGGGCGATGCGCTCGCGGTGGCCAGGGTGGCGGGGATTATGGCCGCCAAGAAAACTCCTGAGCTCATTCCGCTGTGCCATCCGCTGCCCCTGGCCAAAGTCACCGTGGACTTTGAATTGTCAGCCGACGCGGTCCGGATTCTGGCGAGCGTGAAGACCCGGGGAGTTACCGGCGTCGAAATGGAAGCGCTGACGGCAGTGTCCGTTGCCGCGCTCAGCATCTACGACATGATCAAAGCCGTGGACAAGCATGCCGTTTTGACCGACATTCTGGTCCTCGCCAAGAGTGGCGGAAAGAGCGGCGATTGGTCGCTGGACGCCGAGCAGCCCGCGTCACCCGAGCCCCGCTCATGAACGCCTGCGAGCCGCACCACGGGCCGCGGAAGGCCGGCGTCGTGATTGCCTCCACCCGCGCGGCGGCGGGCCTTTACCCGGACGAGACCGGTCCGGTCATCCAGGATTGGCTCACCGAACACGGCTTTACCACGTTCCCCACCATGGTGGTTCCCGACGGCGAACCGGTGGGCGCTGCATTGAGGGCGCTCCTTACGCAGGATCCTGCGGTGGTGATCACCAGCGGAGGTACCGGCCTCAGCGCCGACGACCGGACTCCCGAGATGACGTTGCCGCTACTGGATCGGCATATTCCCGGCCTCATGGAGGGCATCAGGCGGGCAGGAGTTGCCAAAACACCCTTGGCGATGTTGAGCCGTGGCCACGCCGGCGTTTCGGGGAAGACCTTTATTATCAACCTCCCGGGATCCCCGAAGGGTGTCATGGATGGACTGGCCGTCCTTGACCCCGTGATCGGGCATCTCTGCGAGCAAATGGAAGGAAGTCATGGGCACTGAAACGGACTTCGAAGTCCTGAACGCCGTGCTGAGTGCCGAGCCCATCTCCGTGGACCAAGCGGTGACAGCCGTTGAATCCGACACCGCCGGGGCAGTGGTCAGCTTCAGCGGCGTCGTCAGGAATCACGACGGCGGCAAGGCAGTGGAGCGGTTGAGCTACAGCGCCCATCCCACGGCGCACAAGGTCATGTCCGACGTCGTTGCGCAGCTCGTCGCCGAGCACCACGGAGAAGCCGAGCAGCCCGTCCGGATCTGGGCCGCACACCGGATCGGCATGCTGGAGATCGGCGATCCCGCGCTGGTGTGCGCCGTGGCCGCAGCACACCGCGGCCAAGCGTTCGCGGTGTGCTCGGAGCTCGTGGACCGGATCAAAGCGCAGGTCCCCATTTGGAAGGAGCAGTTCTTCGCGGATGGCTCCGTGGAATGGGTTGGTGCGGGGCAGTAGCGTCGGGTCACGGTTCCAGCCGGCGGGTAGCCCGGCGGTAGGGTTAACGCCATGACCGAACAACTTGCTGTTGCAGTACTTGGCGCCAACGGACGCATGGGACGTGAAGCTGTCAAGGCCGTCGACGCAGCTGCCGACATGAAGCTCGTGGCGGCCCTGGGCCGCGGAGATTCCCTGGATACACTTCTCGACGCCGGTGCACAGTATGTTGTGGACCTCACGGTTCCGGACACCACCGAGGCAAACGTCCGCTTCGCCGTCGAGCATGGCATCCACGCTGTGGTGGGAACGACCGGGTGGGACGCGGACCGGTTGGCATCTTTGCGGAAACTGCTGGAAGCCCACACCGAAACCGGTGTCCTCATTGCACCCAACTTTGCCTTGGGGTCAGTGCTGGCTTCGGCGTTCGCCGCCAAAGCCGCGCAATACTTCGAGTCAGTGGAAATCATTGAATTGCATCACCCAAACAAGGTCGATGCTCCGTCCGGCACCTCCGTCCGCACCGCCCAACTCATCGCCCAAGCCCGCCAGGAAGCTGGAGTTCCGATCAGCCCGGACGCTACGGAGTCGTCCCTGGAGGGGGCTCGCGGTTGCGATGTCGACGGCGTGCGCGTCCACAGCGTGCGACTCCGCGGCCTCGTGGCACACCAAGAGGTCCTGTTCGGCGGGCCGGGGGAGCAGTTGACGCTCCGCCACGATTCCTTCGATCGAGCCTCGTTCATGCCCGGCGTGTTGCTGGGATTGCGCCAGGTTTCGTCCCACCCCGGCCTGACCGTTAGCTTGGACGGCTACTTGGATCTGGGGCTCTAGGACATGGGGAACTTCTGGAGCGTGCTGAAGAAAAACCGCACCAAAGTGTGGGTCGGCGCCATCACCCTGTTACTCGTGCTGTATCTGGTGGTGTCCCTGCAGCGTTCAATCCTCCTGCTTGGCGATGCCAACCTCATTGCCAAGGCAATCGGTGCCGCTTACCTTGTCCTGCCCCTCATCGGCGCGTGGGCGATGATCCGCGAGCTCCTGTTCGGTGCCAGGACTGAGCAAATGGCCAAGGTCCTGGAGGCCGAGGGTGGTTTGCCGGTCGACGAGCTGCCCCGGACACCTGCGGGTCGGATAGTACGTGCGGCCGCCGACGCCGAGTTCGAGAAGTACCGTGCGGAGGCGGAGGCAGCGCCCGGGGATTGGCGTTCGTGGTTCCGTTTGAGCTGCGCCTACGACGCATCAGGGGATCGGAAGCGGGCGCGGGAGTCCATGAGGGATGCCGTCAGGCTCTTCCGGTCCCAAGCAACGACGGCTGGACGGTAGCCTCAGCCGAAAGCGCCCCCTTCCTTTGCGCTGGAGGCAGCGTCCCCGGTTCCGGACTTTGGATGAGCCTTGTGTTCGAATATATGTTCGAATAGCATTGCTGCATGAGTGATGTAGCCAAGCTGCCCGAAGGCCTCCATGAGCCGATGAAAGCCATGAGTCCGGGAGTGGTTGACTTTCTGTTCCGGCAACTCGTCACGGGTAAGTCCCCGGAAGACACCCAGTGGCACCGGGAGGGCAAAGTGCTTGCCGAACAGGAGCCCGGGGCAGAGTTGGCGCGCCGCTTGTCGGAAACGGACCTGGACTCCCTGACGCCGTTGGAACTTTTCGAATACGTCAGGGCTGCGCAGCGCCTGGTCGGCTGGGCCGAGCACCTCAAGGAACGGGCCGTGGAGCAGTATTGTGCCGGCCATCCCGGTCGGCGGACAGTCACCCCGTAACCCCTGCCCAACAGCCTGGATGAGTACCATCACACGGACCCATTCTTCTAACATGCCCCGGACAAGGTAACGTTTTTCCTATGTCTGACTCGCACGCCCGCATTCCCGCCCTTGGTACCCTGCTGACCGCCATGGTTACTCCGTTCACCGAGGACGGCAAGGTGGATTACCACCAGGCCGCGGCCCTTGCGGAAAAACTCGTCGAGGACGGTTGCGATGGCCTGGTGGTCACGGGCACCACCGGCGAGACGTCCACCCTTACGGACGACGAGAACCTGGGCATGTTCCGCGCAGTCAAGGAAGCTGTCGGTGGCAAAGCTGCCATCATCGCAGGGACCGGGACCAACGACACGGCGCACTCCGTGCATCTCTCCCAGCGCGCTGCCGAAGTCGGCGTCGACGGCCTTCTCGTGGTTACCCCTTACTACAACAAGCCGAGTCAGTCGGGGCTTCGTGCGCACTTCGAGGCTGTTGCCTCATCTACGGACCTGCCGGTGATGCTGTACGACATCCCGGGCCGTTCATCGGTGGCGATCGCACCCGAAACCATGATCGCGTTGTCCAAGCACCGGAACATCGTGGCCGTCAAGGACGCCAAAGCCGATTTCGCCGCCGCCACCCGCGTCATGGCCGAGACGGATCTGGTGTTCTACTCCGGCGATGACGGATTGACGCTGCAGTGGATGGCGCTGGGGGCAGTGGGGCTCGTAGGTGTGACCACCCATGTTGCCACGCGTCGCTTCCGTGACTTGGTAGACGCCATGAACGCCAGTGACCTCGCCACAGCGCGAGCCATCAATTTTGAATTGGAGCCTGTGGTCCGTGCAACCATGACCCGGGTCCAAGGCGCAGTAGCCGCCAAGCAGATTCTCAAGTGGCAGGGAGTCCTGCCCAACTCGGTTGTCCGTTTGCCCCTCGTGGAGCCGGACGAGGCCGAGATCGACACCATCCGCGGGGATTTGGCCGAAGCCGGAATGGACTTCTCTGTCTAGGACCGTTTCGCCGGAAAGTAGCAAAATATGACCCAAACCGCCCTTCCTGGACTGGTTACTCCGCCTAAATTGCCGAAAGGTACGTTGCGGATAGTTCCGCTTGGTGGACTGGGAGAGATCGGCCGCAACATGGCTGTCTTCGAAATCGACGGCAAGTTGTTGGTGGTTGACTGTGGCGTGCTCTTCCCTGAGGAGACCCAACCCGGAGTCGATTTGATCCTGCCCGATTTCTCGTACATCGAGGACCGTCTGCAGGACGTCGTTGGAGTTGTGCTGACGCACGGCCACGAAGACCACATTGGTGCTGTCCCGTATCTTCTGCGCCTGAAGGCTGATATCCCGCTGATCGGGTCCCAGCTGACCCTCGCGCTGGTCGAGGCAAAGCTGCAGGAACACCGGATCAAGCCGTACACGCTGACCGTGACCGAAGGCCAGGTGGAGCAGTTCGGGCCGTTCGAATGTGAATTCGTTGCTGTCAACCACTCCATCCCGGATGCCTTGGCGGTCTTTATCCGGACCGACGGCGGAAACGTCCTCCATACAGGCGACTTCAAGATGGACCAGTTGCCGTTGGATGGCCGAATCACCGATCTCCGGCACTTCGCCCGCTTGGGTGAAGAAGGCGTGGACCTTTTCATGGCAGATTCCACCAATGCCGACGTGCCCGGGTTCACCACGGCCGAAAAGGAGATCGGTCCCACCCTGGATCGCCTGTTCGGCCAGGCCAAGAAGCGCATCATCGTGGCGTCTTTCTCGTCCCACGTGCACCGTGTACAGCAGGTGCTGGATGCGGCTGCAAAGCACAACCGCAGAGTCGCGTTCGTGGGCCGGTCGATGGTGCGCAACATGGCCATTGCCGCCAAGCTCGGCTACCTGGATGTGCCGCCAAACATCGTGGTGGACATCAAGAACATTGACACTATGCCCGATGACCGTGTGGTCCTCATGTCCACGGGTTCCCAAGGTGAACCCATGGCTGCGCTTTCCCGCATGGCCAACGGCGACCACCGCGTGGTCGTAGGCCAAGGCGATACCGTCATTCTTGCCTCCAGCCTGATTCCGGGTAACGAGAATGCAGTCTTCCGCATCATCAACGGGCTCCTGAAGCTCGGTGCTGACGTAATCCACAAGGGCACGGCAAAAGTCCACGTCTCCGGGCACGCCGCAGCAGGCGAACTCCTTTACTGCTACAACATTCTCGAGCCGCTCAATGCCATGCCGGTCCACGGCGAAACGCGGCACCTCATTGCCAACGGCAACATTGCGTTGGAGTCAGGCGTGCCGTCCGACGGCATCATCCTCAGTGACAACGGCACCGTGATCGACCTGAAAGACCACGTGGCCAACATCGTGGGCCAAGTGGAGGTGGGCTTCGTCTACGTGGACGGGTCCAGCGTGGGGGAAATTACCGACGCCGATTTGAAGGACCGCCGCATCCTGGGCGATGAGGGATTCATTTCCATCATCACGGTCATCAACAGAAACACCGGAAAGATCGTGTCCGGACCGGAAATCCACGCCAGGGGAGTTGCTGAGGACGATTCCGTCTTTGACGAGATCATCCCCAAGATCAATGCCGCCCTCGAAGAAGCAGTGCTCAACCACGCGGACCACACTACCCACCAGTTGCAACAGGTCGTCCGGCGAATCATTGGCACCTGGGTCAACCGCAAGCTCCGCCGGCGTCCCATGATCATCCCTGTGGTCCTGGAGGCGTAGTCCTCAGTAACCGGTCTGCGCGCGTGAGGCGTCAATGCCATTGAACATGTTCCCGAAGGGGGCCTGAAATCCCCGGATTTCAGGCCCCCTTGGGGTAGCGTGGCTTGTATGGCGACCCGTACTACCTCCGCGCCACGAGGCAGCTCCAGCAGTAAACCCGGCGGAACAGGCCGGAGCGGAGCCGCATCCAAAACCAGCGCAGCCGCGTCGAAAAGCGGTTCATCCGCCGCCAGGACCGGTCGCGGCAGCACTGCCCGCAGCAAGCAAGCAGCCGCCGTCGAGCCCGTGGTTCCACTGCCGCTGCGCATGCTTTCAGGCGCGTGGCAAGGACTGGGCCATCTTGTAGGCGCAGGGGTCCGCCGTATAGGCCAAGACGTCAGCGACCTTGACCCGGCCGACCGCCGGGACGGAGCAGCACTTTTCAATCTCGTGCTGGCGGTGGCTATTGCCACTTTCGCTTGGTGGGGCCTAACAGGCTGGCTTCCTGACGCCGTTCATGCCGTGGTCAACGGAACTTTCGGTTGGATGACGCTGTTGCTCCCGTTCATGCTTTTTGTGTGCGCCTTCCGGCTGTTCCGCCGTCCCCAGGATGGGCGGGGAAACAACCGCGTAGGCATCGGATTCATGATCATGACCCTTGCCGGATGCGGGCTCGCCCATGTCTTCGGCGGCCTCCCCACGGTGGGCGATGGATTCGAAGGCCTCCGGAACGCGGGTGGAATGCTCGGCTTCTTGGCAGCAGCGCCCTTGGCAGCAATTCATCGTGCCGTTCCGCTGGCTCTCTACGCTTTCTTGGCCTTCGTGTCCGTGTTGATTGTGACGGCGACACCCTTTGGCGCCATTCCGTCCCGTATCCGCGGGGCTTATGACCACCTCATGGGCATTGACCTGATGGACGACGCCAGCGATGACGGCCACGATCGCAGCTACCTTTACCAGAGCCAGGCGGCCGCCGCTCCAAAGAAAAAGAGGCGCTCTCGCTTCTTCGGCAAGGATACGGACCCTGGTCCCGGACTTGAGGGTTACGTCGGTGACGAGGCCTTTGAGCACGCAATCATCGACGACGACGAATCGACCGAAGCTTCCGACGACTCCGATGCAGCGGGTAGTTCCGGTCCCCGTGTGCCGCCGGGCGTGCGGCGCCCCACCCAAGCCGAGATCGCAGTGGGCAAGATCAAGGCCGCCCAAGGCCTGGGTGGAGCTGCCGGGATAGACAACCCCACCGAAGCCATTCCGATGATCACGCCACAGGCGGCGCCGCAGGTCAGCGCCCGCGCCGCGGAACAGGTTCCGGCCCGTCCGGCGGCGCCGGCACCACCTCCCACGCCCATCCCGCAGCGCACCGAGCAACTCTCGCTCGCTGGAGATGTCACGTATACGCTGCCTTCCTCCGATTACCTGGCGCCGGGCTCCATTCCGAAGGAGCGCACGGAGGCCAATGACGCCGTCGTCGCTGCGTTGACCGATACGCTCACCCAGTTCAACGTTGACGCCGCGGTGACCGGGTTCAGCCGTGGTCCAACGGTCACCCGCTACGAGATCGAGCTCTCGCCCGGCACCAAAGTTGAACGCGTCACGGCGCTGTCCAAAAACATTTCGTACGCCGTGGCGTCGAGCGATGTCCGCATCCTGAGCCCCATCCCGGGCAAATCCGCCATCGGCATCGAAATTCCCAACACGGACCGCGAAACTGTCTCTTTGGGCGATGTCCTGCGGAGCCAGAATGCGCGCCGAACGGACCACCCCATGGTCATGGGTGTGGGCAAAGACGTTGAGGGCGGCTACGTGGTAGCCAACCTTGCCAAGATGCCGCACTTGCTGGTGGCCGGTGCTACCGGTGCCGGTAAGTCCAGCTTCGTGAACTCCATGATTACGTCGATCCTCATGCGGGCCACCCCCGATGAAGTCCGTATGGTCATGGTGGACCCCAAGCGCGTGGAACTGACCGCTTATGAGGGCGTTCCGCACCTGATCACGCCCATCATCACCAACCCGAAGAAGGCGGCCGAGGCGCTGCAGTGGGTCGTCCGGGAAATGGACGCCCGCTACGACGACCTCGCAAACTACGGCTACAAGCACATCGACGACTTCAACAAAGCGGTCAGGGCGGGCAAGGTAATGCCGCCAGTGGACTCCAAGCGCGTCATCAAGCCCTACCCGTACTTGCTGGTGATCGTGGACGAGCTCGCCGACCTCATGATGGTGGCTCCGCGCGACGTCGAAGACTCGATTGTCCGCATCACCCAGCTGGCCCGTGCCGCTGGCATCCACTTGGTCCTTGCGACCCAGCGCCCATCCGTTGACGTGGTCACAGGTTTGATCAAGGCCAACGTTCCGTCCCGGATGGCTTTTGCTACCTCGTCTGTTACCGACTCCCGCGTTGTGCTGGACCAGCCGGGTGCCGAGAAACTCATCGGCCAAGGTGACGCCTTGTTCCTGCCGATGGGTGCCTCCAAAGCGATGCGCGTCCAGGGCGCTTGGGTCACCGAGTCGGAGATCCATAAGGTGGTGGAGCACGTCAAGGGACAGCTCCAAGCCGTCTACCGTGACGACGTTGCCGCAGAGGCGCCCAAGAAGCAGATCGACGACGACATCGGGGACGATCTCGAGGTCCTGTTGCAGGCAACCGAGTTGGTGGTCACCACGCAGTTCGGCTCCACCTCAATGCTCCAGCGCAAGCTTCGCGTCGGCTTCGCGAAGGCCGGCAGGCTCATGGATCTTCTTGAATCGCGGGGCGTGGTGGGCCCTTCCGAAGGCTCCAAAGCGCGGGACGTCCTGGTCAAGCCGGACGATCTCGCAGCGGTCCTCGCAGCGATGAAGGGCCAGGAATCACCCACTGCGCCCGACGCGCACACGGCTGCCCTCAGCGACAACGCAAACTCGAATATCGCCGTCGGCGGTTACGCAGAAGACCTTGTGGCAGCAGACCTGGACAATCGCACGCAGGCCATTGAGTACCACGACGGTGCTGACGGTCCGGATGACGACGACGGCGGCGAGGACGCCTGGTCACTCACCGGGCGGTAGCTCCAAAGACTGTAGCCTAGAAGGGTGACTACAGCCGAGGGCGATACCACCGCGTCGAGAAGTTCCGACATCTGGAACCTGCCCAACATCCTTACGATGCTGCGCATCGTCCTGGTCCCGTTCTTTATCTGGTTCCTGCTCGCGGACGATTCCCGGAACGGCTTGTGGCGCTGGGCCGCCGTGCTCACTTTTGCGGTCGCGATCTACACAGACAAGCTCGACGGCGACATCGCCAGGGCCCGTGGTCTCGTCACGAACTTCGGGAAGATCGCCGATCCCATTGCCGATAAACTGCTGATCGGCTCGGCCTTGGTCCTTCTGTCCGTACTCGGCGAACTCCCGTGGTGGGCCACCATCCTCATCCTCGTCCGGGAGTGGGGGATCACTGCCCTTCGGTTCTTCGTGATCCGTTACGGGGTCATGCCCGCCTCCCGGGGCGGCAAGCTGAAGACCGTGGTGCAAACCGCGGCCATCTTCCTCTACATCCTGCCGCTGGGGGCGATGGCCCCTTGGCTGGTGTACGTGGCGTTCGGAGTCATGATGGTTGCACTGGCGATCACGCTGTGGACCGGTGTGGAGTACGTGATCCAGGCGATGAAACTCCGCGCGGCCGGACGGCGCGCGTGAGCATGCCGGTAGCCGCCTCGGGCTCGGCACAGTCCGCGGCCGCAGTGGTTGCCCGCGCAATCGAGCAGCACCTCACCGTCGCGACTGCGGAGTCGCTCACTGCCGGGATGGTCGCTGCTGCACTTGCCAATACGCCGGGCGCCTCAGGCATGCTGCAGGGCGGCGTTGTCGCGTACCACAATGCAGTCAAGGCCGGTGTCCTCGGCGTCCCTACGGAACTGCTGGCCGACGTCGGATCCGTTGACGGCCGGGTGGCTGCTGAAATGGCCACCGGAGCCCGGCGAGTCTGCGGCGCCGATGTCGGAATCTCCACCACGGGCGTGGCCGGTCCTGAACCGCACGACGGCAAAGCGGTGGGCACGGTTTTCATCGGTGTTGCCACGCAAACAGGACAAACATCGTTTGAATACCGTTTTTCCGGGGACAGGCACAGTATCAGGGAGCAGTCATGCGAAGCCGCCTTGGCGCGTCTGCTTGCCGCCCTTGGTGAGGTTGGTTACCGTTCGTAAAGTAGCCGGGAACAAAAAGTCATTCCCAATAGTTGTGTCATTGTGTCGCCTCGGATGAGCCGGGGCGCCTAGGATGAAGACATTAACCGGGTCCGCAAGCCAGCGACCCGGATGAACGAGGGAGTAAGGCGATCCAGATGGTAAAGCAGCCCGTATCCGTAAACGGCGTTGTCCGCTGGAGGGATGTGGGCTTGGCTAGTCAGGCACAGAGCGAACAGAAGGAGCGCAAAATGGTTGTACTACGCCACGAAATTGGTGATGTATTGCGCGATGTCCGCCAGCGCCAGGGCCGTACCCTTCGCGAGGTCTCGCACAGTGCCCGTGTATCGCTTGGTTACCTGAGCGAAGTTGAGCGTGGCCAGAAAGAGGCCTCCTCGGAACTCTTGTCCTCCATTTGCACCGCCTTGGACGTCCCGTTGTCCCTGATGCTTCGTGAAGTCAGCGACCGTGTGGCAGTAGCCGAAGGTGTTGCAGTCCCGGACACCGTTCCACAAGAATTTTCCCAGCGCTATGGTCGCGATATGGACCTCACGGACGACTTCCCCCAGGGGATGCTGTCCGGCGCTCGCTAAGAGTCCTCCACGAGGAGCACAAAGGGTCCCCATGCCTGTCGGCTTGGGGACCCTTTGTTGTACGGAGAGGATCAGCGTGCCTGTTGGCTGGAACCTGAGTTGGTGGGGGCCGGTTCCTTGGGGGCCAGCTCCTTGGAAGAGGGTTCCCTCAGGAGTCCGTCTCCGTATACGGCGTTGAGCCGGCCCATGTAGTCTGCCAACGCTTGGACATCTTCCGCCGGCCATTCGCCCAGGCGTTCGCGAAAAACCTGCTTCCGGGCGTCTTGGACCTGATGCATCTTTTCTTCGCCCTTGTCCGTCAATCGGATTGACTGGGCCCTGCCGTCCTGCGGGTCGGCTTCCTTGTAGACGAGCCCGATGCTCTCAAGGAAGGCAATCTGCCGGCTGACTGATGGTTTTCCGACGCCAATGCAGGTTGCAAGCTCCGTCAGCCGGATCGGACCATCTTTACGAATGACGGTCAGTAGCCCGTAAGCCGCAGGCTCCATGTCGGGATGAACCTGGCGGGACAGTTGCTGGGACAGCGAACGCGCCCGCCGCAGGAGCAGGCTCAGTTGGTGTTCCACTTGCCGAAGGGCATCATCTTCGGCGTCGCCTCCGACGGCCGACAACGGCGCGTTCGGGAAAGGATTGCTCATGGCAACCATTCTAGAGTCCGTCGCTGTGAGAGACTCTATCCGTGAGGGCAAGTGACTTTTGGCGGCTGATGGACGACGAGTTCGGGTCCGGTTACTCCCGGGTCCTCGCCAGTTCCCTGGTCCTGGCCGGCGTAGGCGGACGAACGGCCGTGGACGCCCTGGCCTCGGGCTTTCAGCCCCGCGATGTCTGGCTGGCGATGTGCGAGGTCCAGGATGTCCCGCCGGAGCGAAGGCTTGGCCGGGATATCAAGCCCGCAGCCAACTGAGGCCCTACCCACTTGGCGCTGACGTCCGACCCGCCGGAGACACACCGCGGTGATTTGTTCGAATATCTGTTCGGATGGGGATATGCTCCTGAAAGAGGAAAATTGATCCTGAAAGACGCGTTCCAGAGCATCCGGCAGCCCCGTTTATCCACATAGCAGGGATCGGCTTGAAAAAATGTCAGGGCACCGTAATAGCGTCTGACATGACAGGAAAGCGGCCCTTCGGGCCACTCCACAGCGAGAAAGCATCAGAGGTGTGAACCATGGCGGCAGCCCCGGATCGTGAAAAGGCGCTCGAAGCAGCGCTTGCCCAGATCGATAAGCAGTTCGGCAAAGGCTCTATCATGCGTCTGGGTGATGACACCCGCGCTCCCATCGAGGTCATTCCCACCGGCTCCATAGCCCTGGACGTCGCCCTTGGCATTGGCGGCCTGCCGCGGGGACGCGTCGTGGAAATCTACGGCCCGGAATCCTCGGGTAAAACCACTGTGGCCCTGCACGCGGTGGCGAACGCACAGCGCGCCGGTGGCATTGCAGCCTTCATCGACGCCGAGCACGCACTGGATCCAGACTACGCAGCAAAGCTTGGCGTGGACACGGACGCACTCCTCGTTTCCCAGCCGGACACCGGAGAGCAGGCCCTGGAAATCATGGACATGCTGGTCGGTTCGGGTTCACTGGACGTCATCGTCATCGACTCCGTGGCAGCGTTGGTACCCCGCGCTGAAATTGAAGGCGAAATGGGCGACTCCCACGTGGGCCTGCAGGCACGCCTCATGAGCCAGGCGTTGCGTAAGATCACCGGCCGCTTGAGCCAAACCAAGACCACCGCCATCTTCATTAACCAGCTCCGTGAAAAGATCGGCGTCTTCTTCGGATCCCCTGAAACCACCACCGGTGGTAAGGCCCTGAAGTTCTACGCTTCAATCCGTATCGATGTCCGTCGGATTCAGACACTGAAAGAGGGTGCGGATTCCGTTGGTAACCGCACCAAGGCGAAGATCGTCAAGAACAAGATGGCTCCGCCCTTCAAGATCGCCGAGTTCGACATCATTTACGGGCAGGGCATCTCCCGCGAGGGCGGTATTATCGACATGGGTGTCGAGCACGGCATCATCAAGAAGTCCGGTTCGTGGTTCACCTACGACGGAGACCAGCTCGGGCAGGGCATGGAGAACTCGCGGCGCTTCCTGCGGGACAATCCCGAATTGGCCCAGGAGCTCGAACGATTGATCAAGGAAAAGCTCGGCGTGGGTGTCAAGCCGGAAGCGGACTCCCCGAAGCTCAAGGCCGTTGACGGTTAATAGAACCCGGCGTTCGCCCGTGCCCGTTGATGCCGAAACCGATCCGGAACGCGAACCTGATCCTGAATCCGTGGCGCGTGCCATTGTCCTGAGGCAGTTGACAATGGCGCCACGGAGCAGGCTGCAGCTCGCGCGAAAACTTGCCGAGCGTCATGTTCCCGAGGACGTCGCTGAGACGGTCTTGGACCGATTCGCGGAAGTACAGCTCATTGACGACGCCGAGTTCGCGCGGATGTGGGTTCGGAGTCGTGCACAGACCAAGAAGTTGGCCAAGGGCGCACTCCGGCGTGAACTGACCGAGAAGGGCATCGACCTGGAGGCGGCAGAGGAAGCTTTGTCGCAGCTCAGCGATGAAGATGAGGAATCGGCCGCCCGGGAGCTCGTCCAGCGAAAACTGCGGGCGGGCGTCGATTTGTCGGACCGCGCCGAAAGGGACAAATACACTCGCAGGCTGGCGTCCATGCTGGCCCGCAAAGGCTATGCACCTTCGTTGGCATTCAGGATCGTCGGTGAGGTACTGGCGGAAGCCGGTACCCTTGAGTAGTGAGTTTGACCATTCCTTCCCCAACAGCCGCCCCTGCCCCTTTGGCCCACCCCAGGACTTATCAGGTCCGGACCTTTGGCTGCCAGATGAACGTCCATGATTCTGAGCGCATGGCGGGACTTCTCGAGGAGGCGGGTTACGTACCGGCAGAGGGCGACGTCGCCGACGTCGTGGTCTTCAATACGTGCGCTGTGCGCGAGAACGCGGACAACAAGCTCTACGGAAACCTGGGCCAGCTGCGGCCGGTCAAAGCCGCCAATCCCGGGATGCTGATCGCTGTTGGCGGTTGCCTGGCCCAGAAGGACCGGGAGACCATCGTCAAAAAGGCACCGTGGGTGGACGCCGTGTTCGGTACCCACAACGTCGGGGCCCTTCCAGCCTTGCTCAACCGGGCCCGCCACAACAACGAAGCCCAGTTGGAGATTCTCGAATCCCTGGACGTCTTCCCGTCCACGCTGCCTACCAAGCGGGACTCTGTCTACTCCGGTTGGGTCTCGATCTCCGTGGGCTGCAACAACACCTGCACGTTCTGCATAGTTCCCTCGCTGCGGGGCAAGGAGAAGGATCGACGTCCGGGAGAGATCCTGGCCGAGGTTCAGGCACTCGTCGATGACGGAGCAGTGGAAGTGACCTTGCTGGGTCAAAATGTGAACTCGTACGGTGTTGAATTCGGAGACCGCCTGGCGTTCTCGAAGCTTCTGCGGGCCTGCGGTGAGATCGATGGCCTCGAACGGGTCCGATTCACCAGTCCCCATCCTGCAGCGTTCACGGACGACGTCATCGACGCCATGGCTGAGACACCTAATGTCATGCCGCAGTTGCACATGCCGCTGCAATCGGGATCCGACAAGGTCCTCAAGGATATGCGGCGCTCTTATCGGTCCAGCAAGTTCCTCGGGATTCTCGATAAGGTGCGCGAGCGGATCCCAGGTGCGGCGATCACCACCGACATTATCGTGGGCTTTCCGGGCGAAACCGAGGAAGACTTCCAGGCCACCTTGGACGTTGTGGAGAAGTCGCGGTTTGCTTCGGCATTTACCTTCCAATACTCCAAGCGGCCCGGCACACCCGCTGCTGATTTGCCGGAACAACTCCCCAAAGAGGTGGTTCAGGAGCGTTACGAGCGGCTGACGGCGCTCCAGGACCGTATCGCCGCTGAAGAGAACGCCAGGCAACTTGGGCAAAAAGTTGAAGTCCTCGTGACCTCCCAGGCTGGACGTAAAGCCGAAGAAACGCACCGCTTATCCGGCCGTTCCAAGGACCAGAGGCTGGTCCATTTTTCCGTGCCGGAAGGGGCAGAAGCGCCGCGTCCAGGTGATTTCGTCACCGTGACCATTACCGAGGCCGCAGCGTTCCACCTCGTCGCCGATTCCTTGACTCCTGCGGACTACCACTTGCGCCGTTCGCGCGCCGGTGACGCGTGGGACCGGGCCCAGGCCGACTCCTGCGGAGTCCCGGCACCCGGATCAGCTTCCGGCTCGTCGTCGGGCGTTTCACTGGGCATGCCGACCTTGCCGCCCCGTCGCGCCTAGCAACGGGCGCAGGATCACATGACGAGTCCCGTCCTTCGTCACCCGGGGCCTGTAATCGCGGTCGTGGGGCCAACCGGCTCCGGAAAATCGGATCTCGGCGTCAGCCTGGCCCAAGCCCTCGATGGTGAGGTCATCAACGCAGACGCGCTGCAGTTCTACCGCGGCATGGACATCGGTACCGCAAAGATCAGTGTTGAAGAGCGGCAAGGCATCCCCCATCACCTCTTGGACATCATGGATGTTACTGAGGAAGCCAGCGTGGCCGATTTCCAGGAACAATGCCGGGCCGCCATCGCCGAGATTCATTCGCGGGGCAAGCGGGCCATCCTGGTGGGTGGGTCCGGATTGTACATACGCGCCGCCCTGGACGTCCTTGAATTCCCCGGCACGGACCCCTCGGTCCGGAAGCAGCTGGAAGAGGAGTGCGAGGTTCTCGGCCTTGCGGCGCTACGGACCCGTCTGGAGGACGTCGATCCGGTGTCCGCGGGCCGGCTCGGCGATGCCCGCCGCGTGATCCGAGCCCTTGAGGTGCATGCACTGACGGGGCGTCCGTTCAGCTCGTTCATGCCCCGGCGCCAGTACTTCCAGCCTGCGTTGCAGATCGGCCTTTCGGTGGACCGGGAGGTGCTGAGGGAGCGCCTGGCGTTGCGGGTGCACTCGATGGTGGACGCGGGCCTGCTCAACGAAGTGCGAACGCTGGACCACGCGGGACTGCGCCAGGGGAAGACGGCATCGCGTGCCTTGGGGTACGCACAATTCCTGAAAGTGCTCGACGGCGAAGCGGACGCCGCTGCAGCGGCCTCGGAGACAATCGTCGCCACCAGGCAATTCGCACGACGCCAACTGACATGGTTTCGGGCCGATCCCCGCATCGCATGGTTTGATTGGCAGGATCCGGAGCTCGTGTCCAAAACCGTGGCTGCGGCTGGACAAGACTAATTACCGGGGACTCAATTCCGGGCGGCGGTAATTTCGGGTCGAACAACCGTGGCAGGTAGCCTAGTGCCATGGATGAAACCACCACATTTCCCGCCCAGCAGCCAGCAGCTGTGGGCGCCTCCACGCCACTCGCCGGCCTCGCGGGACTGGCGTTCTCAAAGGGGCATGGAACTGGCAACGACTTTGTCCTCATCGCCGACCCGGGGGACGCACACGAGGTGACGCCGGAGCAGGTGGCATTGTTGTGCGATCGCCATGTGGGAATTGGTGGCGACGGCCTCATTCGCGCCGTTCCGTCGCGTTTCCTTCCTGAGGGTAGGGCATTGCTGGAGCAGGACCCGGCTGCCGAGTGGTTCATGGATTACCGCAACGGTGACGGTTCCTTGTCTGAGATGTGCGGCAACGGTGTCCGCGTATTCGTGCAATTCCTCATCACCGAAGGCTTGGTGGACCTGGCACCGGGACAAACCCTGACCATCGGCACGCGCGGTGGCGTGAAGAAGGTAGTGCGGACAACCACCGGGTATGCAGTAGATATGGGCCCGTGGGAGTTCATCTTTCCCCGTGAGGCCACCAGTAAAGCCATGGACGCCCTTGTCAGCGCCGAGGGGCTGGAAGTGGCACGTCCAGGCCTGTCCGTGAGTATGGGCAACCCCCACACCGTCGTGGCGCTGGCGGAGTTGGCTGAGCTGTCCGCAACGCAACTTTTCAAGGCTCCGGTGGTGGAGCCCAAGCCAGTCAACGGAACGAACGTGGAATTCGTGGTGCCCGCTGAGCCTTTGGTGGAGGACGGCGTCGGAACCATCACTATGCGTGTCCACGAACGCGGAGTGGGCGAGACCCAATCCTGTGGCACGGGCGCCTGCGCCGCGGCTGTTGCCATCCGGCATTGGGCTGGCCCTACCGCGCCCAACGACTGGCATGTGAAGGTCCCCGGCGGGGTGGTGGGCGTCAAGTTCTTCCCCGGCGCGGGCGGTCGGGAGCACGTGGAACTGAGCGGCCCCGCCGTCATAGTTGCTTCTGGGACGCTTTCCTGACCCGAAGGATCCTGAAAGATTTTGACGTACTTTCACGCGAAACCGTGAAACCGTCATCCAGTTCCGAAGCCAGCCACCGTTGCAGTGAGTCGGCGCCCAGGTTCTTCTGAACCACGAGCCAGGCGTTTCCGCCCGGTGCGAGTCGCGGCAGCCACGTAAGCAAGAGGGAATGGAGTTCATCTTTGCCGACGCGGATCGGTGGGTTGGACCAGATGGTATCGAACTCGATGCCAGCATCCACTTCGTCCGGCAGGCTCGCCGTAACGTTGCCCAGACCGAGCAAGGCGGCGTTCTCATTGGTCAGGGTAATGCAGCGTTCGTTCACGTCAACCGCGTGGACTGTGGCGTGGGGCGCCTTCAATGCCATGGTCAGCGCGATAGGACCCCAGCCGCAGCCGATGTCCAAGAGGTTCCCACGCGGGGACGGAGACGGGACCTCGGAAAGCAGTATCAGCGTTCCCTTATCCACCGCATCAGGGCTGAAGATCCCGGAGGAAGTCTGCAGATGCCGTGTTTCTCCGGCGAGTTCCACGGTGAGGGGCTTGCGGGTGAACGGTCCGGCCGGTTGGGCGCTGAAATAGTGAGCAGACTCCATAATTTGCCAGATTAGTTGGCTGCGGGCCGCTTGGGAAACTGCAGGCTCCGGGGCCCGATTTGACGCGAATGATAAGATTAACTTCATGATCTTGAATTTTCAGTAGCCGTTTGAGCTTCCGGTGCAATGATTGCCGGATGATCCCAGACAACCGGTCCCACAGCGATGCAGGTCCCGCTCGGCGCAAGTCCGCCGCCGCCGGGCCTTTCCGCAGTCCAAGGTCCGTCCGGCAACCTCCCGCACACCACTGATTGTGGATGCGGGAGTCCCTGAAAATCACCTCCCCTGGTGCCCGGCATTTTGCCCGTCGTGCAGCATCCCACCGGGGAAACCGTTTTTGACCTGTCGGCCACCCTTTCCTGCGGAACTATTCACACCTTGATCCGCCAGCAGCCGCGCGCCCGAACCCTGAGTTCGGCCCGCCAAGGCGCAACACACAGGAGGCCCATTGGCCCAGCCAGGTCAGCCCAGCGCGAAGAGCGCCCCGTTGAACAGCAATCAGCACTATTCTGGAATAGCCGAACAGTCTAAGGAGACCATGACCACCCAGAAGCACTCCGGATCCGATTCCGACGCCCAGGACATGAGTCCTGATCAAATCCAGGCCGTTATCGACCGGATACTTTCCAAGGATGCACCTGAGCAGCCAGCAAGCCGTGAAGACCCCCAGGGCGTCTTCGGCAAGGCGCAGGCAATTTCCGCCTTGGATCAAGAGCACAGCATTTACGACGGCGACCAGCAAGACCTCGCCGAGCGGCGGGCCCTGCGCCGCACCGCAGGTCTCTCCACCGAACTCGAAGATGTTACTGAGGTCGAATACCGGCAGTTGCGCCTTGAACGCGTGGTCTTGGCCGGCCTGTGGACCGAAGGTACCCTGGCCGACGCCGAGAACTCACTCCGTGAGCTGGCGGCCTTGGCAGAAACAGCTGGTTCCGAGGTTCTCGACGGTTTGGTGCAGCGCCGGGCGAAGCCTGACCCGGGTACGTTCCTTGGTTCGGGCAAAGCGCAGGAACTCAAGGACATTGTGTCCGCCACAGGTGCCGATACCGTAGTGGTCGACACCGAACTCGCGCCTTCCCAGCGGCGTGGCCTCGAGGACATTGTCAAGGTCAAAGTCGTCGATAGGACCACCTTGATCCTGGACATTTTTGCCCAGCACGCCAAGAGCCGCGAAGGTAAGGCACAGGTGGAGCTCGCCCAGCTCGAGTACCTTCTCCCGCGCTTGCGTGGTTGGGGTGACTCGATGTCCCGGCAGGCCGGTGGACAAGTGGGTGGGGCCGGTGCAGGTATGGGCTCGCGTGGCCCGGGTGAAACAAAGATCGAACTCGATCGCCGTCGTATCCGGACCCGGATGGCTAAACTTCGTCGTGAAATCGCGGCAATGAAGCCGGCCCGTGAGACCAAGCGGGCCAACCGCCGTCGTAATGCTGTCCCTTCCGTAGCGATTGCCGGGTACACCAACGCCGGCAAGTCGTCGCTGCTGAACCGCCTGACGGACGCAGGCGTGCTCGTGGAAAACGCGCTGTTCGCCACCTTGGATCCCACGGTGCGTAAGGCGCAAACACCGGACGGCATCGGTTATACACTCGCGGACACCGTCGGGTTTGTTCGTTCGTTGCCGACGCAGCTGATTGAAGCATTCCGCTCCACCCTTGAGGAAGTGGCGGATGCGGACTTGATCCTGCACGTCGTGGATGCTTCGCACCCGGACCCCGAGGGGCAGATCGCCGCAGTGCGGTCCGTGTTCAGCGAGGTGGATGCACGCAAGGTCCCCGAGATCATTGTCCTGAATAAGGTCGATGTGGCCGATCCCTTCGTGGTGGAGCGCCTCAAGCAGAAGGAACCCCGGCACGCTGTGGTGTCCACCCGGACGGGACTCGGAATCTCTGAGCTCTTGGAGGAGATCAGCCGGTCCATTCCGCGGCCTGGTGTTCGGCTTGAAATGCTCATTCCTTACGAGCGCGGCGAGATGATCAGCAAGCTGCACAGTTCCGATGCTGAGATCCTGAGCCTGGACCATGAAGAAAGTGGGACGCGCGTCGTGGCGATGGTCCGGGAGGGCCTCGCCGCCGAACTGGAGTCATTCGTCAGTAATGGTTGAGAATGTCGCGGCGGACGCCGTCGAGTCGGTGGGGGAGAAGTTCACCCTGGAATTGCTGGACCGCGCTGTCTCCGGCATGGGCGGTCAAAGCCGTGCCGGCCAGCATGAGATGGCCAAGCACGTCACCCGGGCCATTGAAACCGGTGAGCATTTGCTGGTCCAGGCCGGAACGGGAACAGGTAAGTCCTTGGCTTACCTGATTCCCCTGATCGCCCATTCCATGGTCAGCAACAAACCGACACTGGTGTCCACCGCGACCCTGGCGTTGCAGACGCAGATTGTTGGCCGCGACCTTCCCCGGTTGCTGGAAACGATCAGCCCTGCCCTTGAACGCCCGGTCAACGTTGCGCTCGTCAAAGGCCGGGCCAACTACGTCTGCTTGCAGAAGCTCGACGGCGGATTTCCCAGCGAGGAGCCCTCCGAGGGCCAACTGTTCTCACTCGGTGAGGACACCAGCGTCCCGCACTTCGCCGCCTCCATGGGGGGACCTTCGTCCCAACTTGGCAAGGAAGTGGTGCGGCTTCGGGAGTGGGCGGAAAAGACCACCACGGGGGACCGGGATGAGCTCATGCCCGGCGTGACGGACAGGGCGTGGCGCCAGGTGTCCGTCACGTCCATGGAGTGCCTGGGGGCACAGAAGTGCCCGATGGCTGAGGAGTGCTTCAGTGAGCTGGCCCGATCCCGCGCCGGGGAGGCCGACGTCGTGGTGACGAATCACGCGATGCTGGCCGTCAGCGCCTTCGAGGGCCTCGCTGTTCTGCCCGAGTACGACGTCGTTGTGGTGGATGAGGCACACGAGCTGCAGGACCGCGTCACGGGCGCAGTCTCTGGCCAGCTCTCAGTCGCCATGGTCCATGCCGCAGCTTCAAGTGCCCGAAAGCACACCGCCATCACCGTTGATGCCCTCAACGCCGCTGCCGATCGATTGGATATGGCGATCGCCGGAGCCCCGAACGGGCTGCTGCCCAACGGGCTTGATGACGAACAACTCGATTGCCTGGACCAGTTGCGTGAGGCAACGCGCGCGGCGCTCTCGGATTCGAAGCCGGATTCCTCGGGATCAAACTCTGCCGACGGCGGCAGGCAGCTGGCACGCTCGCGGCTTATGCTCATCCTGGAACTCTGCGAACGGTTGCTTGCCGCCAAGGAGAACCGGGAGGTGGTCTGGTTCTCGCGCAACAGCACCTTCGACCCCCAGCAGGGGTACTCCCAGCCGGACGAGACCGCACCGGCCCTCATCAATATCGCGCCCCTGAGCGTCGCGGGAAGGCTGCGGGAAGGCCTGTTCACGGGCCACACAGTAGTCCTGACGTCGGCTACGTTGGCAATCGGGGCTGCGTTCGAACCTGCGGCAGGCGGGCTGGGCCTCTTGGGCGACGGCGCGCCGAGTTGGACCGGGATCGACGTCGGTTCCCCCTTTGACTACCCCAAACAGGGGGTCCTCTACGTGGCGAAACACTTGCCGAAGCCAGGCCGCGGAACTTCGTTGGAGGCTTTGGATGAATTGGAGGACCTGATTCGGGCCTCCGGCGGCGGGGCCTTGTGCCTCTTCTCCTCCCGGCGGGCTGCGGAGGAAGCCGCTGATGCCATGCGGCTGCGGCTGGACGTGGATATCCTCTGCCAAGGCGAGTCCACCATGGCGGCCCTGGTCAAGCAATTCGCAGACGAGCCAGACACTTGCCTTTTCGGAACCATGTCTCTGTGGCAAGGGGTGGACGTTCCGGGAGGTTCCTGCCGCCTGGTGGTGATTGACCGTATTCCTTTCCCCCGTCCGGACGACCCGCTGATGACAGCGCGTTCCAGGGCAGTCGCACAATCCGGCGGCAACGGATTCATGGCAGTTTCGGCGACGCACGCGGCCATCCGTTTGGCGCAAGGCGCGGGCCGGCTCATCCGCTCCACAGGAGACCGGGGAGTTGTGGCGGTTTTGGATCCCAGGCTTTCGACAGAACGCTACGGCGCGTTCCTGCGGGCGGCACTGCCGCCGTTCTGGCCCACGGTGGACCGAACGGTGGTAAGGGGTGTGCTGGAGCGCCTGAGTAGGAAGAGCGCCTAAAGGGAACTGCGCCTAGAGGGAACTGCGCCTAGAGGGAACTGCGCCTAGAGGGAACGCAGCACCGAGACGACCTTGCCCATAATGGTGGCCTGATCACCGAGGATGGGCTCATATTGGGTGTTTTGCGGCAGCAACCACGTGTGGCCGTCCCGTTGGCGGAACGTCTTCACGGTTGCTTCGTCATCCAAGAGGGCAGCTACGATGTCGCCGTTGATGGCGTCGTTTTGCCGTCGCACCACCACCCAGTCACCGTCGCAGATGGCGGCGTCGATCATTGAATCTCCAGCAACCTTGAGCATGAACAGTTCGCCGTGTCCCACGAGCTGTCGTGGCAGGGGAAGGACATCTTCCACCGTCTGATCGGCCAGGATCGGCCCACCGGCTGCGATGCGGCCTACCAACGGCACCATGGCTGTGTCGCTGGCGCTGGCCAGTTCGGTGACCGCGAGCCCACCGGCACTCCGAAGGCGGGCAGGTTCCTCAACCCCGGGAATGGGCCCGCCGCCGTCGAGGGTCAAGGGCATCAAGACTTCCATTGCCCGAGGGCGCTTGGGGTCCCTGCGAAGGTAGCCCAGCTTCTCCAGCTGGGTCAGCTGGTGGGTCACGCTGGAAAGGCTCGCAAGGCCCACCGTATCCCCGATCTCACGCATGCTGGGCGGGTATCCATTGTCATTGACCGAGCGCTGAATGGTCTCGAGGATCTTCTTCTGCCGGACCGTCAGGCTCTTGGGGCTCTTTTGAGGCTGTTGGCTACGCAGGGGAGCGCTACCTCCTGTGGCTTTCGCTGCCATGTTTGCCAATGCCTTTCCGTCCGGACCGGGCGCGATACGGACCGCGCCGATGATGCCGGGCCTAAAAATGTCAGACCCTGTTGATTCACTGAAACAGTGGCTGCTTCTTCCATCAAACGTAGGGCAGGCACAGACCTTTATCAAACATTTGTTCTAGCGAGTCTCGACACCGTTCGTTGATAAGTGCTAAAAAGGTCTTAGCAAGGTTCGAATATGTGTTCTAACAACACCGCAAACCGTGCCGATGTTCGAAGAAAGTGTTCGAACGGTTCGGGTGGCGTCGGGAGAGCATACGGAATTGACCGCCGCGTATCGGACACCCGGGGCACGGCAATCGCTCAGAAGGGCAAAGCTCATGTCTGCAATATCAACGCTTGAGGGTCTTCTCGGAGGGCCAGCGCCTGCACTTGCAGTGGCGCAGTCGGCACCAGTCATGGACGTGAAATCGAAGTCCACGCGGCTTCGCCTGACGCGCAGGGGGCGGATCGTCTTCTTCGGCATCCCCGCGATGCTGCTGGTGGCCGCGTTGATCACCCTTCTTGGCTTCGTCACTTCCCCGGCAAAAGCCTCAGACACCCAGGCTCAACTGCGTCCACCGGTTGCGATTTCCGTCACGGTTCAGCCCGGGGAGTCCCTGTGGGGCATCGCGGGGGCGGCCGCGCCCGGCCGGGATCCCAGGGATGTCATTGCCGAGATCATCCAGCTAAATGACCTCAGTGGCGGCAGCATCCATCCCGGCCAGAAGTTGTTCGTTCCAGCCGGCTAGAGGGCCGTGCCCAGGGAATCTGGCGAGTGCCCGGGCATGCCCGTCGCGCGGTCCAAGGGGTCACAGTTACGCACCCATCCACGGAGGCCCTTAAACTGGAAACTGTGAGTGACAAGCTTGAGCGACTCGACCGACTTCCCCTCCGGACCAACCTGCGTGGACTGAGCCCTTACGGGGCGCCGCAGCTGGATGTGCCCGTTCTACTCAATGTCAATGAGAACACCCATGGCGTGCCGGTGGATGTCCAGGCAGCCATTACGGAGGCGGTCGCAGCCGCTGCCACTGGACTCAACCGCTACCCCGACAGGGAGTTCACGGAGTTGCGCCAGGCATTGGCGGAATATCTCGGTCACGGGCTCGCTCCGGAGAACATCTGGGCGGCCAATGGCTCAAATGAAGTACTGCAACAAATCCTCCAGGCGTTCGGCGGTCCTGGCCGCAAGGCTCTGGGTTTCCCGCCGACGTACTCCATGTATCCGCTACTGGCCAGCGGCACCGACACCGAATACGTCCGCGGTTTCCGCGCGGCCGACTACGGCTTGGATGCTGCCTCTGCCGCGGCGCAAGTACGCGACACCGCCGCGAACATTGTTTTTCTCTGCTCTCCCAACAACCCCACGGGGACCGGCCTGACACTCGACGTCGTCGAGGCTGTGTACGACGCCGGCGAAGCGAGCCAGGCCATAGTGATCGTTGACGAGGCCTACCACGAGTTTGCGCACGACAACACGCCCAGTGCCTTGACCTTGTTGCCAGGCCGCGAGCGGTTGATCGTTTCCCGAACCATGAGCAAGGCGTTCGCCTTGGCTGGGGCCCGTCTCGGATACATGGCAGCAGCGCCGGAGGTCACCGACGCGATTCGTCTCGTCAGGCTTCCGTACCACTTGTCCGCGATTACCCAGGCGACTGCGCTGGCCGCGCTGAACCACCGCGAGGCCCTGATGGCTGACGTTGAAGACATCAAGATTCAGCGCGATCGTATTGTGACTGAGCTCTTGCGGATGGGCCTAAAACCGTCGGTGTCTGACTCCAACTATGTCTTCTTCGGTGGCTTGGACAACCCGCATGAAGTGTGGCAGGGGCTTCTCGACGCGGGTGTACTGATTCGCGACGTCGGTATCCCGGGCCACCTGAGGGTGACAGCGGGTACCGAGAAGGAGACCACTGTCTTCCTTGAGGCCCTGGAATCCCTGCTGCACGGACCAGCCGCCCCGCACGCCTAAACTTGTCTATAGACCCAACCCATTCTTCGTGTATAAGGACGTCCCAATGAGCGAAACCGGCTCAGTGCCCACCGCTGCCCGCACCGCGCGGCTCGAGCGCACCACTAGCGAGTCCTCCGTCCTGGTGGAGATCAACCTGGACGGCGCGGGTGTCTCCGAGATCAGCACGTCGGTTCCTTTCTACGACCACATGCTGACTGCCCTGTCCAAGCACTCTTTGATCGACATGACCGTCAAAGCCACTGGGGACACCCACATTGACGTGCATCACACGGTGGAAGACGTGGCCATCACCTTTGGAGAGGTGCTTCGCACGGCATTGGGGAACAAGGCGGGCATCCGTCGCTTTGGCGAGGCAACGGTTCCTTTGGACGAGGCTTTGGCACAGGCCGTCGTCGATGTTTCGGGCCGTCCGTACCTTGTCCACGGCGGCGAACCTGCCGGCCAGGAGTACCACTTGATCGGCGGGCACTTCACCGGGTCCTTGACCCGGCACGTCTTTGAGGCGATCACCCTCCACGCCGGTATCTGCCTGCACATGAACGTTCTCGCCGGCAGGGATCCGCACCACATCGTCGAAGCCCAATTCAAGGCGTTTGCACGCGCCCTGCGCTCGGCAGTTGAGTCCGATCCCCGCGTTGAAGGCATTCCCTCCACCAAGGGCGCACTGTGAGCGGCCAGTCTGTGGCCGCTGGTGCCGTCACGGATGCCATAGCCTCGCGGAAGCCGGAATCTCCCGAGGGTAAGCCGACGGTGACGGTGCTGGACTACGGTTCCGGCAACGTCCGGTCCGCCGTTCGGGCACTCGAGCGTGCCGGAGCGCATGTCATTCTCAGTGCCAAGCCCGAGGACGTCCTGAATGCCGATGGCCTGGTGGTTCCCGGTGTCGGTGCTTTCGAGACGGTCATGCGGGAGCTCAAGGCCGTTGACGCCATCAGGATGATCGGGCGCCGCGTCGCCGGCGGGCGTCCCGTGCTGGCCATCTGTGTCGGGTTACAGGTTCTCTTCGAAGCCGGGGTGGAGCACGGCACCGAATCCGAGGGCATGGCCGAGTGGCCCGGCAAGGTGGAACTCCTTCCTGCCGCAGTGGTCCCGCACATGGGCTGGAACACCGTTGACGTGCCGGAAGGCTCCAAACTGTTCGCCGGCGTCGAGCAGGAACGCTTCTATTTCGTGCACTCGTACGGTGTGCAGGAATGGAATTTCGACGTCGTCCAGCCTCGCATGGCTCCGCCCCTGGTGACGTGGTCCGAGCACGGCGCACGATTTATTGCCGCCGTCGAGAACGGGCCCCTTTGCGCTACGCAGTTCCACCCGGAAAAGTCCGGCGACGCCGGGGCGCGGCTCCTGCGCAACTGGGTGGATAGCCTGCGCAAGCCGCAAGCACCCGTTGACCCTGGAACGGGAGTGGCCTAAATGTGGTCCGTGCTCCTGATGGGACTCGGTGGCCTGATGGTTGGCGGAGGAATCTCCTTCCATCAACAGAACAAGCCCCGATGGGTCTCGATTTCCTTCTACGCGTTGGCGGCGATGTCCTTGCTTGCGGCCTACCTGCTCACGCTGCCGGGCAAGTGACCGTGATCAATTGATCAGGATCCACTGATTACGCCCAACTCCGCTTCTGTCTCTGAACCGCTGCGTTCCCCTGACTCTCCTAGGACCTACATGACCACCTCACAGCCCATCCTGGAACTCCTGCCCGCCGTCGACATCGTTGAGGGCCAAGCAGTCCGGCTTTTGCAAGGTGAAGCGGGCTCGGAAACCAGCTACGGAACGCCCTTGGAAGCTGCGCTGAACTGGCAGGAAGCCGGTGCCGAATGGGTCCACATGGTAGACCTCGACGCCGCTTTCGGGCGCGGTAACAACGCGGACCTTATCAATGAGGTGGTCTCCCAACTCGACGTCAAGGTGGAATTGTCCGGTGGGTTGAGGGACGACGAGTCCCTGGAACGCGCCCTTGGCCTCGGCGTCGCCCGCGTTAATTTGGGAACTGCAGCTTTGGAAAATCCTGAATGGACCCGCCGCGCCATCGAACGCTTCGGTGACAGGATCGCCGTCGGGCTGGACGTTCGCGGCACCACATTGGCTGGCCGCGGCTGGACGAAAGAAGGCGGAGACCTGTGGGACGTCCTGGCCCGCCTTGAGGACGCGGGATGCGCCCGCTACGTGGTCACCGATGTCACCAAGGATGGTACTCTGCAAGGCCCGAACGTTGAGTTGCTGCGCCAAATGGTCGAGAAGACCGGCAAACCCGTGGTGGCCTCCGGCGGAATATCGAGCCTGGAAGACCTCCGGGTGTTGCGTGAGCTGGTTCCCGTGGGTGTCGAGGGTGCGATTGTGGGCAAGGCGCTGTACGCCGGCGCGTTCACTTTGCCCGAGGCCCTGGATGTTGCCGGCCGCCGCTGATGGCCGAGGAATCACGACGACGGGAATTGCCGGGGCATATCGCGGCGGCACTGGCCGGTGCTGGCGGAGCAACCGATTCAGCAGGACAGCCGTGGGCCGGTCGAAGCCTCAGTGGGGATCACGCCGTCATCCATAATTTCGACAACGACGACGGACAGCCCGACGCCGGGTACCTCGCCGCGGTCGGAGCGTTGTTGGATGGCACCGGCAGCGAGGCCGATGTTGTGGCCTCCCTGGCGACGGCGAGGGTCTTCGTTCCTGTTGTGGCGCAGCTTGCTGAGGAAGCCGATGGCGTTGACGGGCTGCATGCCGATAAACAAGCGGATATGGCGTTGGTCACCCTCACGGCTCCGGATGGCCGCAGGGCCATGCCCGTGTTCACCTCCTCTGCTGCCTTGGAGAACTGGCACGCCGAGGCGCGTCCGGTGGCCGTTTATGCTGCTCGTGCAGCGCTGTCCGCGGTGTCTGAGAATGCTCAACTTCTGGTTGTCGATCCCGGTTCGGCATACACCTTCGTGGTGCGGCGTCCAGCCATGTGGGCCTTGGCGCAGCAGCGGGACTGGACGCCGTCATACCTGGATGATCAACTGGAGTCTGCTCTCGCTTCAGCTGCTTCCGATTTCCCTGCCGTGCGGCGGCTGGAAACCAGACCCGGGGGAGGCCTCGCGTCTTTGACGGCAGACGGCCGTTCCGTGTCCGGTGGCGGTCCGGGGCCGGAACTGCAGGTAGTCCTGTTCCTCGATGACGGGCTGGATGCCACGGCGGTTCAAGCCCTGGTGGGCGGTCTCAACGAAGCGTGGGCGGGGTTGGAGTTGTTCGCTGAGAACGTGGACTCCATAGAAGTGAAATTGCAGCGCGCGGCGCAGGAGCCGCAGTTGCGTCAGTAAGGCAGTACCGGTTTCCCGGGACTGCCCCGGGGGAACCAGAGGAATCAACGCGTGAACTTCGCTCTCTACAAAGAGATGTTGGCCATCCGACCTGTCCGGCGTTTGTTGGTGGTGGGCATGGTGGCCCGCATACCGCACTCTGCAGCCGGTGTGCTGCTGACTTTGCATATCGTCCTGACCCTGGGGGAGGGCTACGCCGCCGCCGGTGCGGCCGCCGCGGTGATGACCATCGGCATCGCGGTGGGAGCTCCATGGCGCGGCCGGCGGGTGGACACGGTGGGGCTTCGGAAAGCGCTCATTCCTTCGGTGGTCTCGGAAACCGTTATCTGGTCGATCGTTCCGCACGTCCCTTACGAATGGCTGCTTCCCTTGGTTTTCGTGGGGGGACTCTTCACACTGCCGATATTCAGCGTGGTCCGCCAATCCTTGGGAGTGTTGGTGGACGGTGAGCAGCGGAGGTCAGCTTTCGCGCTCGATTCGATCGCCACGGAGATCGTGTTCATGATCGGACCGGCCGTCGGCGCCATCGTTGCGACCAGCGGGTTCGCTGCGGTGGGCCTCACCGCCGTCGGGGTTTCCGTCTCCGCGGCAGGTTTGTTCCTGATGTGGTTCAACCCGCCCACCCGCAGCGATAAGGCGAGCACGCCGCAGGAAACGCTCGAACAAGCGGCAGCCGATCTGGCCGCAGCCGAGGCCGCCGTTGTCGCTTCGGCACCTTCCCATGTTCAGGAAGCGGCATCCGAGATGGCTTCTTCCCGGTCAAGGGCGTCCGCCATGCGGGGCCGTGTGGCAAGGAATTTCAGTTGGTTTACCGTTGCCGTGGCGGCGTTGTTTGCCGTTGCGGCAGGTTCCGGGATGGTGCTGAGTGGTTCCGATGTGAGCATTGTCGGCCTGCTGCAGCGCGGTGGAAACCAAAACCAAATCGGAATCGTGTTCTTCTTCTGGTGCGCATCCTCCGTGGTGGGAGGGCTGATCTATGGAGCCATGAAGCGTCCCATCTCACCCATGCTCCTGCTCCTTGGTATGGCCGCCCTGACGATTCCCATGGGATTCGCGCACGACACCTGGACCTTGGCGTTCCTATCCCTGTTGCCGGGGTTGCTGTGCGCGCCGGTCCTGTCTGCTTCCTCCGAAAAAGTGGCCGACCTCGTGGATGAGGAGCGCCGCGGCGAAGCCATGGGATGGTACGGGTCAGCACTGACTGCCGGCGTGGCCCTCGGCTCACCCCTTGCAGGAGTCTTCATCGACGCGGTTGGACCCTCGGCCGGGTTTGCGGCAGTTGGCGTGGCAGGCGTTGTGCTGTGCGCTGCCGGATTCGCCCTCATGTCGCTGCGGCGCCGCACGGCCCGCGTCTGACAGCCCCGCCTCTGACAGCAGGAAAACGACGACGGCGGCCAGCACCCTGTGGGGCTGACCGCCGTCGGCAGTTCTGTGGCCTGAGCCGATCTGTTCTTTCGGCTGGCTAGTTCACCGGTCCAGTGAACTTCTCGCCCGGGCCCTTGCCCGGTGCATCGGGGATGATCGACGCCTCGCGGAAGGCCAATTGCAGGGAGCGCAGTCCGTCACGCAACGGACCGGCGTGCTGCGAGCCAATTTCCGGGGCGGCGGCCGATACCAGGCCGGCCAGTGCAGTGATCAACTTACGTGCTTCGTCGAGATCTTTGAGGTCTTCAGCGTTCGGATCGTCAGCAAGGCCGACCTTCACGGCCGCGGCACTCATGAGGTGGACCGCGCCGGTGGTAATGACTTCCACAGCCGGGACCTCGGCGATGTCGCGGATCTGCTGGGCTACCCCGGCGTCAGCGGCGGAGGTGGCGTCGCCGCCAAAGGAGTTGCGGGAATTGCTGTCTTCAGTACTCATACTGGTAAGCTTGTCACAGACCAACTGGAAGTCGTTATTTGCAGATGTTGGCCAGCAGTCAATCTTCCCGCCGCGTGAAATGTGCGCATGGCGGGTTATTTCTGTAGAATTGACTTTCAGTTTGCAAGCGGAGTTCTCTCCCACCCGCGTCAGCCGTTCCCCTCGGGGACAAGATCCCTTTGACGGGACAAGAGGTTGCCGGGTACTGGTCGGGCAGTTCGGGTGGTTTGACCTCCCAAACTGCGTGCTCCCACCGCGGAGCGCATCCGATCCTTGAGGCCTTCGATTGCACCCAGCAATTGGAGGCCTTCTCTATTTGCCGGTGATAATCACCACAACCACAGGAGCTTTAACATTAGCGAGCCAAGAATCAATGAGCGTATCCGCGTCCCCGAGGTGCGGCTGGTCGGCCCTGCCGGCGAACAGGTAGGAATTGTCCGCATCGAAGATGCTTTGCGTCTTGCTGCCGAATCCGATCTCGATCTCGTTGAAGTTGCCCCGCAGGCTAAACCTCCTGTTTGCAAGTTGATGGACTTCGGCAAGTACAAGTACGAAGCCGCTGTGAAAGCCCGTGAGGCCCGCAAGAACCAGACCAACACGGTTCTTAAGGAAATCCGTTTCCGCTTGAAGATCGACAAGCACGACTACGAAACCAAGCGTGGACATGCCCTTCGCTTCCTCGGCGCCGGTGACAAGGTCAAGGCCATGATCCAGTTCCGTGGCCGCGAACAGCAGCGTCCCGAGATGGGCATCCGCTTGCTGCAGCGCTTCGCTGAAGATGTTGCAGAGGTTGGGATCGTAGAGTCCAGCCCGCGCATCGATGGCCGCAACATGGTTATGGTGGTTGGCCCGCTGAAGAACAAGGCAGAAGCCAAGGCTGAAGCCCGCCGTGCTGTGCAGCGCGCTGAAGCCAAGGCCGAGAACGAAGCCAAGGCTGCTGGGCGTGTGGACACGACCGGTGACCAGGCTCCGCTGACGCAGTCCCTCGGTGACCTTCTTCCGGCAGGTTTCCTGACCAGCGACGACGAGTCGACTCAGGATGCTGTGGACGCGACTGAAGAGCTGACCCCGGAAACGGACGAGGCTCCGGCAGTCGAGGCGGCAGCAGAGGAAGCCCCCGAGGTTGAAGCGGTTGCCGTAGCTGAAGAGGTTCCGGCAGAGGAAGTTCCGGCAACGCCCGAAGCACCTGCTGCCAAGGAAGCCCCGGTAGTTGAAGAGGCTCCTGTTGCACAAGAGGCTCCTGCTGCTGCCAAGGAAGCCCCGGTCGCCAAGGCAGCTCCGGCTGCCAAGGAAGCTCCGGTCACCAAGGCAGCTCCGGCTGCAGCAAAGCCGGCGGTACCGGCAACTCCGAAGCCTGCAGTTCCTGCGGCTCCGAAGCCGGTCGCCAAGCCGGCTGCCCCGAAGCCGGCGGCACGTCCGGCAGCTCCCAAAGCTGCCCCGAAGCCGGCATCACGCAAGACCACCTAGTTCGACGCCTTGGAGGCATGGCCTCCTCCGGCAAGCAACCAGCACGCAGGCCCCTAGAGGCCGGCTGCACGAAAGAATCGCGGACTCGTCCGTGGATTACGTAAGGAGATCGGTTCCCATGCCGAAGATGAAGACCCACAGCGGTGCCAAGAAGCGCTTCAAGCTGACCGGTACCGGCAAGCTGAAGCGTCAGCAGGCCAACCGCCGTCACTACCTGGAGCACAAGTCCTCCACGCTGACCCGTCGCCTCGCCGGCGACAAGATCGTCTTCAAGGGCGATGCCAAGGTCATCAAGAAGATGCTCGGCGTCTAAGTTCCAAGTCATTGGTTGATGCCAACCGGCAGCAACCAACTACACCAAAAGCCTTCTCAGGCCGGCCGGATTCCCGGCAGTAGCAGCTTGGGATAAAGATTTCTGAAGGAGTACGCACGTGGCACGTGTGAAGCGGGCGGTAAACGCCCACAAGAAGCGCCGGGTTATCCTCGAACGCGCAAAGGGTTACCGCGGTCAGCGCTCGCGCTTGTACCGTAAGGCCAAAGAGCAGCTGCTGCACTCGTTTGTGTACAGCTACGGCGACCGCCGTAAGAAGAAGGGTGACTTCCGTCGCCTCTGGATCCAGCGCATCAACGCTGCATCCCGCGCCAACGGCCTCACCTACAACCGCCTGATCCAGGGCCTGAAGGCCGCTGAGGTTGAGGTTGACCGCCGTATGCTGGCCGAGTTGGCTGTCTCTGACGCCAACGCGTTTGCCGCTCTGGTGAACGTTGCAAAGGCTGCCCTGCCGTCTGACACGTCTGCTCCTGCCGCCAAGGCTGAGGTTGCAGCTCCCAAGGCTGCAAAGGTTGCTCCGGCTGCCGCTACGGCTACTGCTGTCAAGGCTGTTGTCACCGAGAAGCCGGCCATCGATGGCGCTATTGCCGCTGACGGCGACGAAGCTCCGGAAGGCCACGCCATCAAGGGCAACGCCGAGTCCAAGAAGTACCACGTTCCGGGTTCCACCTGGTACAACACCACGGCTGCTGAGTACTGGTTCTCCACCGTTGAGGCTGCAAAGGCTGCTGGCTTCGAGCCGGCCGGCGGCGAAGCCCGCCAGCAGATCAAGAACTAGTCGCAACTGCCACTAAAGTTCTTATATGAACCAAACCGGGCGCCCGCAAGACTTTCCGATGACCAACCCCCGAGCTGATCGGGTGAGGGATGTCGCAAAGCTTGCCGGGCGCCCGGCCCGTTTAAAGCGTGGGCGTTTCCTCGCTGAGGGGCCGCAGGCTGTTCGCGAGGCGCTGACCCTGCACCGTGAGCGTACCGCCCGTGGTGGTCCCGGCGTCGTGCATGAAGTATTCGCAAGTGCCGCGTGCCTGGACCGCCTACCCGAACTTGCCGACCTTGCCGAGGGGACACTGCTGCGGCTCGCCACCGACGAGGTTCTGGCCGCCATGGCGGACACCGTCAATCCGCAGGGGATAGTGGCCGTCTGCAGTTTTGTGGACGTGAGCCTGGATTCAGTGCTCGACGCCGGGCCCCGGCTTATCGCTGTGATGTGCCAGGTGCGCGACCCCGGCAACGCCGGGACAGTCCTGCGTGCTGCTGACGCCGCTGGTGCGGATGCCGTGGTCCTGACGGGCTCCAGCGTGGACATCTACAATCCAAAAGCCGTCCGTTCAACGGCCGGTTCGCTTTTTCACCTGCCGGTGGTCCTGGGCGCCGACGTCGAAGACGTGGTGGCGCGCTGCAAAGGGCTCGGAATCGGGATCCTTGCAGCCGATGGCTACGGAACACTGGACCTGGACCGGCTGCAGGACGAGAACGCTGCCCGCCGGCTCGGGCAAGCTTCCGTTGAGTCCCCTTACGCTTTGGAAAGGCCCACAGCGTGGCTCTTCGGCAATGAAGCCCAAGGTTTGTCCGAGGCCGAATTGGCACTGGCGGACCACCGTGTGGCGGTGCCGGTATATGGTGCCGCGGAAAGCTTGAACGTGGGAACGGCTGCCACTGTTTGCCTCTATGCAAGTGCCCGATCGCAGCAGGGTGCCAGAGTCCCAAATATGTAAACCGTGCCCCGGCCGGTACGGTATTGCTTGCAAGAACAGCCAATGGCGACTCTTCTTGGACACATCAGATTCTTTCCGGTTTTGAACTTTCCAGTATGTGAAAAGGTGGGGCTTTCATGGCTGCAGGTGGCGGTAGCAAGGCAATCGTGGCGGCACTGGCGGCTAACCTCGCCATCGCTGTGCTGAAGTTCCTCGCGTTCTTCCTCACGACGTCCTCGTCCATGCTGGCTGAGGCTATCCACTCCGTGGCCGATTCGGGCAACCAGGTTCTGCTGCTCGTTGGCGGCAAGCGGTCCAAGCGGGCTGCCAGCCCCGAGCACCCGTTCGGCTACGGCCGGGAACGCTACATCTACGCGTTCATCGTTTCCATAGTGCTCTTCAGTGTTGGCGGCTTGTTTGCCCTGTACGAGGCGTACGAGAAATTCCTGCACCCGCACGGCATAGAGGGCGATTTTTGGTGGGTTCCGCTGGTTGTTTTGGTGGGCGCCATCATTGCCGAGGGATTTTCGTTCCGGACCGCCATCAAGGAATCGAATCAGACCCGCGGTAAACAAACCTGGGTCAAGTTCGTGCGCAACGCCAAGCAGCCTGAGCTCCCCGTCATCCTGCTTGAGGACTTCGGGGCCCTTATTGGCTTGGTGTTTGCCCTGTTCGGCGTTGGCATGACGCTGGTCACGGGAAACGGCGTTTGGGATGCTGTTGGCACAGGCATGATCGGCTTGCTGTTGGTCTGTATCGCAGTGATCTTGGCCCTCGAGACCAAGTCCCTGCTCCTTGGCGAGTCGGCCACGCGGGAAGATGTTCTTCGGATTACTGCCGCACTGGAGGCCGACGGAACAGGCATCATCCACCTCAAGACCATGCACCTGGGGCCGGAGGAGCTGCTGGTAGCGGCAAAGATCAGTATCGGCGCGGCCGACACCGGCCGGGAAATTGCCCAGGCAATAGACGACGCCGAACGGCGGATCCGGACGGCTGTCCCGATCGCGCGGGTGATCTACCTGGAGCCCGACCTTGAGCGGGCGAAGCTGGAACAGGCTTAGCCCATCAGCTGACCAGTGGTCTCCGGCGCTCAAGCAGGCCACTGATCACCGCAACGGCGAGGCCGAGCATGGCCAGTACGGCGCCTACGAGGGCCGGAGCGGTGTACCCCCAGCCCCACGCGATGACTGTCCCGCCCAGGAACGCTCCCAAGGCGTTGGCAACGTTCAGGGCCGAGTGGTTCAGCGAAGATGCCAAGGACGCGGCGCCGGGGGCTGCGTCCAAAAGCCTGGTTTGCAGTGCTGGTGTGAGCATCGAGCCGGTGCCGCCAACAACGAACGCCATGCAGAAAGCTGCCGGCGCCCAGTGGGCGGAGATCGCGTAGACCACAAGGGCTGCTGCGATTCCGGGCATCACCCAGTAGATGGTGCCCATGACGGATTTGTCTGCGATCCGCCCGCCAATGATGTTGCCTGCAACCATTCCGAGTCCATAAAGGGCAACGACGGCGGGAAGGAGGCTTTCCGGGATGCCGGCCACGGAGGTCATCGTGTGAGCTATGTAGGTGTAAACGGCGAAGAAACCGCCGAAACCAATGATGCCGATCAGGAGCGCCAGCCACACTTGGAGGCGTTTGAGGGCGCCGAGCTCGCGCCGGATGCTGGCTTCAGGATGCGCGGCTTCAAAGGGAACGAACTTCCAGATCAGGACGACGGTCAGGAGCCCGATCGCGCCGACGATGATGAACAGCAGCCGCCAGCCGAAGGTCTGGCCAACCCAGGTAGCCACTGGCACGCCGATCACGTTGGAGACCGTCAGGCCTGCCATGACCATGGAGATCGCCCAGCCCCGTTTGGTGGGGGCGACCAAGCCGGCGGCTATCACTGCTGCCACGCCGAAGAAAGCCCCGTGTGGGAGACCGGAGGCAAAGCGTGAGAAGAGCATGAGGCCATAGTCAGGGGCTATGAAAGAGGACAGGTTCGCCAACGAAAGGAAGAGCATCAGGCCCAGCGCCAAGTGTTTCCGGGGAAGTTTCGCCCCGACGGCCGCGAACACCGGCGCTCCGATGACTACGCCGAGGGCATATGCGGAAATCAGGTTGCCGGCTTCAGGTGTGCTGATGTGCAGGCCGCCTTCTATCTCCTTCAAAAGTCCCATCATGGCGAACTCTGTGGTTCCAATGGCGAACCCGCCCGTGGCCAAGGCCACGATGGCCAAGCCAAGGTGGCGTTTTGCCCGCGTGGCGACGGTGGAGGGGGACACAGTGGTAGTCATAGACCTGTTTCTGGAGGGCGCCGGACCGGCTGGGAGAGCGGAGAAAATCCGATTACTAGTCTAGTCCCGTCGTTGGAGTAAAGGGCGGCTTTGTGACAAGGCCCATGGTTCGCAGTGGCCCTAGACTGTTGCGGTGACTGCACTGATACATGTGGTGGGCGCCGCCGTCGTCGACTCCTTGGATGCCCCGACCCGACTCTTGGCCGCGCGCCGTACCGCACCTCCGCAATTCGCCGGGATGTGGGAGTTTCCGGGCGGCAAAGTGGAAGCCGGGGAGTCGCCGGAGGCAGCACTTCACCGTGAGCTGGCCGAAGAGTTGGGCGTTGAGGTGCGGCTCGGGACGGAATTGGCCTCCGGAGAGGAGCACGGTTGGCGGCTGAATGATCGGGCCGTGATGCGTGTCTGGTTCGCTGAGCTCGTTGTCGGCGAACCACGGCCCCTGGAAGATCATGATGAACTGCGGTGGGTCACCGTGGGTGATCCTGCGCAGGTGCTTGGGCTCAGCTGGATTCCTGCCGACCTGCCGATCGTCATGGAGTTGCTGGACCACGTGAGCGCATTAGCTTAGGCGCGGCCGCTTAGGCCGCGGTGATTTAGGGCGGTATGCCTGCTGGGCCTCAGAACAGCGGCTGTTGACCGTTGAGGGGAGCCCCTGCTCCCGGCCCCAGCGGAGTTGTTCCGGGCATGGAATCGGTCCCTTGCCGGGTGCGACCGGCAGCCCGGGCGTTCCGATGGCTGAAGCCTTGGGTGGCCGTGAACCCGTACTTTGCCTTGAAGTGATTGACTCTGTGGGACAGCCACGTGCGGTATTCCTTGGACGCGTATGAGCCTTGGCCGTAGAGGCGACGATATTTCCCCACCAACTCCGGGTGCTGCTCCGCGAGCCATTTCATGTACCACTCGCGTGTTCCAGGCTTGAGGTACAAGGCTCCTGCAGTGACCCCCGTAGCGCCGGCCTTGGCCAGTTCGCTGAATAAGGAATCAAGGGCCGCGTCCGAATCGGTGAGCCACGGCAATATGGGCATAGCCATGACTCCGCATCCCAAACCGGCATCGCGAAGGCGGGCGATAAGTTTGAGGCGCGCCCTGGGGGAGGGGGTGCCGGGCTCGATGAGTTCCGCGAGGTCCTCATTGGTCATGGCCAAGGAGATGCCAAGGTCAACCGGAACCTGCGTCGCCGCGTGCTTGAGCAGCGGAATATCGCGAGCCAGGAGGGTGCCCTTGGTCAAGATGGAAAACGGTGTCCCCGAATCTGCGAGTGCCCTGATGATTCCGGGCATCAAGGCGTACCGGCCCTCGGCGCGCTGGTACGGGTCGGTGTTGGTGCCAAGCGCTACCTGATGCCGGGCCCAGGAAGCCTTGGCGAGTTCACGGGTCAGCACCTCCGCGGCGTTGATCTTGACCACCACCTGGGAATCGAAATCACGCCCGGCGTCGAACTCCAGATAGGTGTGGGTCTTGCGTGCGAAGCAGTAGACGCACGCGTGGCTGCAGCCCCGGTAAGGGTTCACCGTCCATTCGAACGGCATGTTGGAACCGGGCGGCACCTTGTTGAGCACTGACTTTGCGGTGACCTCATGGAAGGTGACTCCGGAGAATTCAGGTGTTGAGATGGAACGCACAAGCCCGGACAGCGGTAGCAGGGCGTCCAAAGCCGGGGCAAGGCCCGGAAGCCCGCCGCCGTTTTCACGTGCCGTTCCACGTGCGGGTGAAAGTGCTTGCGCGTCCCATCTCATAACCCCTATTCGAATGTATGTTCGAATGAATGTCAAGGCGTTCACATCGGCGTCGCCCACATTTGGGCAGCGGCCTCCGCAGCGCCGTCGGCCCCGGCGAATCACCACTGTGGCGTTCTACTAGACTGTGGGGTAGTGCCCGCCGTACCCGGTGAGCGCTACCTTTTCGTTTTGCAGGCTGGCTTGCCGGCCGCTCCCTACTCGTAGCTAAGAACAGTAGATGACTGACACTTTGCCAGGCGCTGCCAGCCCCAATCCGCTGGACGAAGCCGCCATCACCGCCGCCGTCGAGGATGCCGTCGCAGCAATTGCCGCCGCGTCCTCCCTTGAAGAACTCAAGGCCGTCCGCCTCGCGCACACGGGTGAGAAGTCGCCCCTCAGCCTGGCCAACCGTGAAATTGGCTCGCTGGCCAAGGAGCACAAGGCAGCCGCAGGCAAGCTCATGGGCTCCTCCCGTGGGCGTGTCAACCAAGCGCTCGCAGCCCGTACCCAGGTGCTCGAAGCGGAGAATGACGCCCGCATCCTGGTGGAGGAAACCGTCGACGTCACGGCAGCGCCTCGTCGTCGTCGTGCCGGTGCCCGGCACCCGTTGTCGACCTTGCAGGACCGTGTCTCGGACATCTTCGTCGGGATGGGTTGGGAAATTGCCGAAGGTCCCGAGGTGGAATCCGAGTGGTTCAACTTCGACGCGCTGAACTTCAAGCCTGATCACCCGGCGCGTGAAATGCAGGACACATTCTTCGTGGAGCCGCCTGAGGCGCATCTGGTGATGCGCACGCACACCTCCCCGGTGCAGGTTCGCTCCATGTTGGAGCGGGACGTGCCCATTTACGTGCTGTGCCCAGGCAAGGTGTTCCGCACCGATGAACTCGATGCAACCCACACGCCGGTGTTCCACCAGTTCGAGGGACTCGCTATCGACAAGAACCTCAGCATGGCTGATCTACGCGGCACGCTGGAGCACTTCGCACGCCAGATGTTCGGTGACGAAGCTTCTATTCGGCTTCGCCCCAACTACTTCCCGTTCACGGAACCCTCCGCCGAGCTGGACATCTGGCACCCGGGCGCCAAGGGCGGGCCGCGCTGGATCGAGTGGGGTGGCTGCGGCATGGTCAACTCCAACGTCCTGCGGGCGGCAGGTATTGATCCGGATATCTATTCAGGTTTTGCCTTCGGCATGGGCATTGAGCGGACGCTTATGTTCCGCAATGAGGTCGGCGACATGCGCGACATGATCGAAGGCGATGTACGTTTCAGCGAGCACTTCGGGATGGAGATCTAACAGTGCGTATCCCACTTTCCTGGTTGCGTGAATTCGCGCAGGTTCCGGCAGATGCAACGGCCGAAGACGTCATGGCGGACCTGGTAAGGGTCGGTTTCGAAGAGGAGGACGTCCACCGTCCCACGAACGAACTCAGCGGTCCGATCGTCGTCGGCCAGGTGTTGAGCTTGGTTAAGGAACCCCAGTCCAATGGCAAGACCATCAACTGGTGCCAAGTCCGCGTCGTGCCTGAAGGACAGGAGCAGACGCTCAGCGGTAAGGGCATCGATCCTTCCGGCGTGCAGGGCATCATCTGCGGTGCGCACAACTTCGTTGAAGGTGACAAAGTTGTGGTCACCCTTCCCGGAGCAGTCCTGCCTGGAAACTTCCAGATCTCGGCTCGGAAGACGTACGGGCACCTGTCCGCCGGCATGATCGCCTCCGTCCGTGAACTCGGTATCGGCGATGACCATGATGGCATTTTGGTGCTTTCCCGCATTGGTCTCGATCCCGAGGTGGGCACCGACGCGATGGAACTCCTGGGCTTGTATGACCAAGCCGCAGAGATCAACGTCACCCCTGACCGGGGATACGCGTTCTCCATCCGCGGCGTCGCGCGTGAGTACGCCCACGCCACCGGAACGTCGTTCGTGGATCCCGCATCGCGGGTCACCGCACCTGCTTCACTGCACGGTGGTTACGGAGTGAAGCTCAACGACGACGCCCCGATCTACGGCAAGCAAGGTTGTGACCGCTTCGTGGCGCGAACCGTCCGTGGAGTGGACCCTTCACGGCCCACCCCGCCATGGATGGCCGCGCGGCTGCGTCTTGCCGGCGTGCGGTCGATTTCGCTGCCCGTGGACATCTCCAACTACGTCATGCTTGAGCTCGGACAACCGAACCACTGCTACGACCTCGACAAGCTGACCGGCGACATCGTGGTCCGCCGCGCCGTCGCGGGTGAGAAGATCACCACACTCGATGACAAGGAACGCAAGCTCGACGCCGAGGACCTGCTGATCACGGACCACTCCGGAGCCATCGGCATCGCTGGCGTCATGGGCGGCGCGCACACTGAAGTCTCGGACTCCACCACGAACATCCTGGTGGAAGCGGCACACTTCGACGAGGTATCCATTGCCCGTTCCCGCCGGCGCCACAAGCTCCCCTCAGAGGCCTCCAAGCGCTTCGAACGTGGCGTGGACTGGCACATCGCCGGGATCGCGGCCCAGCGCGTCGTCGACCTTTTGGTGGAGTTGGCTGGTGGCACCGCAGACGAGAACGGGACCGACGTCGGGACCGCGCCGGATGCCGTCACCATTGAGCTGCCGGCTGGTTACCCGTCCGCGCGGATCGGCATCGACTTCAGCGAGGAGCAGATCACCACCTCGCTCCAGGACTTGGGTGCAGTGGTTGAGAAGGGCGGCCCCGGCTACCTGGTCACGGCTCCGAGCTGGCGCAATGACCTCGAGACCAAGGACGACCTCTCCGAGGAGATCGCCCGCTTGGTCGGTTACGACATGATCCCGGCCACCTTGCCGGTGGCCCCTCCTGGGCGCGGTCTCAGCCGCACCCAGCAGCAAAAGCGGCGGGTCGTCCAGGCGCTCGCGGACGCCGGCCTGACCGAGGTGCTGTCCTACCCCTTCGTTACGAAGGCGGCAAACGACACCTTCGGTGTTGCCGTGGAGGGCCAGGCCCGTCCGGCCCTGAAGCTGGCCAACCCGATCAGCGAGGAGCACGGATACCTTCGGACCTCCATCCTGCCCGGGCTCATCGAGGTTGCCCGCCGAAACCACTCGCGCGGATTCCGGGACCTCGCGCTGTATGAGGCCGGTTCGGTCTTTCTCCCCGGCGAGAAGCTCGGTACCGGGTCCATCCCGCCGCTGGGCGTCAAGCCCACGGATGAGGTTCTTGATGAACTGTACGACGGCGTCCCCCACCAGCCGCTTCACATCGGCGCCCTCCTGACCGGCCATGATTCCCCAGCCGCGGCGACTCACAAGCCGCGTGCGTGGGACTGGGCCGATGCCATCGACGTTGCCCGGATCATGGCCGACGTCCTGGGGGTCGAGCTGGTTGTAAGCCAAGGCAGCCATCAAGCCTTCCACCCGGGTCGTGCCGCCCAGCTTGCGCTGCGAAACGGTGACGTGGTGGGTTACGCGGGCGAGCTTCACCCGAAGCTCCTCGCATCCCACGACATGCCGGCTCGCTCCGTGGCTCTTGAGGTCAATGCAGAGGCTCTGTTCGAGGCGGCCGCTGACGTGATCGTTGCCAAGCACATCTCAGGGTTCCCCGTTGCGACGCAGGACGTCGCCTTGGTGGTTCCCGAAGGTGTGCCCGCGGATGAGGTGCTGGCCGCGCTGCGTGAAGGCGCTGGGGAGCTCCTCGAGGACGTTGCACTGTTCGACGTGTACGTTGGACCGGGCATTGAGGACGGGAAGAAATCGCTCGCTTTCGGGCTGCGTTTCCGTGCCGAGGACCGCACGCTGACCGCTGACGAGGCTTCCGACGCCCGCGCGGCAGCAGTGGCTGTCGCCGCGGAGCGATTTGGGGCTATTCAGCGCTGATATTTCTCGAGTAGGGCAAAGATCCCCGGGGCCATTGGTCCCGGGGATCTGAGGGAGGGTGTTGTGCCGGTGTTTGCGCTTCGCCGCCTCGGTGGCGTGCCCCTTCCAGATGACATCCCCGAGGCGCTGGGGGAGCCGGCTTACCAGCGTGCGTCCCGGTTCGCCAACCCTGCGGACCGGGATGGGTTTGTCGCCGGCCGGATCTCCCTCCAAGAATTTGCCGGGTCGCTCCTCGATGTGGAACCCACAAGGCTGGTCCCCGCTTACGACTGTCCGCAGTGCGGTCCCGGCCGAGACCACGGCCGCCCCGGTTTCACGCTCGACGGCGGCCCCGCACCTCTGGCGCTCAGCGCCTCCCGGGCGTCGGGCTGGGTGCTACTCGCCGGCGTCGTGCATCCGCCCGAGGGCCTCCGCCTGGGAGTGGACCTTGAAACGGTAGCTAGGGTTGACTTCGACGGCTTCGATAACGTTGCCCTGACCGAAAACGAGCAACGGTATCTGCTGACGGTGCCTGACGTGCAACGGGCCGTCGAGCGCGCACGCTTGTGGGCGCGCAAGGAGGCGTGGCTGAAAATGACGGGGGAAGGGCTGCGGCATAACCCCGCAGAAGTGGATGTCCAGGACCTGGCAGGCCTGTCCGACCTAGACGGCCTGTCCGAGCTCAATAGCCTGTCCGACCTCGGCGGCGCGGACCTACCGGGCGGACTTGTGGCGGCATTCGCACTGGGTTGAGCACTTAGCGCAGGGGTGGCAGCGCGGCTTCGTAAAGCCATGGCCGCAGCACCGCAGCAGCATCGAATCCCGGGATAAACGCATCCGCAGCTTCCACCAGCATTTCGCTTGAAATCGAGCCATGGCGGTTGGCGCCGGTCCAGTGCTGAAGGAAACTGAAGAAGGCTATATCGCCGGCAGCAACCCGCAGGGCATGGACAGCCAAGGCTCCGCGCTTGTAGACGCGATCGTCAAACATCAGCTCCGGGCCGGGGTCGCCGACCAGAAGGTCCTGGGGTCCGGCGTCGAGCTTCTTCCACGCCGCCGACGCGCGGTCGGCGACGGTCATGGTCCTGGATTCCTCGGACCACAACCATTCCGCGTAGCAGGCGAATCCTTCGTGGAGCCAGATGTCCTTCCAAGTGGTGACAGTCAGCGAGTTTCCAAACCATTGGTGGGAGAGTTCGTGGGCGATCAGGCGCTGCGCCTCCCACGCCTCACTCAGGTGGTTGCGGCCAAATATGGACAGCGTCTGTGCTTCGAGTGGAATTTCGAGCTCATCCTCGGTCACCACAGAGGTGTAATCGGCGAAAGGGTATGGTCCAAAGCAGTCCTCAAACGTCCGCATCATGTCCGGCTGGCGGCCCAAGCCCCTGCGCGCGGCGTCTGCAAGGTCAGGCGTGACGGCCGCGAATTGGGGAACACGGTGATGGTGATCGTCGCGGTTGAGCGAAACCATGAGGTAGCGGCCGATTTGGACTGTTGCCAGGTAGGTGGCCATGGGCTCGGCGTGCTCATAAACCCAGGTCTCGCGGCTGGACTTGCGGGACCTGGACACAAGCCGCCCATTGCACACGGGGCGGTAGTTCTCATCCGTGGTAACCGAAATCAGGAAGCTCGACTTGCTGCGGGGATGGTCGTTGCAGGGAAACCACGAGGCGGCGCCGTTGGGCTGTCCGGCCACCAGCACGCCGTCGGTCAATTCTTCCCAGCCCACATCCCCCCACAGCCCCCTTCGCGGTTTCGGGTTACCCTCATAGCGGATCTCGAGCGTGAACTGCTGGCCCGGTTTCAAGGTGGAGGCGGGGGTGAGTACCAGGTGTTCGGCGCGGTGGTTGAACTTCTGGAGCTTCTTGCCGTCCAGTTGAATTTTGCTGGCCCGCAATCCCACCAGATCCAAGACGACCTGCCGCAGGGGCTCCAGGGCAGTGCACAGCAGGACCGCCTTGCCGATCAGCCTGTTGGAGCCCAGCCTCACATCGAGATCCAGTTCGTACCGATCGACGCGATAACTGGTACTGCCATGGTTCAAGGTGTAGGGGTCCGCTGGGTTCGGGGGAGAGCTGGTGGGGTGGGTCATGGTCTGCCCAATCTACTTGAGACGGGGAGCCTGTGCAGACGGACCCACCCAAGGGCTCACCGGATTCCCCATCCAGTAGGTTCCGGCGGGAACCGTTTCGCCTCGCATCACCAACGACGCCGGACCCACGGTGCCGCCGTCGCCGATACTGGCCGCAGGGAGGATCACGCCATGCGGGCCCATCGTGGCACCCTTACCGAGCGTGACGGAGTCCAGGCTCATCACGCGGTCGTGGAACAGGTGGGTCTGGACGACGCACCCCCTGTTGACGGTGGAGTTTTCACCTAATTCAACGAGGTCGGCCTCAGGAAGCCAATAGCTCTCGCACCAGGTACCGCGTCCAATCGTGGCCCCGAGACCACGCAGCCACCACACCAATGCCGGAGTTCCCGCCGCGGAGCGGGCAAACCAGGGGGCGCTGACCATCTCGATGAATGTGTCCACGACTTCGTTGCGCCAAATGAACGAACTCCACAGCGGGTGTTCACCGGCGCGGATAGTGCCCACCAAAACCCACTTCGCAACGATGGAACTCAGGGCCGCCACGGCGCCGGCGGCGAGCAACACGACCCCGCCCAAGAGCGCTGCCGCCCAGTACCCCCACTCGCGGGCTATCCAGTCGAGGACGAGCATGACGCCGACGGCGATGCCCACCGTGAGGATCACCGGCACCAAACGGCACAGTTCCCAAAGCGCCCTCGCCAACTTGAGCTTAAGCGGCGGTTGGAAGGTGCGCGCCTGGTCGGCGCCGACGACGGTGCGGCGCAACCTGACCGGCGGGCTGCCCAGCCATGAGGTGCCGGACTTTGCCTTCGCAGGAGTCGCGGACAGTACTGCCACCAAGGAGTTTTTGGGAACATTTCGGCCGCCGGCGATCATCCCGGAATTGCCGAGGAATGAGCGTTTCCCGATCTTTGCCGGTGCGATTTTCATCCAGCCGCCACCAAGTTCATAGGACGCCACCATGGTGTCATCGGCGAGGAACGCGCCGTCGCCGATTGTGGTCATGCGGGGGACCAGCAGCACAGTGGAGGCCTCGACGTTCTTTCCGACCTTCGCGCCCAGCATGCGCAACCATAAGGGCGTGAACAGGCTGGCGTAGATCGGAAAGAGCAGGTCCCGGGCCATGTCCAAGAGCCGTTCGGTTGCCCAGACCTGCCAACCGATACGGCTCCTGACCCGGTGGTAACCCTCCGTTAGCCCAAGCCCGAGGAGCCTGGCGGTGGCGAGGATCAGGAGCAAGTTGCCCAAGAACCACACCACTGCGGCCAGGGGGACGGACATGATGATCTGGGGAATCGCTGATTCCAACGAGTCATGGTTCCGGATAAACGCCAAGACCAAAAGAGCCGCGAGCAATGCTGAGAGGTAGGGAATCAGGGCAAGGAGCGCCGAGGCGGCTGCGAAGGCGGTTAGCCAAAGGCGGTCCACGGCGCTGCTGTGCGAGGTGGCCTCAGGCCAATCGTGTTTCGCTTTCCCGCGCCTGGCAGCAGGAGAGCCGGCCACCAGGTGACCCGCCTTGACCTTACCCAGCACCGCAGAGCCTGGTTCAACGTGGGCACCTGCGCCGATGGTTGCCCCTGGCATCAGCGTGCTCCTGGAACCCACAACTGCACCGGCACCTACATGTATTTGGCCGATGTGGACAGAGTCTCCGTCCACCCACCAGCCGGAGAGGTCCACCTCCGGCTCGATGTTGGCACCGGTTCCCAGGGATAGCAGGCCTGTCACCGGTGGGAGGGAGTGCAGATGCACGTCCTTGCCGATTTTCGCGCCGAGTGCGCGGGCGTAGTACGGGACGAACGGCGCGCTCGCCAATCCGATGGCACCAGCGAGATCCTGGATCTGCTCCGCCAGCCATAGCCGCAAGTGCATCCTGCCCGATCTCGGATAAGTCCCGGGCTTTACCCTGTTGCCCAACAACGCCCTGGCAGCGACGACGGAGATGCCCATGCGTCCCAAGGGACTCACAAACAAGAGCCATGAGGCCGCGATCCACCACCAGGAAACAGTTGGCGTCGCCGTGAAGCCGGCGTAGGCCGCCAGCAGTTTGTTGATGGCCATGAGGAAGGTCAGCCAGCGCATCCCGACCAGGATGTGGAGCGGGACGCCCATGAGGACTTGGAAGATTTGCGATTTCAGAGCAGTGGGCCGGACGGTGCGTTCCGGCGCGGGACCGGCGGTGCCGCCCTCGGGAAGTGATTGGCGGGCAGTGTCTATCAGTGCCCCAATGCGCGGGGTCGCGTAAATGTCTGCCACTGTGATGGTGGGATAGCGGAGCCGGAGCGCAGAAACCAGCTGGGCGGCGGCCAATGATCCGCCACCGTAGGCGAAGAAGTCCGCATCCAAGGATCCCACGGGACTCCCTAGGACGGATTCCCATTGCTCCACTACCCAGACAGCATCGGGGGGAAGGTTCAGCGCGGCTTCGCGGGCTTGCGCGGCACCGGCGCCTGCCAGCGGCCAGGGCAATGCACGGCGGTCCACTTTGCCGCTGGTCTTGGTGGGCAGCGAGTCCACGATGGTGAGCAGGGGAACCAGCGCTGCAGGTAGGCTGCCGCCCAGCTGCGCCCGCGCAATATCCAAGTCAAGCTCGACTCCCTCGGCCGGAGCCAAGTAGCCGACCAGGATCTGGTTCCCCGCCGCCGTCGTTTGGACTGCGGCAGCAGCGCCGGCCACGCCGGGGAGGGACTGCAACGCTGCATCCACCTCACCGAGCTCAATACGCCGACCACCCAGTTTGACCTGCTCATCCGCCCGGCCCATGAAGATCAGTCCGTCAACCTCGAAGCGCACGAGGTCGCCCGAACGGTAGGCCCGGTCCCAACCGAAGGTGGGCATGGGCGCGTACTTTTCCGCGTCTTTGGCCGGATCCAGGTACCGGGCCAGCCCGACGCCGCCGATAATGAGCTCGCCAACCTCACCTTCGGCCACCGGCAAGCCGTCGGAATTGACGACGGCGAGGTCCCATCCGTCCAGTGGCAGGCCGATCCGAACGGGGCCCGGTCCGCCCAAGGGCGCAGCGCACGCAACCACCGTAGCTTCCGTGGGCCCGTACGTGTTCCACACTTCGCGGCCGTCCACCGCAAGTCGCTGGGCAAGTTCGGGAGGGCACGTTTCCCCGCCGAAAATGAGGAGCCGCACGTTCTCGAGTGCCTCAATGGGCCAGAGGGCGGCAAGAGTGGGAACAGTGGACACTACGGTGATGCCGTGGTTGATGAGCCACGGCCCCAGATCCATGCCTGTACGTACCAAAGCACGCGGGGCAGGGACCAGGCAGGCACCGTGCCGCCACGCCAGCCACATTTCTTCGCACGAAGCATCGAAGGCTACCGACAGGCCGGCAAGGACCCGGTCCTGTGGTCCTATGGGATCGGATTGGAGGAAGATGCGGGCTTCAGCGTCGACGAACGCCGCCGCGGAGCGGTGTTTCACGGCCACGCCCTTGGGCGTTCCGGTGGAACCGGAGGTGAAGATGATCCACGAGTCGTCCTCCAACCCGGGTGCGCCAGGTGCCGGAACGCCGTGCCGGGGTTCCCTCGGTTCAGCGCGCAGCTGGACATCAAGTCCCGCGCCGACCACGGCCGCGACCTTCGCTTCCCCGAAGACCAACCGCGCACGCTCTTCGGGATCGTCGGCGTCGACCGGAACGTAGGCGGCGCCCGCGGTGAGAGTCCCCAAGATAGCGATGTACAGCTCATTGGTCCCGGAGGGGATCCTGACGCCGATCTTGTCTCCCCGGCCAAGGCCCAGGGAGTTCAACGTGCCCGCGAAGGTGCGCACTGCCAGCATTAGTTCGTGATAGCTCAGCGATTCCTGGCCGTCGTCCAAGGCCGAAGACTCCGGAAAAGACGCAGCTGTCTCCTCCAGGATGTCCACCAACGTACGTTCGTCAGGGGCAGCGCCGCTTCCCGGCAGTTGGGGACGTGACGTGGTCAGGGCAGCGGCGGGCCCGGCCGCCACCGGATGGTCAGTGCTCACGGCCCCATCTTTCCCCAGGAAGGTGAACGGGAGGTGTCGGACGGATATGGGTCATCACACCGTGTCGTGCAGGTTTTCGCCTGCCATGCCCATCAGGGGAGCAAGAGGACTTTTCCGGTGGTGAGGCGTCCTTCCAAGTCCTTATGCGCTTGGGCTGCTTCCGCGAGCGGATAGGTTGCACCAACCCGCACGGCGAGGGTGCCATGGGCCGCGGCGTCGAAAATATCAGCTGAGCGCCACCGGCGCTCTTGGGAATTCTGCACGAAGTGGGCCATGGTGGGCCTGGTCAGTGTCAGGGAACCGCCTGCGTTCAGGCGCTGGGGGTCCACAGGGGGCACTGGGCCTGACGCGGCACCGAAGAGCACCATGGCTCCGCGGATGCGGAGGCTCTTCAACGAGTCGTCGAACGTGTCTTTGCCGACGCCGTCATAGACCACGTGCACGCCCTCGCCGTCGGTAAGTTCACGGACTTTGTCGGCGAATCCCTCGTAGCGGAGTACGTCGTCGGCGCCGGCAAGCTTGGAAAGGTCGGCCTTCTCATCCGAGGACACTGTGGTGATGACGCGGGCTCCCCGCGCTTTCAAGAGCTGGGTCAGCAGCAAGCCAACTCCGCCGGCTCCGGCATGCAGAAGGACGTTGTGCCCTGGTTCCACGCGGAAAGAGGAATTCATCAGGTAATGGGCTGTGATTCCCTGGAGGGGGAGCGCCGCCGCTGTATGGTCATCGACGCCGTCCGGTACAGGCAGTGCCTTGCTGGCATCGACGAGGGCGTATTCAGCGTAGGTCCGGATGCCTTCGGCCGTGGCCACCCGGTCACCTACGGAGAATTCTTCGACGCCTTCTCCCACAGCGTCCACAGTGCCGGCGGCCTCGGCCCCAGGGGTGAAGGGGTACTCCACCTTGTAGATTCCGCTGCGCTGGTAGGTGTCAATAAAGTTCACGCCCACCGCTGCCACCTTGATCAGCAGCTGGCCCGGCCCTGGAACGGGGGGCTCCACCTCTGTGTAGGTGAGGACGTCAGGTCCTCCGGCTTGGCCTGCAACGATCGCGTGCGTCATAGTGGCTCCTCCCGGCCGGGCGGTCTCTCCTCCCGGTTCCTCCATCCATCCTAGGGATGTTGGCGGCCCCGGCGTCGAAAACTAGAAGCGTCCGTGCGTCGAGGCCACCGGACAGTCGAAACCGCGGCCCGCGGCCAAGCCGACCTCGTTGAGGTAGCTGACTACGATCCCGTAAGACTTCACCAAAGTGGTTTCGGTGTACGGAATGGAGTGCGCCGCGCAGAATTCACGGACGATTCCCGACGCCCGATGAAGTTGGGGCCTGGCCATATCCGGAAAAAGGTGGTGCTCCACCTGCCGGTTCAGCCCGCCCAGGAGGAAGTCCATGAACCGCCCGCCCGAGATGTTGCGGGAGGTGAGGACTTGGCGGCTAAGGAAGTCCACGCGGCTGTCCTTCGGCAGGACCGGCATCCCTTTGTGGTTGGGCGCGAACGAGGCGCCCATGTAAAAGCCGTAAACCATGATCTGCACGCCAAGGAAGGCGAAGGCCATGCCGAGGGGCAGGAATGAGAAGGCCAGCAGCGGCAAAGCCACAAGCCGGGCAATCAAGATGGGAGACTCCACCCAGCGATAGCGCATGGTTTGCTTTCCAAAGACGAAGCGGAGGGAGTCGAACTGCAAACTCAACCCCAGCAGCGTCAGCAGCGGGAAAAAGAACCAACCCTGCTTCTTGGTGAGGAACGCCAGCCGACCTTTGCGTTCGGCCGCAGCATCCGCATGGAAGACCAAGAGGTTGTTCTTGATGTCAGGATCTTTGGAGATCACGTTGGGGTTGTTATGATGGGCGCCGTGTTTTTGTTCCCACCAGGAGTAGCTGATCCCCGCAACGGCAGTTGCCAGGAGCCTGGCGGACCAATCGTTGGCACGGCGGGAAGCGAAGATCTGCTTGTGCCCCGCCTCGTGTGCCAGGAAGCTGAGTTGGGTGCAAAGAATGCCGACGGCGGCGGCTATGAGGAGTTGGTACCACGATTCCCCCAAGAGGGAGAAACCAAGCCAGGTACCGGCCATGAGCAGGACGAGCGCCGCGAATACCCAGACGTAGAATCCGCTTCGCCGTTCAAGAAGGCCCGCTGATTTCACGCTTTTGAGGAGTTCGGAATAGCTTTTGACCACAGGATTTGGCTGAATGCCGCGGGGTGGAGTGCGCTCGGAAGTGGAGGTGGGTGGCAAGAGTTGCCCCGTATCGCTAACGGGCAACGTTGCAGCCGACGTTCGGACTGCACGGTCTTGATCACCCTTCACTAAGCATACGTGCTATCCCGTCATATAGGCAGCCCAAGGCGAATGCATAAATATCGGACGGCATGAATATGTTTGCTGTATAGTGAACTCATGACTATTTCTGTTGCCGTTTCCGGCGCCAGCGGCTACGCCGGTGGGGAAGTGCTTCGTCTGCTGGCCGGGCACCCGGATGTCACCATCGGTGCCATTACAGCGCACAGCAACGCTGGTTCCAGACTAGGTGAGTTGCAGCCGCATCTCCACGGTTTGTCGAGCCGGATCCTGGAAGACACCACGGTTGAGAACCTTTCCGGTCATGATGTGGTGTTCCTTGCACTCCCACACGGCACCTCAGCGGAGATCGCGGCCCAGTTGCCGGAAGGCACCCTGGTCATCGACGCCGGCGCGGACCACCGCTTGCAGGATCCCGCAGCGTGGGAAAAGTTCTATGGTTCCGCGCACGCGGGCACGTGGCCCTATGGCTTGCCGGAGCTCCCCGGGCAGCGGGATGCGCTCAAGGGCGCCAACCGCATCGCTGTTCCGGGCTGCTACCCGACGTCGGCCTTGCTGGCCTTGGCGCCGGGATTCGCCTCGGGGATCCTTCAACCGGATGATGTTGTCATTGTTTCCGCCTCGGGTACCTCAGGTGCCGGCAAGGCCGCGAAAGTCAACCTGATCGGATCCGAAGTCATGGGTTCCATGAGCCCGTACGGAGTGGGCGGGGGACACCGGCACACTCCGGAGATTGAACAGGGCCTTTCCAATGCGGCAGGGGAGCAGGTCACTGTCTCGTTCACCCCCACACTGGCTCCGATGAGCAGGGGTATCCTCACCACGGCGACGGCCAAAGTGCGGTCCCAGGCAGGACGCAGTGTCAGCGAAGCCGAACTTCGCCAAGCGTGGGCAGATGCTTACGATGACGAGCCGTTCGTGCACCTTTTGCCCGAGGGTCAGTGGCCCACCACCAAGTCGGTGCAGGGGTCAAACCATGCGGTCATGCAGTTGGCGTTCGATCAGCACACCGGCCGCGTGATCGTCACGTGCGCTATCGATAATCTCACCAAGGGGACCGCCGGCGGCGCCGTGCAGTCCATGAACATTGCCCTCGGCCTGGATGAAACCGCCGGCCTGAACCTGCAGGGAGTTGCACCGTGACCATTACCGCCCCCAAAGGATTCCGTGCCGCAGGCATCAAAGCCGGCATCAAAGCCTCCGGCAACCCCGATCTGGCCCTGGTGGTCAACGACGGACCCTCCAAGGCCGCTGCCGCGGTCTTCACGTCCAACCGCGTAGCCGCCGCCCCCGTGCATTGGTCGAGGCAAGTGGTCAGCGATGGCCGGGTGGACGCTGTGGTCCTGAACTCCGGCGGCGCCAACGCCTGCACCGGTCCGCAGGGTTTCCAGAACACCCACGCCACCGCCGAGAAGGTGGCGGAGGTGCTGGGAGTCTCAGCTTCCGACGTCGTGGTGTGCTCCACCGGCCTGATCGGCGAGCAACTTCCCATGGACAAGATTCTTCCGGGCGTCGAGGCCGCGTTCGGTGAGCTGTCCGACGACGGCGGTTCTGCTGCGGCGACTGCGATCATGACCACGGACAGCGTCTCAAAGGAAGCCGTCTTCACGGGAACCGATGCTGAAGGCAAGCAGTTCACCGTTGGTGGCATCGCCAAGGGTGCCGGCATGTTGGCGCCGGGCCTGGCAACGATGCTGGTGGTGCTCACCACCGATGCGCAGGTCCCGGCTGACGAGCTCGACGTCGTGCTCCGCGACGCCACGCGCGTCACGTTCGATCGCGCTGACTCCGATGGCTGCATGTCCACCAATGACACAGTGGTGCTCCTGTCTTCGGGCGCGTCCGAGGCACTGCCGTCCACGGAAAAGCTGGGCGAAGGAATCACGCAGGTGTGCGCCGAACTGGCTCGCAAGCTCATCGGCGACGCAGAAGGGGCCAGCCACGATATCGCTATCCGCACTTTCAACGCGGCCAGTGAACGCGACGCGGAAATCGTCAGCCGGGCCGTGGCCCGTTCAAACCTCTTCAAGGCAGCCATCTTCGGCAAGGATCCCAACTGGGGTCGCGTTCTCTCGGCTGTGGGCACCACGGACGCCGTCTTTGAAGCCGATCAACTCAACGTCGCCATGAACGGCGTACAGATCTGCCGCAACGGCGCGATCGGAGATGATCGCAACCTGGTGGACCTCGAACCCCGTGAAGTGCTGGTGGAAATCGACCTTAACGCCGGCGACGCCGAGGCCACGATCTGGACCAATGACCTCACGCACGATTACGTGCATGAGAACAGCGCGTACTCGAGCTGAGCGGAATGACAATGACTGCGCAAACCCGCGACACTGCATCCATCGGCGGGGATTCGGCAAAGACCGCCCAGGACAAGGCCGGCACGTTGATCGAAGCCCTGCCGTGGATCCAGCGCTTTGCCGGCACCACCATGGTGATCAAGTACGGCGGCAACGCCATGGTCAACGAGGACCTTCGCCGGGCCTTCGCCGAAGACATCGTGTTCCTCCACCATGTGGGCATCCACCCTGTGGTGGTGCACGGCGGAGGACCGCAAATCAACTCGATGCTGAGCCGTTTGGGTATCGAGTCCGAGTTCAAGGGTGGCCTCCGCGTCACCACTCCGGAGGCCATGGACGTGGTCCGGATGGTCCTGACCGGACAGGTGGGCCGGGAGCTGGTCGGATTGATCAACTCCCACGGACCCTACGCCGTGGGTATGTCCGGTGAGGACGGCGGACTGCTGCGCGCGGTCCGAACGGGCACCGTTGTGGACGGCGAAGAAGTGGACCTCGGCCTGGTGGGCGAGGTTGTCGGCGTTGATCCCGCCGGAATCAAGGACATCCTTGACGCCGGCCGCATTCCAGTCATCTCGACGGTCGCCCCGGAGGTTGTCGACGGCGAGCCCCGGGCTGACGGCTCCCGCGGCTTCCAGACCACTGGCCAAGTGCTCAACGTCAACGCAGATACCGCTGCTGCGGCTGTCGCTTCGGCATTGGGCGCTACAAAGCTGGTCATCCTCACGGACGTGGAAGGTCTTTACGCCGACTGGCCGGACAAGTCGTCGCTGATTTCTTCTCTGACCGCATCGGAACTGCGCGACATGCTGCCCACGCTCGAATCCGGCATGATTCCCAAAATGGCCGCATGCCTCAAAGCCATTGACGAGGGCGTGGAACGGGCACACATCGTGGACGGCCGCCTCGCCCACTCGATGCTGTTGGAGACATTCACGACGGCGGGTATTGGCACCCAAGTAGTACCGGACGAGGAAGTGAACGCATGAGCGAAACTGTTGGCCTCAATCCCACCGGCGATGGCGCCCCCATCGCTGCGGAGGCCGCCGCAACCACGCTCGTTACCCAGAGCTCGGGCGCTGACTGGCTGGCCCGCTACTCGTCCTCACTGATGGGCGTGTTCGGCACTCCGCAGCGCGTCCTGGTCCGGGGTGCAGGCTGCTTGGTGTGGGACGCCGACGGCAAGGAATACCTTGACCTCCTCGGCGGCATCGCCGTGAACGCCCTGGGCCACGCCCACCCGTTCGTGACCTCGGTGATCTCCAGCCAGCTCGCCACGCTGGGACACATCTCCAATTTCTTCACCAGCCCCACGCAGATCGCGCTCGCCGAAAAACTGCTGGCCATCAGCAACGCGCCGGAGGGCTCCAAGGTATTTTTTGCCAACTCCGGGACTGAAGCGAATGAGGCCGCCTTTAAGCTGGCCCGCCGCAACAACACCAACCCAGACGCTAAACGCACCAAGATCATCGCCCTCGAAGGCGCCTTCCATGGCCGCACCATGGGTGCCCTCGCGCTCACGGCCAAGGAAGCCTACAGGGCGCCCTTCGAGCCACTGCCCGGTGGCGTGGTCCACATACCGTTCGGTGACATCGAAGCCTTGCGTGCCGCCGTCGACGATGCCACCGCGGCCGTTTTCCTCGAACCCATCCAGGGCGAAGCGGGTGTGCGGCCGCTCAGCGACGAATACTTGCAGGCGGCCCGCGAAGCCACCAGCAAGGCCGGTGCACTCTTGATCCTGGACGAGGTCCAGACGGGTATCGGGCGCACCGGAAAATGGCTCGCCAGCGAGGACGCCGGCATCGTCCCGGACGCCGTGACGCTCGCCAAAGGACTGGGCGGCGGCTTCCCGGTGGGTGCCTTGATCACTTTCGGAAGTACGACGTCGGCCCTGCTCACCGCAGGCCAGCACGGCACCACTTTCGGGGGGAACCCGGTGGCTACGGCGGCATCGCTTGCCACGCTCCACGCCATCGAAAGCCAGGGCGTCCTGCAGAAGGTGCAGGCTGTCGGAGCCCACCTACGCCAAGGCATTGCCGGCGTCGAGGGCGTGACCGAAGTCCGCGGTGACGGCCTGCTGATTGGCTTCGACCTCGATGCGGACATCGCACTTGCCATGGTGACCGCAGGCCTGGACGCCGGGTTCATCATCAACAGCCCCGGCCCGCGAACCATCCGCCTCGCCCCGCCACTGATCGTCACCACCGAGCAGGCCGACCACTTCTTGGCGGCACTGCCGGACCTGATTGCCACGGCCAAAGACACGACTGCAAAGGACTCACAGTGACTACTTCCACCACCACACGTCACTTCCTCAAGGACACGGACCTCAGCCCGGCCGAGCAGCGGGAGGTCCTCGAACTCGCGGCGCGGATGAAGGCGGCTCCCTACAGCGTGCAGCCGTTCGCTGCCGACGGCCAGGGACGCAAGACCGTTGCGGTGATCTTCGATAAGACCTCAACCCGTACGCGCGTCTCCTTTGCCACCGGCATCGCGGACATGGGCGGCAACGCCCTGATCATCAACCCCGGCGAGGCGCAGATCGGCCACAAGGAATCCGTGGAGGACACAGCGAAGGTCCTGGAGCGCATGGTCTCCACCATTGTGTGGCGGACCGGTGCCCACGCAGGCTTGGTGGCCATGGCGGAAAACTCCAAGGTCCCGGTGATTAACGCCCTGTGCGACGACTACCACCCCTGCCAGCTCCTTGCCGACCTACTGACCGTCAAGGAACACAAGGGCGAACTTGCCGGATTGACCATGGCCTACCTGGGCGATGCTGCGAACAACATGGCGAACTCTTACCTCTTGGCCGGGGTCACTGCCGGCATGCACGTCCGCATTTCCGGCCCTGACGGTTACCTGCCAGCGGCAGAGATCGTCGCTGCCGCAGAAGAACGGGCTGCCCAGACCGGCGGGTCCGTGCTGGTCACCAGCGATGCGGCGGAGGCCCTGAAGGGTGCCGACGTGGTGGCAACGGACACCTGGGTTTCCATGGGGCAGGAATCCGAAAAGGAAGCGCGGATGCAGTTGTTCCGCGAGTACTCCGTGGACGAGGCGGCCATGGCGCAAGCGGCGCCGGACGCCGTCGTGCTTCACTGCCTCCCGGCTTACCGCGGTTATGAGATCTCGGCCAGCGTCATTGACGGTCCGCAGTCCATTGTGTGGGATGAGGCAGAGAACAGGCTCCACGCCCAGAAGGCGCTCATGGCCTGGCTGATGCACCGCTCGGGCCTTGCTTTCGTCGAGGGGCTTGCTCCGGTAGAGGGAACCGGGGAGAGCACGTTCTAGTGTCCGCCAACCCGTCCGTGCCACCGGTCAGCCCGGCCACCAAGACAGCCCGCCAGGCGCGTATCACCGCGATCCTGACGGGTGAGTCCGTGCGCTCGCAAGCCGAGCTTGCAGCTTTGCTGGCGGACGACGGCGTCCAGGTCACCCAGGCGACCCTGTCCCGGGACCTGGTGGAACTGGGCGCGGTGAGGGTCCGCGGCAAGGAGGGGGTCTTGGTCTACGCCGTTCCGGGCGAAGGCGGGGACCGGAACGCCAAGAGCGGTGTCACGCAGGAAATCCTGGATGCCCGGCTGAGCAGGCTTTGCGGCGAACTGCTGGTGACGGCGGAAGCTTCGGGCAACATCGTGGTGTTGCGTACACCTCCGGGGGCTGCAAACTTCTTGGCATTGGCCATCGACCACTCGGTGATGCCGTCCATTTTGGGTACGATCGCAGGCGATGACACGTTGCTGTTGGTGGCCCGGGATCCCGACGGCGGAGCGGACCTCGCAGCGCGCTTCCTCCACATGGCCGAGGAAGCCGGCCCCGGCAACTAAAAGCTTCACACAGCATTGATTCGAATGAATGAAACCAAGCAACAACAAAGGAGCACTCTCGTGACTGAGCGCATTGTTCTGGCCTACTCCGGTGGCCTTGATACATCCGTAGCCATCGGCTGGATCGGTGAAGCCACCGGTGCCGAGGTCATCGCCGTGGCGGTCGACGTCGGACAGGGCGGCGAGTCCCTGGAGACCATCCGCCAGCGCGCACTCGGTTGCGGCGCCGTCGAGGCCTACGTCGCTGACGCCCGTGACGAATTCGCCAACGAGTACGCCATGCCGACGCTGAAGGCCAACGCACTCTACCAAGGCCACTACCCGTTGGTTTCGGCCATTTCGCGTCCCGTCATCGTGAAGCACCTCGTGAAGGCCGCCCGCGAGTTCGGCGCCACCACCGTTGCCCACGGTTGCACCGGTAAGGGTAACGACCAGGTCCGCTTCGAAGTTGGCATCCAGACCCTCGGCCCGGACCTGAAGTGCATCGCACCGGTCCGCGACCTCGCGCTCACCCGCGACAAGGCCATTGCCTTCGCCGAGGAAAAGGGCCTCCCGATCGAGACCACCAAGAAGAACCCGTACTCGATCGACCAGAACGTCTGGGGACGCGCCGTCGAGACCGGCTACCTTGAGGACATTTGGAACGCTCCCACCAAGGACATCTACGACTACACCGCCACCCCGGAATTCCCTCCGGCCCCGGATGAGGTCACCATTTCCTTCCAGGCCGGCGTGCCGGTAGCGATCGACGGCGTCAAGGTCACCCCACTGCAGGCCATCCAGGAACTGAACCGCCGTGCCGGCGCCCAAGGCGTTGGCCGCATCGACGTCGTCGAGGACCGCTTGGTGGGTATCAAGTCCCGCGAGATCTATGAAGCACCCGGTGCCATGGCTCTGATCACTGCGCACAAGCACCTTGAGGACATCACCATCGAGCGTGAGCAGGCCCGATTCAAGGCCACAGTTGGCCAGCGCTGGTCCGAGCTTGTGTATGACGGCCAGTGGTTCTCCCCGCTGAAGCGCTCCCTGGACGCATTCATCGAGGACACCCAGCAGTACGTCTCCGGCGACATCCGCATGGTCCTTCACGGCGGCCAGGCAATCGTCAACGGTCGTCGCTCCGAGACCTCGCTCTACGACTTCGATCTGGCCACCTACGACACCGGCGACACCTTTGACCAGTCCATGGCCCGCGGTTTCATCGAGCTGTGGGGCATGTCCTCCAAGGTTGCTTCCGGCCGCGACCTCCGGGTTGCAGGGGAATGACAAGCGCAACTAATGAAGGTGCCTTGTGGGGCGGCCGGTTCGCCGGCGGCCCCGCGGATGCGCTGGCCGCTTTGAGCAAGTCCACCCACTTTGACTGGCGGCTTGCCCGGTACGACATCGCCGGTTCCAAGGCGCACGCGCGGGTGCTGGCCAAGGCCGGTTTGCTGGACGATGCCGAGCTCGAAGGCATGCTCGCGGCACTGCAGCAATTGGACGAGGACGTTGCGAGCGGCGCCTACGTCCCGGCTGAGAGTGACGAGGACGTGCACGGTTCGCTGGAACGTGGGCTGATTGAGCGTGCCGGAACCCAATTGGGTGGCAAGCTCCGCGCGGGCCGTTCCCGGAACGACCAAGTGGCAACCCTTGGCCGGATGTTCCTGCGTGACCACGCCCGGATCATAGCCCGCGGTGTCCTCGCCACCGTCGATGCGCTGGTCGAGCAAGCCAAGGCCCACCACGGTGTAGCCATGCCTGGCCGAACGCACCTTCAGCACGCCCAGCCGGTGCTGCTGAGCCACCACTTGCTTGCCCATGCCTGGGCACTGCTTCGTGATGTGCAGCGCCTCCAGGACTGGGATAAGCGTGCCGGCGTCTCGCCCTACGGCTCCGGTGCCTTGGCAGGTTCTTCGCTGGGGCTCGATCCTGAGGCTGTTGCCGCGGACTTGGGTTTCTTCTCGGCCGTCCACAACTCGATCGATGGCACCGCATCCCGCGACGTCTTCGCCGAGTTCGCCTGGGTGTGTTCCATGATCGGTGTGGACTTGTCCCGCATTTCCGAGGAAGTCATCTTGTGGGCAACCAAGGAATTCTCCTTCGTGACGCTGCATGATTCCTACTCCACGGGATCGTCCATCATGCCGCAGAAGAAGAACCCGGACGTTGCCGAGCTCGCCCGCGGCAAGGCAGGACGCCTCATTGGCAATCTGACGGGACTCCTGGCGACTCTCAAGGGCCTGCCGCTCGCGTACAACCGCGATCTGCAGGAAGACAAGGAACCTGTATTCGACGCCGCCGACACACTGGAAGTATTGCTTCCGGCCGTCTCGGGCATGATTGCCACGCTCACGTTCAACACAGAGCGTATGGAATCGCTGGCTCCGCAGGGCTTCGCGTTGGCCACGGACATAGCCGAGTGGCTGGTCCGCCAGGGCGTGCCCTTCCGGGAGGCCCACGAGCTCTCCGGTGCCGCCGTCAAGCAGGCCGAAAGCCGTGGCGTGGAGCTGTGGGACCTGACGGACGCGGAATACGGGGCGATTTCGGAGCACCTGACTCCTGAAGTCCGCTCTGTCCTCAGCACCAAGGGTTCGCTGAACAGCCGCAACTCGCAGGGCGGAACGGCGCCGGCCGCCGTCGAACGCCAACTGGCGGCTCTCGAAGCGGAGCTGGGCGCAGTCCGCTCCTACGCGGGCTAACGACGCAAAAGAAGCTGTGGGACGGCACGTCAAGTGCTGTCCCACAGCTGTTTAACTGGTGCGTTAGCATGGCGCTATGACCCCGATCACCCCTGAGACGCTGCCCGCAGAGCTTCACAAAGCCGCCGACGTCGTCACCCGCCTCCTAGCCACCATGGACGATTCCTCCGTCGCTGAACCGTCGGAGCTTCCAGGCTGGACACGCGGACACGTCCTTGCGCACATCGGCGGGATTTGCCGGGCTATGGCCCGCCAACTCGACTACGCCCTCCGCGGCGAGACCGTGGAACTGTACGACGGCGGCATGGAGGGCCGCAACAAGGCGATCGACCTGGCCGCCGGGCATAGCCTCGCGCAGCACACAGAAGCTGTTTCTGCCGCTCTGGGAGCCGCAACAGCCGCGTTCGACCACGTGAAGGGGGACGGCTGGAACGCCCGCATCGCGTACAGGGACGGAACAGTGCTCGACGGCGGTTTGGCGCTTTGGCGCGAACTCACCATCCATGCCTCAGACCTGGGCCTGGGCTACGGGCCCGAGACGTGGAGCCGCCCCTTCTGCGAACATCTCATCGACTTCCTGGCAGCACGTGTGCCTGAGAAGTATAAGTTCATCCTGCAGCCCACCGGTCTTCCCCAACTGGCTATCGGCACCGGTGGCACGTCCGTTGCCATCACCGGCATGCTGACAGACATCGCTGCGTGGCTCGCCGGACGGGAACCGACCTTAGGAAGCCTGCGCGCAACAGCCGCTGCCGATGGAATCGAGCTACCCGAGCTCCTTCCATGGCCTGCCGCGCTGCCGGCAACCCGCTAAGCCAGTTGCTCCCTCACGCCCGCTTCTTTGCCGCCGTCCGCCACAGGTGCATGGTGGCGTAGGAGCGCCACGGGCTGACCTCTTGGAATGTGGCACTCAAGCCCTCCCGGGGAGGCAGTAACTTCAACCCGTTGCGGACGGCGGCATCGTTGGCCAGGAAGATATCCGGGGCGCCTAGCACGCGCATTGCGACGTATCCGACTGTCCACGGTCCAACACCGGGCAGCGGGAGCAGTTTGCGTTCCAGGCTCGGCACGTCATCCCCGTAGCCGAAGTCCAACGCCCCGCTCGCCATCGCTTCGGCCGCCGCCACGATGGAATCAATGCGGCGCTGGGGACCCCGGAGCAGGGCGCGGCCTTGGTCAGCGAGTTCCGCCGCCGTCGGGAAGAAGCGGTCCAGGCCAGGGGCACCCGGCCCGGCAGGGGAGCCGGCAACTGACAGCTGCGTCAGGGCTTTTCTGGCAGCCGCCACGGTGATCTGCTGGCCGATCATGGCCCGGATCAACAGTTCCTGGGGATCGACGGCACCAGGCAGCCTCATTCCAGGAATGGCCGCGACCCGGTCTGCAAGCCTCGAGTCCGCCGCCAAAGCTTCGTCGATTGCCTGTGGATCAGCGTCTAGATCGAACAACCTCCGGACGCGGCTCAACAGTGCGGGGAGGTCATGAAGATCCGCCACAGTAGCCGTTAGCTGTAACGAACTGCCGGGCTTCGACGGCGTGTACGTCACGGAGAAGGAGGCGCTGCCGCGTGGGAGGCGGAGGGTGCGGGCGTACGTTGCCGTTCCGTTCGGCCCGGTGCTGGCCACCTCGATCCCGGGAATAGCGCGGACGGCCAGGAAGTCGAATATGCCGGGATCGAAGGGTTCCCGGTACGGCAAATTCAACGTCAAGGGCACCGGGCCCGCGGTGGAAGCTGCAGCAGCTCCGCCATGGTGGGGCTTGGCAGCAGTGGCCCGCAACGCCGTCGGCGTCATCGCGAAGACCTCACCGATGGTGTCGTTGAACTGCCGCACGCTGTTGAACCCTGATGCAAACGCAACATCGGCAAGGAGCATATCCGTGGAGGCCAGCAGTGTCCTCGCTATTTGGGACCGGCACGCCCTCGCCAGGGAGAGAGGACCCGCGCCGAGTTCTTGGCTGAGGATCCGGTTGAGTTGCCGCGGGGAGTAGCCCAAACGTTGCGCCAGGCCCTCGACGCCTTCGCGAGTGATGACGCCGTCGTTGATGAGTCGCATGGCGCGGCCCGCCACGTCGGAGCGGACGTTCCACGCGGGAGTTCCCGGAACGGCCTCCGGGAGGCAGCGTTTGCAAGCGCGGTACCCGGCCTCGTGCGCCGCGGCGGAGGTTTCGTAAAACGTCACGTTCTCCGCCTTCGGTGTCCGGGCGGGGCATGACGGGCGGCAGTAAATGCCGGTGGAGCTGACAGCGGTGAAGAATTGGCCATCGAACCGGGTGTCGCGGGCATCGATTGCCCTGTAGCGCTGCCAGAAGTCCATCTCCCCATCCTGCCAGCCACGGGGGGACACTTCTAGCGGGAATCGGACATGGCCCTTGCAGGTCTTTTTGCTAGTGTCTGGGCATGAGCCCGTCCATGGAAACCTTCATGACAGAACCAGCGGACGTCCGTGCATTCCTCGCTGGCGACCCCCGCGTCATCGCCCCGTTGATACTCGGAGCCGTGCTGACGCACCACTCCGACGCGGGTCCGGTGTCCGTCAGGCTCACCGAGGTGGAAGCGTACATGGGCCCACGTGATTCCCAGCACCCCGACCCCGGCTCCCACACCTTTGGCGGACGCACAGCCAGGAACGCCCCGATGTTCGGGGCGCCGGGATTCCTCTACGTCTACTTCACCTACGGCATGCATTACTGCGCCAACATCGTCTGTGGTCCGGAGGACGCACCGTCCGCCCTCTTGCTGCGGGCAGGTGAGATCGTCGACGGCGAAGGGCTTGCCGCGGCCCGCCGCCCCGCCGCCAAAACGCCAAAGGATCTGGCGAGCGGACCTGCCAGGCTGGCGTCCGCGCTGGGACTTACGACGGCGGACACAGGCCGTGACGCGCTCGCAGAACCCTTCAGCTTGTGGTTGCCGCGCTCGCCGGCGGAGGCGGTGTCCAGCGGACCCAGAGTTGGCGTGGCAGGACCGGGTGGAACGAGCGAATACCCATGGCGCTTTTGGGTCGACAACGATCCCACCGTCTCGCGCTACAAAGCGGCACGTCCGCGGAAGCGCGCCGTTACGATCTAGCGCCGTCCGGCATGTGACCGCCACCCCACCGCGTTTACCAAAATCACTGTAGAATGGACGGTCTGTCTTTTGCGATAGGGGTACGGTTCGATGCACGACGCTGATTTGGTCCACGAGCAGGAATATGTGGCCGGGCTGTATGCCCGGCTCGATGAGCTGCGTGAAGAAAAGCGTGCCCAGCTGGCGCAGGTACGCAGGGCCGGTGCTGTGGGAACCATGCAGAATGTGTCCGAACGTGACGCTTTCGCGGCCCTGTACGAGGACCGCCTTGCCCAGCTCGACGCCGTCGATGACCGGCTGGTGTTCGGCCGTCTGGACCTCGATTCCGGTGAGGAGCAGTACATCGGCCGCATTGGCTTGACCACGGCTGACCTCCAGCGGCTCATGGTTGACTGGCGGGCGCCCGAAGCCGGGCACTTTTACCAGGCGACTGCCTTCGACCGGCAAGGTGTCCGCCGTCGTCGTCACCTGATCCTCCAAGGACGTGAGGTCAAAGCCATCGAGGACGATGTCCTGGACGCTGGCTTGTTGGCCGATAACGAGTCACTCCAAGGAGAGGGCGCGCTGCTTGCTGCCCTTAACTCCAAGCGCACGGGCCGCATGTCCGACATCGTGGGCACCATCCAGTCCGAGCAGGACCGGATCATCCGTTCCTCCATCTCCGGCGCCCTGGTGGTCCAAGGCGGTCCCGGTACGGGAAAGACCGCCGTCGCACTGCACCGGGCAGCCTACCTGCTGTACACCCACCGGGACCGGCTCAAGAGCGCCGGCGTCCTCTTGGTGGGGCCGTCGTCCTCCTTCATGCACTACATCGAACGCGTCCTTCCATCGCTCGGCGAGACCGGCGTGGTTATGGCGAGCCTCGGCCGCCTCATGCCCGGAATCCATGCCGTGCCGGAGGAGGACAGCAACGTAGCGGCCCTGAAGGGCAAGCTCGACATGGCCAAGGTGGTGGCCAACGCCGTCGCCAACCGCCAACGGACCCCTGCCCAGGACCTGGTCCTCGAAGTTGACTCGCGCAAGCTGACCCTTTCTGTCAGGCAGGTACGCCGTGCCCGAGAAAAGGCGCGGGCCACCGGCAAACCCCACAATGAGGCGCGCTTGACGTTCGTGAAGATCCTCCTGCGTGAGCTCACAGAGCAGTTGACCGATCTGGTGGAGGAGTCGAATATCGGCAACAATGCCGATCGCGCCTACCTGGCAGAGGACGTCCGGTCCGCCCGGGATGTTCGCATTGCACTGAACCTTTGCTGGATGCCGATGACACCGGAGAAGCTGATTTCCGAGCTCTTCAGCAAGCCCGCCATCCTCGAGGCCTGCACGCCACACCTGACGCCGGAGCAACGCGCCTTGCTGCAGCGTCCTGCCGACGCGCCGTGGACAGAGGCGGATGTGCCGTTGCTGGACGAGGCTGCCGAGTTGCTCGGTGAACTCGATCCGGCCGCAGGCAGGGGATTGGCCCAGCAGGAAGCCGACCGTGCCCGGGATCTCGCCAACGCCAAGCAGACCTTGGCCAACATGGAATCGATGGGCGTCGACGTCCTGGTCACGGCCGAAGAACTCGCAGACCAGAATCAGGAACGCGAAACCCGTCTGACCGCGGCCGAAAGAGCCACCAGCGATCGCTCGTGGGCTTTTGGCCACATTATTGTTGACGAGGCCCAGGAACTTTCGCCCATGCAGTGGCGCCTCTTGGTCCGTCGTTGCCCGCTGAAGTCCTTCACGATCGTGGGGGATATCGCGCAGACCAGTGCAGCGGCCGGTGCCAATTCGTGGAAGAGCGCCCTGGCGCCGTCGTTCGGTGGCCGGTGGTCGTTGGAAGAACTAACGGTGAACTACCGCACGCCGTCGCAAATCGCCGAGGCGGCGGTCCGCATGGCCAACCGCGCGGGTTTGGTGGTCTCGGCCCCCAAGGCTGTTCGGGAAGGCAAATGGTCGCCAATCGTGGACCGTGTCGACGCGGATGGGATCGTGCCGCGCCTCCTTGAGGTCCTGCCCGAGGAAATCACAGCGCTCGACGGCGGATTGCTCGCCGTGATTGCCGACGGACCGCTGCTGCCGCAGGCCGCCGCCGCGCTCCGGAAGGTGTACGGACGGCGTGTCGGTGGTGGTGCAGGCAGTTACGAGCAGGACATCGTGGTGATGAGTCCCAAGGAAGCCAAGGGCCTCGAGTTCGACGGCGTGGTGGTTTTGGAGCCTGCAGCCATGCTGAATCACGAGCACGGAAAGGTGGGCGACCTTTACGTTGCCATGACGCGGGCCACGCAACGTCTTCGCCTCATCGCCGCCGCCCCGCTTCCTGCCGGCATCGAACGCTAGGAAAATGGCGCGTCAATCCTGCTAACTTAGATCTCGTGCCACACGTAAACAACATTGAGTCCCAACACAACGATCCCGCTTTTGCCAACATCTGGCAGGAGCTTAAATGGCGGGGTCTTGTGCACGTTTCCACGGACGAAACGGAACTGGAAAAGCTTCTCGCCGGGGACCCGATCACCTATTACTGTGGCTTCGACCCCACCGCGCCTTCGCTGCATTTAGGCAACTTGGTGCAGTTGCTTTTGATGCGCCGCCTGCAACTTGCCGGCCACAAGCCACTCGGCTTGGTGGGCGGCTCTACCGGACTCATCGGGGATCCGCGTCCGACGGCGGAACGCACCTTGAACACCAAAGACACCGTGGCGGAGTGGGTCGGTTACCTTCAGGGGCAGGTACGCCGCTTCCTGAGTTTCGACGGCGAGAACCCGGCCCGGATGGTCAACAACCTCGACTGGACCGCGCCACTGAGCGCCATCGATTTCCTCCGTGAAATCGGGAAGCATTTCCGCGTGGGCACCATGCTCCGCAAGGATGCAGTGGCCTCCCGCCTGAACTCGGACGAGGGCATCAGCTACACCGAATTCAGCTACCAGATTCTGCAGGGAATGGACTACCTCCAGCTTTTCCGCGACTATGGCTGCGCCCTGCAGACGGGCGGCTCGGACCAGTGGGGCAATCTCACCAGTGGCACGGAGCTCATTCGCAAGGTCGAAGGCAAGAGCGTGCATGCCCTGGGCACGCCCCTCATCACCAACTCGGACGGCACCAAGTTCGGCAAGAGCGAAGGCAACGCCATCTGGCTTGATCCGGACATGTGCAGCCCCTACGCGTTCTACCAGTTCTGGCTCAACACCGCCGATGCCGATGTGGTGGATCGCCTTAAGGTGTTCACGTTCCTTTCACGGGCTGAGATCGAGGAACTCGGACAGGCGGTGGCTGAACGCCCGTTTGCCCGCGAGGGCCAGAAGAAGCTTGCCTTCGAGGTCACCTCGCTCGTGCATGGAGTCGACGCGACCGAGAAAGTCATCGCCGCTTCCGCGGCGCTGTTCGGCAACGGAGACCTGACTGTGCTGGACGAGCAGACCTTGGAGGCAGCCACTGCAGAACTTCCTTCGGCGAAGGTCGGCGCTGACGGCCTGGGGATCATCGATCTCTTGGTCGCCTCGGGACTGTCGGACAGTAAATCTGCAGCCCGCCGTACCGTCGGCGAGGGCGGTGCCTACGTGAACAACACCAAGGTGTCCGATCCCGATGCCGTCGTTGCGCAGGATGACTTGCTTCACGGCCGGTACCTGCTCCTTCGCCGTGGCAAGAAGAACCTCGCCACGATCGAAGTGTCGGCCTAGAGTCCTAACACGGAGAAGTCCCTGCACGAAGAAAGCCCTGCACGGAGAGGGCCGGCAACCGTTACGGTTGCCGGTCCTCTCCGCCTTTAAACCGGCGTTTCCGCCATAACGTCCCGCGTGGTTTGGCCCGGTTCGACGACGGTGCGGGGCCGGATTTGTGCCGAGGTCATGGAGCGTGTAATGTCTTCTGAGTCGCCGCGAGTGAGGCAGCCTAGGGCTGGTAACTGCGGGGGCCGACCCCCTTCAATATGAGCCTGAAATTGGCGCGCTTGCCAGTGCGCCGGCGACGGGTTCGGGGCTGGTTATATGGGCTGGGAATCGCGGAAACGCTGATTTGCCAAGGCCAGGTTGATCAGGTAAGTTTGAAAAGTTGCTCCGGAGCGATCCTGGACCCTGTGGGGTGTGGGTGGTGCCGGTTAGTGTCTGTTGTTTGAGAACTCAATAGTGTGCCAAGTTTGTTGATGCCGATTGTTTTTTGATTGGTTGAAATTATGGCTGGGCCCTGCGCACGTCTGTGTGTGGTGGTCTGGTTTTCAGCTGGTTTCGAATTTTGTGCAGCCGTGTTTGCCGTTATTTCCGGTGGGTGTGGTTGTGTCTGTTTGATTTTTTGTTTTCAACGGA
>NZ_JARVRJ010000006.1 GCF_030209745.1 Arthrobacter sp. fls2-241-R2A-200
GCCGCGATCCTGGGCCAGGAGATATTCGGCCCGGTCGCCCCCGTCACCACCTTCAGCACTGAAGAAGACGCCATCAAGCTCGCCAACAGCACCGAGTACGGGCTCGCGTCCTACCTCTACAGCCGCGACTTCAACCGGCTCCTCCGAGTGGCGGAGCAGATCGAGTTCGGCATGGTCGGCTTCAACGCTGGCGTCATCTCCAACGCAGCCGCCCCTTTCGGCGGCGTCAAGCAATCAGGTCTCGGCCGTGAAGGCGGCTCCGAAGGCATCGCCGAATACACCACTACCCAGTACATCGGTATCAGCGACCCCTACACCGCGTGAACAGGCATGGGAACTGCAACCGCTTGGGCCCCGAACGCGGCTACCTCGGCTGGGCGACTGAGAACCATCCAGCAGGGGGCACTCCCAAGGACCCAGGCGCTTTTCCCACCGCACCTACTTTGAAGGACGCAGCAAGCAATGAAACTCCTCACGCTCCGCCTTGGCAACGGCGTCACCACAGCCGTCCGGCAGGACGGCGACACCCTCACCGAGATTCCCGGCTTTCCCGATGTCGGCGCCCTGCTAAAAGACCCCAACTGGGAGACCACGGCGAAGACAGCTGAGGGCACACCGCACCCCTATGACGGCGCCGATCTCGCCGCCGTCGTGCCGTCCCCGGGCAAGATCATCTGCGTGGGCCAAAACTATCGGAACCACATCTAAGAGATGGGGCATGATGTTCCGGCGTACCCCACACTGTTCGCCAAATACGCCGAATCCCTGATCGGTGCCAACGACGACCTGATCCTGCCAGAGGAATCGGACACCGTGGACTGGGACCGAGCTCGCCGTCGTGATCGGTAGGGCCGGGCGGCGGATCCCCGAAGCCCAGGCGGGGGATCACATCGCCGGGTATTCAGTGCTGAACGACGTCAGCATGCGTGACTACCAGTTCCGCACCCTGCAGTGGCTGCAGGGCAAGACTTGGGAAAAGTCTACGCCATTCGGGCCGGCCATGATCACTAAGGACGAGTTCCTGCCCGGCCCCCTGATGACCTCAGCCGTGGACGGCGAAGTCCAACAGAGCACCCCGACCTCGGACCTGGTGTTCACCCCTGAGTTCCTGGTCTCCTACATCTCCACGATCATCACGCTGAACCCCGGCGACGTGATTTCCACGGGCACCCCTGGCGGCGTGGGCCACGCCCAGGACCCCAAGCGATACCTGCACGAGGGCCAGATCCTGGTCACCAGCGTCGAAGGCCTGGGCCAGCTGAGAAACCGCGTGGTCAAAGAAGCTTGATCGGGGAGTTGGCAGGGTCAAAGGACCAGCCTTTGCAACGCACCCTGAGCCTCTTTCGTCCGCCACGTAACGCCCCCAGGTCCTTACGCGGGCCCTGAAACGGCGCCCCGTGAAAGTGAGACGTGAGATGGTCGCGGACTGGCCGCTTGCTATGGCGCGAAAGCTGTTCGAACAAGCCTACGACGGCTTAGCGGCGGCCGCGGAGGCGCGCATGCGTCACCATGTGGGACAGAGCGCGGCTGAACTCATACCATCGGTCAGATCACTCAGCACGGCGGAAGTCGCAGACTTGGAGCAGGGGCTCGGCGACCCGCGCAAAATGACGGTGGGGACTGGCGGCCTACCCTAACATTGATACCGCCGAACATCCCGCGGCGCCCGGCAGCTTTCCCGCAACCAGGCAGGAACGCCGTAATGCCTAGGGCCCGGTGCTAGCAAAATGCTGGCGGGGTAACTTCTCAGGCGCCTCCAGCCCCTTGGACTCCAACTCCACCAGCAAGAGTTTCAGAGCGTGGTTGAGGTGACTGGTTTCTTCCGGCGGCAATATTGCGAGCAATTCCCGCTCGATGCCGGTGATCGCTTCGAGCAGCGGGGGTATCTCCTGCCGGGCCCGCGGAGTGAGATCCAATAGCGCGCTGCGTCGGTCGCTTTCGTGCGGTCTCCGTGTTAGCAGCCCAGCCGCGAGAAGTTTCTGCACCCTCTTGGTCGTTCCGGCCGGAGAAGCCGAGAGTGCGGCCGCGATTTCAGTGGGAGCCAATGGGTCGCCGTGCCTCATCAGAACAGCCAGGACGTCAAATTCGCCCCGCGTTAGGCCGGCCTTCTCAAGAAGGGCTTCGCTTTGCAGTTGGACAATGCGCGATATGCGGTGGATGCGCCCCAAGACGGCGGCCGCCTCCACCTCAATCGAAGGCAGCCTTAGTCGCCATTGCTCCACAACGCCATCCACCGAGTCCCTCATGTAGCAACCGTACTGTAAATTAAAAGTACTTCGCCAGCGAAATACTTTTAATTGGAGGATCGTGACATCACCATCAGTCACTGCAATTCCGCGAGTGAAACAGCTCCTGGCCGTCGGTCCCCACGCAGGCGCCCATCGGGTCGCCGTCCGAGCCGGGGCATCAGCCCTGCTGCCGCTCCTTGTGCTGTGGTCATTGAACAAGATCGAACTAGCTCCCTTTGCGATACTTGCAGCGACCGGAGCGGTTTTTGGGCGCAACGCTTCTTTACCCCGACGTCTCACGATGCAACTGCAGACCTCGACTGTTCTTGCCCTATTGATCCTTATCGGGGCGGCCGTATCCGCCGCAGACCTTCCTGGCTGGACCACCGTTCTGGCAACAGCCCTTGTCGCCTGCCTGTGCTCTGCGGCAGCCGACCTGCTCCAATGGACACCATCCGGCTGCCTCTTCTTTGTCTTCGCCTTCGCAGTAAGCGCCTACACCCCTCCGGGAAACACCGGGCTACCACTGATTGCCACGGCAGCTGCCGGCTCAGCTGTTCTTACAATTCTTGTGACCATCGTCGGAGGAGCCCTTGAGACCGTCACCCGCCCGCGTCGAGGCGGCGCCCCGGCCCGGCAGGCACCAGCCGCTCCCCGGCGCCTGCCACTGCCCCTGATTGCCGCACACTCGCTTGCCTGCCTGCTCGCTGCAGCTACGGCAGGCATGTTGAGTCTCGCCGGCGGTCTCGCGCACCCCTACTGGGCTATGGTTACTGCCATCGTGCCAGTAATCGGGGCGACAACGACAGGGCAGCTGACCAGGGCTACCCACCGAATGATAGGCACCTTCCTGGGCATCGGCGTCACCGGTCTTTTACTCTTTTGGGTGCCCGGCGGCCCTGTCCTCATCGTCGTACTGGCTCTGTTGACTGCCCTGACAGAGCTCATGGTGGCCCGCAATTACGGACTGGCGATGCTCTTCCTCACACCCCTGACCATTGGCATGATGTTTCTCAACCATCCACAACCGCTCGGCCCACTACTGGCCGACCGCGCTCTGGAAACCTGCATCGGTTTGTCAGTTGTGATGGTCTTGATAGTCCTGACACATAACCTAAGGCACCCGGAGGAACAAGCGGGATAGCTTTCGGGGCGCGGGAACGAGGTCTCACGGGGGAACTAGAGATGAACCATCAGGTTGAATCACACCCCAGCCTGACGTAAATGCGGTTTCGCAAGGGAGGATTTACCTGCCGGTGGGCTTCGGTCTTGTTCTCAGGCACCTGTCAAGCCGCAAAAGGGCACTTCGTCAGCTCCTGCCGCAACCGAGTCTCATCGAGTCCCGATTAATTGGTCTATTTCGATGATTCTCGGGCTACTGCACCGCGGTTTTCCTGCCATTCGACTGTCAGGGTGGGATTTGAGAACATCATGAGCGACTGTCAATAAAAGGGAAATTTCGCTCTATTCTGACGCCACGGCGATCGTTGCTTCGAGTTTCGCGTGCCAGGCGAGGCAGGCTGATCGGCGGCCGCAAGTGGCCCCCGCGCTGTCTGCCAGGCCGTCCAGTGCGGCTCTTCGGCGAGGCGATCTTCGAGAACCTGGACGGGTGCGAGAGGACACTCCTACGGTTTCTGCTCCCCAGGGCTAACCCGATAGCTAGTTGACCGAATATCCATTATCGGCGCTGGTATTAAGGGGAGCCGAAGGGGCGCTCGTGAATATGTGCCAAGAGATCATCGGCCCCACCAGCAAGACCGTCCCGGTAAGCAGCTCGGAAAGCTCGACATGCGTGCCAGAAGTTTCTTGACCCGCACCTGCCACTAGTGAGACTTCTTAGTCGTTGACCTGTGTTTGGTGTCCACCAACCTGAGAGGTCTTCACCTAGTCACGATGTAATTAACGTCTTGACTCGTACATCTAAGCATCCGTCGGCCGGATTTGCATCATCAGCCCGAAGAGATCCGGGAGACCGTGCTCTTCACCGATTTGACCATTCGTGAACCGATAAATGTTCATTGCCTGCGTTTGGATCTGTTTGCCTGTTGCAGGGACGCCGAGGAAGTCCCCTCGGTGCGTGCCACGAAGGATGAATCGAGCGGCTACTGTGTTTCCTTCAATAATGGTTTCTTCCAGCGACCACTGGACGTCGGGAAACGCTTGCCGCATGATCCCGATGATTTTGACGTAGCCGCCTGGACCCTGCACTGGCTCTGGCAGGAAAGGCACATGGAACGTTGCCGACGGCGAGATGATCTCATCACCAATCCTTTCGTCGGCTGAATTGATGAATTCAACGAAACGGTCCATCCGTTCACGCAGTTCTTCAGTCATTTGTTTGCTTCCTTCACGTCTCTATTTCGCTACGGCACACACAGTATTTTGGTGGCTATCGGATGATGAACTCTGGTTCCCGCAAGCCTCTCAGCTAGGTCGCACTGCAGCGGCCGCCGGCTCGACTGGCATGTAGCAGCCGACCGAGCAGTTCCATGAGTTCATCCGTGTTCTGCTCGGTGAGCACAGGATTCAGTCGCAGATGCAGCTCGGCTTGAACCGGGTGTTCCTGGCCCCTTCCAGCAAGATTCGACCGTCCGCCGTGAGCTCGATGAGGGAGGACCTTCGATCGACTGGGTTAATTCTCCGACGGCAATATCCGGCCTTTTCAATCCGGTAAATGAGCTTGCTCGCGCCTTCGACGGCAGGTCCTTAGGAGTTCGGGAGGGGTGTGGGCTGGTAGGCGACGAATTTCCACTCGTCGCCTTCTTGGATCCATACGGCCAGTGAGCTATTGTTTATGGTCTTATCGGTTCCGTTGACTGTCAGGTCGGCCTTCATGCGTCCCAGCACCAAAGCTGTATTCCCGATGATGGTGATGCTTTCAATGGAATTCTCGATCCTGTGATAGCGGAGGGTGCCAGTGCGGAGCTTGGCCGTGTAGTCCTGCCTGGAGTCGCGGTTGCCTCCGGAGTGGGAGTAGACGAGTTCGTCATGGCAGAGATCGTCGAAGGTAGCGAAGTCCTGCTCGAGGACGGCCCTGTAGCGTTTCGCTTCCAAGTCTTGGATGACGGATTCCGATATTCGTTCGGAGTCAGTCATGGGACTTGGGTATGTTGCCGGCCTCTGGGGCGAGGACGATGTCGAATCGGGTTCGGGCCCAGGGCTGGCCAGCGAGGTCCCGGCTGTTGGGGGTGGGGGTGCCGGGTTTCTGTTCGATGAATTTCTTGATCAGGGAGTCTTTGACTCCGAACACGGAGTCGCCGATGGCGATCTGGGGGTCGCCGTCGACGAAGATGTGTGTCACCAGGGTGCGTTGCCCCGGGGCTGTGACCATGAAGTGTAGGTGTGAGGCGCGTACCGGCGACCGGTTGACTGCTGCCAGGAGTTTGCCGACGGGACCGTCGTGCGGGATGGGGTATGGCGTGGGGGTCAGTCCCCAGAAGGAGTATTGGCCGTTTTCGTCGGCGAACAGATGGGCGCGGCCGGCAATCCTCCCGTCGGAGTACTGGGCGTCGTAGAACCCTTCGTCGTCGGCTTCCCAGACTTCGATCCGGGCACCGGGGACTGGTTTACCCTCGGTGGTGGTGACGGTGCCTTCAACCCAGCACGGTTGTCCGGTGGCGCCGCCGGCGATGTCTCCTCCGTTGGGGATTTCGGGGGCGTCCTCTGTGAAGAAGGGTCCGAACACGGTGGCCTCGGTGGCGTTGCCGTGGGTGGGGTTGTTCACTGCGACCGTCTGCATGGAGGCGCCGAATATATCCGAGAGCAGGATGAACTCCTGCCTTTTGTCGTCGGTGATATGTCCGCATGCGGTCAGAAAGTTGATCGCGGCGTCCCATTCCTCTTCGGTGAGACGCACTTCTCGGATGAAGGAGTGAAGGTGCCGGGTGAGGGCTTCCAGGAGCGTCTTCAGCCGCTCGTCCGGGGTGTTTTTGAAGGAGTCGACGACAGTCTCTGTCAGTTCCTGTTCGACGGCGGCCTGGACTGGGTCGGGAGCCATGGAGGTTCCGGTGGTGGTGGTCATTGGAGTGTCCTTTGTTGTCTTCACAAGGTGGCCAGTTCAGGGGCGGGGACGTCGCCGGCCTGTGCCGCGGAGAGCAGCGCGGTGATGTTCTCCTCCGTGGCAGAGGTCGGGTTCGATCCCGGCACCACGGCAAGGACCCGGCGGACGGCCTCGGGGATGTCTTCTGGGGTGAAGCCGTAATCGGCGAGGGACTTTGGCGCGTTGAGGCTTTCCCGGAGGCTGTTCAGTGCCTGGACGGCCGAGGTCTTGGTGTCCTCGGTGTGTCCTAGGGCGGCGGCGAGCCGGGCTGCCAGTTCCGGTACGGCCGGGGCGTTGAGCGCCAGAACGTATGGAAGGACTACGGCGTGGGTTTCGGCATGCGGGAGGTTGAAGGTTCCGCCGAGGACGTGGCAGATCTTGTGGTGCAGCCCGGAACCTGCGGAGGCGAAGGCGACTGCGGCAAGATAGCAGCCGTAAAGTGACTGCTCGCGCGCCAGGATGTCGCCGACGTCCGCGGTGATCCCGGTGAGCCCGGCGGTCAGGGCGCGGACTCCTTCCAGTGCCAGTGCCTGGTTGATGGGGTCTGCCTTTGGCGCCCACAATGAATCCACGCAGTGTGCCAGGGCGTTCAATCCCGAGGCCACGGACATGCCCGCGGGCAGTGAAACGGTGAATTGCGCGTCGTAGATGACCGTGACGGGCAGGACCCTGTCATCAACCCCCGTGGTTTTGGTGCGGTCTTCTGTCAGGCCCCAGACGTTGGTTGCCTCAGACCCGGCGTAGGTGGTGGGAACCGCGATGATCGGTATCCCGGTTGTCAGAGCGACCGCCTTGGCCAGGCCCGTGGTCGAGCCGCCCCCTACGGATACCAGGAGGTCGATGTCCGCGTCCGCTGCGGCCGCCCGTGCCTTATCAGCCGTTTCCATGGGGACATGCATGACCACGTCGTCGTGCCACATTGCGACTTCGATCTCCGCGCAGGCCTGCCGGGCCATCTCGGTCTCGAACTTCGAGGCGATGACCATCACCTTCTTCGCGTCCAGCCGGGTTACCTCTGCTGCGAGGTAACCGGCGGCTTTCCCGGAGCCGAAAAGCACTCTCTGCCCCAGCGTCGTGTGCTCGAATTCCATTCCCATATCTTCCGTACTCCTGCTCATGCTCATGTCGTGTTGATGCTTGAATCGAGCGCCCCGGGCGGTGCTCATGCCATCCTGATCAACGTGGCATGAGCACCGCCCGAAGCCCCTGAGCCCTGTCGCTCAGGCTGCCTCGCGACTATTTGGCGGACGCCGCCAGTGCGGTGGGGATTGCGGCTTCATCTCCCAAGCGGAGCAGCTTTTCTGCGTTGCGGTAGCTGATGTTGGCGCGGTCGGCCTCGCTGATGGGTGCGTTGTCCAGGAACTTCGCGGCTTCCTCAATGGTTTCGAACGGGTAGTCGGTGCCGAACAGGATGTGTTCGGAGCCCAGCGCCAGCAATGCACACAGGAGCGGGGCGGGCGAGCACACCCCGCTCGTAGTGACGTACAGGTTTTCGCGCAGGTATTCCGAGGGCTTGCCCTTGGCGAGCTCGATGCCGTGGTGGTTGTGGAAACCCCAGCGTGAATCCATCCGCCACAGAACGTAGGGCAGGCCTTCACCCATGTGTCCCAGAAGCAGCTTCGCGTTGGGGAAGTCGTCAAAGACCCCGCCGAAGATCAGCCGGAGGGCGTGAGTGGAGGTATCGATTCCCCAGCTCCACATCGGACCCACCAGTTCCGGGTGTCCGCTGAGTACGTGAGCCGTGTCCACACCATTTGCCGGGTGCAAGTACAACGGAACGTCGAGGCCTTCTGCCATTTCCCAGACAATGCGGAGCTTCGGATCATCCAAGTACATGCCGTTGGTGTGGGCATTAACCAAAGCACCCTTCATTCCCAGGTCCTTGACGGCGCGTTCCAGTTCCTTGGCCGCGGCCTGGGGATCCTGCAGCGGCAGCGCTGCGAAGCCTGAGAACCGGTCGGGCCTTTCAGCCATGATGCCGGCCAGGAAGTCATTCACTGTCTTGGTCTTGGCAATAGCCACCGCGGGGTCGGTTTCGGCCTGGATGCCCGGGGAGTTGAGAGACAGGACTTCCATGTCGATCCCGTGCAGATCCATTTCCGGCAGCCGCTCCTCCGTAAAGTCCAGGAGCCTGCGGGAGGCATCGGCCCACGCCTGCGGCTGCGCGATGTTCGAGGTGCTGCTGCCGTAGCCCACCAGATCAGGGGTTACGAAGTGTTCTTCGAGGGCAATTTTCTTCATTGGGTCTCCTTTGAACCTTGAGTCACTGCGTTCACTATTATGCATTGACTTTATCTATGATGAATTCTAGTCTTGGGTTGTGTCAAGCATCACAGGAGATGCGTGCCGAGAGATTTGAGGATTTGAGGATGGAAAAGTACGACGTTGCTGTCGTGGGATACGGTCCGGTGGGCATGGCCATGGCGGCCCTGCTCGGGAAGGCTGGGCACAAGGTGATTGTGCTGGAGCGCTACGCCGGCCTGTATAACCTTCCTCGGGCAGCGATTTTCGATGACGAGACCATGCGCACGTTCGCAGAGCTCGGGATAGCCGAGGAACTTCTGCCCAAGGTCAGCGCGCAAAGGAACTATGAGTGGCGCAACGGTGCCGGCGATCTTTTGATCGAGCACGAGTTTGCGTTGAAGGGCGCCTCTGGATGGTCCGAGTGGTACATGATGTACCAGCCCGATCTGGAAAATGCGCTGTCCGCCCTCTGCACTTCCCTTCCTAATGTCGAGGTCAGGTTCAACTCGAAGGTCGACGGATATGAAGACAGGGGTGACGAGGTCCGTGTGAATGTGGCCGGGGCTGAAGCTGTGAGTGTCAAATACGTTGTTGCCTGCGACGGTGGCAACGGCACTACCCGGGCCAAGATCGATGCCGAACTCACAGACTTCGGTTTCTCGGAGCCCTGGCTTGTATGCGATTTCCGGCTTACCGGCGACGCCCGGCCGCCACACGCCCGCCAAGTATGTGATCCCAAACAGCCCCAGTCGATCATCTCCCTGGGGCCGGACCACCACCGGTTCAGTTTCATGCTCGACTCTGAAGCCGACTTTGAAATCGAACGTGACCCCGAGCGTGTCTGGAACCGCGTAGCGCCCTATTTGGCGCCGGGTCAGGCGGAACTGGTGCGGGTCGCCACGTACACCTTCAGGTCGCTGCTTGCTAACCCATGGCGAAGGGGAAGGATCATTCTGGCTGGCGACGCTGCCCACCAGATGCCGCCTTTCCTGGGACAGGGAATGTGCTCCGGCATCCGGGATGCCCATAACCTGGCGTTCAAGCTTGATCTGCTGCTGGCCGGGCAGGCTCAGGACTCGATCCTTGATACGTACCAGTCCGAGCGCGAACCCCACGTAGCCGCCGTGGTACACAAAGGCATCGAACTCGGGAAGGTCCAGACCATGCGCGACCCCGAGGCGGCAGCCGAACGGGACCGGCAATATCTGGCCAACCGGGCCCGGAACCACAACCCGGAAAAACTGCGCTTTCCCGGCCTCGGCCCGGGCTTCCTGTCCGGCAATGGCCACGCCGCTGCCGGCCACCTGTTCATCCAGGACGAGGTACGCACGGCGGCAGGGGACCAAGGCCGCTTCGACGGGATCTTCGGCTACGGCCCTCGGCTGCTGCTCCTCCGCTCGGGCTACGAAGAGTTCGCCCCCGAAAGCGCCCATGACATCGCCGGCGGAGACGTCGTCGTGGTAAACCCCGCAACAGGTCGGGCCGAAGCATTCACGGATGTCAACGGCAGCTACTGGAGCTGGTTTGAGACCAACCAATGCTCAGCAGTACTGGTTCGCCCCGACTTCTACATCTTCGGGGCCGTACGAACAGGCGGTGAAGTTACTGGACTCATCCGCGAGTACGACAAAAGCTTCGCATTCGAAACCAAAATCCCTGCAACATCAGGAAGCGTGAGCGCATGAGCACCAAAGAACAGACTCAGGGAAAGGAACACATCAGGACAATCTCCGAGCGCGTTCTGTTGACCGTCGCACTGGTCATTGGCGGTTTGGAAGGCTATGACCTGGCAGTTTACGGCGTAACCGTCCCCTCGTTGCTGGCCGACCACGCCCTGAACGTCGACAAGGGCGCCGCGGGCACTCTCGGCTCCGTGGTCGCGGTTGGCATGATGATCGGCGCAGGCCTGGCCGGCGCCATGATCAGCCGCATCGGCCCGAGACGGCTCATCCTGTCCAGCTGCATGATCTTTTCGGTCGGCATGCTCCTTTCAGCCGCGGCGCCCAGTGTCCTCATTTTCGGTCTCGGACGCATCCTGGTGGGGTTGGGTCTTGGAATCGTCCTGCCCACCCTGTTGGCCTACGTGGCTGACTTGTCTCTGCCCGGCCGCCGTAACAGGAATACAGGCATCGTGATGGCCGGATACGCCGTAGGCGGCCTAGCCGCCCCGCTGCTGGGCGCTGCATTGCTCCCCAGCGCCTCATTCCGATGGTTGTACGTCATCGGAATCATCCCGGCCGTGGTGATCCTTCCCTTTGCCTGGAAGCTTTTGCCCGAAACGCCCGTCCATCTTCTGCGCCTGGGCCGCGTAGAGTCAGCGCACCGCCTCAGCGCCGCCATGGGCTTGCCGGAGCCAGTCCTCGTGGCTGCAGGGAAGCGACACTTCGCAGGCATCGGACCGCTCTTTTCTGCCGGTGTCGCCGGGGCCACGATCCTGTTCTGGATCATGACCTTCTGCGGGCTCCTCCTTGTGTTCGGTATCACCGCGTGGCTGCCCACGATGATGCAGGCCAACGGTTACTCGCTCGGATCCGCCCTTCTGCAGACTGCTGCGATGTGGATCGGCGTCGGCGTCGGCGTCATCGTCGGCGGAAGAATCGCCGACAGGATAGGGGCGAAACCAGTTGTCGTGACTGCGTTCCTGATGGGGGCGCTCAGCCTGGTAGCCATGAGCCTGAACCCGAACGTCGTCGTATTGTTCATCCTGATGTTCCTCAGTGGGGTCGGCTTCATCGGCTCGCAAATTCTTGTCAACGGGTTCATTCTGACCCGGTACCCCGATGACATGCGTGGAAGCGGCCTTGCGTGGGCGCTGTCCTTCGGCCGGCTTGGCGCCATTGTCGGCCCCTCGCTGGGCGCATGGGTCCTCACTTCAGGACTGTCCGTCGAATGGAACTTCTACACCTTTGCCATCCCCGCAGTGGTAGGAGCTGTCGCATCACTCCTGGTCCCGCGGATACGAGTCAGCGAACCTGGAAGCCACGAAGTCGGTGCGCTTAGAGGAGACGTACCCGGCGGAGTAACTGGATAAAGCCGCCGCCATCGACCGCGATCGATTACCTGACCGATACGATCATGATCGGCAAACAATTTGTAAGGAAGTGCATGGTCATGAGCGACATGGAAGCCGCCGCCCCCTCAGAACGCCAAGGTATCCAGTCCGTTGAGCTCGCAATGCGGATCATCGAAGCCCTCGAATCCGGCGGCGGCCCCATGTCCCTTTCTGAAATCGCGGAGCGAAGCGGCTTCCAACCCAGTAAGGCTCACCGGTACCTGGTGAGCCTTACCAGGATCGGACTTGTCAGCCAGTCCCCGAAGACCGGCCGGTACGACTTCGGGGCAGCCATGCGCCGTCTGGGGGCAGAATCACTGCGCAGGACCAACGAGGTCTCGGTGGCTTCTGATTACACCCCCGATCTACGGGACGAATGCGGACACTCGGTAAACATTGCGGTCTGGGGAGACGACGGCCCGGTGGTCGTCCGTTGGGACTATGGAAGCCACGCACTGCCGATCAACATCCGTCTCGGCGCCACACTCCCCATGCTTACCTCGTCCAGCGGCCAGGTCTTCCTCGGTTTCCTGCCGGAATCCATGTGGGCTGCAACGCTGGCAGCAGAACGCTCCCGGCGGAGCCCCAACGCATACACAGACGAAGATATCCAGCGACTCCGGAGCGAAGTCTCAACTAACGGATATGCCTTTACATCCGGAGGCGTCATCCCGGGTGTGTCCTCGATCGCAGCTCCCGTATATTCATCCCTCGATGCAATCCCATTGACGGTCGCGGTTGTCTTCCCCACCGAAGTCGTCCACGAAGACGAACTGGAACTGGTAAAAACCCAGCTGCTCAGCATCACACGAAAAATCTCAAGTGAGCTCGGCATGCCCTTTGAAGGCGACGCCGCTATATCTGCATAAAAAGGCTCTCGTCCCAGACCCTCGGAGGTAGCGACTCGATTCGAGACACAAAGCAGCACGCGACTGAATCCGTGGGTGTCAGCCTGCACGCTTGAGTGCACGACAGCTATCCCCTTGAGCCAGTGCTCCATAATGCTTGGAAGGAAACACCATGATTCAACTGTGGAAGCACCTGGCCTCTTTGCTTGACGCCAGTGGCCAAGAAAAACCAAAGGGCGCGGCGGAATTGCCCTTCTCGGATACTAGGCTCGACTCAGCCGCATGGATTGGCTGGTACGAGGAAGACGCGTGATATCCACCAAGCACAGGCAGAACCATATCCATGCCGTTCCGCCTCTTCTCTACATCTTGTTGCCCGGATGGCGTACACCCCAGCCTGACGTCAAGCACCTACCCAAAAAGCGTCAGACTAGCGCTGGATTCTGCTGTTTCTGACACACGATCAAGCATCTCTTAGAGCATAACCTGACACTTCCACCCTCCCACGAGGGGCACGTCGGCACGGAAAATCAAAATGAAAATGGCCGGCCGATAGACGATGGCGAGCGGGGTGCGGTTGCCTTGTTGACTAAGTTTCCTGGGGCACACGACGGCGGCAGCGGCACCATGGGCAGGCGGCCGCGCGCCCGCGTGATGGCCCCCGTCAAGAGATGGACTGGGGGAGGTGGGGAGGCTTTCGGTGCACGCAACGGATGAGAACCTGAGATAGTCAGCCCACTGCAAGACCAACCACCCAGCTTGTCCCGGCTTCTGCCGAACGATTCGAGTATGACTGACTCGTCTCAAGCGATACCGGGGAACGCGTCAAGATTGGCTCAAGACATCACCGGCGGCACTCGACGTGAAGGTGCTGGGCCCCCGGACCAATCCGGCAATGCTCCACACTGACACCTACGTGAACGATTCGCCCAGCAACGTTACAGGGAATCGCCGTCGTCGTAATTCTGTCCGGTATTCTTCCAATTGAGTGAAAAACTGAACATTTTGGGGGAAAATGTGACTGAACCAGGACACGAGAAAATTGGGGGTTTCGGCCCTGAAGGTCGAGGATCGGACCAAACTTACACCGGGACTGTCGGGCTTGGAAACGCGCCAGTTGCTACGGAAAGTCAGGCGCCCGGACCAGCGAAATCACAACATTTTGATGCAAGCGCGCTGATTCCTTCCGCTTTGCTGGGTGTCATCGCGTATGCGGCCCTCTACGTAGTGGCATGCGCCTTTTTGGTATTGGCCATAGTAGGGCTCGCCATCAGCCAGGGTGGCAACACCAACGTGCCGGCCAGTTCGATGCTCCCGCAAGGTTCGACGCCGTCGCCGTAGTCCATCATGATGCAGCTTGCTGCTCAGCTGGTAGTGATGAGCCAGCTTGGAGCACTGGGCACAACAATCGATGTGACCGTCCCATTTCTTGGGAATGTGCACGGCACCGCTGGCCTATTTGCCACGCCCCTGTTGCTGACGGCGTTGTCAATCGTCGTTCTGTTTGTCGGCGGAAGGTTTGTGGCCAAGCGGAAGCCCGCTCCGACGACGACGGGAATGTGGCTGGAGTCAGCAGCCACGGGCTTGGTGTTCACGGTGTTGGTCAACGTTATTGGGGCCATCACCGGCATTTCATTTCCCATTCCGCAGCTGAAGGTCGCACCGCTGGTCGCAGTGACCATCGGATCCGTCCTAGCTGCCTTCGTCGTCGGAACGTTCGCGAGCTTGGCTGGGCGAACTTGGCATCAGGGACGGCCCACCGGAGTGCGCGCGATCATCCGCGATGCCGGGGCAGCAATAGGCGTGCATTTCGGCGTCTTTCTCGTGGTCGCCGTGCCGGTTGCGGTCACGGCTATGGGGATTAAATTCGGCTGGCAAGCAACGTTCTCGGCGCCACTCTGGGCACTGACGGCAGGCTTCTTCCTGCTCGGGCTCGGCCATTTGAGCCCCATCGTCCGTACCTGGAATTTCAGCACGTCCACCTCATCGTCCGTGAACAGTTCAGGATCTGAAACCGGCTTTGGCCCGGGAACCGGGCTGACCCAGTTCGACATCCCTGGGTGGACCGGCTGGCTTCTGTTGCTTCTGGCACTCGTTGCACTAGTGGCGACCTCGATATTTTGGTATCTCCGGCGCGGCCCGGCCGACACCAAGAAAATAACGGACTGGGTGGTCCTTCCCGGCGCATTCCTGGTGGCAGGGGCGCTCCTTACCTGGCTCAGCTCACTTACCGGCTCCTTTGAGGCCGGAACGTTGGTGACGGGCACCGGCAGCGTGGCCCTGGCTGGGTGGACGGCTTTTGTCATGTTGCTGTGGGGCGCTGCAACCGAAGCCTCAGCGCGCTATCTCGCACCCATCCTCAGCAATTACATCCCGGCCCGCGCAGCTGAGAGGCTCAGGACCCGTCGCCCGGTTCAGGATGCTCTGAACCCTCACCAGAGCCAGCCCGGCCACCCGAATACGGCCAGCTACGCTGACCCTTACGCTCAAAACAGCCAGACGACGGCGGTCGCTCCCCGGGAGCCGATGTCTCCCGGCGCTAAGCGCAAGCTTGGCCTGGTGCTGGGTGGAATCGGCTTGGTAGTTGTCTTGCTGGTCGCCGGGGCCATCACCGTCAACGTGATCAAGGACGGCAACGGCCCGGACAAACCCGTGAAGGACTATCTGCAGGCCCTTCAGAACGGCGAGGCATCCAAGGCGATTGCCTTGTCGGATCCCAACGTGGCGAACGATCAAAGAGCGCTACTGACCGACGAGGTGTACTCTAAAGCCGGCAAGCGCATCGACGGTTTCGACATCGTGTCCACCCAAACCTCCGGGGACGGAGCCAAGGTGGTGGCGGAACTACGCCAGGATGGTCGGAAACAGCAGGCTACCTACACACTGCGCAAGTCGAATCCGGAGCTCCTCGATGATCACTGGAAGATGGATCCGGCTCCGATCGGGCAGTTGGCCATCTCCGCGGACAGCATCGTGCAGACTGTGTTGGTCAACGGCCATGAGCTCAACCTCGGATTAGGTGACGGCACTTCATCTTCCACGGGCGTACACCTTCCAGCCTTGCCTGGAGAGTACACGGTGGAATTGCCTGCCTCCGAGAAGTACTTGACGGCGGCTAAGTCCACGGCTCTGGTAACTGTGGTGGAAGGAGCCCAAGCCCCGCCGGGGGTACAGCTGAATGTTGAGGCCAGCGATGCATTGAAAACGGAGGCTTTGGCGCAGGTCAACGCGCACATTACGGAGTGCCTCAAGTCCACGGAAGCAGAGCCGGCCAACTGTCCGTTCAGCATCTACGCCTCGAGTTATACGCGGAACTTCCACTGGTCACTGACCACCAAGCCGACATTAAGCCTCAGCAAAAACCTCTTCGACGCGTCGGGTTGGAGCATCGAGACGGACACTCCCGGCAAGGCGACGGTCAGCTACGAGAAAGACAGCTCCTACGGTTTCGGTACACCCGATTGGAAGCCGGCAACCGACACCAGTTCTTTCTATGTGAACGCCAGCGTGACGATAAAGGACGGTAAGGTCCAAACGACGTTCAGCAAGTACTAAACGCTCGACGGCGGTTCGGCGAACCTCCCATCTATACCCTCCCGGGGTACTTGCATCATACCCCCGGAGGGTATAGTTTTGTCTCTATGAACACGCCGGACCTGCAACTGGGCCATCCGCTCGCACCCGTGATTGAAGCGGATCTGGAGCATACTGCCCATCATGGTTACACCAGCAACAAAGAGGCGTACCTGAAGCGCCTGAAGCGCATTGAAGGCCAGGTGCGCGGGATTGCACGGATGGTCGAAGAAGACAAGTACTGCATCGACATCCTCACGCAGGTCGCCGCGGCCACCAAGGCCCTTCACGCGGTTAGCCTGGGTTTGGTGGAGGAGCACATCGGGCACTGCGTTGTCGGTGCGGCCTCCGAGGCAGACCCGGAGGCGCGAGCCGAACAGATCGAAGCCAAAGTAAAAGAAGCCACGGGCGCAATTGGGCGCCTGCTGCGGTAATCCCCCTGCTCGCCGAGCCTTCCCAGACCCCACCAAGCCTTCCCAGCCCAGGAGTACACCATGAGCCAGCACATCCAAACCAACGTCAACGTTTCCGGCATGACCTGCGGCCACTGCGTATCGAGTGTCAGCGAAGAACTCGAAGCCCTCAACGGCGTCGAGGAAGTGGCAGTCGACCTCAACCCCGGCGGCCTGTCCACTGTGATTATCACATCAACAAAACCGTTGATCCCTGAAGAAATCGGCGAGGCCGTGGCAGAAGCAGGCTATCTGGTAGTCGCCAACCAGGCTTAGGAGCTTCTGTGGGTGAGCGCGAGCCGGGCAGCCTTGCGGCAACCCGAGTTATCGAGTTGGACATTGAGGGCATGACCTGCGCCTCGTGCGTCAACCGAGTCGAGCGGAAGTTGCGAAAGCTCGACGGCGTAGAGGCCACGGTGAACCTGCCCCTGGAGTCCGCGCACGTCACCGTCCCGGATACCGTGTCGGACCAGCAAGTTGTTGATACCGTCAACGCCACTGGTTACAAGGCGACCCTCCGCCAGCACCAACCGCCAGTTACTCATGAAGATAACTCAGCGATTCGTACGGACCATGCCAACCACATGGACCATGGGCCGGCAGCGTCAAGTCTCCGTCCGCGGTTGATTGCCGCAGCAATCCTGACCGTTCCCGTATTTCTCGTCTCGATGATCCCGGCGTTTCATTTTGCCAACTGGGGCTGGGTGGTCGCTGCACTGTCCCTGCCAGTGGTGACTTGGGCGGCGTGGCCCTTCCATAGGGCTGCGGCCGTTAACGCACGCCATCTCGCCTCCACCATGGACACCCTGGTTTCCCTCGGCGTCATCGCCGCCTACGCGTATTCCGCGTGGCAGCTTATCGCTGACCCGACTATGACGGCACAACCATCCGCCGGAACTATGACTACGGGTGAGCTCTATTTTGAGGTGGCGAGTGTTGTCACCACGTTCCTTCTCCTTGGCCGCTACCTCGAGGCGAGCGCCAAGGCGAAAGCGGGCGATGCACTGAAGGCCCTGCTGAACCTCGGGGCAAAGGATGCCACGCTCCTCGTCAATGGCGCAGAACAGAAAATCCCCGCGAGTGAGCTCATGGTGGGTGACGTTTTCGTTGTACGGCCGGGCGAAAAGATCGCGACCGATGGGATCGTCACGGACGGCTTGTCCGCCGTCGACTCTTCCTTGGTAACCGGCGAATCGGTCCCCGTGGAGGTTGCACCCGGCAGCTCGGTGACGGGAGCGACGATCAACACCTCGGGTCGCCTACTGGTGCGTGCCACGCGTGTCGGCGCTGATACTACGCTTGCCCACATGGGTCGGCTCGTCAGCCAAGCACAGACCGGTAAGGCGCCGATTGCCCGCCTCGCAGACCGCATCAGCTCGGTCTTCGTCCCTATTGTGCTGGGCATTGCAATCGTCACGTTCGTACTGTGGCTGGTGTTCTCCGGAGACCTCAACGCCGCTTTCACCGCGGCCGTAGCCGTTCTCGTGATCGCCTGCCCGTGCGCCCTCGGTCTGGCCACTCCCGTTGGCCTGCTGACCGGGACCGGGCGAGGTGCGCAGTTGGGCATCCTGATCAAGGGCCCTCAGGTACTTGAGGATACTCGTCACGTGGACACGATTCTCTTGGATAAAACGGGTACGGTGACCACCGGAAGGCTCGCCGTAAGCCACACGCTGACCCTGAACGGCCACTCACCCGAGTCGGTTTTGATGCTCGCCGGAGCAGTGGAATCGGCGTCAGAGCACCCGATCGCCCACGCAATTGCCACAGCGGCGAAGGAGCAAATGCCCGACGCCGGCCCGCTTCCAGGCATTGAAGCGTTCGCCTCTGCGCCGGGCGGTGGAGTGCGGGGCGCCGTGTCGCTTCCTACAGGTACCCGGACAGTGGTGGTGGGACGTTCAGGCTGGCTCCAAGAGAATGGCGTCGTGCTCACCCTTGAGCAACGCGAAGACCTGCAGAACCGGGAAGCCATGGGGGCCACCGCCATCTGGGTGGGAATCGACGGTTACCCGGCGGGAATCCTCAGCCTGAGTGACTCCGTCAAACCCGGCTCCGCGGATGCCATCCGACGCCTCAAGGACCTGCATATCCGCCCCCTACTGCTCACCGGTGACAACGCCGCAGTTGCTGCCCGCGTGGCAGGCGAAGTAGGGATCCTGCCGGAGGATGTCTTTGCCGGCGTGCTCCCCGAGGGCAAGGTCGAGGCCGTCCGGAAGCTGCAGGCATCCGGGGCAATCGTCGCCATGGCTGGCGACGGCGTCAACGATGCCGCCGCCCTGGCGCAGTCAGACCTCGGCATAGCGATGGGCTCGGGCACGGACGTGGCCATTGAGGCGTCCGATTTGACCATCATGGGCAACGATCTAGGTCAGCTGGTGCAGGCCATTGAGCTGTCGCGCAGAACCCTCTCCACCATCAAGACGAACCTCTTCTGGGCGTTTTTCTATAACGCAATCGGGATCCCGGTGGCGGCATTCGGATTGCTGAATCCCATGATCGCGGGCGCAGCCATGGCAGCGAGTTCGGTGCTCGTCGTCGCGAATTCGCTTCGGCTGCGCGCGTTCGGGAAGTAGGGCCCCAACCGGCAGGCGAACCGGTCAGGAGCCTTAAGCCGTCCCGAATCGGACGGCTGCCCGGGCCCTGGCCTTTGCTGCTTCTTCTTCGCGGTTCTTTGCAGGCGCATGGGTCACTAACGAGTCCAACAGATGCTGGGTGATATGCGCGATCTCGTGCACAGCCTCCGCAAATGCCTCCTCGTTATCTTTCGAGGGCTTAGTGGTCCCGCTGATTTTTCGCACGTATTGCAATGCTGCAGCCTCCACCTCTGTCGACGTCGCTCGAGGTTCAAAATTGTGGAGGGTTCGAATATTCCGGCACATAGTCCAATGCTAACTATGGCCGGCAAAGTGCGGGAGGGGCGGGCAGCGTCGTTCGGCAGATGCCTTTCGGAGACAGCCACCAGGGTAATATCGCCCCGCTACTCGGTTCCGCGCTTGGTTCCGCTCCCCGAGGGGATGGGTTCGACGTCGTTCGCGTGGTCCAACGCGAGCGCTTGGGCGCTGTCACGGCCCGTCCGCCTGTCTCCCCGTAGTTCGTCCCAGCGAACCAAGACCACTCCGCCCACGATGAACAGCCCGCCGAGCAACTGGATGCCCCCTGGCAATTCACCGAGCAGTAACCACGCCCAAATGACTGCGAAAAGCACTTCGGTCAGGGACACAAAGGATGCGACCTTAGAGCCTAGGCTGCGAGCGGCCATGATTCCGGAAACGTAGGCGAGCACGGTCGCCAGGATGACCAACCCGGCAACGGAGACCCACCACGGTGTGGTCCATGGGCCCAGCGTAGTGTCCGTGTTGCTGAAGGTCATGGGCAGGAGCCCCACCAAACCAAAGAGCCATATCACCACGGCGCCAACCATCAAGCCCGCAGCGGCAAGGACCAACGGCGGCAGAGTGTCGTTTTCCTTGGCGGTGATGAAGAAATAGATCACCAAGCACACTGCCGCGGCCATGCCCCACAAGACGCCAACGAAGTCGACCTTCACGGACCCGGCCAGGTCCAGCACCAGAACCAAGCCTCCGAGCGACAGCAGGGCGCCAACTGCCGTAAGCAGCCGGGGACGGCGTCGGCTGGCAATCCAGAGCCAGAGCACGATCATGACCGGAGCCAGATATTCCAGCAGCAGGGCCACACCCACGGACAGCCGTGAGACGGCGTTGAAGTAGAAGAGCTGGCAACCGGCCACCCCAATCAGGCCGAACAACAAGATAGTGAGCCAGTTGTCCTTGACCTGGTGCCACCGCCCTCGGAGGACCACGACGCCGGGAATGGCCAGGATCAGCGCGGCACCTGTGAGCCGCACGGCGACGGCAGCACCAGGCGACCAACCGGTTTCCAGCATTGATTTGGCAAATGAGCCGGACGTCCCGAAAACAGCGGAGGAGAAGAGGGCAATTCCCAGACCCGACGCCAGGAAACCTCGTGCACCAGCCTTCGTCGTCGTAGCTGACACAGCAGCCTCCTGTCAGGAGTAAAGTGGGCTTATGGTCATGACAGTACCCCCGACACTCGTAAGGAGTCAAAGTGCTTTTTGCGCCTGACACCGAGGTAGCCCTCCGCAGTGTCGTCACCCTCATCAACACCGCTGCAAATGGTGGGGATTCTTTGGCCACAGTGGAAGACCTGGAGGCATTCCTTGACGCCGAGCAGTTCACCGGCTCCCGAATCAAATCCGCAGCCGAACTGCGATCGGTCAGGCGCCTTCGCAGTGAACTCACCGCGCTGTGGAGTGCCGACGAGGACACCGCCGCCATGGTTGTGAACAAGTTGCTGACGGACGCAAAAGCGCTCCCCCAGCTAGTCAAACATGACCACTGGAATTGGCACCTGCACGCAACTACGCCGGAAGCCCCCTTGGCCGACCGCTTGGGAACCGAAGCCGCCATGGCAATCGTGGACGTCATCCGCAGTGGAGAAATGGACCGAATGCGCGTGTGCGCCGCAGGCGATTGCGACGCCGTAGTGCTGGACCTCAGCCGCAACCGCTCCAAGCTCTACTGCGATACCGGAAACTGCGCCAACCGGGCGCACGTAGCCGCATATCGGGCCAGAAAGGCTGCTGGCGGCGAGTAGAAGGGTCTAACGCCCCAGTTCCGCCTTGTGACTAAGGTCACATTTGTTTTTCGACACGAACCTCCCGCTCTCCTCACCTACCCCTCGGAAGAAAAAGGGGTCCTCTCAGCGAGGGCCGCTCACCAAGGCATCAGGGAGAAGAGATCCATGCGGAAGCAATTTGAGCACGCCCGTGCTCGTGTCAATAGCGGGCCAGGTGACAGGCCTGGACTTTCAGTGCTTGGCCTCATGGCGTGCATGCTTCTTGTCTTGGTTGGCATGACCGCTTATGGCGTCGTCAACCTCTCGACGCCGGCCACGGCAGCCCCCGGATCGCCCGGCGTGACGCAGCCAGGGACGTTGATTTACACCGAGGACTTCTCCAGCGCCAATGCAGCCACTGCGCCGATTCCGCTCGGATCCTACGTGGGAGGAGCGGCGGCGACCAACGAGCAGTACACCGCTGATCCGGCATGGCTTCCGGGCGCCCAGGAATGCAATGGCTGGATCATGCGGGAAGGAACTCCCCTGCCCACCAATGGTGGCCTGCTTAACATCCTGACCAACGATGAATGTGGGCGAAACACCGCTTTCACGAACTCGGCAAGATGGCCCACGCCATGGGCCTCTACCAAGGCATGACCGACGCCCAAGCGGCCCAGAACCAGATCCTCAGTGAGTACACCAACAGCGTCAGCGGTACTCAGACTGCGGGCATCCAGCTGCAAACCACCAAGAACAGCATTCCCACCATTGCCGGCCACTACTACGCCGTCTCGGGTATCTTCGGTGCCACCAGTTGCTTCTCCAACCATGCGAGCCAAGAATTCGCCATCCTCGTCAACGGGGTGCCAACTGTCGTGGGTTCCAACTTGGATCCCTGCACGGACCCCAGCAGTAAGGCCATCTCGTACCAGAACAGCAACTTCAGCGTAGCCAAGCTCCAGTCCGGTGCTATCCAGGTCCCCCTGACCGGCACCACGCCGACCCTCGGAATCCGGGTTCGAAACCTGACAGCGAATGGAAACGGCAACGACGTCGGCTTCGACCTTCCGCAATTGGTGGACGTCACGCCTCAGCTAGACAAAGCCTTCCAACCGACCAGCATCTACCAAGGCCAGAACACCACGTTGACCTACACGGTCACGAACACCAGCGATCTCATGGCAAAGAACGGCTGGCACTTCGTTGATACGCTGCCCACCGGGCTCACTGCGGTCGGTCCGTTCGGCGGCACATGCGTACGGACCGCGGCGACGGTGTCCGGTAAAACTGTCGATGTCACCGGCAACCTTGCACAGGGCAGCGCTTCCTGCACCATCACAGTGACGGTCACCAGCAACACTCCCGGCGTGTACAACAACTCCGGCTGTGTAGCTAACGATGGCACCGCAATCGCGAACTGCACCAACAACTTCCCCACGATCACGGGGCTCTACTCACCCGGAACTGCACCTCTGAAGGTCTTGCCGGTCGTGGACCTGTCCATCACTAAGAGCACCAACCTGACCACGTACATCCCTGGCCAACCCATCACCTACACCGTCGTCGTCCACAACAACGGACCCAGCGACGCCATCAATGCCACCTTCACGGACCCGCTGCCCGGTTCCATCCAAAACGCTACATGGACGTGCGCGGTAACGGCCGCGGGAACATCGAATCTGACCCCGGCCGGTCCCACGGCCTGCAACGCGGCCAGCGGCACAGGCAGCATCTCTGGCGCGGTACGCATCAACACCGGCGGCACCCTCACCTACACGGTGAAGGGCACCGTGGCCTTGGGTACTACTGGCAATATCGCCAACACTGCCACGATCGTTCCTGCTGCCCAGTCATCGGTGCCGAACATGCCCGGCGGCGGTCCGAATCCTGTCGCGGGTTCCACCACCCAGGTTCCAACGGTGGACACGGCATGCCCTCCCGCCCCGGGTGCTGGATGTTCCGCAACGGTCACCACGCCGGTGGATCCCCAGTGGACGATTGCCAAGACCGCTTCCGTCAACGGCACCACCTCAACGGGAAATACGTCAGTCAAGCCCGGCGACACCATCAGCTACACCGTGACGGCCACCAGCAACCGTGGCCAGATCACGGGAGTTGTGCTCACGGATAACCTGGCAGATGTCTTGGACCAGGGGACGTTCGTGTCTGGCTCCGCTCAGCTCACCATCGGGGCGGCAGCGCCTGTAGCCGTGGCCAATCCTGCGGCCGGCTCAACAGTATTGACCACACAGCCCTTCACGCTTCCGGCAGGCCAGACGGCAACCCTCACCTACAAGGTCACCGTGAAGTCGGACGCTTGGAGCGCCCAGTTGGTCAATGTCGTGACGGGGACCGGCAGTGTCAACCCGATCCGTTGCGCACCGAACAGTACCCCGATGGCTCCGGAGTGCTCCACCACCCATCACACGCCGGCCAAGATTCTCTTCGAGAAAGTTGGCGAGGCCTCAAACTCGACGTGGGTGCCCATGGCAGGTTCTACCTGGTCCATCTTGGGCGATGCCAACGGAACACCTGGTGCGGCACTCCCGGCCTACTCGGTGGCTCCCATCGCGTCACAGACCGGCCAGTTCCAACTGCAGGGTATTGAACCCGGCGTCTACTGGCTCGAAGAGACCAAGGCGCCGGCAGGCTTCAACCTGTTGGCCGAACCCGTGCAGTTCACCGTTGCCGCCAGCGGCGCCGTGACCATCGGCAAGGGAAGCGGGTCAGGTGTCGTCACGGCAAGTGACAGCGGCACCAACGGCATCTATCTCGTCACCGTCCGCGACGTTCCGGCACTGAAGCTGCCGGAATCCGGTGGCATGGGTTGGTGGCCTTTCACGGTCGGCGGAGCAGCCCTGCTCCTGACCGCGGCAGCAATGGCTTCCAGCAACTTCAGGCGCAACAAAGCAACCGCCTGATTCAAGTCCCGGTCCGCCGCGTTCCGGCCGGACCGTTTCTCCAACAATGATCGCTCCCGAGCATCGCACCATCAAAAAGAAAGAGGATAGAAGTGAGTAATCAAAGCTCCCGGCGTCTTTGGAAGACCGCCGCCGCCACCATTGCCGGGGCGGTGTTGGCAATGTCGTTCTCCGTGGCTCCGGCTTCGGCAGCCCCGTTGGTCGATGGCACCAAGACCGGTTCCATCACCGTTCACAAGTTCGAGCGCCCCACCACTCCCACCGGCCTGCCCAACAACGGCACCGCCGTAGACACCACCGGCCTCAAGCCGCTGGCGGGTATCGAGTTCAGCATCCAGCAGGTCAACACCATCGACCTGACCACCAATGCTGGATGGGACAAAGCAAACAACCTGAGCAGTTCCTTCTCGGCATCCAACCCCACAGGCTCCATCACCAGCGCGGGATACACGCTGGGTACGGCCCAGACCAAGACCACTGACGCCACAGGAACTGCGGCTTTCAGCACCCTGCCCCTCGGCCTGTACCTCGTCACTGAAACGAACTACCCGGCGGGCGTAACGCCGTCGGCTCCGTTCCTGGTTTCCGTGCCGCTGACGGATCCGGACAACAAGAACAACTGGATCTACGACGTCAACGTCTACCCGAAGAACTCCGTAACGGGCGCCCAGAAGACCGTCACCGACGCTCCTGCAGTCAAGTTCGGCGACGCAGTCAACTTCACCATTACCGGTGATATCCCGAACGAAGCCGTCATCGATGGTTACAAAATCACGGATAAGCTCGATTCCAAGCTGACCTACGTTGGCGCAACCGCCACGCTGGTTGACGGAACCGTTATCACCAACGGCACCGATTACACCGTTGCCTTCGATGCAGCCACCAACACAGTCTCGGTCGTTTTCACTCCGGCTGGCCGCCTGATCCTCGCAGCCCACAACGCCACCAGCGTCCAGGTTGTTGTGAACACCACCGTCAACACCATCGGTGAAATCGAGAACGTTGCCGTGGTTTACCCGAATGCCGGTAGCTTCACCGGAACTCCGGGGCAGCCCGGCGGCCCGATCGTCACTCCCCCGGTTGTCACCAAGTGGGGCGAGCTGACCCTCCAGAAGGTTGACCAGAACGGCGCAGCCCTGTCCGGTGCTTCCTTCTCGGTCTACGCCAACCAGGCTGACGCCAAGGCCGGCACCAACCCGATCACCCTCAACGGCAAGACCACTTTCACCGTTGGTGCAGACGGAACGCTGACGCTTTCCGGACTCCGCTACTCCGATTGGGCCAACGGCGCTGCAGTGGCACCGGGCTCGCCTAACTACCGCACCTACTACCTGGTGGAAACCACGGCTCCGGCAGGATACGAACTCTTGGCCGAGCCGGTCTCCTTCCTGATCAACGCCGCAACCACCACGGTTGGCGTTGACCTCCAGGTCAAGAACATCCCGTCCAACGGTGGCTTCCAGCTTCCGCTGACCGGTGGCGTGGGAACCGGCGTTCTCTACGCAGCAGGCGGCCTCCTGGTCGTCGGCGCAGCACTGATGTTCGTACGGTCACGCCGGAGCACCAACAGCTAGTACCTGAGGACCCCCGATAACGGTCCTCGGTGTGAATACCGAAGTGGGGAAGAACGCCAAACATGCGGTCTTCCCCACTTCGTTTCCCCGGATATGCCCACTCTCCCAGGATCTCCCATGACACAGCTCCAAGCCCCCCAGCTGCCCGCACGGCAACGTTTCCGCGCCCGCTGGAGCACACAACGCATCCTCATAGTTCTTGCGACCCTTCTGGGCGTTGGCGTATTGCTGTATCCCACAGCCGCGGCTTGGTTTTCCGACCGGGTCCATGCCACAGAGATCAGCGGCTACGCCGACTCTGTCCACAGCCTGTCGCCCTCCGCCCAAGAGAGCCTCTTGGCTGAGGCGCGCCAATTCAACAAGGAATTACCATCGGGGCCCCTACGCGATCCCTACTCATTGAACGAGCAAGGTCAACAGACCGTCGTCGGCGCGGGTTCAGAGGCTTACAAGAACATCCTCAACGTTGGTCCCGAAGGCATGATGGGACGCATCAGCTTTCCCGCCATCCACGCGGACTTGCCCATCTTTCACGGGACCGACGATGCCACGCTCGCCAGGGGTGTAGGCCACCTCTTCGGCTCCGGGCTCCCGGTAGGTGGCACTGACACGCACAGCGTGCTCACCGGACATTCGGGCTTCGTCAATGCCACGCTGTTCGACAATTTGGACAAGGCCAAAGAGGGGGACGTCTTCTCCATCTCGGTTCTTGGACAGACGATCTACTACAAGGTCGACCAGATCCTCACCGTCCTTCCTGAAGACACCGACGCCCTCCGGAAAGTGCCCGGCAAAGACCTGGTCACCCTCGTCACCTGCACGCCGAAGGGCATCAACAGCCACCGGCTACTGGTCCGCGGCGAACGGATCGATGCTCCCAGCGGAGATGCTGCGCAAACACTTCCCAGCCAGTCCCTGGACCCCGGCTTCCCGTGGTGGGCCTTGGCCTTCCTGGCGACGGCCGTGGTCATCGTCCTCGTCACCCGGCCGCGCACGTCGGCCGCAGCCGGCTCCACCGGCGTCACCGATGAACCCGGCAACACTGATGAACCCGGCATCACCGATGATCCAAACGATGACGACGACGACGGCGGCCTCACGGACGGGCTGCTGGGCCGGTAGCACGCTGCTGGGCGGGTAACGCCAGCTCGGCTGGCAACGCCATCTGGACGGGTACCCCCGGCGGGTCCATCATTCGGCGACTATCAACAAAAAAGCGCTCCCCCGCCGAAGCGGGAAAGCGCTGGGAGTCAGTTGCCGGCGTCGGGCCTGTCCGGCGAATCGGCCGTATCCGGCCCGGTCGGCGAAACGTGACCTGGCCGTTTGGAACTGAGGTTGACGCCCGAGCCCTTACCCAGGTGCTCGGCGTTTTCCTTGTAGCTCATGGACAACATTGCTGCGACGACGAGGCTCACGATAAACGCGATCCCGGCGCCGGTGAAGGCGAGGTCGAACCGAAGAGCCCGCGCGCTGCCGCCCGAAGCGAAGATAAGAACAGCCACGAAGGCTATTACCGCAAAGAACGCGGAGAACATGAGCGGTCCCTTGACCGAGGTCCGCATCGAGCGCGGCTCTCTTGGTGTCTGGTCTGCCACTTTCATTCCTCCAATGATGGCGGTTCATTCCCGCCGGTCTGCAAAAGTTCTACAAGGAGTAGAACGTCCAACTACTAGTTTACGGCCTCAGGCGAACCGCTGGGCGCAGCGGGCGGCATGCCCACGGGCCGGCCCGTCCGGAGATCGTGCCTCAACGTCAGCGCTGACAGGACCCACAGCACGCCTGTGAGAATCGCTCCCCCACCGGCTGTGCCCAGCAATGCATGGGCACCCAGGGAGACAAAGAACGGCAGGATCAACGCGGTGCCCACACCGATGACACCGGAGATGAGCCAATCCCGGGCCAACGAATCGCGCTTCCTCAGGCCATGGACCAGCTCCAGGAGGCCAAGCACCAGCAACGCCAGCATGGCTGAGAGCGCGGTCCCGGCGTCGGACTGCATGACCACGGCGCCTAGACCCCCAATGGCTACCACCACGGATACTGCCGCCGGCAGCGCTCGGGTCCTCCACACTGCCGCTGCGGTGGCCAGCAGGTACAGCCCGACGGCCCACGCAAGGACATGCACCGACGGCGCAGTCCAGAAGATGGTGACCGCTCCGAAAACGAGCGCAATCACAGCGCGCAACAGAACAGGTTTCCAGGGCTCGGTCGCGAAAGCTGACGAAGTCTGGGCAGGGGTCGAGGGAAGAGTCACCCCACCAGTTTAGTGTGAACCCAGCACCATCCACCGGTCGGTGCGTGCCCGCAGCCCCAACGTCACGCCGCGCGCCAGCATGTAGCCCACCGCAAAAGCGGCCCATAGCCAGAGGAGCCCCGCCGCGCCGTCGGGCTTGGTCAGGTGAACGGCCGCCAAAAGCGGCAAGTACACCAACAGGTTCACGACGCCGGCAACGGCCAAGTAGCGCGCGTCGCCGGCTCCGATGAGCACACCGTCCAGCACGAAGACGTAGCCCGCCAAGGGCTGCCCGGCCGCGAGGACCCAAAGGGCGACAGTCAAGACCGATCTGACACCCGGATTAGGGGTGAAAAGGTAACCGGCCCAAGGAGCAACCAGTGCCAGGAGCGCACCAGTGACCAGCCCAAAGCCGAGCCCCCAACGCACCATGGTCCGCGTCAGCTCACGAACCCGCAGAGGGTTTCCAGCGCCCAGCTCTTTGCCGATCAACGCTTGGGCCGCAATGGCGAGCGCGTCCAATGCGAACGCCAGGAACGAAAAGATGGTCATGGCCAGCTGGTGGGCGGCCAAATTCACGGGACCTTGGGCGGTCACCACCAGAACCGTTCCCAGAATGGCGAGTCGAAGGCTCAGTGTCCTCAGCATCAACCAGGAACCCACCTTGGTCATGGTCCTGATGCCGTGCCAATCCGGGCCCAGTGACACACCGTGCCGCCGGGCGTTCCGTCCCACCATGACCAGATACACGGCAGCCATGGCCCATTGGGCGATGCTGGTGCCGATGGCCGAACCGGCAACTGATAAGTCCAACCCATAAACAAGGAACCAGTTCAGGGCGATATTCACGGCGAACCCTGCGGTAGCAACCACCAGCGGCGTCCGGGTGTCCTGCAGGCCCCGGAGCACGCCGGTTCCGGCGAAGATCAACAACATGGCCACGAGGCCCGGCATGGACCAGCGGAGGTATTCGACGGCGAACCCTCCCACGTCGCCGCCCGCACCCATGAGCCCAACGAGCGGCCGGGCAGCTACAAAGCCGACCACCGCGAGCGCCACACCAAGCAACAACGCCAGCCATACGCCGTCGCGCCCCGATGCCAAGGCCTTCCCCAGTTTTCCGTCGCCGATCGCACGGGCCACTGCCGGCGTCGTCGAGTACGCCAAAAAGACCATGAGTCCCACCGCGGTGTAGAGGAGGGTGGAGGCCAACCCCACGCCGGCGAGTTGGTCGACGCCGAGGTGGCCGACGATGGCTGAGTCCGCAAGCAGGAACAGCGGTTCTGCGATGAGCGCGCCGAAGGCGGGAACCGCCAGTCTCAGGATCTCGTGGGCGTTGGAACGGGTGCTGATGGTGGTTCGGGACACCCAACCAGCGTAGTCGGGGCTCCGGACACACTGACGTCATAAAACCAAGCCCCAGTAAACTTCCAGCATGAGCGACGCTGCTTCCAATTCCGTGACCCTCCGCTTTTTGGCAGCACCCACGGACGTGGGCCATAGCGGATCGGTCGACGCCGGCACTGTCCTTGAGTGGGTGGATAAGGCAGCGTATGCGGCAGCGGTGGGCTGGGCGAAGACGTACTGCGTCACGGCGTATGTGGGCAACATTCACTTCGCCGATCCCGTAAACAGCGGTGACATGGTGGAGGTCACCTCCACCATCGTCTACACCGGCAAGTCCTCCATGCACATCCACACCGTGGTCAGTTCCCATGATCCGAAGGGCGGACCGGCAACCATGCACAGTCAGTGCATGGTGATTTTTGTGGCGGTCGGGCCCGACGGCAAACCAGTGCCCGTACGTCATTTCGAACCCTCCACGCCCCGCGAGGTTGAACAACGCGACCACGCCCTCGCCCGTATCGACGTCCGCGAGCAGATCGTCAAGGCCATGAACGCCCAGGAATATACCGACGCCGGTACGGCCGAACGCGTCGTCTTGCGGTTCTTGGCGTCCCCCACGGATGTGAACTGGGGCGGGAAGGTCCATGGCGGCATCGTGATGAAGTGGATCGACGAGGCAGCCTACGTTTGCGCTTCGCGCTACTCGGGCAAGGACACTGTGGCCGTGTTCTCCGGCGGCGTCCGTTTTTACCGGCCGTTGCTGATCGGGCATCTGGTTGAAGTTGAGGCGCGTCTGGTTTACACAGGCGCCAAGGGCATGCACATCGCGGTTCATGTCCGCTCCGGTGATCCGAAGACCAGCGAGATGAACCTGACCACGTACTGCCTTACGGTGATGGTGGCGCGGGATGACACCGGAACGGCCGTCCCGATCCCACCGTGGGTTCCTGTCTCCGCGGAAGACAAGAAGCTCCACGCCCATGCTCGGGAGCTCTTGGAGATTCGGGGCCGGGCTCCGGGCAACCGCCTCCCGGATCACCTGCTCCAGGCATCCGGCAGCTAGGGCGTGCGGACCACGGGGCACGTGGCGCGGCAGATGGGCCGCGTAACCGGCTGATTTTGGACGTTTCGTCAGTGCTCGCGAGCGGTTTGCTCCTAGTGGACTGACACTCCAAGGACCGAGGCTTGAAGGACAGCAACACGGTCCAACAGCAACACAGTCCAGCCAAGGAGACAACGTGACCACTTACAACCTCGCCCTGATCGGTTTCGGCGGCGTCAACCGTGCTTTGGCGGAGCTCATCCGGGACGAACCCGAGCGCTTTGCGTCCCTCGGATTTGAGCTCCGCGTCGTCGCGATCACTGATCTGGCCTTCGGGTCACTCGTGCAAAGTGAAGGTATTGACTTGGCCGCGGTCCTCGCGATGCCCCGCGGATCCAGCTTCGAGAAACTCCCCGGTGGCAGTGTTGTCCCCCGGAACGAGGAACTCATCAAGAACTGCCCGGCGGACATCGTTGTGGAAGCTACGTTCACGAACCCCCTGACCGGGGAACCGGCCATCTCCCATGCCAAGTGGGCCTTGGAATCCGGCAAGCATGTGGTCACCACCAACAAGGGACCCGTGGCTTTGTGCGGACAGGAATTGCGAAGCCTGGCTGCCGCCAACGGCGTTCGCTTCGAGTACGAGGGCGCCGTGATGAGCGGGACACCGGTCATCCGAATGGCCCACAGGATGCTCGGTGGACTCGAGCTCACCTCAGTCCAAGGCATCCTGAACGGAACCAGCAATTATGTGCTGGGCCGCATGGAAGCGGGCTTGGGCCTGGAGCAAGCGATTGCCGAAGCCCAAGGCCTTGGTTATGCGGAGGCAGATCCCACCGCAGATATTGGCGGATCAGACGTTCGGTTGAAGGTGGCGATCCTGGCCAACGAGCTGCTGGGTGCCAACATCCGGCCGGGCGACGTCGATACCACCGGAATCCAAGACATCACCAGCGACGACGTGACCCGCGCCCGGGCGGAGGGCCTCCGGTGGAAACTCGTCGGCGAGGCCAGGCGTGCGGATGACGGGCAGGTCCTGGCATCTGTCAGGCCCATGAAGCTGTCCCCCGAGCACCCGCTTGCAGGCATCTCCGGTGCCACCAACGCCCTTTCTTTCACTACTGATTTGCTTGGCCCTGTCACCGTTTCAGGTCCTGGTGCCGGGCGGGTGGAGACGGCTTATGCGCTGATCTCGGACATCATCGCCGTCGACGAGTTCGTCAAGGCAGGCGTCAGTGCTTAAGCCAGCCTTCACACCCGGTTCCACGCAGGCAGCAGCACCGACCCTCGCCAGCGCCTCGTCCCAACCCGGCCTGGTGGTGTTCAACAAGTTCAATGGGGCCGTCTTGGCCACGCTGCCGCAATGCACGCCGTCGGGGGTTGAGCAGGAGGTAGGCCGGGCCTTTGCCGCCGGGCCGGTCGCCGCGTCCATGCCCCGACATGAGCGTGGGCGGATCCTCGATGCCGCCGCCGGGCTGCTGGAAGAACGGGCCGAAACAGCTGCCGAATTGATCGTTGCGGAGGCCGGTAAGACCATCACCCAAGCCCGGAAAGAGGTCTCCCGGGCCGTCAACACCCTCAAGCTCTCGGCCGCAGAAACACGCCGGAACGTAGGTGAAGTTGTTCCCTTCGATTCATTCGCCGGTTCCGAAAACCGGCAAGGCTGGTTCACCCGGGAGCCCTTGGGGCTCATTGCCGCCATCACCCCGTACAACGATGCACTGAACCTCGTGGCACACAAGATCGGACCGGCGATCGCCGGCGGCAACACAGTCATCCTCAAGCCCTCGCAACTGACGCCCCTTACGGCGCTGTTCCTCGTTGACCTCCTGGTCGAATCGGGACTTCCGGCGGACTGCATCGTAGTGGTCCTCGGCGACCGGCGGGTGGCACAAGCCATCATCTCCTCCCAGCTGGTCCGCATGGTGTCGTTCACGGGCGGCTTCGCCACTGGCCGGGCCATCGCCGCCAATGCGGGTATTAAGCGGTTGTCCATGGAGCTGGGCGGAAACGCACCGGTGATCGTTTTCGACGACGCCGACGTCCCGGCTGCCGTTCAAGCCAGCGTGTCCGGCGCGTTCTGGGCAGCGGGCCAGAACTGCATCGGTGCCCAGCGGATCCTGGTGCAACGCGCAGTTTTCGATTCCTTCCTCGAATCCTTCGTGGCCCGGACGGCGGGCTTGAAGGCGGGGGACCCCCAAAGTGAAGCGACCGACGTCGGCCCGATGATCAGCGCCGCCGCCGCAGCGGAGGCGAAGCGCAAGATCGACGACGCCGTCTCCGCCGGCGCGCGTTTGCTCACGGGCGGTTCGGTGGAAGGCGCTGTTTTGACGCCTGCTGTGCTCACTGGGGTACCGCGGGCGTGTGAGGCCTGGAGCGAGGAGCTCTTTGCACCGGTGGTCCTGGTGGAACCCTTCGATTCAACAGAGGAAGCGATTGAGCTCGCTAACGACAGTGAGTATGCCCTTCAGGCCGGGATCTTCACGACGGAACTTCGTCGGGCACTCGACACGGCCAAAGCCATTGACGCCGGGGGCGTGATGATTAATGACTCGTCCGATTACCGCCTCGACGCGATGCCGTTTGGGGGTTCAAAGTACGGCAGCATGGGCAGGGAGGGAGTCCGGTTTGCGTATGAGGAAATGACGCAGCCCAAGGTAGTAGCCATCGCCTCATAGAGGGCGGCCCCTGTGGGCCGCCTCAGAGAGGCAGCTGCCTGTCGATAACGGTCGACAGTGACAGCGCCGTCGTGATGTCCCTGACGCCGGGAAACTCGGAAACTTGCCGCCAGATCTCTTGGATCCGCCCGGCGTCGGGAGCCTCAACCCGCACCACCAAATCCAGCTCGCCGCTGACCACATCGCAGGTGGTGATTTCCGGGATGGAGCGCAAACCAGCGATCACGTCGCTGCCCCGCATCCTGTCGTGACGCTGAACCAGCAGCACCGCATTAACGGTGGGCCTGCCTTCGCCGGCTGATTCCTTGATGGTGTACCCGTTGATGTAACCATCACGTTCAAGGCGCTCGATACGTTGCCGTACCGCGTTCCGTGAGAGCAGCACCTTCTCCCCCAACTGCGCCAGGCTGATGCGGGCATTGCGCCGAAGTTCGGACAGGATCTGGCCGTCCAACTCGTCACGCGGACTCTTGGGCACGGGCGCTCCTGAAGGGATAATGCAGACAACTGGACCAGCAAAGCCTAAAACACCTGGTCCAGAAAATTCTCTGCCTGACCCGCCCTGCCCCCTGATAGAGATGCCGGCCGGATACCGAGCCTCTCGTCCGTGCCGTCACTGAGTTAGTGAGGTGGTTACATCAGGCATCGATGAGGTCGCGGGCTGAAATGACCTTGGCGAATCCGTCCCCAAGTGCTGCGACGAAGGCTGCGTGCACCATCTTTCCGGGCACTTTCACTCCGCCAAACTCGAGATCCGGCGCAGCGCAGGCGTCGTGGACGAGGGAAACGTCAAATCCCTGCTCCGCGGCCGCCCGGACGCTGGAATCCACGCACATGCTCGTCATCATTCCGGCCACCACCACCTCGCTGGCATTGAGTCCTTTGAGGAGCTCGGCAAGGTCAGTGCCCACAAAAGCATTGGGTGAGTCCTTGGTGACCACGGCCTCACCCTCAATCGGGCGGACCGCAGGGTGGATCTCGACACCACGTGTGCCCGGCCGCATGAAGGTGGCCGCCGGTTCGTCCCACACATGACGGACATGGACCACCGGTTCGCCCGAGCTTCGGAATGAACCAAGAACAGCGGCGGCGGCCCGGACTGCGTTCTCGGAATCGACGAGGGGATGGGCGCCCCCCGGGAAGTAATCATTTTGGATGTCTATGACGAGCAGTACACGGCTCACGACTACCGTCCTTAGCAGTTGGCACCAGCTGGGAAACGGCCCGCTGTGCCGCTTCCCAGCTGCAGGGTTAAGCTGGCACAATTTAGTGAACACCATTCTCTTTCAACAAACAACTGCGGGTGCCGCCAGCGTTGCCGCGCCCAAACCACGCAAATGAGGATCATCATGACTGCAACCACACCGAAGCAGGACGCCATAACCGTTGCAAATTGGCAAGACAGCGCGAACTTACGCTGGGCCTTCCTCCATATGGCAGAACTGTTCCCCACGGAGGCGATCCGGGCAGGAGAACCCAAGCCGTCGGTTGGGCTCAAGCACAGCCCCTCAAGCCTCCATTCCTTGGCTTTAGGGCTCCCGGACGGAACGAACACCACGGTGGCCGACATCCTGGCATCGACGAACACCGATGCCTGGATGGTCCTCAAGGATGACGTGGTGCTTGCCGAGCAGTATTTCGGCAGCATGCAGCCATCCACCCCACATCTGTTGATGTCCGTGAGCAAGTCGATCGTTTCCACAGTGGTCGGGATCTTGGTGGAAGAGGGCAAAATTGACCCCCAACAAAAGATCGAGCACTATATTCCGGAACTTTCCGGCTCCGGTTATCGGGGTGCATCCGTTCGCGACATCCTGGATATGCGCAGCGGCATCAAGTTCTCCGAGGATTACCTGGATCCCGGCTCCGAGGTGCGGCAGCTGGACGAAGCCGTAGGGTGGGCTCCCCGCCGCCATGGAAATGCGACCACGCTCAAGCAATTTCTCATGTCGCTTGAAAAGGCCCGCGACCACGGTGGTCCTTTCCAATACCGAAGCTGCGAAACAGACGTCCTCGGATGGTTGTGTGAGGCGGTCAGCGGGCGGCGGTTCGCGGAGTTGGCGTCCCAACTTCTCTGGTCGCCGCTGGGCACGCACCAGGATGCGTCTATCGCCGTGGACGCAGAAGGTACGGGCATGTTCGACGGCGGGATCTCCGCTTCGCTGCGTGACGTGGCCCTGTTCGGGGCCATGATCCGCGATGGCGGAGTCACGCTTGACGGGCGGCGGATTGTCGACGCCAAGTGGGTTGATGACATCTTCACTGGGGGTTCCGATTCACAGGAAGCTTTCGCTTTGGGCCAGGAAGCCGCCGACATGCCGGGCGGGAAGTACCGAAGCCAGTTTTGGTTCCTCTCCGGTGACCGGAACGTGGCCTACTGCTTGGGGATCCATGGGCAAATGGTCTACATCAACCGGGAGTCCGGCGTTGTCGGAGTCAAGTTCTCCTCCACCCCCTTGCCCGTGGATCCAATTGCTGGTCCGGCAGCATCGTCGATGTTCCAAGCCATCAGCAAGTCCCTCGCCGGGAATGCCGGCCACATAGTGATGCAGGCCTAAGAGAGGATCCCTCGCCCCGGCGTTTCGGGGCTAGGGGGCACCTCCCGGAAGGGCAGTGCCGCTGCCGATGGCTGTCCGCAGTCCTGCCGCGATGACATCGGCGAGGAAAGCGAAACGGTCCGTCTGGTGGGTGGCCACGGCCCTCTGGGCCGTGGTGAGGTAGGGGAAATCCGTTCTATCCGCTTCAGGGATGTTCCAGGCGGACTCCATGGTGATGGCGTCGAGACTGGCTCCGATGGCGGCGCTGTCCAGGGTTTCCAAGGTGGGGATGAGAAGGTGGTCCGGCACTCCTGCGCGGCTGAATGCTTCCGCGAATTTGTCGTAAAGTGCCAGCGCGGCGGGATGGGACACGGGCTGGGTCAGCAACAAGGGCAGGAGCGCCGGCGCCAAGCTGTAGGCGGTCCGCAGCGAGTCGAAGATCTGCCGGATGAGCAGATCCAGATCATGGGAGGCCAGCTCGGGGACGAGCATCCTTTCCACGAGTGACCCGCGGGCGAGCTCAATGATCTCGTTTCGACCCGTGACGTGCTTGTAGAAAGAAGACTGGCGGACCCCCAGGCGTTCAGCGAGTCGGGGAATGGACAACCCTTCCTCTTGTTCGAACATTGCCAGGGCTTCACGGCCAATTGTTTTTCGCGAAAGCCTGGGGGTCCGGGGGCGTCCCATCCGGCCGGTGGTCTCAGGGGTCTGCATCTTTCAAGGCTAGCCTTCGCATGCTATTCGGCGTGCCCGATCCGTTGGTAGGCCGCCGGGTTGAGCCGACGCAACACCAGGGCAAGGACTATGCCGGCAGCAAATATCAGTGGCGCGAACACCAGGAGGACAGTGTTCACCGGATCCCCCACCGGCAGCCCGGTGATCAGGTCCGCGTTGGTGGCCATCAGATAGGTCACCACGCACATGATGATGGTGGATGCCACGGCGGAGGGGATCACGTACCAGCGGAGGTTGTGATCTTTCCGGCGGGTGAAGAAGACCACCACCCCAATACCGGTAAGGGCCTGCAGGAAAAGTATCCCGATGACACCCGGCGTGTTGGTCCAAATGAGGAATTGCGTAAAGGGATCCAAATTAAGCAACGCCGCGGCGGCCACCAACACAACGGCCAAGAGGGTTTGGTCGCGGCCGGCCACCGTCGGCGTACGGAACCGGGGACTAATGCGCCCCGAAGCCTTGGGAAAGATTCCCTCACGGCTCAAGGAAAGGGTGTAGCGGTTGATGGTGTTGTGGAAGGAGAGCTGCGCAGCGAAGATGCTGGTCACGATCAGGACGCTCATGAGGTTCACGCACCATTCACCACCGAAGTTACCCGCTGCGATATAGGCGGTGTCACCGGTATCCAGGTGGCCGGCCGCGAAATCCTGTACGGCGTTCGGGCCAAATGCCTGAACGATGATCCAGACTGCGAAGGCATAGAAAGCGCCGATGAAGGCAATGGAGATGTAGGTAGCCCGCGGGACGCTCCGGTCAGGATCCCGGGCTTCCTCCCGGTAGAGGGCTCCGGATTCAAACCCCATGAAGGCGGAAAATCCGAGGCCGATGACGGCGGCGAACTGCGGGGTGAAGATGGCATTCGGGCTGAACGAATCAAAGCCGATGCCAGCGGCGCCGCCCTTGGCCAGAACAAAGACGGCGACAATGGCAACGATCGCGGTTTCCAATGTCAGTAGCACCGCAAGCACCTTTGCGCCGACGTCGATCCCCCGCCATCCCAGATACCAGACCGTACCAATGGCCACGATGGCGTAGAGCCACCACGGGAGTTCGATGCCGGTAAAGGACTTCACGGCCAAGTTCGCTTGGATGCCCAACAAGCCGTAGAGGCCAATCTGGAGCCCGTTGTAACTCATCCACGCAGTGAGTCCCGAGCCGAGGCCCACTACGCGACCCAGGGTTTTGGCTATGTAGCCGTAGAAGCCGCTGTAGGACTGGACGTGGCGGGTGAGTGCCATGAAGCCGACGGCGAAGAGACCAAGGCCGAGCGCCGCGGCAAGGTAGATCGACGGAGCTCCTACCCCGCCCACGGCCAGGGCCAGAGGAGCGATCCCCACCACGATGGTCAGCGGAGCGGCCGCTGAGACCAGCATGAACACGATGTCTCGGGTGCCAATTGCGTTCTTCTTCAGCCCGGCCGCGGAGGCGGGACTGGCAGGCGGCGTCGTTGCCGCAGTTTCATTAGTGAATGCCATTCATTTATTGTTGACCTGAATCACATCGTCCGTCAACGTCCTGTCGGCAAAAAGTATTTCGCCAGTAGACAGGTTGTATACAGCTCGTCTACTGTTGGCTTACGGCAGAAAGTGAGTCCCATCACGAATGCCGACCTTGGGCCGTAACGGAGCGGCGAAGGTTACCCACTTGAACCTTGAGGAACCCCATGAGCAGTGTGTCCCAACAGGAGCAAACCGTGCGCAAGCACACCTCGCTCCCCGCAGTTGCTGCATCCAGCCTCGCCGGCACCGCCGTCGAATGGTATGACTTCTTCCTGTACGGCACCGCGGCCGCCCTCGTCTTCAACAAACTGTTCTTTCCCACCGCTGATCCCTTCGTCGGCACCATGCTGGCTTTAGGCACCTTTGCCGCGGGCTTCATCTCCCGCCCTCTCGGCGCTATCGTGCTGGGCCATCTCGGCGACAAGCACGGACGCAAGTCCACGCTGATTGCGAGCCTGCTTCTGATGGGCATCGCCACAGCACTCATCGCCTTCATCCCGCCCTACGCTTCGATCGGTGTCGCTGCACCCCTTATCCTCCTGATTCTTCGCCTGATCCAGGGTTTTGCCCTCGGAGGCGAATGGGGTGGCGCTGTGCTCCTCGTTTCCGAATACAGCGACAACACGACCAAACGCGCGTTCTGGGCTTCGTGGCCGAACGTCGGTCCTCCGCTGGGAAACCTCATGGCCGCTGGCGTCCTGGCCGTACTCTCAGCGATGATGCCCCAACCGGCCTTCCTTGCCTGGGGCTGGCGAATCGCTTTCGGCGTCTCCGCGCTGCTGGTCATTGTTGGCCTCATCCTGCGCTTATACGTCCAAGAGACCCCGTTGTTCCTCGCCTCGCAGGCCAAAGCCGAAGCCGAGCACTCCAAACGGACCAAATTGCCGCTGGCAGAGCTCTTCCGTGGTAACTGGAAAGAAATCCTCATCGCTGCCGGCAGCCGCATGGGTGAAAACGCAGGCTTCTACATATATTCCTTGTTCCTCATCACCTACGTCACGGAGATCCTCAAAATGGACCGCCAAACCGGCCTTACTGCCGTGATGGTTGGTCAAGGAGTGGCAGTAGTTGCCATTCCCGTCCTTGCGATGTTTGCGGACCGCATGGGCCGCAAACCGGTGATGATAGGTGCCTCCATAGCCACCGTGGCATGGGGCTTTGCCTTCTTTGCGCTTCTGGACACCCGCCAGCCGGCGATGATTATCATCGCCGCAGTGGGTGGGCTGTTGATCTTCGCCGCGTACAGTGCGGTCATCGGCGCGTTCTTCTCCGAGCTGTTCCCCACCAAAGTCAGGTACAGCGGAACCTCTGTTGCCTACAACCTGGCATCCCTGATCGCGGGCTCCCTCTCGCCCATTATCGACCTTGCCCTGTACCAAGCGTTCGGGTCGGGCCAAGCCATCGGGCTCTACCTCGCACTCATGGGCGTGATCTCAATCGTGTCAGTGTCCTTCGCCAAGGAAACCAAGAACATCAAACTGAGCGACCTTGACGACAACAACTTGGCAGGGCGGCCGACGCAACGGTGAGCACCTTCCAAGACCCCACTCCCACGTCTCCGGAGATCGCATACCTCTGGCTGCGCAGGGAAATCTCCTCACATCCTTGGGATCAGGACGCCTTCTTCACCGAAAATGCGATCGCTGAGGCTGCCGGAGTCTCCCGGACCCCCGTCCGTGATGCGCTGCTCCGGCTTGAAGCGGCAGGTCTTCTTCGGCGCGTGCCCCACAAGGGCGCGTATGTCCCGGCGCTGACCGCTCAGGACATTGAGAGCATGATGGAAGTCCGGCACGTTATCGAGGACTGGGCCGTCCGCAAGGTGACGTCCCTGGGTAGGCTCGGCCCGGAGCTTGATCTTCTCCTGCTGACGCAGGAGGAGAGCTTGGCTGACCCGGTGGCGTTCATCGACTGCGACATCCGCTTCCACAAGCACATCGTTCATGCAGCCGGCAACCCCGCACTGGAGGAACTCTACGACTCCCAACGGATCAAGCAGCAGCGAATGGGCGTCAAAGCAATCCAGGACAGTCAGGGCCGCAGTGACCACGTCGTAGCCGAGCATCGCACCATTGTCGATGCCATCCGAACCCAAGATTCACAACTCGCCTCGGCTGCTGTGCACAGCCACCTCGTGTCCACACTCACGGCCCTGAAAGCACTCCCCGCCAACGCGGGCGGGAGCCAGGCGGCACGACCAACGGCACAGGCCCTCAACAGCCCACCGAAACTGAAGGAGTCCCATGGACATCGCTCTCGTCCAGCTATCCAGCCCTGACAACGAGAACCAAACGCAGCGCATCGAACGAACCGAGAAGCTTCTGCGTGAACAAGCAGGCGCGGACCTCATCGTCCTTCCTGAGCTCTGGAGCGCAGGCTACTGCCACTTCACCCAATACGAGGACCTGGCAGAGACGTTGGAGGGCCCCACCGTCACAATGTGCTCAGCGGTGGCAAAGGACCTCGGCACCTTCGTCCACGTTGGCAGCATCATCGAACGCACCGAAGACGGAGCACTGCACAACACCTCGGTCTTGATCAATCACGAGGGCAAAATTGCCCACAAATATTCGAAACTCCACGTTTTTGGCTACCAGTCCCTGGAAGCTGATCTCCTCACGCCAGGCACCTCGTTGCCGGTTGCCGACACACCGTTCGGAAAGACGGCAGGAATCACCTGCTACGACCTCCGTTTTCCGGGGCTTTGGTCAGAGCTGAGCCTCCGCGGTGCAGAGATCGTGATCGTTCCCGCCGCCTGGCCCGCCACGCGCAGGGAGCACTGGAGGCTGCTCACCTCAGCGCGCGCCGTCGAACACCAAGTTTTTGTCATTGCCTGCAACGCCTCCGGAACCCAAGAGGGCGTGGAACTGGGCGGCGCGAGCCGGGTCGTGGATCCGGCGGGCCGGCTTCTGGCCGAGGCCGATGCAGGCGAAGAAGTCATCCGGGTGAGTATCGACCCCGGCATTGTCCAGACCACCCGTCGGGAATTCCCGGTCATCGCTGACCGCCTCCCGGACTATTCGGGCCTCACCCACTGACCAGGAAGCAGAGCAAAATGAAGACCACTACCGAAACGCTGACGTTCGACGTCGCCGGCACCGGCGAGAAGATCGAGCTGACGGACTTCTACGCCGTCGTGGCCGGGTATACCGGCCGTGATGCCGCCGCTGTACAGCACCACATCGACGAGCTGGCCGCCATCGGGGTCGCACCGCCGCCAACCATTCCAATGTTCTACCCAGTGGAGAGCACCACCATCACCGCTGCGGCAGGGGTCACTGTCGTCGGCGACAAAACCTCCGGGGAGATCGAACCCCTCTACATCCGGCACAACGGGCGGTACTATTTCGGCATCGCCTCGGACCACACGGATCGTTACGTTGAAACACTGGATATCGGTGATTCGAAGCGGGCCTGCCCCAAACCGGTGGCCGGGACCGTCATTCCGATACCGGAGCTTCAGGAACTCTCCCTCGACGAGTGCCAGGCCCGCACCTGGGTGGACGGCCGCCTCTACCAGGACGGGACCTTGAACGGCCTACGGACCCCTGCAAACGTCGTCGGCCTCTTCCTTGAACGCAACCCGATCGGGGACCGGGACTTCGTCTGCCTCGGCGGGACGCTGCCCGTCATCGGCGGTGACTTCATTTACGGCCGCGAATGGCGGCTCGAACTCACCTTTCCCGACGGCGCCACTATCGACCACACGTACACGATTACGAAAGGAAACCAGTCATGAGGACCGGAGACGAGTACATCAAGACCCTCAACGATGGGCGCACCGTACTTATTGACGGGGAGGCAGTCCAGAACGTCGCCGAACACCCTGCGTTCCGCAACGTCATCGGCACGATCGCCGAGCTGTTCGACATCGCTGCCGACCCCGACAACGGCATGCAGTACCACAGTGCAGAAATCAACGGCCCCGCGAACCGCGTCTTCAGCATCCCCCGCACCGCGGAAGAACTGAAGCTGCGCCGCCAAGCTGTTGAGCGTTGGGCCAAGCACACCCACGGTTGGGTTGGACGCAGCCCGGACCATGTTGGCACGTTCTTCGCCGCTTTCGGTGCCCACCCGGAGGTGTTCGAAAACCGGGACAACGCAGAGCACGACTTCGCCGGTAACATCCGCCGGTATTACGAGCGGATCCTGGCCGAGAACCTGTATGTTTCCTACGCAATCATTCCGCCCCAGGTATCCAGGGCCACCACCGCGTCCGGCTGGGAAGGTGACTTCCTGCAGGTCGGTGTTGTCAGGGAAACCGAAGAGGGCCTGATCGTCCGCGGGTCCCAAATGCTCGCCACCGGCGGTGCCATTGCTGACGAAGTCTTCATAACCTGTATCAAGCCGCTGGGCCCGGACGATGTGGACTTCGCCATCAGCTTCGCCTTGCCGTCGGCCACGGAAGGGTTGAAGTTCCTGTGCCGGCGTCCTTTCGCACCGGCCGCCACCAGCGAGTTCGATTACCCACTGACCAGCCGGTACGACGAGCCTGACTCTTTGGTCATATTCGAGGACGTCCTCGTCCCCTGGGAGCGCGTGTTTATCGACCGCAACGTTGAAACGCTACGCCGCCAGTTCTTCGAAACCGGAGCCCACGCTTTGGGAAACTGGCAGGCACAAACCCGTTTCACCACCAAGCTCCAGTTCATCGCGGCGGTGGCCCGCAAGATCACCCAGGTCAACGGAACCGACAAAATCCCCGGAGTCCAAGAAAAACTAGGCGAACTCGCCGCCTTGGTCTCGTCAGTGGAGTCGGCTTTGCTGGCTGCGGAATACACCGCCAAAGCAGATTCCTCGGGAATGCTGGTCCCCGGAAAGCGTGCTCTCTACGGCGTCATGGGCCTGCAATCTGAGACCTACCCTCGGGTCATCGCCATTCTGCGGGACCTGGTTGGCGGCGGGGTGCTGCAGCTGCCTTCCAGCATTGCTGACATGAAGAGCCCGGTGACCGCCCCCGACGTCGAGCGGTACATTACTTCTCCTGGCGTCACCAGTGAGGAACGCATCAAATTGTTCCGCTTGGCGTGGGACATCATCGGCTCCGAGTTCGCCGGGCGGCACCAACAGTACGAGCTCTTCTACGCAGGCGCCCCGTTCGTGGTCAAGGGCGTGTACACGTACCGCAACTACGGCTACGACGCGCAGGTTGCCGAACTCGATGAGTTCCTCGCAGGCTACGGCATTGATGGCCGCAAGGAGGAGAGCTAAGCCATGGCTAAGCCCGAATTCGAGTTCACACCCGTCACTTCAGTGGAGTTCAGGCCCTGCGTGCCGCACATCGAGGGACTTTCCGAGGCCGTCCTGGCCCGCGACGATTCCAACGACTCCGTCACGCGTATCCTTAAATTCGAGCCGGGCACCGATACCTCCCCCAATGGCGTGCTGACCCACGATTTCTGGGAAGAAGTCTTCATTTTCGAAGGCTCCTTTGTGGACCAACGCCTGGGCAAAACCTTCAGCGCCGGCGACTGGGCCACCCGCCCGCCCGGGATGGAACATGGTCCTTGGATTTCCGAGACTGGAGCCAAGATGTTTGAAGTGCGCTACTACCAGGACGGAAACAGCTGACATGGGTACCCCAGCAGTCTTCGCTACCCCGGATGGCCTGGCCATGCGCCGGACGATGGGCCGGTTCCTGACCGGCGTCGCGGTGGTGACCACGGAACATGACGGTGAGCAATACGGCATGACCATTAACTCCCTCACCTCGATCAGCCTGGACCCGCCCATCCTGATGATCTCGCTCAATTTCAATACCCGGACCGGTGACGCCGTGCTGGCCAGCGGGAAATTCGCGATATCCATCCTCGGAGCCAAGCAGGAAGCCGTGGCCCGCCAGTTTGCCCAGCGCGGCGGCGCGCGGTTTGAGGCCGGCGAATTCGACACGACGGACGGCGGCCTGTCGGTCATCAGGGGCGCCCTGTCCCAAGCCGAATGCGCAGTCGTGCATCAGTACGACGTCGGTGATCACCAGGTCTTTTTCGGCCAGGTGGTTTCCTGCCGCGACCGCGACGGGGAAGGATTGGCCTTCAACGCCGGAAAATTCGGTTCGTTCCGGGACTTCAACCACGACGCGATGCCCTGGACTTTCTAGCCCTCGAAGCCGTGCCACGAAAGGCCGCTCCGATCCCGTCACGGGTTTGGGGCGGCCTTTCATGAGCCGGGCGGCCTGTCGTGGGCTAGTAGCCTCACGTGATAGCCGTCGGCCTAGTAACCGATCACGGTCTGCCGGGTGGATTCCAGGTGGGCGTCGATTGCCTCATGTGCAGCTTCGGCACTTTGCTTCCGGAGGGCGTCCACAATCAATTGGTGCTCACGGAGCACATCGTGGGTCCGGTCCGCGCCTTGGGTAACAGCGCGAACGCCGATGCGCAGTTGCCGCTGCCGCAGGGAGGCGTAGAAGTCAGTGAGAACGGGATTGCCGCCTGCTTGGACCATTGACGTGTGGAATTCGGTATCCAGCTCAATGAACCTCGCGGCGTCCTCCGCGGCTTCCAATTGCTGATCAATGATGCCCTGGAGCAGGTGGATCTGGCTTTCCGGGAAGCTCGACTGCGCGGAAACAGCCCACTTTTCAATGACGGCACGCGCTTGCAGGATCGCCCTGACCTCCGGATCCGAAATCAGCGGAACGTACGCGCCCTTATGCGGGATTCGCTTCACGAATCCTTCGGCTTCCAAGCGGAGGAGCGCCTCACGGACCGGGGTGCGTGAAGTCCCCGTGGACTGTGCGAGGACGGCCTCGTTGAGGAAGGTCTCTTCATCACGTGGGAGTGCTGCGATGTAGCTCTTCATCCACTGATAGGCGACCTCCGGCGCTGACTGGGCTGCCGGGGAGAACTGGTTCATAGTGTGCCTTCCTTGCGATGCCCAGTATACGGCCTGCATTTTAGGTGTAGTGCGGGTGCGCCGGTGCCAAAAGTCCGTCCGCGGCCCCCACCATCACCTCCACCGCTCGGGCCAGATGCGTTCCACGGTCAGGGACCCCCTCCCAGCGCACCAAGGCTTGGGCGTTGAGCCCGTCCACCATTCCCAATATCTGCCAAGCCACCGCTTGGGCATCCGGCATGGAAAATTCTCCCGCTGCTTGGCCCTCATCGAGAACCACCCGGATGACGTCCTGCCAAGCATCCATTTGGCTCCGCACGGTGGCCGCCAACAGCTCACTGCGACGCCCGAGGGTCCATGCGTCCACCCACACTGCCGTCACGTCCAAACGCTTCGCTTCGAGCATGGTTTCCACCAAGTAGCCCAGGCGCGCACCGGGACCGGCGATCACTTCGAGGGTCGACCGAACCTCTGCGATCTCCTCTGAGACGATCGAGCCGAAGATGCGGGCAACCAGTGCCTCGACGCTTGGCTCGTAGTGGGCGATAAGTCCGGACGCCACTCCGATCCGAGCCGCTACTCCCCTCAACGTGATGGCGCCCAACCCCTCTTCCAAGGCGATGGTCCGGGCTGCGTCGGTGATCTCCTGCGCACGCTCGTGGGGTGCCTTGCGGCTGCTCGGTTTTCTCGGAGTGTTTGACATCACTTCCAAGTGTAAAATAAAGTTTTGCTAATTGATCATGTGATCAACAAAGCACATCGGTCCCCTAGACCGAAACACCCAAGTACTTGAAAGAAGGACCAGCGATGACGTGGTCAATGCCCTCCGAAACCGCACGCCATGACCGAACCTGGATGGCATTCCCCCGCGCCGGACAAACCCTTGGCACTGATGAGGCCTCAGCCAATGAGGCATACGACGCATGGTCTACGGTGGCCTTGGCGATCGCTGAGTTCGAGCCGGTAACAATGGTGGTGGATCCCAGCGAGCGTGAGCGCGCAGCGAACAGGTTGGGACGGGACATCGAGCAACGCGAGGCTCCGTTGGACGAGTTCTGGATGCGGGATGTGGGTCCGACTTTCGTGATCGACGAGTCCCGGCCGGGCGTGCTCGGAGCTGTCGACTGGATATTCAATGGCTGGGGCGCCCCCGCATGGGCTGAGTGGCAAAAGAGTGCACAGCTTGGACGTTTCATAGCTGAGGAAGCAGGTGCTGAACTGGTCAGTTCCCTCCTTGTCAATGAAGGCGGGGCGATCCACGTTGATGGACGTGGCACGGTTCTCGCCACCGAGACCGTGCAACTGGATCCGGCCCGGAACCCCTTCGCCGACAAAACCGCCGTCGAATCCGAATTCGCCAGGACCATCGGGGCGCAAAAGACTGTCTGGCTACCGCGCGGACTGACCAGGGATTACGAGGATTTTGGGACGCGCGGACACGTGGACATGGTTGCCACCATGCCGGCTCCCGGAAAAGTCCTGCTGCACGTGCAATCCAACCCGGACCACCCGGACTTCGAGGTGTCCCGCGGCCTCAGGTCCTTCCTTGAGACCCAGACAGACGCCACCGGAGAAAAGTTCGACATCATCGACCTTCCCGCTCCCCAAGCCCTGCGCGACGACGAGGGATGGGTGGACTGGAGCTACGTCAACCACCTCGTTGTCAACGGGGGAGTCATTGCCTGTGGCTACGGTGAGGAGAAGGCGGACGCCATCGCCGCCGAGATCCTCGCCGATGCCTATCCCGGCCGCAAAGTGGTCACCATCGACGCCCGTCCGATCCTCGCCCGGGGCGGCGGCATCCACTGCATCACCCAGCAACAGCCGTCCACCCAGCCGGAAGGGAAATGACGATCATGCCTTTTGATGTTGTCGAAGCATCGATTAGCGAAATACGGGAGGCCCTTGATGCCGGAGTCATCAGCAGCGAGGACCTGGTCAGGCTTTACTTGGACCGCATCGCTGAATATGACCACTCCGGTATCCGTTTGAATTCGGTTGTTGTCTTCAACCCGGATGTCCTGGCGGATGCGCGGGCCTCGGATGAACGCCGGGCCCGGGGGCTGCTGCTCGGCCCTCTGGACGGGGTCCCGTACACGGCGAAGGACAGCTTCCTCGTGAAAGGGCTCACCGCCGCAGCCGGCTCACCTGCCTTCAAGGAACTCGTCGCGCAGAAGGACGCCTTCACCATCGAGCGGTTGCGCGCAGGCGGGGCAGTCCTGATCGGCCTGACGAATATGCCCCCCATGGCCAACGGCGGGATGCAGCGCGGGGTCTATGGCAGGGCGGAAAGCCCGTACAACGGCGAATTTCTTACTTCAGCCTTTGGCTCCGGCTCATCCAACGGCTCGGGCACTGCCACTGCGGCCAGCTTTGCCGCTTTTGGCTTGGGCGAAGAGACCTGGTCAAGCGGCCGGGCGCCGGCGTCGAACAACGCGCTATGCGCGTATACCCCTTCGAGGGGAGTCATTTCCGTGCGCGGCAACTGGCCGTTGGTGCCCAGCATGGATGTGGTGGTTCCACACACCAGGACCATGGCGGACATGCTCCAGGTTCTGGACGTCATTGTTGCGGAGGACGCCGAAAGCCGCGGCGACCTGTGGCGGACACAGCCGTGGATTCCCCTTCCCAAGGTCTCGGACGTCCGGCCCGCGTCCTACGCTCCTTTGACGCCAAGTGACGCGGCAGCGGCAGCGGAGTCCCTGAGCGGCAAAAGGTTCGGCGTCCCCAAGATGTACATCAACGCAGACCCTGATGCCGGAACTGGCGAGCACCCCGGGATCGGCGGGCCAACCGGCCAGCGCATCCACACCCGGCCGTCGGTGCTCAAACTCTGGGACGACGCCCGGAAGGCACTCGAGGCGGCCGGGGCAGAAGTTGTACTGGTCGACTTTCCGGTGGTCTCCAACTATGAAGGCGACCGCCCCGGATCCCCCACGGTGTGGACGCGGGGCCTTGTTCCGCCGTCGTACCTCCGGCAGGAAGTCATGGAGCTCAGCGCCTGGGCGTGGGAAGACTTCCTGAACGCCAACGGAGACCCTGAACTTAGTTCGCTGAGGGACGTGGACGGCGCATCCATTTTCCCCCACCCCGAAGGTGCCCTTCCTGACCGGTATACCGGTTTCGACGACGACATCGCGGCCTATCCCGAACTCATCCGCACCGGAGCGGTGACTTCCTGGGCTGACATTCCATCCCTTGAACAAGGCCTTCGCGGCCTTGAACAGACGAGGACAACGGACCTTGAGGACTGGATGGACCGCAACGCCCTGGACGCCGTACTGTTCCCGGCGGTGGCCGACGTCGGGCCGTCCGATATGGACCTTAACCCCGACTCGGCAGACCTGGGCTGGCGCAACGGAGTTTGGGTGGCCAACGGGAACCTCGTGCCGCGCCACCTGGGCATCCCGACGGTCACGGTTCCCATGGGCACCATGGCCGATACGGCCATGCCCGTGGGTCTGACTTTTGCCGGAAGGGCCTATGACGACACGCTGCTGCTAAGCCTGGCTTCGGCCTTCGAAGCACTGGAACGACGGCGGACCGAACCACCGCGGACGCCTCGCCTGAGGACGGCGGGTGGCCATGCGGCCCTCCCCCTCACAACGGCAGGGGTCTCCTAGAAGCCGCCGCCACCAGCTGTGTCCCCGGCCATGTTGGCAAAGCGCGAGTAGTGGCCTTGGAACGCAACAACGATGTCCTTGGTGGGGCCGTTACGGTGCTTGGCAATGAGGATGTCGGCCTCACCGGCTCGCGGCGATTCTTTGTCGTAGACGTCCTCGCGGTGAAGCAGGATCACCATGTCCGCGTCCTGCTCGATGGAGCCTGATTCACGGAGGTCGGACACCATGGGGCGCTTGTCCTGGCGCTGCTCGGATCCACGGTTCAGCTGCGACAGTGCAATGACGGGAACTTGGAGTTCCTTGGCGAGCAGTTTGAGTGCCCGGGAAAACTCGGAGACTTCCTGCTGGCGTGACTCCACTTTCTTGCCGGAGCTCATCAGCTGGAGGTAGTCGAGGATCACCAGTTTGAGGTCGTGCTGCTGTTTGAGGCGACGGCACTTGGCACGGATTTCCATGAGCGACATGTTGGGGCTGTCATCGATGAACAACGGGGCATCGTTCATTCGCCCCATGGTGGTGGCGATCTTGGACCATTGCTCGTCCTTGATGGTGCCCTTGCGAAGGTCCTGCAGGCCGATCGTCGCCTCGGCCGAGAGCAGGCGCATGGCGATCTCGTTCCGCCCCATTTCCAAGGAGAACATCACCGTAGCCAGATTGTTCTTGATAGCTGCGGAGCGGGCAAAGTCCAACGCGAAGGTTGACTTACCGACGGCGGGACGTGCGGCGATGACGATCATCTGCCCCGGGTGGAGGCCATGCGTGAGGTCATCGAGCTCGTAGAAGCCCGTTGGCACACCGGTCATGCCTTCGCCGCGGTGACCCGATGCCTCGATCTCATCCACCGTGGCTTCCATGACGTCCTTCAACGCCACGTAGTCCTCAGCGGTGCGCTTCTCCGCAACCGCGTACACCTCGGCCTGTGCTTGGTTGACGAGGTCTTCTACCTCGCCATCCTGGCCGTACCCCATCTGGACAATCTTGGTGCCGGCGTTGACGAGCCGCCGGAGTACCGCACGTTCAGCGACGATCTCGGCGTAGTAGCCTGCATTCGCTGCGGTGGGGACGGTTTGAATCAATTCGTGAAGGTAGGCCGGACCGCCGATCCGGTTGATCTCCCCGCGCTTTGTCAGCTCATCGGAGACCGTGACGGCATCGGCCGGTTCACCCCGCCCGTACAGGTCAATGATGGACTCATAGATCGTCTCGTGGGCCGGCCGGTAGAAGTCGTGGCCGCGAACGATCTCCACGACGTCGGCAATCGCGTCCTTGGAAAGCATCATGCCGCCCAATACCGACTGTTCGGCGGGAATGTCCTGGGGAGGCTTTCGGCTCGATTCGGATGACCTCGTGCCCTCGATTGAGTCCAAGTGGGTTACTGACAAAGCCGTCCTCCATGTGTGTACCGCATTTATTAGCTGATCCGGTTCTACATCGAGGCACAGACATTGAAACTTCAGTCGCCCGCGAAGCGGTCATGCAGCATGAGGAAAGTATCCACAAGTTTGTCCACAAGTCCGCCGGGGCGGCTTCACTTGAGGGCTGGCTACGAAGCGGATAGCAATCAAACCAATCACATTGATACCTAGGTCAGGTACCCCAGCCACGCTAGTCGCGCATGGGCACCACGTCTAACTCGTTGTCAACACCCGCATGTGGATAACCGGTGATTCCTGTGGAATACGTGCCCCACGTTGTGCACAGACTGTGCGTTCGGTTGTGGATAAAGAATTTCTTTTGTCGGAAATCACGGCCTGACCTGCGGAAACGCTGAAATGAACCTGTGGAACAAATAAAGATTTGGTGGAAAACCATCCACAGGCGTGGCGGCCCCGCGTGTCGGAGGACCGGCCGGAAACGTGCTAAGCATGCCCGAAATGTGATGTATCTTACTCTCCACGCAGGATCTGATAGCGCCCTCTTAGGGAGCTATGCCGGAATAGGAATGTGCTGTGGATAACCGAGTTCTGGCATAAGCTCTAAGCATGGGGATGAACATTGGTGACGTGGTGATGCTTGCCCTTCCGCTGGTAGTCCTCGTCGGCCTTCTTTGGGCACTTACCTCGGCCTTTAAACCACGCGATACCGGCCTTTCAGACGCTGAAAGATACCAGCGCGAACTGGCCGCGCGCTCAGCTGCGAACCAAGCTTCCCAAGTGCAAGCGGCCCTTGCTCTGAGGGCGCGCATCGAGGCAACTACGCAGCCCAGCCAGAATGCAGCGCAACAGACCCAGCAATCGGACCAAAACAGGATTGCCATCCAGGCACAGGCCGCACGAACCCAGAGCACGGGACAATCTTCGTCCCATCCGGCCGTGATGCCCAATGGCGAGCTCAACCCCCAGCTCGCCGTCCAGCTGCAGAGCCTTGTCCGCAACGGGCAGCGGATCCAGGCCATTAAAGTCCTGCGCCAGGCAACCCATTCGGATCTTCTCACCGCCAAGAACTACGTAGATCGGCTCTGAACCGCATGGAATCCATCCTCATCCCACTCCTGATACTCATTGCGGTCGTAGCGGGGGTACTCCTTCTGACCCGGGCCGCGTCCAAGCACTCCCAAGAAGCGAAGGAGAGTGCCGCGGCCGCCAGTACTCCGAAGGACCCGGCGGAATTAGCGCGGGAGTCGGCTGCCAAGCTAAACCAAGAGCAGCATCGCCAGCTCTACTCGCTGATCGCGCAGGGGCAGGGCATGGCCGCCATCAAGCTTTACCTTCAAGCTACCGGTGAGGGCCTGCGCGCCTCACGCGACGCCGTCGGCGCGCTGGCCGCCCATCCTCAACCGTTCACCCAGGAGGGGCCCGCACAAAGCCCCCTTGCCGACGAGGACGACGACGAGCCGGAGCGTTTCCCGTACCGGTACCGGGCAATCGTCAGCAAAGGCGATGTCACGCGTGAAGTCAGCAGCAACATGCTCAATGACGAGATCTACGGCAGGATCCGAACCCTGGCCAAGAGCGGGGATACCGAAGGTGCGGCCCTGGCCCTGACGCGCCACTCGGACATCAACATCAAGCAAGCGCGCGAATTCGTGGAGCTCATGGACGACTAGTTACCCAGGGCCTAACTGCAGACGAAGGGCTTACCTGCTGCCGCCGGAGATTCCGGCAAGCAGCTGTTCAAAGGGAAGCGAGTCCAGCGTGGCGTTCTTGCGGCCCGGCTGCGGGCCGCTCAGCAGCTGGACGAGTTCCCCGGCAGCGCGGTCCACGCGGGCAGAAAGCGGCGAGCCGCCGTCGTCGGTGTTGCCCCAGTCCTGCGGCCCGGCAAAAACGCCGGTGGCGGCGATCCTGGTGCGAAGGTAGCTGAACAGGGGCCGCATGGCGTAGTCGAGGACCATCTGGTGACGGTCGGTGCCGCCTGTTGCGCCCAGCAGCACAGCCTTGCCGTCCAGCGACTTGGGATCCAAGACATCGATGAAGGACTTGAACAATCCGCTGTAGGAGGCGCTGAAGATGGGGCTTACGGCAATGATGCCATCGGAATCTTCGAGGCCCGCAATGACCTCGGCCAACCGGGGCGCGGCATATCCGGTGACGAAGTTGTTAGCGATATCCACGGCGAGATCCCGCAGTTCCACCACGTCGATCCGCACGTCGTAGCCGGCCGCACGCAGCTGCCTGTCGGTAGAAGCCGCAAGCTGGTCGGCAAGCAAACGGCTCGACGACGGGACGCCAAGCCCGGCGGAAAGGACGGTGATGCGGCGGGTTTCCATGACATTCTCCTGTTGCTCGTTCACTTACTTTACATGCATTTGCATCTAAATCAATGAACAGTGCGTGGGCTCATGCTATTCCCGCTGTTCCGGCTAGCCGGCAGTAAGTGCTGCGCGACGACGGCGGCTGCTCGCCGCAGGGGCGAGCACCCGCCGTCGTGGGTGTTGTTGACAGTGTGGTCCTTCAGGCTCCCAGCCGGGCCTCCGCTGTACCTTGGTTTTCCTTCGGGTCGGCCTCTGTGTTCATTTCGGGTGGGGTCTTTCTGAAACCCTTGGTGAGGATCGCCAGGTAGACGATTCCCAGGGCGAGCCATCCCAGGCCGAGATAGATCGCCACAGGTCCGAGGCCGAAACATCGCTTCCCGGCACGCCGGCCGCCTGGACGAGGGCAAGAGGGAGGGGTCTGCTCATATCACTACCATTCTGGAGGTGTGGTCCACGCCACAATGAATTAATAAAATAAAATTTAATTAATTAACTCGGGACTGTCAAGGGTTCCGACCGCCTCGGGTGTGCCATCATCGGTTAATGGCCAGACCGAAAGACCAGAAGAAGCGGCGTGAACAGCTCATTGCGGCAACCGCCAACGCCGTCCTGCTGCATGGCTCCACTGAGATGCGCCTGGCGGACATAGCCGAAGAAGCCGGACTGGCCTCCGCCTCCGTCCTCTACTACTACCCGGACGTCCAGGAACTCTTCACCGCGGTATTTGAGAAGGGAAGCGTTCAATACTGCGAAGAGCGCGAGGCGCACGTCGCTCAGGAAACCACGCCGCTCGAACGCCTCCATGCCTGCATTCGCTCGGGGATACCCCGGCCCGGCCCAGCCGAAGAGGCAAGCCGCATCCTTTATGAGCTGACCCCGGTGGTGCTGCGCAACGAAGCAGCAGCAGCGCAACACAAATCCTTCATCTCCCGGCAGGCCGCCCTATACGAACGCGTGCTCGAAGAGTGCCAAGGCACCGGTGAGTTCCGTCTCCTCATGCCCGTGAACATCCTGGCCCGGAGCTTCGTAGCCCTGGAGGACGGCTATGGGATCGACGTCCTCACCGGCGCCATCACAGCCGACGAGGAAGAACAGTGGCTCCTCCAGTACGCCCACACCGTCCTGGCACCAGAATCAATGCCAATCAGCTAACGCCTTGCCGACTCAAGGGAGGCGAAAGGCGCTATGGACCAGCGCCATTTGATGCAAACAGCCTCAGCCTTCAACCTGGTTTGGCGCCGCGTCCCCTTGGGCCTCTTGGTTCTTGCGTCCGGCCCCACCGGCGGCCATGAGCTCCAAGCGCTTCAAGGTTTCCCGGTTACGCAGGTCGATTAAAGGGTCTCGCAACGCCTTGGGAACCAGTTTGCCGGGCCCGCGCACAGCGTCCTCGGCGATGGAAACCCGACATCTGCCGTCGTCGAGGCCTTCGAGGGAGATGCGGACCTTGGCTTCGCCAATGGGCCATCCCCGGGCCAGCAACTCCAGGGACACCCCCGGCTGTGCAGCGGTTACGCGGGTGCTGTCATTGATCAGCAGCGGCCACGAACCCACCGAGTGATGCAGGTGCGAGCCGACCTCCGGCCACTCCTCGTCCACATCGCGGATCCGCGAAGCACCCACAACCCAACCGGAGTAGAGCCACCCATCGGCGATCACCTTCCAGACGTGGGCTGGCGGTGAATCAAAGACCTGGGTCACGGTGGACATGTGGATCCTTTCTACACGCCATCAAGCAACGGCATAGCCTTAAGCTAAGCATGCTTATTGATTCTCGGCCAGCAGCGTGGGATCAATCTTCGAAATGGGCCTCCGCCCGTTGCTCTCCTGACACACGGGAGACCATGTCCATCGCGATGGCATACAGTTTTTGGTTGCGATCGCTCGATGCCCTCCGGAGGACGTCGAACGCCTCGGCTTGGCTGCAGCGGTTCTGGGCCATGATCATTCCGCACGCCAAGTCGATCACGGTTCGGCTCTCCATGTCGGCCTTAAGGTCGTCCCCCCGCTGGTCGGAAGCGCAATCCTCAGTGCCAAACGCAGGGCCTTACTGGACATGTCAGCGAACAACACAGCGTCAGCGACCACGCCCTCGGTGTACAGGCCAGCCTCGGGAGCAAAGAAATTCAATACCGCCTGCGAGTCATCCCCCAAGGTCATAGGGACGCCCAAGGCGCTGTCGATTCCGGCCTGAAGCAATGCGTCCGAGTATTTCGGCCACCGCGGATCCGAATGCACGTCGCCCAAAAGTACAGGGACCCCACTATCGAGCGCGTCCACACACGGACCCTGCCCCAAGGTCTGTTCAATGCGGTCCAGCACGATTGCCCGTTCGCTGCTCCCGCCAAGGGTCGCCGTCCGTTTGCGTCGACGCAATGTCACTGCGCATTCGATCCGCGTATTGGTGACCCTGGTCATCATCCCGGCACCGAAGCCGGTCATACCCTCCAAGAAGGACTTAACATCCTCCGTGGCGCCGATGAGATCAACCAACCGCTCAAAATCATCTGCCCAATCCTCGGCCACCATGGATCAAATCTAGAAGAACCGACGGCACCCCACAACAGTTGCGTGATCCAACCTCGGGATCCCCGCTGGGTTTCCCCCTAACCGATGGTTGGCAGGACGCTCGGGGCGCTTTCCACCCTCACCTTGACCTCGGCGTCGACGGTCCTGACTTCTCCGTCCACCTGGTAAGGGAGGGGCTTGAGGGTGGTGAACTCGTAACTGCTGACGCTCGGCTGTTCGCCCAATCCCTGCGTGGTGGCCCGCAACGCAGTCAGCAAAACTCGCCACTTGGGCATGTGCGGAAAGACAATCACCTCGAACTTCCCGTCCGACGGTATGGTCTCAGCTTCGCTAAGCGTGGCGTACTTGGCCATTTCGCGGATATTGGCGAAGACCAAGCTATCGAACTTGCGGCGCTTTCCGTCGGACTGCCGGATGGAGAACGGCTTGAACTTGGAGAAGGTCTTGATGACCGTCACCATTTCCTTCAAAGCACCTTTACTGCCCTTTTCAAGCTCCGTCGCAACCACGGGACTGAGACCGAATCCGATGTACGAATGCGCGTACTCCAGCGGCTCGTCATCGTTTTGGCCGGTATGGATACGGAGGAGGTCGATGTTCCGCACCCTGCCCTCCACGATGGCGTCCTCGAGTGGCTTGGTTCCCGTGATCCGGCTGTGATCGTTGGCGTTCCCAGCAGCAAGCACCGCGCACACAGCCTTGGGGTTCCCCGCCTGCATCACCCCGTTGACTACCTCGTTGTACCCGCCATCCCCACTGACCGATACCACCAGGACGCTGCGGTCCCCCGCGGCGGCGTCGCGGGCAAGATCGACGGCGTGGCCAGCGTGTTCCGTGGGCCGGAGAACGATCTCGGGCGCGTAGCTGATGAGATCTTGCAGCTTGTCATGCAACTGCTGCGCCAGCTCAGGAGCGTCCCCCGTGCTGTTGGGATTGAAAATGATGACGATCGATTCAAAGGTCCGGGCAGAATCCATGATGTGCTCCTGGTTCATTGCGAGGTACCTTACAGCGGCTGTTTCCCTCGGAAGTTCCCATCCTATTCGCAAAGCGACAGTGCCCCTTGCATAAGGCGGTCCGAAAAGGGGGTTCGAACGGGGGTTCCGCATGGGCTCCGGACATGAAAGCATGAAATTGCGTCTTCAGAAGTGGGGACCTCAAGGACAATGAGCTGACGGACGCTTCGGGCCCCCCAGCGGCGGGGAAAGTCCATGGAATCAGACCCACTGCAGGCTGCAAGAACGCTGGTGCAAAAGCACGACATATCCTCTGACGACTTATGGGCTTGGTATTGGGCAAACGGAGGAAGCGCAGAGCCCCTCGACTTTGACGCCTACCTTTTCGGCCTCGAAGACCGCGATCCCTTCGACATGAAGATTCTCGCCTGGGCGATGGAAGACATGGAGGAGCGCTCCCTCCTCTAATTGAGCGACACCTCCCCTAACCCGCGACAGCTACTGTTGACCCATGGCTACAGTTCTTGAGGCCGACAGACTGGTTGTGGGCTACGCCGGGTCGCCGGTGTGCGGTGAAGTGTCCGTATCAGTGAGGGCCGGCGAGGTCTTGGGAGTTGTCGGGATCAATGGTGCCGGCAAGTCCACTGTGGCGCGCACCATCGCTGGTCGGCAGGCTCCCTTGTCCGGGCACGTCAAGGTCCACGGACTCCTCATAGACCCCGACGCCGTGCCGTTTCGTCGCGAGGTCGCAGCGGTCTTCGACGAGGACCTCTTCTTCCCGTCCTTAACTGTGCGCGAGCACCTGCTTCTGATCGCCCGTGGCCACTCGTTGGACCAACCCGAAGCGCGGGTTGAGGAGGAACTGGCGTTCTTCGGGCTCGCGGGACGCGCGGACGCAGTACCAGATGCCCTCTCTTCCGGCCAACGCCGCCGGTTGCTTCTGGCCGCCGGGCTGATTCGTCCGTCGTCGCTCCTTATCCTTGACGAACCCGAACAGCGCCTTGATCCCCAAATGCGCGTGGCCATTGGCGGCCGCATTGCCCACCACGCGCGGGCTGGCGGTGCGGTTGTCTTAATAACCCATGATCCCCAGTTGTTGCTCGCCACCGCGTCCAGGTGTTTGGTGATCGACGAGGAAGTGCAGGAATTCAAGCCGGACAAGGGAGCGTCCATCATTGCCGGCTCTTAAGGCCCCCGCCTCCGGGAAACAGGAGTCCAGCCGCGTACTGTCCGCAGAAATCGTCCGCTTCACGCATCGTTCAGCGCGTCGGTATGAACGCCGGCAGATCTCTTGGGGCGACCGCTTCATCGACGTCTACAACAACGTGCTCGGACTCGGCGTCGCACTGGCCATGGCCGGTTCCTTCGTCTTCGCCATGCGGAACGAGATTGCCCTGCGGACCGCGGTGTCGAGCATCGTTCGGAACCAGTGGTTCGTGCTGCCGCAGCCTGCTCTCTGGAGCCTCCTGGGCTTGGCCGTCCTCGCTTCGATGAGCAACCTGTCCCGCAAGCTGGGACCGATCACCGTTACCGGGCCCGAAAGCACGTGGTGGCTTCCGCTCCCCCTCGACCGGCGTCCGATGGTTGGTCCCCGGTTCCTCCGCAAAGTAGCCCTTACCACCGTGGGCTCAGCACTCGCTTACCTCTTGTTCAGCGTGATGACTTCCCTCGGCCGCAGCCCCGGGGAGCATCTCATCGCATCGGTTGCGTTTGGTGCGGCCGGCATGATTGCAGTGCTATTGGCAGCGACGCAACAGCTCGGCATCCTCCGAGGACGGCTCGGACGATTCGTTGCCGCACTGGTACTGCTCCTGAGTGCTGTTGTGCCTGCCCTTGCGCCCGGGCCCCTACCCGTAGCGGGGCTGTGCGTGGCCGCCGTCGGGCTCTTGATACTCGTCGCACCCAGAGCCGGGCTGGTGAGCGCCGAAGAGCTGACTCGGGGAGGAGCGCTGGCCAGCCAGGCCAGTGCGTCGCTGTTCGCAATGGACTCCAATGAGGTGTTGCGCGCGCTGGGCAGTGGGAAACTGCCGTCCAAGAACGACGGCGGTCGGGCGGCTGCTTTCTATGGCAAGCCTGTCCGCGGGCCTGCCGCGGCCTTGATCCGTGCCGACATAGTGGCCTTCCTGCGTTTGCACCCACCCCTGCTTCCGCCCTTCGTTTGGCTCGGAGCGTGCGTGGCTTCGCTGCTGGTGGAAGGGGGGCTGCCGGAATTCGTACAGCTGGCAATCATCGTCATTGCCGGTTGCGCCACCGCCGCAGGGATGGGCAGCATTGCCCGACGTGCCGCACTGGTACCGGAACTTGATGCTCTGCTGCCGTTGAACGGGGCAGTGGTCCGGACCAGTAGGATACTAATGCCTGCAGCTGCCATGGCTCTTTGGATGACGGTTCTCAGCGCACTATTGGTGTTGCTCGGCGCCGCTGATCCTGCCCTCGTCCCCTAGGGAGCCTTGGCAGGTGTCGGGATGGGCGCCGGGACGCTCCGCGCGGCCACGAGACCAGGGGCGGACTGGTCGATACCACCGATTGAAACGCCTTTCGGACCGGTTCCCCGGGCTCAGCTCACATCAGTTATGCGGGGACTGGATGTGACCATCCTGGCGATGATTCCCGTGGTCTTCTCCCTGTACTTGGGACGTGTCCTGTTGCCGGTCATGGCGGTCCAGGCGGTGTTCAGCGCGGGTATCTTCCTGGTGGTTGTTCTCTCACGTCCGCGCCGTAGCCAGGGCGGGGTTTAGTCCGTTCCCAGAGCAGTACTGCATCAGAGCATGACGGTGCCCTCGATGCACGTGCTCGACGCTCCGCCGACCCACACCACCCCATCCACGGCCTGGACGTGAATCCGGCCTGCCCGGCCCAGCACCGTGCCCTGCGCCGCGACGTACTCTTGGGGCGCACGGCCACTGCCGGTCAACCACTGTGCCGCCCCGGCATTGAAGCTGCCGGTCACCGGGTCCTCCGTCATGGCATCCCCGGGGATGAACGTCCGGACCTCAAAATCGACGCCGGTTCCAGCCCGATGCGGTCCGATCACGCCTACTTTGAGCTCGCCCATCTGCGCAAGGTCCGGGTCGATGGCGAGCACTTCTTCAGCTGAACCCAGGAGTACTCCGATCCACTCGGGTCCGTTGACTAACCAGGCAGCGTCGAGCATGGATTTTGCAGGAATCCGCAGACTTGCAGCCAACCTGTCCCGCAGCGCGTCGCTTACTGCCTCAAAACGTGTCAGTGGGGGCGCCGCAAACGCCAGCCGCCCGGCGTCGTGCTTGATCCGCACCAAACCGGCGGCGCATTCCTGGACCACCACCCCGTCGGCCTTGGGCGTACCGCCTGCACGGAGCCAGGTGTGCGCCGAACCCAGTGTGGGGTGGCCTGCGAACGGGAACTCCTCGCTGCCAGTGAAGATCCGCACCTTGTAATCCGCGGTAGGGTCTGTGGGCGGCAGCAGGAACGTCGTTTCCGAAAGGTTGGTCCAGTTGGCAAAGTGCTGCATCGTTGCACTACTCAGCCCCTCGGCGTCGACGACGACGGCCAGCGGGTTCCCGAGGTATGGCACCTCTGAGAAGACATCGACTTGGTGGAACGGACGGATACGTGTGGATTCTGGGCTCACTGCTGCAGGCTACCATCGGCATGGTTGGACCCGGCACGGATGGACCCAGTGCTGTTGGACCAGGCGCGCTTGGAACCGGCGCGGTTGCAGGTGACGAAAGCAAAGGACCCCCACCTCCGGAATCCGGCGGCGGGGGTCCTTTTTTGCAGTCTGGGACTACTTCCCTGCTACGACCTCAAGGTCGATCACAGCGGAGACGTCCTCGTGCAGGCGAACGTTGGCTTGGTACGAACCGACAGACTTGATGTGGTTCGGCAGTTCAACATTGCGCTTGTCGATTGCGCCGAGGCCAGCGGCCTCAACAGCAGCAGCGACGTCAGCCGGCTTGACCGTGCCGAAGAGACGACCGGACTCGCCGGCCTTCACCTCGAGCTTGACCTTCTTGGAGGACAGCGCGGAAGCCTGAGCCTGTGCAGCTTCAACCGAAGCGTGCGCACGAGCAGCACGGGCTGCCGTGATGGACTCGACCTGCTTCTCGCCACCCTTGCTCCAAGTCAGAGCGAAGCCGCGGGGCACCAGGAAGTTACGTGCGTAACCGTCCTTGACCTCGACGACGTCGCCAGCAGCACCGAGACCGGTTACTTCGTGGGTCAGAATGAGCTTTGCCATGTTAGTTACCCTTTCCCTTAGCCGCGGCCAGCGCCGGAGTAAGGCAGCAGTGCAACTTCGCGGGCGTTCTTGATTGCCTGGGCGATCTTGCGCTGTTCCTGAACGGTAACGCCAGTGACGCGACGAGCGCGGATCTTTCCGCGATCGGAGATGAACTTGCGCAGCAATGCTACGTCCTTGTAGTCGATGACAGTGATGTCAGCGGCCTTCAAGGGGTTGGACTTTGGTTTGGGCTTACGGAGTTCAGCCTTAGCCATCGTGGAGCTCCTATTCTATGGAGCCCGTGGATATTGATCCACGGGATGGTGGTGTTCGACGGCCTTCCCCGCCCGGGTGCCTTTCGGCAAACTGGCGGCATCCGGCGTCGGACGATTTCTTGGTGTTTAGAAGGGAGGTTCTGAATCCGGGCCGTTGCCCCAGCCGCCTGCATTGCTGACACCGGGCGTAGCCCAAGGGTCTTCCTGCTGTGCGGGCTGGTTGCCGCCCCAGGTTCCTCCGGAGTTGCCGCCACCCTGGTTTCCACCAGGAGCGCCGCCTCCAAAGCCACCGGAATTACCGGCGTTACCGCCACCGAAGCCACCCTGACCCCCGCCGGAGCGCTGGGTACGGTTGACCTTGGCGTTTGCGTAACGCAGGCTGGGGCCGATTTCGTCGACCTCCAGCTCGATAACTGTGCGCTTTTCGCCTTCTTTTGTTTCGTAGGAACGGCTCTTCAAACGGCCGGAAACAATGACGCGCATGCCCTTTGTGAGGGACTCGGCCACGTTCTCAGCTGCCTCACGCCACACCGATGCGCGGAGGAACAGGGTTTCCCCATCCTTCCACTCATTGGACTGGCGATCGAAGGTCCGGGGAGTAGACGCAATGGTGAAGTTCGCTACCGCCGAACCTGACGGTGTGAACCGCAGTTCGGGGTCATTGGTGAGATTACCGATGACCGTAATAGTGGTTTCGCCTGCCATCTACTGCCTCCTTGTTCGTTCCTGCGGGGTAAAGATTGAAAGCCGGGAGCTGAAATTACTCAGCTACAACCTTCTGCTCTTCGGGGCGGGTGATCTTGGTGCGCATGATGGTCTCGTTGAGACTCAGCTGGCGGTCAAGTTCCTTGGCGGTTTCAGGCTTGGCGGTGAAGTTCACCACGGCGTAGATACCTTCGGACTTCTTCTTGATGTCGTAAGCGAGGCGACGGCGGCCCCAGATGTCAACCTTTTCGATGGTTCCACCATCGGTGGTGATGACATTCAGGAACTTCTGAAGCGACGGCTCTACGGTACGCTCTTCGACCTCGGGGTCGATGATTACCATCAATTCGTAAGGACGCATATGTGAACCCACCTCCTTTGGGCTAAGCGGTTACGGCATTTCCGTAACAGGAGGTTCATTTGCGATGCTGCGCACACGCCCCCACCGAAAGACCGGCAGAGGGCGTAACACAGACTTCAACATCTTAGTGCATCTCCTGCACTCAAAGCTATTCGGCAGGATTGGGCCGTGGAAGCGGACAAGTTGTCTATGTGGATAACGGTTCGGGCCACCCGTGATACTTGGACCATGACCGTCTTGAAGTCCATCACCCTCTTCATCCTTGCTGCGGCGGCGGAAATCGGCGGGGCGTGGCTCATCTGGCAGGCCATCAGGGAGGGCAAGGCCTGGTGGTGGGCTGGCCTGGGTGTGGTTGCGCTGGGAATCTACGGGTTCTTCGCTGCCTTCCAGCCCGAGGCCCACTTTGGCCGCGTTCTCGCTGCGTACGGCGGAGTGTTCATCGCCGGGTCTCTCGCGTGGGGAATGCTGGTGGATGGTTTTCGGCCGGACCGCTGGGACGTCATTGGCGCCCTGGTCTGCATGGCTGGAGTGGCCGTGATCATGTTCGCACCCCGCGCTGGCAGTTAATCCTCACAGCTGCGGTTAATCCTCACACCGGCACGGTGTCCGAACACGACGAAACCCCCGGAAGATTGTGGATCTTCCGGGGGTTTCACACTGTGCGCGGAGGGGGACTTGAACCCCCACCCCCTTTCGAGGACTAGCACCTCAAGCTAGCGCGTCTGCCATTCCGCCACCCGCGCAGGTGGTCAGGAGAAGCGTGTTTCATTTTCTCCTCGACAGCAGCAAAGACACTAACACGAAGAGCGGCAATCCACAGATTCGGGAGTTCGGCACCCTGGGACGGGCATGGTGCGGGCAGCGCGGGGCGCGCGTATCTACCACCCCGAAATGGTTAGGGTGAATAAATGAACAACGTCAGAGAGAGACGCAGCCGGTTGCGGTTGGTCATTATGTTGGTGGCCGGAGCGGCAGCCTTCGTTGCCGCCGGAGTGTTGTGGGGCTGGGTGGACGCCCCCGCGGTGGGTTGGGCGGTGGCCGCGCTGATCTACGTAGTGTGGGTGTGGCTCGTCATCGCGCGCATGGACCCTGACGAAACCCGCCTCCACGCGACCTCCGAGGATCCGTCCCGCGCAGCTACGGACCTCCTGATACTGATAGCTAACCTTGCCAGCATTGCCGCGGCCGCCGCCGTGATCGTCAACTCACATATCGACGGCTCGAACAGCCGCGTGTACGCGGCCGTTCTGGCTTTGGTGTGTGTAGCCCTTTCCTGGATGCTCGTCCAGACGCTTTTCACGCTCCGGTACGCCGAGCTTTACTACAGTTCGAATAAAGGCACCGGCGGGAAGCCGGGCGGCATCAGCTTCAACCAGGACAGGCCACCGCAGTACACCGATTTCGCCTACCTGGCCACCAGCCTGGGCATGACCTACCAAGTGTCGGACACCAATCTGGAAAACCATCGGATCCGAGCCGAAGCCATGAAGCATGGCTTGCTGTCCTACCTCTTCGGCACGGTAATCCTCGCCGTCACCATCAACTTGGTCATCGGACTGGCCCAGTAGCCATCCGGCAAGTCCACTGACAACCAAAAACCCAGCAGCCGCCGTCGAACGTTCGACGGCGGCTGCTGGGTTAGGCGGTTGGTGCCAGGGATTACGACGTCGGCCCTGCGCCGACCCCTGCGCCCTCGGTTTCGGTGCTGCTCGCACCGGTGTCCAAGCGGCTGTTCCGGCGGCGGTACCGCACGACGCCGATGACGACCACCACGGCAGCCAGCGCCAGCGAGAGGAACAGGGATTCCCGCGTGGATTCAATAATGATCATTCCGATGATGAGCGCCACGATGCTGCCGATGGAGATCCAGGTGAGGTACGGGAAGAGCCACATCTTGAGTTCAAGTTGCTCGGCAGCGGCTCCCATTCGCCTGCGGAGGATGAGCTGGGAGGCGGCGATGACGAGCCACACGAACAGCGCAATGGCACCGGAGGTGTTCACCAGGAACAAGAACACTGTGTCCGGGGCAATGTAGTTCAGGCCCACGGTGATGAACCCAACCACGGTGGAAGCCAATACTGCTGCAGCCGGAACGCCCCGCTTGGAGATCTTCATCCACGACTTGGGCGCGTCACCGCGCTGGGAGAGGGAGAACAGCATGCGGCTGGCAGTGTAGAGACCCGAGTTCAGGCAGGAGAGCACCGAGGTCAGGACAACGATGTCCATGATGGTGCCGGCTCCCGGGATTCCGTAGAGCTCAATGACGGCCACATAGGGGCTCTTGGCAACGGAAGCGCTGTTCCACGGCAGTAGCGTCACCACAATGGCGATCGAACCGATGTAGAAGATCAGGATGCGCCAAACAGTGGACTTCACGGCCTTTTTGACGGCGTCCACGGGGTTCTCGGATTCTCCGGCCGCGATGGTGGCGATTTCCGCGCCGAAGAAGGAGAAAACCACCACGAGGATGCCGGCGAGCACCGCTCCCGGACCGCTGGGCATGAAGCCGCCCTTATCCAGGAGGTTGCTGACGCCGGGCGCCGGAACGCCTGGGATGAGGCCGAGGATGGCCGCGATCCCGGCGAGGAGGAAGATGACGATTGCCGTGACCTTGATGGAGGCGAACCAGAACTCGAACTCGCCGTAGGATTTCACGGATCCAAGGTTGGTCAGTGTCAGGAGGACCATCAGCAGCAGCGCCCAAACCCACTGATCCACGCCGGGAACCCAGCGGTGCATGATGGCCGCACCCGCAGTGGCCTCGATGCCAAGAACAATGATCCAGAACCAGGCATAGAGCCAGCCGATACTAAAACCGGCCCAGCGGCCCAGGGCTTTGTCTGCGTAGGTGGAGAATGAGCCGGTTTCCGGGTTGGCTGCAGCCATCTCGCCCAGCATGCGCATCACGAGGATGACAACCAGGCCGGCAGCGAGGTAGGCAACGAGGATCCCCGGGCCGGCTTGCTGGATGGCAGCGCCGGAGCCGACGAAAAGCCCTGCACCGATCACGCCGGCGATGGCGATCATGGAGAGGTGCCGCGGCTTCAGGGACTTGGAAAGCTGTTGGTCAGCGTGCATGGATTGGCGCCGTCCTTTAGGTTTGAGGTAGGCCACAGTGGTGTGCCACGGGCCACATGACTAGATCACGCTAACGTGCCGGGACCGAGCGGGTACTGTGCGACCAAACATTTTGCCTGTGCTCGAATTGGCACGCCCGCACAAAAAGTATGATTTTAGGAAACAGGTGTTTCATCAGGGGAATCGACATCCCCGCCCTGAAGCGAGTGCTTGATGCTTTGCCTCAGGCGCCTGCGCGGAAGAACACCTCAAGGACGTCGGTCAGGAACCGTGGATCCCGAACTCCGCAAAGTTCGCGTGCCGAATGCATCGACAGGAGCGGAACGCCGACGTCGACTGTTCGAATACCCAAACGGGTGGCGGTCAGCGGCCCGATCGTAGAGCCGCAGGGCAGATCGTTATTGGAGACGAACTCTTGGTACGGCACGCCGGCCGCTTCGCAAAGCTTGGCCCAGACAGCCGCGCCCGGGGCATCAGTGGCGTAGCGCTGGTTGGCGTTGATCTTCAGCAACGGCCCGCCGTTGAGAACCGGGCGGTTCACGGGATCGTGCCTCTCGGGATAGTTCGGATGGACAGCATGACCGGCATCCGCTGACACGCAGAACGACGCCGCAAGGGCCCGCCGCCGCTCGCTCACGGATGCACCAAGGCCGTCCGAGACGCGCGTCAAAATGTCCTCGAGAATAGGCCCGCAGGCGCCGGAGCGGGAATTCGAGCCGAGCTCCTCGTGGTCGAAAGCTGCCAGTACTGCGATGGGCCCGCTGGTTGGTTCGGTTGCGGCATGCGCGATCAAGGCGACCAGCCCGGCATGGGTCGAGGAGAGGTTGTCCAGGCGCCCGGACGCAAAGAACTCGCTGTTGGCCCCGAAAACCGCGGGGGCCTGCGTGTCTGCCACTACGACGTCGTACCCGGCGATCCGGGCCGGATCCACAGTGGCGCCTTGAACGCGATCGGCGAGCACCGCCAGCAGATCCGCCCCATCGGCACCTTCATCCCCGGCCTGGCCGAAGATGGGGTTCATGTGTTGCTGCTTTGACAGCAGCAATCCGTTGTCATTGACTCCCCGGTCCAAGTGGATGGCCAGTTGCGGGAAGCGGAGGAGCGGTCCAGTGGCGGTGAGGTGCTCGGTGCCGTCAAGTAGGACCAGGCGGCCGGCAAGCTGGAGCTCCCGGTCCAGCCACGAGTTCAGGAGTGGGCCGCCATAGACTTCGACGCCGGCCTGAAGCCAGCCGAACTTGGCAGTGGTGGGTTTGGGCTTGAGTTTGAAGGAGGGTGAATCGGTGTGGGCACCCAAAATGTTGAAACCGGTGGTTGGTCCTGCGCCTTCGGGGGTCAGCCACGCTACCAGCGCACCGTCCCGGACAATGTAGAACTTGCCGGCCCCGCCGGCCCACGGTTCCAACTCGTCCAAGCGTGTGAATCCGGCGGCATCCAGCCTGCGGGCAGCTTCGTGGACAGCGTGGAAGCTCGACGGCGACGCCGCCACATACGCGCCGAGGTCCTGGATGTGGGCATCTGCTGCGGAGGCATTCGAAGACATTCACCGAGTCTAGCCGCGCATGGTCTAAGGCACCTCAATCGTCAGGTATGTGCAGTATGAACATTTCCATATGCTTGTAATGCCCATCACAATGTGCCACGATAGCGCCAGCAGCTCATCTCGGAAGGCTCCTCATGAACATTGAACTAAAACAAGTCCGCAAGCTCCGCATCCATTGGCCCATTGAGGTTGGAACGATGACGCAGCTGGCCGGTGGCAACCTCACGGCGTTGGAAGCCGACGCCGGGATTGCTTTGCTGCTGCAAACTCTCGCGGACATCCCTGAGTTGGGCGGTTTCGGCAACTACCACCATGTTTTCGAGTCCTCCGCCGGGTTCGAAGGTTTCACCGTTGCCGAAGGCGCCAACCCCACCTTGGGGCTGGTGGGACAACGAACCATTTCGCCAACGTTCGTTTTCACAACGTACTTTGACTACGCCATGAGCGAGGCAGAGGTCCAGGACATGATCCAACAGATTGTCCGCATTCATCCATGGGAAGTTCCGGTTATCGAAATTTCCGGACCCATCAGCGTCTCCACCAGCGTTGAGGCACCGGCTTTCGGCATGCCGGCTGTCGAAAGCCGGGTGGCCTGATGCAGGGCACGTCTCCCCGGTTGTGGGCCGACTTGGCGGCGCTCTTGAAGGGCCGTACCTACACGGACCTTACCCATGCGTTCCACCCGGGCCAGCCACGGTTCGCGGCATTCCCCGATGAAACCCGCGAAGCCCTCTTCGACATAGAGAAGGGGGATGGCTTCACAGCCCATCGGTACTCGATCGTGGGTCAGTGGGGCACCCACGTCGATCCGCCGTCGCACTTCATCCGGGGCGGCTTGACCCTGGACAAGATTCCTGTCGAACAGATGCTGCTGCCGTTGGTAGTCATAGATATCAGCCAACGCGTGGACGCCAATCCTGATGCGACGCCCACCCTTGCGGACGTGCAGGGTTGGGAAGCCCGGAACGGGGACATCCCCGAGGGTTCGTTCGTGGCACTTCGCACAGGATGGAGCCGGCGGTGGCCGGACCCCGAGGCGATGGCAAACAAGGATGCAGCGGGTATCAGCCATACTCCTGGCTGGTCGCACGAGGTTCTCAAGTACTTGATCGAAACCCGGCACGTGTCCGCCGTGGGTCATGAGCAGACCGATACCGATCCCGGCATCGCGACCTCCCGGCAGGACTTCAGCCTGGAAACCTACGTGCTCGCCCAAGGAAAGTGGCAGATCGAACTCCTGGCTAATCTGGACGGTGTTCCAGAGGCAGGCGCGATCATGATCGCCACGTGGGCCAAACCGTTGGGAGGCAGCGGCTTTCCGGCCAGGGTCTTCGCGATCCACTGACGCGGGATGGGTGTGGCTAGAATCGAGCCATGTCAAAGACCTCCAGCATGGGCCGCGGGATGATGGCCATCCTCGCCCTCGGGGCCCGTCATGCGCAAGGGTACGACGGCGGTTCGGTCGCCGACATCGCGGCCCAGCTGGATAAAGACCGCAGCCAAGTGTCAAGGAGCCTCAAGGGTGCCCAGCTGGAGGGCTTCCTGGCCCGTAATGACCAGCGGAACTACAGCTTGGATTGGTCCATCCTGACGGACGCCCAGCTCGTTACGGAGCAACGGCTCCGGACCGACGGCCTCACCGCGCTGGAGGGCTTGGCCACCGAAACCAACGAGGCCTGCTTTTTGGGAGTGCTCAGCGGAAACAGCACCGTGACCATCGCTGAGCATGTTCCCGCGAGTGCCAACCTCGTGGGTTCCTGGCTGGGACGCCCCTACCCTGCCTACTGCAGCGACGCCGGCCAGGCCCTGCTATGGGATACGCCCGACCACGAGGTCCGCAAAGTCTTCGAATCCGTGGAGTTCCTGAAGCATGGACCCAACACCCCCCGCTCCGTGGATGACTTCCTGGACCGCCTCAGGACCTCCCGCGCCCGTGGCTACTCCATAGTTGACGAGGAAGCCGAACCCGGCCTGTATTCCCTCGCCGCTCCCATCCGGGATTTCAAGGGCGAGGTTGCCGCCGCGATACAGATCGTCGGCCCTAAGTCCCGCATGGAGCCACTGAGGGAGAGCCACGCCGTCGTACTGAACTCCTGGCGGGATTGGCTCGAATCAACTGTTGGGGGACCAGCAGATACCAGTCCGGATATTTTCGGGAGTTGAGCAGCGCTAGGAAGCCGGGTGCGTGAACGGAACGCGATCGAACGAAATGACGTCTGATGAGTCACCGGGATTCACGGTGACTTTCAGCCAGTCCTTGGCATTGTTGGAGCCGTCCACCGTGACCCGGGTCAGGTTCTTCGCTGCCGTGGCTTGGCCATAAAAGGACAACCACGACGAGCCGGCCGCCAAAGGGTGGTCCTGGTTATAGACGTGGCTGTCTCCATTGATCAGGTAGACCGGCCCTCCGAAGGAGTTCGATTCCTCGATCAGGGTCTGCACCAGGGGCTTGAAAGCGCCAAAGTCCGCCTGGCTCGGGGCAGCGACCGTAGGGTCGAACATATCCGCCTGAGTCATCACGACGACGGCACGGTCACCGTTGTTTCGTGCGGTGCGGAAGGTGTCCTTCAACTCCTCGATGTCGGCCCGGGTCCGCGTCTGAACCTCACTCACTTGGGCGGTGGTGGGCTGGGTTTGGCCAAGGCCCGTCCAAGGCAACATCGAGTTGTCGCTGCCGGGGATATTGACGGCTGTGAAGGCAACCTCGTGCTTGCGGAAGCTGACGTTCTCGGGGAAGCCCTCCTTGGCTTGCGACTTCACCTGCATCGGTGCGCCAAGCGTGACGCCGGGCTTGGGAAAGAAGGTTTCCCGGACCTTGGCCAGCCTTTCAAGGGGGTTGTAGGCTCCGTTGTTCGGGCGATGGCAATCTGTCCATTCGTTGTCCCCCGGAGTGTAGACAAGCGGGGCCGTGAAGCTGTCAAAGTTGCTTTTGATGGCGTCGAAGTACTGGTCTGTGCACTGGGAAGACCCGTTCTTGATGTCACCTACGTGGGCGACGAAGCTCAGTTCCTTGTGCGCGTTGAGATCCTGGATGTAGGAAGGGAACGCTTGGATTTCGGCGGCACCATACGGCACGTCCCCGATCACTCCGAAGCTGAACCCATCCGTGTTGCCTTGGTGTCCGTTCCCGTTCGGCTGTCCCGACGGGCCGCCGTCGTGGGCTGCAAGGGCGGGCGGGGCCAGCAGCGTCGCGGACAGTAGCGCGGCCCCGACCGTTGCTATGGCGACTCTAGTCATTGAACGCATGAAACTCTCCTCATCGTTGTCCGATACCGGGACGAGGCTATTGGGATGAGCTGAATGACAGGAGTCGCCCACGTGAATCTTTGCCCTTTGCCATGAAGCAAGATGTCATAACCTACGGTAGGGAAAGAGGGATTTGTGGTGATGACTGACGGAAAGGGTGCCACCTTGGAGAGCAACCGCTTGTTGCGTCGCGGGTTGGCCCTTGAATATGCCACCCTCGGCTGGAACGTGATCGGGTTGGGCATCCTGGCCGTGGCCGCCGTCGGTGCCTCCTCGCCGGCCCTGGCCGGATTCGGCCTGGATTCCCTGATCGAGGTCTTCGCCTCCGTAGTTGTGGTGTGGCAGCTTAAGGGTGTCCATGCTGACCGTGAGGCGCGGGCCATGCGGTTGATCGGAGTGGCGTTCGCGGTTCTGGCTGCATACTTAGTGGTCCAGTTGGTCATTGTGATCGCCAGTGGTGTCCGGCCTTCCGGCTCGGCCTTGGGCATTGGATGGACGGCGCTGACACTCGTAGTGATGCTGGGCTTGGCTTGGGGAAAGATCCGCACGGGCCGTGTCATGGGCAACCCGGTGCTGAGAGCGGAAGGCAAGATCACCCTGATCGATGCCTGCCTATCCGGCGCGGTCCTCATCGGGTTGGTCCTCAACGCATTGTTCGGGTGGTGGTGGGCGGACCCGCTGGCTGGGCTGGTCATCGTGTACTACGCCGTTCGCGAGGCTATGCACGCTTTGAAGCCTGAACCCGGGGCGCCCGGGGAAGCGACGGCATGAACTGGTGGGAACCGGTGATGGTTATCATCGGTGGCGTTGCGCTGATTTACGCGGTCCTACTGATCCTGCTGGCCGTTTACGCCCGGCGGCACCCGGAGACGGTAGGCATGAGGGAAGCACTCCGGTTGCTTCCCGACCTCCTCATCCTGTTGCGCCGGTTGACTGCTGATAGGACACTCCCGCGCGGCATCCGTATCCGCTTGGTCCTACTGCTGGTCTATCTCGCCTCACCGATTGACCTGGTTCCGGATTTCCTGCCCGTACTTGGATACGCCGACGACGTCGTCATCGTGGCCCTCGTGCTGCGCTCGGTCATCCGCAAAGCAGGTGCCGGACCATTGGAGAAGCACTGGCCCGGCACCCCGGCGGGTCTCGCAATGATCGAACGCGTGGCCGGCATGTCGGCGACGCCTTCTGCTGGGCCCGGGACGGATGACTCCGGGAGGCAGTAGGTTCCCGAACGCTACCCAGCACCCAGCCGTAGGGCAGCGGCGTGCAGGGCACCGGCGATGTCCACTTCGGCTTTTTCAATGCTGGTCCGCCCACCTAAAACGCTGATGGCAGCCACGACGCTGCCGGCGGGATTCCGAATCGGGACGGCGGCTTCCCATACGTCATGCTCGAATTCTTCCGCCGCCAGAACGAGTCCCCTCGGCCGATCCCGGTCCATAAGGTCACTGACCTCAGTGACTGAGTGGGCCGCCGCAGGACCGCCGACGCCGATGAAGTTGACGTCCCTGAGCAGGGAGTCGAGCTGGGCCCGGGAGTGGTCCCACAAGAGCGCACGCCCCGAGCCGGTGCACCAAACCGGCGTGACCATGCCCGGTTTGGCGAACCCGCCCAGTACTGAATTGTTGGTGGAAGAGCGCAGCAGGAGGACCCGGACACCCTCGCGAACAGAGAGCCGGGATCTCAGGCCAAAGGTAGATACCAGCGCCTCCATCTCAGCCGCTGATTCCCGGACCCAGCCGACATTGAGCGAGGCGGCCAAACTGAAAAACCGGGGGCCCGTCCGGAAAGGACCTCGCTCCACCCGTTCCAGCAGTCCCAGATCGCAAAGCTCCTGTGCCAACCGCGAAACGCGGCTCTGCTCCATGTCCAGCTCCGCCGCCAGCTGGGAAACACCTAAAAGCTGGCGTCCCTGCTTTTCGCGGTCCGTTACCATCCGAACGAGGCGAAGGCCCTGAGCCAACGAGGACGCCTCGGGTGATCCCTCCAAGAAACGGCTCCTTCCGAAAAGCGCTTCGGCCATTCTGACATGCCGCCAAACCTACGGGTGCCCAGCCAACCTACGAATGTTCAGCCAACCTGCGCCCTGCGGCCATAGCGGAAGTGGAAGAACGCATAGCACGCGCCAACGAACGGTACCCCAAAGTACAAAGCAGCTACCTGGTTTGGGTCCATGGCAATGCCTATGAGGGAGATGAAGCACAAGGCGAATGCAAGAATCGGTACCAGCGGAAAGAGTGGGGCCTTGTAGGCAAGGTCGCTGACTCGACCGCCGTTGCGGACGAACTGACGGCGATGGAAGAAGTGCGATGCGGTGATCGACATCCAAACCCCCACCACTGCGAAACCTGCAACGGAGACGAGGGCGAGGTAAACGGTTTCCGGGGCAACAATGCTGCTGATCAAGGAAGCCAACCCGCCGAGCATGCTCACGGAGAGTGCAGCCAGGGGTATTCCGCGGCGTGTCAGCTTTTTGAGGGCTTTGGGCGCTTGGCCCTCATCCGCCAAGGAGTAGAGCATGCGAGCACAGGAGAACAGGCCGCTATTGCCCGCGGACAGGAGCGCGGTGATGATGACGAAGTTCATGATGTCCCCTGCGAAAGGTATCCCCACCGAGGAGAAGACCGTCACGAAGGGACTCTCGTCCAGACCCACCTGGTCGAAAGGCACCGTAGCTGCGATCACTGCAATTGCGCCGACGAAGAAGATGAGAAGCCGAACAACGGTGCTGCGCATGGCTTTGGGAATGTTCCGCGCAGGGTCTGCCGTTTCGCCGGCTGCGACACCGATGAGCTCTGATCCGGAGAAGGCATAGAAGACAGCGAGGGTTGTTACAAGGACGCCGCTAAGGCCGTTGGGGAACAAACCGCCCGACGTGTTGAAGTTTTCGAAAAGGAACGGGTGATGGTCCGATTCCGACAGCGGGTGGAAGCCCAGGACAGCCGCTCCGCCGAACACGATGAGGGCAATAATTGCACCGACCTTGACAATCGAGAACCAGAACTCCGACTCACCGAAAAACCGTGACGACACCGCGTTGAGGCCGAAGAGAACCACAGCAAACACGGCACACCAAACCCAGACGTCCACGCCCGGAAACCAGCGTTGCATGAGCAATCCGGAGGCCGTGAATTCGGAGCCGATTGCCACGGCCCAGCACAGCCAGTAGAGCCATGCAGTGGCGAAACCGGTTGCGGGTCCAATGGAACGTGACGCGTAGATATGGAATGCTCCGGACACTGGGTAGGCAATGGCCAGCTCCCCAAGGCATGCCATCACCAGATAGACCACGAACGCCCCGATAAGGTAGGCGATGACCGCACCCAGGGGGCCGGCCTGGGAAATGGTGTATCCGGAGCTCAGGAACAATCCGGAGCCGATCACCCCGCCCATCGCGATCATCACGAGGTGGCGGGCACCCATTGACCGGCGAAGGCCGGTTTCGGGCGCCGGCGCCGCGTTGGTCGCTAGGGTGTCAGGTTCATGTTGCAGTTCCAAAGGGGCCGAAGAGGTTGAAGAATCCATGTGATGTCTCCGTTGTGTGACAGATGCTGACGGTACGCCTGGGACATCCGGGGTGTGGCTGCCTAAAAGGGCGTCTGTAGTGACGAAGGTAACACAAAGTTCTCACCCGTGGTCATTAAAGACATTTATTAATGCATATGTTGCACACGGTTACACGGAGTACGTATCCGAGCCGGACCTATCGTCAGTAGTCCGGATTGCTGGGCACCACAAGGCCTGTTTCGTAGGCGTACACCACGACCTGGACCCTATCGCGCAGTTGCAATTTGCTCAGAATCCGGCGGACATGGGTCTTCACAGTCGCCTCGGAGAGGAAGAACTTGTGCGCGATTTCCGCATTGGACAGGCCTTCAGCGATGGTCGTAAGGATCTCCGTTTCCCTCGGCGTCAGGCCATCAAGAAGGGGATCCCTGGGCGGCGTCTGCGGGTTACCCGGCACCGAACCTCCCCGGACATACGTCTCCAAGAGCCGTTGGGTCACGCGAGGGGCCACGACGGCGTCGCCACTGGCCACCACCCGCACCGCCTGCACGAGTTCGGCGGGCGCGACGTCCTTGAGCAGGAAGGCGGACGCGCCAGCCTGCAGGCCGCTGAACGCGTATTCGTCAAGGTCGAACGTGGTGAGGATGATGACCCGTGCTTCCGAGGATAAATCCGCAATTCGGCGCGTGGCCTCAATGCCGTCCATCGTTGGCATCCGGACGTCCATCAGTACGACGTCGGGCTGAAGCGACTCTACTTGGCGGACAGCTTCGGCTCCATCCGAGGCTTCCCCGACCACGGTGAGGTCTTCCTCGCCCTCAAGAATGAGGCGAAACCCCATGCGTAGCAGCGGTTGGTCATCCACCAACAACACCTTGATCCTGCTTTCGATCACGATTCCCCCTTTTCACCATTCCAGAGCAGCTCAGCGTGGACCGCCCAGCCTCCCCGTTTGCCCGGCCCGGCAGTAACCGTTCCGGCATAGATTCCAGCGCGTTCCCGCATCCCCGCGATCCCCTGCCCCGAGCCCAGGCCGCCGAGGCTAGCCATCCCGCCTGCGGGATCGGCGGACGCATCCCGGGTGCCGCGGCCGTCGTCGAGCACGTCTATGGTGACCAAATCGCCGTCGCGGGTAACGTGTACATCCACTCGGCCCAGGGACCGGCCGTACCGCAGCACGTTGGTCAGGGACTCCTGCACGATCCTGTAAACGGTCAGCTCCAATGCGGGATCCGCTGGGAGGGCCGGGCCCATGTGTGCGTAGTGCAGCGGAAGGCCTGCAGTACGGAATCCCTCCAGGAGCTTGGCCAGGTCCAGCCCCGAAGCGAGCGGGGTCAGGGGCGCGGGCTTGCCGGTATCGTCGCGCAACACCCCGAGGACCCGGCGCATGTCCGCCAAGGCTGCCCTGCCTGTCCGGGACAACTCGCCCAGAACCAGTCCGGCACGGTCCGGGTCTTTCTTGACCACAACCGCGGCGCCGTCGGAAAGACTGATCATCACGGTGAGCGAGTGGGCCACGACGTCGTGCATTTCCCGCGCTATCCGGTTCCGTTCGGTGACCTTGCCGAGTTGCGTGGTCCTGGCGGCCCAGGCGGCGATTTCGGCTTCATGCTCCCTGCGCTGCCGGACAGAGATCCCGATGCCCGTTGCCAGTAGGTTCGAGAGCATGATGGTCACCGCGGTGGCGATGTTGTTGATCAGGTGAAAATTTTCCGGGACGTCCTGGAGTGTCCCGGCGTTGGACGGACTCGTCCACATGAACAGGTAAAGAAGGCTTAGCGGCAAGCTCGCACCGACAAAAATTGCCAATGCCGAGGCCCTTGGCTTCGTGGCCGCCATCGCATAAAGCGCGAACCACAGTCCTGCCGAAACGTTGGAGCCCCACGGGTTGAGGATCGTCGCGGCCACTTCCAAAAGCGCGACTGCCAGCACCACCTGGACGGGGAGCTCGCGCCGGAAGACCAACGCTGTAGCAATCAGCAGGAGCAACGCAACCACCAACCACTTGCCTTCGCCAATCGAAGCGATGATGGTGGGCAAGGCCAAAAGCAGGTAGCAAAGGACCACGACGGCGTTCATGGCGCGGGGGTGCTGGTAGAAGTACCGCCGGATCCGGCCCCTGCGGCGTTGGGTAATTTCAGCGAAGGACGCGTCGACCGTCATGGCCGCCGCGTCCTTCTGCAGTGGAGCTTCACTCATGGAACGAGCCTAGACGGGCTGCCCTGCCTAGACGTCCCGCTTCTTGATAACCAGCAGAGCCGGAATCAGGAACAGGAGGACGTAGCCGAGGAAGATGAGGCCTCCCTGCCAGGGGTCAATGACGCCGTCCACGTGTCCAATGGCCAGGAACCGGCCGCCGGCCTCGCTGGGGATGTACTGGGGAACGTACTTCCAGAAATCCCCCGGGACCAATGAAAGGAATCCGGAAGCGATCGAGAGAACAAAGAACAGCGCGACCAGCACTGTGACCCCACCCGCGCTGTTGCGCAGCAAAGCCCCGAGCGAGAGCCCGATCAGGGCAACTCCGGCAACGTAGAGGCCACCGGTGAAAATGCTGTACATCACGCCGTCGGTGGACCATGTCAGGTCCAGGTTGTAGCCACGGAAGACCGGCATGGCAATGAGGAAAGTCAGGAATGCCGCAATGGTGGTGATAACGTAGGAAACCACCACCAGGAGGAGTGCCTTCGCCAAAAATGCGGGAATTCTTTTGGGAACCGCATTCATGGTGGAACGGATCATGCCGGTGGCGTACTCCGAGGAGATAAACAGCACGGCGAGGGATCCCAACACCAAGGTGCCGATCTGCAGGCCCGCGTTAGGCAGGTTGTAGAGCTCAAACCCCGAGCCCTTGGGGAATGCACTCGTCAACAGCTCCGGAGTGACGGTCTGGCCCGCCTCCTTGGCACGTTGCGCTATCTGGTTGATGAAGGAGTAACGGATCAGGACGGCCAGCGCCCCGATTCCCACGGTGGCCACGAGCGTCAGAATAAGGAGGATCTGCGTCGATGTCAGCGAGCGGAGCTTGATCCACTCGGACTTTACGACGCCGCCAAAGGTCACCCCGCCGGTGCCTGCGGAGGAGCGTGTTGGCACGCCTGCACGGTTCTCAGTAGTGGTGCTCATGGTGCTTACTTTCCTTCCGGTGCAGCGGCGAGTGCGGGTTCACCGGACACATGCGAGTGGTACTCGACTTCGTCCTTGGTGAGATTGAAGTAGGCGTCCTCAAGGGACGACACCTGAGGCGTCAGTTCATAGACCAGGACCTGGTTGTCGAGCGCAATCTGCGCAATCTGGCGCGCCTGCAACCCGGTAACCTCGAGGGTTTCAGTCTCGCTTTGGTCCACCCGGACGCCGTCGCCTACCAGCAGCGACGACAGGTGGCTCGTCGCGGACGTCCGCACCAGGACCTTCGCCTGCTGCGCACCGGCGATGATGTCCTTGACCGGCGCGTCCGCGATGATTTTGCCACGACCGATGACAATCAGGTGATCCGCGGTTTGCGACATTTCACTCATCAGGTGCGACGACAGGAAAACGGTCTTACCTTGGCTGGCGAGGTAGCGGACCAAGTTGCGGACCCAGAGGACGCCTTCGGGATCCAGCCCGTTGACAGGCTCATCCAGGATCAACGTCTGGGGGTCGCCCAGCAACGCTGCTGCGATGCCGAGCCGTTGTCCCATACCGAGTGAAAACCCGCCGGCTTTCTTCTTTGCGACGGCGCCGAGGCCGGTCATTTCGATGACCTCATGCACCCGTGAGGTAGGTATGTTGTGCGTCGCAGCCATGGCGAGCAGGTGGTTGTAGGCACTGCGGCCCGTGTGAACTGCCTTGGCATCGAGCAGGGCACCTACCTGGTGCAGGGGATCCCTGTGCTCGGAATAGTGCCGACCGTTGACCTTCACATCCCCCGAGGTGGGCCGGTCCAAGCCCATGATCATGCGCATCGTAGTGGATTTACCTGCGCCGTTCGGGCCAAGGAAGCCTGTCACCCGGCCGGCTTGGACGGTGAAACTGACACCGTCGACGGCGGTCTTCGCGCCATAGACCTTTGATAGGCCTCTTGCTTCGATCATGGAAGCGTTCCCTCCTCGGAGCACAGTGCGTGCAGATGAGTTTTTACTGTACTCACCACGCTAGTCACGAGGAGCCCGGAAATCGCCTGTCCCAGGGATGATTCATGGGCCACCCAGGGTAGTCCTCATGGATGACCCTGAGTGGCGGTTCTACTCCGTGACAGGAAGGGGCGAGTACACCGTGAGCTGCCGTGGCCTGACGATGAACTCCGCGCTCCGCACGCCGGGCTTGGGTTCGCCGTCGACCGCCAAGACCAGTGGTTCGCCGATCGCTTCCACAACCACCCTGGTTGCTTCGGTGAGGTGCGTGACCTTCGACGAGGCGACGGTGCCCGTCAGTACGGACCACAGGAGCCGTGCACGGGCAAACGGTTCATCCGCGGTAATCATGCGCAGGTCAAAGACGCCGTCGTCGAGTACCGGACGCCGCAGGGGAGCGTGGTCGCTGGGGTAGAACCGGCCACGGCCCATGTAAAGAATCCAGAGCGTGTGCTTCACACCGTCAACCAGGAGGGTCGTGGGCGAACTCGTGGCGAAGGTCCGCAGTGACGCAAGGACTCCGGCGAGCGGTTTACCCAGGGCCAGTTCAAGCTTCTCCCGACGGCGCACAAGGTTGGGATACAAACCGATGCTGGCCGTGTTCAGCATGGCCAACTCAAGCGTCTCGGGCGAATCGGGGAGCCCGCGTTGCACCACTACATGTCCCAGGTCGACGGACGCGGCATGGCCATTGGTGACGGCCTCGATAGCGTCATCGATGGAACTGGTGCCAAGGTCGCGGGCGAAATGGTTGAGGGTTCCCCCCGGGAGGACAAGGAGCGGGAGTGAATGCTCGACGGCGGCAGCGGCGGCAGCGCCCACCGTTCCGTCACCGCCCCACACGCCAAGCGCCACAATCCCGGTCCGGGTAGCCGCGGCATCTATTTCCGCAGCGACATCCTTATCTTCACCGATCTCATGAATATACGCCTTGGGGAATACTTTGAGGAGCAGCTCACTGGTTTCGGGCGTGTAGGAGCCGCCAAGCACGTTGACGGCGATGGCCAGCCCCTCGCCGTCGGCAATGGCTGGTGCTTCGGCAGGAGTACGCCGCGGACTGGGTTCAGCAGGCCGGGCCGGCCACCAGTTGCGTGTTAGGAGCGCCGCGCCCACCCCGATCGCCGACCCCAGGACAACGTCAGTGGGCCAGTGCGCGCCAGTATGCACTCGCGAGTACGCAACTCCCGCGGCCACGGGCACTAGGGCCGCTCCTAACGCTGGAGAGACCATGCCAGCACCAACGGCGAACGCCACAGCTGATGCCGAGTGGCCGGAGGGCATGGAGGAGCTCGAGGGCTGTGGATTGACGAAACGAAAGGTCGGAAGAATGTCCGGATGGGGACGCCGACGGGGCAACAGCGTCTTGAACACGAGGTTGGTCACCCCGGAAGCAACAGCCAAGGAAAGCAGGCCATGCACGGCAGCCCTCCTCGGCGTGCCAGGGATGGTTGCCATGGCGCCTGCTATGCCGAACCACAGCTTGCTCTTGGTCGCGGACGAGGAAAGCCTGCGGAAGAAAACATCGTGGCTGCCCTGGGGCTGGCGGGACACCGCCCGGACCAGGAACCGGTCAAAAGCTGAAACCTGTTGTGGGCCCATGCCCAAGAAGCCTCGCATGCCCTTACCCTAACGCTTGGACATCACCCGCAACGGTTTGGCAGCACCGGCCAATGCGAGGGCAACCAGCATGGGTGCCACGATCACGATCAGTGCCAAGTGGATTCCGGTGTGGTCGCCGAGGTAGCCCAGCAACGGCGGACCCGCCAGGAAGGCGACGTAGCCGATAGTGGACACTACTGAAACGCGTGCAGCAGCATGGTCGGGATCATCCGCGGCAGCTGACATCCCCACCGGAAAGGCCAATGCCGCGCCGATACCCCACAGCGCCGCGCCTGCACTGCCCAACACCACGTTGTCGGCAAATACAAACAAGGACAGACCCAAAGCGGCCGCGGCCATACTGGCACGAAGGACAGCCACCCGGCCAAACCTATCGATTGCCCTACCGCCAAAGAACCTCATTCCCGTCATCGCGGCGACAAAGAGCGCAAACATCAGCGCGCCCGTGGATTCCGAGACGTTCAGGCCATCCACAGCGGCCTTGGCGATCCAGTCGTTGCCTGCACCTTCGGTGAGTGTCGCACCGAGGACCACGACGCCGATAAGCAGCGTTCTGGAGTCCCGCCAAGCAGAAGGTCCCCGCCTTACGGGGGCACCGGCGTCGTGCGTTTCCACGGGGGTAGGCAGCCACGGGAGGAAGTACTTCGGTGCTGTCAGGGCCAGGACAACTGCGACTGCCGCAATAACGATCAGGTGCTCGGGCAGGCCGATGCCTGCCTGCGAGAGGCCGGCTCCGATCAGGGCGCCAAGAAAGGCGCCTCCGCTGAACGCGGCATGGAACTGCGGCATGACGGTGCGCTTCAGGCCGTGCTCAACATCGGTGCCTTCGATATTCTGGGCCACGTCCCAGAGGCCTATGCCAATGCCGAAGAAAAACAGGGCCACTGCCGTGCCGGGAATCGATACCGTCATCAGTGAGACGGCGATGGACGCCCCGGCGACGCCGGCCACAACCCCAGCCAAGCGAACGGTGTTGGCAGGGCCCAGCTTGCCCACCACCCATCCGGCGGAAGGCAACGCCACGAGCGAACCAACAGCGGTACAGAGCAGCAAGGTTCCCATCTGTCCGGACGTGAGGCTGAGCGCGTCCGCGACAGCGGGAATCCGGGCAGCCCAACTCGCGAAGACGAGGCCGTTGAGGCCAAAGATCAGGAATGTCGCTACCGCAGCGGCGTTCAGGCTGGCGGTGCTTCTTGAACTGATGGTCATCAGCGGGCACGCTCCACGCGCTTCTCGTCCCACACTGGTTCTTCGGACTCGTAGACCTTGCCATCGGAACCGAAGATCAGGAAGCGGTCAAAGGACCTCGCAAACCAGCGGTCGTGGGTCACTGCGAGGACCGTCCCCTCGAAAGCGTCGATCGCCCGCTCCAAGGCTTCGCCGGAGTGCAGGTCCAGGTTGTCAGTGGGTTCGTCCAGCAGCAGGAGAGTGGCACCGGAGAGCTGGAGCAAAAGGATCTGGAATCGTGCCTGCTGGCCACCGGACAGGGAGTCGTACTTCTGCTCGGACTGCCCGGCGAGGCCGTAGGAGTCAAGGGCGCCGGCAGCAGACTCGCGGGGGAGGCCGGAACGGTGCTCGTCGCCCCGGTGCAGGATTTCCAACAAGGTACGTCCCAACAAGTCCGGCCGGACATGTGTCTGGGCAAAGAAACCTGGCCGGATGCGGGCGCCGAGCTTAACGGTGCCTTCGTGCGGCACCTCAGCGATGACGACGTCGGATACCGGTAGGTGCTCGCGCTCCGGATCGGTGCCTCCGGTGGCCAGCAGCCGGAGGAAGTGGCTCTTCCCGGAACCGTTGGAGCCCAGTACCCCTACACGGTCTCCGAACCAAATCTCCGTGGAGAACGGCTTCATCAGGCCGGTCAGTTCCAGTTTCTCCGCCACGACAGCACGCTTTGCCGTTCTGCCGCCCTTGAGGCGCATCTTGACGTTTTGTTCTATGGGTAAGGCCTCTGGCGGCCCCGCTTCGAGGAACTTGGCCAGGCGCGTCTGCGCCGCCTGGTACCTGTTGGCCATGTCCGAGCGGAACGCAGCCTTGTTCTTGTACATGTTGACGAGTTCCTTGAGCTTGACATGTTCCTCGTCCCAACGCTTCCGGAGTTCCTCGAAGCGCGCGTTGCGATCCGCCCGGGCCTCGACATAGGAACCAAACCCGCCGCCGTGGATCCACGCGCCGGCGCCATTGATGCCCGGCTCAAGGGTCACGATGCGACCGGCAGCATTGTTGAGCAGCTCCCGGTCGTGGCTAATGAACAACACGGTCTTTTTTGACTCATTAAGCTTGGACTCGAGCCAGCGCTTGCCGGGAACGTCCAGGTAGTTGTCCGGCTCGTCAAGGAGCAGAAGCTCATCGGGGCCGGCGAACAGGGCTTCGAGAACCAGCCTCTTTTGCTCTCCGCCCGACAACGTCGAGGCACGCCGGAACTGGGCTTTATCGAATGGGATGCCGAGTGCGGCCATGCAGACCTCGTCCCACACCGTCTCGACGTCGTACCCCCCAGCGTCTCCCCAGTCCACGATCGCTTGGGCGTATTTCATCTGGGTGGGTTCGTCGTCGTGCTCCATCATGGCCAGCTCAGCGTCCTCCACCGCCTTGGCAGCGGCCGCCAGCCCCGCTTGGGCAGTAGAGACCAGAAGGTCACGCACCGTCGATTCGTCGCGAACCTGACCAACGAACTGCCTCATGATGCCCATGTTGCCTGACCTGCCCACGGCCCCCTCGTCGGGAGTGAGGTCACCGGAAATGATTTTGAACAGCGTGGTCTTCCCTGTTCCGTTGGGCCCGATCAGCGCGGTTTTAGTACCGTCGGGGACCTTGAATGTCACACCGTTGAGCAGCTGGGTGCCGTCGGAGAGGAAGTAGTCGATGCCGGAAACGTCTATATGGGCCACTGCCCCATCCTCCCACGGCGACGTATTTGGTACCCGCTTTGATACCCGCCGAACAGCTGAATCAGCCAGCGGCAGTTAGGAACGACTTCAGCAACGGGCCGCTGGTGGTGGCACCCAAGCCACCGTCTTCCACAAAGACCGCAACCGCCAAGTCACCATGCGTGGCAACAATCCAAGCATGTGTCTTGGGTGGGTTGTCATTGCCGAATTCCGCAGTTCCGGTCTTCGCACCTACTGGCAGGCCCGGCACCTTGGCTAGGAACCCTGCATGGCCGGAGGTAACAACCGCCCGCATCATGTCAGCCAAGCCGGCGGCCTCCGCCTTGGTGATCGGTTGGGTGGATGCTGGCGAGGGTGTTGCAGTGGGCGGGGCTGTTGCAGTGGGCGAAGCCGTGGAAGAGGCGGAGGCACCGGGGCTTTGTGTATTTTGCGCCTGGGTGGCCAAAGCGTCGGCATTCACCACGAGTTGCGGCGAGACGGGAGCGCCGTTGGCCACGGAGGCAGCCATGACAGCACCGGCGAGCGGGGACAAGAGCACCTTGCCCTGCCCGATCATCGATGCCGCGTGTTCCGTGCCTTCGGCGGCCGCCGGTACCGATCCCAAGAATGCATCGGCGCCCAGCTTTGGAGCGTCCACGGCCACGCCCAAAGCCTGTGCCGCAGACGCCAACTGCTCCTGGCTCACGGTGTCGCGTTCACTGATGAAAGCCGTGTTGCACGAGTGTGCGAAGGCATCGCGAAGCTCTATGGATCCAAGGGAGGTTTCGGGGTACCCCTCGGAGTTCTTGAATGTACGGCCATCCACCGTCAGTGTCGGAGTGCACTGCACCTTGGTGTCCGGGGTGGCCCCTTTACGGAACAACGCGAGGGAGTCGACAATCTTGAAAGTGGATCCGGGAGCGTACTGGCCCAACATTGCCGTGTTGTAGCCGTTACTGCCCGGACCGGAAGCTGCCGCCAGGACTGCGCCCGTGGACGGCCTTATGGCAACAATGGCCGACGCCGGCCCGACCCCTGCCAAAGTGTCCTCCGCCAGCTGCTGCAGCTTAAGATCCAGGGTGGTCTTGACGGCGGTTCCGGCAGTGGGAGGTACCGAGAAGAACACCTTGGCCGCCGGAGCCTGCCCCGCGGTCGTAGTCGCGGGCTTGCCCACCACCTCCACGCCGTCCTTCCCGCGCAGGGCGGAATCGTACTTCTGCTCCAGCCCGCCGGTGCCCGTGGTCTCCCCGGCGCGGAGGGCACCGTTTGACTTCTGGATTTGCTCGGCGCTGGCCTGGCCCACACTACCCAGAACAGCACGCGCAAACGTGCGTGTCGGCGCCAAGGACAAGGAATCGAGGATGCTTACGCCACCCGGTATTGCAACGATCTTGGCTTCGTTGATGTCGGCGGTGTAGGCACGGAGAACCAAGCCCTCAACGAAGGCCTGGGGACCGGCCGCTGCCACTTGTTTGGCGTATTCTTCAACGTCGAGTCCCAGAAGTGCAGCCATGGCACGCGCCGAGGAGTCGACTTGGTCTGCGCCCACCTTGGTCTTGTCGATCCCTACCCGGAAAACCGGGCGGTCCTGCACGATTGGAGCGTCACCGGCACCCAGGATCTGGCCGCGCGGTGCGGGCACCGTGGTGACAGACAACGTCTCCCCATCGGCCAATTGCGGCGCCAGCATGGCCGGGTTCCACTGCACAGCCCACTTGCCGCCCGATTTCTTGAGGCTGGCCTGGGAACTGTACTCCCATGCGGCTGAGCCGATGGTCCACGTGTACTTCAGCGGGAAGGTGGCGTTGTCGCCGTCGAGCTTTACATCACCGGACGTCACGGACGGCTTGGTTCCCAAACCTTGGAACACGGCCTTAAGTTGATCATTGGCGGCGGACGCTTCCTTGCCATCCACAGCCAACTGCCCGACGTCGAGCGCTGCCAAAGAGGAAGCGAGCTGTTTGGCCGCCGCGTCCGCGCCAGCACGCGCGTCATCGCAAGCGGAGAGCGACCCTGCCACCGCAAGGGCTACAAAGCCAAGGACCAGCTTCTTCTGCATTTTGCCGATATGCGACGTTTTCCCCATTTGCGACATTATGCCCCGTTACCACGACAGCTTTATGCCAAATACGCCTTCAACCATGAAGATGACCAGACTTGCGAGCTAGCTGGGGGAACCGATGAGGGTTTGGTCCTGCGCGTCGTCATAAGCGTCACGGGCCTCCAAAATCGCAGGGACGTGGCTTTCCGCCCATTCGCGCAGCATGGACAACGGCTCCAGGAGGGACATACCTACGGCCGTCAGCTCGTAATCCACTCGCGGCGGCACTTGGGCATGGACCGTACGCGTGATCAGCCCGTCGCGCTCCAACGTCCGCAACGTTTGAGTCAAGACCTTGGGGGTCACTACGTTGACCATCTTGCGGAGTTCGGAGAACCGCACCGGCCCGTCGCCGAGGACTTGGATCACCAAGGACGCCCACTTATCGCCAATGCGCTGGAAGATCACACGCGATGGGCAGTTGGGGTCCATCACGTTGGCAGGAAGGGTGTTGATATCCACGAGGTAACTCAGTTTCTTTGAAGCTATCAGTATCGAATAGATACTGTTGTCGTATTGCAAGCATACCAACCGCTAGGAGAGCAATGAAAATCGCAGTTTACGGCGCAACGGGCATGGTCGGCAGCCAGATCGTCAACGAATCCATCACTCGCGGCCACGAGGTCACGGCCATCTCCCGCAAGGGTGCGGAGGTTCCCGGAGCTACAGCGCAGGCCGCGGACCAAGCCAACGGGGAGACATTCGCGTCCATAGCAAAGGACCACGACGTCGTCGTGCTGGCGACGGGCCCGAGCCGCACCGGCGGGGACCATGGAGAATGGCTCGACGCGATGGCCACTGCCTTCAGCAACGCCGAAGGCACCCGACTCATGATCGTCGGCGGCGCCGGCACGCTGGAAATCGACGGCGTTCGACTGCTCGACTCTCCCGATTTCCCCGAGGCCTACAAAGCCGAGGCCACAACCGCTGCCAAGGCCCTTGAAGCAGTGAAGCAGAGCCCCGAGACGCTCGATTGGACTGTCCTTGCTCCGGCGCCGGTCATCCAGCCTGGTGAGCGCACCGGCTCCTACAACGTCGCCAAAGACTCTCCAGCGGGGAGCAGCATCTCTACCCAGGACTATGCAGTAGCCATGCTCGATGAGATTGAGAGCCCCGCGCACCGGCGCGCCCGCTTCACGGCGGCAAACTAAAGCCCGAGGCCTAGCCCGGGTACCTGCATCTGGAATATGTCTTTGAGGGCATGTTTCGCGGCATGGTACCCGGGCATCCCCGTGACGCCGGGGCCGGGTGGCGTCGACGACGAACACAAGTACACGCCCTTGACCGGAGTGCGCCAGGGAACGGTGGACACAACTGGCCGCTTGAGCAAACCGCGCACGTCGACCAGCCCGGCACTGAAGTCTCCACCCACGTAGTTCTCGTTGTACGCGGACAGGTCCGCCGCCGTCGTGGTTTTCGATGCAACAACAACGTCGCGGAAGCCGGGAGCGTAGTTCTCTATGCGGGCGGTGACTGCCTCAGCCATGTCGACGTCGGACCCCGCCGGTACGTGGCAATAGGTCCAGAGAATCTGGTGTCCCGCAGGGGCGCGGGTCGGATCAACCACGGACGGCTGGGAGACCAAGACGTAAGGATTGGCAGGGTGCTTGCCCGAGGCCACTTGGTTTTCTGCCTCGGCGATGGAAGCGCGGGAACCCCCCACGTGCACGGTGCCCGCCTTGGCAAGCCCGGCTGCTTTCCAGGGAACCGGTCCGGACAGGATGAAGTCCACCTTGCATGCTGCATTCCCGAAACGGAATGTTTCGAGTGCCTTCCTGTACCTGTCAGGGATTTCCGCTCCGCCCAAGCGGGCAAGCGTTGGCGGGGCCACGTCCAGGAGGATTGCCCGCGCCGGACGGACTTGGTCGAGGGAGTCCACGCGCTGGTCCGTGTGGATGGTGCCGCCGTGGGCCATGAGGTCCTCCGCCATCGCATTCGTGATGGACGCCGAGCCGCCAACGGGTACTGCCCAGCCACCTGAGTGCGCGAGGACTCCCAGTAGGAGACCTGCCCCGGTTGCGCTGAGGGAAGGCAGTGCTGAGACGGCGTGGGCCATGACTCCAGTGATCAGTGCAGGTGCTGCCTCTTCGCGAAAACGCCGGTTCCAGAATGGTGTGCCTTGATCGAACGTGGCAAGCCCGAATCGGATAGCGCCCAAGGGATCCCGGGGTAGTCGGAGCAGCTGGTTGGACGTCAGGTCCACCACGCCCTCCACATGTTCCAGGATCGGGCCCATCAACCGCTTGTACGCCGGACCGTCTGCTCCAAGCTCCGCCGCCGTCCGCTCCAGCGATTGAAATGCCAGCGCCGCTCCACCGACATCCAAAGGCGCCCCGTGCTGAACCTCGGGCACACGCAGCTCGACGCGATCGACAAGGTCGAAAGAGCGGAAGAACGGCGATGCCAAGGCCATCGGGTGGACGGCCGAACAAATGTCATGGAGATGCCCGGGCTCGATCAATTCCGTGGTCCGGGTGCCTCCTCCGATGGTCGCCCCGGCCTCGTAGACATGCACGTCCAACCCCGCGCGTGCCATGACGAGCGCTGCGGCAAGACCATTGGGACCGGAACCGACGACGGCGACATCAACCATTGCTGCTAACCTCCGTTGCTGGGCTGCTTGAGCGGCGACCGTGGATCACGAACCGACCGATCACGAACCGGTCGTCAGCGCCGTCGAAAGGACCGCCGTGCGGGTCATCCTGGCCGCCGACCCTGATCGGGTCGTTGGATGGGTTCCAGATTTCCAACGCCACGCGCGCCATGAGATAAGCGGTGGCAACCATGTGCAGAACCACGGCCAACACGTAGTAGGACATGTCGATATTGTGCTGCGCCGCACCGCCGCTCGTGGCTTGGCCGAGATACATCCAGATGGCCGCCCAGTGGAGTCCCTCGGCCGCCTGCCAGATCAGGAAGTCACGCCAGCGCGGCCGGGCCAGGGCGAGAAGCGGAATCAGCCAGATAACGAACTGCGGCGAATAGACCTTATTGGTCAGGATCAAGGCGGCCACAATCAGGAAAGCCAGTTGGGCCAACCGGGGACGGCGCGGCGCGGCCAAGGCCAGGGCTCCAATGAAGGCGCACGCCAGCAGGAACAAGGACAGCGCCAACACGTTGATGGTCCCCGCATCGATCTGTCCGCCATGAAGCCGATCCGCAACGAGGTTGTAAGCGAACCACGGTGAGCTGTAACCGGCCGGACGGTCGCGCGTAAACGCGAAGAAATAACCCCACCCGGAGGGATTTATGGCTGCAATGGGGAGGTTCACGGCCAGCCACGCGGCCAGCGTTGCACCGGCGGTGACCAGGAACGTCCGCAGCTTGCCGGTCCGCAGCGCTAGAACGAGAATGGCGCCAAGGATCAAGAGCGGGTACAGCTTGGTGGCAGCCCCAAGGCCAAAACAAACGCCGGCCAAAAGGACTTTGTCCCGTGCGAAAAAGTACATCCCCAGAGCCAGGAGCCCCACGGCCCACATGTCCCAGTTGATGAAACCAGCCAAGACTATTCCGGGTGCCAGAGCTACCATCGCAGCATCCCACGGGCGGTGCCTATTGATCCGGGCAGTGAGAAGTACCGTGACAATCCACACCGCGACGATCAGCGTTGCGTTGACATCGAAGTAGCCAAGGACTCGGTCATCGCCGGTACCGTGGCCGGGAACCAGGAGCGCCGTCACCCCGGCAACAATTCCCATCAGGACCGGGTATTCGAACTGACTACCCTGGGTGAAGAAGGGAAAAGCGCCGTCGCCGAGGCCACGGTTACGGAAGAGCTCAGGGAAGTCCGAATAGCAGGTGGCGTAGAACTGATCCGGGGTGTGCCAGCCGTTTACCCGGCAATAGTCCTTGGTCAATACCGCCACGAGGGCGGCGACCACCGTCAGGATAATAAGGACCAACTCGATGCGGAACAGGCCGGGGGAGATCCTGCCAGGCGACGCGTGCCTCCCCAGGGGACCACCCACAAGCTCCGTGAAATTACGGAGCAGGGGGTCGCTGCGACTGGGAACCACAAAGCGGGCACGTTGAGGTTGGCTGCGCGGCTTGGTCTGCTGCATGGGTCCGAGCTTACCGTCACGTAACCCGGCATCAGCGGATGAGTCCCAACTGGTGCAAGGCAACGTAGACGTCTTCACGGCGCTGGTCGAGTAATTTGTCATTGAATAGGGTGCGTTCCTTACGAGCTGTGACGGTCTTGAAGAAACGCATGTCTTCGGGGCGTTTTCGCATAGTTCACCTCCTTTCGGGGGAATAGCCTGCATTTGGGCGCAATAATTTGAGGCATTGATCTGTAGAGAAAATGCCAAAAGGGAATAGTTCAGGACGATAATGACGGGTATTCCGCATGCCGAAATCGGCCAATATTGATCCGTGACGCAATCTGCGTGCGTTTACAACCCACTACTCAGGACGCCAGCCATTCAAGATGGCGAACACAAACACCAGGGGCAAGGGCCGGCTTAGCGGGCCAGGAGCCTTAGTGAACCAGGAGTGTGTCAGAGAGAAAAACGGCGCCGATCAGCAGCAGAGGCGGGAGCAGCATTGACGGTCAACTTCCGTCCGCTAGTCAAAGTAATCATTTTCCCAACCTCCTTCCGGCCGTAACAGCCTGCTGTGGCATTCAATCGATCGACGAATCCGAAGAATGCGCGCCTTGTTCCCGGCGAGTCGCTGGGAACAAGATATAAGCTACCTCATCCCCAAGGACTTTGACCAGCACAATTCGCTAATTTGCCACAAGTTTTTCTGAATTGTTTTCTAGAGGCCCCAACGGACAATCGCAGGTGTTCTCTTATCCCATCCCAAAGTGCACACCTTCGCGGTTCCCAGGACAAAGTGCCGCCCCTCGCGGGCGTCCATTTCGAGCCATCGGGCCGTCAGGATCCTGGAGAAATGCCCATGGGCAACCACCAGCACGTTATCCATTCCGGACTCCAGCACCCGTCCGATGATTTTGTCGGCCCGGGCAGCAACCTCGTCGAGCGTCTCACCATTGGGTACTCCATCAGTCCAGATGAGGTACTCGGGGTTGTCCTTGCGGATGAGGTCCGAGCTGATGCCTTCGTAGTCGCCATAGTTCCATTCCACCGCGAGCGGCTCGTGGACGGCGTCGGGATATCCGGCGAGCTCCGCGGTGCGGCGGGCGCGGCGCAGCGGTGAGGTCAGGACGAGATCGAAGTCAATGCCTTCCAGCACTTTCCGGGCCTCTACGGCCTGCTGCTCGCCCTCCACTGTGAGGGGAAGATCGGTCAGGCCCGTGTACTGGCCGCTCTTGGACCATTCCGTCTCACCGTGGCGGAGGATCCAGAGCTGGGGGCGTGGTGAGGTCGAAGGGTTCATGAGGGCTCCTCTGTTTCTTCGCGGTCCGCCACTGTGGATGCTGTGGACAGTTCAGTTTCGGCCAAAGGCTCGACGACGGCAGACTCGGGTTGCGCTTCCCACCAGGACAGGAGCTTCCGCTCGGCTTCGTCCGGGGCGAGCGGACCGTGTTCCATGCGTTGCTCCAGGAGGAACTTGTAGGCCCGTCCCACCACCGGACCGGGTTTGAGTCCCAGAAGCGCCATGATCTGTGCGCCGTCGAGGTCGGGCCGAACGGCCGCCAATGATTCCTGCTCCAGAAGCGCCGTGATGCGATGCTCCAGGTCGTCATAGGCGAACGACAATCGATCGGCCTTGCGCTGGTTCCGTGTGGTTACGTCCGATCGCGTGAGCCGGTGCAGGCGTTCCAGCAGGGGACCGGCGTCGGTAACGTATCGGCGCACGGCTGAATCCGTCCACCCAGCATCGCCGTAGCCGTAAAACCTCATGTGCAATTCAACAAGGCGGGCAACAGCCTTGATGGAGTCGTTGTCGAAGCGCAGTGCTTTCATCCGCTTGGCGGTCAGCTTCGCACCCACGGCGTCATGGTGCCGGAAGCTCACCGCACCGCCTGGTTCGAAGCGACGCGTGGCGGGCTTGCCGACGTCGTGCATGAGCGCGGCGAACCTCAGCACAAAGTCGGGCCCGGGAACCGGCCCATCCGGTCCCGTTTCCAGTGCTGCCGCCTGTTCGAGGACCTGGAGCGAGTGCTGGTAGACGTCCTTATGCCGGTGGTGCTCGTCGGCTTCCAAGCGCAGGGCTGAGACCTCAGGAAGAACGAAATCAGCCAAACCAGTGTCCACTAGGAGGTCAATGCCTTCCCTGGGGTGGGCTCCGTTGATGAGCTTGACCAGTTCTTCCCGAATACGTTCTGCCGAGATGATCTTGATCCGGTCCGCCATCTGGGACATGGCGAGGCGGACGTCGTCGTGAACGGAAACGCCCAGCTGTGACGCGAAACGTGCCGCGCGCATCATCCGGAGGGGATCATCGGAGAAGGAAGCCTCAGGTGCGCCGGGTGTGGCGAGCTCGGAAGAGTGAAGGTCGCGGACGCCACCAAAGGGATCAACCAATTCCAGTCCGGGCAAGCGCAACGCCATGGCATTGATGGTGAAGTCCCGGCGCAGCAGGTCATCGGTCAGGGAGTCACCGAAGGCCACCACGGGCTTCCGGGAATCGGGATCGTATGCCTCAGCGCGATACGTGGTGATTTCGATCTGGAAGCCGCTCTTCTTCATGCCGATCGTGCCGAAAGCGCGGCCGATCTCCCAGAAGTTGTCTGCCCATTTCCTGATGACTGCAATGGTCTGGTCCGGCGTCGCGTCCGTGGTGAAATCCAGGTCCGGGGACGTGCGCCCGAGGAAGAGGTCGCGCACTGGGCCGCCCACCAGTGACAGCTCGAATCCGGCGTCGACGAACCGCTGCCCGAGGTCGAGCACCACCGGGTCAATGGTGAAGTTAACAGAAGAGCTGTGCAGTACGTGCGCCATAGTTCCTTAAGCTTGGCAGATTTTTGCGCCGCGTTGGGCCACTGTTCAATGTGAAATCCGGATGCGGCGCGGCGGCGGTCTCCTGCAGTCCACCCCGTGGCCATGTCCCGGTCATCACAGGAGGGCAAGAGTCGTTAGAGTGGACTTCATGGCCAACCCGATTCCGAGCGCTCCCGGCAGGAGGACAAACGCACCGTTGCCGTCGGCAATTGGAGCGCATGTCGCCCCTGTCCCACAGCACCCGGCACAGGCCTCCCTTCCCACCGTCGAGGAGGTTTCGGCCGGTGGCGTTGTTGTTGACACGTCCGACGACGACCTCCGGGTTGCGATCATTGCCCGCGTTAATAGGGGTGGCCGGCTTGAGTGGTGCCTTCCCAAGGGCCACCCGGAAGGCCGCGAAAACAACGAGCAAGCCGCCGTCCGCGAGATCGCGGAGGAGACGGGCATTGAGGGCAACATCCTGGCACCGCTGGGCAGCATCGACTACTGGTTTACCGTCAGCGGCCACCGGGTCCACAAAACGGTCCACCATTTCCTGTTGCAGGCAACAGGCGGAGAGCTGACCATCGAGAACGATCCCGACCACGAAGCCGTGGACGCTGCCTGGGTTCCCCTTCAGGAATTGGCCCGAAAACTGTCCTTCCCGAACGAACGCCGCATCGCCGATTTGGCGCGGGAAGTGCTTCCAGAACACCTCTGAGCCGGACGCATGGGACGATATAGACGATGTCTGTAGTCAAACAAACCCCCTCGGTTCAGTCCGGAGAAGCACGTTCCAGCGCCATCATGGCTGCAGGGACGCTCGTTTCCCGGTTCCTTGGCTTCGCCAAAACATGGATGCTCGGTGCAGCCTTGGGCTTGGGCTCAACGGTCAATGACACGTTCATTAATGCGAACAACCTGCCGAACCTGATCTTCCTCTTGGTGGCCGGCGGCGTCTTCAATGCCGTCCTCGTCCCGCAAATCATCAAGGCCAGCAACGCCCCGGACCGCGGCGCGGACTACATCAGCCGCCTGCTGACGCTGGCTGTTTTGGTACTTCTGGGGCTGACAACGCTGGTGACCATCGCCGCTCCCGGCGTCATCGACCTGACCACGCAGGGGTATTCAGAGCAGCAAAAGGCGTTGGCTGTCACGTTCGCTTTCTGGTGCCTGCCGCAAATCTTCTTCTACGGGCTGTACGCGCTGCTCACCCAGATCTTGAACGCACACGGAGCATTCGGACCCGCCATGTGGGCACCGATCCTCAATAACGTCGTGGCCATCGCCGGCCTCGGAATGTTCATTTGGATCTTGGGTGCCAACGTCACCAATCCGCACACACTGGATAACTGGGGGCCCACCCAAACCCTCCTGGTGGCCGGGTTCTCTACGTTCGGCGTCCTCGCCCAAACGGCTATCCTGCTGGTTCCTGTATTCCGGCTGCGGCTGGGTTTGCGTCCCCGGTTCGGTTGGCGCGGCGTGGGACTGGGCCAGGCGGCCAAGCTCAGCGCGTGGACGTTGGCGACTGCCGCCGTCGGGCAGTTGGCATTTCTGTACGTCATGAAAATCGCCACGATTCCTGGAGCTGAGCGGCTGCGCCTCAATGATGCGGGGGAGACCACCGCCGCATCGACGTTGCCCGGCAACGCGGTCCTGGAAGTTGCCAGCCAGCTGTACCTGCTGCCGCATTCGATTATTGCGTTGTCGCTGGCAACGGTCCTCTTTAACCGCATGACGAGGGCCTCGCAGGACGGAAACAAAGCCGAACTGCGTGACGCCTTGTCCCATGGTCTGCGCACCATGGCGGTAGCGACGGTTTTCGGGGCCTTGGCCCTCTTCGCGCTGGCCGGCCCGTTGGGCATGTTCTTCTCCGGCGGCAAACCGCAGGACGGCGTCATGCTGGCCCAGACCTTGACCATCCTGGCCTTGAGCACGCCGTTCATGAGCGCCAACTTCATGATGTCCCGTGTGTTCTACGCCAACGAGGACGCCCGGACACCCCTTTACGTCCAGCTGCTTCTCGCTGTGGTGTACGTAGTGGGCGCTTTCATCATTCAATTCCTGCCGGTGGGCCAGATCATCTACGCGATCGCCATCCTCTACACGCTCGGCAACATCCTTTCCGTGGTGATCAGCGTGGTGTTCCTGCGGCGGATGCTGGGCCACCTTGACGGTCCCCGGATCGCGAATGCGTACATCAGGATGGGCTATGCCGGCTTGGGATCGGCCGTCTCTGGTGCGCTGGCACTGTGGCTTTTGGGTAGTTACCGTGCCGACGGTTTCGCATGGAGCAGCCGCCCGGCCGCCCTGGTGACGGTGGTCGTCGTCGGGCCCGTCATGCTGCTTGCCTACCTCGCCTTGCTCCGGGTTTTCCACGTCACTGAACTCCGTGACCTCCTGCGGCCTTTGCTGGGACGTTTGGGCCGCGGCGTCCCGGTCCCCGCCGGGACCTCTGCTGAACCCACGACGGCGACACGCGCCACGGTCTCCGATGACACCGGGTTGATCCCGCGCATCTCGGGCGAGTTCGACGCCGCCTCTTTCAGGGCAGGACCCGCAGTGCAGCCGCAACGCCCCGACCACCAACCGTGCACTTCCCGTCATGAAAGTGTCGAGGTTCCCACCGAGTACCTTCCCGAGGAGAACGAACCCAGCACGGCGCGGGCCAGTAGGTTCCGTCCCGAGGTTCCGCTCCCGGGCCGGCGCACGTACCAAGGTCATGCCGGACAGAATCCCTATTTTCCTTCGCGCAACGACTCCGGTGAATGAGCCGTGCCGCCAACACGGGCCGCGGGCCGCAATCGGCTAGGCTAGAAACGAATATAGGTAGTTGCAAAAACGGTTGAACCGGCCCGGCCGGCCCAGCCGTGTGCAGGACCCGCAGCTCCCGGACAGCCTAGGAGGAACACGTGTCCCACCCGATCGACGTCGGATCAGTACTTGGCGGCCGCTACAAGGTCACAGCCAATGTGTTGACCTCGCATGACCAAGATCAGGTGCTCGACGGCGTGGACCAGGTCCTCAACCGTCCCGTGAGCATCCTCGTTGCAGGCCCCGGAAATGCCGAGCAAGTTGCACAGAGTGCCCGTGAGGTAGCCACAGGGGAGCGCCCGGGCCACGTCCAGATCCTGGACCTCGGTATCAGTGAGAACACCACATACCTGATCACAAACCACAGCAGCGCTCCTGACCTGTTGGACTTGGTGGTTGCCACCAACCCGCCGTATATCGAACCGTTCTTCACCGAGACACTCGGCAGCGAAATCTTCGGCGAGCCGCGCACCTATGAACCCGAGACGTACGACGGCCTCTACGAGGACGACGAGCACGAGGCCGAGTACATCCAGTACGACGAAAACGGTTACCCCATCCAGTCGCAGCTTGATCGGCAGCCCACATCTGAAGGTGCACCGTCGGGTCCTTCGGGCAACGTGCCACCCATGCCCGCCGCCAACCCGGCCCCCAAGGGCGGGTTCGCCGGCAAGCTGGCCGCAGCCGCTGCCGGTGCCGGTGCTGCGGGTGCGGCTGCCGCCGCTGTACTAAAGAACGCCGGTTCCAAGAATCACGACGCCGGTACTGCCGCGGAAACTACGGCCGCGGCATCAAGTGCCAATGACCTTTCACCTGCTGTGGCTGCCGCGCCGTCCGCCACCGCAGAACCTCAAGTCCAGAATCCGGCACCTCCGGCCCCGGTACAGCCTCCCACCGAGGTGGCTCCGATTCAGGCGCCCGCTCAAGCAGCGCCCACCCAGGCTGTTGCCCCTGTGGCTCCGCCCACCGAGGCGGCCCCGCCAGTGCGGCCCCAACCTGTCGCCAAGCCTGCCACGCAGCCCAAGGTCTCACTGTGGTCCGAAGAGGACTACGGTTTCGCTGGTGAGGACTCTGCTGCTGCGCCAGCAGGGGGTACCAGTGCCGCAGGTGTCGCCGGCGCTGCAGGTGCATCCGCCGCGCTTGGCTCCGCCCCGGGCAACGGCCCCGCAGATTCCGGGTACGACCGGAAAGCAAGCAACTTTCCGGCGTCGGCTGCGGTGCAGACCGACTACCAAGAGGACGAGACCTACGAGGATGACCGTCCGCAGAAGGAACCCCGTTCCATGCGCTGGTTGGTCGGGGGCCTCCTGGCGGCTGTTTTGATCGTTGGTCTCATTCTCGCGGTTACCAATCTTGGAAGCCTGATGCCCCACGCGGCTGCCCCGGCGGCGACGCAAACGGTGGCACCGCAACCCACAGGAGCAGGTACGGCGAGTCAGCCGCCGTCACCGGCACCAACCGCTCCGCCAGCGCCGCCTGCGATAGACGGAATCACCCGGCTTGGCGATTTCCCCTTCGCAGCCACGTTCGACAAGGACCTTGTGAAGGCCTTTGACGGCAATGCCGCCAGCTACTGGTCGGACATGGAGTTCGCCACCGCTGACTGGGGTGGGCTTTCCGGAGAAATGCCGCTCGTTATCAAGCTCAAGGAACCTACTACCGTCAGCTCCGTGGTCTTGGACCAGCTGGGGGGTTCTGGTGGAAGCATCAGTGTCTTCACCAACGATCGCCCAGCGATGGATGGGGCGAAGCTCGTCGGTACCAATAGCTTCACGTCCCCGGAACTGACGATGCCTCTTCCGGCACCGGTTCAAACCCAGTACGTGATCGTGGACATCAAGACTCTTCCCAAATTGGCCGTGCCCAAGACCCGTTACGGTTATGGCTTGCGCCTGGCTGAGGTACAGGTCCACTAACTACAGCATCCAGCTCCACCTCGGTCATAGGGAGTCGCGCTGCGGGGCGGTCAGCCCGCAGACGGTACCCTGAATGGTGGTGGCTTTTTGGGTCCCCAAAGCAAATCGGAATATTTGGGGCCCATCAGGGGTTGAGTCAGGTGGCTGCCCCGAAAGCCGCAGCATCGACTAAGGAAGAGGTTCACGCCAAGTGAGCAGTGCAGAAAACAACGCCTCGCAGGTGCGCGACGTCATCATCGTAGGTTCAGGCCCTGCCGGTTACACAGCCGCCGTTTACACCGCCCGTGCCAACATGAAGCCTCTGCTCATTGCCGGTTCCGTCACTGCTGGCGGCGAATTGATGAATACCACCGACGTCGAAAATTACCCTGGTTTCCCTGAAGGAATTATGGGCCCGGACCTGATGGAGAACTTCGAGAAGCAGGCTGCCCGTTTCGGCACTGAGATCTTGTTCGAAGACGTCACCAACTTGGAGCTCGACGGCGACATCAAGACAGTCACCATCGGCACGGGGGAGACCTTCCAAGCTCGGGCAATTATTCTCTCCACGGGTTCTGCCTACCGTGAGCTTGGGCTGGCCAACGAAAAGCGCCTCTCTGGCCACGGTGTTAGTTGGTGCGCAACCTGCGACGGTTTCTTCTTCAAGGACCAGGACATCGCGGTGGTTGGTGGCGGCGACTCGGCCATGGAAGAAGCCCTCTTCCTGACCAAGTTTGCCAAGTCAGTCACGGTGGTCCACCGGCGCGACACCCTCAAGGCTTCCAAAATCATGGCCGACCGAGCCAAGGCTCACGAGAAGATCACGTTCGCTTGGAACTCCGCCGTCGAAGACGTTCTGGGTGGCGACAAGGTCACGGGCCTGAAATTGAAAAACCTTGTTGACGGCACCGAGACCGAGCTCCCGGTAACGGGTGTGTTTGTTGCTATCGGCAACGATCCCCGCACTGATCTGGTCCGGGGGAAGGTGGCGCTGACTCCTGAAGGAACCATCGCTGTTGACGGCCGAAGCTCACGAACAAACATCCCTGGTGTCTTCGCAGCGGGGGATGTCATTGACCCCACCTACCGGCAAGCCATCACAGCTTCCGGTTCTGGCTGCGTTGCCGCGCTCGACGTCGAACACTTCCTCGCCAACCTGAACTCCTAAGCTGCCCACACCACCGTTCGAAAGGAAAAGTTATGAGCAACGCAAAAGACGTAACTGACGCTAGCTTCAGCACCGATGTCCTGGCTTCTGAAAAGCCGGTGATCGTGGACTTCTGGGCAGAGTGGTGCGGGCCGTGCCGCAAACTCGGTCCCATCCTCGATGAGATTTCCGTTGAATACAGCGAGAAGATCGAAGTCGTCAAGGTCAATGTCGATGACAACCCGGCCATCGCAGCCGAATACGGCATCACGTCCATCCCGGCCGTGTACCTGTTCAGCGGTGGCGAAGTTAAGAACACCGTCATTGGAGCTCGGCCTAAGCAGTACTTCGAAAAGGAATTTGCGGACGTACTGTCGTAATAACGCATCTCGTTCTAACCGCAGGAATCCCTGCTAGGTAAGAGCCGATGGCTAGGGACCCCTACGGATGTCTCCAGCCATCGGCTCTTCTACATTTCTACGTGAATGAAACCGATGGGGTGTTCTTTCCGGCTGCGGATGCTTCAGGAAGCGTTGGTTTACCCTCGTTCTGCTATATCCCGCTTTCCTTGGTGTGTGGGGTAGAGGAGCCTAGCGTCTGCTGCAGCGCAGCCGATCCTGCGTCAAGTCTTCCCCATTCGTGCGTCTTCCCCGTTCGTGCGGCGCGGGGCATGGGGCGGGGTCGTAGGAGGCGCCGACCCCGGGCCAGGTCGGGGAGGCCACCTCTTCCTTTGTCCGCTGAGCAGCCTGGGCGACCGCCCTCCGGTAATCCCTCGCCGCGTGGCGGGATCGTAGCCGGGCAGGAGGACAATTGCTCCGGCTGATGTACACCCGGAGCAGGGAAGTGGTTCATCTCCGGCGACCTTGTGTTTCACGTGAAACACAAGGCGATCGCTTAATCGGGCCGCCACCGACTCGAACCCTATGCTTCACACTCTCTTCACGGCATTTCTGTGTCTTCAACACTTCTTCCTGAACTAGAGAGCCAGGCCCTAGCCGGGCCCTTGCCCACCGGCGGGGAGGGCTCCGCCCTGGCCCAATATGGATGCGCCGCCATGTCCAGGCAGGCGACCTGCTTGGTACGGCACATCTATTCAGTTAGCCGCCGCGTACACTGGGGCGACCTGGGACGAGGCAATCGCGACGCTTTACAGCTAGCACAACTTCGATACGTTACCCACGGCATTCCCGGGTTCTCGGTAAGAACAGGCGCCCGCAGTATGGCTGGTCCGCCCTGAGTGCCGCTAGTCGACACCATCCCTTAAGAACGTAATTGGCGGGACGGCAACGTCCGAGTCCTCGCTATTCACCCATCCAGCAACAGAATCACGGTGCACCGCGGCCGGTTCCTCCGTCGGTTCAGTGCTTTGGTGGGTTCAAACTGGCGCATTCTCCCAGGCACCTCACATCGGCATAATTGGGCTCGTCGCACCCTGCGAGGGACGTTCAGGCGCCAGCGGTGCAACGATGAACGCTGCATGGGGATGACCACACTGCCCCCAGACACGAACGACACCTGTTGCAACTGGCGCAGGCGCATGCTCAATGCGGATTTAGGCACACAAGCGCGGCGTTTCACGTGAAACATCTTGGGTGCACTCTCTGGCGCGGTAGCCCTCGGAGGTTAACGGCATCATGGGCTGAATCAAGCCTTAGACCATAACGCCCCGCCCAGTGCGTGGAGATGTCCTCGATGCTCTGTCATTCCGATTCATTAGTCACTTACGTAAAAGGCGCCGTCCCCGGTCCACCGAGGCGCACGACATGGCGCAGATGGAACCGCGGGAAGGCGCCATCGACCAGAAGCGACATTCGAATGCACTGTGCGCCCGGGTTAGCCGCCAAAGACGTTGGAAGCGGTGGACGGCCCACCAAACATTGTTCCAGCTGCTCTTCACACGGAGTGGGCCTTCAGCCGGGGTAGTGGTTAACCCGCCCCCAACCGAGCACGTACGGTGAGTGAAGGGCAGCGTACTTCGCGGCGGAATGCAAGCACGGTCATGTTCTGTGGGATCACCTACCTACCGCTGTTTCACGTGAAACTGTGCCCTAAATGTACGCCGGGTTAGGCGGAAGCAGGGAACCACCAACGGGACCGCTACCGTGGCGAGCCTCGGACACAAACCACTGTGCTCGCAAAAGAGCGTTCAAATCAAGGTCTCCAGCCACACGAACGGCTAGGCCCTCCGTGCCCCGGCATTCGTTACGCAACGGCACCGAGGCTGAGAGCCGATGCCGTGTCTGAGTAGTCGAAGACAACTTGCCCTCCGGTAGAACTTGCCCCGGCTGGCCACATGTATGTTTCACGTGAAACATACTCAACCCTGAACACCGGTCCAAACGTTTCACGTGAAACATACGCAGGCCCGGAGGTAGCGACCCGCACGAGGACACTCTGCCCAACCGAGCCGTGGGAGAGAGCCCGTGGGAACCTGGTCCTATGGGGCAGCGTCCGGGTGACCAATGGATGTAGACCTGAGAGAGTCGTGCCTGACCACCGACCGGTGGTCGTGCCGCGCACTCAACCTCAAGATGAGCTGTCTCTACTCCACGGACACTCGCCGTCCGACCGGTCGGGCCAAACAACGAAGAATGAGTCACTCCCACCGAACACGGCGCGAGCGGGCCCCTCCGACGGTCTGAAGCGACCACATGAACTCCAGAGGCCGCGTACCTAAATCCTGACTTAGGTACGGATGCATAGTCCCGGTTCTTGGCAGACTCGCGAAGCCCACAATGTCCCACCCCCCCCCGCATCCCAGGCATCCTCCGGCCGGAGGTGATGACCGGGCTGCACGGCCACAATGGTCCACAGCCGCCAACCGCGACATCCCCAACGGCGGGCCAGCTCCGACGGGCCAGAAACTTGCTGCAGAAGTGGCCTCGGATTGCGACGATCATCTCCCACGAAACAGACCAGTCTGTTCAGCGGTGCGGGTACGAAACAATCTGTGCCGCCTCAAGACATCCGATCAATGCGCGCGGACGGACGTAGTTTGTACTGATCCTTTTCAGGGGAACAGTCGACTAGGGAGTTCCGGGGGGTTCCATTCACAAGGCGCCTTGGTCGCCGCCGCCGTCCAAAGCTTTGGGCTCACGACGAGATACAACATCCGAGACGAAACCGGGTACCGCCAAACGCGCCTATTAGATACAGATCAGTGTGCGAATCAGATGGCAGTCTCACCGCAACCATGAAATTGTGCACAGACTTATCCACAAGCGTTTCCACAGCCTTCGTGAGGGCATAGTGAATACCGGCTTGTCCGGTCCTTCAGCCCCGCGCGCCAACGCCACTGGAGCGCCGGTCAGAGCGTCAATCCTCATCCTCAAGGGCGGCGGCTGCGCTGCGTTTTGGATGCAAAAGTACGGAAACCTGCGTCTAAATGGCGCAAACTGAGCTATTTTGACCGAAACTCGGCGCGCTTGTCGGGAGACGCCAGCATGGCTAGTCGGAGGCGCGTGAAGAACACGGCGATCTCGTCGACGGCTGGTATAGCGGCTCTCCGTTGGCAACGGACGGGGCAGTTCGTCACCAATGGACCAGTCAGTATGCACAGGGTTTTCCCCAAAGTTATCCACAGGGTTTTCCACCGGGCCCGAGGTGGACAACAAGGCTCTTGACCGGCCTACCCTAGAGCTATTCGGAGGCACCACGTGCATCGTTTCACGTGAAACACTCAACCCTGTCGAGGGCTCCCGAATCCGGCGAGTTCCCGTGGCATGTGCTTCCGGGCTGCTGACCGTCTTTTGCCATTGGCTGGACTGCACCAAGGGTACACAGTCCATGCCGGACAACATCAGATGATTCATGCGACCCTACGCCTTGTACGTGCTTTCAGGTTCACTCCAGGATGCGGCTAGTTAGGCCTGCGCGAACGGGGCGCAGGACAGACGAACCCGACGACCACGGATCCGTAAGCCACCGCATATGGAGCTCCAAAGAACCTAAGTCTGAGCTTGGGCTGAGACCAACACTCATCCGGCACAAATTGCGGAGTAGCAGCGCACGGTCTAGTGGGACATCGAGAGCCCTTTCCATGGCTCAGAGAGAGGGTGCTGCTGCTCGTAGCTGCAGAACGCGCAGTCTCTGAGTCCACGAATCTGCCCTTGCTGAAGTGTGCCCTGGCAGATCTCATCCACGCGCTCGACCGCATCACCCGACGAGCCTGCCATGGGGGCGGCCAGCCGTGTTCCACCTGAAGCTCGCTGTGGGCGTCGGTAGATAGATCTGACAGCGGCTGCGAGGTAGTCCGGCCATATCCGCACACCAGTACCTCCGGATTTGATCCCACATACGAGGGAGCCGGGAAACCGGGGAGTGATGGGTAATCCAGGGGGTACACGGCGACCATCGCGGCAACTCGTTGCTGGCGCCGATGGCCTCGCTTATGGCAAGACGGGCCGCCTCGACAGCAGCGTCCTGCTTCCCCATGGCGTTGGACGATTCCCCGTGTGCAGCGTTGAAGTGGCTGTCCACGGCTCATGATCCAGTGGGCCATGGCGAGGACACCTGGTGGGACCTCCACGGGCGCCTGCATAGCTCCTCTCCATGGGCGCGGCAGAGATCCTGCAGCCGCGACCAAGGGTTCAAGGTCATAGACGAACTCGGGGGAGCTGCGAGCTACAGGACCGTGCACGTACCAAGACCCAACGGTGCCGGCGCCGCTTCCTTTGAAAGCCGAGATTCAACTCAGACACCGTAGATCGGCTCTGAATAACCAGACGGGCTGCTCGTCCTCGTCATCTGCAAAGCCTCACCCGCACCGTTACTGATATTGAACTCTCAGTAAGACCATCGCCCGATGTTTCACGTGAAACGCCATTGATACCTTGGTCATCCCGGGAATAGCGGGCTTGCCTGAGGGCCAGCAAAACACCATCTTGGTGTACGCGGACGTCGAGGTGCCGATGACTCGTCCATGGTGTTGTCAGCTCAGACGCCGTTGCAGTCCCGCGACACCCCGTGTTGGCGTGGGTTGTCGCGCCCTGACGGACCCGAACCATCGAGAAAGTGCCCGGCAGTCGAGCATCACGGGGCTGTTAAGGGACCAACGACTGAGGGGCCAACGACAGGGCGCAGAAAATGCCCATCGTTCCAGCCCTGTTGCGGGCGGAGCGGCCCAGTGTTTCACGTGAAACATGCAGCCTCCCGATCCTTCTTTCAGGTAATCAATCACCGCGTCCTGGAATGATCAACCTTCTGGTACCCGATACCAAGATCTGAGGCGCCCCTGACACCTGGAGGCAGGGCTTAGTCCACGCCGTTTCCATCAGGGGGAGCACGGGGCTAGCCGCAGAACACCGCCCGTCGCTTGTACAAGCTCTCACTGAAGCCGGCCAATTGAATAGCCCGCATTTGGCAAAACGGCCACGCCGTCGATACGAATGCCGGGTAGTATCCCACTCCCGCAGCAACTCATCAATGTTTCACGTGAAACGGCCACCGCTGTTACGAGACCTAGGGCGCGCAGCATGACCGCCCTTCCTGGCCAACACCCAAAGAAAAAGAAGGGCTGCCTGCAACAGACAGCCCCTCTCAAATCAAATAATCTTAGGCTTCGGCGCCAGGCCCGAGCACATCCATGATCCGGTTGAGATCTTCGACGCTGGCAAATTCGATACTAACCCTGCCCTTTCGAGCACCAAGGGTAATTTTTACGTTCGTGTCCAAGCGGTCAGACAACGATGAGGCCAGATAATCCAACCGCTCATGACGCGCGTTCGGCCTAGGAATCTTGCTCTTTTCAGGAGCTGTCGGATCTTGGTAGAGCGAGACGGCCTCTTCCGTTGCCCTAACGGACATACCCTCAGCAACGATCTTCTGAGCTAGGCGCTCCATGGCGGCCGCGTCGGGAAGTGCAAGCAGTGCCCGCGCATGGCCCGCCGAGATTACGTTCGCGGCGACCCTGCGCTGGACCAGCGGCGGCAGCTTCAGCAAACGGAGAGTGTTTGAAACTTGGGGTCTCGACCGACCAATGCGGTCAGCCAACTCCTCGTGAGTAGTTCCAAAGTCCTCTAACAATTGCTGATATGCCGCAGCCTCCTCCAATGGATTGAGCTGGCTCCGGTGGAGGTTCTCGAGAAGGGCATCACGAAGTAAGTCGTCATCTGTGGTATCCCGAACGATCGCGGGGATTGTTTCCAGGCCCGCGGCCTGAACCGCACGCCATCGACGCTCGCCCATGACCAGCTCGTACGGTTCTCCACCCTTTTCGGTTGAAGTACGCACAACAATTGGCTGGAGGACGCCTATTTCCTTGACCGAGTGAACAAGCTCAGCCATGTCGTCTTCATCGAAGACGGAGCGAGGCTGCTTTCGATTGGGGTGTATATCCCCAACCGGTATTTCCGCGAAGCGAGCTCCGGGGACTTCCACTAATTCCACGCCCGCGTCAGTGCTGGCAGAAGACCGTGGCTCGGCGTCCTTTACGGTTGCGGGGCGGCTTGAGTCCTTTGGGGCTCGTTTTGCCGGCGCGCCCTTAGCTGCAGACGGCACCTTAGCAGCTGTAGCGGCAAGGGGCCTCGTCACGGACTCAGCCTTGGAGTCGTCGGCGGCCGGCGAGCCAGGTGAAACTTCCTCAGGCGATTCAACACTCTTGCGGGCTTCAGGAAAAAATAGATCCACCGGTCGGGAGGTCGTGACACCGCCGCTTTGGGCACCGGCCGGCGAGCTAGGAATGAGAGCCCCAAGACCCCTGCCGAGGCCCCTTCGCTTTTCGCTCATGTAGTCATCCCTCCGATGGAAGCGTCGAGCACGGATCGGCCCAGACTGTTGCGGTGTTTCAAGAATTCTATCGTTCGGCGATTTCAGCGGCGGCTTCCATGTAGGAGAGGGCACCGCTGGATGATGGGTCATAGGTCATGACCGTCTGCTGGTAGCTTGGTGCCTCGGAGATTCGAACGGAGCGGGGCACCACCGCGCTCAATACCTGATCTGGGAAGTGCTGCCTGACCTCAGACGCCACCTGTGCTGCCAGATTGGTTCGGCCGTCATACATCGTCAAAAGAATCGTAGATACTTCGAGATCAGCGTTGAGATGCTTCTGAATCATCTCGATGTTCTTGAGAAGCTGGCTCAGGCCTTCCAGCGCGTAATACTCGCACTGTATAGGAATGAGGACTTCGCTGGCAGCGCAGAACGCGTTGACGGTGAGCAGACCCAGGCTCGGCGGGCAATCGATAAAGATGAAGTCCAACCGGTCCTCGCCGTTCTTCGCCCGTTCCTTGGCGTAGACGTCAATGGCCCGGCGGAGTCGCTGCTCACGAGCAACCAGCGAGACGAGTTCAATCTCGGCACCGGCCAAGTGGATCGTGGCCGGCGCACAGATCAGGTTAGGAATGTCGGGGCACTGAGCGACGACGTCCTTCAGTGGAAGATCATTAATGAGGACGTCGTAAATGCTGTCGACGTCGGCGTGGTGCTCGATGCCAAGAGCGGTCGATGCGTTGCCTTGGGGATCGATGTCGATAACAAGAACGTTAAGGCCGGCAGACGCCAAGGCCGCTGCGATGTTTACCGTTGTGGTGGTCTTACCCACCCCACCTTTTTGGTTGGAAACGGTGAAAATCCGCGTGCCATCGGGTTTGGGCAATTCCCGCCCGATCAGCCTCTCACGACGACGGGTCTCATTGGCCAACTGCCGCGCGATGGGGCTGGAGTCATCAATGGAATCCATGACGTTTTGCGCTCCGTTTGAGGCGGTTTCACGTGAAACGGCAGCGTTCTCAACTGACTTGGTTTGCACTATTGCGGACTGAAGGGACGAAGAGGGCGTAGCCATGGCGCGAGCCGACCCTAAAGACATAAAGGGGGGGATTCGCTGCGTGGAGGTTTCACTACTGCCCACTGGTCGCACTCTCACTCTCATTCGGCGCTTGCTGCCGATCTCTAGCCTAACCGCTCAATCGCCGACACGCGGGAACTCGAACGGGACCTACGGAGTCTTTCGGGGCTTGTTGACGATGATCCTCACCACGGTGGTGGGTTCCTCCAAAAGCTCCTGTCCGCAAACCACAACTGACGTCTGCACGCCCCCGAGTTTCCGGATGACCTTCTTGGCTTTCTCAATCTCTTCTGCGGCGCTCCGCCCCTTGATGGCCACCACTTCTCCATGGCCATCCAATAACGGAATAGTCAGGCCAGCCAGATTCGCCAAGGCGGAAACTGCCCGCGCGGTGACTACGTCCGCCGTCACCATTCCGACGGCGAGCTCAGCTCTGGTCCGCATGACAGTGACGTTATCCAGCCCGAGATCATCGACTACCTCTTGCAACCAAATGACGCGCCGCTCCAGCGGTTCGATCAGCGTCAGCTCCAAGTCCGGCCGGGCGATAGCAAGGCACAGCCCAGGCAGCCCGGCACCGGATCCGACGTCGGCAACGTGACTGCCCGAAGGTATGGCAGACTCAATAACCGCGCAATTCAAAACGTGGCGGCTCCACAATCTCGGCACCTCACGCGGACCTATAAGCCCACGCTCAGTACCGGATGTGGCCAAGTGCTCCACGTAACGCTTGGCGAGATCCAAGCGTTCTCCGAATATCTTTTGGGCTGCTTCCAGCTCAGCTGCGGTGATATCAACCATGGGCCGTCAGTCGGCCGAGACGACGATGTGGCGGCCTGCCCCTTCGCCCTCCGACTCGGAAACAAACCCAAGCTCGGCCACAGCGTCGTGAACGATCTTGCGCTCGTACGCGCTCATCGGTTCCAGGGCTACCGTCCCCCCGGCCTCCTTGACCTTGGCTACTGCGTCTTCGGCAATTTCCTGCAGAACGCCGGCGCGCTCCTTACGGTAACCGTTGATGTCCAACACCAAACGGGAACGATTCTCTGTTGCCGACAGAACAGCCAGGCGTGCCAGCTCTTGAAGCGCTTCGAGGACCTCCCCGTCGGGGCCCACGAGGCTATCCAGGGCATCGGACTCGTCGTCTGTGCCAATGGAGATGTATGTGCGCCCGTTGCGAACCTCGATGTCGATATCGCCGTCGATATCAGCGATATCAAGAAGTTCCTCGAGGTAGTCCGCTGCGATATCGCCTTCCTCTTCCAGTCGGCTTGCAGTCTTGGACTGGCTTTCCTCCTGCGAATCCTCGTCGGTCACAGCGGTAACAACTTCTTCAGTGCTCTCGGCAGACATTACTTCTTCTTCCTGTTCTTGCGTTGTGGCTGGACGCGCTGAGCTCGAATGTCAGCTGCGGCAGTCGCAGCAGCAGCAGCCGCCTCGGCCTCGTCGTCGCGCTTCTTCCCGCCCAGCAGCGGCGGCAATCCCTTGGCAGCGCGGCGCTGTTCAAGAGCCTTGGCGGCCGGTGAACCGGGGGTCGGCATGCGTCGGATAACGAAGAACTGCTGGCCCATGGTCCACAGGTTGGTGGTGGTCCAGTAGATGAGCACGCCGATGGGGAAGTTGATGCCACCAATGCCGAAGACGAGCGGCAGGATGTAAAGCATCATCTTCTGCTGCCGCATGAAGGGGCTGGCCATGGCGTCCTCGGACATGTTCTTGGCCATGATCTGCTTCTGCGTGATGAACTGCGAAGCCGTCATGGCAACGATCATCACGAGGCTGAGGATCACAACGGAGACGTTGCCGCCATGCAACAACGCGGACGACAGCGGTGCTCCAAAGATGCTTGATTCGTCGAACTCAACTACCTGCTGGGCGCTCATCGCTCCAATGCCGGTACCTGCGTTCTTGGCGCTTGAGATCCCTGAAAGTACCTGGAACAAGGCGAAGAAGAACGGCATCTGGATGAGCATGGGCAAGCAGGCCGAGAACGGGTTGGTGCCGTGGTGCTTGTAAAGCGCCATCTGCTCCTGCGCCATGGCCTGGCGGGAGAGCTGGTCCGTTTTGCCCTTGTACTTCGCCTGGAGTTTCTTCAGGTCCGGCTGCAAAAGCTGCATGCCGCGCTGGGCCTTGATCTGCTTGACGAAGACAGGAATGAGGGCTGCTCGGATCACCAACACCAAGCCGATGATGGAAAGAGTCCACGTCCAGCCGTTACCTGACGGCAAGCCGATGGTGCTCAACCCCTCATGGAAACCCACCATGATGATCGACACCAGCCATTTGAACGGGAACAAGATTGTCCCAATGAAGTCCATACGATTTCCCTATTCCTCAGGCCGCCGAGCGGCCTTCTTCATCAGCCTGAGCAGCCAAGAACTGGTCCGGATTGTTCAGTACAACAATTGTGGGCGTCCGGCCTTCAGGCCAATGACGATGACCAGCGGGGACATGGTCCACTCCGCCGGCGTTCCAGGGGTGGCACTTGGCGAGCCGCTTGGCTGCGAGCCAACTGCCCTTCACAGCACCGTGCACGGTTACTGCCTCGAGCGCATAGGCCGAGCATGAAGGAAAGAAACGGCAAACCTGGCCGTACAGGGGCGAGATGACCTTGCGGTACGCCTTCAGTAAAAAAATGATGATGTTTCGGGGCAGGTTCCAGAAAAATCCGGCCACCGCTGGCCAGCGGCTTGGTCCCGAACGCTTGGCCGTGGGCACGCTTGAGGAAGGAACGACGGCGGTGCTGTTGTTACGCACGCGGTGTCCCTTCCGTTGTGGTGCCGTTGTGGTTCGACGAAGCATTAAGCGGAACCGATCCGCCCAAACGCTTCGTCGTCGCTGCCAATGCGGCGTTGTAGTCGGAGAGAAGCTGCTCCCAGCCGGCTGATGCTGCTGCTGGCAGTGCCCTCACGACCACCGCCAGGCCCGTTCCGTGCTGACACAGGGAAAGGGCAGCCGCTTCCCTTAGTCTCCTCTTAACGAGGTTTCTAGTCACGGCGTTCCCGACGGCTTTGGAGACAATGAAACCGATACGACTCGGCTCCCCGACCCCCAAGGGGGCCGCATATAACACTAAGTTCCGGCGTCCATTGCGGACGCCGGAACGTACAGTTGTTGAAAAATCGGCAGAAGTCCTGAGACGGTTAGGGGTGGCTAGCACCGGAGAACCTTCAAAAAGACTCTGACCGACAAGTCAGTTGTATTTATGCCGACAGTTCGACGCGGCCCTTGCCGCGACGGGCAGCCAGGATGGCGCGGCCTGCACGGGTACGCATACGAAGGCGGAAGCCGTGCTTCTTGGCCCGACGGCGGTTATTCGGCTGAAAAGTCCGCTTGCTCACGTTAGTTACTCCAGTGGATCAAAGGTGCGCCCACCCGATCAGAAAAGGGGAAGAACTGGCCGACGCTAAGTTTTGTATGTGCCTGCCGCCGTTGCCATCCATACGTTGAACGTACGGACCTGCAACTCATCTCAAAAGCGGACACAAAGGACTTCACAACGTTAGGGCAAAAAGACCGCCACAGTCAAACCGGGAGCCTGCCGCAGGACTATCCACAGCTGTGTCCGGTGGTAGCTCACAGCCTGTGGATGAAGTGGCTCACAGAGGCATATGGCGAACCACAGCCGTGTAATTATCCACAAGCAACTTCCCAGCTATCTTCTACGGTTTTCATCCCCTAGAGTGGCTCAGTAGCCCAATCTCCACCCGCTGTGTATAACTCTGTGGATTATCACTGGAACAGCGCAGGACGGAGACACTCTGGCTGCCAGCATCGCCGGCAAGCAAGTATTTAGGAACAGATTGATGACAGTAGACGAAGCCAACCACGCCAACACTGTCGGAAGTTCCTGGCGCAGGGTGCTGAACCTGTTGGAACAAGACGATAGGGTCACCCCCCGCCAGCGCGGTTTCGTCATCCTCGCCCAGGCGCAGGGCCTGATCGGATCCACCCTCCTGGTTGCCGTTCCCAATGAGCTCACCCGCGAGGTTCTGCAGACCCAAGTCAAGGACGCCCTGGACGAGGCTCTCCGCAATGTCTTTTCGGATGACATCCGCTGCGCAATCGACGTCGACACGGACTTGGTGCCGGTCCACGTGGAGCCGGAGCCCGTCGTCGAACTGTCCGCTGTGTCGGACTTTGCCGACCCGAAACCGCAGCCGACGCCGCCCAGCACCTCCCACGAGTTTGGTCGCCTGAACCCGAAATACATCTTCGACACTTTCGTTATCGGCTCCTCCAACCGCTTCGCGCACGCAGCCGCCGTCGCAGTGGCCGAGGCACCAGCCAAGGCGTACAACCCGTTGTTCATCTACGGTGACTCGGGTCTTGGCAAGACTCACCTGCTCCACGCAATCGGACATTATGCCCGGCGCCTCTACAGCGGGATCCGCGTCCGTTACGTGAACTCAGAAGAATTCACCAATGACTTCATCAACTCAATTCGTGATGACGAAGGCACCAGCTTCAAGACCACATACCGGAACGTCGACGTCCTGCTGATCGACGACATCCAGTTCCTGGCCGGCAAGGACCGGACGCAGGAAGAGTTCTTCCACACGTTCAACGCCCTGCACAATGCCAACAAGCAGGTTGTTATCACCTCCGACCAGCCACCGAAGATGCTCGCTGGATTCGAGGACCGCATGACGTCCCGCTTCGAATGGGGCCTGCTGACGGATATCCAGCCGCCCGAGCTGGAAACGCGCATCGCCATCCTCCGCAAGAAAGGCCTCAGCGAAGGCCTCTCGGCACCCGACGATGCTTTGGAATACATCGCTTCGAAGATCTCGAGCAACATCCGTGAACTTGAGGGCGCGCTGATCCGTGTCACAGCTTTTGCAAGCCTCAACCGCCAGCCCGTTGACGTAGCCCTGGCAGAAATGGTCCTCAAGGACCTGATCACCGATGATGGCGCCCAGGAAATCACAGCCAAGCAGATCCTCGACCAGACTGCGGACTACTTCAAACTCAGCATGGAAGAACTCTGCAGTAAGTCCCGTACCCGGACGCTGGTGACCGCGCGGCAGATCGCCATGTACCTCTGCCGTGAGCTCACGGATATGTCCCTCCCCAAGATTGGCCAGGAACTCGGTGGCCGGGACCACACCACCGTCATTCACGCCGACCGGAAAATTCGCGAGCTCATGGCTGAGCGCCGTGTGATTTACAACCAGGTTACGGAGCTCACCAACCGCATCAAGCAGCAACAGCGCGACTCCTAGCCTCACACCTTCCCCGCCTCCACATACCTTATTAACAGGCACATGTGGATAAGCCTGTGGATAGTTAAGGGGACAAGCGCGGTTAATGGGCTTAAAACCCTTAAGCCGTCTGTGGATCGTCAAAATAGGCGTTGGGAGTTGTCCCCATCCACACCCTGTTTAAAACCCAGTTAACGCACAGTTCGTGAACAGGGCTTAACCGCGGAGGGTCGCGGCCAGAGCGGGTTATCCACAGTTTCCACAGCAGTTATTAACACTACGAATCCCAAAAAATTGAAATCCCTCAAATAACAATCTCGTTCTGCCGACCCAACCCAGTCCCAGAAACATCCCAAGAACCAGGGTGACGTGAACCCAGACTGTCCCCATGGGGTGTCCCGTCACGGCTGGAGATGGGTTAATCCCGGATCTTCCGGCTAAGCTGTCAGCAGCGCTCCCATCCCTGGGTCTGTTTGTGATTCCCTGAGTGGGAACCATGCAGGTTCCAGCCCAGGCGAATGCAGATTTGGCGGGCTCGATCACGAGTTCCGCAGCGATGTTTTGGTACCAGCAATGAAAGGCGGCACCCCTCCGTGAAGTTCAGAGTCGACCGTGACGTCTTGGCAGAAGCCGTTACCTGGACCGCACGGTCACTGTCTCCGCGGCCGCCCGTACCCGTGCTTTCGGGTCTGCTCCTCAAGGCTGAGGCGGGAACGGTCAGCCTCTCAAGCTTTGACTACGAAACCTCGGCCCGCCTCGAGATTCCGGCGGACATCGCCACCGAGGGAACCATCTTGGTTTCCGGACGCCTGCTGGCTGACATTTGCCGCAGCCTTCCTTCAGCTCCCGTGGATGTGGAGACCGACGGCAACAAGGTCACGCTGACCTGCCGCCGGAGCAGCTTCCACCTGGCAACGATGCCCGAATCCGAGTATCCCGCCCTCCCGTCGCTGCCCGCGGTCAGTGGCACCTTGCCCGGAGACGCGTTCGCTCAAGCGGTGTCCCAAGTCATCATTGCCGCGAGCAAAGATGACACCCTTCCGATTTTGACCGGGGTCCGCATGGAGATCGAGGACGATCTCATCACCCTGTTGGCGACCGATCGGTACCGGCTGGCCATGCGGGAAGTTCCTTGGAAACCAGTAACACCGGGCATCTCCACAAGCGCGTTGGTGAAATCCAAAACGCTCAATGAGGTAGCCAAAACCTTGGGCGGTAGCGGGGACATCAACCTTGCACTTGCCGATGATGACAGCCGTCTTATCGGCTTTGAAAGCGGTGGAAGGACCACCACGTCGCTTCTGGTCGACGGTGATTACCCCAAGATCCGTTCGCTGTTTCCCGATTCGACTCCGATCCATGCCACGGTGGCAACACAGGACCTGGTTGAGGCCGTTCGCCGCGTCTCACTTGTGGCTGAGCGCAATACTCCGGTCCGCTTGGCCTTCACCCAGGGCCTACTGAACCTCGACGCCGGAACCGGAGAGGACGCCCAAGCGTCCGAAGAACTCGAAGCGCAACTTTCCGGTGAAGACATCACCGTAGCTTTCAACCCGCACTACCTCGTTGAAGGCCTGGGTGTCATCGAAACCAAGTACGTTCGGTTCTCATTCACCACGGCTCCCAAGCCGGCCATGATTACGGCGCAAGCCGAAGCCGACGGCGAGGACCAGGACGATTACCGTTACCTCGTGATGCCGGTCCGCCTGCCTAACTAACCTCTTCATAACGCGCGGCATCCATCAGTTTCCTCCGTCCCATCGCAGAAAAGAGTCACCCCCTATGCACATCGGACTTATCGGCCTTGGAAAAATGGGTTTCAACATGCGTGAGCGTTTGAGGCAAGGCGGTGTTGAAGTCACGGGCTTGGACCGCAACCCGGACGTGACAGACGTTGCCTCGGTGGACGAACTGATCGCAGCACTGCCCACCCCGCGCATCATTTGGGTCATGGTTCCCTCCGGCGATATCACGGATTCCGTCATTTCCGAGCTCGGCGAGAAGCTTAACCAGGGTGATTTGATTATCGACGGCGGCAACTCACGCTTCACCGAAGACCAAAAGCATGCAGCCGCCCTCGCCGAAAAAGGCATTCGGTTCGCTGACTGCGGCGTTTCCGGCGGCGTTTGGGGCCTCCAGAATGGCTACGGGCTCATGGCCGGTGGAGCTGCCGAGGACATCGAACTGGCCTTGCCGATTTTCGATGCCTTGCGTCCTGAAGGTGACCGGGCGGACAGCTTTGTCCACGTCGGTGGAGTCGGAGCGGGCCACTACGCGAAGATGGTCCACAACGGCATCGAGTACGGCCTCATGCAGGCCTACGCCGAAGGCTACGAGTTGCTCGCGGCCAAGGATATCGTGACAGACCTCCCGGGAACTTTCCGTGCGTGGCAAAAGGGGACCGTTGTCCGGTCTTGGCTCCTGGACCTCATGGTCAAGGCACTCGACGAGGATCCGGGCTTGGCCTCCATAGATGACTACGTGGAAGACTCGGGCGAGGGCCGCTGGACTGTTGAAGAGGCCATAGCGAATGCGGTTCCTGCGCCGGCCATCACGGCAGCACTCTTTGCGCGGTTCGCTTCCCGCGAAGACACATCGCCGGCCATGAAAATGGTTTCGGCCTTGCGTCACCAGTTCGGCGGACACGCCACGCGTCCGGCCAGCTAGGACGCGGGAGTCCAACAAACGGCGTGTACCTCGAACATCTATCGCTGACGGATTTCCGCAGCTACGCCCAGGTTGATCTCAAGCTGGGGCCCGGAGTGACAATACTGGTCGGCTCGAATGGGATTGGCAAAACCAATCTCATGGAAGCCATTGGATACCTGGCAACTTTGAGCTCACATCGAGTGAGCACGGATGGCCCTTTGGTCCGGTTTGGTGCCGACCGTGCCTTGATCCGGGCCCGGCTCGTCCGGGGCGAGCAATCGACAGTCATTGAGGTCGAGATCAACGCCGGCCGTGCAAATCGAGGGCGGATCAACCGAGGGAACCCGGTGCGCGCCAGGGATATCCTGGGGATTTGCCAGACCGTCCTTTTTGCACCGGAGGACCTGGCATTGGTCAAGGGTGACCCTTCGAACAGGCGGCGCTTCCTGGACGAGCTGTTGGTGAGCCTCGTACCGCGACATGCTGCCACACGTACGGATTATGATCGGGTGCTCAAACAGCGGAACGCACTCCTCAAATCGGCCCGAGCCGGCAAGTTCACCGCTGGCCACGAAGCCACGCTCGATGTCTGGGATCAGCACATGGCACGCGCCGGCGCTGAGTTGTTGCATGCCCGCTTGGAACTCGTGGAGCGTCTGGGCCCGCACCTCAATAACGCTTATGCCCAACTCACTGATGGTTCCAAGCCCGCTGCCGCCGTCTACCGATCCACTATCCAGGACATCCTGGACGACGACGGCGGTTCGGCCACTTCCGGGACTGAAGAGTCGCCGTCGGGCGAAGACCTCCGGCAACTGTCCGTCGACGAACTCACGGACCGGTACGTGCAGGCGTTTGCAGCATCAAGAAAAAAGGAACTTGAACGGGGCATATCCTTGGTTGGGCCCCACCGCGACGAATTGGAACTGGTGCTGGGGCAAGCCCCCGCCAAGGGGTATGCCTCCCACGGCGAAACGTGGTCGATGTGCCTGTCCCTGCGCCTGGCGTCCTACTACGTCATGCTGGATGATGCCCGGACGGGTGGTACGGCGCCGATCCTCATCTTGGATGATGTCTTTGCCGAACTTGATGTCCAGCGGCGACGTAAACTTGCTGCAATAGTTGCCGGTGCCGAGCAGGTGCTGGTGACAGCCGCCGTCGAGGCCGACATCCCAGAAGATTTGTCCGGACGGCGCGTAACCGTTGTTCCGGGAGGCATCGATGGCGAAGGATAGCCGCGAGGGACTTCAACCTGGTCGAGACCCTGACGAAATCGACGCAGCCCAGGCGGCGCTTAATCGCATGCGCGAAGCGGCGGCTGCGCGTGGAGAGGTCCGGCAGCGGGCGCCGCGGCCAGGTTCAGTTCCCAAACGAAAAGGCCTGCGCGACACCAAAGGATTTTCCCAGTTCCACGGGACGGGGCGTGACCCGTTGGGATTAGGAAAAGTAGTGGGCCGACTGGTTGCAGAGCGTGGTTGGACCTCGCCGGTGGCTGTCGGTTCGGTCATGGCCGAGTGGGAAACACTGGTAGGAGCGGACATCTCCGCTCATTGCACGCCGGAGAGTTTTACCGATACCACGCTGCACGTGCGCTGTGATTCCACAGCGTGGGCAACCCAGCTCCGCCTATTGAGTACGAGTCTTCTTGAGTTGTTTCGCAACGAGCTGGGAGAAGGAGTGGTGACCAGCATCCAGGTGCTCGGTCCTTCAGCTCCGAGTTGGCGAAAAGGTGGGCGCAGCGTCAATGGCCGCGGTCCGAGGGATACCTACGGCTGAGGGGCGTACAGGGAGTATCAACGGCCCGGAGCCGTATAGGCACCCATCGGGACCACCGCGCGGCCGCTGAAGATGGGGCCAGCGGCCTCTCGTGGCCATATTCAGCTGTGGGCTGCCCTTGTATTTGCAAAGATTCCCGCGTTTCCACGATAGAATTGGCGTAGATCACTGAGCGCCGGTGGAACGTCGCCGGGAACCTGAATCCATCCTGTGGCATAAGGGCAACCTGGCGGCGGAGTAGCCGGCGCAATCAGTCACGTGCCCGTTGACGGCCGCACTCGTTGCGAACGTTGCCGGGAACGGCCGTCATCGAATACAGAGGAGTCGAAAGCGCCTGTGGCTAACGACAATGCAGAGACCTTGGCAGTAGAACCCGTAGAGGAGACTGCTCCCAAGCCTGATACGCCCGCAGCGACACCGAGGGAGTATGGCGCCAGCGACATCACGGTACTGGAGGGTCTCGAAGCGGTACGCAAACGCCCCGGCATGTACATCGGCTCCACTGGTCCCCGCGGCTTGCACCACTTGGTTTATGAAGTGGTGGACAACTCAGTTGATGAGGCCCTCGCCGGGTACTGCACCCACATCGAAGTCACCCTCCGCGCCGATGGCGGCGTCCAAGTAGTGGACAATGGCCGCGGCATTCCGGTTGATATCCACCCCACCGAGGGTAAGCCGACCGTTGAAGTGGTCATGACCATCCTGCACGCAGGTGGAAAGTTCGGCGGTGGCGGGTATGCCGTTTCAGGCGGCCTTCACGGCGTGGGCATCTCCGTGGTTAACGCGCTGTCACGCCGGGTTGAGACTGTAGTGCGTCGCCAGGGTCACGTGTGGAGCATGACATTCGCCGACGGCGGGAAGCCGCAAGGCGGCCTCGTGAAGGGCGAAGCCACGGACGAGACCGGAGTCTCCCAGACGTTCTACCCGGACGGGACCATCTTTGAAAGCACCGAGTTCGATTTCGAAACGCTGCGCGCGCGATTCCAACAGATGGCATTCCTTAACAAGGGCTTGCGAATCACCTTGACCGACGAGCGGCCTGCTGCTCGTGGCGGCGAACCGGATCTGGACCTTGACGCCGTCGCAACCGAGGGCGAAGTTGCAGCCGAGCACCGGACAGTGGTGTATCAGTACGACGACGGGCTCCTGGACTACGTCAAGCACCTGAACTCAAGCAAGAAGGTGGAGATCGTCCACGAAGACGTCATTGCTTTCGAAACTGAAGACACCGAACGGCACATGGCCCTTGAGGTGGCGATGCAGTGGACCACCGCATATTCGGAGAGCGTCCACACATACGCCAACACCATCAACACCCATGAAGGTGGAACCCACGAAGAAGGGTTCCGCGCGGCGATGACGTCACTCATCAACCGCTATGCCCGCGAGAAGAGCATCATCAAGGAAAAGGACGACAACCTTACCGGCGATGACATCCGCGAGGGCCTGACCGCTGTCATTTCGGTCAAGCTTTCCGAACCCCAGTTCGAGGGCCAGACCAAGACCAAGCTGGGCAATTCCGAGGTCAAGGGGTTCGTGCAGCGGGTTGTCACCGATCAACTTGGTGACTGGCTTGAACGAAACCCGGGCCCCGCCCGCGACGTGATCCGCAAGGCCATATCTGCAGCCCAGGCCCGCATGGCGGCCCGGAAGGCGCGCGACAATGCACGGCGGAAGAGCCCCCTCGAATCCTTCGGCATGCCAGGCAAGTTGTCTGACTGCTCCTCCAAGGATCCTTCGCGCTGTGAGGTCTACCTCGTGGAGGGTGACTCGGCCGGCGGCTCGGCCAAGCGCGGGCGGAACCCTGAAACACAAGCCATCCTTCCGCTGCGAGGCAAGATCCTGAACGTGGAACGCGCGCGCCTGGACAAAGCATTGGGTAACACGGAAGTCCAGTCCATGATCACGGCTTTCGGAACCGGGATCGGCGAGGACTTCGACATTTCGAAGCTGCGGTACCACAAGATCGTGCTGATGGCGGATGCCGACGTCGATGGCCAGCACATCACCACTCTTTTGATGACCCTGCTGTTCCGTTACATGCGCCCTCTCATCGAGAACGGCTACGTCTACTTGGCCCAGCCGCCCCTGTACAGGATCAAGTGGTCCAATGCTGCTCATGACTATGTCTACAGCGACCGCGAACGCGACGACACCATCCGTAAGGGTGCGGCCATGAACAAGCGCCTGCCCAAGGATAACGGCATCCAGCGTTACAAGGGTCTGGGTGAAATGGACTACACCGAACTATGGGACACCACCATGGATCCGGATCGCAGGACGCTCTTGCAGGTCACCATGGACGACGCGCTGGCCGCCGATCAGACCTTCTCGGTACTGATGGGCGAGGACGTTGAATCACGCCGAAACTTCATCCAACAAAACGCCAAGGACGTCAGGTTCCTCGATATCTAGGGCATAAAGCGCCAGATATTCCTGAACCGACATATACCTGAAACGGAAACTTAAATTATGAGTGACGAAACTCCTGAAGTCCCGGCGGAACCCAACGCAGACGACGTCGTCATCGAAGGCGATCTCCTGACTGACCGCATCGAACAGGTGGACCTGCAGACGGAAATGCAGCGTTCCTACTTGGACTACGCCATGGCGGTGATCGTTGGTCGCGCCCTGCCGGACGTTCGTGATGGCCTCAAGCCGGTACACCGTCGCGTCTTGTATGCCATGTTCGACGGCGGCTACCGCCCCGATCGCTCCTTCAACAAGTGCGCCCGCGTGGTCGGTGACGTCATGGGTACCTACCACCCCCACGGCGACATGGCGATCTACGATGCCTTGGTGCGCTTGATCCAAGACTGGACCATGCGTTATCCGTTGGCGCTTGGCCAAGGCAACTTCGGTTCTCCGGGAAATGACGGCGCTGCAGCACCGCGTTATACGGAAACCAAGATGGCCCAGCTCGCCATGGAAATGGTCCGGGACATCGATGAGGAGACCGTCGATTTCCAGGACAACTACGATGGCAAAAACCAGGAACCCACCATTTTGCCGGCGCGGTTCCCCAACCTGCTGGTCAATGGTTCCTCAGGCATCGCCGTCGGTATGGCCACCAACATTCCTCCGCATAACCTTCGTGAAGTGGCCGAGGGCGTGCAGTGGGCGTTGGAGAACCCCACGGCCACCCGCGAGGAACTCCTCGAAGCCCTGTTGCTGCGCATCAAGGGCCCTGATTTCCCCACGGGTGCCACGATTTTGGGTCATAAGGGCATCGAAGACGCTTACCGGACGGGCCGCGGCTCCATCACCATGCGCGCAGTGGTCAACGTCGAGGAACTGCAGGGGCGCACCTGCCTTGTAGTCACCGAGCTTCCGTACCAGGCCAACCCGGACAACCTGGCCATCAAGATCGCTGAACTGGTCAAGGACGGCAAGATCCAGGGCATCGCCGATCTACGCGATGAGACCTCGGGCCGTACCGGCCAGCGTTTGGTTATTGTGCTCAAGCGCGACGCTGTCGCCAAGGTTGTCCTCAATAACCTCTACAAGCACACGCAGTTGCAGGACAACTTCTCGGCGAACATGCTGGCAATCGTCGACGGCGTGCCACGCACCTTGAGCCTTGACGCGTTCATCAGGCACTGGGTGACGCACCAGATGGATGTCATCGCCCGTCGCACCCGGTACCGCCTTCGCAAGGCTGAAGAAGAAGCGCACATCCTGCGTGCTCTCCTCAAGGCGTTGGACATGCTGGATGAAGTCATTGCCCTCATCCGGGCGTCCAACACGACAGAAGCGGCCCGCGAAGGACTTATGGAGCTCCTTGAGATCGATGAACTCCAGGCCCGCGCCATCCTGGATATGCAGCTACGCCGTTTGGCGGCCTTGGAACGCCAGAAGATTCAGGATCGCCATTCTGAACTCGAGGCGATGATCGAAGAATTCAACGCGATCCTTGCTTCAGAGGAACGCCAGCGCCAGATCATCAGCGAAGAACTCGCCGAGATTGTTGCCAAGCACGGTGACGATCGCCGCACGCACATCCTGATGGGTTTCGACGGCGACATGTCCATGGAGGACTTGATCCCGGAAGAGGAAATGGTGGTCACCATAACCCGCGGCGGTTATGTGAAGCGGACCCGCAGCGATAACTACCGTTCACAGCAGCGCGGCGGTAAGGGCATCAAGGGCGCCCAACTGCGCGGTGACGACGTCGTGGAGCACTTCTTCGTCACTACTACGCACCACTGGCTGCTTTTCTTCACCAACCTCGGCCGCGTGTACCGGGCCAAGGCTTATGAGTTGGCGGAGGCCGGCCGCGACGCAAAGGGCCAGCACGTTGCCAACTTGTTGGCCTTCCAGCCGGATGAGCATATTGCACAGGTCCTGGACCTTCGCGACTACCAGCAAGCTCCATACCTCGTGCTCGCCACGAAGAACGGCCTGGTGAAGAAAACCCGGCTGGAGGACTACGACACCAACCGCACCGCTGGCGTTATTGCCATCAACCTGCGCGATGAGGACGAGCTGGTCTCGGCCCAGTTGGTCAGTGAGACGGACGATCTCCTGTTGGTTTCCCGTAAGGGCCAGTCGATCCGCTTCACAGCAACCGACGACGCGCTCCGCCCGATGGGCCGGGCGACCTCCGGAGTAACAGGCATGAAATTCCGGGAAGACGACGAGCTCTTGGCCGCTGACGTGGTTCAGGACGGTTCATTTGTCTTCATCGTGACCGAAGGTGGTTACGCCAAGCGGACCGCCGTCGAGGAGTACCGCTTGCAAGGCCGCGGTGGTCTGGGGATCAAGGTCGCGAAGCTTGCTGAAGAGCGTGGTGACCTTGTAGGTGCTTTGATCGTTCAGGAAGAAGACGAAGTACTGGTTGTCATGGAAGGCGGAAAGGTTGTCCGCTCCGCTGTGACAGGTGTTCCTGCCAAGGGTCGGGACACCATGGGCGTTATCTTTGCCAAGCCTGACAAGAATGACCGCATTATCGAGGTGGCACGCAACGGCGAACGCGGACTGGAAACGGATGAATCCGATGACGGTGGCGCGGATGACGTAACGTTGGCTGCAGACGAAGTTGCCTCAGAGGTGACCAGCATGGCCGAAACGGATAACGACGCAGACCCGGACAACGGAACGGGCGCGGAGCTGAACGAAGAAAACACCGGAGGTAACGAGTGAGTAATTCCGACTCATATCCCAAGCCGAGCACAGGTGTCCCCGGCGGACTCCGGCAGCCCTCGGGCAACGCCCAGCCAGGAACACCGGCACGGCCGCAACAGAGTCCGGGAACCGGCACCTCCGGTGCGGGAGTCGCAGGCGCGCGCCCGGCTGGCGCACCCACCCAGCGTCCCACCGGCGCACCCGGCCAGCGTCCTGCTGGTGCGCCTGGTCAGCGACCTGTCCAAGGTGGTCAGCGTCCCGCTGGTGCGCCTGGCCAGCGCCCCGTTCAGGTTGGCCAGCGTCCTGCTGGTGCTCCGGCCCAGCAGCGCCCCGCTCAAGGGTCCCCCGGCTTGGTAAAGCCGGCTCCCAAGGCCAAGGTCCGGCGCGCACGGCTTCTGGTCAGCAAGGTCGACCCGTGGTCCGTGCTGAAAATGGCGTTCTTGCTGTCCGTCGCACTGGGCATCGTGACCGTTGTCGCTGCAGTTGTGCTCTGGACTGTGTTGGATCTCACTGGAATCTTCAACCAGGTGGACAGCCTGTTGGGTACCCTTGCCGGATCCGAAAGCGGCGGCTTTGAACTCAAGAAGGTGGCTTCACTCGGTCAGGTGGCGTCCTTCGCAACGATTATCGCCGTCGTGAATGTTGTTCTGCTCACGGCGCTGTCGATGCTCTCGGCCGTGCTTTATAACATTTCCGCAACGTTGGTTGGCGGCATTGGCGTCACTCTGACGGACGACTAGTAAAAAAATCGCGGAAATACGCCGAAATTGGTGGAATATCCGCGCGGATTTGCCTCGATTTGAGATCGGTCCGGGATGTGCTGTACAGTCATATCTCGGCCCGATGAGGCATCGGGGCGTATAGCTCAGGCGGTTAGAGCGCTTCGCTGATAACGAAGAGGTCCCAGGTTCAAGTCCTGGTACGCCCACGGAACCTAGCAGGTTCAGGTAACACTGAACCGGAATGAGGTACTTGTGAAGAAGTTGCTCGTAGTTGTAGCAGCAGCCATCGCAGGTGTCCTGGTTTATAAAAAGAACCAGGAATCCGAAGCCCGAAAAGAAGTATGGAGCAAGTCGACCGATACGGTGGATTAGCCCCTGGCCGCAGATTCGACCGGTAATTGCCAGGGTTGAATTGGGGTATGATTGACGGGTTGCTTCTTATGGGGGCATGGCGCAATTGGTAGCGCACCTGCTTTGCAAGCAGGGGGTTCGGGGTTCGAGTCCCCGTGCCTCCACCATAAGAAAAGTCCCGGCCAGTATTGGCCGGGACTTTTTGCTTTAACATCCGAGGCTAGCCGGCAGGGACCTTTTGGAGAGCTTGATCCAAGAAGGCTTTGAGTTCTCCCTTTCCTAACACCGGGGTAACGACGCCGAGGTCCAAGGTGGGCTGTGTGGCGGCAGCGGCTGCTGTCTCGGCGCTTTGAACGTCCTTGCGGGCTTGGGTAACTGCCTGGGCATCGCCCTTCTTGGCCGCGTCCAACATCGCGATGGCCTGCTGCACACCTCGGCCGTACTGTGCTGCTGCTGCGGTCCAATTCACGGCGTCATTGGCGAAGCCCGGCTCCGCCATTCGGGGCAGCAGGTCGGGGAGCCGCTGGAGCAGCTCCGCGCGCGCCAGCAATGCCCCGGACGGTGACTGGCCGGCGTCGTACGCTGACCAGAACTGGTTTATATCCGCCGTCAGCGCGGGTGCCGACGGCGTCAGCGCATCACCTTGCCAGTCCTGGTTCAGGTCCGCGAAAGCCCTGACTCCGGCTTGGACATCGGGGGCAGGACCTGCCACCGCGGTCAATGCCGCATCCATGGACTTGGCGGGATCGTAGGCGGGCCCGTTCCACGACAGGTCCGCGTAATTGAAGATGGCGGGCAGCGATAAATAGGCCTCGATCATCGGGTTGGTAACAATACCCCTGATCGCTTGGTTGAGATCGGAGTCGCGTCCCTTTACCGGTCCCAGGAAGATGTGGTCCTGCGAATAGTCATTGACGGGGTAGTTGTCCCAGATCACGATGTTCCGCTTCGTTCCGGGGCTTCCATAGCTCTGCTGGGCTGTCTCGGCAGAACCACGGGTGATCCGGTGGGACACCACGTCCTCGCCCGTCCACTGAACCACGATGTCGGGATTGAGGGCACGGCCCAGTGCCTTCTTGTAGGGGGTGCTGCCCGAACCGTTGTAGAAAGTGGGGACCATTTGCAGAGGCTGGATGTCCGGCTTCTTGGATATGAACCGAGCATTGACGTCGTTCAGGAACGAAGCTTCCGCTTTCCCGAGGCCAGCCTCGTTGGAACCAAATTCCTTCACGTCCTCATCGCACTGGACCTTGGTGTCTATGTCGTCAAGGGGAATCACAAATGAGCGGACGCCCAAGCTGTAGAGGGATTCAAGCTTGGCTACCGCGGCATTCAGGTCCGCGACACTTGAGTAGCAGATATCCAGACCCGGGGACAGCGAATAGGTGAACCGGATGTGGTTCGCCGTTGCAGTGTCAATAAGCTCTTGCAGTTCCCTGAGTTGCTGATTCGAATACAGGGTCCGCCACTGATCCCGGAGAAGCGGATCGTTCTTCGGGGAGTAGATGAAGGTGTTCATCTTTTGTTGAGCGGCGAACTTGATGACGTCCAAACGGGCTTGATGGGACCAGGGGATTCCGTAGAAGCCTTCGATAACTCCACGGGTCTGCATCAACGGCCAGTCGCTGATGAGGGCGGCGGACACTGTTCCACCTGTGAGGAGTTGCCTGAGGGTTTGTATACCGTGAAAGATCCCATCGCCGTCGCGTCCCACCAAGACCGCGGTGGGTATCCCGGCCGATGTGCCAGTAGCGATTGCATAGCCCTCCGCGTGTCCAAGAGCTTTCTGGTTAGCGGCTGCGCTGTCCCGTCCAAGAGTCGCGAGAACTGTGGAAACTTGGGGGTCGCTGGCAGCGCCGAGGTACACGGCGGAGGAGCCCGACGTCGGATTGGCCAAGGAGGTTACGGTCTCCGCAGTCCCGCCGGCGCCCACCACAAGTGCTTGGACTGCCGAGACGGAGGCTGGGTCCGTTCCAGCCGTTGCCACTACATAGACATGCCCGTTCAGGGGAACGGGTTTCCCCGACGCCGCTGTGGCGTGCTGCGGCACAGGGTAGATGGCAGGCAAACCCGGTTCACCCGGACTCGTTGCGCTTCCAGGAGAGGAACCGGCGTTTGATTGGTTGTACCTCATCAGAACGAACCAACCCGCGAGCAGGAGGACCGCCGCCACGATACCGGCCGTGATGAGCATGAAAACCGACTGTCTGCGCTGCGGGCCCCGATCTCCCGGTGATGTGTCCACTAGATGCCCCCTGAGTGTGCGATCGGCAGCCCTGTGACCTGCGGCGACGGGATCCACCTGTAGTGATAAGACAACCACACAGACCCCGACGCAGATAGGGTGGTCGGCTTCGGGACACTAGGGTGGACCCGTGAACCTTCTTATCGCCACCCTCGGGGTCCTCGGCGTGGCTTCCTCCGGGCCGTTGATCGCAGGAACCCTCGGGGCTACCTCGGTGACGGCCTTGGCGATCGCATTCTGGCGTAATGCCATCGGCGCAGTTGTGATGGCAGCACCCGTCGCCCTACGCAGGCCGGCCGAATTCGCCAGGGTCACGCGGCGCGAATTTTGGTGGTCAGCTGTTGCGGCAGTTGCTTTGGCACTGCATTTTGCATGCTTTATCACAGCCCTGCAGCTCACCTCTGTAGCAGCTGCAACGGCCTTGGTCTGCCTGCAGTCCGGATGGATTGCCGTTTTCCAGTCGCTACGGGGCACAAGGCACCGCTGGCCCGTGCTTGTGGGTTTAGGGATAGCATTCGGGGGCGTTGTCGCGATCACGGGTTTCGACACCGGATCTTCTCCTACCGCACTTCCGGGCGACGTCCTGGCCTTGGCGGGGGGCGCACTGGCAGGGTTGTATACCTTGGCTGGCGGGAAAGCGCGCCAATCGATGGGAACAGGAACCTACACCACCCTTTGCTACGGGATGTGCGCGGCTATCGTGGCGGTGTTGGCCCTGGCGAGCCACCAGCCGCTTGCAGGGTTCGACGCCGGAGGCTGGCTCGGAATTATCGCCGTCACCGTCTGTGCGCAGCTGGTGGGCCACACGGCGTTCAACCATTTGTTGGCGACCATGAGTCCCCTCTTGGTGTCCATGATCATCTTGCTGGAAATTCCGGGAGCCGCGCTGCTGGCCGCTATCTTCTTGCATGAGACCTTGCCGGCCGGGACATATGCGGGCCTGGCCATGATTTTGGCCGGCCTGGTGGTGGTTGTCACCGGGCAGCGCCACAACCGCGCCTCAGCGGAGCGGCGTGAGGCCGAACTAGGCACTGACTGAAGTCAGGGCCCGCGCCGTCCTGCGGGAACGGCGTTCATCGTGTGGATGGCGCGCAGCACCTTGGCAGGAAAATACACCGAGAAGAAAACGACCATGGGTGCCTTCAACGCGATTTTGTTGACGTTATGGGCCTTATACGTGCGATCAAACCGCGTGACGTAGTAGCGGTAATCCTTTGGCGAATCCTCCAGCCGCCGGGCGGACATGCCCGAGACCATGTGGGGTACGTATTGGATCTTGAGGTCGTGGTCAAAGAGGTGCAATGACAGGTCTATGTCCTCGTGCATCTCGTCTTTTTCGTCCAAGCAGGTTTCGTTGCGGATGATCTCCCAAGCTGTTCGACGGATGGCCATATTGGAGCCGAACAGGAAATGGTACTGATGCTTTGCCAAGCGCAGCATGAGTTGGCGCATCTTGTCGTCAGCTTTCAACCCAAACCGCCGCATAGGCATGTCGTAATAGACCACGGGGCCCGTGATTGCTTGCACCGAACGGTCGGCGAAGGCCTTCTGGACTTGTTCGACCCAATCGGGCTCCACCACCGAGTCGGCATCGATTCGTCCCAGAATGTCACCGCTGGCGCTATCCAGCCCAAAGTTCCGTGTGGGAATCAGACCCTGTGCCTTGTCCTGCTGGAGCAGGATGATGGGGCTTTCCGGATATTCGTCCTGCATTTGGCGCACGAAGGCCGCGGTGCGGTCTGTGGAACGGTTATCCACCACAATGATCTCGTCAGCCGGGACGGATTGGTAGACGGCAGCAAGGAGACACTGGCGTATAACACTTTCCTCGTTATACGCCGGGATGACAATGGAAACCCGAGGGGCGCCAAGGGCATCCGGGGGCGCGTCCGCGAAGGGACTATCAGCTGGCATCCCCATCAATCTAACACCCGGGCCGCGCGCTTGGTCGGTCGACTTGGTTAAGTGTGGACAAACACTGAAGGGGACCCTGGCTGTGCCAGGATCCCCTTCAAAGGACTGCTTGGTGCCTCTTCCCGCCGTCGGCGGTTTGATTCACCGACTAGTTATCAATAACCAGTCGAGGCGCTTGATTAGCTGTGGGCGCCGTTGGATTCCGAGGTGGAGTCCTGGTTCTCATTGGACTCTTTGTTGAGGCTGGCCGCGATGTTCTTGACCGCAGTCTTCGCGTCCGTGGCTACCTTCGCCGAGTGCTCTCCCGAATCCTGCGGGGTGCCTTCACCTGCATCCTCCGCTGTGCCCTCCGACGTCTCATCCTCGGTGGCCACTGATGCGGGTTCAGCCTCAACATCGGTGGTTGTGGGCGCGACATCCGTTGCGGCAGACTGGCTGGCGGCAGCTTCGGCAGCTTCGGCAACCGGCGCCGGCGTCGGCTTGGGAGTAACCGGAGAAGGCGTCTTCCACGGATCCTCCACGGGCTTGGAGGCCTTCCACGCGGCGACACCCGCGGCGGCAGCTGCAGCGATGACTGTCAGGATCAACCACCCGCGCTTCTTGGGCTGCTGTTCTTTGCCCAACTTAGCCGTCCTCCGCTGAGCCTTATCCAGCTGCGCGGTTGCGGCCTTGGCAGCCTCCTCGGCCGCGGCTTGCAGTTGCTTGCTGGTGGCCTGCGCTTGCTGCTGGACGCTGTGCACAACGCCGGAGTCCACCAGTTTCTGCGCTACGGCATCCACTTGCGCGGGAGCGTTTTCCAGGACCTGGTGCACCACCACGGAGGCCTGGCCCAGCTGTTCGGACAATTTGGGCAAGTATTCAACAACTACCTTGTCCCGGGCCTGGCCGAGCACCGGAGTGGCCTTGTTCAAAGCCTCTTGGATCTTGGGTGTCGCGTCTTCGACTGCATCATGGATCTTTGGCGCAAGCTGCGCCAGCCCGTCCTGGATCCGCGGCGTAACTACCGCCACGCCGTCGGCGAGGTTGTGCGCAGCGGACTTCAGCCCCTCTTGGATCTTGGGGGAAGCGCTGTCGATACCGTGCTGGATACGCGGAACAGCCCAATTCACGGCTGCTTCCACACGGGGCGCAGCCCAGTCGCGGGCGTTGTCAACGCTGGCCGCCACGGATTGTTCGAGGTCGCGGGCAATACGGTCTGATTTCTTCACAACTACCTCCCGATACACATGCTCGTTTGTTGCTAGCCTACGTCGCTTAGTGAACACGGGCTATTCATCTGCCCGTTTCGTCCCGGATTTCACCCAGCGCGGAACCGGCTTCACTGCAACGTTGGCGTTGACCCTGCATGGAAGAATGGATTCATGACCATCGCAACTGCAAAAGCAACGATCCACACGACCCTCGGCGATATCAAGGTTGACCTCTTCGGCAACCACGCGCCCAAGACGGTCGCCAACTTCATTGGCTTGGCCACCGGCGAAAAGGCTTGGAACCACCCCGAAACCGGTGAGGACAAGACGGGTACGCCGCTTTATGACGGCACCATCTTCCACCGCATCATCAAGGACTTCATGATCCAGGGCGGCGATCCCCTGGGCCGCGGCGTCGGCGGACCGGGCTACCAGTTCGACGACGAGATCCACCCGGAACTGACCTTCAATGCTCCCTACAAGCTGGCCATGGCCAACGCGGGTGTGCAGATGGGCAAGGGAACCAACGGTTCACAGTTCTTCATCACCACGGTCAACACCGACTGGCTGTTCGGCAAGCACAGCATCTTCGGCGAGGTTACCGACGAAGACTCCCGCAAGGTAGTAGACGCCATCGAGGGTGTCCGCACGGGCATGGGCGACCGTCCTGTGGAGGACGTCGTCATCAAGAGCATCGACATCGAACAGCTCTAAGCCACGCGCTGAACCAGTCAGATGAGCTACGGAATTCCGTCGGCTGAGCCGTCCGCCGCCATCCCGGTGTGCCCACGGCACCCGGACCGGCCCTCCTACGTGAGGTGCCAGCGATGTGGGCGTCCAGCGTGCCCCGAATGCCAGCGGGCGGCCGCCGTCGGATTCCAATGCATTGACTGCGTCAACGAACAAAAACGTTCGACGCCGACATACCGTGCGCCCTATGGCGGTGCCCTGGCGGCGGGCAGGCCGCTGATGACGTATTTGATCATCGCCCTGTGCGTGGTGGTGTACATCCTCCAGTGGGTACTCCCCGGCGACCTCGTTTTCCAGGATTTCGCTTACGCGAACATCTTTGCCGGCAGTGAACCGTGGAGGATGCTTACCTCCGCGTTCCTGCATTCGCAGGGTTTCCTCCTGCACATTGTCCTCAACATGTACTCGCTATGGATATTCGGGCAAGTCCTTGAGCCGTTGCTCGGACGCCTTCGATTCCTGGCCGTGTACCTGCTGGCCGCGGTGGGTGGCTCGGTGGGCTTCCTGCTTCTGACCCCCACCGTTCCCCCTGTTGGACTGGTTGGCGCGTCCGGAGCGATCTTCGGTCTCTTTGGAGCCCTGCTGGTGGTGCAGCGCCAACGTGGTGGCCAAACGAGGCAGCTCTGGGTCCTGATCGTGCTTAACGGCGTCATTGGTTTCCTCGTGCCGGGCATTGCATGGCAAGCCCACCTTGGCGGCCTGATTACCGGTGCGATCGCTGCAGCCGCGATTACATACGCGCCCCGCGGTAAGAGCCAAGCCCTGATTCAGGCGGCCAGCCTGGTGCTGGTTCTCGGCGTCCTGGCTGCTATCACGTGGTTCCACGTATCTGCTTCCTAGCTTGCTCGTGCCCAGCCGCTTATCCACAAGCGTTATCCACACTGTGAGTAACTTACATTCGTGTAGTTAGAACGACTGCCCATGCTGTGACTGGCTGGGCCGGAAGATATCCCCCAAAAGGTATGAATTTTTCCACATCTGTGGATAACTTTGTCCCATCGTCCTTGGATTCTGTGGACAACTTCAGGGCTCACAGGGGCTTGTGGGGAAAAGTCATCCAAGCGGCCGCGGTACGGCTTTAATCAACAGGCTTATCAACAGTGTTAATAACTTACACACGTGTAGTTTCCTTGCCGCGTGGGCGCTCATGACGCCGTGATTGCCGGATATTGACCTAGAGCCGGGTGCGTTTTCCCCAGCTGTGGATAAGTTGTGGGAATGGGATTGTTGTTAAGTGGATAACCTCGGCGGCCGTGGCAAGCTCTGGGCGATAGTTTGGCGGCCAAGCACGCAAGCATTGCCTGGTCGCGGCAGCGCCACAACGCCTCCGGCCTGAACATCGAGTGAAGCTTAGTTCAATATCCACAGCCTGATGCACAGTGGGCATAATCCAACCAAGGCGCGGAGGACGTCGAATAGGCCTAACCGCACCGTTTCCGGCTTCGAATCCAAGGATGTCCACAGAAGTTATCCACGGCTGTGGATAAAGTTACACACTTCTGTGGACAGCTGCGGTGGGCTCGGTGGCGTGGGAAGGCAATGACCAAACCCCGGACGAACCGCGACGATGACTGTGTAGCAGGTGGGTATCCACGATTCCGACGGCTTCCATCAGCGCGTACATAGTTGTTGGACCGACGAAAGCGAAGCCCTTCTTGCGCAATGCCTTGGACAATGCGATGGATTCGACGGAGGTGGTGGGGATATCGGCTATCGTGCGCGGTTCTGGCGTTGAGGTCGGCTGGAACGACCAAACAAAGTCCACTAGACCGCCCTCTTCCCGCAGCGCAATGGTGGCCTTGGCATTGGTGATGGCCGCTTGGATCTTGAGGCGGTTGCGGACAATGCCGGCGTCCAACATCAGGCGCTGTACATCGGCGTCGGTAAACGCGGCGACGGATTCCGGGTGGAAGTCCAGGAACGCCTTCCGGAAAGCCTCCCGCTTGCGCAGGATGGTGACCCAGGAAAGGCCGGCTTGGAAGGCTTCCAAGCTGATGCGTTCATACAGGCCCTGTTCGTCCCGGACCGGCATTCCCCATTCGTGATCGTAGTACGCACGAAGGAGGGGGTCACTGGCCGCCCAAGCGGGGCGGGCCAGTCCGTCGTCGCCGATGACAGTGCCGTTTTCCAAGGGGCTCATACGCACTTCTCCAAGAGCGGCCGACCGCGGTTCGGTGGCCAGTAGTCGTTTCAGGGATAGTCTGCCCCATGGCTATGACAATCCGGTGACCCTCATGGTGATATTGATTCGACCATGCTCCAGCCCGCAATCCTGAGGGGCGGTCCCGGCGAAGACTTTGGGAATGCCATGAAACGCAAATCTGGAGGGGCCACCGAAGACAAACAGGTCTCCTGATCGCAGCAGGACGTCAGTGTATGGCTTGGTTCGTGTATTCGTGTTGCCGAATCGGAAGCGGCAGGTATCGCCGATGCTCAGCGACACCACCGGAGCATGAGAAGCCTCGTCCTTGTCTTGATGCATGCCCATTGCCGCGCCGTCTTGGTACCAATTGACCAGCGCAGCGTCAGGTGTGTATTCGTCGGCCAGTGCGGCCAGCGAGGGGTCGGCCCCTACTTCAGCGGTGTACGCGGCAGTGAGGGCTTTCCGTCCCAGCCGGATCATCCAATCGGGCAGGTCGAGCACGGGCTGTCCGTTGACGTCGGAGGCAGTCCGCGTGTATTTGTACGGCTGCCAGTGCCACCCCAGGCAAACGGTGCGAACAGACATTTGGTGGCCGCCGGGAAGCGTGGCCGCCCGTAGGGGAACGGGTCCTCGCGTCCATTCACCGAAACGTTCCACGATCCATCTCTGCTGCACTGGCGTGAGCCAGCCGGGGACATGCACAGCCCCCGGCCCCACCAAGCGGGGACCGGCGTCGTCGACTGCAGGCTGGACCAGCTCCAGCCCAAACAGCCCATCCTCGCTCATGCTGCCGCTTCAAGGGCCAGCAGGGTGTGCTTGGCTTCAGTACCGCCCAGGTAGCCCCCATAGCTGCCGTCGGACTTGACCACTCGGTGGCATGGCACGATGACGGGCAGCGGGTTGGTGGCACAGGCAGTTCCCACAGCCCGGACCGCGTTGGGGCTCCCCGCGGCCTGTGCCACTTGGGCGTAGCTCTCGGTATGCCCGTAAGCGATCTTGGGTAAGTGGCGAAGGACGCTGAGCCGGAAACCGCGCGACAGCCGCAGGTCCAACGTGAGGTCGAATTGCCTCCGGGTGCCACTGAAGTACTCGTCCAACTCACGCGCGGCCGCGTCCAAGCGCGCCGGGGCGTGCAGGATGCGCGGGCTGACGGAATCGGCCAATCCTTGCAGGACGTCCTGGTGGTTCTCACGTTCGAAAGCTACCCTCATGATTCCGCGATCAGTGGCGGCCAGAAGAAGGCTGCCGAGCGGAGAGTCCACCACCCGATAGGCGATGTCCAACGTGTGCATCAGTTGGGCGTCCCGGGCCAACCTGGCTTGGAGGCTGGCGAGGGCAAGTTCAATGCCCACGTCCAGCGGCTCCAACAGGGACGCAACCTGGGCGTCGTCCGGAAGGGACTCGGGGGTCTCGTCCACAGGTTCAGAGGTCACGGCATGTCAACTTTCACGGAGGAGCGGGCCATTGCCGAAGCAGGCGCCAGGAGGGCGCGGAGGGATTTCACGCCGTCCGCGCCGGCCCGGCGCGCGGCCTCGGGGGTTCCGCCCACAAGTGCCGCGATATCGCTGTACGGAAAACCGGCCAGGTAATGGAAGGCGACCACTTGGCGCTGCTTAGGCGGAAGCTTTCCGACGGCGTCGAGCAGTTCCGCCTGTCGGTCACCGGGAATCCCAAGGAGTGAAACCTGCTCTGGTGGTTGGTCCACGGGCACCGCGCGCCGGCCTCGGGCGCGCAGGTGGTCGATGCATTTGCGGTGGGCGATGGTGACTAGCCACGCTTCCAGATTCGCTTCCGGCGCCAGGGCAGGGTAGGCCTGCAAAGCGGCCAGGAAGGTTTCAGACCAAGCGTCATCGGCGTCATGCAATCCAAGGACGGCCCGGCACACTCGAAGGACGGTTGCCCCTTGTGCCTGGACCACCGCCTCAAAGGGCTCTTTAGTCTCGCCTTGATGCCCGGAGCGCATCAGAAGAGCTTGCTCTCTTTTGCTGCGGGAGGTTCTTCCAACTCCAGGAGGAAGCGCTTGTTGGAAAGGCCACCTGCGTAGCCGGTGAGTTGGCCTTTTCGGCCGACAACACGGTGGCAGGGGATGATGATGCTCAGTGGGTTGCGGCCCACCGCCGAGCCCACCGCCTGGGCGAGATGGGAATCACCGAGTTCCAGGGCCAGCTCCCCGTAACTTATGGTTTGCCCAAAGGGGATGTGTTGCAGCCGCTCCCAGACTTTCTCTTGGAAGGTGTTTCCCCTGACGGAGAAGGGCACATTGAACTCCACGCGGCCGCCGCTGAAGTACTCACCGAGCTCATCACGTGTCTGCGCGAAAACGGGGTCCTCGATGCGCGCAGGCTGTCCGAAGTAATCTGGCGCAGGCATGTGCCAGTGACCTTCATAGAAGATCCCCGTCAGGTACTCTCCGCGGGCAGTAAGCGTTAACGTCCCGAGCGGCGAATCCAAGGTTGTGTGCCTGCTGTTCATATCCTGTAGACGCCCTAGGCCGCTCAGATGTGAGGTGCGGATTCCTACGAACGCCAGCGGGTGGTCATGAGGAACCCGACGATTGCGATTCCGAAGCCGGCGACGATGTTCCATGAGGACCAGTCCGGTACAGGAAGGCGGCCCTCGGAAATGTAAAAGGTGATGATCCAGAGCAGGCCGATGATCATCAGGCCGAACATCACAGGTTTGTACCAAACCGGATTCGGCTTGTACTGCTGGGCGGTGGAAGTCTGGGCCTGACGGGCAGGCCGCTTGCGGGGCTTGGACTCGGGCACGGATCCTCCTTGGCTGTGGGATAAATACCCGTTGCGTCAAGCCTTGATATCCTGCAGGAAAGGAATTTCCAGCGGACATCGGGCATACGACGTTCCGGGTGGCTCTAGCTGTCAAGTCTAGCGCCAACCAGATACGCACCTGCGCCGACCGCGCCCGTTCTGAGGAGACCCCGTGGCGCATCAGCAGACGACGCCATCTGCTGCGCCTTACGGGGCAACAGAGCCCCATGAGCCGCGGCCGCTTTCACCGAAGCGGCGGGGTCCCGGCGACGTGTTCCGGTTGATTTGCCGGATCCTGGGTGAGCTCCTCATCACCGCGGGGATTGTCCTGCTTCTTTTTGTGGCATGGGAGCTATGGTGGACCAACGTAGAAGCCGATGCCAAACAGACCGAGGCCGTCCAAAGCTTCGCGCAGCACTTCACCGGTCCTACCGCACCGGCAGCTACCGGCACCATCGACTATGGCACCCCTGTAGTAGGTAAGGCCCCAGCCCACGGCCAGACCATCGGCATCATGTACATCCCGCGATTCGGCGCCGACTACACCCGCCCCATCATCGAAGGAACCAGTGCCGACGTGCTGGACACCTTGGGCCTGGGACACTACGGAAGCACCAGCATGCCAGGTGCCATTGGCAACTTTGCGGTGGCCGGACACCGGCAAACCCACGGCGCGGTCCTGGACAACATCCACACACTGGTTCCCGGGGACAAGATCTATGTACAAACAGCCGACGGCTACTACACGTACGTTTTCCGCAACAACCAGATCGTCCTCCCGAACCGTACCGACGTCCTGATGCCCGTTCCTACGCAAGCAGGGGCTGCAGCCAAGGAGAGCATCCTGACTATGACGAGTTGCAACCCGCGCTTCGGGTCCCAGGAACGCATTATCGCCTTCTCGGTGCTGGAAAGCTGGCAACCGGCCTCAGCCGGGCCGCCGTCGGCAATTGCAGCCCAAGTAGCCCAAGCCCGAGGAAAGGGATAACGGATGTACGCCTGGATTTTCCGGAATCTTCCGGGACCGCTTTGGGTCCGGATTCTGACGTGCTTGGCGTTGGTCGCCGTAGCCTTGGTGCTCATGGCGCAGTACCTGTTCCCTTGGTTATCCCAATTCACCACCTTGACCGACTCAACGATTGGTTCAGCGCAACAGCCATGAGCACAACAAAAATTCTCGTAGTGGATAACTATGACAGCTTCGTTTACACCCTGGTGGGGTACTTGCAGGAGCTCGGTGCGGAGACCACCGTGGTCCGCAACGACGACGTCACGCTCGCCGAAGCCATCGAACTGGCGGCCGCCCGCGACGGTGTCCTCATCTCCCCGGGCCCTGGCACTCCTGCCGAGGCGGGGGTATGCATCGAGCTCATCAAATGGTGCGGTGAAATGGGCAAACCGATGCTCGGCGTCTGCCTCGGCCACCAGGCACTAGCAGAGGCGTACGGCGGCGTGGTCACTCATGCACCGGAGCTAATGCACGGAAAGACGTCTCCGGTGCAGCATGCGGGCAACAGCGTGTTTGCAGGGCTCCCGTCGCCGATCACTGCAACCCGGTACCACTCGCTCGCGGCCGTTCGTGACTCGATCCCCGATGTCCTTGAGGTCACCGCTGAGACTACCAACGGTGTGGTCATGGGGTTGCAGCACAAGACCGCCCCTTTGTGCGGTGTTCAGTTCCACCCGGAGTCCGTACTTACCGAGGGTGGATACCAGATGCTGGGTAACTGGCTCGAGTCACTTGGCATGGCCGGGGCGGCCAAGCGGGCATCCACGCTGAGTCCCTTGATAAAGCAGTGATGCCTGTAAGGCAGTGATGCCTGTGTAAAGCATTGGTGGCTGGCGCGGTTACTTCTTTGGCCCGGTGACCTTAGTAGGCGTGGGGGTAGGCGTATCCGTGGCCGTGTCCGTTGGGGTCGGCGTAGGAGTCGGCGTCGGGACCGGAGGCGGCGCGGGAGCCTTCGCCACGGTGACAGTCACAGCCTTGCCTTGATCGACCTTGGTGTTGAATGCATCGCTTTGGGCTGTCACCTTACCGGGGTCCACCTGCGAGTTCTCTTGTTCCACGGCCACCATGGCCAGGCCATTGGATTTGAGCAACGCCTCCGCCTCCGCGACAGGCAGGCCAATCAGCTGCGGCACCACGACCTTGCCCGTGGAGACCTGGAGTTCCACCTTGCTTGAGGTCGCTATCGGCACACCCGGCGCCGGGCTGGTATTAATGACGACGCCTGCCGGGACAGTGGGGCTGTCAACCATGGTGGTGGTGACATCCCCGGTCATACCCAGCCTGCGCAGAGCGTCCCGAGCGTCCAGTTCGGTGCGGCCCACAATATCCGCGGGAATCGTGACGGCACTGGGGCCGCTGGAAATCGTGAGGACAATCTCCGCGTTCGGCTCCACCATGGTGCCCGCTGCCGGCGTCGTTCCCACTGCCTTGTCTTTGGGTACGGTATCGCTGGAAGCCCGCACTGATTTGGGTACCAGTTTGGCGGTGTAAAGGTCCTGGATGGCTTGGGACTCGGTCAAGTTGGCCACTGTGGGCACCGCAACTTTCTGAGACTTTTGCGGTGTGCTCATGATGCTAAAGAGCCAGAAACCCACGCCACCGAGGACGATCAGCGTGAAAATCACCAGGGTGGCCATCCAAGCCCGACGCCGGGACTTCTGGTCGGCGGGCAGTTCCCTTTCAGGAGGCAGGCCTAAGGGAAGTGGTTCTTCCAGATGCTCGTGGAGCGGCTCGGCGTAGGCGTCTTCTTTGAACTGGCCAACGTCCAGGAAACCTACGGCAGTGGTGCTGAGAAGGTGCGTTGCCGGGTCTTCGGGTTCCACGAGATCGTTCGGATCGGTGGGAGCCTCAGAGGCCGGAAGTGCTGGGACCGCAATGCCGTTGCTTGCAGCCCTGAGGGCCCGGCGGAAAGCGGCAGCATCCTGGAAGCGGTCGGATCGGCTCTTCTGCAACGCTTTGACCAAAACCGAGTCCAGGGCCTCGGAAACGTCCGTGTTGTAGGAGCTGGCCAACTCCGGCGTCTCCCGAACGTGCTGATAAGCAACAGAGACCGGGCTGTCCCCGATGAAGGGCGGCCGGCTGGTCAAGAGTTCGTACAAGAGGCAACCCGCGGAGTACAGGTCACTGCGTGCGTCCACCGTTTCACCGCGGGCTTGCTCGGGCGAAAGATACTGGGCGGTGCCAACAACCGCCTGAGTTTGCGTCATTGTCGCCGCCGAATCGGCCATGGCCCGGGCAATGCCGAAGTCCATGACTTTGACCTCACCGCTATCGGCGCACACCATCACGTTGGCGGGTTTGATATCCCGGTGGACGATGCCTGCCCTGTGGCTGTATTCCAACGCCGAAAGAACACCCAGGGTGTATTCCACCGAGTCCGCAACGCTCAACTCGCGAGCCTTGATCATGTCCCGCAAGGTCCGCCCGGAAACGTACTCCATGACGATATACGGGACGCGCACATCCTCCCCCGGACCTCCAGGAACCGAATATTCGCCGGTATCGAAGATGGCCACGATGGACGGGTGGTTCAATGCCGCCACAGCCTGGGCTTCGCGCTTGAACCGGGCTTGGAATTGGGGATCGCGGGCCAAGTCAGCCCGGAGGACCTTGACGGCGATAGTCCGTCCCAGGAGCGTGTCCGTGCCACGGTAAACGTCGGCCATCCCGCCACGACCGATCAGCTCGCCGAGCTCGTATCGGCCATTGAGGATGCGCTGGGAACTCACAGGGCTGCTCCCCTCTCTATGCGCTGGACCGGGACGTGGCATGGACATGGACGTTACTTACTTGCTCGGGGTGGGAGAGCTCGAGGCCTTGGCGCCGCTGTTCGGAGCGCTCGAGGGAGCGGCTGCTTTGGACAGGTGGTAAGTCACCACAGAACCTGTTTGAACCTTGGTTCCTGCAGGTGGGTCGGAGCTGACAAAGGTACCCGCCGCTTGGCCGGGGTTTCCGTTGACCGGATCACCTGCCACCCAACGCAAGTTCGCGCCGTCGATAAGGCCTTGAACCTGTGCCTCGGACAAGCCGACACCGATGCTCGGCACGGCAACCATCTCGGGACCCTTTGAGTACTGCACCGTGATCATCTGTCCGGGGTCCACCAATCCCGTGGGGTCAAGGTTCGTCACCGTTCCTACGGGCGCCGGGTTGAAGACCTCCACGCCTGTGACTCCCAAGCCCATGCCCCGCAGCGCCGCACTCACGGCCGGGAACTGCTGGCCCTCGAATTGCTCGGGGATGACGTTGATCTTCTGCGGGGTGGACTGTGAAGGTGTCGGTGAGGGCGCCTCCGATGTCTCACTTGGGGTAGCGGACGGGCTCGGGGCGGTTGAGCTTTGGCTGGGCGTTGATGCAGGGAGGGACGCGCTAGGCGCGCTGCTGGGTGAGAAGAAGCCCGACTGGGAAATCAGGAAACCAACCAAGGCAAACAGGACCAGGAGGATCAAAGCCACCAAAGGCCAGGTCCAAGGACTCCGCTTCCGCCGCTCCGGCTCCGGCTCGTCAAAGTTCTCCTCGGTGTAGAGGACTTCCTCATCGTTCAGCTGGCGTTCAGCCTCAAGGGCGTTGGCGCGGCCGAGCGGGTTATCGGCCGCAGCCGCTCCAAGTGCCGCACCGGCTGCGCCGGCGCCCAGTACTGGAAGCGCGGAGGTCGCCGTCGTCGAGTGTTCACGTCCGAAAGGGGAACTCACGACGCCGGTGGGGGCCGTGGCGGTGTCGATCGGGGCTGTGAGGTCCCCGGCGCCTTCGTACAGCAGCATTCCCGGAACTGCGGCATGGGCCGTTGCAATGTCGCCGTTCCGAATGGCTTCGGCGGCTTCGGCCAACTTGATGGCATTGGCCGGACGGTTCTTGGGGTCCTTGGCAAGCATCGACATCAACAGAGCCCTGACCGGCAGGGGCAACGTCTCCGGGAGCGGCGGCGGGGCATCGTTCACCTGGGCCAGCGCGATGGCGATTTGCGATTCACCCGAGAACGGCCGATGTCCCGAGAGGCATTCGTACCCGATGACGCCAAGTGAATAGATGTCCGAGGACCCCGTGGCGGTTTGGCCGGTGGCCTGCTCGGGAGCGAGATACTGTGCAGTGCCCATGACCTGGCCGGTCTGGGTCAAGGGAACCTGGTCCGCCAGGCGAGCAATACCGAAGTCCGTGACTTTGACGCGGTTGTCCGGAGTGATCAGGAGGTTGCCCGGCTTGATGTCCCGGTGGACGAGACCCTGTGCATGGGCCACGGCCAAAGCGCGGGCGGTCTGCCCAATGATCGAGAGCGTCATATCCGGAGAAAGGACTTGCTCGCGTTCGAGGATGGCGCTCAGCGGGTGGCCAGGCACGAGTTCCATGACCAAGTAGGCGGATCCTGCCTCTTCGCCATAGTCGAAGACGTTAGCGATGCCCACGTGGTTGAGCAGGGCGGTGTGGCGCGCCTCGGCCCGGAAGCGCTGCAGGAACCCGGGGTCTCCGGTGTATTCCTCCTTGAGTACCTTAATGGCCACGATCCGGCCAAGGATTTGGTCCTTGGCTTTCCAGACCTCCCCCATGCCGCCAATCGCAATACGACTGGTCAGCTGGAATCTGCCGCCGAGTGTGATTCCTGAAGTAGGCCTCACTTGTTCAACACCGCCTCAAAAATCTTCTTTGCGTTCGGACTGGTTAGCTTGGCGCCGGTGAGCACATCCACACCCTCCATGACGATGGTGACGGCCACTTGCGGGTCGTTTGCCGGGGCAAATCCGGTAAACCATGAGTTGTTCAAGCCGGAGGTACCCAACTCCGCCGTGCCGGTTTTGCCGGCCACTTTGATTCCTTGCACAGCCGCACCTTTGGCGATGCCGTTGTCCACATCGCCGGTCATCCATTCGGTGATCTGGCTCGCGATGGCCTGGGTGGTACTGGTCCGGAGGGACTCGGGCTTGAACTCGCTGATAACGCGGAGATCGGGTGCCCGGACGGTTTTGACCAGATTGGGCTTCATCTGGACCCCTCCGTTGGCGATTGCCGCCGTCATGAGGTTGATCTGCAGCGGGGTCGCCTTGACGTCACGCTGGCCCACGGCCGACTGCGCGAGTTGGGCCTGGTCCAAGCCCTTGGGGAACACGCTGACGGCCTGCTGTAGTTTCAGCTGGTCCCCGAATGTTTCTCCGAAGCCGTACTTGGTGGCCTGCTCCCGGATGGCGTCTTGGCCCAAATCAAGGGCAACGCTGGCAAACGGGGTGTTGCACGACTGTTCCAAGGCGAAGGCAAACGTTGCGGTCTCGCGCGTGTCGCAATTACCGCCGGCGTAGTTGGGCAGGCTGGCCGTCGATCCTGGCAGAGGCAGGCTGCTGGGGTTGGGAAGCACACTGTCCTTGTTGTACTTGCCCGAATTAAGTGCCGCCGTTGCATCCACGAGCTTGAACACCGAACCGGGGGACAAGAGGTTGCCGGTGGGACCGCTGACATTTTGGTTCAGGTTGATTCCGGGAACCTGGTTCAGCTTGCTGTAGTTGGCTTGGGCCGCGGCAGCGTCGTGCGTCGCGATCAGGTTCGGGTCATAGGAGGGCTTGGACACCATGGCCAGGATGGCACCCGTCCGGGGGTTGGTAACCACGATGGAGCCGCGCTGCCCGTCCGGGATGAGGTCATAGGCCAGCTGCTGGATCGCCGGATCCAGGGTCAGTTCCACGGAAGCGCCCTTGGGTTCATTGCCGAGGAACATCTGGCTGACACGATCCAGGAAAAGCTGATCCGAATTGCCGGCCAAGGTGTCTCCCATGGACTGCTCCAGGCCGGTTGACCCGAAACCCTTGGAGAAGTATCCGGTGACGCCGGCATACAGCTCAGGCTGGTTGTACTTGCGCTGGAAAGCGCAGGTCTCGGTCCCGGCTACGGATTCCGCAATGGGCTTTCCGCCAACGATGATCGCACCGCGATTGTTGCAAAACGATGCCAGGATGGCGCGTTGATTCCACGGATTGGCGTTGAGATCGTCTGCGCCGATCACCTGGACGTAGCTGATGGCACCGAAAATCAACGCGAACATTGCGACGGCGGCTATCCAGGAACTGCGAATCGCCTGGTTCATTGGTGCCTCACCGCCTCTGTTGGTGTGTTGGGTGTTTGTCCCGTGACCGGTTTACGCACAGTCGGGCTGCTGCTGGTCGCCGGTGGTTTGTTCACCATGGGGGTGGTGTCCACGGGACCGCGGGCAGTATGGGAAATCATGAGCAGCAAGCCGACGATGATCCAGTTGGCAAGCAGTGACGACCCGCCGGCCGCGAGGAACGGAGTGGTCAGGCCCGTCAAGGGAATCAGCCTGGTGACGCCGCCGATGACGACGAAGCACTGCAGGGCGATGGCGAAGGAGAGCCCACAGGCCAAGAGCTTCCCGAACGCATCCCGCGTTCCCAAGGCGGCGCGGAAGCCGCGGGTGAAGAGCAAGAGATAGAGCATGACGACGGCGAACAGCCCTATGAGGCCCAGTTCCTCGCCGATCAGGGCCACGATCATGTCGCTGTTGGCAAAAGGAACCAGGTCCGGCCTGCCTTGGCCGAGGCCGGTGCCGACCAGTCCGCCGTCGGCCATTCCGAAGAGGCCCTGCACGATCTGTCCGCTACCGCCCGGCGAACGGCCAAAGACCTCGGGAGTGAAGGCATTGATCCAGCTGTCGATTCGGTACGCCACGTGCGAGAAGATTTTCGCCGCGAGGAAGCCTCCGCCAACCAGCAAGGCCACACCGATCACAACCCAGGAGATACGGCTGGTGGCTACGTAGATCATGACGATGAAAAGCCCGAAAAAGAGGACCGAGGAGCCGAGGTCGCGCTGAAACACCAGAACACCGATGCTCACCAGCCACGCGGTGATCATGGGACCAAGATCCTTGAACCGAGGAAACTGCATGGGCCCGATCTTCCTGCCGGCAAGCAGGATGAGATCCCGGTTTGAAGAAAGATACCCGGCAAAGAATATAGCGAGAGTTATCTTGGCGACCTCACCGGGCTGGAAGGTCATCGGGCCAAGGCGGATCCACACGCTGGCACCCAGGACGTCTCCGGCAGAGATGCCGGGAACGAGGGGAAGAATCAGCAACAGGGCGCTGGCAGCCAAGGAAATATAGGTGAAACGCCTAAGTACGCGGTGGTCCTTGAGGAACCAGATGACGGCGACAGATACGGCCATGGCGAGCAGCGTCCACCGAAGCTGGTTATTGCCGGTGTCCTCTCCGGGAGCGTCCATGCGGTGAATAAGCGCGAGGCCAAGCCCGTTCAAGGCGATCACAATAGGAAGTATTACTGGATCGGCATATTTTGCCCGCAGGCGAAGCACCAAGTGGAAAGCGAACGCCGCCGCCGCCAGCAGGCTCGACTGGAACCAGAAGTCGCCGTTCAGGCCGTTGGTGGAGTTGATGCTGACCAAAGCGCTCGCTCCAATGCCAACCGATAGCGCAAGCACCAAAAGGGCCAGCTCCACGTTTCGCCGGGGCTTGGGAGCCGTCTCATCGTGGATCATTTTGACGCCTCACAGTGTGTCGGGACCGGCGAAGGTGTAGGGCTGGCCACGGCAGCGGTACTGGGTATGGCGGGGGCGGTTGAACGGGACGGCGTAGGCGAGGGGGTGGGCTTGGCGGAGATGCTGGGGCAATCCGCCGACGCGCTGCCTGTGTTCTTAAGGTTTTCCACGATGCGCTGAGCGTCGCGAAGGTCACCGGCCGGGACGGTTTGCTGGACGCTCTGCTGCCCGTATTCCGGCAAGGAATCCACTTTAACATCCGTCACTGACTCCAGCCGCGAGAGCTGAAGGGGACCCAAGCGTTGGGAAATGCCATTGAAAATGGCAACCCGCTGGTCGTATTCGCCCACGTAGTAACGGGTCTGCGTCCACGCGTAGCCAAGCCAAAGACCAACCACGACGCCGAGAACAACAACCGCCGCGACAGCTGGCATCAGCCAGCGAATCCGGCGGCGGGGCGGTTCTTCGACTTCCTCGCGGTCCTGTTCGGCTTTATGGGTGAGGACCATGGCGGCGCGACGCGCCACTGTGCGGCCAGCCACCGTGGGAATGGACCCGGTCTCGGCTGCGGTTGCAGCGGCACCTACAAGCTCGTGCGGGCGGCTTGCCAATTCCTCCCGGAGGACCTCGGCCGACAGATGTTCACCGAGGTGCGGATCTGTGGTGACAGGTGGTTCGGCGGATTCTTCCGGAGACTCGGAGTCCGAGTCCGTGTCCGAGTCCATGTCCGTGTCGGCATCCGCGTCTTCGTCCTGGGAAGAGTCGGACTTGGCCGTTTCGGCACTTGGTGACTGCTCAGCCTTCGCAGTCGTGGCGGGTCCGACGTCGGGTTTGGGCTCTGGTTTCAGGTCAGGTTTAGGTTCGATGACCGCGGCGACTGCCGGGGCCGGAACGACGTCGACGGCGGCCGTGTTGGCGTCGTCGTCGGTCTCCTCAACGATCTCCAGCATGACGACGGTGACGTTGTCCGGGGCGCCCGCCTCAAGGGTGAGGTTGACCAGGAGCTCAGCACATTCACGCAAGTCAGGCGTTTCCCGAACGGTTCGCTCAACAACATGGCCGGCCACGTAGTTGAGGCCGTCCGAGCAGAGCAACCAACGTTCTCCCGGCTCGACGTCCAGGACGTCCAGGTCCAATTCCGGGCTGGCGTCCACGTCGCCGAGGACGCGCATCAAAACGTTCTTGTGCGGGTGTGTCTCGGCTTCTTCCGGGCGGAGCCTGCCTTCGTCAATGAGGCGCTGCACAAACGTGTGATCCACGCTGACTTGCTCGAATGTCTTGTTGCGCAAGCGGTAGGCGCGGGAATCCCCAATATGGGCAAAGTGGAGCTTGCGGTCTTCAAGGAGCAGTGCCGTGACCGTGGTCCCCATCCCGGAAAGTTTCGGATTCTGGTGGACGAGCTCGGACAGGAGGGAATTGGCTGTCTGGATCTCGTCGGCGAGGACTGTGTCCGCGCCCTCGGGATAATCGTCATGATCGAGGTGGATCATGTCCAGAACGGTGGACGCGGAGGCTACGTCGCCACCGGCGTGACCGCCCATGCCGTCGGCGACCACGGCGAGGTGGCGTCCCACGTAGGCGGAGTCGTCATTCTTCGAGCGGATGCGTCCGACGTCGGAACGCGCCGCGTAGCGCATGATCAGCGGGCGCTCCGCGGGTGTGTCCTTGGCTCGGCTAGTCTCGGGCGAGGCCATGGATCACGGCCTCAATTCAATGACCGTCTTGCCGATTCTCACGGGGACACCGAGCTCAACGGGCAGGGCCCGGGTGAGCTGTTGATCGGCCAGATAGGTGCCGTTGGTAGAACCGAGGTCTTCGATGAACCAGCGGCTTCCTTGCGGGAAGAGTCGTGCATGGCGGCCTGATGCGTAGTCGTCCTCAAGGACGAGCGTCGCTTCCTGGGCGCGGCCCAACAGGATAGGACTCGCGGCCAGGGGCAGCGTGGTTCCCTTGAGCGGCCCTTCGGTTACTACCAGGTTGCGGGCATGTTGGATGGCCGGCTGCGCAGGAGCCGCAAGCTCGGGGTGCTTGCGCACCTCGCGGGCCGTGGGTGCGCCTGTAGCTGCCTTGCGTCCGATCTGGAAATCGCGCCGCATGGTGGAGACGATGCTGAAGATCAACACCCAGAGCAATAGGAGGAATCCGAAGCGGAGGGCAGTAATGGTCAGTTCGCTGATGCCGTTCACGCGTGGCCCCCCGGCGTTTGGGGAAGTAGGCGGAAGATGATCCTGGTCCGTCCCATGGTGATGGTGGATCCGTCGGTGAGCTCCACGCTGCCGTTTACCTTATGTCCGTTGACGTAGCTTCCGTTAGTGGAGCCAAGGTCAACAGCCCAGGTGCCGCCATTCTCGGCCCTGACTTCGAGGTGCTTCCGGGACACTCCCGTGTCGTCCACCAAAATGTCAGCCTCGGACGAGCGGCCAAGGACCACAGAGGGGGCGTTCAGGGAATAGCGTTGTCCGTTGATATCCAGGACGGGCTGCAGGCGCACTGGCTGCCGGGCGGGGGCTGCCGGAACGTGGGCGGCGTGTGGCTGTGCAGGGGCGGCCGCATCCGACGTCGACTTCTCAGTCTTGGACGTAATCTCAAAATGTCCGGCCCGTTCCTGCTCATTACGCCGGAAGGAGATTCGGACAGGTCCCTGAAGAATGTAGCCCTGGCTGCGCACGTGTTCGATGACGACGTCGCACAGTTCCTCGGCAAGGGGCGTTCCCCATTCCTGGGCCCTGGTGAAGTCCTCGTCGCTGAGGAGTACATCAAAAACGTTGGGGGCAAGCGTGCGCCCTGCAGAAATAGTGAGGGCTTGGTTGTCCAATTCCCTACGTAAACGACTGGCAATCTCCACCGGCTCGACACGTGCCCGCGACCCCGTGGAGAAGACATTACGGACGGCCTTTTCAATACCGCGCTCGACTTTGTCCAGCAAACCCATGGTCGTTCTCCTTTCCTTGCCGCGGCACCCACCGTGCCTGGTCCGATAGTCCGTACGTGGCCCGTCGACGCACACAGCAAAGTACGCGCCAAACGGCCCTTCCACTCCCCGATACTACTGGGACTGACTGTGATTGGCCTTAATCCACAACGCCCTCGCGCCCGGAAAAGTTCGATTTCCAGGCCAGCCCAGCCCGTGCCGATCGCGGCAGACCGCGGCCGCATGGTGATGGGGAGGCGCGACGATTGGTGTTTTGCCGGAGGTGTCCGTTATGCTTGATCTCGCTGCTTTTGAAGGAATCGAAGCCGGGAAACCGCTGAAAGCCTACAAAAGAAGTTGCGCGCGAGTGGCGGAACGGCAGACGCGCTGGCTTCAGGTGCCAGTATCCGAAAGGGTGTGGGGGTTCAAATCCCCCCTCGCGCACGCAATGTGATGAGTCGAGACATCCTTCACGGATGAGTCGAGTCATCGGTTACACCCCGG
>NZ_JARVRJ010000012.1 GCF_030209745.1 Arthrobacter sp. fls2-241-R2A-200
CACCCACACCCCAACAGGGTCCAGGATCGCTCCGGAGCAACTTTCCAAACTTACCCGAATCCACCGCACGAAGCAAACCAGATCCCGGGCCTCCCCTACCAATCAGAAGCACACAAAAGGCGCTAACTAAATTAATAATTTGAAGGGAGTTTGGCCGCCATATTTCCGCATCAGCGGCGGCGACTCGAATTACTTTACACGCGCCCCACCGCCAAACCAAATCCACGTGAACACCTTGGAAATCCCCGTAAAGACACGCCAAACAGGCCAATGCGGGGTTCAAAACAGCCAAATATCCCGTGACGTTTTCCAGTGAAGCCCATCACATGCCGAAAGCTCCGCGGCAGGTGGGAGGGCAAGCACCAGGAGCGTCAGTGACCGCCGGTTCCTTCCGTCTTGCGCATCATGGCCCCAAGCACCACGGCTGCAAGGGCAACGATAGTTGCAGCCAGGAAGGCTGCTTGCATGCCGGCCACCAAACCGGAGCTCGCGGACACCGCAGCGTAGATGGACACCAGGAGCGCGGTTCCCGCTGCACCCGAAACCTGCTGGGCGGTGCTGATGATCGCCGAACCATGTGAGTACAGGTGCGGCGGGAGGGGGTTGAGCCCGGTGGTGAAGGCTGGGGTGAAGAGCAGAGCCAAGCCGAAGCTCAGCGCAACGTGCAGCACGATGACCCAAGCAAGGGCGCTCGACTCATTCAGCCGGGAGAACTGCCACAGCGTCAGCGCCATCAACACGGATCCGGACACGGTCAGGGGCAACGGACCCACCTTGTCGAAAATCCGTCCGATGACCGGGCCCAGCAACCCCATGGCCAGGCCGCCCGGCAACAGCGCCAATCCGGTCTCCATCGGCTGCAAGTGCAGGGTGTTTTGCAGGTAGAGGGGCAGCAGGATGACGCCTCCGAAGAGGGCCATCATGGCAACCACCATCAGCAGCGTTGACACTGTGAACATGCGGAACTTAAAGGCGCGAAGATCCAACAGCGGCGCGTCCGACTTCTGGAGCCTCAGCTGCCGGAAAACAAACAACGCCAAACAAAGGACCCCGACTACCAAGGCCACAACCGGAACGGTTCCGGCGTTGGCGCCACCAATCTGGCTCAGGCCGTAGACCAGCCCACCAAAGGCCGGAACGGTGAGTATCACAGAGGTAACGTCCAAGGTGGTCTTGCCGCGCTCCCCCACGTTGGTGAGGTACTTGGCACCAATGGCGAAAGCGGCCAACGCTACCGGCAACACGAAGACGAACATGAAACGCCAAGAAAAGTGGTCCAGGATGATGCCGGAGACTGTGGGCCCCATGGCGGGAGCCACAGAGATAGCGATACTCACGTTACCCATGACTGCACCCCGCTTGGACATAGGAACCAAGGTCAGGATGGTGGTCATCAACAACGGCAGCATAATGGCGGTGCCACCGGCTTGGACGATTCGGGCAAGGAGCAGCACCAGGAAGCCCGGAGCCAGGGCAGCCAGCAGCGTTCCACCGCTGAAGAGGCCCATCGCAAGCATGAAAGCACCGCGGGTGGTCATTCGCTGCAGGATGAAACCCGTGGTGGGAATGACCACGGCCATGGTCAACATGAAGCCGGTTGCCAACCACTGCACCGTAGACGGAGTCACTTGCAGATCGGTCATCAGCCGCTGGAGCGCGACGTTCATGATGGTCTCGTTCAGGATCACCACGAACGTGGCCACCAACAACGTGACAATGACCGTCACGGACTCACGTGACATCTTGTCCGACGTCGTTCCTGACGCGGGAGCCTGCCGCGCTGCGTCAGCGGAAGTCTCGGGCCTGGATGGAACGGCTGCCGTTGTTGAACTGGCAGCGCCGGAAACGGCATCGCCGTTGGCGTCGGAAGTGACGTCGGTAGACATGAGGGTCCCTGAAGTTGATGTGGGTGTCCGGCGATCGTTGCCGGTAAAGACAGGAACAGTCTAAACGTCAGCTACATTCCCGTCAGTAGGAAACCCAAACGTTAGGAATCCAGTGGTGCGTTGTCTATCAGGCGCACAGGACCCACCTTGGCGGCAATGATGGCGAGCCCTTCGCCGCGGAACGGCGTCTCCCGGCAGTTCTCGGCGAGAGGTTCCAGCGTCAGGGGATCGACGACGTCGAAATAGTCCAGTTCCACCAGCGGCTGGGAGCGGACAAGCTCGACGGCGGACTCGACGTCGAGCGGTTCGTGTGCATTTGCCCGCGCTTCGAGCAGGCGCAAAGCCCGCGACAACACCAGTGCGGCGTCACGCTCGACGTCGGACAGGAAACGGTTGCGACTGGAAAGGGCCAGGCCGTCTTCACTGCGGACAGTCGGGACAGGGACAACCTCGACAGGGAAATTGAGGTCGGCAACCATGCGTTTCACGAGGGCCAATTGCTGGGCGTCCTTCTGGCCGAAGTAGGCGCGGTAGGCCGGCGTTGAACCGTCAAAAGCCACACCGCCTGGAAGCCCGAGATGCAGCAGCTTGGCGACGACGGTCAGCGCACCGTCAAAGTGGCCGGGCCGGGAGGCGCCTTCCCATTTCTCGCCGAGGGAGCCGGAGGTGACCCGGACCAACGGCTGGCCACCGGGATACATCTCATCAACGGACGGCGCAAAGACCAGATCCACGCCTTCCGCGTCCAGCAAAGCCATATCTGCCTCGAGGGTCCGCGGATACCGGTCAAGGTCGACGGCATCCCCGAACTGCAAGGGGTTCACAAAGATGGTGGCCACCACGACGTCGTTCTGGGCCACGGCCGTACGGGCAAGGGCGGCGTGACCTGAATGCAGGGCGCCCATGGTGGGAATCAACCCTTGTGAGCTGCCCCGCTTGGCTCCCAGTAGCCGCGCACTCTCGGAACGCAATTCAGCGGCGGTAGTAACGAGTTTGATGGGCATGGTTCAGTTTCCTTTCGGGGCGTCGGGTTCGGCCTCCAACGCCTCGCCTATCTCGGTGAGTTGTTCCGGGCGCAGGAGCCCACGGTTTCCAGCCCTGCGGGCAGTCGCACGGGCCATGGCTTGGTATGCGGCCAAGATATCGCCGCCGGCACCGCCGTCGTATTCCCGCAGCGCCTGCGCGTGCGCTGAAACGGTACCCACATCGCCGCGCGCGACGGGTCCCGTCAAGGCCGCTTCGCCCGAGGCGAGGGCGTTCTCCAGCGTGGCGCGCAGCAGTGGACCCAACATGGACTCAGGGGCGTCGACGCCGATCTCCCGCAGCAGCTGCGATGCTTGCGCAACCAGGGTGACCATGTGGTTTGAGCTGTGCGCCAAGGCTGCATGGTAAAGGGTTCGGTCGGCCTCCGCGATCGCTACCGGTTCCGCTCCCATTTCCACAACCAGGGCTTGGGCGATCGGCAACATCGCGGCATCGGCCGTGACGCCGAACGTGCAGTCCATCAGCCGGGTCAGGTCAAGGCTCATCCCCGTGAACGTCATTGCGGGGTGCAGCGCCAACGGAATCGCACCGGCCCCGCGCACGGGATTGAGGATTCCCACGCCGAAGCGCCCCGACGTGTGCGCCACCAGCTGCCCCGGTTGCCAAGCGCCCAGAGCGGCCAACCCGCTGACCAGCTCGCCTAAGGAATCATCGGGGACAGCCAACAACACCAGTTCCGAACGTTCCACGATTTCCTGGATCTCCAGGATGGGAACACCTGGCAGGAGGGTTTCGGCACGCTCCCGGCTGGCCTCGGATACTGCGGAAACTCCGACGACGGCGTGTTCGGCCGCGCGCAGGGCAGCACCGAGGACGGCACCTACCTTGCCCGCGCCAATGATGCCTACTCCGAGTCGACCAGGCCTAGCCATGGTGGTGTGCCTCCTCTTGGATTGATTTCTGCTGGATGCTTATTGGGGGTTGCGCCGGCAACTGCTCCCTGGATTCGTGCTGCCGGGCCTCACGCGCGCTGGCAGCCTGCTGGTCGAAGAGTTCCACGGCCTGCTCGACGCCGGCCTGGAATAGTCGCGGCGAAACAGGGCCCGCAGTGGTGTGCAGGACAAGATCGGCGACGCCAAACAAGCGGGCCAAGGGTCCTTGCTGCAGGGTCATGGATTGGGTCCGCTGGTGCGGGACGATGACGAGGGCATGCCACCAACGGCCGGACCTGAGCAGTAACGCGGTCCTGGTGGACAGGAACCCGTTGCGTCGCCAACCCAACGGAGCCAACAACCAGGCTCGCCGAGGAGTGGTGACAAAGCCGTCCAGAGGTCCTGTCTGGCCGCGCGGAGCCAACCCCTCAAGGCCCGCGGAAAACACCCGTTCGGGCTGATCAACCCCGGGGTCGGGCAACACGAGCGACAGCATGCGCATGACCTCAGCCTTCCTCCCCACAGGCAACAGCGTGGTGCGGGCCGCATGCTCGTGCCGTTCGCCTCCCCCGTAACCGGCTACGTTGACATGGATCCGATACCATCCGAAGATCCTCCAGATGGGCGGCTGCGTCACCTTGACGGCTTGGATCCTTCCGGGTGGCAACGTCTGGACCCGGGTATCCAACAACCCGTACCGGAAGCGGATGCCGTCCGGGGAGATCGCTGCACTGAAGTTGTATCCCTTATTGAACGAACCCCAATACGCAGCGCCGATGCCCAAGAAAGCCGGGATCACGGCCAGCAGGATCGCGTCATTATCCGTGTACACGGACAATGCCACGGACGCTGCCGCCCCGAGGACGATAGCCACAGTGTGCTCACTGAGCAGCAGGGAACCCAAAAGGCGCGACGGCGGTACTGACACCACAAGCTGTTCAGGTGCCACGGGAGCGACGCCATCCACACCCGCAACTCCGGCCGCGCGGGCAAGAATGGTTGCGCGCAGTTGCTTGGCCTGCTCCAGGGGTAGGTAGGAAAGGCGCACCGCCGACCGTCCGGCGTCGGCAACATCGAACTTGAGTTCGGCGAGACCCAGGATGCGCGGCAAGAGCGGCTGCACGATATCTATCGCCTGGACCCGGTCCAGGCGGGCCTGCCGCTGTTGTTTGAAGAGGAAGCCGGTATTGACCCGAACGTACCCCTCGGCCACCTGATAGCGGTAAAAATACCAACTCAGGAGGAACCCGCCGACTGCGAGTAGCAGCACCGCGCCGCCACCGGCCAGGAGCCACGGCACCCGGGCGTTGAAATGCGGGTCCACGAGACTCCGGCCCTGCAGCATCCGCTCGAAAGCGTCGCGGCCAAAGAAATATACGACGGCGACCAGCCCCACCCAACCACGAACGAACGGCGACGCGGGATGGACGCGGTGCCAACCGGCGTCGACCGTGTGCACTGCCGAACCCGCAGCCTGGCTACCCTTCAAACTCACAGTCCGGCCAGCCTGGCTTCTCCACGGGCCGATAACTGCTCGCGCAGCCGGGCGCCCTCCGCCGTCGGGAGCCCAGGTAGATGCGCGTGGGTACCGGCAGCAGCGGTATGGAGTTTCACAGTGCAAAGCCCCAAGGCGCGTTCAACCGGGCCTACGGCAACGTCCACGTATTGCATCCGGCCATACGGGACCACCAAGGTGCGCTGGAAGAAGATGCCGCGACGGATGAGGAGGTCATCGTCACGCTCGGCATAGCCGATGGCTCGGACTTGCCGCGGAATCAGCACCAACCGCCACAAGGCCACGATGAGCACCAACCCGGGTACGGCGATGGCAAGCCACAACGGCGGCCACTGCCACCCGGCAAACTGCACAAAGACCAAGGGGAGGGCCAGGACGGCAACCAGCAACAGGGTGCCGACGGCCCATTCAACCAAGCGCACTGTGACGTACTTAGGTGAGACCTTCAGCCACTGGACGCCGGGCGGGTCAATCGCCGCGGTACGCATACTCGCCTTCACCCTTGGCTTCGCCCCTTCGGGTGTCCGGCCCCGGCGTACCGCCCTCAAAGTCCTCCGGAGGGATGCGGCAGAAACGTTCAACCACCACGCCAACAATGATCATCACCACACCGCCACCGCCCGTCAGGAGGGCGTTGGCAAGAATGCCCTGGTCGCTGCGCAGGCTCCCCACTCCCAAGAGGTCCAGGGAAATGCCGGCATGCCAACCAAACAGCAGGGTGCCCGCGTAAGCACAGGCTTGGGCCAAAATCAACGTACGCGCAGCAAGGATCGGGTTCAGCATGTGCTTCTTCTTCCCGTTCCGCCAACGCAGGACGCGGATGCCCATGACCAGCGTGAGCCCGGCGATCACACCCATGGTGACCAAGGCGGAGACTGGGAGCACGGGAGTGGGCATGCTGAAACGGACGGTGCTGGTGCTGGCCAACCAACCAATGACGGCGGCGATGACGACCATGACCACCAACACCACAGGGCGCATAGCTTTCATCGCTACTCCACCGCCCCCGCTGCTGGGATGCCGGCGATGTCACCGAAGCCATCGAAGCGGCGGATATCCGGCATGTCATCGGCGACGGCGGCCAGTTCGGCAACGCTGCGGCCGTTCAATTCCGCATGGGGTTCCAACAGGGACCACGGGTACAGGACGAAAGCCCGCACAGCGGCGCGTGGATGCGGCAGCGTGAGCACAGGGTCCTCGCTCACCACGTCACCAAAAACGATGATGTCAACGTCCAGGGTCCTGGGTCCCCAGCGAACCTCACGGGTCCGGTGATGCTTCTGTTCAACTGCGTGGCAGTGCTTCAGCAACTCATGCGGCGTTAACAAGGTTTCAATGGCCATGACCATGTTCAGGAAGTCCGGCTGTCCCTCGGGACCGCCCACGGGCTTCGTCTGCACCACCGGGGAAACTCCCAGGAGACGGACCTCTGGCGGGTCCACAAGATCGGCGACAGCCGTGGACAAAGTGTCGTTGCGTTCCCCCAGGTTGCTGCCGAGGGCCAGGATGGCTTTGGTGTAGGGAGAGGTCATGAGCGCCCCCGGTGGACACTCACGGTGACATCACCAAATGGCACTTCGATAGGGGCCTTGGGTTTGTGGACAGTTACGTCCACGGCCGCCACCATCGGGTAGTTAGCCAGAATCCCGTCAGCGATCCGCACAGCCAACCCCTCGATGAGGTTCAGGGGTTCGCCCTCAATGTGCTTGGTGATCAACTCAGCGACTTCGCCGTAATGGGCCGTGTACTGAAGATCGTCGGTTTCAGCAGCCTCGGCGAAGTCCATGGACAGTACGGCGTCGACGACGAACGGCTGTCCGTCACGTCGCTCGAAATCAAACACTCCATGGTGTCCCACGGCGGTGACACCGGTCAGGGTGATCCTGTCCACAGCAGCCTCCCAATCAGCGGGCTACGCGAGCGGCGACTTTGACGGCGTCAAGGCTTGGGCCGACGTCGTGAACCCGGACGGCCCACACGCCCTTGGCGGCGCTCAACGCCGTGATCGCCGCCGTCGCCGCATCGCGCTCAAGGGGCGCGGCGGACTTGCCGGCGACCGTGAGGAGCGAACCTAGGAAGCGCTTGCGGGATGCTGCCACAACAACCGGGTGGCCCAGCGTGAAGAACCGGTCAAGGTTGGCGAGGATTTCCCAGTTATGGTCCTCGTTCTTGGCGAAGCCCAGGCCGGGATCAACGATGATCTGTTCGGGAGCGACGCCAGCGGCATACAGCTTGTCCCGGACACCACGCAGTTCCGCCACGACGTCGTCAGCCACGTTTCCGTACTCGGCCAAGCCATCCATGGTCACGGCATCGCCACGACGATGGGTCAGGATGTAAGGGACCTTGGTGCGTGCCACAAGTTCCGGCATATCCGGTTCCATGGTCAGGCCGGACACGTCGTTGATGATTGCCGCACCGGCCTCGACGGCAGCAGCCGCAGTGGCTGTGTGCATGGTGTCAATGGAAACCAAGGCACCGGCCTTCACCAGGGCAGCAATGACGGGCAGGACGCGCCGCTGCTCTTCCTCGGGCGAAACCGGCTCAGCGCCGGATCGGGTGGACTCACCTCCGACGTCGATGATGTCGGCTCCCGCGTAGAACATCCGCAAACCCAGCGCGATGGCTGAGTCCGGGGTGCGGTGGCTGCCGCCATCACTGAATGAATCGGGGGTGACGTTCAGGATTCCCATGACGAGCGTGCGGTCCTTCGGCAGGTCCTGGAACCTGGCCGCCGGGCGCGGCTTGCGAAGAATCGGCAGGGGGTTTGTGGCCGGGCCGGTTCCGGGTGCTGCAGCGAGGGAATCCATTTGCTTACCTTCCGAGTATGAGGCTCATGGCCTCGGCGCGGGTGGCCGGGTCATGGAGTTGACCGCGCACCGCGCTGGTGACGGTCTTGGCGCCAGGCTTGCGGATCCCGCGCATGGACATGCACATGTGTTCGCATTCGACGACGACAATGGCTCCCCGCGGATTGAGGTGCTTTACCAGCGCCTCGACGATCTGCGTGGTGAGCCGTTCCTGCACCTGCGGGCGGCGGGCATAAATATCCACCAGCCGTGCAAGCTTGCTCAGTCCGGTCACTTTGCCGTCATGTGACGGAATATAACCGACATGTGCCACTCCGTGGAACGGCACCAAGTGGTGCTCGCACGTGGAATAGAAGGGGATGTCTTTCACGAGGACAAGCTCTTCGTGGTCGAGGTCGAACGTGGTGGAAAGGACATCCGCAGGGTGCTGATGCAGCCCTGCGAAAACCTCGGCGTACGCTTTGGCGACCCGCTTTGGCGTGTCTTGGAGGCCGCCGCGATCAGGGTCCTCACCTATGGCCAGCAAAATTTCGCGGACAGCCGCTTCAATGCGCGGGCGGTCCACCTTGTACCCCGAATGGGAGCCCACGGCGGAACCGTGGGCGGCGGCGAGGTCGTCGTCGTCGAAATGAGTCACAGCAGAAGCTTAGCCGTGAAGCGGGGAGTCGTTGCCGGCGTCGGGCTGCGGTGCCTCGAAGGAGTCCTGGCTGCTGACGCCCTGCGCGTGCGGAGCAACAACATCCAAGGGCTCGTCCAAGCGGGCCTTCTTGGCTTCCTCCTGGGCTTCGCGGGCAGCGCGCTCGGCACGGCTCTCCACAGGGGGAATGGACTGAACGGGACGCGACTCCTTGGACAACCAGATCTCGCGGAAATCGCGCTTCCGGATGTCGTGGAAAATCTCCGCGATCTCGGCCTGGTTGAGTGTTTCGCGTTCCAGCAGTTCAAGAGCGAGGCGGTCAAGGACATCGCGGTTTTCCGTCAGGATGGCGTAAGCCTCATCGTGGGCCTGATCGATCAGGCGCCGCACTTCCTCATCCACCACGTAGGCGATCTGGTCCGAGAAATTCCGCTCCTGGGCGGCATCGCGGCCCAGGAACGGCTCGCCCCCGCCCTGGCCGAGTTTCACGGCACCGACGCGCTCGCTCATACCGTACTGTGTGACCATCTTCCGGGCCGTGGACGTGGCCTTTTCAATGTCATTCGAGGCACCCGTGGAAGGATCGTGGAACACGATTTCCTCCGCTACGCGCCCGCCCATGGCGTACGCCATCTGGTCGAGGAGTTCGTTGCGGGTCACCGAGTACTTGTCGTCCTCAGGAATCACCATGGTGTAGCCAAGGGCACGCCCACGCGGCAGGATGGTGATCTTTGTAACCGGAGCGGAGTTACGCAACGCCGCAGCAACCAATGCGTGGCCACCTTCGTGGTACGCGGTAATTTTGCGCTCAAGTTCCTTCATGACGCGGCTGCGCTTCTGCGGGCCGGCCATGACGCGGTCGATTGCCTCATCCAATGCGCGGTCGTCAATCAGGTTGGCGTTGGAACGGGCTGTCAGAAGCGCGGCCTCGTTGAGGACGTTGGCCAGGTCAGCACCCGTGTAGCCGGGGGTCTTCTTGGCAACAGCGCGCAGGTCGATGCCGGGAGCCATCGGCTTGCCCTTAGCGTGCACGTTGAGGATCTGCTCGCGGCCGATCATGTCAGGAGCTTCCACCGTGATCTGGCGGTCGAAACGGCCAGGGCGCAGCAAGGCCGGGTCAAGGACATCCGGACGGTTTGTGGCCGCGATGAGGATGACGTTGGTCTTGACGTCGAACCCGTCCATCTCCACCAGGAGCTGGTTCAGCGTCTGCTCGCGCTCGTCATTGCCACCGCCGATACCGGCACCACGGTGACGGCCGACGGCGTCGATCTCATCCACGAAGATGATGGCCGGGGAATTGGCCTTGGCCTGTTCGAAGAGGTCACGGACGCGGGAAGCACCCACACCGACGAACATTTCCACGAAGTCCGAGCCGGAGATGGAGAAGAAGGGAACGCCGGCCTCGCCGGCAACAGCGCGGGCCAGCAGCGTTTTACCGGTACCTGGCGGCCCGTACAACAGCACGCCTTTGGGGATCTTGGCGCCCACGGCCTGGAACTTCGCCGGTTCAGCCAGGAATTCCTTGATTTCCTGGAGCTCCTCCACGGCCTCTTCAGCACCGGCAACGTCAGCGAACGTCACCTGCGGCATGTCCTTGTTGACCATCTTGGCCTTGGACTTGCCGAACTGCATCACCTTGGAACCACCGCCCTGCATACGGGACAGCAGGAACCAGAACAGAACTCCAAGCAGCAGCACCGGGATAAGCAGCGAGAACAACCCGGAGAACCAGTTGTTCTCCACGGGCTGGTCAGTGAAACCCTTGGACGGGTTGGCGTTGGTGACAGCCTTGACCACATCCGTACCGCGGTCGGTGACGTAGAAGAACTGGACGTTCTTACCCTTGTCCTGACCGTCCAGGTTCAAGTTGTCCTTGAGGACCAGATCAACGCGGTTCTCGGCGTCGTAAATCTTTGCCTGCTCCACCTTGCCGTTTTGGGCGAGGAGGTCCAGGCCGTCCTTGGTATCGATCCGGGTGGATCCGCCCGGCGCGAGCGTCGCGAATGCCACCAGGAGCAAGCCAACGACGACGACGATCCAGATGCCCGGGCCCTTGAAGAAACTCTTAGCTTTCATCTGATCGGGGGCATGCCCCGTCCCTCCTGGTAGTGCTGCTAGGCGCAACTTCTGCGCACGAGTGGTGCTGCTTGTTTCAAGCTATACACCGTTCCCAGTGACTCACGCACCGGATAGTGCAAAAGTTCCCTCTGGGCGTACACCGGCAACTCCGGGGCCACCGCCGGAACAGCAAAGCCGCACCTACATCGTCCCGCGCATCCGATATTACGGATAGACGTGGGGCGAGAGGCGCGGCGGCTGAAGTGGGTTTCTACTCGTAAACGTGCGGTGCCAGGGTGCCCACGAAGTCCAAGTTGCGGTACTTCTCGGCGTAGTCGAGGCCGTAACCCACCACGAATTCGTTGGGGATGTCATAACCGACGTACTTCACGTCGATCTCCACTTTGGCGGCCGTCGGCTTACGGAAAGCAGTGCAGATTTCCACACTGGCCGTGCCGCGGGATTCAAGGTTGGACTTGAGCCATGAGAGCGTCAGCCCGGAGTCGATGATGTCCTCAACGATCAGGACGTCCTTGCCCATGAGGTCCGTGTCGAGGTCCTTCAGGATCCGGACAACGCCCGAAGACTGGGTGCCCGATCCGTAGGAGGAGACCGCCATCCAGTCCATGCTGACGTGGCTGTGCAGCGCGCGTGCCAAGTCAGCCATGACCATGACTGCACCCTTGAGCACGCCCACGAGGAGGATGTCACGGCCTTCGTAGTCTTTGTCGATTTGCGCTGCCAGCTCCGCGATGCGGGTTTGGATCTGCTCTTTGGTGTAAAGAACGTGCTTGAGATCTGCCTGGACGTCGTTTGAATCCACCAATGGCTCCTGTTTTGATGCTCGGGTGCGGCTACTGTTGGGACGGTTTCTGATGCCGGAATACTAGCTTCCCACAGCGCGCGGCTTCGCGGGGACCGGCTTGGGCCGAAGCACCCTGGGAGGGCGGGGGTTCCTGTTCCAGATCGCTCAGGGACAGTCGATAGACCCTGACGTGGCCCGGCAGCTCCACGGGCCCGGCGGATCCTTGCCGGCGGAGTAGCGCTTCGGCCGCTTGGAGGCGCCCGTACCCGGGTTGCTGACCGCCGACGTCGGACGCCGCTTGGGCGATCACGCGGAACCGCAACGCTGGGGCGAGTTCACGGACGGCGTCCTCAGGCAGCCACACTTCCCCGGCCGCCCGATGCACCAGTGAGAGATAGGTCTCCTTGGCCAGTGCCTCGAGGAAATCAGCATCCTGCTGGAGGATTGACGCCGTGCGGGCCAAGGACTCCGCCACACCTGGGCCGAGCTTCTCCTCAAGGACAGGCATCACCTCCACGCGGGTGCGGGACCTGGCGTACGCAGGATCGGAATTGCTCGGGTCATGCCACGGGTCCAGGTCCTCCACCGCGCAGATTTCAAGCGTTTCGTTGCGGCACAGTCCGAGGAACGGGCGGATCAGGCGGCCACGCGCCGGCCGCATGCCGGCCAGCGAACGTGTTCCCGAACCCCGTGCCAGGCCGAGCAACACTTGTTCCGCTTGGTCATCGAGGGTGTGGCCTAACAGGATCGCCTCGCAGCCGAGCTCATCAGCAGCTGCTTCCAATGCCGCGTGACGGGCGTCCCGCGCTGCGGCCTCGGGCCCGAATCCCGTGGCAGCTACGTGCACGGTTCGTACTTCCACGGGCGCAAGACCGAGTTCGCGCAGAACGGCCGCGGTATGTGCAGCGACCTCCGCCGATCCCGCTTGCAGCTGGTGATCAACCACGACGCCGGTCACTGTCACCGGGTGGCCGTCCACGTGGCCCCGCCGGGCGAAGTAGGCGGCGACTGCTGCGAGCGCCAAAGAATCAGGGCCGCCGCTGCAGGCTACAAGCACATGCTCGGGGTAGCCGGCCGACGCGAGGGCGGTTTGCAGCTGTTTGCGGGCTTTCCCGAGCACAGGAGCCAAACGGCCGGGGCGCCGTCGACCTTTCCCCGGTGACCCCAGCGTTCCCGGTGACCCGAGCGTTCCCGACCTCGCGGCGGAGTCCTCGAAAGGAACGCTCAAAGCCCCATCCGCTCGAGCCAGAGCTTGGAGTCGTGGATCTCTTCTTCAGTGGGTAGGTTTTGGGCGCCTTCCCAGACCCTGTTGAATCCGTCCATACCGGCCACTGACACAACCCCGCGAACAAACTTGGCGCCGTCCGTGTACTGGCGCATCTTGGCATCGAGGCCGAGGACGTTGCGGATGAACTTCTCCACCACGCCCCGGTCCTTGCCACGTTCGTTGAAGCGCTGGCGGATGGTCCTTACCGAGGGAATGATGCTGGAATCCACTGCGTCCATGACAACGTTGGCGTGGCCTTCCAGGAGGCTCATCACGGCCGTGATGTGGGACAGCGAGGCCTTTTCTTCCGGGCTCTGCAGGAACTCCAAAATGCCTCCGCGGCCGCTTGCGTTCTCTCCCGGGCCGCTGCCCCCCGGGGTGCGTTCGCGGAGGGACCTGGCCACGGCGCCGGCGCGCTCCACCAAGGAATCCATGTTGCCCAGCAAGTTGCCGCTGAGCTGCTCGATCTGCTCCAGCATGTGGTGCCGGAGCCACGGCGCGGCCGCGAACTGCACTCGGTGGGTTTGCTCGTGGAGGCAAACCCAGAGCCGGAAATCGTCCGGGTCCACGTTGAGTTCCCGCTCCACGGAGATGATGTTCGGCGCAACAAGTAGGAGCCTGCCGCCGGCGGGCACCTTGGATTCGGGGGCAAGAGCCGCGAAGGGGTCATATTGGCCCAGTACCTTGCTGGAAAGGAAGGCAAGGACAGCCCCCAGTTGGGTGCCGGTAATGGCACCGCTGGCACTGGCGGCGGCCGGAGTCATGGCGACGCCGCTGCGGCTGGTCCGCATCTTCTCGAGCACGGGCTGCAGCATGACGGCAAAACTCTGGGTGTTCGCCTTGGACCAGGAAGCCCTGTCCACCACCAGAACGTGCGAATCACGGAGGTCCCGTGCGGCCTGGAGCCCGGTGATGTCATGGACGTGCGGGACGGAAATATCTGCGTTGAAGCGCAGATTTTCCACCGCCTTGCCAATGTCCGAGGCACTCAGCTCCGGGCCGGAGGGGGCAAGGCGCGCAGCCGTGGAGGCGGCCAGGTCCCAATTGATCAGGGACGGGGCCCCTGCTGACGAATCGCGGGCAGAAGACACCATGGGTCCATCAGAACACACGAGGCTGGCAGGCGGCCCAATGTTCGCTCCGCGCGCAGCTTTTAGCCGCGGCAACCACAGGAAGCCAGGACAGTGGCGGCTCGGTCCATTGCGACCTTGTTTCCTGCCGCACCCGGATCGAGGCCGTTGCCGATAAAGGAGAAAACGAGGAGCCGGCCGTCAGCATCCACCACATAGCCGCTCAGGGCGATCACTGTATTCAGTGTGCCCGTTTTAGCCCGTACCAACCCGGCGCCGGCAGCGGTGCCGTCCGCCGCGTACCTGTTATCGAGGGTGCCCGTCAGGCCAGCCACCGGGAACCCGTCGAGCGCCGCCCGCAAAGCGGTTTCGGGCCCGCTGGTGATGGCCCGGACTACTTCGGCGAACTGGCGGGTGCTGACTTGGTTATCCAACGCGAGGCCGGACACGTCGGCCAACTGCATCGAATCCGTGGCGATGCCCAACTCCCCCAGCCTCTGCCGCACGGCCGCAGTGGCGTCGTCGTACGTTGCTTTCCTGCCCGATGCCAGCGCCGTCATCCGGCCCATGTCCTCCGCGAGGAAGTTATCGGAGGTCTCCAGCATGAGGTCCACCTGTTCGCCCACGGTGGCTGACTGGACAGTGGCCAGCACTTTGGCGGGGACGCCTTTCCCACGCACGACGCCGGGGTTCACGGCCACGCCTGCGGCCGCCAACTGTGTGGCGAACGCCTGCGCGGTAGTGAGGGCGGAATCCTGGGGCCGCGGACCGGTGGTGCTGTCCGGTGCGTAGCGTCCGGAGTTCATGGCGAGCGGGAACAGGGGGGCGGTCTCCCCGGCGGCAACGTCGTCCAGGCTCCATGCGGGATTGAGCGGGGCCCCGGTGAATAGGGAATCGTCCACTTGCACGGTGATGGGGCCCTTGACCCCGGCCTTGGCCAACGCCGCGGCCGTGTCCGACGCCAGCGAAGACAGGCCGGCGTGGCCCATCACAGCGGTGGGGACGGATGCTCCTGCACCGAGAAGCACATCCCCTCCTCCCGTGAGGACAACCGTTGAGGGGGTGGACCCGGCGACTACCCGGGTGGTGAACCGCGTCTCTGGGCCCAGGGCCTTCAGCGCTGAGACGGCGGTCAGCAGTTTCATGTTCGACGCGGGAATCCGGTTGGAATTTGCGTCCCGGTCGAAGAGGACCTGGCCGGTGGAGGCATCGAGGACCACACCGGTCATTGATCCGGCACCGTCAGGCTTCAGCGGGCCGTCCAGGAGCCTGGACACCTGGGCCGGGACGGGTAGGGGCGCATTCTTGTCCAAAGGCAGTACACCGCTTGGCTGCGAGAGCTGCGCTGGCGGGACCTGCCACGAGGGCGCGGCGAGGGCGGGCTTTGGTGCGGTGAGGAGGGAGGGCACCATTCCGGCGACCACCATTGCGCTGACCACAACGAGAACGGCAGCCAGGAGGAACGGCCATTTCAGGTGCTCCAAGGCCACCGAAACCCTGTTCCGGGCAGCCCGGTCTTTGACCCCGTCCATGCAGTTGTGTGGTCCTGTCAGTCCTGAATTTCCCCGCCGGTTCAAGAAACCGGGCCTCTCCCTATATCCTCAATAGTAGTCGGCGGCCCCGGCTCCATTTTCGCCTGCCGCCAGCCCTGGGGCTGAGCAGCCTACCCGAGCACCGTCACCTGTGGCGGCCACTTGGGGGAGTAACGCCCCACCACCCCCGTCAAGGAGCATTCCATGAAGCACGACGTGACCATCGAGATCCCCAAGGGATCGCGCGTCAAGTACGAAGTTGACCACGAAACCGGCCGTGTCCGCCTGGACCGCGTCCTGTTCACCTCCATGCAGTACCCCACGCACTACGGTTTCTTCGAGAACACGTTGGGCGAGGACGGCGATCCGCTGGACGCACTGGTGCTCCTGCAGGACTTCGACCTGCACCCGGGCGTGATCGTTGAGTCCCGCCCGATCGGCGTCTTCAACATGACGGACGACGGCGGCGGAGATGCCAAGGTCCTGTGCGTTCCCGTGGATGCCCGCTTTGACCACATCCAGGAAATCAGCGACGTCAGCGAATTCCTGATCAAGGAAATCGAGCACTTCTTTACGCGCTACAAGGACCTGGAGCCGGGCAAGTGGGTCAAGGCCGAGGGCTGGGGCGATCGCGCCGCTGCCGAAGCCGAGCTCGAGGCATCCATCAAGCGATTCTCGACCGAAGGCCACTAATACAGCCACTAGCGAAGGCCACTAATACAGCCACTAACGCTGTAACCAACAGGTCTGTGGCGTAACAGTACGACGACGGCCGGTGCGGTTCCTTGGGAACTTTACCGGCCGCCGTCGTACTTTTTTGTTGATCCCTTGCCGTGCGGCTACCAGCCGGTAGCATGGGGATCCCTATGTTCACTTTGACCATCAACCAACGGGATAGCCGCCACGATGGCGACTTGGTGCCGCGGCTCCTTAAGGACCTGCGGCACATTCCTGCGCGGCTCGACTTTGACCGTTCGGTGCACGATGAAGTCCAAGGGATTGTTGAGTCCGCGCATGAGGCCGTGGAGGCTGCCCTCATCGCCTTGAGGTCCGGACGCTGGTACGTAGGGATCGGAGTGGGCCCGGTCAACGAACCGTTGCCCAATGTGGTGACGGACGCCTCCGGCCATGGGCTGGTCTACGCCAGGCGGGCGGTGGACCGGCTCCGCTACGGCAAGGACCGGATTCCCGTTGCCGTTGAGGGCCCAGTCGCCACATTGGCCGCGGAGGCAGAAGCCGTGTTGCGCCTCCTTGGACACATCGTCCTGCACCGCAGCCCGGCCGAATGGCGCGTGTTGGACCTGCTGACCCCCGGTGTCCGCGGCCAGCAAAAAGCCGTGGCCCAGGAACTGGGGATCACCACCCAGGCTGTCAGCAAAGCGGTGGCCCGGGCGCAATGGGCCGAGGAACACGCGGCCAGGCCGGCAGCCGCCCGGCTGCTGCACCAGATCCTCGAAGTGCGCTGACACCACGCCGCGCGGTGCAGAAACCCAGTTCGCTGACAAAACCCAGTTCGCTTGAAAACCCGACCAAGACGCAGCAGAGGCCGTTATGAGTGCTCATAACGGCCTCTGCTGCGACTCAACTGGGTGAGCGATCAGGCTACTGGTTGCTGATGTTGTCCTTGGCCTCGTAGGCGCGGCCCTGGACGTCAGCTGCTGCGGACTGCCCCTCGTCCTTGACGTTGGAGGCTGCCTCGGTGGCACTGTCCTTGACGTTCTGCATGGCGTCCTGGGCAGGTTCCTTCAGGTGTTCGGCCACTTCCTGCGCGGCGTGGCTGATTTCCTCAGTCAACGGCTGGGCCGCATCCTTCAGTGCCTGGGCTGCCTCGCGCTCCTTCTCCGACGGCGGGAAGAGCGCCGAGACAAGGAGGCCTGCGCCGAAAGCAATGAGGCCTGCAGCGATCGGGCTGCCCTGCGCTTTGCGGGTGATCACCTGCGGTGCGTCACCAAGATCCGAAACAGCACCGGACACGTTGCTCGCGACGCCGGAAACAACGTCGCCGGCCCGGCCTGCAGCGTTCCCGGCAGCATCCTGGACATCGTCCCGGGCGCCGAATACGGCCGTCTTGATCTTGTCCACCCTGCGGTTGACGATGTGGGACGGGGTGACCTTATCGGCCACGGCGTCAACATTTGTACTGAGCCGCCGGCGCGTTTCTTCGATATCGGCGCGCAGTGCTTCGGGGTTCTGCGTCATCGTGTCTCCTCAGTATTCGGTTTGAAGGTTGGAGGTATTTCCTTGACTGTCTCTGCCGTCCGGGGCAAGCCCTTGATGGCGTTCAGTTCCTTGCGGCCCTTGGAGGCCAGAACTGCAGCAACGATTGCCCAGATGACCGCCACAACAACTGCGGACCATCCGAGGCCAATGAGCTGGCCAAGTGCCCACCAAAGGGCGATGGACAGGAAAACGACGGCGAGGTGGCCGGCCCATGCTGCTCCGGCCAGCATTCCTGCGCCCTTGCCGGCCTTGGTGGCCGAATCCTTGATTTCCACCTTGGCCAGTTCCACTTCCTGGCGCATCAAGGTGGAGATATCGCGCGTCACGTCGCTGAGCAGCTCACCAAGAGGTACGGTTTCTGCCTTCACGTGGGCGGCAGTAGTGGGGGGCAGATCGGCGGGACTGCTCATCGAAGACCTCCGTACTGGGGATCGTCCGGATCAAGTGGCGTGGTAGCACCCTCGTAACCGCCGGTGGTTCCGGCGTCGTATCCGGTGGTGGTGGCCGAACCGTATCCGGCAGTGGTGGTGGCCGGGCCGGGCAGGTCCACGGCCGGAGGAGTCACGGCTCCGCCTGCTGCCGGGTAGTAGACGGCGCGGGGAGTCTCTGCGGTCACATCTGCCGTGCCGCTTGCAGACCCTCCACCCATCGGTGAGTTGTCAGCCATGCCCCTGCCGAGTCGGCCGGCAAGGATGCCTGCGCCTGCAGCGATCATGAGGAACGCGCCGGGCTTGCGGCGTGCGAATCCCTTGAGTTCTTCCACCAATGAACCCGGGTCCCGGCCTTCAAGCCACTGGGCAACGGAGGAGGAACGCTGGGCCGCCTGCTGGACGAGGTCCGTGGCAACGCCACCGTTCTCGCTGGAATTGGCCATGTTCTTCAGTTCATCGGAGATGGACCGAAGACCCTCAGCAACACGCTGCTGCTGGGCCTGGGCTTGGTCGGCCAGTTCACCCTTGGTCTGCGTCAGCAGCTGACGGGCGTTTACCTTGACCTCGTGGGCCACGTTGCCGGCTTCCGACTTTGCGGTGCCGACAACTCCGCTCGCGGCGTCGCCCACGGCCCCAGCCACTCCTGCGGCTTCTTGCTTGGCAGCGTCGACGGTACCGGAACTTGCAGAACCGGTATCGGCGGTTCCAGCAGTCTCAAATTCGACGTCCGGCGAGTCCAGGTAGCTTCCGGTGAAAGGCTCGGTGCCTGCATGGGCACCGGTTGATGGCGCCGCGAAGCTTCCGTCCTGCGGCGATTGGCTCTCAGTCATTGTCGCTCTCTTTCCACAGTTGGCAGGCTGCGGACAGCAGCCGGGATAGTAAGGATCGTTACTATCAATGGGTGTGTACCCGGTTGTCGCAGTTCTAATCGCACCAAATTCCTCACTGTTTAAATCGAGCTATTGGCGGATGGCGTCCGCCACGCATCGCTGCTCCGGCTCGACACTGTGGCCCATACCTGCGAACGTTGAATTGATGAGCCTCTTGCCCGCCAGGCGTCGGCTGATCCCCGCGCTTCGAAAAAGCATCACCCGCCACCGGCTACTCTTCGCAGTCAAGACGGCACTCGCTGCCGGCTTGGCGTGGTGGCTTGCGCCCTTCATGCCAGGACCCGCGGCTGCCTACCCCTATTACGCGCCATTAGGCGCGCTGGTCAGCATGCACCACACGGTGGCAGATTCTGCCCGGCATGGGCTGCAGAGCCTTCTTGGGCTGAGCCTTGGCATCGGCATGGCCTTCCTGGTCACCTCACTCACGGGACCCTCGACCTTTTCGGTGGCCTTGGTGGTGGGACTGGGGGTTCTTATCGGCGGCCTGCCCCGGTTGGGATCGGCTTCCGATTGGATTCCCATGGCGGCGCTTTTCGTGCTGGTTTTGGGTGGTTCCAACGCTGAAGGCTTCTCCTACGCCTACGTCCTCCAGATGGCGATGGGGGTCGCTTGCGGCTTCGCGGTGAACTGGCTGCTATTTCCTCCGCTGCATTTGGACGCCATCGACCCCGCCATCGCCGGCCACAAAGCTGCCCTGTCGCGGCAGCTCAAGGACATGGCCCGGGCCATGGAAGAATCGTGGCCACCCAACCATGAAGCCTGGGCCAGCCGCAGCGACGAACTTTCACGTACAGCCGCCGCCGTGCGGACTGCGGTGCACCAAGCTGAGTTAAGCACCAAAGCGAACCCCAGATCCCGACGTCGGGCAACACGCCTTCCCGGCGACCTGGCAGGCCTGCAGACGTTGGAACGGCTCACCTTCCACGTCCAGGACACTACCGACGTCTTGGCCAGCGCCATTTGGGAAAAGGATGCCGGCACCGCCATTCCGAACGCTGTGCTGGCCCATCTTTCCCAAGCCTTGGAGGCGGCGGCTGCCGTCATCGACCACTGGCGCGAAGGTGACCCCGGCCAACTTGAGGATCGGTTGGCGGAGGCAAAGGAAAGCATCGCGGCATTGAACGACGCCGTTGCTGACGCCGCCGCCGGACAAGCACCGGTGGTTGCCGCGGCGTCCGTAGCCATGAGCCTCCGCCGGATCCTCACCGTGGTCCTCTCGTCTGAGTGAACCAGCGGGGTTGGCCTAGCGGGGTTGGAGCGGAGGCGAGGCCTGCCTGCCCTTCCCTGCGCCCAGCCCATCCATCATCTCGGCAAAGGACTCCAGTGATGAATGCCTTGGCGACCAGCCCAAGACACTGTTGGCCCGTGAGGTGTCCATAACCGGCGCGTTCGCTGCCATGTCCACCCAGCCGGCGTCTGTCGCTTGGGCATGCAGCCGCCAACTGACGTGGACGACGCCGCGAAGCAGCGAAAGCGGTAAACGCACCACCCGTCCTGCCCCGAGGAGCCAACCCAACGCGTTGGGATCAATGACCGGCTCCGCCGCGATATTGAACGCACCTCCGGCACGTCGATCGAGTACGCGCCAGTAGGCATCGGCGACGTCCGCCGCGTGCACCGCTTGGAACACCAGCTCCTTGGGCACCGGCAGCAACGGGAGCCAGGGCTTGCGCGGAAAGAACCGCGGCAAGTGCCGGCCCAGGAAGTAGCGGCCAACCTCGCTGCCGGCTCCTGCGCTGAATGTCAGGGCGGGCCTGAGGCGGGACACCACAACGTCCGGATTGTCCTCGGCGAAGGTGTCCAAGAGCTTCTCCTGCGCAGCCTTATCCGCGCTGTAATGTGATCCCGGGATGCCTGCTGCGGGCCAGTCCTCACTGGTCCGCTGGTCTTTGGGAGCCGGCGAATATGCGCCCACGGAGGACGCGCAAACCACGTGCCCTACTCCGGCCCTCCGGGCTGCAGCCAGCACGTGTGCCGTCCCGGCTACGTTGGTTTGACGGAGTGCCTGGCGGTCATGGTTCGGCTGGATGAGCCAGGCAAGGTGCACCACGGCGTCGGCGTTGGCCATAGCCGAGGCCAACGCGGGTTGATCCTCGCGCGATCCGACATCCAGCGTCCGCCAGTCGACGTCGTTGTACGGTTCCGAGTCCTGGTCGGGGTGGCGCCGGACCACTCCAACGAGGTCCAGATCCGCGCCTTCCTCGGTGCGGGCCCGATGCAGCCGCTTCAACAACTCTGTCCCCACATGTCCGGTGGCACCGGTGATGACAATACGCATGGCGTCCTTCCTCAATTGCGCGGGCTGTCTCCGCCGTCTCCGGTAGAGCGGATACGTTCAAGCACCGCTGTGGTGGAGTGCTCGGGCACGTAATCCAGGATGCTCACGGTGCCGCCATAACTTTCCACGGCAGCGGACTCGGCAAGCATCTCGGGCGTGTAGTCGCCGCCCTTGGCGTAGACATCGGGTCGAAGCAACTCGATCAGCGGTATGGGCGTGGGCGTGTCAAAGACGGTGACGTGGTCCACGCAACTCAGGGCGGCAATCACTGCGGCGCGATCGGCCTCGTGGTTGACCGGACGGTCCGGGCCTTTGAGTTGCCGGACCGATGAATCACTGTTCAAGGCAACCACCAGGACGTCACCCAACTGCTTGGCCTGGTTGAGGTACCGGGTGTGTCCGCGGTGCAGCACATCGAAGCAGCCGTTGGTCAGCACAATGCGTTTGCCCTGGCGGCGGTGCTCGTCCACCTGCTGCGCCAACTCGGCGGCAGACAACGCCGTGTCCGCGAATCCGCTGAGGTGGCGTGTCAGTTCATCGGTGGTGCAGACCGAGGTACCGGGCCGGTGGACCACCACATCCGCGGCCGCCTGGGCGAAGTCCACGCTGGTGGTCAGCGGCAGGCCGGCGGCCCGCGCCAATGTCAGCGCCGCCACGAACGTATCTCCCGCACCTGATGCCTGCTTCTCCGCCTGCGGCCGGGCCCATGTCCTGTGCACGGGCGTCCTGTGGACGGGCGTCCAGTCGACGGGCGTCCCGGCTGTTCCTTGCCCGGTTGTTCCTCGCCCGGTTGTTCCGTGGCTCGGGCCGGTAGGCGTGCGCATCGTCAGCGTCCCCTCACGGTCCAGGGTAACGACGACGGCGTCCGCACCAGAGGCTCGAAGGAGTTGGTCCGTGTGGGCTTCAATGAAGGGGCACCGGGCTGCACCGCCTGGCAGTTCGACGCCGAGCAGCCGGGACGCTTCCTGGGCGTTGGGTGTGGCGATGTCCGGTTGCAACTCAGCCCACTGCCCAGGGTTGTGCGCGTCCACGACCACCAGCATGTTCCTCGAAGCAGACGAATCGGATCCGGTTTCCGGTCCAAGGTGTTCAAGAAGCGCGTCCCGCACCGGCCCGTCCAAAGCACCGGCTCCGTAGTCGCACAGCACCACCGCAGTGGCTCCATCAACGGCTTCCGGAATGAAGGCCGCCAACACCTCAAGACCGTCGCCGGGAAGCCCGTTGGCAGCATCATCAAGGCGCAACATCACTTGGCCGCCGCTGCTGACCCGGAATTTGGTGGTGGTTGTCATGTCCGGATGGGAGACCACGTGGGAGACGTCGATGCCCGCCGCTTCAAGCCTTTCTAGCAGCTGCAGGCCCGCAGAATCCTCACCGACGAGCGACACGAACCTGACATCGGCTCCCATCGCCGCGAGGTTCATGGCCGTGTTGGCCGCACCGCCGGGCGCGAAGTCACGGCGTTGGACCTGCACCACGGGAGCCGGGGCTTCCCGGCAGAACCGTTCGATGGTCCCGTCCCACCACCCGTCAAGGATGGAGTCACCGATCACCGTGACGATGGGCCGTTCCTCGGCCAAGCGACCTGGCAACCAGTCGGCCAAGCCTTCTTGATTGGAGAGGCGTGCCATGGGGTACCTTCCGTTTGGCGGCATGTTCCTGTTCCCGTCAGGTACCCAACGGCACGCGCTTCACACGCCGGGCCGGGGACTTTCCGCCGTCCGCGCCACCACCGACAGCGAAAAGGAGCACCTATGGGCAACGGGCAGGAAAAGCAGGCCTTGGGCATCGGTCCTGTCTTGGAAAAGTTCGCCGATGTGAAACGGATTGCCGTGCTGCGCGGTGGTGGCCTAGGGGATCTCATCTTCACCTATCCAGCGCTGTACGCCTTAAGGGATGCCTACCCGGACGCCACCGTGACGCTCCTCGGCACACCCATCCACGCGGCTGTGGTGGCCGCGACGGAGGGTCCCGTTGACGACGTCGAACTGTTGCCAGCGGCGCGCGGCGTCCACGACGGCCCCCGGAACGGTGAACGGTTCGACGACGACGCCGAGGATCTCGCCGCGCTGGCGGCGTTCTTCGCGGCCATGCGCGTCAGGGAGTTCGACATAGCCCTCCAAATGCACGGCGGCGGCCGTTTCTCCAACCCGTTCCTGCGGCAGATCGGTGCGCGGCACACCGTGGGCACGCGGACCCCCGATGCGGAGCGGCTGGAGCGGAACCTGGATTACATCTATTACCAGAACGAGCCGGACCGCTGGCTGGAAGTGGCGGGCCTGGCCGGAGCACCCGCGATGATTGCACCGCCCCTGCGCGCCCGGAAGGAACATAGGGAGTCCATAGCGGGCTTGCGTGATCACCGGTACGGCTCCTTGGTGGTGGTCCATCCGGGCGCCACCGATCCGCGGAGGCGCTGGCCGGCGTCGTACTTTGCGGACGCCGCGGCGGGCGTCGCCCGGGCAGGTGCCCAGGTACTCATCGTGGGCGACCACTCCGAGAAGGCACTGGCCCAGGAGGTTGCCGAGGTGGCCGCACGGCAGTTGGTCGGGGAAAGCGCCGTCGCCCCGGTTGCCGTTCGTTCGGTTGCCGTTCGTTCGCCTGCCGTTCGCTCGGTCGCAGGTGAACTGGAAATCGGCGAGCTGGCCGCACTCTTGGAATCGGCCACGGTGATGCTGGCCAGTGACAGCGGCCCCCGGCACTTGGCCCAGGCCCTCGGCACGCCAACGGTGGGGATCTACTGGGTGGGCAACGCGTTCAACGCGGCGCCTCGGGGGCGGGCCCTGCACCGCGTCCACATGTCCTGGGTCACCAGGTGCCCTCGCTGCGGCGCCGACGTCACCCAGGTGGGTTGGACGGCTCCGCACTGCGGCCACGACGAGACCCTCATTGAGGGCATCGCCGTGGCCGACGTTGTTCAGGACGTGCTGGACCTTACGGCCACGAGCCTTCTTCTGCGGGGGTGATCAGGAGTTCGCGGACCTCACTGCCGAAGGGCTGTGAGAGGGCGAACAGCACAGCCTGCGCAACGTTGGCGGGGTCGTTGAGCTTTGAATCGTCCTGCGGTTTGTACTGCTCATCGCGGTCGTCGAAGAAGTGCGTCTTCATGCCGCCGGGGATGATCGTGGTGACGCCGATGACTCCCCCGGTCTCCGCCGCGAGCGCACGGCTGAAGCCTATGACGCCAAACTTGGAGGCGCAGTAGGCCGTGGCATCGGGGAGGGCCCGCAAGCCCAGGGTCGATGCGATGGTGATGGCGCGGCCGCGAGAACCCTTCAGATAAGGCAGGGCGGCCCGGACTGTGGAAACGGTGCCAAGGAGGTTCACTCCGATCACCTTTTCCCATTCCTCGGCCGGGACGTCGCCGAGCTTGCCGCAGCGATCAATGCCCGCAGCGGTCACAACGCCATCCAAGCCGCCCAAGCTGTCTGCGGCCTCTTTCACTGCAGCTTCCACCGCTTCGCGGTTGGATACGTCAACTTCGAGTGCCTTTGCGCCCGAGACGTTGCTGATGTCGCGGTCGAAGACGAACGGCGTGCCGCCGGCGTCGCGGATTGCCTCAACAATGGCAGCTCCAAGACCAGACCCGCCTCCGGTCACAATGACGCGGCCAGGTGTTTGCGTGTTCATGCGGTTCCTTTCGTTGGGTCGAACAAGGCGTTCCTTGGGTCGAACGTAGGGAATCAGCTGACTTTGGCCAGTGCTGCAGCCAAGCCGCTGGTGGAGCGGGCCGGATGGAAAGGCACGGTGACGCAGCGCCCTCCCCAGCCCGCAACAAGCCGGGCTTCCGGCAGTTCATCAGGGACATAGTCGCCGCCCTTGACCCAAATATCGGGCCGGATGTCCGTTAGGCACGCCTCGGGGGTGTCCTCCTCGAAAACGACCACGGCATCGACGCATTCGAGCGCGAGCAACAACTCTGCCCTGTCTTCGACGCTCACGATGGGCCGGTGCATGCCTTTGAGCCGCCTGACAGAGTCGTCGGAATTCAGGCAAACAACCAGGCAGTCGCCCATGGCGCGTGCTGCTGCCAAGGTCCGGGCGTGGCCGGCATGCAGGAGATCGAAACAACCGCCGGTGGCCACCACCGTTCCGCCCTTGGCGCGGATGGACTCGGCGAGCCGGAGCCCGTCGGGGTTGCCTCCGCGGAGCAGCTCAAGGCCCTGATGTTCGACGACGGGACCCGGCTTGGGTGCCTCTTCCACCGTTGCCGAGGCCAAAGCTGCCGATGCCAAAGCTGCAGAGCCCAAAGCTGCCGCTCCTCCCCGGGCCAGGAATCCGGATGCGTCTTCCACTGCCCGGGCTGCGGCCTCCGGGAGGGCCAGTCCAAGGCCCAAGTACACCGCCAGGCTTCCGGCCAGGCGGTCACCGGCACCGCAGGGATCGCTGACGTTGGTTTGGGGTGCGGTGATGGCGTGGGCCGACGGGTCTCCCACGGAGAGCAGCACCGCCCCGTCTTCGCCCCGGGTCACCAAGACAGCATTGCTTTGCCACTTCCGCATCAAGTGGCGGCCGGCTTCCGTGGCGCCGGTGCAGGACGGATCCAGGCCGCCGGCCTTCGCAACGGCCAAGGCTTCGGAGAGATTCGGCGTGACCACCGCGACCCCCGGCACGGGTTCGGACCCTGCCGGGTGCGGATCCCAAACCACCGGCACCTTGCCGGACACTTGGGCCAGGGCAGCACGGATCTCCACGTTTGCCGTGATCCCACGGCCGTAATCGGCCACCACAATCGCCTCTGCCGAAGCAATCGCCGCCAGCATCACGGGCGTGCTGTCAGGGACCGCCGCCGGGGAGCATCCTTCATCGAACCGAACCATCGGATGCGTTCCGATCCGCACCCGCGTCTTAGTAGGCGTCGGGGCGAGTGGGGCTCCGGCGAGCACCTGCACGCCTTCAAGCGCCCGCTTGAGGTGGCTGGCGCCGTCGTCGTCCGATACCGCGGTGACCAGCGCGACGTCGTGGCCGTCCTGGGCGAGGACGGTGGCTACCAAGCCCGCGCCGCCTGCACGACGCCGGACATCGGCGACGTCCACCACGGGCACCGGCGCGTCGGGGCTGAGCCGTGTGGCGGCACCGTTGATGTCGACGTCGAGCAGGAGGTCGCCAACCACTGTGATCCTCATGGCTGACCGCCGGAGTAGGGACCGGTTCGCCGGGCAACCTCGGCGTCGAAGGCTCTGCACACGGCGTGCACCGCGATCAGGTGGCCTTCTTGTGCATTGGCGGCGATAGCGTCCACGGTGATGGCTTGGTCGCACGCTTCTGAGAGCGGGTTCGGGCCGCTGCCGGTCAGCGCCCACGTGGTGATCCCGCGTTCACGGGCCGTGCGGACTGCGTTGAGCAGGTTGGGGCTGCGGCCACTGGTGGACAGGAGGACCAGGACATCACCGGCGCGGCCGTGGGCACGGACCTGCCGGGCGAAGACTTCCTCGTAGCCGTAGTCGTTGGACAAGGCCGTGACAGCGGACGACTCCGCGTGCAGGGAGATTGCGGAGAACGGTGCCCGCTCGTCGTCGAACCTGCCAACGAGCTCGGCCGTGAGGTGCTGGGCTTCTGCTGCCGAACCACCGTTGCCGGCAGCGAGCAGGCGGTGCCCGGCGAGGAGCCGATGGGCAAGTTCGGTCCCCCATTCAGACAGGCGTCCGGACTGCGAGCGCAGGGATTCCAGTGCGGGCAGGACGTTATCCAGATGGCGGGTGACCTCGGCGTCGTGGATGGTGGCGGCACTGAAGCTGGGCGTCCAGCCTGCGGGCAGCGTTTCCGGGACGGTTGATTTGATGCTCACAACGCCCTCCCTTCCAACGGTCCCAGGCCCTCATCGGCCTGCTGGGCCAGCCCGGCGGCAAGCCCGGCAGCCAGGACGGATCGGTAGGCTTTCTCGGTGTCCGCGGCGATCCTGTCCCAGGAGTAGCGGGAACGGGCGCGACGGGCTCCGGCGCGGCCCATCTCCGCCCGCAAGGCGGGGTCGCCCAGGAGCTTTACCAGCGCCTCAGCGATAGCCTCGGGATCCCGGGGCGGGACCTGGAGTCCTGTTTTCTGGTCGACGACGGTCTCCCGGAGTCCGCCCACTGCGGCCGCAACCACCGGCACTCCGCAAGCCATGGCCTCCAGCGGCACGATGCCGAACGGCTCATACCACGGCGTGCATACCACCGCGTCGGCGCTGCGGAAGATGCCCGGCATGGCATCCCTGGGTACCTGCCCGCGCATGGTGACTTTGTCCTCAACCCCCAATTCCTTGGCCAAGGACCGCAACCGTTGGGCTTCCGGATCTTCCTCAAGGTTCAAAGCGTCCCCGGAGCCGCCAACGATCAAGAGTTCGACGTCGTCAAAGCCCGCCTCGGCGAGGAGCGGAAGTGCTTGGATAATCAGGTCCACCCCCTTGCGTTGCACCAGGCGGCCCACGCTCAGGATCCGGTGTGTGCGTTCCCTGGGTTCGGCGTCGGCGGTTCCTTGGAACAACGCAAGGTCCACGCCGCAGGGGGCGATGGAGATCTTGGAACGGCTGATGCCGAGGACTTTGAGTTCGAACACTTCGTCCGGGCAGGTGGCGATCACCCAGTCGGCGGTGCGGCCTACCCAGGGCTCGAGCCAGGCCCGTGCCGGGGGGCTGGTGTCGGCAGATCCTTGATGCCTGCGCTTGACCGATCCGAGCGCGTGGAATGTTTGCACCACAGGGACGGGATCCGGGGCTCCGGCGCGTTTGGACGCTTGGATGGCTGCCAGTCCGGACATCCAGAAGTGTGCGTGAACAACGTCCGGAAGCTGATCGCCCCAGTCTGCGCAGATGCCGTCCGCCAATTGGCCCATGAACGGCAGCAAGTCATCCTTGGGGATGCGGCGGGCAGGTCCGGCGTCGACATGGACCACGGTGAGCCCAGGTCCCACCTGCACCTTTGCGGGAAGATCCGGATCGTCACGGCGCGTGTAGACGGTGACGTTGTGGCCGCGCTCGGCCAAACTGGAGGACAGTGCTGCCACGTGGACGTTCTGTCCGCCGGCGTCGACGCCGCCCAACGCCGCCAACGGGCTGGCGTGTTCGGAGACCATGGAGATTTTCATGGATGCATCCTCTCGGTGTCGTGGCGTTGGGTGGCTGGCCGGTGGGTGCCCGGCCGGTGGGTGGACAGTTCAGCGAGGAGCGTGTCCCAGGCCCGGAGGAACTTGCCCAAGCCGTAGCGCTCCAGCGCAGCTTCGCGGGCCACCATGCCAATGGCGTAGGCATCGTCGGGGTCTTCCAGGAGGCGCCGCGCGAACCGTTGAAGGTCCTCGACGTCGTTGGAGACCAGGCCGGCGCCGTGCGGGACCGCCCCGGCAGCTTCGGTGGTGGAGAGCGCCAGGACCGGCATGCCCAAGTGCATGGCTTCGAGCAGGGCCAAGCCCAAGGAAGTCCAACGCAGGGGGTGGAGGTAGAGCCTGCAGCGGGCGAGCTCCTCGTGAAGTTTCGCCGCCGACACATCCCCGGAGATCCGGAGCCGCTCCGCGCCGAGGCCGTGCGCTTGCAGGTTCAGTGCCTCTGGCAAGGCTTCAGTTCCCATTCCAAACACTCGCAACGGACCTACAGCCGCGAAGCCGGGCAGGAGGTCGGTTCCTGTGACCCGTCCACGCCGGACGGGCTCGTTGACCACCACACCCATCTCTTCCCGCTCGCCCGTGTACAGGTGCCCGGGGTCCGGAATGCCGTGTTCGATCACCGTGGTCAGGGCCGACCCGGTGTCCCAGAAGAGCTGGTTGAAGTGGGTCACGTGGACCACGGGGATCGTGCTCTGGTCAGCGAGGGGGTGCAGGGTGAAAGGGACATCACCTTTGGGGGTGTTGTGCTCCAGGTACACGGCGGGCAGGTCCATTCCGGGTCGCCGCCCCAAGGCGCGTGCTACTGCCGCAATCTCCTCGGGGCGCTGCAGGACCACGGCGTCCACGCCTCCCGGGTCAAGTGTGTCCAGATCCACCTCTTGCGCGTTGGCGGGCCAGTCACGGCCACCCCGCCCCAAACCCCAGGGGCCGCCGTCGGGCAGTGTGGGCAACAAGTATTCGTGACGGCCACGGACGAAAGCTTCCATCCACCCGCCGTGGACGTGCCACACGAGGATCCTCATGGTTTCCAGACCTTTCGCCGGGTGGACAGGGATGAGACGCCCCCGAGGAGCCGTTCGACCGCCTCGACAACCTGCTCGGGAGCCACGGAGCTCAGGCACGGGTGCCCGGGGACCGGGCATGTGCGGGCCCGGCTGTTTTTGCAGGCCGCTTCCTGGTCGCCGAGCAGTTCCATCGGCACCCCGTACGGTGCCCAGCGGATCGCGGGGACGACGGGCGCGAACAAGCAAACCACCGGAGTGCCAACGGCCGCCGCCAAATGGGCGGGGCCAGTATTGCCGGTGACCACGACGGCGGCGCCCTCGAGAACCGCTGCGAGGGTCCTGAGGTTCGTTCCACCGCCCAGGTTCCGGGCTGAGGGACCGGCCACGGTCGCCGTCAGGGAAGTTTCCCCGGGCCCACCGGTGACCACCACCTTGTGTCCATAGGCCTGAAGCAACTCGACGGTTGCAGCATGGTGGAGCGCGGGCCACGCCCTTGCCGGTGCAGCGGCTCCGGGGTGAACCACAATGTACGGGCCCTCCTCCGCCAGCTCGCGGGCCAGTGAGGTGGCTCCTTCGGGCTCCGGGTCCGGGCCAGAGGTGATGTGCAGCTTTCCGTCGTCGCCGTCCCGCAGCACATAGCCGCCTGCCTCCGCAATGGTCAGTGCGCGGATCACTTCAGGCTGGTCTTCCGGGAAGTCCTCGCCGGGTTTGAGCCGGACATCCAACAGGGAGCCCGCGTAATCCGTGGAGGCCCCCGTGATCTTCCTGACGCCAGCAAGCCGCAGCAGGAGAGCCAAGGGTAGAGGGGATTGATGGAATGACGTGAGGATCACGGCTTCTTCGATCCTGGAATTGCGGACAAACTCGATCAGGCTGTTGATCATCTCTTCCGTTGCCGGAGGTGCCGGGTTGACGATCCACGGGCAGGCCCACGTGTGGACCTGCGTTACGCCCGGGAGCATCTCAGCGGCGCCTGCGCCTTCAGGACCACACAGGAGGACGACGTCGTTGGGCCGGCTTCCGTCGCGGCGGCTTCCGTTGGCCACCGCGCGCAGGGCCGGGCCTGAGAGGAGGACATCGCCCATGCTGTCCAGCCGGGCTACCAGGACGCGGCTCATACGGGCGCGCCTTGGCGTGCTTGGTCTTCCTTGGTTTTCGTGTCGCCCAGCAGGAGCTCAATCGCCTGCTCCAAGTCCTCAGCCACCAGCTCCGCAGCATCAATTTCCTCTTGCCGCGTCACGGGGGTTGGTACTAGGACGGCACGGGTTCCGGCTGCCGTCGCCGCTCCCATATCCGCCCCGATATCACCCACGAACGCAGCCTCGGACGGGTCGATTCCCAAAGCCCGGCACGCGCCAAGAATCATTCCCGGCGCGGGCTTGCGGCAATCACAACCGTCCTCGGGACCGTGCGGGCACACTTGCCACACGTCGAATGGGCCCAACAGCTGATCCACCCGCTGATTGACTGCGTCCACTTGGTGGAGCGTCAGCAGCCCACGGGCCACGCCCGATTGGTTACTGACCACTCCCGTCGCAAGTCCTGCACGGCGAACTCTGTCGAGCGCAGGACCGGCACTTTCCATGGGCCGCGCCAGTTGCGGATCGCCGTTGTAAGGCACATCAACGACGAGCGTTCCATCGCGGTCAAACAGGACCGCCTTCAACGTTCCGGTTCCTCCCATACTCGCAACGTTCCCCAGTTCTCCAGGCGCTAAACAGTGCGGTCACGAGAAGTTTCGTGCCGCTAGACTCCTACCGGGAGGTCACTATGGACACTGTTGAAAGCACCGAACAACCGTTGCTGCTTGCCTTGCGGGCCTTGAAACTTGGGGACCTCTTAGTGGCCGTTCCGGCCCTGCGCGGCCTGCGCCGGGCGTTCCCGGAACACCGGATTCTGTATGCGGCCCCTGCCTGGATAGCGGAGGCCTTGGAGCTGGTGGGCGGCATCCACCATTTGCCGACGCCGGGTTTGGACGACCCCTTGACGGTGCCTCGTGGCGCCGTCGATATCGCGGTCAACCTGCACGGAAACGGCGCCGAAAGCCGGCTCCGGATAGAGGAATTGCAAGCGAACCGGGTGGTGGCTCATGAGTCCCCCGGAATCGACGGGCCATCGTGGATTACCGGCCGCCCCGAGCGGGAACGCTGGACCAGGCTGCTGAACTGGCACGGTATCGAGGCCGATCCCCTGGACTATCGTTTGAACACTCCGGCGGTCCCATCGCCACGCCCGGGCGCCACGGTAATCCACGTGGGCGCGGCCTACGGCAGCAGGCTCTGGCCGGTGGAGCGGTTCGCGGATGTCGCCGTCGAGCTGGCCGCAGCCGGGCATGAGATTGTGCTGACGGGCGGCGCGTCCGAGCGCGGGCGCGCCGAAGAGACCGCCGCCTTGGCCAAGCTCAAAGGAGCAAACCTCGACGACGGCCTGCTGGCCGGGCGGCAGGGCCTGGCAGAGTTTGCGGCCACCATAGCCGCAGCCCGGCTCGTCGTGTCCGCGGACACAGGCGCCGCGCATCTGGCCTCGGCCTACGAACGTCCATCGGTGGTCCTCTTCGGGCCGGCGCCCGCCGAGGAATGGGGTCCGCCGCCCGGCCCGCACGTGGTGCTGACCGCCGTCGAGCTCCGCCGCGGTGACGTCTTCTCGCCGGACCCCGACCCCGCGCTGCTGGCCGTCAGCGTCAAGGACGTACTCGACGCCGTGGCAAGGCTGGGGTGCTGACGGAGGCTAAGGCCCAATTCCGTTCTAAGGCCCAATTCCGTTCTAGGGTGCTGTTCCGTTCTGGAGGTGGTCCTGCTCGTCCAGCAACTGGGCTTGGAGCGAGACAAGGATCTTCGAGAGCTTCCGCGAAACCTGCATCTGTGAAATGCCCAAGGCCTCAGCGATGGTGGACTGAGTTTCCTCACGGTAGTAGCGGCGGTAGAGCAGGTGCCGGTCTTCGGCACTGAGGTCGCGGATTGCGTTCCGCAGGGCCAGCACGTCCTCGAGCCGGTCCGTTGGGCAACCAAAAGCTGAAAGGGAGCCCTGGAGTCCGTCGCGGCCCTCCGAGGCCGGGGCGTCCAACGAGTCCGGACGCTTGCTGGTCCCGGCCATGAGGGCTTCCCGCACCTGACAGGGCTCCAACTGGAGATCCTGGGCGACTTCCTCAGGCGAGGGGGTGCGCTGCAGGGTCTGTGTCATCTCTTCAGTCCGCGCCAGCACCTGCCGACGCACATCCTGGATGGTCCGAGGCGGGCGGACAACCCAGCAGTGATCCCGGAGGTAGCGCTTGACTTCCCCGGCGATGGTTGGAGCGGCGTAGGCCGGGAAGCTGACACCCTTGGACTCGTCGTAGCCACGGGAGGCTTTGATCAGGCCCATGTACGCGACTTGCCGCACGTCGTCGATGTCGTGGGTGTGGGCCGAGTACCTCGCCGCGATGGCTTTGGCCAGATTGAGGTGGTCCAAGACCAAGCTGTCTTGGAAGCTCTGCCGAATACTGCCCTCGGGCGCGGGCCCGGGAGTTCTTGTTCGGACCTCGTAGGGTCGGGTTTGGTGCATGGGGCTTCAATCCTTAGGGGATGTAAAGGGTGAGCCCACGGCAAGACTCTTTAAAAAGAGAAGCACACTTACTATTAGCTTTCAACGGGTATGGGAGTAAAAAGCGAAGTACGCTTACTATTAACCTTCAACGGGGATGCGGGGTGAGGCTCAAAAGGCACCGTATCCAGGAGCGGAGATCGAGATGGAAGAACCACAGCTCGCCGAACCGGCATCAATGGTGGCCGATATCCAAAGCCTGCTCTTGGACACCGACGACGTCACCGAGTTCCTTGAAGAACTCGCAAGGCACTCCGCGGCCATCTTCAGCGGCTCGGCAGGGGAAATATATTGCGGCATCACGCTGATGCGGCAACGCACCGCAGCCACCGTTGCCAGCAGCGGGGAACGGGCACGGCAACTGGATGAAGTCCAGTACGCGTTCGCTGACGGTCCGTGCTTGCACGCCTGCCGCGAAGGCACGCAAGTCCACATTCCGGACTTCGAAAAGGACAACACTTGGCCGGACTATAACGCGGCCATCACCGACCACGGTCTGCGTTCCGTGCTGGCCGTACCGTTCAACCTCCCGGACGATACCGCCAGGGCGGGCTTGAATCTGTACTCGGACCGGCCCCATGCGTTCGACCAAGGCGCCGTGCAGCGGGCCAACGATTACGTTGACCAAGCCTCCAATGGCCTTCGCTTGGCCATTAAGCTGGCGCAACACAGTGAAACGGCCGCCAACTTGCGGGCGGCAATGGAGTCGCGAACGGTCATCGACGTCGCCACGGGCATCATCATTGCCCAGAACAGGTGCACACAAGTGGAAGCCATGGAGCTCATCAAGAAAGCCTCCAGCAACCGCAACATCAAACTGCGGGCCGTAGCCCAGGCCATCGTTGAGTCAGCCGGCGGTGGACAGGTCCAGACGTACTTCAAATAGGCCCGGGCTCCAGCTAGGCGTCAATCACCAAGTCGGTCCGTGCGGTGGAGCAGCACGGCAAGAATTTACCGGCGTCGATTTCCCGTGTCCGGATTCCGCCCTGGTGGTTCATGTCGACCTCCCCTGACAGCTTGACCACTTTGCAGGAGCCGCACATGCCTTCCTTGCAATTCGCGCCGATCCTGACTCCTGCACGTTGGGCCGCCCCCAGGATGTGCTCGTTGGAGTCGATCCGCACATTAATGCCGGTGCGCATAAAGGACATCGTGAGACTTCCCGTCCCCACCGTGTCGAAGCTGGAGGCATCGGGTGCAGCAGCCTTCGGCGCCTCCTCCGGGTTGCCCCCGGACGTTGCCGGACCCGGCACATCATGCTCTACGGATTCCAGCGGCAACCCCGTAGCTTCCAAGGTGCCTTCGGTGTCGTAGCCTGGCTCGTAAAGGCCGAACGCGGCGGGTTGGCTTTCGTAGTAGTCTTCGGCGGAATCGGCGAGTTCCTCTGCAATTTCCTCCGCAATGTCCACGGCAAGCGCGAGTTCTGCTTGGTATTCAAGGAGAGTTTGGCGATCCCCCGAGAAGAACTCCATGTAAATCGAGGTGTCGTCCACCCCAACCTTCCTCAGGAGCTCGGTGGCCGTATTCAGGTACCCCTCGGGCCCACAGGCATAGACTTGGCGGCCATTGGCATCGGGCGCCACCTCCTCAAGCATGGCGGCCGTGAGCCTCCCGCTGAGCCCTTCCCACCCATCGGGCCTGGCGCGGTCACCTAAGGAGTAGAACACTTTCACGCGCGAGTCCACGGAGGCGATGTAGGCCAGCTCCCGGTGGAAGGCGAAGCCGCCGGCAGCGGCCCCGTGGTAGAGAACCACGACGTCGGCCTGCCCCGGCAGCGAGTGGATGGTCCGCACCATGGACATGATGGGGGTGATCCCCGCTCCGGCGGCCAGCAAGAGGTACCGTGCCCGCCGGTCGGCGTCGGGCAGGTGGAATGCCCCGACTGGGCCGAGCATCTCCAGGACCGTACCAGGTTTGACGTTCTCGTGGACCCACGGCGAGACCACTCCGCTAGGGTCGCGCTTGACGGTGATGTCGAAGGTCCACGGCTTCGTGGGCGAACTGGAGAGCGAATAGCTGCGGTCCACCGGATCCCGGTCCTCGCCGTTCACTGGGAAGGCGACGTTAACGTACTGCCCCGCACGGAAGGCCAACGGTGCACCGTCAGTGCGACGGAACACGAAAGTCATCATCCCGCCCACCTCCGGAACGATCTCGACACATTCGGCCATGAACTCCTGCGGATGCCAAGGTCCGAGGGCGCGGGCCGCCCGGGCAGGCGCCTCGGTGCTGCCCATGACCCGGTTCCAAGGCATCTCAAGACCGCGAATGCGCCGTGGTTCTTGGATGGCAGCCTCAGTGCGGATTTCGATCATGCCAAGTGCTCCTGCACGCGCTGTACGTACCAGTTGATGAATGCCTCCACCTGGTATTCGCTCTTCATGTATGGACCCGGTTCGTACGCAGGGCTTCCAGCGCCCTTCTGGCACAACTCCACGAACGCCTTGTCCTGGAGATTTGTTTGCTTCCAGGTGTAGGTGAGCTTTTCCAGGTCGTAATCGACGCCTTCCTCGGCGTCGTCAGCCACCAGCCATGTGGTGCGTACGAGTGTCTGGTGTTCGTTGATGGGGAAAACGCCGAAAGTAATCACGTGGTCCCCGAGGAAGTGGAACCAGCTGTTCGGCTGCAGGTGCATTGAGCAGCGGCCCAGGCGGAAGTCGCGCAGGTCGCCCAGCAGCTTCTTGGAGAGCCTGCGCCCATCGGTCGAGAACGATTCGCCTTCTCCGTCGAGCGATTCCCGTGAGATGCGGATTCCCGCTACGCGTGTGTCGAGCTCCTCGACCACCTCATAGGGAAGGCCATAGCGGCGGCAGCGTTCCTCGAGTGAGGACTGGGCTTCCTTGTTGCGGTCCCACACCTCCTCGAGGTGTGCTGGGATCAGGCCTTCCGTTAGGCCCCAAGTGGGGAAGAGTGAGCATGCGAGTTCCGGGTGCCCGTCGCAGTGGTAGCACTCACGGTTGTTCTCCATGACGAGCTTCCAGTTACCTTCCTCGACGATGTTCTGCTGGTAGGCAACTTTCGTCTTGGACAGATCGTGCGGCGCGAGGTAGGGCTCGAAGATTTTTCCGGTTTCATCGAAATCAGCTGGCGGTTCGTCGGCGATGCAGACAAAGATCAGTCCGGCGAACACACGGCTGTGCGCGCGCTTGAGGCCAAAGCATCCTTTGTCGAACTTCGCCTCTCCCGGCGCAGAGGCATGGATCAGATCACCGTTCGGGTTATACGTCCAGGAGTGGTACCCACATACGAGGTTTCCCGTGGAACCTGCGGGTTCGGTCAGCACCCGGGCACCGCGGTGCCGGCAGACGTTGTGCAGTACGTTCACGCCGCCGTCGTCATTGCGCAGCACGATCAAGGAGTAAGGCCCATAGTCGACCGTCACATAGTCGCCCGGTTCGGGCAGTTCCGCGATGCTGGCGGCAAAGATCCAGTGCTGGCCAAAAATGGCTTGCATGTCGACGCCGAAAATCGTCGGGTCCGTGTAGAACGGGGCGTCGAGGGAATATCCCGCGCGCCGAAAGTCGAACAACTCGCTGATCTCGGCCAGCTGCTCTGCGGGCAAAGATGACGCGAGTTTTCCGCGTGTGTTGAGGGGTAAGTTCGCTGGAGCAGACATGTGGTTCCTCCCGGGGGCTGGGTAAGTATGCGATTCGTGGGGACAACGGGCCGGGGGTCCACCCTGCGTTGTCGAAATCCGCGTAATCACGAGATTAGAGTCGATCGACCTGCAACAAAAGCGCAACATTCAGGAGATATCCATGCACAATAGGTGCATGATTGATCCACGTCTGATTACGCTCCGGGTTTTTGCCCGCTGTGGCACGGTTGGTGCCACAGCCGAGCTGACAGGATATTCCCCTTCCGCTGTTTCCGCGCAGTTGCGTGAGCTCCAACGTGTACTGGGAATGCAACTCCTGACCAAGGACGGCCGGGGTGTGCGGTTGACCGCCACCGGCCGCTTCCTCGTGGAGGGTTCGGACACCCTCATTTCCGAGTGGGAGAGCCTGCGCGCAGCGGCCATGGAAGCCGGCGACCAGGTGCAGTCCCGCTTTGGACTTGGCGGATTCTCGACGGCTGCGGCGCAATTGCTCGCTCCGCTGGCAGCCTCGTTGCGCTCAACACACCCCCTGCTGCAAGTGCAGGTACTCGAGGCCAATCCGGCACGCTGCTTCGATTTATTGGTCGCCGAGCGAATCGACCTGGCGGTCATCGTCGCGATGCAATCGGACAGCTACGGCGAGGATGACCCACGTTTTGAGCAGACCGTTCTGCTTGACGATCCACTGGACGTGATTCTTCCTGCAAGCCATCCCTTGGCGTCCCGGAAAACGGTGACGCTGGAAGAGCTGGCCACGGAGCCCTGGATTACCGAGGCCGCGGGTTCCACCTACCACTCCCTTTTCACCGCAGCCTTCACGGCCGTTGGAGTGACACCACGGATAGCCCATGAGGCCGTTGAATGGGAAACCCAGATCGCGTTCGTAGGCGCGGGACTTGGCGTGGGCCTGCTGCCACGCCTGGCGCCGTTGCACAACGCCGAAAACGTGGTCCGGCTGCACATTGCCGGGAAAGGGAAGCCCGCCCGGCGCATCGTGGCCGCCGTGCGGCGAGGGAGCATCACATCGCCCCTGATCCAGGAGTCGCTCGGCATCCTGCAGGTCAGTGCCGCTCGAATCCTCAACGATCGGCCTAAAGACGATCTCTGACGTGCCCTCCCGTGGCCGGGTAGCCGTCGTTGCCGGTTGGGCTCTCCCCCGAGCCCTGTTACCAGCCGCGCTCTGCGAGGCGGTGGGGCTGGGGGATCTCGTCGACGTTGATGCCGACCATCGCTTCGCCCAGGCCGCGGGAGACCTTGGCAATGACATCGGGGTCGTCGTAGAACGTGGTGGCCTTGACGACGGCGGCGGCGCGCTCTGCCGGGTTCCCGGACTTGAAGATGCCCGAACCAACAAACACACCATCAGCGCCGAGCTGCATCATCATCGCAGCATCAGCCGGGGTCGCGATCCCACCGGCGGTGAACAAAACCACCGGGAGCTTACCCGTGGCAGCGATTTCCTTCACCAGCTCGTACGGGGCCTGAAGTTCCTTGGCCGCAACGTACAGCTCGTCCTCGGGAAGGGAGGAAAGCTTCGCGATCTCCGCCCGGATCTTCCGCATGTGCCCGGTCGCGTTGGAAACATCCCCGGTCCCGGCCTCACCCTTGGAACGGATCATCGCCGCACCCTCGTTGATGCGGCGCAACGCCTCACCAAGGTTCGTGGCACCACAGACGAAAGGAACGGTGAAGTTCCACTTGTCGATGTGGTTCACGTAGTCAGCCGGGGTCAGGACCTCGGACTCGTCGATGTAATCGACGCCGAGGGACTGCAAAACCTGCGCTTCGACGAAGTGACCAATGCGGGCCTTCGCCATGACCGGAATGGACACAGCAGCGATGATCGCATCGATCATGTCCGGATCGGACATGCGGGACACGCCGCCCTGGGCACGGATATCGGCAGGGACGCGCTCAAGCGCCATGACCGCCACAGCACCGGCGTCCTCAGCGATACGGGCCTGCTCGACGTTAACGACGTCCATGATGACGCCGCCCTTGAGCATCTCCGCCATACCGCGCTTCACACGGCTGGAGCCCGTGAGTGCTATGTGTTCAAAAGTGTGAAGTCTTGCGGTCACGTGGTACTCCAAAGGACTGAAGCCTGCGATTGCATCACAAGCCCGCCCGGAATCTGTTCCCTGCGTCGAGGAGTAACGGCTGATATCCGGGTGATATATTAGTTGGAGTATCCAGTATGCAAGCGTCGGGGCAGGGAGTCAACAGCGCGTCGCAAGCGCCTCGAAACTCAGGCCGCGAACAGCGCCTGACGCACCGCGTGCTCAAAGCCGGTGACGTGGTCCCGGGCCAATGCAGTTGCTTTCTCTTCATCGCCGTCGAGAACCGCCCGGAGAAGGTCCACGTGCTCACGGACGTGGTGCTCCAAGTCAGGAAGGCGATCCAGAACCATGCACCATATGCGGGTGGCCAGGTTGTCATAGCGGATCAGGACGTCCTCGAGATGCGGATTGCCGGCCGCCGCGTAGATCCCTTGGTGGACGCGTGCGTCCAGGCGGAGAGTCTCCACCACCGAGGCGCCGGCAACATCAAAGGCCTCTACGGCCCGCATGATGTCCTTCAGATGTTCCTTGGTTGCCGGTGAAGCCAAACGGGCCGCACGCCCGGCCGCCAGTGGCTCCAACTGAGTCCGTATCTCCGAGATATAGGCCAGGTCCGTCACCTCGACCCTCGTGGCAAAGGTGCCACGGCGCGGGTAGGCCACCACCAAGCGGTCCAGCTCGAGCCGCTTCAGGGCCTCCCGCACAGGGGTGCGGCCGATCCCCAGGTCCTTGGCCAGCTGGTCGTCATTGAGGAGGTCGCCCGGTTTGATCTCCAGCATCAAGAGCCGGTCACGGAGGCGCTCGTAAGCCGTATCAGCCAGCGATTTCCTGCTGGTGCCGTCCGCGATTGCCAGAGTTTCGAGTGCCATGGTGCCGACCCTTTCCGCAGGTCCCGAAGATCTATTGACCTCTCCCGGTGACCAGTATACGCTGAATCCCAATCCTAATATATCAGTACAGGACTCAGGAATATATCTAAAGGAGGAGCCATGACCCTAGTGGCGACAGACTCACCAATCCTTACCCCGTCGCAGCCAGCAGAGCTCAATGAAGAGCAAAGCAACCTTGGCGCACAGTCCCAGAAGTTCGTCCTCACCTTGTCGTGTGTCGAGCGCGCCGGAATCGTTCAGGCGGTTACTACCTTCCTGTTTGACCGCGGTTTCAACATTGACGAGCACCAGCAGTTCGACGACGGCATCCGCCAGACACTGCACCTGCGCACCGCGTTCTCCGGCTCTCCGGACTACACCGCCGAACGGCTCGAAGAGGAATTCAGCTCCATTGCTGATCGCTTCGAGATGAAATTCGAATTCCATGACCAGACCAAAAAGCGCGTACTGGTCATGGTGTCCAAGTTTGGTCATTGCCTCAACGACCTCATTTTCCGGTGGCGCGGAGGAAGCCTTGGCGGAGACCTCGTAGTAGTCGCCTCCAACCACGAAACCCACAGGGCCATGGCGGAGGCTGCCGGACTGCCTTTCGTCTACATCCCGGTCACCCCTGACACCAAGGCCGAGGCGGAGCAGAAATTGCTGGATCTGGTGGATGAGTACAACGTGGACTTGGTGGTCCTCGCCCGCTACATGCAAGTGCTCTCCGATGACCTGTGCCGCGCATTGGAGGGACGCGCCATCAACATCCACCACTCGTTCCTGCCCGGTTTCAAGGGGGCCCGCCCCTACCACCAGGCGTACAACCGAGGCGTGAAGCTGGTGGGTGCTACCGCCCACTACGTGACGGCCGACCTGGACGAAGGCCCGATCATCGAGCAGGAAGTCATCCGCGTGGATCACAGCTACGGTCCTGCAACCCTTTCCACCATCGGCCAGGACGCAGAAGCGCTGGCCTTGTCCCGCGCCGTGCGCTGGCACTGCGAACACCGCGTATTGCTGGACCGCACCAGCACCGTTGTGTTCCGCTAATCCAACCCCCAACAGCACGCCCCACTCGAACTTCAGCAGGAGAATCCACATGGCATCGACGCCCCGCATCGTCATTATTGGAGCCGGGATCGTTGGCACCAACCTCGCCGACGAACTGGTCATCCGCGGTTGGAACAACATCACCGTACTGGACCAAGGACCGTTGAACATGCCCGGGGGCTCGACGTCCCACGCCCCGGGCCTCGTGTTCCAGACCAACCCTTCAAAGACCATGGCGCTCTTTGCCAAATACACCGTGGAGAAGCTCCTTTCGCTCACTGAAGATGGCCAGAGCTGCTTCAACCAGGTGGGTGGCCTTGAGGTCGCCACCACTGAGACCCGCCTGGCTGACCTGAAGCGCAAGCTGGGTTACGCAGCTTCCTGGGGCATCGAGGGCAGGATCCTCTCCCGCGAGGAATGCAAGGAGCTCTATCCCCTCATTAATGAGGAGGACATCCTTGGTGGCCTCCACGTCCCCACCGATGGCCTGGCCTTGGCAGCACGCGCAGTCCAGTTGCTGATCAAGCGCACTGAAGCCGCGGGCGTTACGTACCTGGGCAACACCACCGTCACCGGGATCGAGCAGGCGGACCGCCGCGTCACCGGCGTCCAGACGACCGACGGCGTCATCCCTGCGGATATCGTCGTTTCCTGCGCCGGTTTCTGGGGCGCAAAAATCGGAGAGATGATCGGGATGTCCGTCCCGCTCCTCCCGTTGGCGCACCAGTACGTCAAAACCACCCCGGTGCCCGCGCAGAAGGGCAAGAACGAACTGCCCAACGGCGCTTCGCTGCCCATCCTTCGTCACCAGGACCAGGACCTCTACTACCGCGAGCACGGCGAGCGCTACGGCATTGGCTCCTACGCCCACCGCCCCATGCCGGTGGACCTGGATGAACTTGGGAGCTACGAGCCCAGCAGCATCAGCGAACACAACATGCCCTCCCGCTTGGACTTCACGCTGGAAGACTTCCTCCCGGCTTGGGAAGCCACCAAGCAGTTGCTGCCGGCCCTCCGCGAGAGTGATATCGAGGATGGCTTCAACGGCATCTTCTCCTTCACCCCGGACGGCGGCTCCCTGGTCGGTGAGTCCAAGGAACTGGATGGCTTCTTTGTGGCCGAGGCCGTGTGGGTGACTCACTCCGCCGGCATTGCACGGGCCGTCGCCGAACTGCTGACCACCGGAAAGTCCAGCATCGATCTTGGCGATTGCGATATCCACCGCTTTGAAGAGGTCCAGCTGACGCCCGAGTACGTGAGCGAAACGTCCCAGCAGAACTTCGTGGAAATCTACGATGTGATGCACCCGCTCCAGCCCAAGCTCTCCCCGCGCAACCTCCGCGTCAGTCCTTTCCATGCCCGGCACAAGCAGCTGGGCGGCTACTTCCTCGAGGGCGCCGGCTGGGAGCGTCCGTACTGGTTCGAGGCCAACGCTGAACTCCTCAAGGAGATGCCCGACGAATGGCAGCCTCCGGCCCGCGACGCCTGGTCCGGGATGTTCAGCTCTCCCATCGCGGCGGCCGAAGCCTGGAAGACCCGCACGGCGGTGGCGATGTACGACATGACTCCGCTGAAGCGCCTTGAGGTCTCGGGTCCGGGCGCCTTGAAGTTGCTGCAGGAACTGACCACCGGAGACCTGGCCAAGAAGCCCGGAGCCGTCACTTACACCCTGCTGTTGGACCACTCCGGAGGAATCCGAAGTGACATCACTGTGGCCCGCTTGAGCGAAGATACGTTCCAGCTGGGCGCCAACGGCAACATTGACACCGCGTACTTCGAGCGGGCGGCCCGGCACCAGACTGAAAACGGAACAGCCAGTGATTGGGTCCAGGTTCGCGACACAACCGGCGGTACGTGCTGCATTGGCCTGTGGGGCCCGCTGGCCCGCGATCTTATGGGCAATGCCAGCAGTGATGATTTCACCAATGACGGGCTGAAGTATTTCCGATCCAAGAAGGTCACCATCGGTGGCGTCACCGTGACGGCCATGCGCCTGTCCTACGTGGGCGAACTCGGCTGGGAGCTGTACACCAGCGCAGACAACGGACAGCGTCTCTGGGATGCACTGTGGAAGGCCGGCCAGCCGTTCGGAGTGATCGCCGCCGGACGGGCCGCCTTCAGCTCGCTGCGGCTGGAAAAGGGATACCGCTCCTGGGGCACTGATATGACCACCGAGCACGACCCGTTCGAAGCTGGTCTGGGATTCGCCGTGAAGATGGCGAAGGAAAACTTCGTCGGCAAGGCAGCCCTTGAAGGGCGGAGCGAGGAAAGCTCGGCGCGCCGCTTGCGCTGCTTGACGGTCGACGACGGCAGGAGCTTGGTGCTCGGCAAGGAACCGGTCTTCTACAAGGACCAAGCCGTTGGTTACGTCACCAGCGCCGCTTACGGTTACACGGTCAAGAAACCGATCGCCTACGCATACCTGCCCGCCGCTGTTTCCCTGGGTGATTCCGTGGAAATTGAGTACTTCGGGCGGCGTATCCAGGCCACCGTTACTGAAGATCCCCTGTACGACCCCACCATGAGCAGGCTCCGCGGCTAAGCACGGCGCCCTCGGTTAGGCCAGCGGCCCGGACCCATCTCCTCGCAACCGGATCCGGGCCGCTGCCTAACGCATTTCCAGCCCAGCCCTTCTTTGCCAGTCCAGCCTTTCTTTGCCAGTCCAGCCTTTCTTTGCCAGTCCAGCCTTTCTTTGCCAGTCCAGGAAGTCACATGATCAGTTCAGAAACCCTCAACGATTACCTTGCCCGGCTCGCTTCCCGACAACCCACCCCTGGAGGTGGCGCCGCAGCAGCACTTCACGCTGCCCAAGGCGCAGCGCTGGTGGCCATGGTGGCCAGATACACCACGGGCGAAAAGTATGCCCAGCACGAGGAGCTCATCACGCGCATCACCGGCACAGCCGATCATTTGATCACCGAAGCGCTGCGCCTTGCCGATGCTGACGAGCAAGCCTTTCAGGGTGTCATTGATTCGTACAAACTCCCGTCAGGAACCGAGGAACTCAAAGCGGCCCGTGCTGCGGGGATCCAAGGCGCCCTCGTCAACGCAGCCCGGACACCTGCGCAGCTGATCCAACTCGCCGGTGAGGTGGTGGAACTTGCCACTGAGCTCTTTGACGTGGCCAACCCCAACGTCATCAGCGATGTCGCGGCAGCAGCAGACGCCGCCCGGGCTGCGACCACCACCGCACGGGTCAACATCGATATCAACCTCGTGGCCATCAAGGATGGCGACGCCCGCTCGCGCCTGGCTGAACAAACCAACGGCCTTGAGGACAAAGTGGTCCTGGCTGCCGATTCGCTGGCCGCGAGGGTCCGCGAAAGGATCCTCGCGTGAACACCACACGCCCGCAGGCCAGGGTGCTCTCCGGCAAGGGACTGGCAGGACTCGTCCAGGAACAGGCCCGGGACAGGATCCGGGCACTCGGAGCGGACAGCGTGCGCCCTGTGCTCGCCGTCGTGGTGGCAACCTCGGATCAGTCAACGCACTGGTACGTCCGCTCCATCGAACGTGCGGCAGAACGTGTTGGGATTGATTGCCGAATCCTCGATCTCGGGCAGGAAGCCACCCAAGAGTCGCTGGTAAGCGTTTTGCGGGATCTCAGCGTAGAGCCTTCCGTCAGTGGCATCATCCTGCAGACTCCCCTGCCGGGCGCCGTCCGGGCCGAGGACTTGGTTGGCCTTATAGCTCCCGAGAAGGACATCGACGGCGCCAATCCGCTCAGCCTGGGCCGCTTGGCTGTGGGCCAGCCTGCCTTCGCTCCCGCTACGGCGCGAGCCGTTGTTGAACTGCTGGACCACTACGAGGTCCCGGTCGCGGGTAAGAACGTGGCCGTCGTCGGGCGTTCAGCCGTAGTGGGCAAGCCGCTGTCCTTGCTGCTCCTTGAAAAGGACGCCACTGTGACCATCTGCCATTCCAAGTCGGGCGACCTGGCGCGCTATACGCGGGCTGCCGACGTCGTGGTCGTCGCCGCGGGGCGGACCGGACTTTTGACAGGTTCCCATGTCTCGCCCGGTTCAGTAGTGGTCGACGTCGGCACAAACGTCCTGGCGGATGGTTCCCTTGTGGGGGACGTGGATGAAGCCAGCGTAATGGGCGTAGCCGCTGCCCTGTCGCCGGTTCCCGGGGGCGTCGGCTCCGTCACTACAGCCTTGCTGCTGCTGCACACCGCCGAGGCCGCAGGACTGCAAGCACGCATACCGCTGATGGCGGCTTCTTCTGTCCGGAACTGAAGGGATGCACCATATGGCTTCCAAAGCCCCCCGCAACAACATTGACGAGTCGCAACTGACGGTCACCAAACCCAAGACCAAGGCTGTGGGCATCCCGGCGGTCGCCAACGCCCTGAAGATCTCCTTGGAACAAATGGGGCCGGTACGCAGCGTCCAGACTCTGTTGGCGGTGAACCAGCTCGATGGATTCGACTGTATGGGCTGCGCCTGGCCTGAACATGAAAAGCGCAACGCCGCGGAGTTTTGTGAGAATGGCGCCAAAGCCGTTGCCGAGGAAGCTACCCGCCGCCGGGTCACACCCGCATTTTTCGCCCAGCACTCGGTGGCGGAGCTGAAGACGCGCGATGATTACTGGCTGGGCCAGCAAGGCAGGCTGACCCACCCGATGTTCCTCGATGAGGGTGCAACCCACTACGAACCCATCGGGTGGGACCAAGCGTATGACCTGATGGCTGAGGAACTCCGGGCCATGGACCATCCCGACCAGGCCGTCTTCTACACCTCCGGGCGCACCTCCAACGAGGCAGCGTTCGTCTACCAACTTCTGGTGCGGGGGCTCGGAACCAACAACCTTCCTGACTGCTCCAACATGTGCCACGAATCCTCGGGGTCCGCTCTGGTGGAAACCATCGGCATCGGCAAAGGCTCGGTGAGCCTCACGGACTTGGAAACAGCGTCCCTGATTTTCGTTGCCGGCCAAAATCCGGGTACCAACCACCCCCGCATGCTCAGCGCCTTGGAGAAAGCCAAGAAAAACGGCGCAGTCATTGTGTCCGTGAATCCTTTGCCAGAGGCGGGCCTCCTCCATTTTGAAAACCCACAGCACCTGGGCGGCATGGTTACGGGCACCCGCTTGACGGACGATTTCCTGCAAATCCGTGCGGGCGGCGACCAAGCCCTCTTCCAGGGTCTGGGCAAGTACCTGCTTGAAGCTGAATCCTCCGGACGTAAGACACCAGGGCTCCAGAGCGTCCTGGACCACGACTTCATCAATAACCACACCGTAGGCATCCAGGACTACCTTCAGTACCTGGAAGAAGTTCAGTGGGACCAGATCGTGGAAGCCACAGGCCTGTCCCTGGAGCAGATCCACGCGACCGGTGAACGGCTGCTCGCATCCAGCTCCACCATTGTGTGCTGGGCCATGGGATTGACCCAGCATAAGCACTCTGTCCCTACCCTTCGCGACGTAGTCAACGTCCTGCTTCTGCAAGGGAACATCGGCAAGCCAGGCGCTGGTGTTTGCCCGGTACGGGGGCATTCCAATGTCCAAGGTGACCGCACTATGGGCATCTTCGAGAAAATGCCGGAGAAGTTCCATGACCGGTTGGATCACGAGTTCGAATTCCTCTCTCCCCGGGACCACGGCTATGACACTGTCGCGGCGATCCGGGCCATGCGGGACGGCAAGGTCCGGTTCTTCATGGGGATGGGTGGAAACTTCGTTCGCGCTGCCCCCGACTCTGAGGTGACGGAACAAGCTCTGGCGAACACGCGGCTGAGCGTCCAGATCTCCACCAAGCTGAACCACTCGCACCTGGCAACGGGGCAGCGCGCACTGATTCTGCCTACTTTGGGCCGCACCGAGAAAGACACCCAGGTGACAGGCGACCAACGCGTCACTGTGGAGGACTCCATGAGTGCAGTGCACGCGTCCCGGGGACGCCTCAAACCCGCAAGCGAACACCTGCACTCGGAAGTGGCTATCGTGTGCAATCTCGCCCACAGGATCTTCACAGATGGCCGCGTACGACTGCCCAACGCCCCCAAGGCGGCGTGGCTGTCCATGCGGGACGACTATTCCCTGATCCGCAAACACATCGAAGCAGTGTTTGACGGCTTCGAGAACTTCGAAGAACGCATTCAGCACCCCGGCGGCTTCGTACTTCCCCACCCGCCACGCGATGCGCGGAAGTTCGATACTGCCTCGGGAAAAGCCCACTTCACGGGAAATCAGTTGGAATACATCAAGGTCCCGTCGGACCGGTTAGTACTGCAAACCCTGCGCTCCCACGACCAGTACAACACCACCATCTACGGCAAGGACGACAGGTACCGCGGGATCCACGGTGGACGCCGGGTAGTCCTTATCAATGCCGACGACGTTTCGGAGCTGGGTTTCGCTGACGGCGACATGGTCCATCTCATCTCCGAATTCCAGGGAACCGAGCGCAGGGCAGAAGACTTCCGGATCGTCACATACTCCACACCCAAGGGCTGCGCAGCTGCGTACTACCCGGAAACCAACGTCCTGGTACCCCTGGACTCGGTTGCCGACACCAGTGGGACCCCGACATCCAAGTCCGTCATCGTCCGGCTCGAACCTGCGACCCTCAACCGCAAGGACGCTGCCTAAAGCCCAACGTTATCCACCCTCATGTCCGCACCACCAAACACCCTAAGGAGTGTCATGTCAGGAAACAGAGCAGTCGCCTACAAGGAACCCGGTGTCGTCGAAATCATCGATACCGAATACCCCACGTTTGAGCTTAAGGACGGGCCCGGAGTCAACCCGGCCAACGTCGGCAGGAAGGTGCCCCACGGCGCCATCTTGCGCACTGTAACCACCAACATCTGTGGTTCGGACCAGCACATGGTCCGGGGACGCACTACCGCACCCAAGGACCTGGTGCTCGGCCACGAAATCACAGGGGAAGTGATCGAGGTAGGGCCCGACGTCGAATTCATCAAGGTGGGAGACATCGTCTCCGTTCCGTTCAATATCTCCTGTGGCCGCTGCCGGAACTGCAAAGAGCAAAAAACCGGAATCTGCCTCAACGTCAACCCGGACCGTCCAGGCAGCGCTTACGGCTACGTGGACATGGGAGGCTGGGTGGGCGGACAAGCCGAGTACGTCCTGGTCCCCTACGCGGACTGGAACCTGCTGCGCTTCCCGGACCGGGACCAGGCCTTGGAAAAAATCATGGACCTGACCATGCTCTCTGACATCTTCCCGACCGGCTTCCACGGCGCAGTCACGGCCGGAGTCGGCGTGGGGTCCACCGTGTACGTTGCAGGGGCCGGACCCGTTGGCATCGCCGCTGCCGTCGGCGCCCAACTGCTGGGTGCCGCCGTCGTGATTGTTGGCGACATGAACGAAGACCGCCTGGCCCAAGCCCGCTCCTTTGGTTGCGAGACCGTCAACGTGTCCAAGGGCGATCCCAAAGACCAGATCGAACAACTCCTTGGAGTGCCTGAAGTGGACTGCGGCGTTGATGCTGTGGGCTTTGAAGCACGCGGACACGGCAAGGATGCCTCCCACGAAGCGCCGGCCACCGTGCTGAACTCCCTCATGGACATCACCGCCGCCGGCGGCTCCTTGGGCATCCCCGGCCTGTACGTCACGGGCGACCCGGGCGGAATCGACGAGGCCGCCAAGCATGGCTCCCTCTCCCTCTCGCTGGGTACGGGGTGGGCGAAGTCGCTGTCGTTTACCACCGGACAATGCCCCGTCATGAAGTACAACCGCCAGCTGATGATGGCGATCCTCCATGACAAGGTCCAGATCGCCAAGGCCGTCAATGCCAAGGCCATCCCGCTCGAAGACGCTCCTCGGGGCTACGCAGAGTTCGACGCCGGAGCGGCAACAAAGTTCGTGCTGAACCCCAACGGTTACGTCAAGGCTTAGCGCGCAACAGCGGATACCGGGCCGGCACGGCAAGCACGACGGGAAGGCCCTGTCGGGCCGGTATCCGCACTTCCCAGCTCCACCACACCAATGAAGTGGGGCATCATGCCCCTTCGTTTGCCGTTGTGACAACTTATTGAGCCGGTGGTCAAGTGTGAAAGGGTCCGTGGAGAACTCGGTCTAGGATGAGGAAAAGACGAGGGAGCAGGTGGGCGTCGCTTTTAGCCGGGTGCCCACCAGGACAACGACACGAGGCATCATGGCCGCACGCAACAACCCGGACATCGACAACGACGCCGACGCCGACGCCCACGGTGGTGGCGTCCAGTCAGTGGACCGCGCCCTCCAAATCCTGGAAATCCTGGCCCGGGAGGGCGACGCCGGCGTCAGTGAGATCGCCGAGGAAATGGGCGTGCACAAGTCCACTGCGTCAAGACTGGTTGGCTCCCTGGTAAACCGGGATCTGGTCCGGCAGAACAGCGAAAGAGGCAAGTACCAACTGGGCTTCGGAATCCTGCGCTTGGCATCGTCCATCCCCGGCCGGCTCAGTGTGGTTCACGAGGCGCGGGCCGTCTTGGAAGCCCTGGCGGCCGAGTACAAAGAGACTGTCAACCTTGCTGTGCTGCGGTCCAACTACGCCGTGAACGTGGACCAGGCCATGGGACCCTCCACCCTTGCCACGTACGACTGGGTGGGCAGTTTAACCCCCCTGCATGCCACCTCCAGCGGCAAGGTGCTGCTGGCTGCCTTGACGACCGATGAAAGAAGCCAGGTCTTCAAAGCTGTGGGTCTGCCTGCCCGGACACCCCGTACCGTAACCAATCGGGGGGAACTGGAAAAGGAGTTGCTGGAGGTTGCCAAGAACGGTTTTGCGATAGTTCATGGCGAGTTTGAAATTGGTCTCACGGCCGTCGCAGCTCCCATCTTCAACCACGCCGGGACGGTTATCGCGGCAATAAGCATTTCCGGTCCAGCCTTTCGCTTCGTGCCTGAAGACCATCCGGGGCTCATAGACGGCCTCCGGGAGGCCGGGCTGACCATTAGCGCCAAGATGGGCTACCGCCCCAGGTAGCGGCCCCAGGTAGCAACTGCCGTCACGTAACGAGCAAGAAAACCTTGACAATCCAATGTGGTCCAGCGCACTCTGTTGCATAGAGTGCAGTGCGTTGATCACTGCGGAACAGCGGCTGTGTGGGCTATTGCCTATCCCGCTGCAGCGTCCCCCCGGCAAAATAGAGGCCACCAAACCTACCCCGAGAGGGCCACAATGTCTACGCACAGAAGCCTGACCAGCTCCCCGGCAGGCGAAAGCAGTGCCTTAGCAAGGTCCGCCGCTCCCAAGCATGCGGACAAACCAAACCCACTGCGTCGTCTCCTCAAAGTTTCCGACATCAACATCGTCAACCGGCCGATGCTCAAGAAAGCCCTCGGGGGGACGATCGTGGGCAACACCATGGAATGGTACGACGTCGGGGTGTTCGGCTACCTGATCACCACCATGGGCCCGGTCTTCCTTCCGGAAGCTGACAAGTCGGTGCAGACGCTCTTCCTGCTGGGCACGTTTGCTGCAACCTTCGTTGCCCGGCCGCTGGGTGGCGTCGTCTTCGGTTGGCTCGGCGATAAGGTGGGCCGCCAGAAGGTTCTCGCAGCAACACTGATGCTGATGGCGGCTAGTACTTTCGTCGTCGGGCTCCTGCCGGGGTACGCCCAAATTGGTATATGGTCGGCGGCACTTCTTGTGGTGCTGAAGCTCATCCAAGGCTTTTCCACCGGCGGTGAATACGCAGGTGCTACCACCTTCGTTTGCGAATACGCACCGGATAAGCGGCGTGGCTTCTTCGCGAGCTTCCTGGATATGGGCTCGTACCTCGGCTTCGCGCTGGGAGCAGCGGTAGTGTCCGTGCTCCAACTGACCCTGGGGCAGGGAGCCATGGAGGAATGGGGCTGGCGTTTGCCCTTCCTGATCGCTGGACCGCTCGGGGCGATTGCTGTCTACTTCCGGAACAAAATCGAGGAGTCGCCGCAGTTCCAGGCAACCCTGGATGCCCAAGCAGCCGTAACCGCCGACGCAAGTGCCACGGACAACGCCGTCGCCAAGGGCCCCTTGGCGACTCTCAAGGCCTACTGGCGCCATATCGTCCTGGCTATGATCCTTGCCGCTGCGGCCAACACGGTGGGTTATGCCCTGACGTCCTACATGCCGACGTATCTGACCGATTCCAAAGGCTATGATGCCGTCCACGGAACCCTGCTGACCATTCCGGTGCTTGTGGTGATGTCGCTCTGCATTCCCTTGACGGGCAAGCTGTCCGACCGTATCGGCCGCAGGCCGGTCCTCTGGATCGGTGCCGGCAGTACCATCCTCTTCGCCGTCCCGGCATTCCTCTTGATTGGTCTGGGGGACATCTGGTCTACCTTGGGTGGCCTGGCACTGGTCGCCTTCCCCGTGACCTTTTACGTGGCCAACCTCGCTTCGGCGCTCCCTGCGCTCTTCCCCACCGCGGGCCGCTACAGCTGCATGGGTATTGCCTATAACTTCTCCGTGGCGATCTTCGGCGGGACAACACCCTTCATTGTGCAGGGACTCATCAATGCAACCCGCGATGATATGGCACCGGCCTATTATTTGATCGGCACCTCGGTGATAGGCGCAATCGCCATCTACTTCCTGCCTGAGTCTGCTCGCCGCGCGCTCCCTGGCTCCATGCCAAGCGTGGACACCATTGATGAGGCACGGGAGCTGGTGGCCGCCCAGAAAGAGACGCTCTGACCACATCGGCTGGTGCATCGAGGGGCTGGGAATGAGTGTTCACCCACAGTTAACGAAGCGCTGTGGCGCCCGTCCTAGTTCAGCGTCGGAGGTGTCTGTTCTACTTGAAACATGACTATTCTGACTGATATTGCAGTTGCTGGCATCGAGGACCAGCCGAACAACGACAACAACACCAACAACGCACTCATGATCGCACTGGACGTGGACGGCACTTTGGTCGACCACGACGGGCACATGTCACCGGAGGTCCGCTCCGCCGCCCAAGCCGTGGTTGCCAGCGGGCACGACGTCATGATCGCCACAGGCCGCTCACTCAACGCGACCCTGCCGATCATTGAACAAATCGGACTCGAACGCGGTTACGCAGTGTGCTGCAACGGCGGCGTGACACTCCGCCTCGATCCGGCGCTGGAGGCCGGATACCAGATCATCCATAAAGCCACGTTTGACCCAGCACCCGCTTTGAAGGCTTTGCGGGAGCGGCTGCCCAACGCCAAGTATGCGCTGGAGGACGAAGACGGAGTTTTCCTCTCCACCGAACGTTTCCAGGACGCAAGTTTCGGCGTGGAGTCCATCGGCGTCGACTTCCAGACCATGCTGGACTCCACTGCAGTCCGCGTGGTGGTGTTCAGCAGCGACAACACTTCGGACGAATTTAATGAAGCCATCCGGCACATCGGGCTGTCCGGCGTGACCTACTCCGTGGGTTGGACGGCGTGGCTGGACATCGCAGCCGAGGGCGTCACCAAAGCCAGCGCTTTGGAGGCCTTGCGCCGGAAGCTCGGGACAGATCCGGCCAACACGGTTGCCGTGGGCGATGGCCGGAACGACATCGAGATGCTCACGTGGGCGGCCCGTGGTGTCGCCATGGGCCAAGCCGCAGATGAAGTCATCGCCGCTGCGGACGAGGTCACCGCGTCAGTGCTCGACGACGGCGCCGCCTTGGTTTTGCGCGGCCTCCTGTAACTGCCGCTCGCCCCAGCGGGACCAGCCACTCCCTCCAGCCCCCGCGGGACCAGCCAGCCCCAGCTAAAGGACGGGCAGGACCTCAAGGCCGCCGAGGTACTTCTGGAGCGCCTTGGGGACGTTGACCGAACCATCAGGGTTCTGGTGGTGCTCGAGGATAGCCACGATCCAACGAGTAGTGGCCAAGGTGCCGTTGAGCGTAGCCACCGCCCGGGTTCCCTTGGCAACACCTTCATCATTGATCACGCGTTCGCGGATGTTAAGGCGGCGTGCCTGGAAGGTAGTGCAGTTGGATGTCGAGGTGAGCTCGCGGTAGGCGTTCTGCGTGGGGACCCAGGCTTCGCAGTCGAACTTCCGGGCCGCGGACATTCCCAGGTCGCCTGCGGCGGTATCGATGACGCGGTAAGGCAGCTCGCACTTGGCCAGCATTTCCTCTTCCCAAGCCAGCAGGCGCTCGTGTTCGGCGGCGGCTTCCTCAACGGTGGTGTAGATGAACATTTCCACCTTGTTGAACTGGTGTACCCGGATGATTCCACGGGTGTCCTTGCCGTGTGAACCGGCCTCGCGGCGGTAGCAGGAGCTTTGGCCCGCATAGCGGATTGGTCCGGCGGAAAGGTCCAGGATCTCGTCGGCGTGGTAACCCGCGAGGGCCACCTCCGAGGTTCCCACAAGGTAAAGGTCGTCCTCAGCGAGACGGTAGATCTCGGCGTCGTGCTTTACATCGAAACCGGTACCCTGCATGGTCTCGGGGCGCACCAAAGTGGGGGTGATCATCGGCACGAAGCCTGCCTCGATGGCCTGGTCCATGGCCATTTGCAGCAGCGCCATTTCCAGCCGCGCACCGACGCCGCGCAGGAAGTAGAAGCGCGAGCCGGAAACCTTGGCGCCCCGTTCCATGTCGATGGCACCGATGAGTTCACCGATCTCCAGGTGGTCCTTGGGCTCGAAATCCGTGAATTCGCGAGGGCTACCGACCGTCTTAACCACTACGTAGTCATCCTCGCCGCCCTCAGGCACCCCATCCACGATGAGGTTGGGGACAACGCGCAGGAGTTCGTCCTGCTTGGCCTGCGCGGCATCGGCCTCCACTGAGGCTGCCTTCACGGAGTTGGCCAGTTCCTTGACCTCAGCCAGCAGGGCCTGCTTCTCCTCGCCCTTGGCCTTCGCGACCTTCTTGCCATAGACGTTTTGCTCGGCGCGGAGGCTTTCGTAGCGGATCAAGGCCGCCCGGCGATCGGAGTCGGCAGAGATGATCGCGTCCACCACGGACTCGTCGGCGCCGCGGGCACGCTGGCTGGCACGGAACTTGTCCGGGTTTTCGCTGAGGTCTTTTACGTCGATCACCAGATAAGAGTATCGAATCACTCGTGCATCTCCGGCCCATTACCTTAACCGGTCGCCAGCCCTCCACCCCGCCTGCCCCGGCAAAAGGCAAGCGTGCAGGGCGATAGTGTTGAAGCACCATGAGCGACTGGATCCTGTACGTGATTCTCGCTGGGGGCGTGGCCTTTGCCGTCTCCAGTTGGTGGGGCGTGCGCCGATTGCGGGCCCGCCATGTCAGGAGCGCCGTACGGGAGGACTCCCACAAGCCCAACCCTGGAGGCCAACGGGTGGCCGTGATCCTGAACCCGGTCAAGAACAACGCCCACGTTGCCCGGCACTCGATTACCGAGGCATGCGACTTGGCTGGCTGGGACCCACCCCGCTTTTTCGAAACCACCCGTGAGGACCCCGGCTACGGACAGTCCCGCCAGGCACTGGCCTACGGGGCCGACGTCGTCGTGGCCTGCGGTGGCGACGGAACAGTCCGCGTAGTGGCCGAGTCGCTGGCGCATAAGAACGTGGCCATGGGCTTGGTGCCGGTAGGCACCGGAAACTTGTTGGCCCGCAACCTTGACCTGGATGTCACCGATCTTTCAGGCTGCATCCAAACCGCTTTGTTCGGGCATCAACGGTTCATCGACACCGCGACCATGGGTATCAGCAACAACATCACCGGCAAATCCTCCAGCCACACCTTCTTGGTCATCGCGGGGATGGGCTTGGACGCCGAGGTGCTGGGCGACACCAAGGAGGACCTCAAAAAGTCCGTGGGCTGGCTGGCCTACACCGAGGCCGGTGTCCGCCACCTCCCCGGCCGGCGCAAGCGGGTCACCATCACCATGGATGACGAAACTGAGCAGCCACGGAAGATCCGCAGCGTTTTGTTTGCCAATTGCGGACTGATCCCGGGCGGGATCGACTTCATCCCCCAGGCAATGATCGACGACGGCATGCTGGACATCGTGGTCATGAGCCCGCGCAGCGCGTTCGGATGGCTCGCCATGTACGTCAAGATTCTGTTCAAGCACAACGCAAACCTGCCCATGATGAGCTTCTACCGTTCCGGCAAAGTCACCATCCGCAGCCAGGAACCCATGGCCACCCAGCTCGACGGCGATCCCTCGGGCGAGGCCACGGAGGTCACCGTTCAGGTAGAACCAGGGTCACTGCTGGTGCGCGTGCCGAGGACCGCGACCACCTAGCCGCGGTCCCCCTAACGAAAGCCGTGTGTCAGATGGCGCCGACGTCCGGCTGTGCCGCGTTTCCGTCGGCTTGTTCCGCCGCTGCCTTGGCCGCCGCGCGGGCCTCGGACTGTTCCTTGATCATGGCCTGCTCTTCTTCGAAACGCAGGCGGTCCGCCCGGTCCGCCTCGTCCCCGTCCCAGTCGTCCGCGTTGCTGTCAATGGAGGGCTTGGGGTTGACGATCATGCCTTGGCCGTCTTTGTCGTCGCTGTGTACAGACATGACCGCTCCTTTCATCGAAATTCATCCATCGTTTATGGATCAAGCAAGCATACGCACACTTGTACCCCCGCGAAAGAGCTTCAAACTCCCGTTGTGGACAACGTTTTGGAGTCGCTATTCACCCTGCAGAATCGCCTCGACCCACGCCTGTGCTGAAGCAAAAGCAGCGTCGGAAGTGTGCGGGGCAACCTCCGTGATGTCCTTGTCCACCCGGGGGTAGGAGCCCAGGAAGCGGGTTGCCGGGCTGATTCTGTGGAGGGCGGCCAAGGCATCGCCCACACGCGCGTCCGCTGCGTGGCCGTCCGCGTCGATGCTGAAGAAATAGTGCCCAAGGTACTGTCCCGTGGGGCGCGATTCGATGCGGCTCAAGTTCACTCCCCGCGAGGCGAACTGGTCCAGGATGTCCATGAGGGCACCAGGGCGGTCCTGCGGCAGAGGAACCACCACGGTTGTCTTGTCCGCTCCGGTTCGTTCCGGAAGGACGCCGGGGCGGCCAACCAGGATAAACCGGGTGACGGCGTCGAAATTGTCACCAATGTTCTCCGCGAGGACCGTCAGCCCTGGCTGTTCAGCGGCGACCAGCGGGGCACAGATGGCCGCGTCATAGTGCGCGTCGGCGGCAAGCAGGCCCATCGCGGCCGCCGCCGTCGAGGACCCCGGGACGTAATCCACGTCCGGAAGGTGCGCATCCAGCCATCGCCTGCACTGCGCCCACGCGTGGCCGTGCGTGGAGATGCGTTTGACGTCGGAAACTTCGACGCCGGGCCTTGCCACCAGCACGAACGTGATGGGAACCAATGCCTCGCGAATAATCCGGAGTTCCGCGCCCGTGGCAATCGCGTCCAACGTGGCCGTCACACCGCCCTCAACAGAGTTTTCGATGGGAACCATGGCGGCATCCGCCTGGCCCGACCGCACCAGGTCCAGCGCCGCATTGACGTTGGTGCAGGGAATCCTGGTCGCCTCAACGGCACCCGGCACCTGGAGGAGGGCCGCCTCCGTGAAGGTCCCTTCCGGGCCTAGGAAAGCGTAGGTGGCTGGCGACATTCAATATTCCTTATGGGTTATATACCTGGAATGGCGTGAGCTAGAGGACCACGGGCTTGAGGCCGTTATCCGAGACCATCGGCTTCCCTGCCTCGAACCACATATCCATGCCACCGGCGACGTTGACGGCCGAGTAGCCCAGCCCCACTAGCCACTGCACAGCGCGGAAGGAGCGGCCACCGGTGCGGCAAATCACGAAGAGATCGTCATCCGGATCCAACTCGTCCAAGCGCGCGGGCAGCTGGTCCAAGGGAATGTGGCGGGCGCCCTTGGCGTGACCTGCCACCCATTCGTAGTCCTCCCGGACGTCCAGGATGCTCGCCTCGGCAGGAATGCCGCCGACAGGCACCGTTTCAAAGTCGCTCACAGTCATCCCTTCCCGTTGAATCAGGTCAGCATCCAGCCTACTGCTTGGGTGACCCGGCCCTGATAGCGCTCCCCGCATTTGCTTCGCTGGTCCAGGACGCCAAGACTTGGAACGCCAAGACTTGCACCCAAGCTCACGAACCCCTTTAGGAGTACCCATGGCCACCGGGCAATCCGAAGGGGAGATTTCACGGCTGACTGCCGTGGAACTGAGTGGGGCGTTGATGTCAGGAGCGCTCTCCAGCCGTGAGGTGACAGCCCACTTTCTCTCCACCATCGAGGCGAAGAATAAGCAGCTGGGCGCCTTTATCACCGTCACGGCCGAACAAGCCATGGACGATGCCCACGCCGCTGACAACCTTCGTGCCAAACACGCCCGTGGGCACAACGTGGAGCAGCTGCCCATGCTGCACGGCATGCCGATCGCTTTCAAGGACCTCACTGACGTGGCCGGCGTCCCCACCACACACGGGAGCGCCGCCCTTGAGCACAAGCGAGCGCCCGAGGACGGCGCCTTGGCAGCAGCTTTGAAAGCGCACGGCGCCCTTTCGCTGGGCAAGACGCAGGTGCCGGAATTCGGGCTGACCGCCTACAGCGAAAACCGGGTGGCACCGCCGTCGCGCAATCCGTACTCCTTGGGGCGGAGCTCCGGTGGCTCCTCGGGCGGCAGCGCTGCCGCGGTGGCCGCGGGCCTCATCCCGTTCGCTCCGGGAACCGACGGCGGCGGATCCATTCGCATTCCCGCCGGTGCTTGCGGCCTCGTCGGGCTGAAACCAGGTCGGGGCGTGGTGCCGTCTGGAAGCGGTTCGGGAGACGCCGCCAAACTGGTGGTTGCGGGGCCGCTGGCGCGCACCGCCGAGGACGCTGCGTTGCTCATGGATGCGCTGGTTCCGCGGGATCAAGCCCCCGACGGCGGATATCTCGCCAACGTGGGGCGGGTGCCGGGACCATTGCGCATAGGCCTGAGCCTGGACAGTCCATGGGCCGGCATCTACCCGTTCGACATCGAGCAGGACGCCATGGACGCCCTTACCAAGGGGACGGAGTTGCTCACCGCCGCCGGGCATGCGGTGAGTGAGGCTCAGATCCGCTATGACAACCGTTATCCGGACGCTTTCACCGCCGCCTGGACTGCCGGCGTCGGGAGCGCTCGGATAGCACCTCAACGCGAGGCGCTGCTGACTCCACTGACCCGCACTTTCCGGCGTCGGGCGCAACAACGCAGCGCGTCCAAGGTCAACGAGGCACTAAGCCTCCTGCGGCAGTTTGAGCATGACACGATTGCGCAGTATTCACGCTGGGATGTCATAGCTACCCCGACGTTGGCACAGACGCCGCGCCCCATCGGCTGGTTCACCGGTGGTGGCCATAGCGGTGAATCATGGCCGCACGAGTGGGCCGGTGACGCGGACGAGGACTACAAACGGCAATGCGAGTATGCTCCCTGGTCCTCCATGGTGAACGTGTGCGGTTTGCCTGCCGTCAGCGTTCCCGTGCACGTTACAGCTGACGGGTTGCCCATGGGGATCCAGCTGATCGGCAGAAGTGGCTCTGAGCTGCAGCTCCTCCAGCTGGCGGCTGCTCTGGGGACGTCGGGGGACCACTGAGCGCCCACCTCCAAACACGCGTCTAACATGTGGAAACTGCTTGCCCCAAGCATTCATCGATGTGACAATGCCCGCAGTCGATGCCAGCATTGAAGAAATGAGCACACGTCAAACCACGGCCACGTCCGCGGTGCCATCGAGCGATACGTCATTCTTCGGCCACCCAAAGATGCTGGCCAGCCTCTTCTCCGTGGAAATGTGGGAGCGATTCTCCTTCTACGGCATGCAGGGAATCCTGCTCTATTACATGTACTTCACCGCCGAGCAAGGCGGCCTGTCCATCGACAAGGGTCTCGCGGCCGGATTGGTCGGCGCATACGGCGGGGGCGTCTACCTCTCCACGATCCTCGGCGCATGGTTGGCCGATAGGCTCTTCGGTTCCGAAAAGGTCCTTTTCGGCGCGGCGATCATGATCATGTGCGGCCACATCGCTTTGGCCCTCATCCCGGGCATTCCGGGCCTGGTGGCCGGCCTGGTGCTCGTGGGCATCGGCTCCGGTGGGCTGAAAGCCAACGCGACAGCGCTGGTGGGCAGCCTGTACGGCGAGAAGGATGAGCGCCGCGATGCGGGCTTCTCCATCTTCTATATGGGCATCAACATCGGCGGCCTCATTGGCCCGCTGGTGACCGGCTGGCTGCAGGCTAGCTACGGTTTCCACCTCGGCTTCGGCGCCGCGGCCGTGGGCATGGCCATCGGCTTGGTCATCTACTCGTTGGGACGCAAGCGCCTCCCTGCCGAAGCGCACCGCGTCCCCAACCCGCTCCCCGCCGCTGACCGCACCAAATATGGCCTGATCTTCCTTGGCATCCTGATCGTCATCGGCGTGCTGCTCGGTACAGGCGTTGTCAACGCCAACAACCTCGCGCGGAGCATGGCCTACGCGGCCATTGGGGCCTCGGTCATCTACCTGGTCCTGATCTTCCGCAGCCCCTTGGTCAACGCCGTGGAGCGCAAACGCGTGCTGGCCTTCATTCCGCTGTACGTGGCTTCTGCCGCGTTTTGGGCCCTGTTCCAGCAGCAGTTCACGTTCATTGCCGTGTATTCGGAGGAGAAGCTGGACCGGAACCTGTTCGGCTGGGAGATGCCGGCGGCCTGGGTCCAGTCCATCAACCCTGTCTTCATCATCATTTTTGCCGGCGTGATGGCAGCCTTGTGGACAAAGCTGGGTTCACGGCAACCGAGTTCCCCGCTGAAGTTCTCGGCCGGCCTGCTCATTATGGGCCTGGCATTCCTGGCCTTTATCCCGCTGGCCGGCGACGGCAAAACACCCCTGCTTGCGCTGGTGGGGATCCTGTTCCTCTTCACCTTGGCCGAGCTCTTCCTCTCCCCCATCGGATTGTCCGTGAGCACCAAGCTCGCCCCGGCGGCGTTCCACACCCAGATGGTGGCGCTGTTCTTCCTTTCGGTCTCGCTCGGGACCACGCTGGCGGGCATTCTCGCGGGCCTCTACAACCCCAAGGATGAGCTCCCGTACTTCCTCGGAATCGGTGGCGTGGCCGTGGTCCTGGCTATCGCTTTGGCCGCTGCTTCGCCGGCGATCAAAAAGCTCATGGGCGGGGTCCGGTAGTTCCTGCCGCCAACCGCGGACAGCACTTTTAACGACGACGGCGGCCCTCGTGGCCGGTGGGAATCCCACCGGAGGCGAGGGCCGCCGTCGTCCGTTTTGTTGAGTTATTGGTTAGTAGTTGTACCGGCTGGTCGACGAGGCGATTGCGGCGAAGAAGACGATGCCGAGGATCACCGTCAGCGCCAGCCCGAGGTAGCCCATCACCAGGCCCGCTATCGCCATGCCCCTGCCGGCCGGCTCGCGCTTGAGCGCCAAGTGGCCAAGGACGACGGCGGCGATCTGCGGCAGGATGAAGAATCCGAAGCCAACAAAGATGGCGATGCCGCAGCACATGCTGGCAATGCTCAACACCTTAGGCTGTGAAGGCATGCCGTAGTACGACGGCTGGCCGTACGGACTTGCCTGGCTCACCTCGCCATAAGGGGTGTTTTGGCCATATTGGTTTGGCTGTCCATACGGGCTGTTCTGTCCGAACGGCTGCTGGTACGGGCTGGGCGGCTGGCCGTACGGGGACGGTGGCTGCTGGCTGTAATCGCCGGGCGTGTAGGTGCCTTGGCCAGCAGGCTGCTGGGGCTGGGAGTGGGGCGCTTGGTTGAACTGCGGTCCGGTTGCCCCCTGTTCCGTTGCGCCGTGGCCCGTTGCGCCGTGGCCCGTTGCGCCTTGTTCCGGGGCGCCGGGCTGGGCCGGCGGAACATAGCGCGGCGGCTGGTTACCCTCGGGTTTGTCTTCGTTGCCTTTGAACGGTTGGTCTGACATGAGTGTCCCCCTGTTGTGGTCTTTGTTGCCAACACTACCGCCGCGTGGTCCCGCGCATAAGACGACGGGCGATCTGGCCGCGTCACGCTTGTCCAGAATGCGTAAATAAATGCATATGCATGGAATATCCAGTGGCCGGGACCGGTTGTACTTACCGGCGACTTAAGCAGCGCCCACTACGAGAACTAGCGGGACCCGTCCCGCGAAGGAGAAATCATGGCTAACTTCCAAGGAAAAACCGCACTCGTGACCGGCGGAGGATCCGGCCTCGGGGAAGCCATCAGCAAGGACCTCGCGAAGAACGGCGTCAACGTCGTCGTCGTCGACCTTAACCTGGACGCCGCAACGCGCGTTGCCGATGAGATCAAGGCCGACGGCGGTACTGCGGTTCCATTCCAAGGCAACACCGCCGTTGCTGATGACAGTAAGCGCGCCGTCGACTTCGCCGTCGAGACCTACGGCGGCCTCAACTACGCCGTCAACAACGCCGGCATCGGCGGCGCCAACGCTCCTGTTGGCGAACTCGACATCGCCGACTGGGACAGGGTTATCGCGATCAATTTGAGTGGCGTCCTCTACGGCATGCGCTACCAAATCCCCGCCATCCTTGCCGCAGGCGCCTCCGAGGGTGCCATCGTGAACATGGCCTCCATTCACGGCGCCGTTGCTGCTCCCGGAAACGCCGCGTACACCGCAGCCAAGCACGGCGTGGTTGGCATGACCAAGAACGCCGCGGCCGAATATGGCGCGCAGGGCCTCCGCATCAACGCCGTAGGCCCCGGCTACATTGACACCCCCTTGCTGGCGAGCGCGCCGAAGGAGGTCGTTTCCGGCCTCGAGGCCAAGCACCCGCTGGGCCGCTTGGGACGCCCGGAGGAAGTTGCCAACCTCACCACGTTCCTGCTCTCGGACAAAGCCAGCTTTATGACCGGCTCCTACGTATTGGTCGACGGCGGCTACACGGCTGTCTAGCCTGACCGGAACCTCGCCCTGTGGCCGCAATTATGCGTCACAGGGCGCGTTTCAGGGTCATTTCCTTTATGCGGGCGTGATGGTCTGGCATGCTGGACCCCATGGCTAGCCGAGCGGGCACAGTTGCCCTTCCCCAGGACCTTGTTGACATCACAGCCCTGCTGGACGCGTATTTCGACGTTGCTCCGGACTTGGACGATCCCGCGCAGCGTGTGGCGTTTGGAACCTCGGGCCACCGTGGATCCAGCTTGAAGTCCTCGTTCAACGAGGCCCATATCCTCGCCATTACGCAGGCGATCGTTGAGTATCGTGGGCGTCAGGGCATCACGGGACCGCTCTTCATTGGCCGCGATACGCACGCCCTCAGCGAGCCGGCCCAGAACTCCGCCTTGGAAGTACTGGCGGCCAACGGTGTGAACGTGCTCGTTGACGCCCGACACGCCTACACGCCCACGCCAGCACTGAGCCACGCAATCCTTAAGTACAACCGCGAAGCCGCACCCGGCAGCCCCCAGGCCGACGGCATTGTGGTCACTCCCAGCCACAACCCGCCCGGCGACGGCGGCTTCAAGTACAACCCCCCGCACGGCGGCCCGGCAGACACTGACGCCACCGGCTGGATTGCCGATCGCGCCAACCAACTCCTCGAGAACGGGCTTCGCGGCGTCAAGCGCATGCCCCTCAATGATGCTTTGGCAGCGGAGACGACCGGGAAGTTCGACTTCCTCAGCAGCTACGTTGACGATCTGCCTTCCGTGCTGAACCTCAACGCCATTCGCGACGCCGGTGTCCGCATCGGCGCCGACCCCATGGGCGGTGCTTCGGTGGACTACTGGGGCGAGATCGGCGAGCGCCACCAGCTCAACCTGACGGTGGTGAACCCCACCGTCGATCCCCAGTGGGCGTTCATGACCCTCGACTGGGACGAGAAGATCCGCATGGACTGCTCGTCGCCGTCGGCCATGGCGTCCCTGATCCAGCGCATGACGCCCGGCGCCGACGGTACCGCGCCCTATGACATCGCGACCGGTAACGACGCCGACGCCGACCGGCACGGCATCGTCACGCCTCTTGTTGATGGAGTGGGCGGGCTCATGAACCCGAACCACTATCTCGCCGTCGCCATCGATTACCTGTACCGGAACCGCAGCGGTTGGAACCCGGACTCAGTGGTGGGCAAAACGTTGGTTTCGTCCTCGATCATCGACCGCGTTGCAGGCGGCTTGGGCCGGAAGCTGGTTGAGGTTCCAGTTGGCTTCAAGTGGTTCGTCCCCGGTCTGCTCTCCGGCGAAGGCGCATTTGGTGGCGAGGAATCGGCCGGCGCATCCTTCAACAAACTGGACGGTTCTGTGTGGACCACGGACAAGGACGGCATCTTGCTGGCCCTGCTGGCCTCGGAAATCACCGCAGTCACCGGCTCGTCTCCATCCCAGTTGTACAAGGGCTTGACCGATAAGTTCGGTGCACCCGTTTACGCCCGGATCGACGCCGCCGCCACCCGGGAGCAGAAGTCCAAGCTGGGCAAGCTCTCGGCATCGGACGTATCTGCCACGTCGCTGGCCGGCGAGGAAATCACAGCCAAGCTCACTGAGGCCCCGGGCAACGGCGCGTCAATTGGCGGCCTGAAGGTTGTCACCGAAAACGCCTGGTTCGCCGCGCGCCCCTCCGGCACCGAGGACGTGTACAAGATTTACGCCGAGTCCTTCAAGGGCGCCGACCACCTTGCCCAGGTCCAGCAGGAGGCCAAGGCGCTGGTGGATGGGGTTATTGCTTAGCAACGCCGTCCAGCAGCGCCCGTAGGACTTGCTCGAGGGGTTCGGCAAGCTCCGCTGCCGACGCGGTGGTGAGCGGTTGCACCTCCGTGGACGTGCGAAGCATCACGAGTCCAAGCATCGTGGCGATCGCCATTTGGGCACGGAGAAGCAGCGGTTGCGAGGCGGGATCGTCCGCACTCCATCCTGCCGCCTCGGCGAGCTTCTCCGTGTAAGCCTCCAAGGTCTTGCGGCGGATCGCATCAGCGCTCTCATCGCCGGACGAGCGCAGCAGGAGCAGGAGCTGCAGCGGGTCGTCCGGGTTGGGGGCTTCTGCAACGTGGCTGATGAGCCTGGCAATGACCTCGTCGACGCCGGCAGGCCGGGTCCGCGGATCCAACTCATCAAAGGTGCGGTTCATGCAGGCCTCAAAGAGGCCCTCTTTCGAGCCAAAGTAGCGGCTGATCAGGGCTACGTTGACACCGACGTCCGCTGCGATGTGCCGCACCGTGGTGGCCCGGTAACCCTCGGTGGCAAACCGTCGTCGAGCAGCACGCACCAGCGCCCTGCGCGTTATGTCCGCGTCCCGCCCTGAACGGACAAGTTCTTCATCCAGTGAGGCGGCCGGGGGCAGCGCTGGCTCGTTTGTCACTCCCCTACTGTAGCCGCGGCTGGCACTAGTAAACGTGGGTTGACTTGGTTGCCATCAGGCTCGCCCCCCAATGACTTCCAAACAGGCGTGGTCTCCGGGACCCCCTTCGCAGTCGGTGCTGTTGCAATGTTCTTCTGGGCGCGTCATGACGACCGCTCAGGTGAGCGCCTCTGGCATGTGGTCGGACCACTCGCTCGTGCGGGGGTCAACACCATCGGCGCCACTTCCGGCCTCGTCGGACCATACCTGACCGGATGGCTGCTTGATGCGACGGGATCCTCCCAGATCGCTATGTTGATCGTTGGCCTCCTGCTCTTGCTGGGAGCGCTCCTGCTGATCTTCGTCTTCAAGAACATGGCCAAGACTCCGGAGATGAAAGGCACCACCCTCGGATAGTTGCACGGCAGCCAAGGGGCGGTGAAGCATTAGCATCATCGCCCTTTTCTTCACATCTAACCTCGACAGAGAACTCGCATGAAAGTCACTCCTACCCTCGCCGTTACAGGTGCCACAGGCGTGCTCGGCGCCTTTGTCGCCCATTACTCGGCCGAGCGCGGGATCGCCCAGCGGTTGCTCGTCCGCACCCCAGCGAAAGCACCGTCCTTATCCGAAAGCACAATCCACCGGTTCAGCTACTCAGACCAGGACGCCGCGATTACGGCATTGCGCGGCGTTGAAACCCTTTTTATGGTTTCCGCGCACGAAAGCCCGGAACGCCTGGACCAGCACCGCACCTTCGTTGACGCCGCCGCGTCTGCGGGTGTCAAGCACGTCTTTTACACATCCTTCGCAGCCGCAGCCCCGGACGCCACCTTTACCCTCGCACGGGACCACTACGTCACCGAGGAATACATCAAAGCCTCAGGAATGAAATGGACGTTCCTTCGTGACGGCTTTTACCTGGACTTCATGGAAGCCCTGGTCGGCGAAGACGGCGTTATCCGCGGCCCGGCAAAGGACGGACGCGCCTCCTTTGTCGCCCGCGCCGACGTGGCCCGCACAGCAGCTGCAATCCTTGCAAACCCCGGGGACCATGCCGCCCAAACATACAACCTCACCGGCCCTGAAGCCCTCACGCTGGAGGAGGTGGCCGCCACCATCAGCCGCATCCGCGGCCGCCACATCACCTTCCACAACGAAACCCTCGATGAGGCCTACGGCTCCCGTGCCGGCTACGGGGCACCGGACTGGCAACTCGAAGCCTGGGTCAGCACCTACACAGCTATCGCCAGCAACATCATGGCCCCCGTCAGCCAAGACATCGAAACCATCACCGGTAACGCACCGATGAACCTCGAGGAGTACCTCACCACAAATCCGCGCTAGGCGCAGCAGCAGCTGGACGCGCAAACCGGCATTCCCCACTCCGAACGCCCAGATCCCCAATCCCGCCCGCAGTAGTAAACGTGTGTTGACTTAGCGTGATGACACATCATATCCTCTAAGTAATCAATCGTTTACATGCCGAGGAGCGCCATGTCCATCACAGCTGAAGGCCCCGTGCCCGGTCCCCTGCCCGGCCGAGAAGGGCAACGCCCGCGCGGTGCTGGCATCATCACCTACCTCTCCCTTGGCGGCCTGTCCTTCGCAGTGCTCCAGTCGCTGGTGGCGCCCGCACTCGGCACCATCGGGAAAGACCTGGGTGTTGCCACCAGCGATGCAAGCTGGGTGCTCACTGCCTACCTGCTATCCGCTTCTGTGCTGACGCCGATCCTGGGGCGCCTGGGTGACATGGTGGGCAAGCGCAAGGTCCTGATCGTTGTCCTCGTCCTACTCTTGGCAGGCGCAGTCATCGCAGCCCTCGCTCCGAACCTGACCGTACTGATCGTCGGGCGCGTTCTTCAAGGCGCAGCCGGTGCCGTGATGCCGCTCTCCATCGGGATCGTCCGCGATGAACTCCCGAAGGAACGCGTCAGTGTGACCATCGGGCTGCTGTCCGCCATCTTCGGCATCGGAGCCGGCGTCGGAATCGTCGCAGCGGGTCCGATCGTTGAATCCCTGTCCTGGCATTGGCTGTTTTGGCTCCCAGCGGGCCTTGTTGTCATCGCGCTGCTAGGCGCGATCTTCGGCATGCCCGAGTCACCCGTCAGGACGCCTGGGAAGCTTGACTGGCTCGGCACAGCGATCGTCTCCGTGGGTTTGGTTGCGGTGTTACTCGCCATCAGCGAGGGCCAGGCATGGGGATGGGGCGACGGCAAGACCGTCAGCCTGCTCATCGGGGGCGGCGTTGCGCTCATTGGGTTCGTAGTGGTGGAACTGCGCGTCGCTGAACCGCTGATCGATGTACGGCTCTTCCGCCACCGGGGCGTGTGGACCGCTCATATTGTGGCCCTGGCATTCGGCTTCGCGATGTTCGGCACGTTCGTGCTGGTCCCCACCATCCTTCAGTTGCCTACAGTCCTGGGTTACGGCTTTGGCAAGAGCGTCAGCGAGGCCGGACTCTACCTGCTGCCCACCGTCATCGCCATGGTCATTTCCGGGGTGATCGCCGGTGCTTTGATCCGTAAAGTGGGGCCCAAGATTCCTATGATTCTTGGCGCGGTGTCAGTCACCGTCGCGTTCGTCATCCCGGCCCTCGGCACGGGGAAGAATGGCAGATCGTGCTGTCCGGAATCCTCACCGGCATAGGCATCGGAATGGCCTTGGCGGCGACGTCGAACGCGATCGTGGAAAGCGTACCCGCCACGCAAACCGGAGAAGCGATCAGCGCCAACACGGTGCTGCGTACCATCGGCAGCAGCATTGGCACGGCTGTGATCGCAGCCCTCATCTCGTCCAATGTCGCAGCCCAGGGCGCGCCAACCGACCATGCGTTCACCGTAGGATTCTGGGCGTGTGCCGGCGTCGGCGTCGTGGCGCTGGTGGCAGCGCTGGTGGTTCCATCCCGGCGGCAACGCCGACGGGACGCGGAAGCCGCTGGAGTGGATGACTTCGACGAACTGGAACACGCCAAGCGCTGAGCTACCGGCCAAGTCCACGGCCGGCGCACGTCCAGTGAATGTCCAAGGACGCGAAAACGCCCGCCCGGATTTTCCGGGCGGGCGTTTTGGGTGTCGAAGCTTAGACGGTGCGGACCACGTCGTCGTAAGCGAACTTAGGCTTGGCCTCGCCCCACGCGTCCGGGCCGGGCTGTCCGATGTTGACCACGAGGAAGCTCTTCTGGTCACCGGCGGGGAAGAATTCGGCGTCGATCGCGGCGAAATCAGCGCCGGTCATCGGGCCGGCTGCAAAACCGAGCGAGCGGACGGCCAGGATGAAATACCCTGCCTGCAAGTGGGCGTTGTTGTTGCCGGTGGAGGCAGCAACGGCGGGATCGGCGTCGTACATGGCCTTGGGTGCGCCGTATTCGGGGAGGAACTTGTCCCACTGCCCATGCCAGTTGGTGTCATAAGACAAGATGGCGACCAGCGGAGCTGAAGCGGTCTTGGCTTGGTTTCCGCGGGCGAGCGCGTCAACCAGCTTGGCGCGGGACTCCGCAGAGCGGACGTAGGTCACGCGGAGCGGCTGGGAGTTGAAGGCAGTGGGGCCGAACTTGGTGAGCTCGTAGATGGCGCGGGCCTGCTCGTCGGTGACCTCACCGGCGAAGCTGTTGGCGGTGCGGGCTTCGGCGAAAATGGCGTCGACTGCTGCGGCGTCAATGACTGCTTCTTCGTGGGCGATCGTCATGCGTGAACCTTTCCATGGGCCCTGACCCTGAATCAGCCGGGCACGTCTGCTTTCCATGGTTGCAACCTGACTGCGCGCTCTCCTCTTCCCGTGGCGGCCAGTGATGTTGCGCACAGTCCCCATTCTCGTTGTGAGGCCCGTTCTGCAGGCTCACCAACGCTCGGGGCGTGTAGAGCGGGCCCCGCATTGCCGGTATTGTTGCACCGAATCCCAACACTCTTCTGAGGAAGGCCTGCCATGAGCATGCTCGGCACCAAATGGAAGCTCCACGGCAACGGCAAGTCCATCCGCCCCGGACAGGTGGTGGCTCCCGACGAGCGGCTGGCATGGCCACTGACCATCGGCATCGGCATGCAGCACGTGGTCGCAATGTTCGGCGCGACGTTCCTGGTCCCCATCATCACAGGCATGCCACCGGCCACCACGCTGTTTTTCTCAGGCATCGGCACGCTGCTGTTCCTGGTGATCACCAAGGGCCGCATTCCCAGCTACTTGGGTTCGAGCTTCGCGTTCATCGCCCCGATCATGGCGTCCCAGCAGCAGTACGGCGTTGCCGGCGCCCTGGGCGGCGTGGTGCTCGCAGGCGTCGTACTGGCGCTCATTGGTGCGATCGTCCAGAAATTTGGCGCCGAATGGATCAACCGGCTCATGCCGCCGATCGTTACCGGCGCGATCGTGGCGCTGATCGGCCTCAACCTGGCCCCGGCCGCCAAGAACAACTTCGACCTCGCGCCCGTGACCGCGCTAGCCACGCTGGTCACGATCATCCTGGTTTCTGTTTTGTTCCGCGGAATCCTGGGACGGCTGAGCATCCTGGTGGGCGTTGTGGTGGGGTATTTCGTGGCGATGATGCGCGGCGAAGTCTCCTACGGCAAGATGGACGCTGCCGCATGGATCGGCCTGCCGCACTTCCAGACGCCCGAGTTCCACATCGGCGTCGTCGGCTTGTTCGTCCCCGTTGTGCTGGTGCTGGTGGCCGAAAACGTGGGGCACGTGAAGTCGGTAGCTGCCATGACGAGCCAGAACCTCGACGCCGTCTCCGGCCGCGCGCTGATGGCCGACGGCGCCGCCACCGTGCTTGCCGGACTCGGCGGCGGCTCCGGCACCACGACGTACGCCGAGAACATCGGGGTCATGGCCGCCACCAAGGTCTATTCGACGGCGGCCTACTGGGTGGCGGGTATCTTCGCCATCTTGCTGAGCTTCTCCCCGAAATTCGGTGAACTGATCGCGACGGTCCCGCCGGGCGTCCTTGGCGGCGCCGCCACCATGCTGTACGGCATGATCGGTGTGCTCGGCGTGAAGATCTGGGTGCAGAACAAGGTCAACTTCTCCAACCCCATCAACCTGACAACGGCCGCTGTTGCCCTCATCATCGGCATCGCTGATTACACGTGGACCGTTGGCGACCTGAAGTTCACCGGGATCGCACTTGGCTCAGCCGCCGCCCTGGTGATCTACCACGGCATGAAAGGCCTGGCCCGCTGGCGCGGGACCGTCGCTGAACCCGAAACCGAGACGGCGGGGCTGCCGCCTGCGGTGAAATCGGCAATGAACGCTGCGGCACGGCGGGGCGGAAAAACGGGGAGATAGCCCCTCAGGCGCTTACCGGCCGCCTTCCATCTTGCGGCTCCGCTGCTGGACGGCCATGGGACCGTACGGGTAAACGCCGACGCGCGGTTCGCTGGCAACGGTTAGCCGCTCGGTTTCCTCCGGGGTCAGTTCCAGGTCGGCAGCAGCGAGGTTGTCCGCCAGTTGCTCAAGGTTCCGGGCTCCCAGGATGACGGAGGTGACTGCCGGCCGGTCCGCCAGCCAAGCCAGTGACACCTGCGATGCGCTGACACCGTGGTCCTCGGCGATTTTCTCCACGGTTTCGATGACGTCCCATGTGCGGGGATCCTCGTTGCGGGCCTGCCATGCTTCCATGCCTCGGCTGGGGTTCTCCCCGAGCCGGGTGGCACCCACGGGAGCCTCGTCGCGCTTGTACTTGCCGGAGAGCCACCCTCCGCCCAAGGGCGACCATGGCAGCAGCCCAATGTTCGCGTCCAAGGAAGCAGGGACAATCTCGGACTCAATCTCACGGACCAGCAGGTTGTACTGGGGTTGCAGGGTTACCGGGGCACTCCAGCCGTGAGCCTTGGCAACGTGAACCGCCTTGGTCAACTGCCAGCCAAGGAAGTTGGAGAATCCGTAGTAAGCGATCTTGCCAGCGCTGACGGCGTCGTGCAGGAAACGAAGCGTCTCTTCCAACGGCGTGATGGGGTCCCAAGCGTGCATTTGGTACAGATCGATCTGCTCCACACCCAGGCGGCGAAGGGAATCATCCAGAGCCCGCGTCAGGTGCTTGCGCGATGTGCCGACGTCGTTGGGCGTTTCACCCATCGGGAAACGGCCCTTGGTGGCTAACACCAAACGGTCTTTCGCGTCTGGCCGGCGGGCGAGCCAACGCCCGATGATTTCCTCCGATACGCCGGCCGAATAGACGTCCGCCGTGTCGATGAAGTTACCACCGCTGGCAACGTAGGCGTCCAGGATGGAGTGGGACGTTTCCTCGGTTGCCTCGGCTCCAAACGTCATGGTTCCAAGGGCGTATGTTGAAACTACTGCGCCGCTGTTGCCCAATGTGCGGAAGTGCATGGTGCTCCTTAGGTCTCGGTACCTTTGGGACGCTACACAGGTTGCGCTGCATTGTCAGCAGACTTACGTATCCCTGTTTTTCCTAGGTTTGGGAGTCCTACCTTCCGCCGCAACCGGAAATTGGTCAGCTTGCTTACTAAAGCGGACTTCCCTACGCTGGAACAGGTCAGACAAACAACTCTCACAGCAGCGGTACGCCCCCAAAAAGGTCACCGCAATCGAGGAGGAATTATGTCAGAGCACAACATCACCGGCAAGAAGGTCGCATTCCTACTGACGGACGGCGTAGAGCAAGTGGAGCTCACCAGTCCATGGCAAGCGGTGAAGGATGCCGGCGGAGAGCCTACCCTCGTAGCCCCATCCACAGGCAAGGTCCAGGGTTACAACGGCACTGAACCGGGTGACACCTTCGACGCAACCCTCGCAGTAGCGGACGCCAACGCCTCAGACTTCGACGCACTGGTCATCCCAGGCGGCGTGGTCAACTCCGACCACCTCCGCGTGGACAAGGATGCCCAGAACTTCGCGCGGAGTTTCTTCGAGCAGCACAAGCCCGTCGCGTCGATCTGCCACGGACCCTGGCTCCTGATCGAGGCCGGCGTGATCAAGGGCCGCAACGTCACCTCGTACCACACGCTCCAGACGGACCTAAAGAACGCGGGCGCCAACTGGACGGATGAGGAAGTCGTCGTCGACCAGGGACTCGTCACCAGCCGAAACCCGGACGACCTTCCAGCGTTCAACGCCAAGCTGGTCGAGGAAATCTCGGAAGGCCAGCACGCTGGCCAGACCGCATAGAGGTCTCAGCCAACACCCTAACCCCTGGCGAGTGCCGTCGTCGTACTTTCACAAGAGGTACGACGGCGGCACTCGCCACACATGTTGCGCAGGTCACATTCCATCCCTAGGCTGGGGAAGCTGCAGCGTGGCAGCACCGATGAAAGGCACTAAATTGGCCAGCGACAAACTCTCCGTAGTTGTTCGCGTCGACGTTGACGGCGAACAGATCCAGATCGCAGCAACAGGTCGCGTCACGGCGTCGAGCCTACAGGGGCTCTACCCCGTAGTTCAGCGCACCAAGAGCCTGGGCGGCGGCCTCGGAGTGGAGATGGATCTTTCCGAAGCCACGGTTGATCCGGATGCCCTGGACCAACTGACGATCTATGCTGAGCTCCACGAGATCCCCGTCCGGTTCACCCCGGAGCACCAGACGGTCACCGCACTGCCAGCACGTAGACTCCAGGTAGCAAGCCAAGCCGCATAAACAGGAGGCATTGATGCGCAAAGTGACCGCCGGATTGTTCCACTCCGTTGATGGCGTGGTGCAGGACCCATTCAACTTCCAGTTCGACAGCTTCGACGAAGAGTTGGGCAAAGGCCTGACCAAGATGATCAACACGGTGGACACGGTGGTCCTGGGCCGGGTCAGCTACGAGGAATGGGCCGGGTACTGGCCCACTGCGTCCCAAGACGAAGGCTTCGCGGCCTTCATCAACCCGGTGGAAAAGTTCGTCGCCTCCCGCACGCTCACTGAGCCCCTCGAATGGGAAAACTCGCACCTGATCAAGGGCGACGTCGAACAGTTCGTCAGCGAGCTGAAAACCCGCGACGGCGGCGAGATCGCAGTGTGCGGCAGCATCTCCCTGGTACGCCAACTCCTGTTCGCCGGCGTCCTTGACGAATTGACGCTGATGACACATCCAGTGATTGCCGGCAGCGGACGGCGCCTTTTCGAGGACGGCGATCCCCTGAACCGGCTGGTCCTGGAGGACCAGCTCGCAACGAGCAAAGGCAACGTGGTCACCACGTACAGCGTGCGGAAGGACTGAGCAGCCATGGCAATGACCGAGGTCGCCGATGGTGTTTACCGCTTTTCCGATGCCTACGTGAACTTCTACATCATTGAGGGCGACGACGGCCTCACCCTCATCGATTCGGGCCTTCCCTCCATGTGGCTTCCCCTGGAGAAATCGCTCCGGGCCGTAGGCCACACCCTCCGTGACATCCGGGCACTGGTCCTTACGCACGCACACTTCGATCACCTTGGCCTCGCCCGGAGACTGCACGAATCACTGAGCGTTCCGGTGTGGGTTCACACCGAGGACTCCTTCATCGCCAAGCACCCGTACCGCTACCGGCACGAACGCTCGCGCTTCGTCTTTGCCCTCACCCACCCCAAAGGCCTTCCTGTCATGGCCAGCATGACCAGGGCCGGCGCACTGAACGTCAAGGGCGTTGACGTTCTGAGTTATTTCCCAGGCACCGGCGAACTGCCGGTCCCGGGAAGTCCCGAAGTCGTCTTCTCCCCTGGTCACACCAGCGGACACTGCGGGTTGTTCCTCCGCGAGCGCAGCATACTTTTCAGCGGGGACGCTTTGGTGACGATGGACCCGTACACCATGCGGACCGGTCCCCGAATCGTGGCTGGGGCCGCCACGGCCGATAGCGCCTTGAACCTCGCATCCCTGAAGCAACTCGCCGCCACGAAAGCAAGCTTGGTGCTACCGGGGCATGGCGAGCCTTGGGCCAGGGGCATTGAGGAGGCAGTTGCCATCGCGAAGGCCAACGGCCCCGCATAATCGCGCTACTTTTTGCCCGCTTTGAGGTCTGCGACAACTTTGGCGATCCGCCGCGCGCGGGTCTCCTCGGTCTTGGCGTCACCGATCGGTTCGACGTACCGGCGCTGGCTGCTGTAATTGAGCGTTCCATAGAAAGCCTTCGCGTCCGGTTCTGCATCCAGCGCAGCAGCGAGATCGTCCGGCACCTCAATCACCCTCGGCTCTGTATCCACCTCAAGCTCGACCTCCACGGTGTGGCCCGCCTCGGCACCGGTCAGCTCGCGGTTGGCGGAACTCACGCCCACCATGTACTTGCCGCCCATCACGGCGATGCTGCTGCGATAGCTCTGTCCGTTGATAGTCACCACCACCGGCGGACGCTTTCCGGCCGCCAGCCCATCAACCACGTGGGAAGGGATCTCGATGCCTGCCTTGTTGCCATCGCCAACGATGGTGGTGGTGAATTTCATGACCCCAGTATGCCGCCGCTGGCCAGTAGACGCACCTCTACTGCTGGGCTACCTTCGAACATAACGCCCCACCCAGCAAGGAGACAGATCATGGACAACCAAGACCTTCTGGAGCGCATCCAGTCACTCGTCGAAGAGGAGCACCGCCTTCGCGACACGGCAGGTTCCGACGACGACGGCGGTGACAACAGCTCCCGCCTCGCCCAGCTGGAAGCTCAGCTCGACCAGTGCTGGGACCTGCTCCGCCAACGCCGGGCAAAGAGGGACGCCGGCGAAAATCCCGATGAAGCAGAGCCACGGCCCGTCAGCGAAGTTGAGGGCTACCGGCAGTAGCCGCTAAGCCCCCTCCAGTACCTGGCTCGTGGCCCACGCCAAGTATTTGGCGGCGTTAGCCACGGCGTCGGACACGTCCGGAACGCCGTCTTTCCGCTGAGCGACGTCAAGCAACTGGGCCGCGGCCACGATGCCGTGCCGGGCCAGGTCCTCGGGGGTCACGGTAATGCGGCCAGCAACGGCCACCACGGGGATCCCATGCAGGCTTGCAGCATCGGCGAGCGCGATGGGGGCCTTGCCCGTGAGCGATTGCTCGTCCATGGAACCCTCGCCGGTGATTACCAGGTCGGCGTCACCCAAGTGTTGCGCCAGTCCGGTCAAGCCCGCCACCAGCGCGAAGCCGCCTTCCAGCGCTGCGTCAGTGAATGCCAGGAACGACGCCGGGAAACCACCTGCCGCTCCGGCTCCGGGAACGTTCACGTCACGGCCAGTCGCTTCCCGAAGGAGTGATGCCCAGTTGCGGAGGCCGGCGTCGAGCTTCTCCACGGCGTCCGCATCCGCACCTTTTTGGGGGCCGAACACATGCCCGGCACCGTCCACGCCGTACAGCAGGTTTTGCACGTCCACGGCGATGCGGAACTTCACGGTGGAAAGGCGCGGGTCCAGCGCGGAAACATCCAAGGTGACGACGTCGGCAAGGGAGCCTCCGCCCAAGGGCACCACATTCCCGGCTGCGTCAAGGGGTTTGAGCCCCAGCGCGCGGAGGGCGCCGCTGCCGGCGTCGGACATCGCGGACCCGCCCAGACCCAACACGATCTCCGTGGCTCCCGCGTCCAACGCGGCTGCAATGAGCTGGCCGCAACCGTAACTATGTGCCCGGAGCGAGTTCTCCGCGGTTGGCTCCATGTGCGCCAGGCCGGACGCCTGCGCCGTTTCGATCACAGCCGTCGCTCCGCCGAAGGCGTCCTTGCGAATGGCCCAAGATGCACCCACCGGTTTGAGGATCGGTCCCACCACGGCGTTGTTCCGCTCCTCGTACCCTGCGGCGATGGCGGCGTCGAGCGTACCTTCACCGCCGTCGGCCACGGGAAATTGGGTGGTCACAGCATCGGGGTAGACGCGGAGGGCGCCTTCGGCCATGGCTGAGGCGGCCTCAGCCGCGGTCAGGGATCCCTTGAACTTGTCCGGGGCGATGAGGATACGCATGGACCCATCTTGCCAGCCACGATGGACAGGCTAGCCACACCCCCGCCGGGTGGGGGCAATCAGGCCCACGCATGGCGGCGTACGAGGACCTCCTTGAGCAGGTCCAGCCTGTCGGACACGATGCCATCCACGCCAAGATCCAGAAGTCGCTCCATCTCGGCAGGGTCATTGACGGTCCACACATGCACCTGCAATCCCGCCCGGTGGGCTCGCCGAATGAACCCCGGCGTGACCACCCGAAACCGTCCGTACCGGACAGGCACCTGAAAAGCGTCGACGCCGGCAAGCAACTTGGTCATCAAAGGTGGCGGAAGTACGGAACCAAGGAGGACGAAGAGCGCGGTCGAAGTGCTCCCAGCCGACGACGCCACCCGACGGGACAGCCGCCTGAGGACTGCCCGGCGTCGCCGATCCGAGAAACTCGTGACCAAGACACGCTCATGGATCCCGTGTTTTTCAATGGCCGCAGCCATGGGGCCAACTGCGTTCCAGGCTTTGACGTCCAGGTTCAGCCTGGCATCCGGCAGCCTGGTCACCAGTTCATCGAATGTGGGGACATGTTCGACGCCGCCGATTCTCGCCTTTGCCACGTCAGCTGCGGTCAACTCCGCGATCCGCCCGGCCGAATCCGTGACGCGGTCCAGGGATGGATCGTGGAATACCACCAAGATGCCGTCCGCGGTGGCGTGCACGTCAGTTTCCAGGTGGACTGTTCCGAGGTCTTTCGCTGCCCGGAAAGCCGACATTGAATTCTCGAGGCCGTCCTGGGAGAAGCCTCGGTGTGCCAAGGCCAGTGGCCCCACCGAGCCGTCTTTGCGGAGGAAATAGGGCAGCGTCACACCCGTAGCGTAGCCGACCAGCCCACATCCCGGACCGTCAGGACTCCTGCGGTACGATCTCCACGCCGTCGCTGATGTGCACCAACGTTCGGCCGCGACCGCCGTCGAGCTCTACCCAGACCGCCGTGGCGTCACCCGTGATGGCGTCCACAACGCCAGCTGATTCGTAACCGGGAGTGAGGGTCACGCTGACGCGGTCCCCCTGCCGTAGCGAAAGCCAGTGGTGATCCGGTTCGATGCGCCGCACCGGCGTCGTCGTGAAGTCGTTAATCCTGCGCTTGGCCATGATTTCCCCTACACATTCAACAATCAAACGGGTGTGGCTGGAAGCCTACGGGCGCCAGATGAACGGCGGTTGTATGGAGGCTGGGAACACGGTGACAGCCCGGTCCTGACACACTGGGGTCATGACTGTGTTGATCGCCGGATGCGGCGACCTTGGAACCGAAGCCGGGCTGCGATTCGCTGCTGCCGGCCATGACGTAGTTGGCTTGCGACGGTCACCGGAGAAGCTACCCCCGGAAATTCGTGGCGTTTACGCGGACCTCTCGGTGAGCGTGCCGGACCTTCCCGCGGATGTGGACATTGTTGTAGTGTCCGTCGCCGCCGACGCCTCAACCGAGGCGGCCTACCGGGCGGCATACCTCGACGGCGTGAGGAACGTTATGGACGCCATCGAACAGGCCGGCGTGGAACCCCGGAGCGTTTTATTCGTCTCCTCTACTGCCGTGTACAAGGACTCCGGTGGCGCGGTGGTGGACGAATCGACGCCCACGGAGCCAACACGATTCAGCGGACAGGTTCTCGTGGAAGCCGAGGACCTGCTGTTCGCCCGGACGCAGGGCACCGGAACGCAGCCGATCTCCCTCAGGCTCGGGGGTATTTACGGACCCGGCCGCACCCGCCTCATAGACCAGGTTCGCAGCGGCCAAGCCGTCATCCCGGCCCAGCCCCGGCACACCAACCGCATCCACAGGGACGATGCCGCGGCCCTGATCGTGCACCTCACCACTATGGAAGCGGTGCCTGAAACGGTGTACGTGGGGGTGGACGATCATGCGGCAGAAATGGGCGAGGTGCTGCGATTCCTTGCCGCGGAGATGGGATGCCCCGAACCCCCGACGGCGTCCGCGGACGGCGCGTCCGACGGCGGCCCGGGTGTTGGCCCGGGCGACAAACGCTGCTCGAACAAACGCGTCCGCTCGACCGGCTTCGAGTTCACCTACCCCACCTACGTTGAGGGGTACCGAGCCCTGCTGGCCGGGGAGGGTGTCCGGCATCCGTGACCCGTGCCTCTGGGAGGGATCAACGTCAGGCCGGTACTACGACCGCCCGGAACCGGAACGCGATTCGCCTTCTTCTTTCACGCGCTGGCGTTGACGTTCCAACTCCTTCTCGCCCTCGTGCTCAGCGTTGTAAAGCTTGGTGTTACTGACCTGCAGCTCTAACATGATCGCGTCCAGTTTGACGTGCAACGCTTCGCTGTCGCGGTTCTGGGTGTTCTGAATGATGAACACCATCAAGAACGTGATGATCGTGGTACTGGTATTGATGATGAGTTGCCAGGTATCAGAGAATCCAAGCAGCGGTCCGGAAAAGCCCCAGAGAATCAGGACGGCGACGGCGATCGCAAAAACCCACGCATGTCCAAGAACCGAGGCCACCTTGGTGGTGAAACGGGTAAAGATATCGGCACGGTCTTTTTTCTTTGGCACGCTAGCTCCTTAGGAAATCCAGTCGCTCACTTCAGCTCAGAATAGTGCTGACCGGTCCGCCTCAGGAGTTGTTCGGACGGAAAATGAGGATCGTAAGCATTACTGTTGACTGGTGTTCGAGCCGTGTCAGCTTTCTGAAGATGTCTCCATGCGCCTATTGCGCCCAAGCGATGCGGCAGCGCTTGCCGCCGCCTATCTGCGGAACAGGGAGTACCTTGCCCACTGGGAACCGGTTCGCCCGGAAGAGTTCTACTCAGAAGCCTGGCAGGCTGCCGACATTGCCGCCCGACTGGCTGCGGGAGAAGCCGGAGCGGGTTATTCATTGGGCTTGTTCGCGGGCGACGCCCTGGTGGGCCGATTCAACCTAGTGGGAATAGTGCGCGGTCCCTTCCAAAGCGCGAGTCTTGGCTACTGGATGGATAGCGCTTACGCGGGGCGCGGACTGGCGTCAGCTGCGGTCAGGGTCATAGTAGAGGCGGCCCGCGAGGAACTCGGGCTACACCGCATCGAGGCGGGCACCCTCTTGCATAACATCAGCTCGCAGCGGGTACTGCTGAAGGCGGGCTTCCAGCAAATCGGGATGGCGCCACGGTACCTCCACATTGCGGGAAAATGGCAAGACCACAAGCTGTACCAGGTACTCCTGCACTAGGCAGCTTGGTCAACGCTCCAACATCCACCGCCGCGCATTAGATGCTTGCTAGACCCGCTGCTCCGTCAACTTTGCCTCGAGAATCTGGGCCACGCCGTCGTCGTCGAAGTGCGGAGCCTGCTGCCCCGCGGCGGTGATGGCGTCCGGGTGCCCACTGGCCATCGCGTACCCGTGACCGGCCCACCGGAGCATCTCGATATCGTTGGGCATGTCACCAAATGCCACCACATCCGCAGCGTCGATCCCCAGCGACTCTGCGTACCGAGCCAGGGTGACGGCCTTGTTGATACCGGGAACGGACATCTCCAGCAACGCTGTGCGGGGGGCGGAATGCGTGGTACTCACCAAGTGGGCGACGGCTGGCTGCACTTCGGCCAGGAACGCGTCGGGCGTGCCTTTGCGCGTAACCGCCAAGAACTTCACGACGGCGTCATCCGCAGCGAGCGTCTCGGCGAGGGGGGCTGGTGTGAACTCGGCAAGGAGTTCGCTGGTCTCGTTCTCGATAAAGCCGGGCTCCAGCTGGAAGCCGGTCAGCGTTTCCACGGCGAAGAGCGCGTCCGGCCGAAGGGATTTGATGATGCGGCGGGCTTCGAGAACGGACGGGACATCCAGTGCGGATGAGGACAGGGCCGTCCCTGTTTGAAGATCCCACACCACGGCACCGTTTGAACAGATAACGATGCCGCTGTGGCCGAGTTGTTCCTGGAGGGGGAACAACCATCGCGGCGGACGGCCCGTGACGAAAACCAGCTCCACCCCTGCCTCACGGCATGCACGAAACGCCTTGATGGTCCGGTCACTGATTTTGCCATCATGGCCGAGGATGGTGCCGTCAATATCACTTGCTACGAGCCGCATCTTGCCAGTCTACTTTGGTGCACATTTGAGAATTTGCCCTCGCGACCCCGCACACGGGCAAATCGAGAGCATAGTCTGAGGTGATGACTGACATCACCAGCACAGCCGAACAACACAGCACCCGCGGCGCGTACGTCACTGGTGCCGAGTTCAACCGGGACACGAACTACATCGAGGATCGAATCACCCGCGACGGTAGACCCGGTGCCAACGGTGAACCCGGCTGGCCGGTGGAACCGGGACGGTACCGGCTAATAGCGGCGCGGGCATGCCCGTGGGCCAATCGCACCGTCATCGTCCGGAGGCTCCTTGGCCTGGAGGACGTCATCAGCCTCGGCCAGCCCGGGCCCACCCACGATGCCCGGTCTTGGACCTTCGATCTTGACCCCGACGGTAAAGATCCTGTGCTCGGGATCGAGCGCTTGCAGGAGGCGTTCTTCCGCCGTTTCCCCGAGTACCCGCGCGGGATCACCGTCCCGGCCATCGTGGACATCCCCACAGGCGGAGTTGTGACCAACAACTTCCCCCAAATCACGCTGGATTTCTCTACGGAGTGGACGGAGTTCCACCGCCCCGGCGCCCCAAACCTCTATCCCGAGCATCTGCGGGAAGAGATCGACCAAGTGAACAAGCGGGTTTTCACTGAGGTTAACAACGGCGTCTACAGGTGCGGATTCGCTGGGTCCCAAGAAGCCTACGACGCCGCGTACACCCGGCTGTGGAATGCCATGGACTGGCTGGAGGAACGGCTTTCACGGCAGCGCTACCTGGTGGGAGATTCCATCACTGAGGCGGATGTCCGGCTGTTCACCACCCTGGCGCGCTTCGACGCCGTCTATCACGGGCACTTCAAGTGCAACCGCAACAAACTCAGCGAGATGCCGGCATTGTGGGGCTATGCCCGGGACCTCTTCCAGACGCCTGGCTTCGGGGACACCATCGATTTTGTGCAGATCAAACAGCACTATTACATCGTCCATGAGGACATCAATCCCACACAGATCGTTCCGATGGGACCGGACCTGTCGGGCTGGTTGACCGAGCACGGGCGGGACTCACTCGGCGGCAGCCCCTTCGGACAGGGCACCCCGCCGGGGCCCGTGAGAGCCGGCGAGGAAGTGGCCGCCGGGCACGGCGCCGCCTGACTGGAGGACCTAGGTAATAGGGGATTTACGTAATAGAGGAGGCCGGCGGTTCTTTGACCGCCTGCCTCCTCTGCTTGTGCGCCCCCTCACCGCGCCCGTCCTTCGGGTTTCCTGTTGCGATGGAATGCAGCGGGGGGCTCACATCTATGGGCCGATTCCCGTCAGCTCAGTGAGCTAATACGGGGTCGGCGAGCTGTATCGTGTCGCGCTCCGTGGGCTTGTAGCCGGCCTGGAGCTCGGCACGAAGTTTCTCCAGGTTCAGCGCCCCCTGCCACTTGGCCACCGCAACGCAGGAAACAATGTTGCAGACGGTGCTCGTGAGGGCACGCGCCTCGCTCATGAAGCGGTCAATTCCAACGATGAGGGCCACACCTGCGACCGGCAGGGTCGGCATCACGGTCAGGGTCGCGACGAGGGCCACGAAACCGCTGCCTGTCACGCCAGCAGCACCCTTCGAAGTCAGAAGCATCATTCCTAGCATCAGAAGGATCTGGTCCCACCCGAGGTGAATATCGCAGGCCTGGGCGATGAACATCGAGGCGAGGGTGAGGTAAATAGCTGTGCCGGTGAGGTTGAAGGAGTAGCCGGTAGGGACCACCAGCCCCACGACGCTCCGGTCACAGCCAAGCCGTTCGAGCTTGGTCAGGAGGCGCGGTAGTACCGGTTCGCTGGAAGACGTAGCGAGGACGATCAGGAATTCATCCTTGAAGTAGCGCAGGATCCGCCACAGGCTGAAGCCGGTGAGCTTGGCCAGGATTCCCAGGCCGACGGCAACGAAGGCGATGCAGGCGGCGTAGAAGGCAAGGATGAGCATGCCCAGGTTGCCGATGGAGTGGGCTCCGTACTTGCCGACTGTGAAGGCCATGGCGCCAAAGGCCCCCAAGGGAGCCACCTTCATGATGTAGCCGAAGATGACGAACAGGAGCTTGTTGAAGCTGCTAACCACGCTAAGGGCCTGTTGGCCTGGCGCGCCGAGCTTGCTGAAACCGAAGCCGCACAAGAGCGCGATGACAAGCACTGGCAGGACCTCGCCGTTGGCAAAGGCGCCGACGAAGGAACTGGGGATGATGCTGAGAATGAAGTCCACCGGATTGCTGCTGGGCAGTTGACCCGTGTACTTTGCGGCGACCGAGGAATCCAAGTGTGCCGGGTTGATGTGCAAGCCGGCGCCCGGCTGGAACAGCATGACGGCGGCCAGACCGAAAGCAAGCGCCAGCGCCGTGAGCACATAGAACAGGCCAAGCGAACGGATCAGGGTGGGGCCGACCTTTTTCGTGTCGGTCAGTGAGGTAATGCCCCCGACGATCGTGCAGAACACGATCGGCGCGATCATGAATTTCACGAGCTTGACGAAGCCATCGCCGATCGGCTGCAGGGCGGAACCGAGGTTCGGCCACAGGGAACCGATGAGAACGCCTAACGCGACGCCGATGAGTACCTGGACATAGAGATGTCCGAGGATGGATTTGATCTTCATTGAACAACTTCCTGGGTGTGCGGCCCTGTCAATGATGGCAGGGCAACGGTTGAGGGGCTAGGCCGTCAGGTCGGCCGTCTGGGCGACGTCGATGTCGGCGGTAGCAAGGTGCCGGGCAGCCCTGTGGAGGGCCACTTCGATGACGTTGCCGTTGTCATCTGTGGTGACTTCGGTGACGATCACGCCGGCAGGTGTCCCGATCCGCAGCAAGCGGGGGACTCCGGGAATGAAGGAGTCGGCCGGTCGTGCCACGTTGGCCACTACCGACCCCGGCAGCGCGGCCGCGAGGGACACCGCGACAGCTGAGGTCAGGCCGATGGCGGGGTGCGGTGCAAGCATCGAGAGCAGGCGCACGCGCAGGTCGTGGCTGTCCTCAGCAATAACCGTTTCGTCCGCGGCGATGTAATCACCGGGTGCTGCCACCACCCCGACCTTCGGTACGGCATTCTGTGGAGGGTCTTCCGGCTTCCGCAGCCCCATGGCTAGACCCGCAGAAGCCCGTGCGGCGACAAGCGTTGGCAGGTGCTCCGAGAGGTTACCGGTCATGGACGACAGATCGATGCCAATCTCCTCCGCCGGTATGAGCGCAGCCGGTGCGCCCGCATCAACCAGCGTTGCCGTCAGCCTGCTGTCGCCCGTCCAAATTTGGTCGGCCACGTTCCCGGTGGGCAAGACTGCACCGGTGGTCCGGCCCCAAGGTGCGTGGAATGACAGACTGACCGGAACACCCGCAGCGCTGCTGCCCGGAACCCTGGCCAGCCCGGACCTCGGAACGGTGCCGCCTGGGGTTGGAACCGTCCCGCTTAGCACCGCTCCCGTATTGAGATTGCGCATGCGGACCCGGGTGATGCGCTCCCGGGGAGGAACAATGCCTGACTGGACGGCGAATAGGGCAATGGCAGTGGCGCAGTTACCGCAGTTGGAGCCCAGCTCCACTGTCGGATCTCCGATGCCGACTTGGGCGAAGAGGTAGTCAAGATCCGCTTCCCCGTTCGGCGTGGCCCAGACGACGGCGGCCTTCGACGTCGTGGAGGTCCCGCCGCCAACGCCGTCGAGCTGGCGCGCATCCGCTGCCCCGAAAGCGTCGGCCAGCAGCGAGCGGATCTCCTCGCGGTTCCCGGCATGCGGAGTGACGTCTTCAGCGTCAAAGAGCCAGCACTTGCTCGTGCCGCCCCGGTACCAATGGCCTAGGAGTCCCATTGTTTTCTCCATCATGTCTCGTAGATCTTGCGCTTCACAGCGCCTCTGGTTCTACGATCCGCGATCGAACACTTCAGCACAATCGAAAGATTCTTGACACCCATATACTTTTGCTAAACTCTCCACATGGCCCATCTCGACCTTCACCGGCTCCACGTGCTCCGCGAGGTAAGCCGTTCCGGTTCACTGACATCGGCAGCGACGGCCCTCTCCTTCACTACGTCAGCGGTTTCGCAACAGATAGCGAAGCTCGAACATGAGGTGGGCGTCGCGCTGGTGGATCGGCATCCCAGGGGCGTGGTGCTCACCGAAGCAGGGCAGGCCCTCCTGGGCTACGCCGACGAGATCGACAGAACGATCGATGCCGCCCACGCCGAGATGGCAGAGTTCGCCGGCATGCGCCGGGGCCAGTTGCGGATGGGAACATTTCCCACCGTGGGTGCTTCCCTCATGCCCGACGTCGTTCTCGCCTTCAGGGCGCGCCACCCGGACGTCACCGTCACCGTGATCAGTGCACGTCGGGAGGGGCTGCTCGAACGGCTGCGCCGGCGGGACATCGAACTGACGCTGCTATGGGACTACCCATGGCAACAGATCGAGGATGAAGACCTAACCCTGGTTACTCTGGTGAACGACCCCACAATGCTCCTCGTGCAGCGCGACCACCCCATCGCAGGACGTCGATCCGTGCGCATCGATACGTTGAGGGACCATGAATGGATCGTCCGCGACGAACACCCCGTGGCCGACGTCCTCCGCCGCGTCTGCCGCGACGCGGGCTTCGAGCCACGGATCGCCTTCGCCGCCAACGATTACCAGGAGACGCAAGGCATGGTCGCCGCGGGCATCGGTATCGCTTTGGCCCCGCAGCTGGCCCTCAGCGCGCTGAGGCCTGACGTCGTCGCAGTCCCCCTCGCCGGCGCCCCCAAGCGCAGGATCCTCCTTGCCCACCTCGCCAACCGCCGGCTCAGCCCACCCGCACAGCAGGCCATGGCGGTGTTTGGATCGACGGCGGTAGGGAAGTAGCGGGACACAGGAGCAGAGGCCCGCTCATCCCGCGTTCAGCTCATCCAGTCGTTCAGTTCGGCGCGAGTGGGCGGGTTCGCTCCGGCGCGGGACACGGTGATAGCAGCTGCGCGGGCGGCGTGCTCCATGATTGCGGCCAGGGTTTCGGCAGGCATCCCCCGCAGCGTCTCGCGGTTCTGCGCACCGTCAAGCCCGCGATCCACAAGAGCGGACAGCAACCCTGCCATGAACGAATCGCCGGCGCCCACGGTGTCCACAACGTCCACCGCCGGTGCGGTGATCCCGGCTTCACCAGCCCTGGTAACCCCCCACGGGCCTTCCGCGCCGCGCGTAACCACCACCAGGGCGGGTCCTGCCGAGCCACCTAACGTCAGCCAGCGTCGTGCCGACTCCAGCGGGTCCACACCGGGATACAGCCACTGAAGGTCCTCATCGGAGGCCTTCACGACGTCGGCAAGCACCACAAAGCGTTCGGTTTGGTTCCGCGCGTACTCGACGTCGGTGATGATGGTGGGACGGCAGTTGGGATCGAAGCTGATGGTGCTGCTCGGGTGTGCATGCTCGACGGCGGCAAGGACCTCCGCGGCACCCGGCTCCAAGGCTGTGGCAATCGAACCTGTGTGCAGCAAAGTGGCGCCCTGCAACATGAGCGGCAGGCGGGCCCCAAGGCCAGGCAGTTCCCAAGTGAGGTCGAAGTTGTAGGTGGCGGCGCCGTCGTCGTCGATCCGGGCAGTGGCAATACTGGTTGGCTTGTCGTCCGGGGGAAGCGGGACCATCACCGAACTTGAGCGCAAGTGCGCGGCCACCGAGTCCCCGTAGGGATCCCTGCCGTATCGGCCAATGAACTGCACCGGATGATCCAGCCGGGCAAGCCCAACGGCCACATTGAGCGGGCTCCCGCCGACATGTGCCTCAATGCCGGAGGAACTTTGAACCACGTCAACCAGGGCCTCACCAATAACAGTCAGCATGGGAACACTCTGCCAGAGGACAGGCGCCACAGACCAACAATTACGAGAGGAGTCGCTGCACCAACTCACGGCACTTTTTGTATGCCACGGCCCTGGGATCGATCAGGTCAAAATGGTCGCCCGGGACGCGCAACAACTGGGCCGGAGTTCCCGCGGCTGTGGCGGCGGCGACGTACGCCTCCGACTGGCTGGCGGGAACGTCCTCGTCGTTGCTGGCATGCACGGCGTACACCGGCACGTCGATCGGCAGCAAGCTCATGGGGTCGGCGTATTTATGCCGCTTGGGGAACCTGGCTGAATCTCCGCCCATCAGGTTGCACACCGCGCCGTTGCTGAGGTTGAGTTTCTCCGCCGCAGCCAGGTTGAGGAGGCCGGACTGACTGACGACGCCGGTGAGGTGCACGGCGTTAGCCTCCAGGGTGCGGACGAGTTGGCGATCGGCGTCGGGCGTTCCAATCGCTGAAAGGCGCTGGCGGCCCGCAGCCCATACCGCCAAGTGGCCGCCAGCGGAATGGCCGAGCGCCACCACTTTGCCAAGCTGCAGATCGTGGTCTCCGGCGATCTGGGAAAGGTGGTCGATGCCAGCCAGGATGTCCTCGAACGTATGCGGCCAACCACCACCGTTGCCGGCACGCCGATACTCCAGGTTCCATGCAGTGATGCCATGGGCAGCGAGGTCGCGGGCCAAAGGCTCACCGAGCTCGGCTCCGTACTGCGATCGCCAGTAGCCTCCATGGATAACCACCGCTACTCCGCCCGCGACGGCCGAGGCAGCGCGGTGGTTTCCGTTGTTCGGTTCGGGCGTAAAGAGCTCGCCCCACTGACTGGGGTGTTCGCCGTAGCTGTACTTATGCCGCAACATTGGGCCCTCCTTTGTACCGAGCCTATCGTGACGGTCTGCAGGTTTGGCTAGAGGCACCCCGACGGCGCGCGGCCCGGTTCAGTGTCGGGGGCGCACCGTAAGCTGGGGGCATGGCAAGCAATCGGGACAGCCTGGACCAGGACCAGCGCGAGGCAGTGGACGCGAACGTGGCGCTGTATGAGCGTGTTCGCCCTGCCCTAAAGCAGGTCACACGCGATGTCCTGCTGACCTTGAGGGACATGCTGAATGACGCCGAGGTAACCCCGTTGTTCGTCACCGGCCGGACCAAGACTGTTGAGTCTTTCAGGGAGAAGATTTCCCGCACGGATGAACCCTTGGAACCGGGCGGACCCCGGCTCCTGAAGTTCCCGGACCCTTTCCGCACCTTGAATGACATGGTGGGTATCCGTGTGATCACCAAGCTGCCTGCCGAGAATGCGGCGGTTGCCAACATCATCAAACGCCAACGGCAGCTCTTTGATTGCCGGGGAGACCGCGAGAAGGACATTGGTTCCATCGAGTCGGGAACGTACGGATACTCCAGCCGGCACCTCATCCTAAGGACCATCCAGAATGAGACCGTGAAGGAATACCAGCACGTCTTCAATCCGGACATGCCTGCCAACGGCAGTTATTTCTTCGAGTGCCAGATCCGGACCGTGTTTGCGCATGCTTGGAGCGAGATCGAGCACGACATCCGCTTCAAAGCCGAAGACCCGCGCGCCTGGACCCCCCACTTCGATCGCCAGTTCACCGCTACTGCAGCAATGTTGGAGACGGTGGAGAGTGCCTTTTCCGATCTTCACGAACGCTACGAGGAAGTCCGCGCCTATTGGGACCTTGAGGGTGACGGAAGCATGCCGCTCACGCCCAACCGGGTTCGTGACGTCTGGCGTACCCTACTGCCCCACGTGGACCGCAAAGTTGACGATGACTGGGGATGGGCCGCTGAACTGCTCGCCGCCCACGGACTGACCAAAACAGTGGAGCTTGCGGGACTACTCAGCGCCAACCGCATCACCGAGGTGCGCAAGGCCTTGGACCACCGCTACTCCCCCGGCCCGGACCGCCTGCTTGATGACCTCCTGTTGTGGCAGTACGGAACCGAGCACATCGACCTCACCGCTGAGGGGCCCGACGTCGTCCCGCACCCGCGGCGCGACAGCCTCCAACGGCGCCTCAAACAGATTGAGCGCTACCGCCAGACGCTGATGTGACACGACGCGGCGGTAAGGCAACTGACATATACACCGCTGCGCATGTAACGAAGTCGACCCTTGCGCGGGCCGGATGTGAGCATGGATGGATGCTTGAGGCAACCAACACACCGTCCACTACTGGAAACTCCGCGGAACCGCTGAATGCCGCTCTCGCCGCCGAGGCACGCATTGCCCGCATCGCTGTCACGGTCTTTCCGCTTCTGGTGGTCCTTGCGGGCATTCTCGGATTCCTTATTCCGGATCTGTTCAAACCCATGGGGACGTCAGTTCCGTATTTGCTCGGCATCATCATGTTCTGCATGGGCCTGACGTTGACCCCACCGGATTTCGCGTCGGTTGCCCGCCGACCGTGGGCCGTTGCCTTGGGCATCATTGCGCATTACGTCATCATGCCCGGTGCGGGATGGCTGATCGCGGTCCTTCTTCAGCTCCCTCCCGAACTTGCGGTGGGAGTCATTTTGGTTGGTTGCGCACCCTCGGGCACTGCATCCAATGTCATGGCCTTCCTTGCCAAGGGTGATGTGGCTTTATCCGTGGCCGTCGCCTCCGTATCAACGCTGATCGCGCCTTTGGTCACCCCTGCGTTGACGCTCTTCCTGGCCGGGTCGTTCCTCCATATCGACGCCGGTGGCATGTTCCTGGACATCGTCAAGACCGTCTTGGTTCCCGTAGTGGCGGGTGTGCTCGCACGGCTTTTCCTCTCGAAGCTCGTCGCTAAGGTTCTTCCGGCACTTCCTTGGGCATCCGCCGTCGTGATTTCCCTGATTGTGGCGATAGTGGTGGCCGGGAGCGCGAGCAAAATCGTCGCCGCAGGTGGCATCGTGTTCTTGGCAGTTGTGCTCCACAACGGCTTCGGGCTCGGCCTGGGCTACTTGGCGGGCAAGCTCGGCCGCCTGGACGACAAAGCACGCCGTGCCCTCGCATTCGAAGTGGGTATGCAAAATTCCGGCCTCGCCGCCACGCTGGCCACTGCACACTTCAGCCCGCTCGCCGCATTGCCCTCAGCGGTGTTTTCCCTGTGGCACAACGTCTCCGGCGCGATCGTGGCTGCGTTCCTGGCTCGGCGTCCGTTGAGGGACCAGGCCACCCGAGGCTAGCTCTCCTGTGGATAGCTTCCTTGACGCAGGTCTTGTGAGCGTTCACAATTTCTGGGACAGACGTTTACATCGCGGGGAGATCTTGAATGAAGAACTGGGCAGGCAACCTTGAGTACTCCTCGGCAGAGGTCCACCGGCCCACCTCGGTGGGCGCGCTGCAGGAGCTCGTGGCCAACGCCGCGAAGGTCAAGGCCCTCGGTTCGCGACACTCCTTCAACACTGTTGCCGACACGGACGGCACCCACCTGCTCCTTGATGCGCTGCCGCAGGAAATAGTCCTCGACAAGGAAAAGGGCACGGTCAAGGTAAGTGGGGGCATCAGCTACGGCGCCCTTGGACGAGCCCTTGAGGACCAGGGTTATGCCATCCATAACCTTGCCTCGCTTCCGCACATCTCCGTCGCGGGCGCCATCCAAACCGGCACCCACGGCAGCGGGGTCAACAACCCGTCCTTGGCCGGCGCCGTCGTCAGTATTGATCTGGTGCGCGCCTCAGGCGAGTTGGTCACGCTCACCGCCGACGACGACGAGTTCCGCGCCAGCGTGGTGGGAATCGGTGCCCTCGGTATCGTCACTGGGCTTGAGTTGGCCATACAGCCGACCTTCCAAGCCCGGCAACGGGTACTGACAGGCTTGTCCTGGAACGAGGCGCTGGCCAATTTCCAAGAGATCGCCTCGAGCGCATACAGCGTCAGCTTCTTCACCAACTTCACAGGCGACACCATCCCCCAGGTGTGGATCAAAGCGCTGGAAACCGATGCGCCCCTTGCTGACATGTTTGGAGCCATCCCGGCCACAGTGGCGATGCATCCCCTCCCGGACATGTCAGCGGAGAACTGCACGGAACAGTTGGACGTGGCCGGCCCTTGGCTGGACCGGTTGCCCCATTTCCGCCATGAGTTCACTCCCAGCAACGGCGAAGAACTGCAGAGCGAATTCCTGCTCCCCCTGGACCATGCCCCGGCAGCGCTCCGCGCCGTCCGGAACCTCGCGGGCAAACTAGCGCCCCTGCTCTTCATCTCCGAAATCCGCACCATTGCTGCCGACGACTTCTGGTTGAGCCCGTTCTATGAGCAACAGAGCGTGGCACTCCACTTCACCTGGAAGCCGCTGCAGTCCGAGGTTGAGGAGATCCTCCCCGAACTTGAGGAGGCGCTCCGACCCTTCGGGACCCGCCCGCACTGGGGCAAGCTCTTCACGCCGGACCAGTACGATTTCGCCGCCCTCTACCCACGGTTCGAGGACTTCCGGAAGCTGGTGCTCGCCCACGATCCTTCGGGCAAGTTCAGCAACGCTTTGCTGAACGGCATTCTGCACCGCGACTCCTGAAGTCCGGCGCTACCGCGAACTCGTCGGGCGTCCCAGCCACGCCAAGGCGGCAACGACGACGGCGGCGGTGCCGGTCTCCAGCGTTGGGCTGATGACCGGCGCGAAGTGCGGCGAATGGTTGGCCGGGATTTCGCTGGAGACAGCTCCGGCGGCCTCGGCTTTCGCGTACAGCGTGGGGTCGGTCCCGCCGAGTCCCCAGTAGATGTAAGGAATGCCGAACGAGTCCGGTAGCTCGCTGAAATCCTCACTGGCAGGTTGCCGGTCAAGGGTGGAGGCCCTTTCCCCGAAGTGGTTGCGGAAGGCTGCGTCGACCCGGGCTGTGACTTCCGGATCGTTCTGGGTCAGCGGGTAGTGGTCGTAAAGCTCGAACTCCGGATCCTTCGGCGAACCGGCGGCGCTGCATTCTCCGACCACAATCCGCCTGATTGCATCCAAAAGCAGGGTCCGCGTTCGGTCGTCGAAGGTACGGATGTTCAGCTCCAGCACGGCACGGTCGGAGATGATATTGCTCTTGGTCCCGGCGCTCAACCGGCCGATGGTCAGGACCGCAAATTCCCCGGGGGCAACCTCGCGGGAGACCACGGTCTGCAGGCGCAGGACAATCGAAGCAGCCAGGACCACGGGGTCAATACTGAGCTGCGGCATGGAGCCGTGGCTGCCCCGACCATAAACCGTGATCCGCATGCTGTCAGCGCTGGAGAGAAAGGCGCCGGGCCGGGTCCCCAGGTGGCCGGAAGGAAATGCAAGGACGTGCTGCGCCATGGCGACGTCCGGCTTCGGGATCAAGGCGGCCAAACCGCCGTCGAGCATCTTCCGTGCACCATTAGCCAGTTCCTCCGCCGGTTGGAACAACGCGATGAACGTTCCGGACCATCCGGACGGTCGCTCCGCCAGCAACCGTGCCGCACCGAGAAGGCAGGCCACATGCACATCGTGCCCGCAGGCATGAGCAACAGGGACCTGCCCGCCGTCGTCGTCGGTCGCAGACTCCTTACTCGCGTACGGAAGGCCGGTGTCCTCGGCAACAGGCAGCGCGTCCATGTCCGCCCGCACCAGCACGGTGGGGCCTTCGCCGTTCTTGAGGATGCCCACCACGCCGGTGGACCCGATCTCGGAGTGCACCTCGTAGCCGAATTCCTGCAGGAGCCCGGAAGCTATGGCTGCCGTTCTGCTCTCCTGGTTGCCCAGTTCAGGATGCTGATGAAGGTCCTTGTACAGCTCCTCTTGCCAGCCGGTCATGCCTTCTTGGCCGGCAAGGACCATCGCAACTCCGCCCTGGTCCGGCACGCTCGCATGCGCCCCGCCCAACGCTCCACCCTTCCCGGTTCCGTCCATGGCAATTCCTTTCGCGCGGCTGTCGTCCCTGCCATCCCTACATAAACTTGGCGCACTCGTCGCTGCACCGCAATACAGTCGTTTCGCGCAACGAAAAATCCGCGGGTGGGCTACGTGCCTACGGAGTGAACGTGGTCAGGCCAAACCGAATCCGGCCCCCGATGGGCACTTGGGCGGCCAGATCCAGATGTTCCTCGCGAACCACGCCGATCACGGGATAGCCGCCGGTGATGGGATGGTCCGCCAGAAAGAGGACGGGCAAACCAGCGGGAGGTATTTGGAGTGCGCCTGCCACAGTTCCTTCGCTGGGCAGCTCGCCCTTCCGGGTTCGCTGGAGGGGCGTGCCATCCAGGCGCATACCCACCCGGTTGGATTGTGGGGTCACCACCCATTCCTGGCTCGTCAACGATTCAATGGCGGACGAGTCGAACCAGTCATCCCGCGGTCCTGGCACTACCTCAAGGACCGTAACTCCAGTGCTCGGAAAATCAGGTTGAAGCTCAGGGCTTCCCACAGCAGCCGATACCGTGTTGCCACCGGCCGGCAGCACCTGGCCGGGAACCAGAGGCGCAGGCCCGACGCCGGACATCGTGTCTGCCGAGCGGCTGCCCAGCACCTCCGCAACATCCACTCCTCCACGGACGGCCAAGTAGCTCCGGAAACCGCATTCGGGAGGACCTACGGTCAGCACTTCGCCGTCGAGCAACACAAAAGGGGTCGCCATCGGAACCGTCCGGTTCGACGACGAGCGGACAGTCAGGGTGCTCGGGGCTCCAGTCACCGCCACCATTTGGTCCCCCACAGCCTCCACCACCAAGCCACCGTTGACGGACTCGATGGCAGCGGCTGAAGCGGCGTTCCCTACGAGCCGGTTGGCCCGGCGCAGGGATGCCCGATCCAAGGCTCCGGCAGCGGAAACACCGAGGGGACCGTAGCCGCGGCGGCCGAGGTCCTCCACGAGGCTCTGCGCACCGGGTTTGAGGATCCGAAGGCCGGACAGGCCAGACCCAAGATGCTGCTCGGATTCGGGCGGGCGCGTGGAAACAGCGGCGACGTTCACTACCTCGCGGACCGCCCGGTACTGGACGCGGTCGCCGGGCCTCACCAAGGCCGGTTGCGTTCGCTCCAAGTCCCACATCCGAGCTCCAGTGCGGCCGATCAGGTGCCAGCCTCCCGGTGAACTGCGGGGGTACACGGCCGAGTATGGGCCACCGAGCGCCACGGATCCAGCCGGCACAGCGGTCCGGGGCGAAGGGCGACGGGGAACGGTCAGGACATCGTTCTGGCCCACCATATAGCCGAATCCAGGCGCGAAACCGGCGAAAGCCACGGTCCACACCTGTCCGGTGTGCGCGGCTACGACGGCGTCCGGGCTCAGCCCAGTGATGCCGGCGACGTCGGTGAGGTCCTCGCCGTCGTACACGGTATCGATGACCACCAAGCCGGACCCGGTGACCTCGGGCGTTGTGATGTCCAGTTCAAGCAAACGGGCCCGGATTGCGCGGATTGCCGACGCCGATTCGCCCACCACCATGACCGTTTCTGCCGCGGCCACCACGTCCACTTGCCCCGGCAACGGTGCCCGGGTGAGCATGTCCTGCAAAGCGAGTACGTCCTTTAGGCCGTCCAACTCGGCCAACACGGCGCGGGTGCCCACTGGCCGCAGGGCGCGAATTCTCCTGGGCTTGCTGCCTCGTGTTTCGACTTCCAACTCCCCAGCCTTCCCCGTGACGTTAGCGCTTGCCCTTCTTCCGGGAGCCCTTGCCGCGGCCCTTGTCCGGATTCGGGGCGTAGCGCTGGGCGACGGCGGGCTTTTTGGGGCCGCCTCCGCGACGGTCCGGCTTGGGCGCCTTCTTGGGCTTCTCTTGCTGCGACGAGGGTTGCCGTGAGCTCTGAGCTGTGCGGCCGCGAACGATCCCGATGAACTCTTCGACCACCGGGCCCTCCGTGCCCACGAGCGATGCGAGGGCAATCTGGGAACCCGGAGCTCCGGTCAGCGGCCGCATGACGGTTTCTTTGTTGTTCAGGTGGCGTGCCACGGACATCGGCAAGATCACCAGGCCCGCACCCGAGGCCACCACTTGGAGGGCCATGTCCGGGCCGCCCATCTCGTCCACATCCAGGAAATTTTCTTCGGCGAGATCCGCTAGTGCCACTTCCTCGAACACCGAGATCTCGTGCCCCTTGGGAGCAACCACCACCGGCTGCTCTTCATACAAAGGAATAACGTTCAAGCCCTCGCGGTCCACAGGCAATCGGACAAAGCTAAGATCCGCCGAACCGTCCCGGAGCACCGAAAGCTGCGCGTCGTCGTCGGACATGAACGCCTCCAGCGGCACATCGGGCATACGCTGCTCCCAACGCCGGATCCACTTCCCGGGTGTCACTCCAGCAACGTATGCGAAGCGCAGCCCTGGTTGGGGCTCGGGTGACTCGGGTGATTCTTCAGCGTCTGGCACACACTCACAGTACCGGCCAGATACCCTTGAAGCATGACTCCCAAAGACTCCCAGTCCATGAAGCCGGCCACTGTTGCCAAGAAACTCGGCATCTACCTGCCGGCTACACCCCAGGAGTTCCAGGATTCATCCATCTCCCGCGACGAATTCGCCGAACTCCAGGCCAACCCCCCGGAGTGGTTGGCTGAACTGCGCCGCAACGGGCCGCACCCGCGCCCTGTCGTGGCGCACAAGCTGAACGTCTCCATCAGCGGCCTCGCACGCGGCGGCATTGAGGAAGCACTCACGACGGCGGAAATCACCGAACTGCTGGAGTCTCCGCCGCAGTGGCTGGTCATCGAGCGCGCAACGCACGCTGCTGTCCGCGCTGAGGCGCAGCGCGTCAAGGACGAGGCACACAAGAAGGCCGCCACCAAGGAAGCCAGGGAGAACGCAGCAGCCAAACGCGAAGCCCCCAAGGGGACCAAGCGCAACCACGCGTAGGACCTTTCACACGTTGTGGCCGGGACACCAGTCCCGGCCACGGCTGTTTAACCCGGACTAGTCCTGGTGGAGTTGAACGAAATTGCCGCAGCCGTCATCGAAGACGGCACTGATACCCGATGGGTCCTCGGCAGGTGCGCCCTTGAAAGACACCCCTGCAGCGAGCAACCGCTGATACTCGGCCTCGACGTCGGGTACGCCCAGCACCACAGCCGGCATTCCGGCGTCGTACACGGCGTTCATGTAGTTCGCACCAATCGGGTTGTCGCTCGGTTCCAGCAACAGGCCCGTGGAGCCGGCCCCGGCGCCCGGATCCTTGATGATGAAGAGGTTGTACTCGGGCATGGCCATTAACGTGTCGAAACCCAGGGTCTCCGTGTAGAACTTGTGGGCCGCGGCCGGGTCCTTGACGTGGATGCTGCACATTTTCAGTCTCATGATGCCAAGGCTAGTTGCAATGGCGGCTCGAGGTCGGGCGTCGAACGGTTGTGACGCCGCGCCTTCGATCCTAGCGGGAGGATCGCCGATTACGCGCCTGGCGGGCCAGCCGAATGAACCCGTAAACGAACACTGCCTCGACAAGCATCATCAATCCCAACAGCAGCCACTGGCGCTGGGCGATGAAGACAACGGCGCCGGTGACCACCAACGTAGTCCCCAGAATCAGCGCATACACGGCGAATCCGAGCGCGACTCTCGCACTGCGCACACCGGTGCTGAAACCGAATCCCACCGGTTCGCCGCCAGGACGGCCGGGCACGCGGTCCGGGTGGGCGTTGTTGTCCTTGTCGAATTCCTCCCAGAGATCCGGATCCTGGTCGTTCATGTCTTCATCATCTCGCGGCACGGGCAAGTGGGCGGGCTAGAGCACCAACCAGCTTGGGGCGGCCACTGGCTCCGGCAGCCGTCAGCCGACGACTAGTACCTGGCCGCGTACGGGTAGAGGTCCATGCCCACCATTGAACTGATGGACGAGACCGTGATGCCTTCTTGCGGGTTCAAGGCTTGCACCACCTGTCCGTTCCCCAGGTAGATGGCCACATGGTAAAAGTTGGGCGCTGAACCCCATACCAGCAGGTCGCCGCGGCGGGCCTGCGAGAGGGGCACGTGGACCGGCGCAGCGGCATACTGCTGCGAGGCGGTACGGGGCAGGTACATCCCGGCTGCGGCAAATGCACTCTGCACGAGTCCCGAGCAGTCAAAGCCATAGGGTCCGGTACCGCCCCACTGGTAGTAGAACGGCGCACCGACCTTACCCAAGGCAGCGGAAACCGCGGTTTCGTACGATCCCGAACCCGCAGATGGCGGCAAGGGGGCGGGTGCCGGGGCTGGGGCGGGCGCAGGTGCCGGAGCGGGGGCGGCTGGGGCGGGCGCCGGTGCGGGTGCAGCCGGTTCGGGTGCCGGAGCGGGTGCGGGCGCGGCCGGTTCGGGAACTGCCGGCGCAGCGGGAACCGGGGGCGCAGCGGGCGCTGCCGGAGCAGGCGCTGCCGGAGCAGGGGCTGCGGGCGTCCCTGCCTTCGCAGGAGTCCCCGGTGAAGCAGGGGTGTTTTGGGCCGCCTGATCCTGCGGTGCTTGGTTAGCGGAGGCGGTCAGGGCTGCCAACCGGGCCTCTTCACGCTGCCGGTCCAGCGCATCCACGCGGGCCGCCTCAAGGGCCACAGTGGTGTTGCGGAGCTGAGCCAGCTGGTCCACCAGAGTGGCCCGTTGCGCTTTCGCGTCGGCCACAGCTTTGACCTGCGCCGCGTTGGCCTGCTCCGCCTGCGTCTTGCGCTGCTCGGCAGTCTTTGCCGCGTCATCCGCGGCTTTGGTGGCCTCATCGGCAGCTGCCGACAGGGACCGGGATGCGGTAGCGGCACTAACCGCCGCGTCAAAATCGCGGCTTCGCTTGGCTGAAAGGGCCTCCAGCGTGGCGGCCTGCTGCATGCTTTCGCCGCCACCGGTCAGCGTTACGAGGGCCGGATCCATTCCGCCATTGCGGTACAGGTCCGCGGCGAGCTGCCCCACCTGTTTTCGTGTCTTGTCCTGCTCTTCCCGCGCCGCAGAGGCCCGGGCCGCGGCCACCGACGCGGCTTTTGTCCTTTCCTGCAGCTCCACCAGGGCATCGCTGTACGCGTTATTGGCCTGCATGGCGGTCGCAGATGCGGCCTGCTGGGCACCGGCCGCGTCCGCGAGGATCCGCTCAATCGCGGTGACCTCGTCCGCCGTCGCCGTCTCGCTGGCCTTCGCCGCCGCAATCTCCGCAGGCGAGGGCACGTCCGAAGACGCGCGCACAGCGAAGGGGGAGGTCAAAGCGGATGCGGCGGTTGCCGGAATTGCCGCCGCGCCAAAAAGTACGACGGCGGCGCACAGCACCGCCGTCGTGCGGGCGGATCGGTATAAAGCCATGTACAGAAACCTCGAAACGGTAAGGGTGGGAGCGAGGTCCTGGAAGTGGCGCGACCGCGCCCCTCAGCTGCTCCCGGCAGTCCTGAGGTTACGTGAGCTCTGGCACATTAGCAACAGCAGTCACATCAGTAACATAAACCACAAGCGTGTGATTCGCGGCGGAACCGCGGGGTGTGTCGCGGGCCAGGGACGCTGGTGAGTGCCCGGCTACGAAGGTTGCGTCGGAGAAAAAAGATTGCGAATCACGGTGCGTGCGGCGGCCGCATGACCGGCCAAAATTTCAGTACCAAAACCACGGGTGGGGCCGCATACTGAATGCAAAGCAGCGAGTTCGCTTGGAGGTGCCCGATGCCCGCGATGATATTCCTGTGGGGTGTTGCCCTGATTCTGGCAACAGCAGCAACAACGCTGATTCTTCATAGGAAACTGACCCACGGGCCTGGGCCCGAGCCGGACGCAATATTTTGGGACCTGTTCGCCGGCTCGGTGGTGGTCCTTCCCGGCGTCATCGTTCCTGCGCTGCTATGGCCGCCCGCTGCCCTGATCATGCTGGTGACGGTTATGGCGACGGCGGCAGGAACCTTGGCAGCCACCCGGAAAGTGGAACGTATTCACGCAGCCGAGCCCCGGCGTCGTGCTGGTTTTGTCGCGGACGCTGCACGCCACGCGGAGGTCCTGCGGCACTGGCAGCAGTACGAACTGGACCCCGCCCAAACCATCGACTTCCCTGCCATGACGGACGTGAGGGCTGCGGAAACGGCCGCATTCACGCAGGCGATGCGCGAGGCCGAGCGCTGCAAGGTCACAGCCGGCACTGACTACGGGGGCGCCGTCGAACATCTTGCACAGGCACTGATCAGAGCCGAACGGGCAGCCGGTGTTCCTGCCCCGGCACTCCCAGCGCCCGGGCTGACTTAAAACGGGCAACCGACAGGCCGGGGAGTGAATCTCCCCGACCTGCAGGTTGAGCGAACACGGGCGCTTAGGCGACCGGCAGCGCGGACAGCTTGTGTGCCTCGACGATGCGGGCAGCCGTTGCTTGACCCATCCGCACGGCGCCGTCAACGTGCTGATAACCCTCTGCGGCGAGGTCGGACGAGGACCAGTAGATCGGTCCGACGTTTGCGTGCTGGTCCTTGCCGTAGCGGTGGAGGCCGCCGAGGTCGTAGCTGGAGGCGTACGCCCCGCGGGTCCATTCTTCCGAGCCCCAGTCGGACTCGTAGTAGACCTCGGGGGTGAGCGCCTTCTCGCCTAGGAAACCGGCGATGGATTCCAGGACGGCCTTCTTGCGGTCTTCGGCGCTGAGCTCGAACACGGCGTCGGCCTTTTCGTCGGAGATGAAGCCCACCAAGGTTCCGCGGGAGTCGCCGTGGTTCGTGTTGTCGTAAACCTCTTGGACCAAAGCACCTGCGCCGAAGCCGGTCCCGGACAGGCCGTCTTCGCGCCAGAACGGCGTGCGGTACACGGTGTGGACCTTGATGACCAGGCCGAGCGACTGGTGCTGGTGCATCTGGTGCTGGCGACGCGGAAGGGGCGGATCAAACGAAACGCGGGAGTACAGGTTCGGGGGCACGGCCATGATCACGTAGCGCGCGTTGACAATTGCTTCTTCAGATACAACCGTTGCGCTGTTCTCGTCCCACGTGATGCTGCGAACCGGGCTGTTGAGTACGACGTCGGAACCCAACTCGGCTGCCTGGAGCAGCGAAACCTGCTGCATGCCACCGATGACGCGCTTATCCAGGATGAAATCTTCATCGGTCAGGTGGGTGAATGAACCGGCTGACGCAGCCATGAGCACGGCCTGCAGCGCGGAAAACGCGTGTGCGGGCTTGGTGAGCATGCCACCTGCAATGAAGAGGCCGATGTTGTTGCAGGCTTCCTCATCGCTGGAGTTCTGGCGGAGCCAGTGGTGGAAAGAGATGGTGTCCAGCTCGCGGGCTTTGGGGTGTGCCCACGGTTCGGTGGCGCCGATTTCTGCGGCAAGCCCATCCAGGATGGCCGTCAGCTTGTCCATCTCGGCCTTGGTGGTCGGGTTGACCGGGAAAGTGTCTCCCGTGTACTTAGTCCGCGTTCCGTCGGCGGCGATGTACACCGACTCGCCGTCGCGGTAGCGCGAGTACATCTCCAGGCCGAGCTCGTCCAGCAAAGCAATGAGTGCTGTCTGGTCAGGAGAGACCCACTGGCCGCCAATTTCGAGCATGGCACCGTCGATGGTGTCCGTCCAGGTGCGCCCACCCACGCGGTCGCGTGCTTCCAGCACTGCGACGCTGAGTCCGGCCTTCTTCAATTCGCGTGCCGCCGTCAACCCTGACGGTCCGGCACCGACGATCACAACGTCGCGATCAAGATTCTGCATGATGTCCTCTCAGTGGCCGTCCGTGGTGGCTGACCAATAAATGAATGCCATTCATTTATACCGATAATAGCGTCCAACTCCACCTCTGTGAAGACCCGATGGAATAATGCTGGGGACACGGCAGCAGAAAGGCCTCCGATGCCCGCACCCTCCCCCGCACCCGAGCCCGCATCCGGCGCCGCCGTCGGCAAGTCCCGACGCCGGGCCGGCCGACCCATGGCGCGCGTCCTGGACCAAGCGGGGATTACGACGGCGGCACTGCAGCTGATCAGCGCCAAAGGTTACAACGGACTCACCATGGCCGCGCTGGCAAAAACCCTGGGCGTAGCGCCATCCGCCCTCTATAACCACGTGGCGTCAAAGGACGACGTGTTGCTGCTTCTGGAAGACCACCTGGCGGCCATGGTGGATGTTTCCGCGTTTGGAGTTGAACCGTGGGCTGCCGCTGTGCGCCAGTGGGCTTGGTCCTACCGTGACGTCTTCTCTGCGCACACGCCCCTCATTCCGGTGATCGCTGTGCTCCCGGTCGCGAACGCACCCAAAACCCTTGCCATGTATGAGGCGGTCACCGCGGGCTTCCGCGAGGCCGGGTTTCCCGAAGAGAAGATCATTTCGGCCATCGTCGCCTTGGAAGCCTTCGTGTTCGGCGCAGCTTACGACGTCACGGCCCCGGAGGACATTTTCGACGCCGGCAACCTCGCCGAGCAGGTACCCAATTTCACGGCTGCCGTGGATCGGCTTGCCGCGGAACGCCACCCCCGGCCCACAGATGTTGCCTTCAGCCTGGGGCTCGAGGCATTGATTGCGGGCTTCTCGGCCATGACGGAATACGGCCTCCGGGGTTAGGGCCGGCCGAACCATCGGGTGAGCGCTTCCACCAACCCTTGGTCAGTTCCTTCGCCGACCCAACACACATACCCGTCAGGCCGGATCAGCACGGCGGTTGGGGGCTCAACCTTCCCAATCAGGGGTAGCTCCCACGTAGCGGTGCACCGTGCATCAACCAGCCGGACCTGCTGGGCCCAAGCCCCGACGTCGAACCCTGAACGGCCGACGTCGAACCTGCCGGGTTCGGCGAGATTCAGTAGCACGGCCCTCGCATCACGGAGATGCGCGTAAACCCTCGATACGCCCTCAACGCCTGCAATGGAGAGGTCCAGATCTGGCATGCGGCGGCCCAGGAGAGGGTGGCCAGCACCAAGATCGTAAGTAATGTCCAAACCATGGATCAGCGCGGCGACGTGCTTGCGAGGCTCATCCATCACCATCAAATCGGCGATGGTTTGGCCGAGCGCTGCACTCCGCGGGTCCTGGCGCTGGAGCACAGTTTGGGCCATCGAGTGTTGCAGCGCACGTGCAGCCACGGGATGCCGCTCTGCATGGTACGTGTCCAGGAGCGAATCGGCTGACATGCCCTTGACCACTTGAGCGAGCTTCCACCCAAGATTGACCGCATCTTGGAGCCCTAATCCGATTCCCTGGCCCCCAGCCGGGTAGTGGATATGCGCGGCGTCGCCGACGAGCAAAACTTTGCCGCTCCTGTAAGTGGCGGCCTGACGGGTCGCGTCGGTGAAGCGAGAAATCGACGTCGGTGAATGCACACCGAAGTCGCTACCGTAAACAGCTTTGAGGGCATCGCTGAGATCAAGCAGCGAGGGCGCATCGCCCGAGCCCAAGTGCCGCTCGGTTGTGACCACTCGGTAAGTGTGCCCGTCCTCCAGCAGGGCGAAGCCGTGCACCCCTGTTTCATCTTGACGCATGCCGGATGGCGGTTCTTCGGACACTTCCACCTCGGCGATCAGGTTGCTTCGCGTTGCCTCCCAGCCCGGGAAATCAATGCCCGCAGCCTTCCGGACCACGCTCCTGCCGCCGTCGGCACCAATAAGGAACCTGGCCCTAAGGCTGGCACCCTCGGCGAGTTGGACGTCGACCCCGGCCTGGTCCTGGACGAAGCCAACCACCTCAGTTCCGCGATGAACCGGGACTCCGAGGTCATGGATCCAGCCCTCAAGGATTGGCTGCATTTGCCTTTGCCACAGGCCAAGCCCGTAAGGATGCCGGGTGGGGAAATCGCTGATATCCAGTACGGAGTTGCCGAACCGTGCCGTTTGTCCTGTCTTACCCGCGGCAAGGAAAGGGTCAGCGATACCCCGCTGATCGAGCACTTCGATGGTGCGTGAGTGGAAACCGCCCGCGCGGGACTCCGGTAAGTCACCCGTATCACGCCGCTCCAAAATCGCGACGTCCACGCCCCACAGAGCCAACTCACCGGCCAACATCATGCCGGCTGGTCCACTTCCCACCACGATTACATCCGTCACGCCATCCCCCTACCGGTAATGTGCTCCGTTTATGAGCACACCGAGCAGCGTATGGCGTCCACCCGCCCTTGCGGCAAGGCCCCCGCCCACCGATATCCTGAAGATGCAGGCAGAGGTGGAGCAGATAGGCGCGTGGGTGTCCGCTTCGAACACAAAAGAGCCCCGATCCTAAGACCGGGGCTCTTTAACATTGCGTGCGCGAGGGGGTGTGTAGTTTCACGACATAGTTCACACGTGAGTCGGGACATCGTTCTCAG
>NZ_JARVRJ010000020.1 GCF_030209745.1 Arthrobacter sp. fls2-241-R2A-200
CTGCACCCGGGAGGGTGTGGGAGAGTAGGACACCGCCGGACAACCATTCAACCGGGGAGCCCCGACCACACGGTCGGGGCTCCCCGCATTTAACACCCAAAACACCAAACACAACAAACAACCCCCACCTAGTGGCGGCGGCCGCGCCGTGGTGGATCGCCGCTTACCGTGCTAGCTTGTTCAGTGATCGTGTCATATCGGCTGGAGGTGAGACCCATGAAGGCAGTATCCATAGTGGGCGCTCCCTCGCTGTCCACGATTTCGCGACTAAGGTAGTCGCCGTCGGGAGCGTCATTTAGCGCAAAATCGCGAAAGGCGACTCCCATGAACAGAAACCATTCTTCGTCCCCGAACTCCATCCCGGCGCCGGCCTCCATTGCCGCGGCTAGCGGACTGAAACGAGCGTTGGTCCTAGGCGGCGGTGGGTCCACAGGCAATGCCTGGCTTATCGGCGTCGTGGCTGGGCTGTATGAGGCTGGGCTCGACGTAACTACGGCGGACTTGACCATCGGAACGTCAGCCGGCTCCACGGCCGCGGCGCAGATCGCGGGTATGTCTCCGAGTGAACTTTTGGCGGCCACGCTGGCGCCGTTACCTGTCTCCCGGCAACGCTCCGGGGGAGTCGAGACGCGCGCCAGGCCGGCGGTACACCACCTGGCGCGTATAAAGGGAATCATCTCTTCAGCCGTAGACGCTGCCGATATGCGCCGCAGATTGGGTTCGGCCGCATTGGATCTGGATGCGGGTGCCGACGATTCCTGGCAGGCACAGTGGCGAAAAACGGTCGCTTCCCGGCTACCGAACCAAGACTGGCCGGAGCGGGCGGTATTCATCACGGCCGTTGACGCGAAGACGGGTGAACCGGTTGTTTTTGACCGACACAGTGGAGTTGAGTTGGTGGACGCCATCGCAGCCAGTTGTTCCAGTGGCCGTCCGTACCGGATCGGGGGCAACTACTTCATCGATGGCGGTTACCGGTCCAACGCGGAGAATGCGGATCTGGCCGCTGGATTCGGCCGGGTCCTGGTGCTTTCACCGTTCGGCGGCAAGTCCCTGCAGCCAGTGGAGTGGGGCATGCACCTCGCCACTCAGATAGATGCTCTGCGCCACGGTGGCAGCAGTGTGGCCACCGTGTTTCCCGACAGCGACGCCGAACACATGTTTGGGGTAAACGCCATGGACCTTTCGCTTCGTCCTGCCGCCGCGCAAGCCGGGTACGAACAGGGAAGAGCCCAAGCGGCAACGCTCAACGACCTCTGGAGCTGATACCAGAAAGGGCCCTCGCTTTTACGTGAGGGCCCTTTTTTGCTTTCGCGTACCCGTGGTGGGTTCCCTGCGGCGAACCCACCAATCAACTGGCCGGTGACTTCGCGGCCTTGGCAGCTGCTTTTGCTGCTTGCTTGCTGGCGCGCACTTTGGCCAACGACGCCGGGTCAACTATGTCGGCGACCGATAGGTAAGAGCCCTGTTCGCCGTAGTGGCCGGATGCTTCCCTCCACCCTTCAGCCCGGAGGCCGCATTGTTTGCCCAGCAACGCCAGGAAGATCTTTGCCTTCTGTTCTCCGAAGCCAGGTAAAGCCATGAGGCGCCGGAGCACTTCAGCGCCGTCGGGATTGCCGTTTGTCCAGATTGCCGCTGCGTCTCCATCCCAATCCCGGTGCACGGTCTCCGCCAGTGCTTGGACCCTGCCCGCCATGGATCCCGGGAATCTATGGACCGCCGGCCTCTCCTTGAAAACTTCGATGAACTCGGCGGGGTCGTACTCGGCGATCGTGGCCGGGTTCAGCGACCCCAAGCGCGCGCGGATTTTCTCAGGCCCGGCGAAGGCTGATTCCATGGTGACTTGTTGGTCCAAGAGCATGCCCGTCAGTAGCGCGAATGCGTCGTCGCTGAGCAGCCGGTCCGCGGTGGGATCTCCTGTGATGTGCAGTTCCATGGGTCCCATCCTCCCACCAGTTGCAGCTTCTGTCTGGGCTGTTTTGGGTGGTGTTGTGGGGTGGATTTGCGTTGGTGTGGTGGGGCGTGTATTGTTTTGTGAGTCGCCGGGTG
>NZ_JARVRJ010000018.1 GCF_030209745.1 Arthrobacter sp. fls2-241-R2A-200
ACTCGCGACATCCACCTTGGCAAGGTGGTGCTCTACCAGCTGAGCTACGTCCGCAGTGCCGGTGCGGCGGGCAGCCCAGTGGGCATTCCGTCGCTTTCCGACGAGTAAAAACTCTATAGGAGGTTGCATCAAACTCCAAATCGCAAGGGATTTTGGGGTGGACGGAAGTGGCGCGACGGCGGCAAATGGCGCGTATTCACGCGGTTCCCGCGAGTTTCATCATTGTAATTTCACCGATGTTGTTCAGTGGTGGCGTCCAGTCACCATTGGCTATCTGGGTGGTTTTGCATTCGGGCCTGTGTCCGTTAGTCTTCTGTATGCACCTGGGCCGTGAGGCCGGATGTGCCGAAAGGCTGGTGCACAGGGGCGATTGGCGCAGTGGTAGCGCGCTTCGTTCACACCGAAGAGGTCACTGGTTCGAACCCAGTATCGCCCACCATCGGAGAACCCGTCCGGACTGGAAAACTTGGTAAGTCAGTCCGGGCGGGTTTTCCTTTTTAACTCCTTTTTAGCTTTCAGCTCGTTCTTAGCGCAGGATTTCCTTCAGCCTCAGTACTTTTACGTCACGATGTCCGCATACGCTGCACTTGCTGAGCGTGAGCGAACAAGAAGCCCAAACCGCTGGTCCTGTCCCTGCGTCGTATGCGGTGCCCGCTGACCTCGCCGCCAAGGCCCCCATCCTGGCGGCAAAACTCGAAAACCTGCCGGCCGAACAACTACTCATGCTCTTCCCGCCGGAGAATTCTGTCGGTGCCATGTGACACAGTCTTTGTATGACTGCTCCACTGCTTGCCCACGCTACTGACTACGGACGAATGTACGCCCGCTCCACCACGGAGCAATTCTCGGTCCCTTCCATCACCACCGTCATAGGACAACAAGCCCACGCGCTTGACGGGTGGTTCAGTTACATGGGTGCGAGCAGTCTTGCGGCCGATCCCGAACTCCCGGCGCTTCTTGGCAGCCCTGCCAGGATCCGCCAGGCCGTCAACAAAGCAGCGAAGGCTGCGGAGGCATACCGTGACCAGGCTGCTGCGCGGGGAGACCGCGTCCACACCTACTGCGAGCAAGTAGCACTGAGGGCCCTTGGCCTTCCCCACCGGATGCAGGAGTGCCGGGAAGAACTGGCTGCACACGGAGAGCAAGCCTTCGCCGCAAGGTTTGATGAATGGTGGGAGCTTTACCGGGTGGAACCGCTGGCACCGGAAATAACCGTATGGAATAAGACAGTTGGCTACGCAGGCACGCTGGACCTCGTGGCAAGGATCAACGGCCGGATCTGCCTGATCGATTACAAAACCAAGGGAACAACGCGTGACGGCACCGTGAAGACCTTGGACGACAAAGTCGTCATGCAGCTTGTCGCCGGGATGAAGGCGGAGGAGAGCTTGGTTGACCCCCTTGCCGGCCAGTGGGAGCCCTGGGCGTATGGGGATAATCCCATGCTGCTTGCCGTTGCCATCGGGGAAACGGAGGTCCGGCCCCAACGTGCAAACCCGGAGATCCTCAAGCATCACTGGTGGAAGTTCTGCGCCCTCCGCCGCGTCTGGGAAATGAATGCGGATGTGGTGGCCGCTGGGCAGGCACTGCTGCCGGTCGCGCCGCCGGTCTACTCTGCGGCTAATCCGGCACCCGTGGACAGCGCCCGCCTCGTGTCCTCCACTAAACTGGCTTAGGCTCCGCAAGACCCGCGGCCTGCTTTGACGATCGTGAGGACTGACAGTACATGGCAATTTTGAGTATCAGAATCATTGGGGATCCGGTGCTGCGCACCGTGGCCGATCCCGTCACTGATTTCGGTCCCGAGCTTGCCAAGCTGGTATCAGACATGACAGAAACCATGGAGGACGTGGACGGCGCAGGCCTGGCCGCTCCCCAAGTCGGGGTGAGCAAGCGCGTCTTCACCTACCGGATCGGTGGAGTGGAGGGGCACATCATCAACCCCGTGCTCGAAAACAGCGAGGATTTCCAGCCCGACCAGGTTGAAGGTTGCCTCTCGATCCCCGGACTGGGATTCCCTGTCCGCCGATACCGGAGAACCCGGGTAACCGGGGTGGACCTGCACGGCGATCCGGTCTCGGTGGAGGCTGAAGGGATGCTCGCACGCTGTTTCCAGCACGAGACAGACCACCTGGACGGAATCTTGTACACGGATCGGTTGGAGGGGGAGGACCGAAAGACCGCCCTGCGCGCCATCCGCCACGCAAATTATCACGCCATCACCGAGCAGACGACCACCAAGCGGGCCGGTACCGTGGGCTCCAGCTTCGGTGGCGGCAGCTTCGGGGTTCCCGCGTGAGGGTACTTTTTGCCGGGACTCCCGCCGTCGCGGTGCCGTCGCTGAACGCACTGCTGAAGGCAGGGTTCGACGTCGTAGCTGTCCTCACCCGACCGGACGCGCCCGTGGGGCGCAAGCGGATCATGACGCCCTCTCCTGTGGCAGCTCGCGCAGAGGAACTCGGCATTGAGGTCATCCGCGCAGCAAAGGTGGATGCAGAGACCACCAAACGCATCTCAGACATTGCCCCGGATGTCGCGGCCATTGTTGCCTACGGCGGAATTGTTCCCCCGGCCGCGTTGGCAATACCTCGGCACGGTTGGGTCAACCTGCATTTTTCCCTCCTTCCGGCATGGCGCGGCGCCGCTCCGGTGCAGCGTTCCATCATTGCCGGCGACGACGTCACCGGCGCGGCAACGTTCCAACTCGAAAAAGGCCTTGATACCGGGCCTGTCTTTGGCACCCTCACCGAAACGGTGCACCCGGAGGACACCGCCGGGCAACTTCTCGAACGGCTTTCGGACAGCGGCGCAGTCCTTCTGAGCCAGACGCTCTCCGCGATCGATGCTGGACGAGCCGTTGCCCAACCGCAAGCGGGGGAGGTGTCCTTGGCTCCCAAACTGACGCTGGAGGATGGGCGCTTGGACTGGCAGCAGCCTGCCCTGGCACTGAATCGACGAGCTCGGGGCGTTACCCCGGAGCCTGGAGCTTGGACCACCTTGGAAGGCCAAAGGGTCAAACTTGAACCAGTTCGGCTAAGGCCCGACGTCAAGAACCTTGCACCGGGAGCCATCAAGGTGGACGCAGGCGCGGTCCTGGTGGGCACTGGATCCCATGCAGTAGAGCTGGGCCGGATTCAGCCGGCCGGTAAGAAAATGATGTCGTCGGCCGACTGGGCCCGTGGCTTGGCAGCACCCGAGAGAGTGGTATTCGAATGAACGAGTCCGGCCGTCGTGGGCCCAGCAGCAGTGGCAACCGGGACGAACGTGGCAACCGGGATGCCGCTGGCAACAGCAGGCGGAACGCCCAAGGCCGGGAGCGTAACAGGGGCCCGCAGCGTGGCTTCTCGAACAACGCCCCGTCCCAGCGCACGCGTAGGGCAGATCCGGCCCGCCTGGTGGCTTTCGAAGTCCTCCGTGCCGTGGCCTCCGAGGACGCCTATGCAAACCTTGTCCTTCCCGCCCGGATCCGCGAGCACCGCCTCGACCGCCGGGATGCGGGATTTGCTACGGAGCTAAGCTATGGCGCCCTGCGGGGGCAGGGTACGTACGATGCCATCCTGGCCCGCTGCGTTGACCGGCCGCTGGACCAGTTGGACCCCGCAGTTCTGGATGCGCTGCGGATCGGTGTCCACCAGATTCTCTCCATGCGGGTCCCGCCCCACGCCGCCTTGGACCAAACCGTTGGGTTGGCGCGCGCAGTTATCGGAGCAGGCCCGTCCGCGCTCATTAATGCTGTCCTCCGTAAAGTCACGGCCCACACGTTCGACGAGTGGCTCGGCATCCTGCTCCACGATGAAACGGATGAGACCAAAGTCGCCGCCCTGCGCCATGCGCACCCCGAATGGATCGTTCGGGCCTTGCGCCAATCGTTGGTCAACCATGGACGTCCTAAAGCCGAGATTGACTCCTTGCTGGAGGCCGATAACGCTGCGCCCGTGGTGAACCTCGTGGCGTTGCCCGGGCTGGGCGACCTTGAGGAAGCCTTCGAGAACGGCGCCACGCCCGGCGAGCTCGTGGAGGATTCGGCCCTCTCGGCCGGCGGTGACCTGGGCCGCTTCGAGTCGGTCCGGCGCGGGACCACGCGCGTTCAGGACGTCGGATCGCAACTGGTGGCGCGAGCCTTGGCTGGCATCAGCCTCGAGGGTGCCACGCAGGGCGGGGAACGGTGGCTGGACTTGTGTGCGGGGCCTGGCGGGAAGGCGGCGCTCCTTGCAGCGTTGGCGTACCGCGAGGGCGCGACGCTCTTGGCAAACGAACCTGCGCCGCATCGAGCAAAACTGGTTCGACAAGCACTCTCGGCTGTGCCGGAGGAGGCATGGGCGGTGCGGACCGGTGACGGGCGGCAGGTCGGCGTCGAGCAGCCGGAATCCTTCGACCGCGTGCTGGTGGACGTACCCTGCAGCGGCCTCGGCGCCCTGCGTCGGCGCCCGGAGTCGAGGTGGCGCCGGACGCCGAAGGACATTGCCGACCTCGGCCCATTGCAGCGTGAACTGTTGAACTCCGCTGTTGACGCCGTCAAGCCCGGCGGGGTGGTTGCCTACGTGACGTGCTCTCCGCACCCGGCTGAAACAACCACCGTGGTGGGCGACGTCCTCGCGAAGCGGTCGGACCTGGAACTGTTGGATGCAGGACAAGCACTTGACCATGTCAGCCTCACAGGTAACTTGGGGGCCGGCCACGAGCTCATGGCCCAACTGTGGCCCCATGTGCACCAAACCGATGCAATGTTCATGGCCATCATCCGAAAGAAGTCCTAACCGCAGAACGCCTTCTGCGGGGCCCGCGGCGCGGGCCGCGGCCGCCGTCGCTCCAGAAACCATTTACCTGAAGGGCCTGCCTTGTCCCAGTGCTGTATCAACCCGAGCATCCTGTCCGCGGACTTCGTCAACCTTGAGTCGGAACTGCAGCGGATCAGCAATGCCGATGCTGTCCATGTGGACGTCATGGACAACCATTTCGTGCCCAACCTGACCCTTGGCCTGCCGGTGGTTCAGCGGATACAAGCGGTCAGCCCGGTTCCGCTGGATGCCCACCTCATGATTTCCGACGCCGACCGCTGGGCGCCTGCCTACGCCGACGCCGGCGTCGCTTCCGTTACGTTCCATGCGGAAGCGGCCATGGCACCGGTCAAGTTGGCCCGTGAGCTTCGGGCCCGTGGGTCCAAGGCGGGGATGGCGCTGCGGCCGGCCACCGCCGTGGAGCCGTACCTGGACATGCTCGGTGAGCTGGACATGCTGCTCATCATGACTGTTGAACCCGGTTTTGGCGGCCAGTCATTCCTCGACCTGACCTTGCCCAAGATCCGGCGTGCACGCGCTGCGGTTGAGGGCTCGGGGATTGGCGTGGCCATACAGGTTGATGGTGGCATTACGGAGGAGACCATCACCCGCGCCGCCGAGGCAGGGGCCAACGTATTTGTTGCGGGTTCGGCCGTCTACGGGCACCAGGACCCGGCGATGGCGATCGAGCGGCTCCGCGCAGCAGGGCAAGCTGCCATCGCGCAAAGCGCCTGACCGCCGTCGCCACACATGTTACGCAGATCGCCGGGAATAGCCTGGCCGCGTTGGCAGTTGTGGCAGAATAGCAAAACACATACGTGCTCCGGGGTCGGTGTAAGTCCGAACCGGCGGTTATAGTCCGCGACCCGCGAGCCATCGGATTCCAAGTCATTGGAAGCCGATGGCGGACGGTTGAACCGGTGGAATTCCGGTACCGACAGTTAAAGTCTGGATGGGAGAAGCACGTACAGCCATGCTGTGGGCGCCCGTTGCGGTCGCTCCCGCAGTGCGCTGTCGTACACCCCCGGAGTCATCGCGGCTTACTGGGAAGGAACGGCATGGATTTTCTGCGATGGCTCTTCGAAGCACAGATTCCCATTGGGGGATCTGCGCTTGTTTTACGCGAAGTGCTTGGAAACATTTTTGGGCTCCTCAGCGCCCTTGGCGGTATGCGCCGTAAAGTCTGGGCTTGGCCGGTTGGCATTATTGGCAACGGCCTCCTGCTCACCGTGTTTCTCGGAAACGTCTTTGGTGCTGCCACGCCTGCAACCCTGTGGGGCCAAGCTGCCCGGCAGGTCATGTTCATCGGGGTTGCCGGATACGGCTGGTACCGCTGGCGCCAAGCACGCATCTCCGGCTCCCAAGGGCAAGTAATCGTCCCCGGTTGGGCGGGTAACAACGTCCGCATCGCCTTGGCCGGTGCCATGATCGCAGGCACGGCCGCGCTGACCCCGCTGTTCGGCGCCCTCGGTTCATACCCGCCAGTCTGGGCAGATGCGTGGACTTTCATGGGTTCCCTGCTTGCCACCTACGGAATGGCCCGTGGATGGACTGAGTTCTGGCTCATCTGGGTTGCCGTTGACATTGTCGGGGTTCCCTTGCTGTTCAGCGCCGGCTACTACGCCAGCGCCGTCATGTATCTGTTCTACGGGTTCTTCACCCTCGCCGGGTTCTTTGTTTGGTGGCGGGCCGACAAACGCGAACACCGCTCTACCGGTGCCGCAGCGGTGACTGTCGGAGCCGCCCTATGAATGCTGCCGACACCACATACACCTCCGCCGAGCGTGCTGCCATGGGTTCAGCCCTGGCCGCGGCCTTGCGCGGACCGCGCGGTGCAAACCCCCTGGTGGGCGCCGTGATTTTGAGCCCCAGCGGAGAGCCATTGGCTACCGGATACCATAGGGGCGCGGGTACGGCCCACGCCGAGGCTGACGCCATTTTTGAGGCAGCACGGCAAGGCATCGACGTCAGGGGAACCACCATGGTGGTCACCCTTGAGCCCTGTAACCACGTGGGCCGGACGAATCCTTGCGCGCAGGCCATCATCGGTGCCGGAATCGCCCGGGTTGTCTACGCCGTCGACGATCCCCACGACCCGGCCGCCGGTGGAGCGCGCACTCTGCGCGCCGCCGGAATCGACGTCCGATCCGGGCTGGAAGCGATTGAGTCCACGAACCTCAATCGCGAGTGGTTCGACGCCGTGGCCGCTAAGCGCCCGTTCGTCACCCTGCACATTGCCCAGACGTTGGACAGCCGCATAGCCGCCGTCGATGGCACCAGCCAGTGGATCTCCAGCCCGGAGTCACTGGCCGATAATCATGGGTTGCGAGGCCTGATCGACGCGATCCTGGTGGGGACCGGGACGGTCCTTGCGGACAACCCCAGGCTTACCGCGCGCGAACCTGACGGCGGCCTGTCCGCCCGCCAGCCACTGCGCGCTGTCATGGGCTTGCGGGACGTTCCCCCGGATGCGGCCGTGCGCGGCGACGACGGCCGTTTCCGCCACCTGCCAACCAGGGATCCGGCGGAGGCGCTCAGCACCCTCTTCGCCGACGGCGTACGCCACGTCATGGTGGAAGGCGGCTCAAGTATCCTGAGTACTTTCCTGGCCGCAGGGCTGGTGGACGAGTTGATCGTCTACTTGGCTCCCACACTGCTGGGCTCCGGGACTCCTGCCCTGAACGACCTCGGCATCTCCACGCTTGCTGATGCGCAGCACTGGTCCTGGGACGAAGCAGGAGGCGGATCCGTCCGCACGCTGGGAAACGACCTTCGGCTCCATCTTCGGCCCAACCACAGGGCCGCCACCCCACCAAAGAATTCCGTTCCGGGCATTGAAGCTGCGGAACCAGTCACAGGAGGACACTGATGTTTACGGGAATTGTTGCCGAACAGGGCACCGTTGTGGGCATTGAGCACGACGGCGAGGCCAGCGCCACCTTGCGCCTGAAGGCGCCCACAACCACGGACGGTCTCGGCTTGGGTGGGTCCATCGCCGTCAACGGTGTGTGCCTCACGGCGACGAAGATAGACGGGCAGGACTTCAGCGTCGATGTCATGGGTGAGACGCTCGTGCGGACCACCATCGGTGAACTCGCGCCAGGTGACAGCGTGAACCTGGAACGCTGCGTCCAGGCGGGCGGACGCCTGGATGGCCATGTGGTGCAAGGCCACGTCGACGGTGTCGGGCAGCTTGTGGAACGTGAGGCACTGGGGAACTGGGATCGCCTACGGTTCGCCGTGCCACCCAACCTTGCCCGGTACATCGCCGAGAAGGGATCGATCGCCGTCGACGGTGTATCCCTGACCGTTACCGCCGTCAGCGCAGCAGCCGAGCCTGACCCGTGGTTTGAAGTTGGACTGATTCCCACCACACTCGAGGAAACGGGCTTGGGCGCCAAGACGGTAGGAGGGCGTGTGAACCTCGAGGTTGACGTGCTCGCCAAGTACACCGAGAGGCTCTTGTCTTTTGCTCCGCAGGGAGACGTTCGATGAGCGCCGTCACCACGCCGAGTGCGCTGGGTGCGCAGCGTCCCGGGCTCGACCCCGTGGAAGACGCGTTGGCGGCCATGGCTGCGGGCCGGCCCGTCATCGTTGTGGATAACGAAGACCGGGAGAACGAGGGCGACATCATCTTCGCCGCCGAACATGCCACGCCTGCCCTCATGGGGTGGACAATCCGCTACTCCTCCGGTGTGATCTGCGTCCCGCTGTCAGGCGACCGGGCGGACGCCTTGGACCTGCCGCCCATGGTGGCCGTGAACCAGGACGCCAAGGGAACCGCCTACACAGTCTCTTGTGATGCTGCGGACGGCGTGAGCACCGGAATTTCGGCCACGGACCGGGCCCTGACGGCGAGGATTCTGGCAGATCCGGACAGCAGTCCTGCATCAATTACCCGTCCCGGGCATATTTTCCCGCTCCGAGCCGTTAATGGTGGAGTGCGTGAACGTCCAGGACACACGGAAGCTGCCGTGGACTTGTGTCGTCTTGCCGGGCTTGCTCCGGTGGGTGTGATCGCTGAGTTGGTACATGATGACGGTGAAATGATGCGCTTGGACAGCCTGCGTGCCTTTGCCGCCGAACACGACTGCCCCCTCATCTCCATCGAGGACCTGGTGTCGTACGTTGAGGCGGTAGAGTCCCAGACGGCACATCTTTCACGGGCAGACGAGGAGAAGCGATGACCGCAACCACAGCACGCAGCAGCGACCACACGGACCCTGCACCCCAGGCCGTAAGCGGCGGGCCCGTCGTTCAGTTGCCCACGGCGTTCGGCAACTTCGTGGCGCAGGCATGGACGGATCATGAGACGGGCCACGAGCACTTGGCAGTGAGCTCGCCGAATCCGCCCAAGGGTGGCAAAGCCCCCTTGGTAAGGCTGCATTCGGAGTGCCTGACAGGTGATGTCTTCGGCTCCTACCGCTGCGACTGCGGCGAGCAATTGGCCTTTGCCTTGGAACTGATCCACGCCGAGGGCGGCACCTTGCTGTACCTCCGCGGGCAGGAAGGGCGGGGCATTGGCCTCGCCAACAAAATCAAGGCGTACGCGCTGCAGGAGGCCGGCTTCGATACCGTCGAGGCCAACGAGCAACTGGGCCTCCCCGTCGATGCGCGCTCGTACACCGCGGCCGCGCAGATCCTTGCGGAGATGGGCCTGCACGAGGTCCGGCTGCTGAGTAACAACCCGGACAAGCAGGACCGCTTGGCCCAAGCCGGGGTCACGGTTGTGGAGATGGTTCCCACCGAGGTTCCTTCCCGCGAACAGAATTTGCGTTACCTCCAAACCAAGAAGGACCGCATGGACCACCTGCTGACCTTGGACACCGCTCCGGTCGGCAACGGCAAGGCGCCGGCTGTCCGCCCCTTCGATACCCAACACGACTGAACGGATCCACAACCCAATGAGCGGACACGGCGCGCCCACTATCGACCTGAGCACCCTCAAGCCGGAGGAAACATCGCAGCTTCGGCTGGCCATCGTGGCGGCAAGCTGGCACACCCAAATCATGGATGGACTGGTGGACGGCGCCTTGCGCGCGGCGAAGGAGGCCGGCATCGCAGAACCTACGCTGCTGCGGGTTCCGGGCAGCTTCGAGCTCCCTGTCGCCGCCGCACGGCTGGCCCCGCACTTCGACGCCGTCGTGGCTCTTGGTGTGGTCATCCGCGGCGGAACACCGCATTTTGACTACGTCTGCCAAGCCGCGACGTCGGGCCTTACGGACGTCAGCGTTCGCACCGGCGTCCCGGTGGGCTTCGGCGTCCTGACGTGCGACGACGAACAGCAGGGCCTGGACCGTGCCGGACTTCCCGGTTCCAAGGAAGACAAGGGCCATGAGGCTGTGACGGCCGCCCTTGCCACGGCTGTGACCCTGAAGCAATACAGCTAAGACGAAAGGGATGCGGGTGTGTTCTCACTCACATCCCTTTCGTCATGCAGGCCCCCAACACGCGGGCAGCGGCCCGGAGCAAGTAGTCTGGAGGGCGTGAAGAATTTCGAGACGCTGTTCGCAGAACTGAGTGAGAAAGCAGCGACCCGCCCGGCAGGCTCGCGTACTGTGGCCGAACTGGACTCCGGAATCCACGGCATCGGCAAAAAGGTAGTCGAAGAGGCCGCCGAAGTCTGGATGGCCGCCGAGTACGAATCCGATGAAGCAGCTGCTGAGGAAATTTCCCAGCTCCTCTATCACCTGCAGGTGCTCATGCTCGCCAAGGGCCTCAGCCTGGAGGACGTTTACAAGCATCTCTAGCCACGCCCCTCCGCTCAAAGCATGCGGTGTCTGTTGCGTGGCCAAGGTGCCTGAAACCTCCCCTCCTAAAGAAAGCCAGTCCAATGCTCCGTGTAGCAGTCCCCAACAAGGGATCCTTGTCAGAAGCAGCCTCCGCCATGCTTTCCGAGGCCGGCTACCGCCAGCGTCGTGACTCCCGCGAGCTGGTCATGGTTGATCCTGACAACGATATTGAATTCTTTTTCCTCCGCCCCCGCGATATTGCCGTTTATGTAGGGCAGGGCACGTTGGACGTCGGCATCACAGGCAGGGACCTCCTTCTGGATGCCCAGGTGGAAGCCGAAGAGTTGCTTCCGCTGGGCTTCGCTGCCTCGACGTTCCGCTTCGCCGGACCCGTGGGTGACTTCACCGCCGTCGAACAGCTTGAAGGCAAGCGGCTGGCCACCAGCTACGACGGCCTCCTGCGCGACTACCTCGGTGAGCGTGGCGTCAACGCAACAGTGGTCCGGCTGGACGGTGCTGTGGAATCTTCCGTGCGGCTGGGCGTCGCCGATGCGATCGCCGACGTCGTTGAAACCGGCAACACGCTCAAGGCCGCGGGCATGGAAATCTTCGGCGAGCCCATCCTCAAATCCGAGGCAGTACTGATTCGCCGCACCGGTTCAGGGGGCGCTGCCAATGGCACCGCCAAGGAGATCGACATCCTGATCCGCCGCCTGCAGGGTGTGCTGGTGGCACGCCAATACGTCCTGATGGATTACGACATCCGCAAGGACCTCGTTGAAGATGCCGCCGCACTGACCCCCGGACTTGAATCACCCACCGTTTCGCCGCTGCGCGATTCGGAGTGGGTGGCCGTCCGGTCGATGGTTCCCAAGAGGGAAACCAACCGCATCATGGACGAGCTGTACGACCTCGGGGCGCGCGCCATCCTGGTCAGCAGCATCCACGCCTGCCGCATTTGATCCACTGATCGGATCAGTGCATTGGTCGAGCAGAGCCCAGCACAATTGAGGAGCAGCACATGGCTGTAGCCGTACGCGTCATTCCCTGCTTGGATGTCGACGCCGGTCGCGTCGTCAAGGGAGTCAACTTCGAAGGGCTGCGCGACGCCGGTGACCCGGTGGAACTGGCCCATCGCTACGATAACGGCGGCGCCGACGAGCTGACGTTCCTGGACGTCACGGCATCCTCCGGCAACCGCGAAACCACGTTCGACGTCGTCCGCCGCACCGCCGAGGAAGTGTTCATCCCCCTGACCGTGGGCGGAGGTGTTCGTGGCGTGGCGGAGGTGGACAAACTCTTGCGCTTCGGCGCCGACAAGGCCTCCATCAACACCGCCGCAGTTGCTCGGCCAGGGGTCATCGACGAGATCACCCGGCACTTCGGTTCGCAGGTGCTGGTGCTCTCCGTGGACGCGCGCCGGACCCGGGCAGGTGACGTCCCGACGTCGTCCGGTTTTGAGGTGACAACACACGGTGGCCGGACCGGTACAGGGATTGACGCCATTGAGTGGGCCAAAGAAGCCGCGGATCGGGGAGTGGGGGAGATCCTCCTCAATTCCATCGACGCCGATGGCACCAAGGACGGGTTCGACCTTGAGCTCATCAAGAAGGTCCGGGCGGCAGTCAACATTCCGATCATCGCCTCGGGCGGGGCTGGCGAGCCGGCCCACTTTCCGCCGGCGGTGCAAGCAGGGGCCGACGCCGTGCTGGCAGCGTCCGTCTTCCACTTTGGCCCTGACGACATGATCGCCCAGGTCAAGGCCGCGATACGGGCGGCCGGATTCGAAGTCCGCTAGTCAGAGGCCGATGTCAGCGGTTTGCAAAAGCGCGACGGCGTCCGGCTGGCCTTCGAAGGTGACCAGGGCCTGGCCGGTACGCCCGTGGGCGTGCATCAGCAGTTCCCCGGGTTCGCCGACAATCGCCACGGAAACCGGGGCGCGTTTTGCCACATGACGGGGGCCACTGGGGCGTACAAGCACAATCCCCAAATCGACGCCGCGGTAAAGGAAAGCTGCGCGTTTGATCAGGTCGTCCCACAGGGCGTCCGAGTACGCTTCATCCAGCGCCCGAGGAGCCCATCGATCACCTGCCCGCCGGATGTCCTCGGTGTGCACAAAGTATTCAATGAGGTTGGACGTCTCATCCAACGCCTTGATCTTCATGGGTGACAGGGCAGGGGGGCCGGCCCGGAACGTCTTGATCAACCGGGCGTAGGCGTCCGGGCTTTCCAGCTTGGCTGCGAGCTTGGACGTTGCCTTTTCCGATGCCTTACCCAAGCGCGGGATCATCAGGCCGACGCCGACCGCGATCTTCCGCTCCCGCAGGTACAAGTGTGCGGCGAGGTCCCGCGTGCGCCACCCTGCGCAGAGCGTGGGGGAGTCAGGTCCGGCCGCCAGCAGGGTTTCAGCCAGTACTTCTCGGGAAGGTTCGACGAAATGCATCACTTGTGAAAGTAGCACGATCCGGGCCCTCTTGCGCAGTGGAACCGCCGCAGGAAACGGGTCTCGCCGCAGGCACTAGACTTGATCTGATGTCAGAGCAGTCCGCCTCCAGTCCCGCTCCCTCCGTGGAGCTTTCCAGCGACCCCTCAAGCCCGCTGCCGCGGGAGATTGCACGTGCCTTGAAGCGTGACTCCGCGGGGCTCGTTGCTGCCATTGTCCAGCAGCACGACACCCATGAGGTGTTGATGCTCGGTTGGATGGACGATGAGGCGTTGCACCGTACTATGACCACGGGCCGAGTAACTTTTTACTCCCGTTCCCGCCAGGAGTATTGGCGTAAGGGTGATACGTCCGGACACGCGCAGTTCGTCAAGTCTGTGGCCCTCGACTGCGACGGCGATGCCCTCCTGGTCCGGGTGGACCAGGTCGGCGCAGCTTGCCACACCGGAACCCGCACCTGCTTCGACGGTCGCGATTTCGACGTTGTCACGGGCAATCGCGCCTGAGACATTCTTTACCTTCTACTGAAGCAGCACCGCAGAACTAAGGCACCCCACAACTAAGGCGCCCAGAACTAAGGCACCCAGACCAAAGGCGGAGAACAATAGCCATGCAGGACCTTGGAATCATCAGCCCGGGCCTGGAAGAGTTCCGTGAACTCGCCGTCCACAGCCGTGTCATCCCCGTGCGGCTTAAGGTGCTCGCGGACGCAGAGACGCCCATAGGCCTCTACCGGAAGCTGGCCAAGGGCCAGCCGGGCACGTTTCTGCTGGAGTCCGCCGCCGTGGGCGGTGCATGGTCACGTTACTCCTTCATCGGTGCCAAGTCGCGCGCTACGTTGACCACCAAGGACGGCCAAGCGCACTGGATCGGGGCGCCTCCCGTTGGTGTGCCGGTGTCCGGGAACCCGGTGGAAGCCGTCCGCGACACGGTTGCTGCCCTGCAAACTGACCGCTTTGAGGGACTTCCACCGTTCACCTCGGGCTTGGTTGGCTTCCTGGGGTGGGAAGCTGTTCGGCACTGGGAGCGGCTGACCAGCCCTCCTGAGGATGACCTGAACCTTCCCGAGATGGCGCTGAACCTTGTCACCGACATGGCAGTTCACGACAACGTGGACGGAACGGTCCTCCTGATCGCCAACGCGATCAACTTTGACGACAGTTCCGAGCGCGTCGATGAAGCTTGGCACGACGCCGTTGCCCGGGTAAATGCCCTCTTGGACCAGGTCAGTACACCTGTGGCGCAGCCGGTGTCCGTCCTCCAGGGCACAGCCTTGGACTTCGCATCCAGCGTGCAGGAACGCTGGGATGAGGCCAAGTACTTGGAGGCGATTGATCGGGGCAAGGAAGCAATCGTCGACGGCGAAGTCTTCCAGGTGGTCATTTCCCGCCGCTTCGAGATGGAGTGCGCGGCTGATCCCCTGGACGTCTATCGGGTGCTGCGCAACACCAATCCGAGCCCTTACATGTACATTTTCAGCTTGGCTGACGCCGAGGGTCGCGAGTACTCGATCGTTGGTTCCTCGCCGGAGGCTTTGGTCACCGTCACGGGGGATGAAGTGATCACCCACCCGATTGCGGGGTCACGTCCGCGGGGGAAGACCGTGGAAGCCGATAAGGCCCTGGCCACGGAACTCCTCGAGGACAAAAAGGAACGTGCCGAGCACTTGATGCTGGTTGACCTGTCCCGTAACGATCTCTCCAAGGTCTGCGTTGCAGGAACTGTTGACGTCACCCAGTTCATGGAGGTGGAGCGCTTCAGCCACATCATGCACCTGGTTTCAACGGTGGTGGGTGAACTTTCTCCTCAAGCCACGGCTTACGACGTCCTCAAGGCCACATTCCCTGCAGGGACCCTCTCTGGTGCGCCCAAGCCACGTGCCCTGCGACTGCTCGACGAACTTGAACCACACCGGCGCGGCATTTATGGCGGGGTGGTGGGATACCTGGACTTCGCCGGCGACATGGACATGGCGATTGCCATCCGTTCCGCGCTGCTTCGCGAAGGGCGCGCCTACGTCCAAGCCGGCGGAGGGATCGTGGCCGATTCGCACAAGCCGTCCGAAGCACTGGAGACCGTCAATAAGGCAGCAGCGCCGCTTCGCGCTGTCCATACGGCCAGTTCACTGCGGAACGTTACGGCTGAGCCCGCCCCTGGCGGCCGTCTGCTCGACGACGGGACCCCCGCGTCATGAAGCCCACGGCAACAGTCACTTCACGTAGCACCAAGGCTCCGCGTTGGGCCCGGAAATCGATGCTGGTGCTGGCCATCACCGTCCTTGCCATTGCAGTCTTCGGGGCCAGTACCCAGACATGGATCGAGGTCCAACTGGATCCGGCAGGTGCCTCCAGCAGCGCGCTCCACGTACAGGGCAATAAGGCAGCAACCGCGGTGACCGCACTGGCACTCGTGGCGTTGGCCGGGGGTTTGGCAGCTTCCATCGCCGGTAGGGTGGCCCGTTGGATCATCGCGGCGCTGATCACCCTTTCCGCCGTCGGGATTGTTGCAGCGGTGATCTCCGTCCTGGTGAACCCGTTAGGCGCGGCCCAGGGCTCCATCGCCGGGGCAACCGGGGTATCCGGCGGCCAGGCCAACGTGGCGCCGACGGCGTACCCCGTCATCGCGTTGGTGGCCGGCGTCCTCTTGGCGATCATCGCCGTCGTGCTTCCGCTGGCGGGCCGCTACTGGAAGTCCCGGACAAAATACGACGCCGGTCCCGCGGGTGCCGGGCCGACAAGCGGACCAGTGGATGAGATCGACAGTTGGGACCGCCTCTCCCGCGGCGAAGACCCCACCTAAAGCGTCATGAGGGCCCAGGGCACGCCAAGTAAAACAACAGGCACGGCACTTGGTGAATGTCCCAGCCGCCCTCAAAAAATGGCAGAATGTAAGCAGTATTCATCCTGAGGAGATTTCACATGAGCAAAACCACAGTGTCCGATCACCAAGCCGCTTCAGCGATGGCCAGCCACAGCGATGCCATCGGTCACGGCAACAGCCCGGCAGCGTGGACGTGCGTCATCGTGATGCTGGTTGGCGCCCTCATTTCCTCCATCGCTTTCGTCATTGCCAGCACCCCGATCTTCATCGGCGGCGTAGTGGTACTGGTCATCGGCCTCATCGTAGGTTGGGTCATGCGCAAGGCGGGCTACGGAGTGGGCGGCAGCAAGCTGCAGAACAACGGCCACTGACGGTGACCGTTCTTGACGACATCATCGTTGGCGTCAAGGAGGACATGGCGGCACGCCGCGGCCTCGTCTCCCTTGCCGAGCTGAAGGATAGGGCAGCCGCTGCGCTTCCGGCCCGGGATGCCTGGGCCGCGTTGGGCGGTCCCGATGCCAGCCGCACCGATCTCAAGGTCATCGCAGAGATCAAGCGTCGCAGCCCCTCCAAGGGCGAACTCGCCTCCATCGCGGACCCCGCTTCGCTGGCGGTGCAGTATTCCGACGGCGGTGCCTCCGTGATCAGTGTCCTCACGGAACAGCGCCGGTTCGGCGGATCCCTTGCGGACTTCGATTCGGTGCGCGCCGCCGTCGAGACGCCCCTGCTGCGCAAGGACTTCACGGTAGACGAGTACCAGATCTGGGAAGCCCGCGCACACGGCGCTGACCTGATCCTCCTCATTGTCGCGGCTCTTTCTGATGCCCAGCTCGCGGAGTTCAGCGCACTCAGCCGCCACTTGGGCATGAATGTCCTGGTGGAGACGCACACTGAGGACGAGATCGAGCGTGCCGTGGCGGCGCAAGCCAGGATAATCGGCGTCAACGTCCGCAACCTCAAGACGCTCGACGTCGACCGTTCCGTTTTCGGATCGCTGGCCGGGTTGATTCCGGCTGAGGCAGTCGTGGTGGCAGAGTCCGGAGTCCGTGGTGCAAGCGATGTTGCGGACTACGCAGCCAAGGGGGCCAACGCCATCCTGGTAGGGGAAGCCCTTGTGAGCGATTCAACGCCTCAGGAACGCATCGCCGAGTTTAAGGCCGCGGGAGCCGCGGCCATCGCCGTCAGGAGCTGACTGGCAAGACTGGGCTGGAATACCGCGGTGGCGCATTCACTGACGTGGCCGCCGACTCGTGGAACACCAAGCTTGTGGAAATACCCGATGAACTAACGTGAACAGGACGGTGAGACCGATGGTCGACGCGCCAACACCCACCCCGAACGTGGATGCCGCTGACGCATTCCTGCAAGGTGGCCCTTCGCTGCGCAACGCCTCCGGGCCGTACTTCGGCAGCTACGGTGGCCGTTGGATGCCCGAGTCGCTGATCGCCGCCCTGGACGAGGTGCAGGACACCTTCGAGAAGGCGAAAGCGGATCCCGATTTCATCGCCCAGCTCAAGGACCTCAACAAAAATTATTCGGGCCGCCCCTCCCTGTTGACTGAAGCCAAGCGCTTCTCACAGCACGCAGGGGGAGCACGGATTTTCCTCAAGCGCGAAGACCTGAACCACACGGGATCGCACAAGATCAACAATGTTCTGGGGCAGGCACTGCTTGCCAAGCGCATGGGCAAGACCCGCGTGATCGCCGAGACCGGAGCTGGCCAGCACGGTGTCGCCTCGGCCACGGCAGCTGCCCTGTTGGGCCTCGAGTGTGTTGTCTACATGGGGGCCGAGGACTGCCGCCGCCAGGCTTTGAACGTGGCCCGGATGCAGTTGCTCGGGGCCACCGTTGTTCCGGTGACGAACGGTTCCCAGACGTTGAAGGACGCCATCAACGATGCCCTTCGCGACTGGGTTTCGAACGTGGAGCACACGCACTACCTCTTGGGGACAGCTGCTGGAGCCCACCCTTTCCCGGCGATGGTCCGTTACTTCCATGAAGTTATTGGCGAAGAGGCCCGCAGCCAGATCCTGGAGCAGACGGGGAGGCTTCCGGACGCCATTTGTGCCTGCATCGGTGGCGGGTCGAACGCCATTGGCCTGTTCCACGCCTTCCTGGACGATGCGTCCGTGAAGATCTATGGCTTTGAAGCCGGTGGCGAGGGCGTCGAGACCGGCCGGCATGCGGCCGCGATCTCACTGGGCCGTCCCGGCGTCTTGCACGGCGCCCGGTCCTACTTGATGCAGGATGAGGACGGCCAGACCATCGAATCCCACTCCATTTCGGCAGGTCTGGACTACCCGAGCGTCGGTCCGGAGCACTCCTACCTGGCTGACATCGGAAGGGTGTCCTACGAGGCAATCACGGACACCGAGGCCATGGATGCCTTCAGCCTGCTGTGCCGGACAGAGGGCATCATCCCGGCCATCGAGTCATCCCATGCCCTTGCCGGTGCGATCAAGCTCGGTAAGCGGCTCACCGAGGGCAAGGACACGGCATCGGACGTGACCATCATCGTGAACCTTTCAGGGCGCGGAGACAAAGACGTGGAGACCGCTGCGGCCTGGTTCAACATGCTGGACTCGGAAGGCCACGTCAAGGGCACCACGTTGTCCACGCGTAAGCCCAAGGGACCCACGGATCGGTCCTCCGATGCAGCTCCCCATCACAGCGAGGACCAGAACCGATGACCGAAGAATTTGCCAGTAAGTCCGCAGCAGCGATTGATCGCGCTGCAGCAGAAGGCCGTGCCGCCTTGGTGGGCTATCTGCCCGCAGGCTACCCGTCGGTTCGGGAGAGTATCGCTGCCGGGATCGCGTTGGCCGAAAATGGGGCGGACCTCATCGAGATCGGCATCCCCTATTCCGATCCCGTCATGGATGGCCCCGTCATTCAGGCCGCCACCACCGAAGCAATCGCCGGCGGTTTCCGCGTCGCTGACGTGTTCGACGTCGTCGCAGGCATCACTGCCGCGACTGACGCCGCCGTCTTGGTCATGACGTACTGGAATCCGGTGATGCGCATGGGCGTGGACGAGTTCTCCCGTCGCCTCGCCGAAGCCGGGGGAGCGGGCCTCATCACGCCGGACCTCATTCCCGACGAGGCTTCGGAGTGGCTTGAGGCTTCCGATAAGTACGGGCTTGACCGTGTTTTCCTTGTGGCACCTTCTTCCACCCCGGAACGCCTCGACATGACCGTCAAGGCCAGCCGCGGGTTCGTCTATGCCGTCTCCATCATGGGTGTCACCGGAACCCGCCAATCGGTCAGCAGCAGTGCCGAGGCCGTGGTTGCCCACGCCCGGGCAGCCGGGGCAGCGCGTGTTTGCGTGGGGCTGGGCGTTTCGAATCCGGATCATGTCCGCGAGATTGCAGCCTACGCCGATGGAGTGATCGTGGGCACTGCCTTGGTCGCGGCCCTCCGCGATGGTGGCGTGGACGCCGTCGGGCAACTCACCAAGAACCTCAGCGCCGGCCTGGGCCGCGCAGCTGTGGAAGCCTAAGAAAAAGGAACATCAGCCCTTATGCACTCGGTTCTCCAAGCAGCGGCAACGGTCCCCATGAGCATCCCCAGCCCATCGTGGTCCGGCTTCGACATTCCGTTGCCGTGGGGCTCGCTCAGGGTTCACGCTTATGCCCTGTGCATTCTGGCGGGGATCATCGTTGGCCTGTGGCTGACGTCCGCGCGCTGGAAGCGTCGCGGTGCGCCTGAGGGCAGCTTGTGGGACATCGCCATCTGGGCCATCCCGTTCGGCATCATCGGCGGCCGCCTTTACCATGTGTTCTCCTCGCCGGACGCTTATTTTGGTCCGGGATTCAACGGCACGGGAGACCTTTCCCTGATACCGCAGATCCAGCGCGGCGGCCTTGGGATTTGGGGGGCTGTGGTCCTCGGTGCCGTAGGAGCCTGGATCGGCTGCCGCCGGTCCGGTGTCAAGCTCACCGCCTTCCTCGACGCCGCTGCGCCCGGGCTGTTGTTGGCCCAGGCAATCGGCCGGTGGGGGAACTGGTTCAACCAGGAACTTTTCGGTGCTCCCACTACTCTTCCTTGGGGCCTCCAGATCGATCCGGCGAACGCAAACTTTCCCGCCGGGATGCCGGCGGACACGCTCTTCCACCCCACGTTCCTTTACGAGTTCATCTGGAACCTGATTGGTGTGGCGCTGCTGCTTCTCCTGGACCGGAGATTCGGGTTCCGCCGCAGCCGCTTGTTCTGGTTGTACGCCATGTACTACACCGTGGGCCGCGTGTGGATCGAGGCCCTTCGCATTGACGATGCGGAGCAGATCTCCCTCTTTGGCATCACCACGAGGCTCAATGTCTGGACCAGTATCTTCGTGTTCATCGCTTCGCTGGTGATATTCCTGATCCTCACCCGGCTGGGACGCCCAGTGCCGGATACCCCCTATTTGCCGGGACGTGAGCCCAAAGATGCGCCTGCGGAGGAGGGTCGTAGCGTGACGAGTGTCACCAGTCACGATGTGGACGCATCTGTCTCAGATGGTGGTTCGCGTGGTAATCTCCCAAATAACCAAAGCGATCCGGGTCACGTTGACGAGCCGCAGGATGCTGCAGGGAAAGCCGGTCCTGGCGCTACGTCCACACCGGCTTCCCCAACTACAGCAACTGCCGTGAGGAAGACTCCCGGATCCTCGCCGGAAACAGGCCGCACCACGTAGTCGTTTTCGTCAAAGGGGCAACAGAGTCACCGCTCGTTGGGCCCAGTCCACAGCGTCGTGGCACCCCCGGAACCCGGATCGCAGCATACCGATGATCCATGGTCAAGCCGGGGCCAGAGGTCCCCGTAACCGTTAGTTGCGCGAGATCGGCTGGCCTACAATTCCAATAACTAGCGCTTTGTTGTGCCCGTCACTGGGCAGGCAAGGTGGGGCCAATGTTGTCCCTTCCATACGCACGATCTCGAGGAAGGACGTCTCCCATGACCCATCTTCATACCCCCGGTTGGTCCGAACACATCGAACCTCAGGGTGCCATGTCTCCCTTCAAGCGCTTCGCTGCGCTCCCGGAGGCCCAGGGTCTATACAACCCTGACCAGGAGAAGGATGCCTGCGGCCTGGCCATTATCGCCACGCTCCGCGGGGAACCGGGATACGACATCGTGGAAGCGGCATTGACGGCCCTCCGCAATCTCGAACACCGCGGTGCCGTGGGTGCCGATGAAGGCACCGGCGACGGCGCAGGATTGCTGATGCAGGTCCCGGACGAGTTCTTCCGTTCCGTTACTGAATTTGAGCTGCCTGCACCCGGGCAGTACGTCGTGGGCACGGCGTTCCTTCCGGCAGAATCCCGCGAGGCAGATAATGCCAAGGCGGGCATTGAGGCACTCGCTGTCGATGAAGGCTTGGTTGTCCTTGGATGGCGCGAGGTTCCCGTGGTCGCGGACCTCGTGGGTGCCATGGCCCGGGCTTGCATGCCGTATTTCTCCCAGCCCTTCTTTGCATCGGCCACCGGCGAGCAGTTGGAACGGAACGAACTCGATTCCCGGGCTTGGCGCATCCGAAAGCGTGCCCAGAACAAGTTCGGCGTGTACTTCCCGTCGCTCTCCTCCCGCACCATCGTTTATAAGGGAATGCTGACCACGGCTCAGCTTGAACCGTTCTACCCGGATCTTTCGGATAAGCGTTTCAAGACCAAGCTCGCGATCGTTCACTCCCGCTTCTCCACGAACACTTTCCCGTCGTGGCCGCTCGCACAGCCTTTCCGGACCATTGCGCACAACGGTGAAATCAACACCGTCAAGGGCAACCGGAACTGGATGCGTGCCCGTCAATCGCAGCTGGCCAATCCGCTCCTTGGCGATACTCCCGAGGAACTGTATCCAATCTGCACCCCGGGTGCGTCCGACTCGGCGTCGTTTGATGAAGTGGCCGAGCTTCTGTGGTTGTCCGGGCGTCCCATCACCCACTCGATCATGATGATGATCCCGGAGGCGTGGGAAAACCACGCCACCATGGATCCTGCACGGCGGGCTTTCTACGAGTACCACTCCCTGCTCATGGAGCCGTGGGACGGGCCTGCCGCTGTCTCCTTCACCGACGGCAATCTTGTGGGTGCAACCCTGGACCGCAACGGTTTGCGGCCGGGCCGCTACTGGATCACCGAGGACGGCCTGATCATCTTCGCGTCCGAAGTTGGCGTGATTGAAGTTGAGCCGTCCAACGTCGTGAAGAAGGGCCGCGTGGCTCCGGGCAAGATGTTCCTGGTGGACACCGAGGCCGGACGCATCATTGACGACGCCGAGGTCAAGGCTGAGGTGGCGGCAGCGAACCCGTGGGCCGAATGGCTCAAGGACAACCTGATCGACATCAACCAACTGCCCGAACGTGAGCACGTGCTTCACACCGCGGCCTCAGTGAACATCCGGCAGCGGACGTTCGGGTACACCACGGAAGAATTGAAGATCCTGCTGGGCCCGATGGCCCGCACGGGTGCTGAGCCCTTGGGAGCCATGGGTTCCGACACCCCGGTAGCGGTACTTTCCAAGCGCCCTCGCCTTCTGTTCGACTACTTCGTGCAGTCCTTTGCCCAGGTCACCAATCCGCCGTTGGACGCCATCCGCGAGGAGCTCGTGACGTCGCTGAAGTGCGCCATTGGCCCCAACGGCAACTTGTTGGATGGCAAGCGGGTCCGCCAGCCGCAGATTTCCCTGCCGTTCCCGGTGATCAACAACGATCAGCTGGCCAAGATCGCGAACATCGAAAGCGCCGACGGCGACCGTATCGCCATGAAGGTCCGCGGCCTCTACCGGCCCGAAGGCGGCGAAGCGGCCCTTCGTGCGCGCTTGACCGAGATTTGCGAGCAAGTTTCAGGTGCCATCAACCGCGGTGTGCAGTACATCGTGCTTTCGGACCGCGATTCCAATGCCCAGTGGGCGCCAATTCCTTCGCTCCTGCTGGTCAGCGCGGTCCACCATCACCTGCTTCGGAGCGCCAACCGCACCAAGACCGCCCTTGTGGTCGAGGCCGGCGATGTGCGCGAGACGCACCACGTGGCCGTCCTGATCGGTTATGGCGCCTCCGCCGTCAACCCATACCTCGCCATGGAGTCAGTGGAACAGCTGATCACCGAGGGCGACGTCGTGGGCGTGACGCCCGAAGACGGCGTGTACAACCTGATCAAGGGACTCGGTAAGGGTGTCTTGAAGATCATGTCCAAGATGGGCATCTCCACCGTGGCTTCCTACACAGGTGCCCAGACGTTCGAGGCACTGGGCCTGTCCCAGGAACTCGTCGATGAGTTCTTCTCCGGCACCCACTCGCAGTTGGGTGGCGTGGGCCTTGATGTGATCGCGGCCGAAGTTTCCGCCCGGCACAAGATGGCCTACCCCGAGAACGGTATCGAACTGCCGCACCAGCCGCTTTTGGGTGGCGGCGAGTACCAGTGGCGGCGTGACGGTGAGCCGCACCTTTTCAACCCTGAAACTGTCTTCAGGTTGCAGCACGCCACCCGTGAACGGCGTTATGACATCTTCAAGTCCTACACCAAGGGCGTTGACGATCAGTCCGAGAACCTGATGACCCTGCGTGGTCTTCTCAAGTTCAAGGATGGCGTCCGGCCGGCTGTTCCCTTGGAAGAAGTGGAGCCGGTTTCCAGCATCGTCAAGCGTTTCTCCACCGGTGCCATGAGCTATGGCTCCATCTCCAAGGAAGCCCACGAGACGCTCGCCATTGCCATGAACCGCTTGGGCGCCAAGTCCAACACCGGCGAAGGCGGCGAGGACGTTGACCGCCTCCTGGATCCGGAGCGGCGCTCGGCCATCAAGCAGATCGCGTCCGGCCGTTTCGGCGTGACCAGCCTCTACTTGACCAACGCTGATGACATCCAGATCAAGATGGCGCAGGGTGCCAAGCCCGGCGAAGGCGGACAGCTGATGGCGCAGAAGGTTTACCCGTGGGTAGCCCGGACCCGTCACTCGACTCCCGGCGTCGGACTTATTTCACCGCCGCCGCACCACGACATCTACTCGATCGAGGACCTCGCCCAGCTCATCTACGATGCCAAGCGCGCCAATCCTTCGGCCCGGGTGCACGTCAAGCTTGTTTCGGAAGTCGGGATCGGCACAGTGGCGTCCGGCGTCACCAAGGCGAAGGCCGACGTCGTGCTTGTTTCAGGTCACGACGGCGGAACCGGCGCCTCGCCGCTGAACTCGCTCAAGCACGCGGGTGTGCCGTGGGAACTTGGCCTGGCCGAGACCCAGCAGACCCTGATGCTCAATGGACTCCGTGATCGCGTTGTGGTCCAGGTTGATGGCCAGCTCAAGACCGGCCGCGACGTCGTCATTGCTGCCCTGCTCGGTGGCGAGGAGTATGGCTTCGCGACCGCTCCGCTGGTGGTTTCCGGCTGCATCATGATGCGCGTCTGCCACTTGGATACCTGCCCGGTGGGCGTTGCCACCCAGAACCCGGAACTCCGTTCAAGGTTCAACGGCAAGCCGGAGTTCGTGGTCAACTTCTTCGAGTTCCTCGCAGAAGAAGTCCGCGAAATCCTCGCCGAGCTTGGTTTCCGCAGCTTGGAGGAAGCTATTGGCCACGCCGAGGTGCTCGATACCCGTGAGGCAATCGACCACTGGAAGGCAGAAGGGCTCGATCTGGACCCAATCCTCCATGGCCTCGAGTTCGACGACGACGTGCCGTTGCGTAACATGACCGGCCAGAACCACGAGCTGGACAAGCACTTCGACCAGCGGCTGATCACCATGGCACAGGAAGCGCTCAGCGACCGCATGCCCGTCAAGATCACCTTGGACGTCATCAACACGGACCGCTCCGTGGGCACCATGCTCGGCCACGTGGTCACCAAGACATTCAGTACCGATGTCTTGGCGACGGACACCATTGACGTGACGTTGAACGGAACGGCGGGGCAGTCCCTCGGTGCTTTCCTGCCGGCCGGTATCACGCTGCGCCTCTTCGGTGACTCCAATGACTACGTTGGCAAGGGCCTCTCCGGTGGCCGCATCATTGTCCGGCCGGACCGCACGAACGTGTTCCCGGCTGAGCGAAACGTCATCGCGGGCAACGTCATCGGGTACGGCGCCACAAGTGGTGAGATGTTCCTGCGTGGACAGGTGGGCGAACGCTTCCTGGTCCGTAACTCAGGTGCCACCGCCGTCGTCGAAGGTATTGGCGACCACGGATGCGAGTACATGACCGGCGGACAGACGCTGATCATTGGCCGCACCGGCCGTAACTTCGGCGCAGGCATGTCCGGTGGAACGGCGTACGTGCTTGATTTGCACCCTGAGCGCGTGAACAAGGCAGCCCTCGATTCCGGCGAACTCCAGTTGTTGGAGCTCGACGCCGAGGACCGCGACATTGTCCACGGTCTCCTGGGCAAGCACCTTGAAGAAACTGAATCCGTCCTGGCCGGCCGTCTGCTCGAGAACTTCGACGACACCGCCGCCCGCATCACCAAAGTACTGCCGCGCGACTACGCTGCAGTCCTGCAGACCCGCCTCGATGCCATCGAAGAAGGCCTTGACCCCGATGGCGAAGAAGTGTGGTCCCGAATCCTGGAGGTAACCGGTGGCTGATCCACGCGGATTTTTGAAGGTCCGGCAGCGCGAGACGCAGCCACGCCGCCCTGTTCCCGTCCGCATCATGGACTGGAAAGAGGTTTACGAGGCCCAGGAAAGGGGTGTCCTGAAGAGCCAGGCCGGGCGCTGCATGGATTGCGGCATCCCGTTCTGCCATCAGGGCTGTCCGCTGGGCAACCTTATTCCTGAGTGGAACGACCTCATGTGGCGGGACAAGGGAGCGGAAGCGATTGAACGTCTCCACGCCACGAATAACTTCCCGGAGTTCACGGGACGTTTGTGCCCGGCTCCGTGTGAAGCCTCCTGTGTGCTGGGGATCAACCAGCCTGCTGTGACCATCAAGCAGGTGGAGGTTTCCATCATTGATGAAGCGTTTGATAACGACTGGGTCCAGCCCCTTCCGCCGGCGCGCCTCTCGGGCAAGACAGTCGCCGTCGTGGGTTCCGGACCGGCAGGCCTGGCTGCTGCGCAGCAGCTGACCCGGGTGGGCCACACGGTTGCCGTCTACGAGCGGGACGACAAGATCGGCGGACTGCTTCGCTACGGCATCCCCGACTTCAAGATGGAGAAGGAACAGGTTGACCGCCGTCTGGAGCAGATGAAGGCCGAAGGCACCCGCTTCCGCACCGGCGTCGCCGTGGGAACCGACGTGACGTGGGAGCAGCTGCGGCGCCGGTACGACGCCGTTGTCGTCGCCACCGGGGCTACCGTTCCGCGCGACTTGCCCATTCCGGGCCGCGACCTTGAAGGTGTTCATTTCGCCATGGACTACCTGGTTCCCTCGAACCGTGTAGTGGCAGGGGAGAGCCCTGAGAACCACATCGACGCCAAGGGTAAGCACGTGGTGATCCTTGGCGGCGGCGACACCGGTGCCGACTGCATCGGCACCGCCCACCGTCACCAGGCAGCATCGGTGACCACCCTCGCTATCGGCAAGCAGCCGCCGTCGGAGCGCGCCGCGCACCAGCCTTGGCCGACCTTCCCCACGCTGTTCGAGATGGCCAGCGCCCACGAGGAAGGCGGTGAGCGCACCTACCTTGCTTCCACCGTTGAGTTCGTTGGTGAAAACGGCAAGCTCACCGGAGTCAAGGTTGCCGAAACCGAGTTCGTGGACGGCAAACGCCTTCCCAAGGCAGGTACGGAGCGGATCATTCCTGCTGACTTGGTGTTCCTGAGCCTCGGCTTTACCGGCGCTGAACCGGCTGGCATCACCGAGCAGGTCAGTGCAGAATTCGACGGTCGGGGCAACGTTGCCCGCGACGGCCACTACATGACGAACACTGAGGGAGTGTTCGTCGCCGGCGATGCCGGTCGTGGCCAGTCCCTGATTGTGTGGGCCATTGCGGAAGGCCGTGCTTGCGCGGCCGCAGTGGACAAGTTCCTGATGGGAAGCACCATCCTCCCAGCACCGGTCGCCCCCACCGACCGTGCCATTGCGGTCTTATAGCGCCAGCAGGAACGAACTTTAACTCAATCAGCTCCAGACTCCTTAGGGTAGGTATATGAGACGCGCGAAAATTGTGGCAACTTTTGGCCCGGCTATTTCCAGCTTCGACAACACCCTCGCGGTGCTGGAAGCCGGCGTCGACGTTGCTCGCATGAACATGAGCCACGGCGACTACTCCGTGCATGACACCACTTACGAAAACGTCCGCAAGGCTGCTGCGCAGCTGCACAAGCCTGTTGCCATCATGGCCGACCTGCAGGGCCCCAAGATCCGCCTGGGACGCTTTGTGGACGGCCCGCATGACCTCGCTGTCGGCGATACTTTCACCATCACCACCGAGGATGTCCCGGGCACCAAGGACATCTGCTCCACCACGCTCAAGAGCCTCACTGAGGACGTCAACGTTGGCGACGCCCTGCTGATCGACGACGGCAAGGTCGCGTTGCGCGCCGTCGAGGTTGACGACGTCAAGGTTGTCACTGTGGTGACCGTTGGCGGCAAGGTCTCCAACAACAAGGGCATCAACCTTCCCGGCGTGGCCGTGAATGTTCCTGCGCTAAGCGAGAAGGACGAGGACGATCTCCGCTGGGCCCTCAAGCGCGGTGCGGACCTGATCGCACTGTCGTTCGTGCGCGATGCTTCCGACATCGTCCGCGTTCACGAGATCATGGAAGAAGAAGGCCGGCGCGTGCCGGTAATCGCCAAGATCGAAAAGCCGCAGGCCGTGGAGCAGTTGCACGAAATCATCGACGCCTTCGATGCCATCATGGTGGCCCGTGGCGACCTCGGCGTGGAACTGCCGCTCGAAGAGGTGCCGATCGTCCAGAAGCGCGCCATCGAACTGGCACGCCGTTGGGCCAAGCCCGTCATCGTTGCAACCCAGGTTCTCGAATCCATGATCGACAACCCGCGCCCCACCCGCGCTGAGGCTTCCGACTGTGCCAATGCAGTCCTCGACGGCGCCGATGCAGTGATGCTCTCCGGCGAAACCTCCGTGGGCCAATACCCCATCGAGACCGTCAAGACCATGGCCCGGATCATCGAGTCCACCGAAGTCCACGGCCTTGAGCGCGTACCCCCGTTGGGTACCAAGCCCCGCACCCGCGGCGGTGCCATCACCCGCGCCGCCGTCGAAATTGCCGATCAGCTGGACGCCAAGTACATCTGTACGTTCACGCAGTCCGGTGACTCTGCCCGTCGCCTTTCCCGGCTGCGCCCGGTCAAGCCGGTCTTCGCTTTCACGCCGGTGGAGCACGTCTGGAACCAGTTGGCTCTCACATGGGGCATCCAGCCGGTCTTGGTCCCGATGGTGGGCCACACCGATGAGATGACCGCACAGGTTGACCGTAGCCTCCTGGACATGGACCTGGTGGAGGAAGGCGACCTTGTTGTCATCGCAGCCGGTTCCCCTCCAGGACAGGCGGGTTCCACGAACTCGTTGAAGGTCCACAAGGTAGGAGACCTCGCGGACACCTCCAGCGTGGACGCCTCGCGCAAGGAGCCGGTTGGTCCTTGGCCCGAAAAGAAGTCCAAGACCAAGGCGTAACGCCTCGGTATCGCTTGAGTGAAGCGGGTCGCGCCAATTTTCAGTTGGCGGGGCCCGCTTCGCTTTTGTTTTAAGGGTGCTCACGACGGCGGCCGCCAACCTCACGCGAGGTTCGCGGCCGCCGTCGTACTTGTTGCTGGTTAGTTGACCTGGTTGATGATGGTTTCCGCAACCTCGCGCATGCTGAGGCGGCGGTCCATGGAGGTCTTCTGGATCCAGCGGAACGCTTCCGGCTCGGTGAGGCCCATTTTGGTGGTCAGGAGGCTCTTGGCACGCTCTACGAGCTTGCGGGTGGCGAACTGCTCCTGAAGGTCGGACACCTCGTTTTCGAGCGCCTTGATTTCCTCGTGGCGGCTGAGGGCGATCTCGATGGCCGGGATGAGGTCCGCGGGGGAGAAGGGCTTGACCACGTACGCCATGGCCCCGGCGTCGCGTGCACGCTCCACGAGTTCCTTTTGGCTGAACGCAGTCAGAAGGACAACGGGGGCGATCCGGGCCTTGACGATCTTTTCTGCCGCCGAGATGCCGTCCATCACGGGCATCTTCACATCCATGAGGACCAGGTCCGGCTTGAGCTCCTCAGCAAGCTGCACAGCCTTCTCGCCGTTATCTGCCTCACCAACGACGTCGTACCCCTCGCCTTTCAGAATCTCGATAATGTCCAAGCGGATGAGCGTCTCATCCTCGGCAACGACAACTCGGCGGGCCGGCTGGCTTGTGGACGTGGACTCCGTCTGTTCGGTCACAGGATCTCCTTGAAAAGGTTCGGCGGGTTCATATCCATCTTAGTGTGGGCGGCTGCGGAGCATGATTTTCTGCCACCCGCGCGCCCGGTTCTTTGAATCAGCCTATCTGCATGTAGAGTAGTTTCGCGTGCTGGGAACGGATCGCGTTGATCACAGGAATGTGAGCAGTCAGCGAGAATTAACTTCCCGGTAATCCGCGCCCGAGTGGCGGAATTGGCAGACGCGCCGCACTCAAAATGCGGTATCGAAAGATGTGTGGGTTCGAGTCCCACCTCGGGCACAGCATACCCCCTCGTCAGAGGGGGTTCTTGCTTTAGCATGTGTACATTTTGCTTGGTCAGGTCCCTCTGACACTGGCCGCGGGTGTGCCTGGCGCCGCGGGTCGCCTGTTTGGTTGTGGGGAGCGGGTTCAAGGTCTTGGCTGGCGGACCCTCCGCGTGCGCTGAACTGCGCTTATGCGTTCCTCTCTTGGTTCGTCCGGTAGGCCGTGGTTGGCCTGCACCACTTCATGGGTAGGAGGACTGCGCACAACATGACTTTGGGAACTTGCGATGAATATCCTGACTTCGGTTCGTTCCTGGAGGGAGGAGACGTGGCTGGCGGCTGCTTTGTCAGGCCAAAGGGGGTGTGGACATTGTCCACACTTAAATCTTCTTTATCGTGACTGCTTGCGGCCATTGGCTCTTCCCTCCTTGGACCTTCATCCACTCATGCATGTGAGTGGCAGTAGCGACATGACGCGGACCCGGAAGCGCTCTACATGTGCAGGTTCATTCCGAAGTGAGAGTTCGGCGGCCACAGTCGGCCGAGTGCTATCAAATGGGTCCTAGCCGTGTCATCGAAGCGCACTGCGAAATCCAGCGGGACGCGGGCCCGACGCAGATGACAGCTCCCAGTGGTCCTCCGGAACATTGCAGTTCACGCGAATGTCGACTGAGCACGTCGACGCGGACCAGTCTGCCGATAATCGCCCTGCCGATAAGCGCCCATATGTCGTCTTGAGGGGTAGCGGGGAGCAGCTGTTGATTGGGGTGCTGGCAAAAACCAACACCGCCTTCTCTAGTAGGCGTCGTTGCAACGTGGGACAACCGCCAGGAGACAGCGCCGGAGTTGAGGCGTCCCCTAGCACGTCAGCACGAGGTCTCCAGGCCAGCAGGGACCCAGGGAACAATCCAGTTGCGGCCTACGTTGCAGACTCGTCAGTATTGAGCAGCGTCAGAAATGAGAATCATCCAAGTGGCAACCGACTATGACGAAGTACGTTCAGACGTCAAGGAATCCCAGGACCGCTCCCTCGAAGCACTGCAGTCCGCCAATGCCCCAGATGCACGCAGCGTCGTCAGTGAGCTCGACGAAGCCGATGCTCTCGATGAAGGCCTGACCCCCGGCGGGGAAATCGTCTCCGAAGAGCTGATCGTTCAGGTGATTCCTCAAGCGGCGGACGAGTTCACGTGTTACTCCTGTTTCCTCGTACGCCACCGATCCCAACTGGCCCGCCAAAGCGAGGGCCACTCGTACTGCACCGAGTGCGAAGGCTAAGACAAGCCGAGCAGACGCCCTCACCCCAGCTTCCCAGCGAACCATCAGGTGATCTGGGCAGAATCAGTTTGAAGCTTCGGTCAACCGCTATTTGACCGGGGCTTCGCCAATTCGTGGTGGGATAGCTGGCTTTGGGTTGGCAGCTGCCAGGAATTGACAAAGATTAGTCTCCGGAACTGCACGCAAACCCCGATCGGGGCCGACGCTACTCCTCCAGCCACGTCAGCGGCGAACTTTCCGGGGGGACGAATGGCTAGGGATTTCGGCGCGAACCCGAATATCAACTCTGTTCGGTTCCGGAGTCACCGATCAGGCATGGTGCACCTCTGCCGATCCAGCCTGTCCCCTCTGTCGCGAGGGCGGGGATGGTTGGTCCTGGTTCAGCCGGTAGCGGGTCGTTGACCGTGCTCATGGAGCCCTCAGTGGCCGGGTGTCGATGCATCCCTGGTGCGCGGAGGGTCGGGGGAGTCTCCCGTCAGCTACGCACGCGCCGGCCGGCCCGTTCCGCGAAGGCGTCCAGTGCGGCCAGCATTTCCGGTGACCGCCAGAAACGGCCCTTCTTGTACTTGTCGTTGCCGATGACAATCCCTGCGGACTCAAGGGCATCCATCGCGCGTTTCTGGCGCATGTAGTCCAGCCCCAGCTGGGATTCCAAGACCGCGGCGTTCACCACAGGCTGACGGGCCAGCAACTCAAGAACGGGCCAGACGGCGGAGTCCCGTCGAGCTTTGACCTTATCGGTCCAGGATTCATTGATGGCGGCGACGTCAGCGGCGAGCCGGGTGCCGTTATCGATGGCCAGGAATGACGCCTCGGCTGTGACGGTGATGATCCGTTCCGGATCACCGGCACGGAAGGCGGTCAACGCGTCATGGTAGTTGTGGACGTCGGCGAGGAGACCGGCAGACACTGGCACTGTCACGTGGGAGGCCAGACCACGGCGTTTAAGCATGGAATGCAGGAGCGCCCGTCCGGTGCGGCCGTTGCCGTCTGTGAACGGGTGGATGGTTTCGAATTGGGCGTGGGCGATGGAAGCCTGGACCATTGCCGGGAGGTCGGTCCGCCGCGCGTAGTCCATCACGTCCTCCATCAGCGCCGGGACGCGGCCGTGGTGCGGGGGAACGAAGTCTGCGCCGATCGGGCTGACGTGGCTGGATCCGATCCACACCTGCTCTTCGCGCCACTGCCCAGCGACGTCGGCATCCTTCGTGCCGTCCATCAGGGCGCGGTGCATATCCAGGATGCTCCCCGGGTCCAGGTGCTCCGCTGCCGCGAGGGCTGACTCCATGGCCCGCACGTTGCGGACAATCAAGGTCGCATTGGCGCGCTCCTCGACCCCGAGTTCGGCTTCGGCGAGGCTGCGGGCGCTGGCTGTCAGGTTTTCAATCCGCGAGGACGCCGCGGACTCGCTTCGCAGCAGCAGCGCAGCGAAGGGCCTGACGTGCTCCCCGTAGCGTTCATCGAAGCGGCTGATCTCGTGCGCCGCCTCCTCTGCAAGGGTCGCCGTAGCGGGAGAGGGCAGGTAGGAAGACCGTGCAATCAGCGGCGGGATGAACGCCTCGTACGTTTGTCCCGCCATCCCTGAGAGGTAGCTGCTGGATTTGAAGGCATCAACGTTGCCCACCCACTCGTGGCTTTCGTACTCGCCCTGCGGCCACCCAAGCTTTGAGCCCGAGGAGATGGCCGCCTCAGGGTGCGTGACGTACCCGGAAGTGCCGCCCTGATTCCTAGGCCGTTCCATACTGTCCTATCTGTAAAGATCTCCAGCAGATTCTTACATTTATCGATGTAGGTGTAAATAACGACCGGGAGCCCTGACAGATCCGGATTCTTAGGGAGTAAGTGTAAGGACACGCAAAGAATCCTTACAGTTATCCGGCTAAGCGTTAGAAGGAGGCCTTATTATCTCATTTAGGCCCAGCCTTGCACCGAGGGACCTCAACGGGGATCCCGGGCGCAACGTGACAGGGACTTTGATTGGACCCTTCCCAAGCACTAAACGAAGGAAGCCACCGTCAGCAACGATGCACTGAATGTGTCAGGTTGAAACCAAAGACCCTCGCCAGATCATGTCCGGAACGAGGCACGGACACCCTATTCTGACGTACTTTCGTGCCACCCCCTGACGTCAGGCTGGGGTGTGCCCTAACCCGTCCTTTAGTAGTGGGATACCCGGCCCCTGTTGGTTAGAGGACGATCCGAGCGGGAACCCCTTGGCTATAAGAGTGAACTGGATGAGTCAGTGCTGACGCCGGCCTTGAGCGGAACAGTTCTGTGACATCGACTCCTACTGGCGACATTCAAAATTTAGCCAGACGTTGACGCGCGTTAATTAACGTGGTTTCCTGATTGACGCGCGTTAACTGTGTTTGGCGTCTCAGTCCAAGACCACTGGGGCCACAACGCGTGAATCATCCCGTCGTTGACAAAGGAGTCCTGAATGACCCAGATAAACCAGCCAGGAGCGGGCCCGGAAACTTCCGGCCCGATAGTCGTTCCCCCGGAGTCTGTTGAGGCTGAAGCGCTTGCAGCTCTGAAGGCCGCTACAGAAGATGACCGCCCGCCGGTTCCCAGGAGTTATGTCGTACTCCTTATCCTGGCCCTCTTCGGAACAAACCTGGCGTTCACAACACCGCTCGTCCTGTCTCTTGCGATTCAGATTCAAGCCTTGGCACCTCAGAATGAGGAGTACCTCGGATTCGTTCTCGGTGCCGCAGCCGGACTCGGGCTCATTGTCGGGCCCATGTTTGGAGTGCTTAGTGACCGCACTCGCTCCCGGCTGGGCCGCAGACGCCCCTGGATGGTTGCGGGACTCGCAGTCGGTCTTATCGGCCTATTCATCCTCGCCAGTGCTCCGAACGTGATCGTGCTGGCGATTGGATGGATAGTCTCGACGCTTGGCTGGGGACAGATCTTCGGCGGCCTGCAGAATTCCCAGGCTGACCGACTGCCGGCTTCTCAGCGAGGAAAAGTGGCTGGCCTGACCGGCATGGCTGGCATGATGGCGCCCGTGATCGGAAGTGTCGCGGGTTCGGCCCTATCTTCGAGTCCTTACCTGCTGTTCCTTGTGCCCGGCCTGATCGGTGCGGTGCTCGTTGTGTTGTTTTTGCTCTTTGTTCAGGAGCCGGACTCGCGCGATCTCATCCTCGAGGAGAAATTGAGTGCCAGGGGCCTGTTCTCCAAATACCTGTACAACCCACGGAGTTACCCTGATTTTTCGTGGAACTTCGTCGGTCGGTTCGTCTTCTATTTCGGCCTCACCCTGAGTTCAGCCTTCACAGCGTTCTTCCTGGCGTCCCGTCTCAACCTCCCCATCACGGAGATCGGCGGCACGATTGCCCTTGTTGGCTTGCTCGGCATCGTGGCCACGACGGCCGGCGCTATCGGAGGCGGCTTTCTTTCGGACCGATTCAAGCAGCGGAAGGTGTTTGTTTTGGCCGGCGGTGTCATCTTCAGCGTCGGCGCCGTCACGACTGCGTTCGCCCCCTCCATCGAGTTCATCGTCATCGGATCGTTCCTCAGCAGTGTTGGCATTGGGGTTTTCTCTGCCGTGGACCAGGCTCTCGTGCTGGATGTCCTGCCCGAACGGGACACCCAAGCCGCCAGATTTAACGCGCTGAATAGCTTCTCGCTGACGGTGCCACAGTCGCTGGCACCAATCGCCGCACCGGCGTTCCTTGTGATCGGGATGGTTTCCGGCGGTGATAAGAACTATTCGATTCTGTACCTGATCGCGGCGGTTTTGACCATAATTGGCGGGCTGATCGTCGTTACCAAGGTGAAGTCGGTCCGTTAGCTCGTGGCGCTGCCAACCCAAACTTAGAAAGAAGACAGTGACTACCGATTTTCCCTACATGAATGCTTCGCTTCCGGTCGCCCAGCGCGTCGAGGACCTTCTTGGTCGTATGGAACGCACCGAAAAAGCGGCTCAGCTGACGCAGTCCTTTTGCTTCGCAATCGGGGAACTGCCTGATGACTTTGACATCGACGCCCTGCCTGAGGAGCATCAGGCATTCGTTCGGCAGACGCAGCAAATTGATGCCGCGGTAGAGCGGGGGGAGATTGGTTCACTGCTGTTCATTCGTGACGCAGCTGTGGCTAACAGGTACCAGGCTAAAGCCTTGGCTGGTAGCCGTCTCGGCATCCCCCTCATATTCGGTTTCGACGTGATCCACGGCCTTCGAACGGTTCTGCCGGTGCCGATCGCTCAGGCGGCGTCTTGGGATCCGGCTGTTATCACTGCTGGCGCACAGGTAGCGGCCCGTGAGGCGAGAGCTTCAGGAATACAGTGGACCTTCGCGCCGATGATCGACATCGCCCGAGACCCTCGGTGGGGACGAATTGTGGAAAGTGCCGGCGAGGACCCCTTTCTGACCTCGATCGTGGCCGCAGCTCAGGTACATGGCTTTCAAGGAAACCTCGGCCCCGAAAGCATCATTGCAGGGCCGAAGCACTTTGCCGGGTACGGCGCTGCTCGGGGAGGACGTGATTACGAAGATGCTGAAATTTCCGAATCGGAGCTCCGCAACGTCTATCTTCCACCTTTCAAGGCAGCCATTGATGCGGGCGCTCATAATGTCATGAGTGCCTACATGGACCTTAATGGCGTACCCGCCAGCGGCAACTCTCGCTTGCTCAATGACATGCTGCGGGGGGAACTTGGATTTGAGGGTTTTGTGGTCTCCGACGCCAACGCAGTGAAATCACTGGAGACCCAGCACTTCGCCGCGGACGCAGCCGACGCAGCCGCCCGGGCGATAACTGCCGGTGTCGACATGGAAATGAGCATGTCCGAGCCCGCCTATGCATCGTTGCCCCAATTGGTCGAAGACGGCAGGCTCGAGCAGTCGATCCTCGATGAGGCAGTCCGCCGTGTACTCACAGTCAAGTTCGCGCTCGGCCTGTTCGAAAACCCTTTCGTTGAGGACACAAAGATGGAAAGGGTGCTGGGGGATCCCGGCCACCGCGACACCGCACGTGTCAGTGCCGAGCGTTCCATCGTTCTCCTCAAGAATGATGGCGTGCTTCCGTTGGCACCGAATCAGACTGCAACTGTAGCCGTCATCGGACGGCTGGCCGACAGCAAGCGCGACACATTGGGACCCTGGGTCTTCGGACACAGCACAGACGAAACAGTCTCAATCCTGGAAGGGATCCGTGCCAGGGCGGGCAGCGAACTTAGGGTCGAGTATGCCGCCGGAGTCGGCGTACCTGACCGCGCCTTTCCCTCACCCTTTGCTCTTCAGGATCCCGACCCAGGCTCAGGCGGCATCGGCGTGATCGACGATGACGACGAAGAGCTCGACCGGGCCGTGGCAGTTGCCGCACGATCAGATATCGCTCTGGTCGTTATCGGGGAGCGACAAGACCAGGCAGGCGAGACGGCGTCCAAATCCAACCTGGACCTACCTGGACGCCAGCTCGAAATGTTGCAGAGGATCGCGGCCACGGGAACTCCGGTGGCCGTCATCCTCATGGCGGGCAGGCCCCTCGACCTTCGCTGGGCGGACCAAAACGTTTCTGCGATCGTGCAGGGCTGGTACCCAGGAACGCGGGGCGGCGACGCCATTGCCTCAGTGCTGTTCGGCGATGTCTCACCAGCGGGCAGGCTGCCCTTCACTTGGCCACGGCATGTCGGTCAGGTACCGATGATCTACGCACATTACCGTACGTTCGCCCCGCAAGATCAGGACAAGCGCTACTGGAATGAAGCTTCGACACCGCTTTACCCCTTCGGCTACGGGCTCAGCTATGGCAAATTCGAATACTCGAACCTCCAAACCGATTCTTCAGACATCGCAGTCGGTGCAACGACGAACGTGAGCGTTGAAATCACGAACACGTCCGAACGGGAGGCTGATGAAGTCGCCCAGCTGTATATCCACCAAAGATACGGAACTTCGTCACGACCTGTACGGGAGCTCAAGGGGTTCGAGCGCGTCACGCTTCTACCAGGTGAGACGAGAAAAGTTTCCTTCCAAATCGGGCCCCAGCAACTGAGCTACTGGAGCGACGTTACCGGTTCCTGGGTGCAGGACAGCACGGTTATTGATCTCTTTGTCGGTGGGGATTCATTGGCTCAACTTACGAGCAGTCTCCGCGTCAAGTGAGCAACACTAACGGAAATCACCGCAAGCGGTGAGTGGTGCAGGGCCTCAAGCGAAAGGCAAAGTGTGGTCGTTGACAGGAGTCTTATGAGCGTGGACGAGAAGGTAGGTGTCGTCTCGATGCCTGCAGACGTGCGTAATGGGGTGAAGGTTGGGCCGCCGCCGGCGTTCGACCCCGAGTGTTCACCCGCTTTGGTTGCAGCCCAGGCGGTCTTCCCGGAACCCGTCACCAGCGAGCTGCTCCCGGTCATACGTCAGATGGTTGCCTATGGCGATCCAACTGACGCTGACCTTGAGCGTGGAGGCGCTTACCGGGTCCAGGAGAAGAGCGCACCGGGGCTGGAGGGGGCGCCGGCCGTGCCCCTTCTGGTGTGTACTCCTACCGCAGCTAAGGCTCCGACGCCGGCGGTGTATTACGTGCACGGCGGCGGGATGATTTCTGGTGGGCGACGTTCCGACATGGGTTGGGTGTTGGATTATGCGGAAGCCGAAGGACTGGCGGTCGTTGGTGTCGAATACCGGCTGGCACCTGAGCATCCTGATCCTGCCCCGATTGATGACTGCTATGCGGGACTGCTGTGGATAATCGACCACGCGGAAGAGCTGAACATTGACCCGGACAGGATTCTGATCTTCGGAATGAGTGCAGGAGGCGGTCTTGCAGCGGGCGTCGCACTGAGGTGCCGGGACCAAAAGGGGCCGAAGCTGATAGGACAAATGCTTACATGCCCAATGTTGGACGAGCGCAATGACACTGCCTCCAGCTTTCAATTCCAAGGCAACGGCTCTTGGATCCGGGAATCAAATGAGTTCGGTTGGAACGCGCTCCTGGGAGATCGCCGTCGAAAAGCGGATGTGTCTCCATACACGTCTCCTTCACGAGCCGCGGATCTGTCGGACCTTCCCCCCACGTTCCTCGACGTGGGCTCAGCGGAGGTCTTCCGCGACGAAGCGGTCGATTACGCGAGCCGAATCTGGGCAGCGGGGGGCAACGCAGAGCTGCACGTGTGGCCAGGTGGTTACCATGGGTTCGATCGCTTCGCCCCTGCCGCAGCCGTCTCTCAAGACGCGACCCGCGCGCGAGCCCGGTGGTTACACCGGCTCCTGAGCCAGCAACCAAGCCAGCTGGAAAAGACAGGTCACGTCCCGTGGAGTGGTGTAAATCTCGGGTTCTGAGCGTCGCTTCGTTGACGTGAAGAGCCATCGTGCGATGGTCAGTGAGAACTGTCTAGGAATCTCACGAGAGGACACAAACACACGATGGCTCTTGACCAGTCTGCCCTGTTGGACCTGCTTGGCCAACTGAAACTCACCGATGTCACGGACCGGGTTCGCTCGGCCACGGAGAAGCTCTACCAGGAGCTCATCGACGCGGAAGCGACCGCGTTTATCGGCGCTGGCCCGTTCGAACGCACCGATGAGCGCATGACGCGCCGCAACGGGACGCGCCCCAGGACCTTGGCCACGACGGCCGGGGACCTGGAATTGAAGATCCCGAAGCTGCGGCAGGGCTCATTCTTCCCCTCCTTGCTCGAACGGCGCCGCCGCGTGGACCAGGCCCTGTTCGCTGTCGTAATGGAGGCGTACCTGCACGGGGTCTCAACCCGGAAAGTCGACGATCTGGTCAAGGCTCTCGGGGCTGATTCCGGGATTTCCAAGTCCGAGGTGTCACGGATCTGCGCCGACCTCGACGCGGAGGTCGGCGCGTTCCGTGACCGGGATTTGTCCGCCTTGGGCTACCCGTACGTGTTTCTTGACGCGACGTATTGCAAGGCGCGCGTGAATCACCGGGTGGTGTCCCAGGCGATCGTCGTCGCGTTCGGTGTCGCCGCGGACGGACGCCGGGAGGTGCTCGGGTTCGACGTCGGCGACAGTGAAAACGAGGCGTTCTGGACGGAGTTCCTCCGCTCGCTCAAGACCCGGGGCCTGGGCGGGGTCAAGCTCGTCATCTCCGACGCCCACACCGGGCTCAAGAAGGCCATCAACACTGTCTTTCAGGGCGCATCGTGGCAGCGCTGTCGTGTGCACTTCATGCGCAACGTGCTCTCGACCGTGCCCAAGGGCGCCCAGGAGATGGTGGCGTCGATCATTCGAACGGTGTTCGCCCAGCCCGATGCCGGGCATGTGAACACCCAGTTCGACGAGGTCGCCCGCATGTTGGGTAAGTCCCACCCGAAGGTCGCCCGGATGCTCCACGACGCCCGTGAAGACGTTCTCGCGTTCTGCGGGTTCCCACAGAAACATTGGCGGCAGGTCTGGTCCACCAACCCGATGGAGCGCGTGAACAAGGAAATCAAACGACGCACCGACGTTGTGGGAGTGTTCCCCAACCCCGCCGCACTGCTGCGCCTGGCCGGAGCGGTCCTCGTCGAGCAGCACGACGAGTGGGAAGCCGGGGACCGCCGCTACCTCTCCGAAGCATCCATGCAAGAACTCAGCGCACCCGGCACGCCGGCGGCCGCGCACGTCGAGGAGGTGGTTCCCATTCCCGAACTCGCTGCGGCATAATCGAAACCAGCTGACCCGCACGGGGTCGAGAAACTCCACCACTCAGCGGGACGTGACCAAAAGACACTGGACCTCGAAAGTTGAACTGACCCAGTAAGCGCCTAACGCGAGGGGCCTGGACACTGCCCAGTGCCAGGCCCCAGCGGGCAAGGCCCCGGCTGAATCGAAAGGCCTCCGGCGCGTCCCCTAGTCTTCCTGTGGCGCTTCGAACGGGACATCCTGGCTTCAGGGCCGTCAGAGCCAAAGGCGCGCCGGACCGGCGGAGATGACAGCCCCCTAATCTGTCAGTGCGTCAGTTACAAGAGTCGCATCACGAGCATCAATCATCCGCCGGCCCATTCCGCCGTCGGCCCAAACCCAGAAGCAAGATTGATCAGGCATCACCTCGTCCACGATGCCGCTGACAGTTTCATGCCCAAGCCGTAGCGTGAGTTTGTTGCCGGGCGTAAGGATTTCCGGAGTAAGGCGCATCCCCGAAGGTGCGGGGGATGCCTTCTCGGGGAGATTCACAGAGTTCTTCAAAAGTATCCTTTCCGATGGATGAACGCCGCTGCAGTGGTTTGCTCGCCCGCCGGCCGAAGCTATCGGCTCGAGGCCTTTCCCGGCTGGTTAGCTGCGTTCATGCTGCTGCCGTATCAGCCCAAAGGGGACTGCAGGATGCGCCCGGACGATATACCTGCCAACGTCGATCCGCGTTACCAGGATTCCAGTCCGGTGTTCGGTGGCGGCCTCCTGCACGACGCCTATTGCCTTTGTCAGGGCATCGTCCACCTCAGCCGCTTGCTTGACATGTACTTCCAACATGCCGGGTTTCTCCAGCTTCGGATTCTCGAATTGCATGGTCTGTTCCTATTCATGGTCTAGCTGCTGCACAGTCTTTGGCGCCGGCCGGAGTAGGCGGCAAGGAGTTCTGTCAGGGGCGCGGTTGCAGTCCTGCCGCGCTGTAGATTGCGTCGAGTGTGTGGATTTGGCGCACTGCTGCCGCGCAATCCGTCTCAGCTTCCGACTTTCCTCGGATGGAATCCCGAAAGGCTTCCAACTGGTAGGTGTATGTGGACTTACGGCTGGTGCGTTCTGTGCGTCGACCAGCAATGCCCTTGACTTCAACCTGGCTTCCCATATGGGGGTGGTAGGGGCGGGTTACCTGCATCTGTCCGGTTTCGCCGTGAACGACCAATGCCATGCTGAAGAGCTGGCGGGACCAAAGCGATGACACGACCTGGGCGCTCACCCCGTTGTCGAAGTGCATTGTGGCCTCCACGCGGCGATCCACGCCATTGCGCATCCAGGCCTGCGAGTCCCCTACTTGCGGGGTCTGTCCAAAGAGGCCGGTGAGTGTTCGCACGGGGTAATACCCAATGTCGAGGAGACTGCCGCCGCCCAGCCTCAGGTTCCATCTGATGTCCCTGCCTGGCGGGATCGGGATGCAGAACGTTGCCCGCGCGGAGTGAACTTTCCCTATCTCACCCGACGCAAGAATCTCCCGCAGCCGCCCATGCAACGGGTGATAGTGGGTGTGATACGCCTCCATCACTACCCGGTCTGAGTTCGCCGCGAACGATGCTACAGATTCTGCTGCGGCCGTGTTGCTCGTGAAGGGCTTCTCCACGAGTACATGCTTACCTGCCTGAAGGGACGCGATCGTCCATTCTGCATGCAGGGCAGCGGGCAAAGGGACATAAACGGCGTCAATGTCAGGGTCAGCGAGCATTGACTCATACGAGGAGTGGACGCGCGGGATGTCGTGCTTGTCCGCGTATGCCCGGGCACGGTCAATGTTGCGTGCTGCGGTTGCGGTGACATGGACTCCATTCACCAGTCGTGCCGGGGCCAGGAGCGCTTCATTGGCTATTCGGGCAGCACCCAAAACTCCTATGCGGATAGGTTTTGTATCAGGCATTGTCGCCCTGCTTCCTCTTGATTGTGAAGGGGATTGCGAGGTCCCGGCGGGGCCCGGCTATGGGCTGCTTGGCGTTCAGCGGTGAGAGTGCGGCTTCGGCGCCAAGGGGATGCGTGGTCCGGCACCGAAGGAGAGAGGATAAAACCAGCTTGACGCCGATTACTTGTCAGCACGGGCTCAGCAGCGCTCGTGGCACGTCTTTTGGAGCGCCGGGGCAGCGTCAATTCAGGGCGTCGGAAGCAGTGGTTGTTTGCTCATCTGGACTTCGGCGGAGACCCGGGGCGCCGGTCTCCCTGTACTCCGGAATTTTGTGGGGCGGAGCGGCAGGGTTTGATTTATGTTGTTGCCCGCTGAACAAGGTCCATTTGAACCTCGACTACTTCCTCGCGGTTGTTGTCTTTGTCCAGCCGGTTGAGCAGTTGCTGGAGTGAGCCTTGCGTGGCCTGATTGGGGTCGTATCCAATTGTGGTCAGAGGCGGGACGGTAAGGCGGGACAATGGTGTGTTGTCCATGCCGATGAGCGCGATGTCGTCCGGCACCTTCCAGCCCTTCTCCGTGGCTGCGTAGAGAAGTGCGGTTGCCACGTCGTCGTTGTAACAGGCGACGGCGAAGCCGGGGAGTTCCAGTTCTTCCAGCGCAGACCGTGCGTCTTCGGGCGCGACGTCCAGGTGCAGGATGCGTGGTTGGTCGAGTCCGCACAGTCGGCATTCCTCGATAAAGGCGCGTTCACGCGCGCCGCCGAACGGGTCGCTGCGGGCATCGCGCAAGTGGGCATACGCGAGCGAGCGGTAACCCCGCTCGATCAGGTGCCGAGCCTGGAGCGTTCCGATCCGCGCATTGACATCAGCGTTGCTGGACTCATCGGGCTCAAGCACCTCAACGCCACGGCGGACAAGTAAATCCCGCTGTCCAGCAGGCAGTGCAGTAAGGGTCAAAACAGCCCGAGGCTTCATTCCAACGACAAGCCTGTCCAGGGAAGCCTCAGTGGACGTGGACAGACGCAGAACTAAGGTGAGGCCTCGTCTGGCTAGTTCCTCCGTGAGTGACCCGTAAATGTCCTGAAGATTGCGGCCAAAGGTTGTGTCGGGGATCAGGGCGATCACGATGTCGCTCGAGCCGCGGGCAAGGGTGCGACCAGCTGACGATGGTTCATAGCCGAGCTCAGCCACCGCCTGGGCAACTCGTGCCTGGGTTTCCTCAGCGAAGTACTCGGCACGGCCGTTAAGGATCTGGCTCACAGTTGAGCGGGAAACCCCCGCACGGGTCGCCACATCTTGACTAGTTGGAATCACGACGACCACCTTTCATCTGCTCAGCTCCTTACTAAAAAAATACCTTGACACGCGACAACCTCCGTCGTTTCGTGACCGTAAGCCAGAAAGCGGAAACCGGAGGTGCGGACCCAGACGGGCTGATGAGCCGATCCTAAGCCAAAGCAAGCACTCGTTGACACGTGACAACCAGCGAGGCTACCAGCAAGTGTAGGGCACAAACTAAAGCCCGACCAGAAAATGTTGTCACGCGGCAATGGCGCTCCTGCAAACCCCGCCTTGAACCCAACGGGGGTGACGGTAGCTGGTTGACGCGTGTCAATTACCGTGCTTTCCTTATTGTCACGCGTCAATATGACTCAAAACAACGAAGTTCAGGAGTGACATGTCTAGGAACCCGTTCAATGAAGGATGGGCTGTCCGCACCAAGGTGAGTGCCTTCGCGGAATTGGGAGGAGCGGGTTCGGAATGGGTGAGTGTCACTCTTCCGCATGATGCCCAGATATCCAGCCAACGGCGGAGCGACGCTCCAAGCGGGGCGGCTGGAGGCTACTTTCCCAGCGGGGCCTTTGAGTACCGCAAGACCCTCTCGGTCGACGAGGGGGATCAGGGGAAGGTCTTCGTCCTTGAGTTCGACGGCGTCTACCGGGATGCGATGGTTTACGTCAATGGTGCCCTCGCCGGCCAGCATGCGTTCGGCTACTCCCGCTTTACGGTAAGAATTGACCCTTACCTGCGTTTTGGATCAACAAACGAGATTCGCGTGGCGTGCCGGGCGCACCAGGACAGCCGCTGGTACACCGGTGCCGGCATCTACCGGGACGTGCATCTGATCGTCAAAGAGCCTGTGCACATCAATGTCGACGGTGTCCGGATCACCTCTGACGATATCGACAGTGAACGTGCCGTTGTCGAAGTCGCCGCTGAGATCACCAACTTCAGTGCCCTCACCACCACGGTGGAGGTGACGTCCTCGATTAATGAGGAAGGGATTGCGGAGGCCGCCACCGGCCGGTCGCCTCTCACTCTCCTTCCGGGGACGTCAGCTGTGGTCAGGCACCGGCTGTACGTGGACAGCCCTGCGCTCTGGAGCGTGGATTTTCCGTCGCTGTACACCTGCGTCCTGCAGGTGTGCGCAGAGGGTCGGGTGTTGGACAAGGAAAGCATTCCGTTTGGCATTCGCCGGCTTCAGATCGACCCCAGACGGGGGCTTCGCATCAACGGTGAGACGGTAAAGCTTCGCGGGGCGTGCGTGCATCACGACAACGGCCCTTTGGGTGCTGCCACCATCGCCGCCGCAGAGGAGCGGCGTGTGCGGTTGCTGAAGGAAGCTGGTTTCAACGCCATCAGAAGCTCGCACAACCCGGCCAGCTCAGCATTGCTGGAGGCGTGCGACCGTTTGGGGATGCTGGTCATCGACGAGGCCTTCGACGTCTGGACCTCAAGCAAATCGGACTTTGACTACGCCACCGATTTCGTTCAGTGGTGGGAACGCGACTTGGAAGCGATGGTCGCAAAAGACCGCAACCATCCAAGCGTGATCATGTACTCGATCGGCAATGAGATCCCGGAGACCGGTGCCCGCGACGGGGGTATCTGGAGCCGGCGGCTGGCCGAAAAACTGCGCTCCCTGGACTCGAGCCGGCCCATCACCAATGGAATTAACGGATTTGTCTCGAGTCTGGATCTTGTGCTCGCCGGAATGAAGCAGCACCAGGCCGCCTCCGATGGCTCCGGCGCCGGTGTCAACGGGATGATGACACAGGTCGGGGACATGATGAACCAGATTTCCGCCTCTGAGATGGTCAGCGAACGGACTGCCGAGTCCTTTTCGGTGCTTGATGTGGCGGGAATGAATTACGGCGATGGCCGCTATGTCCTGGACAAGACGTTGTTCCCGAACAGGGTCATCGTCGGCACCGAGACCTTTCCGGGGCAGATAGCCCGCAACTGGGAACTGGTGGAGGCCCACAGCCACGTGATCGGGGACTTCACATGGACCGGTTGGGACTACCTTGGTGAAGCCGGACTCGGCTCGGTCGGATACGCCGACTCGGAATCCGGTGCTGCTGCCATGGTGGCCAGGCCGTACCCGTGGCTTTCGGCATGGTCCGGCGACCTCGACATCACGGGGCAGCGGCGCCCTGCCTCCTATTACCGTGAGGTTGTCTTCGGACTTCGCTCCCGCCCCTATATTGCCGTCCACCGCCCGGAGTTCCATGGCCGCGCCCCGCTTCAGACCCCGTGGTCCTGGAGCGACGCGATCGAAAGCTGGACGTGGGAAGGATTCGAAGGTTGCCCGGTCCACGTGGAGGTCTATTCCGACGCCGACGAGGTCGAACTCATCCTCAACGGCAAGAGCGTAGGCAGAACCGCTGTCGGGGCGGACCTGGCGTTCCGGGCGGACTTCGACTTCACCTACGAGCCGGGCCAGCTCACCGCTGTGGCCTACTCAGACGGGATAGAACAATCCCGGACACATCTCAGTACCGCTGAAAAGCGAATTAGCCTTGAAGCTCAGGCTGACCGGGAACAGCTCACCCCAGACACCCGTGACCTTGCCTTTGTCGCTATCGCCGTCACTGACGGTAACGGCATCATCCACCCCGGCAAGGACCGCGCTGTGACGGTGACAGTCAGCGGTGCCGGACGGCTCCAGGCACTTGGCAGTGCAAACCCCGCGACGGAAGAGACGTTCGCTGGTCCTACCCGGACGACCTTTGACGGCCGGGCAATCGCGATCATCCGCCCGGTCGGAGAAGGCGATATCTACGTGACGGTAGATGCTGCCGACTGCGAAACGGTCAGGCTTCAGCTCCGCTCCGTTGCCAGCACCACGAGTGCTGACCGGCTGCTCGTCTCCTAAAACCCCGGGGGCATTGTGCGCCCCAATCAAATTAACCCCCGCTTTTCCGACAACGGAGTCCTCCATGACAAACAACAGTGACATTCCGCCAACAACCGCCACTATGAGTGGTGGTCCAGCAGAGGTGGAAGAAGAACGCATCCAGCTCACCCGCCCTGCGAACGCGGAGGGTGACCTCCCAAAGGTGGGTGCCCGGTACATCTGGTTCATTTTGCTCGGATTGTTCGGCGCCTACATCGCCCTGGTGACCCCGATCGCGCTTTCCCTGGCGATCCGCATCAAAGAAATTGCACCGGACAACGAAGAGTATCTGGGCTACGTCATCGGTTCCGCCGCGGTTGTATCCCTCTTTTCGGGCCCCATCACAGGCGTGCTGAGCGACCGCACCCGTACACGCTTCGGCCGGCGGCGGCCATGGCTTGTTGGCGGTGCCATCCTTGGCACCATCGGGTTGCTGGTCATCGCCATCGCACCGAGCGTCCTGATCGTCGCAGTCGGCTGGGTCATCACGACCCTGGGCTGGAACACTGTCATCGGCAGCTTCACCAATTCCCAGGCCGACCGCCTACCCGAATCCCAGCGCGGAAAGGTCGGGGGGCTTGTCGGGTTCGTCACCATGTCTGCCCCGGTCGCTGGTTCCATCCTTGGCGGCATCCTCGCCACGGATGCCGTGTTGCTGTTCATGGTGCCGGGCGTGATCGGCGTGATCCTCGTGCTCCTGTTCGCCTTCGTCGTACCGGAGGACGACAGCCGGATGCGCACATTCGATGACAAACTCGATCTCCGGTTCATGCTGTCCAAGTTCGTCTACAACCCGCGCCAGTACCCCGACTTCTCATGGAACTGGCTCGGCCGATTCCTGTTCTACTTCGGTCTGACGCTCAACTCGACTTTCACCGCGTTCTTTTTCGCACAACGGCTAAACCTCGAAGTCACCCAAATCGGTGGACTGATAGCCATCGCCGGGCTGATTGGCGTCGTGACCGTGATTGTAGGATCCATCGGTGGCGGATTCCTGTCTGATAAGTTGCATCGCCGCAAACCGTTTGTCCTGGGTTCTGGTGCCATGTTCTCCGTCGGAGCGGTCATGATGGCGTTGTCTAACGACCTTCCGATGCTGATGGTTGGTGCCGCAATAACCAACCTTGGCCTGGGCATCTTCTCCGCCGTGGACCAGGCACTGGTACTGGACGTACTCCCGGAAAGGGATACCGACGCCGGACGCTTCGTAGGCATCAACGGGCTCGCCAATTCTTTGGCACAATCCGCTGCTCCTCTGATTGCGCCGCTGTTCCTGGGAATCGGGGTTGCTTCGGCAGCCGAAAAGAATTACTCGCTGCTCTACCTCATAGCCGCTGCTTTCACGGTCGCAGGCGGCATTGTCGTCCTGAAAGTCAAAACCGTACGCTGACCCGCTTCAACATGCGCACGCGTCGCCGAGCGGCGCACTCTATCCGAAGGGGGGCTGCCCCCGCCGAACAGGAATCCCATGAAATACGTCGATGTCACCATGCTGACCCTGGAAGAAAAAGCCTCCCTTCTGACCGGGGCCGGCTTCTGGACAACCACTGCTATCCCCGCACAGAACATCGGGTCCGTCACGTTCGCGGATGGTCCGCACGGGGTGCGGCACCAGAAACAGGGGATGGACCACCTCGGCCTGTATAACAGCGAGCCGGCCACCTGCTTCCCTCCTGCCGTAGCCGTTGGCTCCAGCTGGAGCGTAGAAGTAGCGGCGCGGATAGGTGCCGCGCTTGCCCGCGAAGCCCGCGCCCTGGGCGTGGACGTTCTGCTCGGCCCAGGGGTGAACATCAAGCGCTCACCGCTGGGAGGGCGAAACTTCGAGTACTACTCGGAGGACCCCCTGCTGTCCGGGGTGCTCGCCAGCGCATACGTCAACGCTTTGCAGGAGCAGGGCGTCGGAGCGTCGCTGAAACACTTCGCGGCAAACGATCAGGAAACCGAACGGATGGTGATCAGTGCCGACGTTGACGAACGGACTCTGCGCGAGATTCATCTGTCCGCCTTCGAAAGGGTGGTGACCGAAGCCAAACCTGCGACCGTGATGTGCTCGTACAACAAGATCAATGGTGTCCATGCTTCTGAGAACAAGTGGCTCCTGACGGACGTTCTCCGCACCGAATGGGGCTACACGGGCGCAGTGATTTCGGACTGGGGTGCGGTGCGCACCAGGCCTGCGGCAGCTGCGGCCGGCCTGGATTTGGCCATGCCCGGCCCGGGGGAGTATGCAACCCAATCCCTGATCGAAGCGGTGAAGTCAGGGGCTGTGGAAGAAGCAACGATTGACGCGGCCGTTGGCCGGGTGCTTGGACTTACCGCGTTCACCGGGACTGACCCGGCAACGGCGGATCTCGGCGCTCATCATGACCTCGCCCGTGAACTCGCAGCCGAGTGCGCCGTACTGCTGAAAAACAAGGACATGGTCTTGCCGCTGAAGGCGCAGTCATCCCTGCTGGTGGTGGGCGAATTTGCCCAGACGCCGCGCTACCAGGGCGGGGGCAGCTCACATGTCAACGCCACACAGGTTGACATTCCGCTTCAGCAGCTCGTAGGACGCGCCCGCGCGAACGGCACGACGGTTCACTACTGCCCAGGCTTCAGCCTGGAACCGGCCGATGAGGACTCTCTTCGCGAAGCGGCAGTGGCAGCGGCACGGGCAACCGACATCGCCGTCATCTTCGCCGGCAACCCCGAAGAGGAAGAATCCGAAGGGTTTGACCGCCGTCGGCTGGACCTGCCGCCAGCGCAGGTACAGCTCATCAAAGCCGTGGCCGCCGCCGCACCCCGTACGATCGTTGTGCTGGCGAACGGGGGAGTCGTCTCCCTTGAGGAGTGGCATGATGACGTCGACGCGATCCTCGAAGGATTCCTCCTGGGCCAGGGCGGCGGCAAAGCCATCACCGACCTGCTCTTCGGCGACATCAGCCCATCCGGCCGTCTCGCCGAGACCATCCCATACCGGCTCAAAGACACTCCCACTTTCCTGTCCTTCCCGGGTGAGCAGGAACACGTCCGCTACAGCGAAGGTGTCATGGTCGGCTACCGCTACTACGAAACAGTCGACCAGCCCGTCCGGTACCCGTTCGGGCACGGACTGAGCTACACGAACTTTGAAGTGTCCGACCTTCGCGCTGAAGCAGCTGGACCCGACACCATCTCAGCCACTGTTACTGTCACCAACACCGGTGAAGTCGCTGCCAAGCACGTCGTCCAGATGTACGTCTCCACCGCGGCCGGACCGGTGCAGCGACCCGAACGGACTCTCGCAGCTTTCACGAAGATCCTGCTCCAAGCCGGCGAAACACGAAGCGTACAGCTCACCCTCGACCGGCGCGCACTCAGGTACTGGGACATCACCCGGTCCGATTGGGTCGTCCCCGCCGGAAACTACACCATTCAGGTCGCCGAGAACGCTTCGGAAGTGCTCCTCCAACAGGACGTCCAGCTCGACGGCGATGAGCTGCCCGTCACCCTTTCGCTTCAGTCAGACGTCGCGGAATGGGTCAGCCACCCGGTGGCCGGTCCGGCGCTCCGAGACCGGCTGAACCAGATTATGGCAGCCAACAGCCAGCATCTCGATGATGACAGCGACGGGACCAAAATGATGCTCTCCATGCCCATGAACCAGATCCTCAGCATCCTCGGCGGTGCCATCGACGGCGACTGGCTCCTCTCAATGCTCAACGAGCCCAGCCAGCCCGCAGCTGCCACTGCCTAGCCTCGAATCAGAAAGTGAACCTCATGAACGAGACCCGTTCCTCCGTGTCCGCAGTCTGCAATCCGCTGGATATTGCCTATAGATTCCAGGACCTGCGCCCCCTGGGCGACGAACGATCAGTGCACCGGGAGGCGGCCGACCCTTCAATCGTGCGCTTCCGCGGCCGCTACTATCTCTTCGCCTCCATGGCGGGTGGATTCTGGCACTCCGAGGACCTCAAGACCTGGCAGTACCAGGCAACAGACAAGTTGCCGCCGATGGACTACGCACCGGACGTCCGGGAAATCGACGGCGCCCTGTACATCTCCGCTTCAAGGACCACCGACAGCCCCTTTTTCCGCAGCCAGAACCCATTGGACGACGACTTCACTGAAGTCAACTCCGGCTTCCCCTTCTGGGACCCGCATCTCTTCCAGGACGAAGACGGCACGGCATATTTCTACTGGGGATGCTCCAACAAGGAACCAATTGCCGGCGCGCGCGTCGACCCGGCAACGATGGAAATCATTGGCGAGGCCGTCCCCCTGATCAGCGGAGACCCCGACCGGCACGGGTGGGAACAGATCGGCGAGAACTACATCAAAAAGGAACCGACGACCGAGCGCGAAAAATTCATGGCGCAATACCTCGGGGATGCTCCGTTCATCGAAGGTGCGTGGATGACGCACCGTGATGGCACCTACTACCTGCAGTACGCCGGCCCGGGGACGGAGTGGAACACCTACGCCGACGGTTACTACACCGGAGAGGGGCCGTTGGGGCCCTTCAGCTACTCGCCGCACAGCCCATTCTCGTCCAAGCCCGGAGGTTTCATCACGGGCGCGGGCCACGGCAGCACCTTCCAAGACGAGTATGGGAACTGGTGGCATGCCTCCACCATGCGCATCTCGATCCACCACCAATTCGAGCGCCGTATCGGGATCTTTCCTGCCGGCTTCGACGACGACGGTGTCCTGTTCTGCAACCAGAATTTCGGGGACTACCCCATGATCGTGCCTGACCGCCGGATCGACCCGTGGACTGAATCATCTCCAGGGTGGATGCTGCAGTCCTTCCGGGCCGAAGCCACGGCATCATCGTCCCTTCCGGACCACGGCCCTGCCCTCTCGGTCGATGAAGACATCCGCACCTGGTGGGTTGCTGGTGGATCGGAACCGGGGGAGTGGCTCCAACTTGACCTCCGCACCGAGCGGACGATCCACGCCATTCAGGTCAATCTCGCCGACCACGAGCTGTCCAAGATTGCGCCTGAGCGGTCCGACGGCCAGCAGTTCCCGGGAGAGTACCGGGCCCTTTACCCAGGCTCGCAGCCAACGGAGTTCATCATTGAAGTCTCCGCCGACGGCCAGCAATGGGAGTCTGTTCTCGATACCCGGGCGACAGGGGCGGAAGCGCCGCACGCATTTGAGGTCCTCCCTTCACCCAAGCGGGCACGATACGTGCGCCTAACAGCAGGCAGGATGCCATTCGGAGCTGCTGCCGCGGTGAGCGGACTGCGTGTCTTCGGCCTCGGGGACGGCGCCGCTCCCGGGAGTGTCACGCCCACGGCAATCCGAATCAATGACCTGACCGCACGCATCGAGTGGCCTGGCAGCGAAGCAGCCCAGGGCTACAACGTGCGGTACGGAATTGCGCCGGACAAGCTCTACCACAGCTGGCTTGTCTATGAGCAGACCGACCTTGACCTGGGAAGCCTCAATGCAGGCTGCGACTACTGGGTTGCCGTGGACGCATTCAACGAAAACGGCATCACACCGGGCGCCATCACTGCCATGCATCCCGCACTGACCAAGACGATCTGAAAAGGACCGACAACATGACCGCATTCAAGCCAGGTTTTCTCTGGGGTGCCTCCACGTCCCCACACCAAACTGAGGGAAATAACGTCAACAGCGACTGGTGGGGCCGCGAGGGACTTTATCCCGGGATGGAACTCAGCGGAGACGCAAATGACAGTTACCACCGCTACCGCGAAGACATGACGCTACTGGTCGAGGCAGGGCTGAACTCCTACCGGTTCGGGATTGAGTGGGCGCGCATCGAGCCGCGGCCCGGAGTGTTCTCCTCTGCGCTGCTGAAGCACTACCGGGCGATGATCGACACCGCCCTCGAACTTGGGATCAAACCCGTGATCACCCTCCATCACTTCAGCTCTCCCCGTTGGTTCGCCGACGAAGGCGGTTGGAGCACTCCCAATGCCGCCGAACGCTTCGCACGTTACGTCAAGGCTGCATCCTCCATCCTCGGCGACGTGGGACACGTAGTCACGATCAACGAACCCAACATGCTGGCTATGATGCTTAACCTCGAAGCCGCCGCCCTCCGAGGCGAGCTGGATGAATGGCAAAGCCCAACCATCGAAAACCAGGCGGACAGCGGATACAAGCAGCCGCCCCTGCCCGTTCCAACGCCTGCAGACGGGCAACACGTTATCGACGCTCACCATGCTGCCCGTGAAGTCCTTCATGAGAACACCGACGCCCTGATCGGATGGAGCGTCGCGAACCAGGCCTTCACCGCCGCCCCCGGCGGCGAGGAACGGTTGCGCGAGGTTCGATGGAACTTTGAGGACCTCTACCTGGAAGCCGCCCGCGACGATGACTTCATCGGGGTGCAGTCCTATACGACACAGCAAGTGGACGCCAACGGCCTGGTTCCGCATCCGCCGCACCCGGACAACACCATGATCGGCACGGCCTATCGTCCTGATGCGCTGGCAATGGCTGTTCATCACGCAGCGAATGTGACAAAAGTTCCGGTCCTGGTGACCGAAAACGGCATCGCCACCCCGGATGACGAACGCCGTATCGCTTACACACACGAAGCGTTGCTGGCTTTGTCCGGCGCTGTCGAAGACGGGGTGGATGTACGCGGGTACCTCCACTGGAGCCTGCTGGACAACTACGAATGGGGACACTGGGAGCCGAAGTTCGGTCTGGTCGAGGTTGACAGGGACACCTTTGAACGCCGTCCCAAGAAAAGCCTCCACTGGCTTGGCAACATCGCGCGCTCGAACGGGGACGAACTAAAACGCCCCGCCAACGCAGGCAACACCCATAGGTAAAACCCCAAGCCGGGCCAACGGAACCGACCAGTACCAATACAGGGAACAGCATCAAGGAGAAGCAATCATGGCAGGAAAGCTAGCAGGGAAAGTTGCCATCATCACCGGATCAGGACAGGGCATCGGGCGCGACGTCGCCTTGTGCATGGCGAAGGAAGGCGCCCGCATCGTAACGAACAACCGCAAGCCCGGGTCCTCCATCAACGCCTTCGAAAAAACCGCACTGCCCTTCACCGATCAGGAACAACAAGCACTCGAAACCGTCGCCGGAGATGCCCAAACAACTGCCGATGAGATCCGCCGGCTGGGCGGGGAAGCGGTTCCATTCTTCGGAGACGCCGGCGACTTTGAAACCGCCAGGCAGATGGTCGAAACCGCCGTAGCGAACTACGGCCGGATCGACATCGTCGTCAACAACGCCTCGTCCAACTGGGTGGGCAACATCATGGATATGGACGAGGAGCTCTGGGACATCTCAGTAGTTTCCAAGCTCAAAGGCACGTTCAATCTCATGCACCACGCCCTCCCTCACATGAAGGAGCAGGGATTTGGCCGAATCCTAAACTCGTCCTCTGACGCCTTCCTCGGCCTGCCAGGGTACGCGGCATACGGCGCAGCGAACGCCGGCGTAGTTGCCCTGACCAAGGCCGTCGCGGCCGACATTCACGGCCACGGAATCACGGTCAACGCCTATACGCCGCTGGCCAGGACACGTTCCTGGGTCAACGCCGCTGCCGCCTACCGCCTCCAAGGCATGCCCCCGGAAGCCATCGAGGCGGCGGCTCCCGCTGCAATGAAGAGGACACCGGAAGGAATGGTCCCCTTCCTGGCCTACCTCTCTTCCGACGACGCGGCCGATATCACCGGACACCTGTTCAAGCTAGCCGCGGACGGTGAAATCGGCCTCTGGTCCGACCCGCAGCTCGTCAACCAAATCACGGCAGCAAACGGGACCTGGACCATGGTCGAGCTGACCGAACGCGTCCCCAACGAACTACTGGCGAACGCCAAGAACCTTTCCGTAGCACTGCCCATGAACTAGCGCCCCCACCGGTCGGGATCCAATAACTCCCACATCACCGAACCATCGTCAAACAAAGGAACCAACTTGGGAAAGCTAGACAACAAAGTCATCCTCATCACTGGGTGCTCCACTGGTCTGGGCAAGCAGCAGGCAATCCGGATGGCGGCTGAGGGCGCGAAGCTCGCCATCTGTGCGAGGAACGAGACCAAGCTGAAGGAAACCAAGAACATCTGCGAAGAAAAGGGTGCAGAAGTTCTTGCCATGTCCGTGGACATCATGGACTACGACAGCCTGGTGGAATTCGTTGATGCCACCGTTGAGCGCTTCGGAACCATCGACGTGTTGGTCAACAACGCCCATACCATCACCATCCCGAAACCCTTCCTCGAAAAAACCATCGAGGATCTCGACGTGGAGATGAAAAGTTCTGTCTACGCCTACTGGCATCTCATGAAGCTGTGCTTCCCGCACCTGCGCGATAAGGAAGGGGCAGGAGGTTCCATCATCAACTTCGCGTCTGAAGCAGGCGTTAAAGGCGATTCTCTTTATGCTCCCTACGCGGCAGCCAAAGAGGCCGTACGGGGGCTGTCCCGCACAGTTGCGCGCGAATGGGGCCAGTACAACATCCGGGTCAACACTCTCTGTCCCAACGGCATGACGGAAAACGCGTCCGCTGGCTTGGACTCAGAGGCGCTGAGCCTGGAGGCCAGGGACCACATTCGAGATGCATTCACGAATAACCCGTTCCAGCGCGCTGGTGATCCATACCGTGATGTCGCACCAGTGGGTGTATTTCTCGCCTCCGATGACAGCCATTGGATCACCGGCCAGAACATCCACGCAGACGGCGGCATTCTAATCAGCGCTTGATCCCGATAGTTGAAAACGTACCTAAATGAAACCGGCAAACTGAGCCGCCAACTGCTCCTGCATTTGTTCAATCAGGGCAGCATCACCGCGTCTCGCGGGACCGGGCCATCGCTTGAAGCCGGCCCGCCATTGCCAAAACTCGCCAACACCATCTGGAAGGACAACATGGGTAACGAAGCTACATGGCAGGAAGCCATCAGCAATAACCGATTTGCAGGAAAAACCGTCATCGTCACAGGGGCGGCTTCCGGGATCGGGCAAGCTACCGCCCTGCGCATCGCGAAGGAAGGCGGTAAAGTCATCGCCGCCGATATCAGCAAGGAACGCCTCGATGCTCTAGTCGAGGAGAACAGCGGCCTGGAGCTGGTACCTGTGGCCGGCGACATCTCAACAGAAGAAACTGTTGCCGCCGTCGTGGCTGCCGCCGGCGGCCGCGTAGACGCCCTTGCCAACGTGGCCGGAATCATGGACAACTTCGCACCGGTCCACGAAGTAGACGACGAACTCTGGGACCGCGTCTTCCGGATCAATGTCACCGCGCTCATGCGCCTCAGCCGCGCCGTGGTACCACTGATGCTGGAACACGGCTCAGGCTCCGTGGTCAACGTTTCCTCCGAGGCCGGCATCCGCGGATCGGCCGCAGGCGCCGCCTACACCGCGTCCAAGCACGCCGTCGTCGGCCTCACCAAGAACTCCGCCGTCATCTATGGCCCCAAGGGACTGCGCTTCAACGCTGTTGCCCCCGGGCCAACCATGACCGGAATCGTCGCTAATTTCGGTTCCCAAATGGCCGCCGAACGCCTCGGCCCACTCATGCAGGCCAACATCCCCACACCGGCAAGTGCCGCGCAGTTGGCTGCCTCCATCACCTTCCTGCTCAGCGACGACGGAACCAACCTCAATGGCGCCATCTTGGCCTCCGATGGAGGTTGGTCGGCGATTTAGCTGCTAGCGGGAGCGGCTCTTTATTTGCGGGCGCCTGAATGTTAGTCCCCCGGGCGCCCGCCATGAGTCTCAAGTTACGGGTAGCAAATGAGTCAACACCGAAGTTGAGGCGATACGTGGCGCCCGAAACGTTCGGCATCTCGACCATCTACGGCTTAGCCGGTGAGGTGAGCAGCGCCTCGGATGAACGGGCGCTGGAGGTCGCACGCCGTCTAAGGGCCGGAAACATCTCCGTCAAGGGCGGCATGTACTTTGACGTATGCACACCCCTGGGCGGCTATGGTCAAAGTGGCATTGGCCGCAAAAATGGCGAAGAGGGGTTCCGGGAATATATGGGGCTAAAGTCAATCGGCATTCCCAGCCGCGGTTGAACACCCCGTCACCGGCAACACGAGTCCGCACTGCGCGCCTTGAAGATGTCGCGGAGAGTTGGGCCGCTAAAGCTCCCGAACGACTTGTGATCAGCATGAAGTAAGACCCCGCCGGCGGCAAGGGCAGCGTCACGGTTTTCGCCGCCTGCTGGAGCCAGGCGCCGGCCTGCAGCACACTCATCACTTTCTTTGCTTGCCGACAGCCGCAGGCACACTTGCCGCCAGCGCGAAAACGGTGCGTCGAACGTTCCCGCTACTTCCCGACGAAGGCAAGTTCCCATCCAGGAATGTTCATCACCATAGCGAGCCAGAACCCTCCACCGAGCGGGAAGCCCAGTACCCGCCATCGACAGCAAGGTCAGCACCGTTGACATATGAAGCCTCGGAACTGTTGAGGAACAACAACGGTTGAACCTGTTCTTCTGGGGACGAGCGACGTCCGCTGGGATACTCGGTAGCGGCGAGTAGCGCTGGTGGAAATGCTTTCTCACTCACCTCCATTAGCGGCGTCTGAACCGCTCCGGGACTGGAGGAATTTATGCGGATGCCACGCGAAATGAGGGCCGTCGACTGCTGCAACGTCCACAGGTTGACTGCTTCTTTGCTGAAGGGATAGCCATGACCTGCGATCCCCTCGTTCTTTTCGTACCAGGCGACTCCATCTTCAAACGATCCGGTGGTGGTGAACTCGCCGAGCAGGTCCAGGTGAGCTCGCCAGCCACATGCGACGCTTGAAGACACGTTCGCTATCGCCGCGCCCGCTCCCATTCGCTCCAGAAGGTATTGCGTCAGGAGCCGTGGTCCCAGGAAGTTGACCTTCACCAGCTCGATCGATGGCAGGATCGGTGGTGCGCCGGCACAGTTAAACAGAGCATCCACCGGTCCATCGAATCTGACCGCAGCCGATTCGATTGATTTCACGGATGCAAGGTCAAGCCTGTGGAATTCGGCGAGATTCAGATCTGGAGCCCGGCGACTCATGCCGATGACCTCTGCACCCTGGTTCACAAGGGCGTTAGCAACAGCCAAGCCGATGCCGGATGAGCATCCTGTCACAACGACGCGTTTGTTTTCATATTCCGTAAAGGTCACGAACGTTTCTCCTGTTAGGTGCCATAGAGCTTGAGTGCCGCAAACCGGGTCATAAGGGCGGCTCACGGCGAAGCGCAGTCAGCACGAGATTCAGCGGAAGCTCATCTTGGTCTGCTTCAGGGGCAGAGATCCATCCTGCGTCTGCCCCTCACAGACTAGCCTATTGACGCGCGTCAATAAGCTACATAGGCTCGTGTATGCCGACGTCGGTGCGAACAAGGCTGCCACCCGGGAGTGGCAGCAGACGCTATTGCTGCCGGGTCAGGCTTCCTTGGGCGGCTGTGGCGCCTTTGACAGGGAGCTGCTGCAGGAACGTAACCGATCCACGCCTCACGAGCCAAGTCCCTCATGGAAGGTAAGAATGACGCAGACAATAGGGATGCAAATCCCCTCGCTAGATGCGCTGGCTGAAGAAGGTTTGCATTCGTTAGACGTTGCAGGCCGGCCCCGTAGCTCCAAGGACATCGAGTGCTGGCTTACGGACATGGACGGCGTCCTGGTCCATGAGAACCAGGCAATCCCGGGTGCAGCTGAACTCATTCAGCGCTGGGTGGATACGTCCAAGCGCTTCCTGGTCCTGACCAACAACTCCATCTTCACGCCCCGTGACCTCGCGGCCCGCCTGCGTGCGTCAGGCCTGGAGGTCCCGGAAGAGAACATTTGGACGTCGGCACTGGCCACGGCCCAGTTCCTCAAGGACCAGGTCCAGTCCTCGGATTCGGGCAACCGCGCCTACACCATCGGCGAAGCCGGACTCACCACCGCGCTGCACGAGGCCGGATTCATCCTCACGGACACCGATCCCGATTTCGTGGTGCTGGGTGAGACCCGCACCTACTCCTTTGAAGCGATCACCATGGCGGTCCGTCACATCCTGGCCGGTGCACGGTTCATCGCCACCAACCCGGATGCCACCGGTCCTTCCAAGGACGGTCCCATGCCCGCCACCGGAGCCATAGCGGCAATGATCACCAAGGCCACGGGCCGCGAGCCGTACATCGTGGGCAAGCCGAACCCCATGATGTTCCGTTCCGCCATGAACCAGATCGACGCTCATTCGGAGACCACTGCCATGATCGGGGACCGCATGGACACGGACATCGTGGCCGGCATGGAAGCGGGCCTGCACACGGTCCTGGTCCTCAGCGGAATCACCCAGCGTGAAGAAATCGTCTCCTTCCCCTTCCGGGCCCATCAAGTTGTAGATTCCGTGGCAGACCTGAAAAGCCAGATATAGGGGAACGGTCAGCCTCGTAGTAGGTCTCATTGCCCCCCGGGAAGACCGGTCGCTTCAAGTATTGGCAATTGGTCTCGGCACAGATGATGTGGACCCTGTTGGATGCGGAAAGGTACGCGTCGTCAGCCCTTCAGCGCGCGAAGTTCACGACTGACAGCCTGGAGGCCCGTCCGGAGTGCTCGAAGCTCGTCAACTGTCAGCCCTAGTGACACGGATCGTGATCCGGGTCATTCGAGTGAGGCTTACGCCCATCTCGGAAGCGTCAGTCGGGCCAATCCCATTTTCAAGAAACTTAGGAAGTGCTCGCATGATGCGATCCTCTACCTCTGAGATCGGCCCACATCAGTGGCGTACGCACCCGGAGGCACCCTCTTCAAATGAAGCGGGTGCCACAGTCCAGAGCGGACACAGGAGGCAGGCCTCGGTTGTGGACGTGGCCAAGCTGGCCGGGGTATCCACTCAGACTGTGTCGAGGGTACTAAATGGCAGCCGCGATGTACGGGGAAGCACCCGCGAGCAAGTCATTTCCGCCATGAAGGAGCTGGGGTACCGCCCCAATAGTGCCGCCCGGGCTCTTAAGCGGGGCAGTTTCCGAACCATCGGGGTCATCTCACCTACGCTGTCGTCGCCCGGAAACATGCGAACGCTGGAAGCGATCGCGCTTCAAGCCGCACGGCGAGACTTCGCCGTCATGATCATCCCCGTCGAGGCCCCCACCCAGGGCGGGATCCGTGGTGCGTTCTCCCGCGTGGGCGAGCTCGCAATTGACGCCGTAATCGCCATCACGGAGGCCCACCTCCTCGATGCGGCCGGTGTGTCGCTGCACCCGGGCGTGAAGGTGGTAGTGGTTGATTCCGATGCAGGCACACGATACACCGCTGTAGACACGGACCAGGCCTACGGCGCCCACCAGGCTGTCAGGCACCTCTTGGACCTCGGGCACGTAACCGTCTGGCACGTTGCGGGTCCTGCAGCGTCCTTGGCTAGCGAACGACGATCCATTGCTTGGCGAGAGACCCTGGCAGCCGCTGGTCGGCCAGTGCCCCCAATCATTCATGGGGACTGGTCGGCCGATTCCGGCTACGCCGCCGGAATCCAACTCGCCGACCAACCGGGCTGCACCGCCGTCTTCGCCGCGAACGACCACATGGCGCTGGGACTTCTGCGCGCCTTCCAGGAGAGGGGAAAAGCGGTCCCGGGGGATGTCAGCCTGGTGGGCTTCGACGACCTGCCCGAGACCTCCTCATACGCCCCTCCACTCACTACGGTCCACCAACATTTCGCCGCTATCGGCAGTGCATGCGTCGACAACGTCCTTGATCAGATTCGTGGCAACACCAGCAAACCCTGCGTCAGGCTCATCCAACCTCGGCTCGTCGTCCGGCAAAGCACTGCTGGCCCCAAACGATAACGCGCTGTCGGGTCCTGTGGAGTTCAGCCATGATGTGATCCTCCTTCCGGGCAGGAATGCAGGCCATGCATGATCGGGCAAGTTAGCCAGCTCTTTAAGGAGCAGATCGTATCCGGTTGGTGCCGTTAATGGAGCATGCGCAGAACGGGGCCCGGCACAGCCCATTCCGTACTACCCATAGATGACTTTCTCGACCAACCATGCAAGGTAGAAAGACCGACCGAACGCCGCATCCCATGTAGGTGCGAGGAATCGTCCATTGGACTTGCCCCTTCCACGCGCATACGAAATACACCCATGCCACGACGCGAGCTCCATTAACAAAATAGTCGCAGACCGGAAATGCCGGATTCGTTATAGGACGTGTCCGTTGTCACTGAATCTGGCAGTGTTCATGTGGGAAAATGTCAGTTCTTTTGACAGTGATACGGCATTCTGATTGTCACTCGATCTGGCACTTCCGTATTTGCTGCGTCCCGACAAGTACAAGATTCATGGCTGGCCCGCTCCGAAGACCACTCACTTCTGTGGCGATCCGAGTCGCTGCTCGCGCGTGGCTATCAGGCTTGTGTGCCACATTAACTGACTCAAACGCTGTCGGCTCGTAAGCTGCCGTGTCTCCTGACAAAACTGCCAACTCAACTGACAGCGGACAGGACGGAGTGTCCGCAGCTACTTCTACTCCCGTGCTTTGAACGCCGATAATGGCGATTCTGTAATGCAATGGCCGTGTAGACCATGGCACATCGACGGTGCAGGAAGGGGAGCGGATCACTCCAACTTTGCGT
>NZ_JARVRJ010000019.1 GCF_030209745.1 Arthrobacter sp. fls2-241-R2A-200
TTTTCCGATGAGGCAACGTACCCGGCTCCGCGGACCTTTTCCATGAGTCAACGCGGACCCTGTTGGCCCGGGCAATCTATTCGTAGACTGCGTTTTGGGCCAGCGCCCTCAGGACTGCCCGGTAAAAAGGGAAGGATGGATCGTCATGGTTGGATTTCGGCTCGGACTCGCCGGCGCAACCGCCGCAGTGGCCTTGACAGCGGCCGCTGGACTCATCACCGCACCGGCCGAAGCCGCCCCGCGGGCAAAGGTGGATTTTGTCGCCATCGGTGACTCCTTCACGGCCGGGACGGGGTCAGGCGGCGAGTTCAGGCCTGCGGGCCTCCCGTGCTGGCAGAGCCCTCCAGGGTATCCGGGCGACCTCGGAGCCACCGGCCGCATTAACCTGGTTACCAACGCCGCGTGCCACGACGCTGCACTCTCGCAGTCAAGCCCTTTCTATGACGGCCTGACGCCGACGGTGACCGAACAGATCGCCAAGCTGGCCGTCAGCAGACAGCTCAGCGCTACCACCGGGATGGTCACCATCACTGCCGGGGGCACCGATGTCGGCGCCTCGAAGGTTCTCGGCGGTTGCGCGATCGATCCCCAGCACTGTGCAGGCTACGTGGACTCTGCCGTGAACGCGGCGCAGACGCTCCTCCTACCTGCGCTGGTCCAGACTTACAACGCCATTCACAGCCAGGCCCCAAACGCCAAAATCGGGGTCGTCGGCTACGTCCACTTCTTCAACCCCTCCAGCGGCATACCGACCATCCTCACGCCGGCCAATCAGCAGTTGGTCAACGCCGGTACAGACAAGCTGAACGCCGTGCTCGCCCAGGCTGCCGGGATTGCAGCAGGCGAAGGCGCCAAGACCCAGTACGTGGACGCCGCCGGTAAGTTCGCCGGCCATGAAGCAAACACCACAGATCCGTGGGTGGCATTCGACCCGACCAACCCGACTGCGGACTCCAACTTCCATCCCAACGCCGCCGGCTACATCAACGGCTACATGGCCGCCGTCCTGAGTCAGCTGAAGCCCGCACAGCTCTAGCCGACAAGATACAGAACGGTGCCGTGAAGGCTGGCGGCAAGAGCAAGGACGCTGCAGGTGTTTTCGTTGATGCCGCGTTGCCAGAGGAGTGTGGATCGCAGAAGTAGATCTCGATGCCGAATGGATTGATACGACCGCCTCGGACGTGGACTTCGCCCAGCACGCCCTGAACTCTTACACTCCTTTCCCGATACATGGCCTGTTCCCGCCGGAATTGACCGCGAGGGTTCCGCCAGTCAGCGCATAGGCAGTGGGTGTCCCGCTCCTCCCTACATGCGGCCCCCAGCAAACGCCGGTGGCCGGTTTTCGTCGGTTTAGTGGGCGGACTTGATGCCGGCCAGCAGGGCTGTCGCGTCGGGGCTGCCGAGGCCTGTGCAGGGGTCCCAGCCGGCCGAGGCCTTGTAGGTGCCGTTGTTCCCGGTGGTGATGTCGTGGAATCCTGACCGAAGGCCGTAGAGGAGCGGCTGGAGCTGGCCGAACCGGCGGTTTGTTGACTGGGCGAATAAGGCGATGAGTGCGGCCCAGAGCGGTGCCACGGCGCTGGTGCCGCCGATGACCATGTCTTTGCCGTCAACCCTGACTTTGTACCCGGTCTGCGGGTCGGCGACACCGCTGACGTCCGGGACACCGCGGCCATTTTTTCCGGGGGCGGGGGAAGTCAGGGCCTTCTGCCAGACCGGGACGGGGAAAGCGTCGCTGTAACCGCCGCCCGTGGCTGAGTGCGGGCCGTCGTTCCAGACGGTTTCAGTTCTGATTGTTCCGGCGGCCGGGTCGGCATCGAGGCGGGTGCCTCCGCAGGCCAGCGCGTGCGGGCTGGACGCCGGAAAGTCTGCGTGGTCTTTGCCGTCCGTTGCCCCGTCGGCGCTGCCGTTGTCACCGGCCGCTGCGGTGACGGTCACGCCGAGGGCGTTAGCGTCGGCGAGGGCCTGGTCGAACGCGGTCCGCGCCTGGGCGGTCCAGGCGTCCTCGTTCTGTCCCCAGCTGATGCTGATGGCAGCTGGCGCCGGAGTCGCGTGGGATGCGTTGATGATCGCGTCAAGGAACCCGGCGTCGGTATTGGGTGCGAAGTAGACGAGGATGTCCGCTTTTGGTGCCAGTGCGCCGACCACTTCGATGTCGAGCATAACTTCACCGTCCGCACCCGTCGGGTCCTGGCCGGGACGGTTGACGACGCCGTCGACGCCGACGGCGGTGACGCGCGGCCCGGTGATCCCGAGACTGCCGAAATAGGCGTCAAGGTCCCCCTGGCCGAAGCCGCCGCCGAGTTCGATGATGGCTACAGTCTGGCCGGTGCCGTCCGCCCCGGGCGGGAAGTTGTAGATCCTGGCCAGCTCGGGAGGGGTGTAGCTGGTGCCCGTTGCGGACAGCGGGATCGACTGGAATTGCGCCCGGGCCTGGGGGCGGTCGTCGAGGCCCAGCACGGCGGTGACGACGCCGTCCAGTTCTGCCGGGATCTGAAGGCTTCCGGTCCGGTGCCGGTGGGTGACGTCGTGGCCGTGGGGTCCGCTGCTGGTGACTTCTTCCAGGCTGGTGCCGAAGATCCGGCTTAGCTGGTCCACGGTTCCGGCCAGACGGATGCGCCGGGATGCGGGGTCCGTTTCGAGGACCTCCGCGCCGAGCTGGGTGAACGTAGTAGTGGCAAGGCGAAGATCAGCGGCTGAGGCTCCGTGGCGGGCCGCGAGCTCGTCCCGCGAGATCGGCCCGGCGGGGGTCTCGGGGAGTGGTTCCTGACGGCGCAGGATAACCGTTACTTCAATTCTGCGGGAGGGATCGACGGGCCCGTGCGCGGCCTGGATCCGTGCGGCCGCCGGACGTTCGGAACCGGCAAGCGGGACACTGCCGGTGTGCTCGGGCATGGTGTTGTTGTTGGTGTGTTCGGACATGAGATTGCTCCGTTCGTGGGGCCGTTCCTGTTCAGGGCTTGGTCGTTGTCAGGGGAACGTCGTTCGGCGGAGGAAGGCTACCGCCGCCCCGTAGTACCACCGGGGGCACTGGGGAGGACGAAAGTACTGGCGGGGCCGGCAATGGTTTGGGCGCGGGTGCCGGCTGCGGGGGAGCGGGCAAGTTGATGTGTGAGCCGTAGGCTGGAGGCGCAGGGTTGTGGACGGCCGGGTCGACCAGGTCCACGAGCCCTGGGTCGTTATCGACGCGGTCGACGCCGAGTTTGGGCAGGCCGAGCAGCTGCATCACGGTCTTCGGGATGCCGGTGTGGTTTGACCAGCGGCTGTCGATGCCCGGTTTGACCGGTCCGCCGAACATGATCAGCGGGACGCGGGGTCCGTAGGCGAGCTGCACGCCGTCCGGGGTGTGTTCCACGTTCGGGGTGGCGACGTGGTCATCCCAGCCGCCCCAGTCGTCCCAGGTCAGCAAGAACACTGTCTCGTCCCAGCCGCCGGATGTGACGACGGCGTCCACCGATTCCCAGACCTTGTTCATCCCGATCGTGACATCGGCGGTGGGGTGTTCGTCTTCGGGGGAGTCGTGCCACAGATAGACCAGCGGCGGCAGTTTCCCGGTGGCGGCGTCGGCGACGAAGTGCGAGTTGGGAATCAGGTTTTCGGAGCCGTTGAGCTGCTGGTAGAAACCGGCCGGATAATTGCTGCTGCCGGTGTAGCACGCCCAGCCGATGCCGGCGGCGTCAGCGAGCCCGGGAACCGAGGGCATGTCCCACAAGGGCGGAGGCTGCGCCCGGGACGGGTTGCGCAGCGTCGGTGACTGGCCGCCGACGAGCAGCAGATGGTTCGGAGTGGAGTTCGTGCCGAAGCCGCTGCAATGGTTCTCCAGGAACGCCCCAGTCAGGGCCAGGTGCGCGTAGAACGGCAAGGTCGTAGCAGTGTCGAACTGGGTGCGGGTCGCCTTGTGCTGCCCTGTAAGCCAGCGGTAGTAAGCGTGCCGGTCGTGCGGCTGATCCGCCGACGGCGGGTTGGGCTGAACCGGCCAGTCCGATGCAACGTCGGCCCCGTAGGGAGCCAGCGTCCGGAAGTAGTTGTCCGTGGTGTGGTTTTCCTGGACCATCACCACAACACGCTTGACTCGGTTGTTGTCCGTCATGACATCCCCGTTTCCCCGGCCGGGCAACCCGGTCGCCTAATCGGTTAACACCGAGACTATGCGCAAAGCGGCCCATATGAGAGTGGTTGTGCTCCCTTTTCAGAAATGTTCACCCACGCATGTGTCTTTGGTCGGGGGGGCCATAATATGTTCGTCTACCACGATTCGAACGAGCCAGGCGGGTCGGTGCTGTGCGACTTCGGCGTCGAAGTCACACGCACCATTACACGCACCATTAAATCGACGGGTGAGGTCTACGCGACCGAAACGCCAGGCGCGCGGCTGCTGAGGCGGCCCACCGCGGGCCGTGCGACCGCCTGGACAAGGCCTACAACGCAGAAAGTCCGTAGACGGACGGATGAGTCCTCGTCAGGCCGCCCCGACATCGCGGGCCGCCGAACACTGACCGGTGACCTGGGGTAGGCCGAAGCGTAACTAGGTGCGGATGGTTCGATAGATTCCAGTGTGGTCCAGGTCGCCGTCGCCTGCTGCGAGCATGTTTGCGAATGCGGACCGCAGGCACGTGGCCAGTGGGAGTTTGAGTCCTGTGTGGCCGGCTGTTTCTGCGATGAAGTTGAGGTCCTTCAGCTGATTTTTGGCGGATCCGCCACCGTGGAAGTCCTGGTCGATCCAGCGTTTTCCTTTTTGGGTAAGCACCTCCGAGTTCGCCAGTCCGCCCGCGAGGACTCTTTGCACTTTTTCCAGGTCCAGACCCGTTGCGGCGGCGAGGGCCATTGCTTCGGCAAGGGCGGTCACGGTGGCGGCGACCACGATTTGGTTGCAGGCTTTGACAGTTGACCCGGCTCCGGTTTCTCCGAACCACACGGCGGTCGTGCTGTAGGTCTCGAACAGCGGGGCCACGCGTTCGAATGCCTCGGCAGGCCCGCCGGCCATGATGCTGAGTCGGCCTTCTTCTGCTCCGATGGTTCCGCCGCTCAGGGGCGCGTCCAAGACGGTTACGCCCCAGTTTTGAAGGCAGTCCTTGGCGAAGTTCGCGACGGCCACTGGTGAGACGGTTCCATGGATGATGAGGATCGGATGGTGAATTCGTGCGTCCTTCCATCCCTTGAGCAGGCCGTGCTCACCGTGCAGGAGTGCTTCGACTTGGGGCAGGTCGGGCAGGACGGTCACCACGATCTCGCGTGCGGCGTTGGCCGGGGTGGCTGCGACGGTGGCGCCTGCGATTGCTCGGGCCTTTTGTGGTGTTCGGTTCCACAGTGTTAGGGGAATCTGGTGGGCGAGGATATTCCGGGCAATCGGTGCTCCCATCGGGCCGGTGCCCAATAGGGCTACGGACAGGAGGGGGCCGCGGCTGTTGTGCTGGTTGGAGTTCGGTATTGTCATGTTCGTTTTAGAAGGGGATGAGGCCGGCGAGGGCGGGCAGGAAGGTGCTGAACCAGGGGACTGCGGCGAGTACCAGCAGCCCGATGAATAGGGCGAAGAGGTAGGGCCAGAAGTGTTTGAGGCTCCGTTCCACGGTTTCGTGTCCGGTTGCGCAGGCGACGTAGAAGCCGACACCGGCCGGGGGTGCAAATGACCCGATGCCCATGGAGATGATGAGGACCATTGCGTACTGCACGGGATTCACGCCAAAGCTGGTCGCGATGGGCAGCAGCAGGGGCGCGAAGATCAGGACAGCAGGCAGGCCCTCCAACAGTTGGCCCATGATGACGAGCAGCACGATGGTGAAAAGCATGAAGAGCAGCGGTGAGTCACCCAGCCCTGACATCAAGTCGTGAATCTGTTGGGAAACCCCGGCGAGGGCGAGGGTCTGGGCGAGCGGGGAGGCGGCGGCGATGATGAACAGAACCATTCCCGCCGTCGTCGTGGTCTCCCTAAGGGTGTCGCCCAGCAGGCGCTTGCTGCCCCGCCGATATGCGGCAGCGAGGATGAATGCGTACGCGACGGCGACGGATGAGACTTCGGTGGGGGTCGCGAAGCCGGTGAGGATCCCGGCGACCATGCCGACTGGGAGCAGCAGTGTGGGGATGGCGAAGAAGGACGCGGACCCCCGTGCCCGCCAGGTCGCCTTGGGGCTGGCTACGCCGCCTTGCTTCTTGGCGCGGAGGAAAACAAGCGCCATTACCACCAGGGCCAGGAATGCTGCGGGCAGGAACCCGGCCAGGAACAGCGTGGTGGTGGAGATTGTGGTGATCGACCCTAGGACAAGGAGGACGATGCTTGGTGGGATGGTTTCGCCCATGACGGCGGAGGCAGACAGGACTGCTACGACTTCCCCGCGGGGGTACTTACGTTCTTCGAGCATGTTCCGCATCGTTGTGCCGACGGCTGCGACGTCTGCGACTTTAGATCCGGAGATGCCGGAGAAGATGTACATGGTCACGACGACGACCTGGAGCAGGCCACCGCGCAGGTGCCCGATGAGTGCGTCGACGAGTTTGGCCAAGGGAAGTGTCAGCCCGGCGGAGTTCATGACGGTGCCGGCGAGGATGAAGAACGGGATGGCGAGGAGGACGAAGCCCTTGGCGCCGGAGGCCATGCCGATCGGGATGGCGCTGACCTCTGAGATGCCGCCCAGGTAGAGGTAAATTCCCGAGGCCAACGCCAGGACGAAGGCGATGGGAAGACCGAGGAACAGCAGGATGAACAGAACGGCTAGCACGACCCCCAAGAGAACGTTGGGGGATGCGTAGTAGAACAGCGGTGGGCTGATAATCACCAGGGCAATCAAAACCGCCGTGATGCCTGCTGCCATGAGTACCGGGCGCGGCTTCTGACGCCACAGTTTGACGACGGCGAACCATGCGATGAGGATCATCCCGGCGGAGAAGGGTAGGGAGACCCAGAACACGGGCAGCTGGAGGATCGGGGTTTTCTCCTCGATCTGCTGGACGAGAGTGGGGACGTAGAGGGCGAAGGATCCGGCGCTCATCACGAACACCAGGCAGTCGACAAGGGCTGCCAGGTAGGGTTTCCAGGTGGCCGGCAACCGCATGATGAGTGCCTGGACGGACATGTGTGCGCCCTTGGGGTAGGCGATCGCCCCGCCGATGAAGGCGATAGTCAGGAGCGCGATCTCGGAGACCTCCTGGGTCCAGAGCACCGAGTTTCCGGTGACGAGTCTGACCAGGATGTTCAACAGAATGACGAGGAGCTCAGCGACGATGGCCGAACCAACCAGCCATTCGAGGGTCTTGTCGAACCACACGGCCCCGCTCCAGCGCTCCGGGACATGTCCGTGGTGCAAGATCTCCTCAGCATCGGTTGGGAGGATTTCCTCGAGTTCCTCAGGGAGGAGGGTGCGTTTCATGATTTTCCAGACTGTCGACATTGAGAGCGGGAGATGGAGGACGGCCGGGGTGCGGTTAACACCCCGGCCCCTAGCTGGCTAGTTGGATGAGGTAAATGAGACTGCCTGATCGAAGAAGTCTTTGCCGATCAGTGCGGAGAATTTCGGGTAGAGGCTCTTGGAGACGGCCTTGAATTCTTGAAGGCCCGACGCGCTGACGTCATTAGCCTGCATGCCCTTGGACTTCAGGTCGTCCAGCTGCTTTTTGGACTGTTCCTGGTCGTAACCGGTCTTGAAGGTAGCCGTTTCCGCGGAGGCGTCCGTCAGGGCTTTCTTTTGGTCGGCAGAGAGTGTGCCCCACTTTTTGGATGACAAGGCCAGGACCCAGGCATCATTGATGTGGTTCGTCATGGAAACATACTTCTGGACTTCTGAGAACTTGTTGGTCCACGGCACCTCGATCGGGTTTTCCTGCCCGTTGATGGTCCCGGTCTGCAGCCCGGTGAAGACCTCGGAAAAAGCCATGGTGGTAGGGCTGGCGCCCAAAGCTCCGAAGAAGTCCGTCCACAACGGGTTCCCGGGAACGCGGATTTTCAGGCCCTTAAGGTCTGCGGGTTGTTCGATGGGGCGCACGGAGTTGGTGATGACACGGCCCGTCCGCGTCATGAAGCCAAGCGCAATGGTGTCCTTCGCGGCGAGCTTGTCTTTGAGCACTTGGCCAGGCTTGCCGCTGAGGAAGGCAGCTTCCTGTGTGGTGTCTTTGAACAGGTAAGGGATGCTGATGCCGTTCATTTCCGGCACCACGGAGGCATACACCGAGGTTGACAGGATCAGGGCGTCCAAGGAACCACCCTGCAGTCTGGTGACTGCAGCGTTCTGGTCTCCACTGAAACTGGTTCCGTTAGGAACCACAGTGACCTGAACGGACCCGTTCGAGGTCTTCTTAACCTGGTCTGCGAAGTGCTGGGCGGAAACCCCGACAGACGAGTCGATTGGGTCCGGGATGGAAAGCTGGATTTTCGCGGGTGCGGCGTTTCCATTACCGCCGGCCGCCCCTGATGCACAGCCGGCGAGGAGGGAGGCGGCCAAGGTGCATGCCAATGCTCCAGTGAGGGTTCGGATTTTGGTTTTCATGTGAAGCCTTTCTTCATTGGAAGGAATCTTTTCAGCGAGGCGTGAACTTCTATCAGCTGAAGTTCGTTCGCCGCGCCCGGTTTAGTGCGGACGGGTCAGGCGCTGAGGACGGATTCGACGGCGAGCGCTTCGGTTTCCCGTCGGAGTTCCAGCGCTTGGGCCAAGGAGTCGTCCATGATGACGTCTTCCCAGCGGACCGTGGCGCCCTTGGCGATGTCATTGCGCAGTTCCACGTGGTGGGCCAAGGCCACCGGCAGTGCGCCGATGCTGACCGAGTGCTTGGCCGAGACCAGCTTGCCCCAGACGGTGTAACCGCCTTCACCGTCAAGGAACTCACCGGCTTTAAGGTCTTTCTTCGCGGTGGCAACGACGTCCCCGAAGAAGCCGAGGGGCGAACCGGTGGAGATACCTCGAAGGGCTGCGTTGGCGATCGACATGTTCAGTTCCAGGCCGACGTAGTGGTAGGGGCGGTAAAGGGCCGCGTACTGGCCGGTGGGGTCGGGGTGCCACGGGTACTCAGTGAAGCAGCCTGCGACATAATCATTGGTCGCTTTGACGACGACGAACACGCCTTCCTGGGTGTTGTGGGGGATCCAGGTCCCGTCGCGCTTGACGCTGGACATCACGTCGACGGTCCCCTCGTGAGCGAGGGCGCCGCCGAGGTCGGCCGGCCGGCAGATCGTAGCGATCTCCTCTACGTCACCGGGGGTGAAGGTCAGCCCGTTGTCGGAGGGTACCAGGCCCGCGCCATTAGCGACGGCGGCCATTTCGATGGAAGCCTTGGTGCCGTCACGGAAGGATGTGTGCATGTTCGGGTTCAGCTGGCCCGAGTCCGTGAGTTCCTTCGAGAACTCCCAGTTCTCCCAGACGTTGTCCGGGTTCATCTCGTGATAGTGCTCGAGGTACTTGGCGCCTTTGCCTGCACAGACCACATCGAAGCCACTCGTGCGGGCCCAATCAACGAGTTCCATGATGAGTGCCGGCTGGTCACCGTAAGCCATGGAGTACACCACTCCTGCCTCTTCGGCTCGCTTGGCCAGAGCCGGTCCTGCCAATGCGTCGGCTTCGACGGTGACCATGATGATGTGTTTTTTCGTTTCGATTGCTCTCAGGGCGTGCTTGACCCCGACAATCGGATTGCCGGTTGCCTCCACGATGACGTCGATGTCCACATCAAACAGTTCATCGGCGTTCGCAACAATCGTCGTCGAGCGGTCCTTCAGAGCCGTAGCGATGTCCGGCGCGATCTGGTTCTTAGGCCAGCCAACAAGATCGAAGGCGCCCTGCGCTCGCTTGACGTTGATGTCGGCGATCGCCACGACGTGAATCCCGGGAATATTGTTTGCTTGGGCCAAGTACATCGTGCCGTAACGACCGGCCCCGATGAGTCCTACTCGAACGGGGCGGCTCTGCTGCTCGCGGTCGCTAAGAAGTTTGTGGAGGTTCATGGGGATCTCTCTGGTTACATTTGGTGTCGGAAGGACCATCCGCAGGATCAGCGGAGCAACTTCTTCGTCGACGCGTGGAAAACTGGGACCGGAGTGGAACCGGTTCCACTTTTGTACCAGTTGCTGTTAGGCTGTGTCAACAGTCACAAACGGATGCGCCAAGTAAACACCGCCGCATAGCAGGACCCCGAGGCAAGTGAGGTCTCTGGCAGTGGGATACAGGACTCGATGAGGAGAAGAAGTGAAGAAAGCACCAACTATTCGTGACGTCGCGTCGGCGGCGGGCGTGTCAGTTTCCGTCGTTTCCCGGGTCCTGAATCCCGAATCAGGGCCTGTCGCACCGGCAAAGCGTGACATGGTGCTGGGGGTCATCGAGGAACTGGGGTACCGGCCGCGATCGGCCGCCCGCGAACTCAGTGTCGGCCACACGCCAACGGTCGGGCTGGTCGTCGCGGACCTCGCCAACCCCTTCTTCGCCCAGCTAGCCGACCGCATCGTTTGGGAAGCGCGCAGCCACGGTGTCCAGGTGGTGGTCATGACCACCCAGGAAGACCCGCATCTTGAGGCTGACTCCCTGGACACCCTCCTTGACCGCTCGGTCGGGGGAGTTATCGCCACGCCCACCGGCGCCAATGTTGAGAAGTGGGCGCGCCTGCAGTCTTTGGGTGTGAACGTCGTCTTCGTCGACCGTACTATCCCGGATCTGGCGAATGTCGATCTCGTAAGTATCGAAAATGTCGATTCAGCAAGGCAGGCGACCGACTACATGCTCAGCCTGGGGCACACCCGGATCGGCCTTATTTCCGGGCCCGTCAGCACTTCCACGGGACGTGCCAGGATTCAGGGGTACCAAGCCGCGCATGAGAAACATTCGATCAGCATCGACCCCCAACTGATCAGGGACGTGCCGTTCAGGGGAGACGGCGGAGGCGACGCGGTCGGTTCGCTCCTCTCCTTGGCCAACCGACCCACCGGACTAATCGTCGCCAACACCGCCCAGGTGCAAAGCTCCGTCCGGCGCCTCGTTCAAATGGGCGTACGGATCCCGGAGGACCTGTCGGTCATTGTCTTCGACGACAATCCCTGGACCGAGGTGACAAGCCCGCCGCTGAGCGTGATCCGCCAACCCATCTCCATGCTCGCAGTCCACTCCCTGGAACTCGTGCTCGGACGCATGAATGGCAAGCTCCCGGAGACTCCCCGCACCGTCGAAGTGAAAGCCGACTTCGTCCCACGCAGCAGTTGCGCACCGCTCCTGCTCACCCCAACCCGATAAGGAAACCATGAGCGTCATCGTTACCGCCGTCTTCACTCCCAACGAAGGGGCCTTCGACCAGGTGGCCGAAGCCCTGACCCCTGCCATCGCTGAGGTGCACAAGGAACCAGGGTGCCAGCTGTACGCCATCCACGGAGCCCCCAACGGCCAGATAGTCATGATCGAAAAGTGGGACAGCGCCGAACTGTTGGATGCGCACGGGGCAGGAGAACCCGTCAAGCGTCTCAACGCTTCACTGGAAGGACTCCTGCAGGGACCCGTTGACGTGACCAGGCTTTCCCCGATTCCCGCCGGGACCTCGGATCAAGGAACCCTGTGAAACCCGTCATCGTCATCATGGGAGTCTGCGGGGCAGGGAAGTCAACGGTCGGCGCCGCCCTGGCACAGCGTCTGGGCGCCAAGTTCGTCGATTCCGACTCCCTTCACCCACGGGCCAACGTCCACAAGATGACCCAGGGCATCCCGCTAACGGACGAGGACCGATGGCCCTGGCTGACACTCGTCGGGGACGAACTCGCCGCACCCCATCCCGACGGGATCGTTGTAGCCTGCTCCGCCCTAAAACGTGCCTACAGGGACGCAATCAGAGACACAGCGCCAGCGACGACCTTCATTCAACTCGACGTTGAACGATCCCTTCTGGAAGAGCGACTAACCGACCGTCCCGGACACTTCATGCCCGCCACACTCCTCCAATCCCAGCTGGAGACCCTCGAACCACTCGACACAAACGAAGCGGGGGTGAGGGTGCCGCCAGCTCAAGACATAGATGCAAGCGTCGACACGATCTTCGGGCAACTGCATGCCCTTCACGAGGTCTCGCAGAACCCCTAGCAAAACCATTGAAGAACGTCCGAGGTCCAGCCGCTGCTCCCGCCGGTCTCCGGCGTAATCAGCCTCTGAATCCAACAATCGCGGATGCCGAAGCGAAATACCCGGCTCAGGCCCGCTGGAACGTCATGATGGTCATCGGACGACCCGACGACGCTCGTTGCCAGGTGGCAACCGGACACTTCCGCGGCTTTTCATCGCGACCCCATGGCGCTGTGCGGTCGGAAGCGCCCGGTTGGCCACCCTTAAAGGGACACTCCCTCCGATGACGGGTTCTACTGGCCGGGGGTGAGGGGGCGGGAGTTCCGGGGTGCTTTGCTCGTTGAGCTGTATCCGCAGTTGCTGCACACGGTCGTCAGCCTTCTGGAGGTGGTGAGGACGGGGACGAAGAAGAGTGTGAGTTTGGTGGTTCGCTCTTCGAGGTGGTGGTGCACGAATTGGCCGCAGTGCTGGCATGTGGCGGTCCGACCTGGTAGCTCGCGGGGCCTGGTGATGAGTCCGAAGAGGAGGAACATGGGTGTGACCTTTCGATGGTGGGGTGTAGCTGGTTTTCGTTCGGCTCGGGAGATTTGGTCGGTGAGTCCGCCCGGGGGGACGCTGATGCCTTGGCCCAGTTACAAGGCGCCGTCGTAGTCGGCCAAGGCCGGACCTTGGGACCGGAGCGCAGCCCCTCCAAAATACTAAGCATACTTGCTAACGCCAATGCTCGCCGTGGTCCGGACCTTCTCACAGTTCAAACCATTCGAAATACGCCAAACCGACGGCAAACGGGGGAGTTCGACAGCCTTGGGTCACCGATCTTTGAGGTGCGGTGGGAGTTCGACGTCGGCGGGGCCGGGTTCGGGTCTGGTGATCGCGTCGGAGCGGCCGGGCGGTGTCTTAAGCCGCCAGTTGATCCTGGGTGACACCCTTGACACTGAGACCATCAAGGCAACCTACAACGGCGGTGTCCTGACGCTGCGGGTCCCGGTCGTCGAAAGGGCCAAGCCGCGCAAGATCGAAATTGAAACCAAGGTGGACCAGCAGCATATGGTCGCTGCGTAGTTTGCCCGGAGCCGGGAGGTCCTGACTCGAATGTTGACTGCCTCTTTGGGGCTGAGTTGGCCGAACAGGCGGTTTGTGGACTGGGCGAATAAGGCGATGATTGCGGCCCAGAGGCTCAGTGCGGGCCGTCGTTCCAGACGGTTTCGGTTCTGATCGTTCCGGCGGCCGGGTCGGCATCGAGGCGGGTGCCTCCGCAGGCCAGCGCGTGCGGGCTGGACGCCGGAAAGTCTGCGTGGTCTTTGCCGTCCGTTGCCCGTGCGCGCGGGAAGGCAGTGGTAATCCGGATTCACCGCCCTGCGCGGACGGGAATGCTACGCCTTTAGCTTTTGCGTGAGGGTTGTTGATCCATCGACGCAATGAGGCGGTGGCTGAATTCTTTGGCCAGTTGGAGGTGCTCGGGTTTCATGGCACAGGATCTCAGGACAGTTGTGTAGTCGCTGTCAACTACGACCCATGGATGGTTCTTCGCAAGCCACTTGCTGTCGACCCGGTACAGTGCCAGGTGCCAGCCGTCCTGGGCCATGGCCGCGAACGTATCTTCTGTTGCCGCAGATATTTGCCCTGTTGTAGGACGTCGAGGGAAGGCGCAAACGATGTCAAGTTCGGGTTCGACGACGAGTTCGGCGCCGTCGGCGGCTCTGATGATGTCAGCTATTTGCAGCGCGGCCTTTCGGCCGTCGGCGATAATCGATCCCATTCCCTCGCGTGACAATCCCAGTGCTTCAACCGTGGTCCAAAATGCTGCCGCCGACGCTCCCGCTCGGGAACACTCCAGGCTGATCTCACCAAGATGAAGGTCAGAAGAAGTGAAGTAGGTGTAGGGGGAATTGTGCGAGTAGAGCTTGCCGACAGATGGGTCAGCGAAGAGCACAGATCCGCATCCGTAGGGTTGAAGTCCGTGTTTATGTGGATCTACGACGATTGAATCTGCTCGGCGTATGGCCAGGAAGGGGGCAGGATCAACCAGCGGTTCGGGACCAGTTGCCAGGAGGGCGTGGAATCCTCCGTAGGCCGCATCGATATGTAGCCGGGCTCCGAATTCGGCTGCCAGGTCCGCGGCTTCATGGACCTGGTCCAGTGCACCAAGACCAGTCGTGCCCAAAGTGACGACAACGGTCCCGACCCCGCCTTGCGCCAGCCGGGTCCTGAGGTCTGCCATTGAAAGACGGCCGAGGTCGTCTTCCGGAATGGTTTCGTGCGGGGTTCCGAGCAGCCGGCACATGCGCTCGTGCGTGTAGTGGGCGTTCGTTCCGGACAGAATGACCTTGCCGGGATGCAACTCCCTGGCAACCCAGAGCGCCTCAAGATTTGCGATGGTGCCGGAAGATGTCAGATGCCCCAGATGTTCTTCATAACCGAACATTGCAGCAAGTTTGGCCACGACTTCCTTTTCCAGGACCGCGGTCGCCGGGCCTCCATCCATGGCATGGTTATTCGGATTGATCAGTGCTGTAATGGCCTGCGCAACCCAAGCCACAGGGTGCGGGGGCTTAAGGAGCTGGCCGATGTACTTTGCATCCCCGTACGGATACATGTTGGCCAGCCGTTCAACCAGGGAGGAAAGAGCAGCTGAGCCTGCTGCATCAATTGCTGGTCCTCCGCTCCACAACGTGGAATATGACTCCAGGTCTTTGGCGCGTTGCCTTAGCTCGGCGATCACGGTGTCGTCCAACCGGACGTCTTGAGCCCTCATGAGTATCTCCTATAGTTCTAGCTGGTTCGGGGAGCCGGGTGGTGCAGCAACAGCTTGCGCAGCAGTTGCGCCAGGATCGACGCTTCGGTTTCGGTGAGCCCCGCCGCCCAGGCTTGCTCGCGCTGGTTGTTGATCTGGAAGAGCTCGGCCAGCATCTGCTCGCCTTCGTCCGAAAGCTGCACCACGGTTTTGCGCTTGTCCGCTGGATCTGGTTCTCGGGTAACGAGCCCGCTCTTCTCCAATGTGTTGAGCAAGCTGGCTATGGAAGCCGTGGAAACGCTGGACAACCGGGCCAGCTCGTTTGGGTTGACCTGTCCCACCGACTTGATGGTGAACAAGAGGCGGTACCCGGCGAAGCTGACGCCCATGGGGCGGTGCACGGAGACTTCCATGTCCGTGGTCATCCTGTTTGCGGCTCGGATGAGATTGAAACACAACGCCATGGCGGGCGAATTGACGTCCGGGTACAGCTCAAGGGCAGCAGCACGGGCCAGTGATTCGTATTCAGAAGACCCGATGCGCTTCGCCTTCTGGACATTCGCACTCATCCGGAAGGGTTCACCAGCGGTTGCAGAGTCCTCTGCGTCTTCAGCGATCACAGTATCTCCAATAACTATCGGAAGGCAGTCGGCATATTCGCTAGAAGTCTAGCGGCAATTGACGAGCTGCGCCACCTGGAGCCTTAGTTGGACGGGGATGCGGCTTCGGGCGGACCCGTGATAGTGCACCGTTATGAAGTCAAGGCAGTCCGGACGCGGCGCCTTCATCGAGCCCGGTGCCAAGGTGGGATCCTGAGCACGAGAAACAAGCTAGATCTCTAGTTTATAAAGTGATTACCAGAGAAAGATCAGAGACAGGATGACTTGGGACGCTCTAGCCAGCTTGACCGGATCGAATTGTCAGCTCAGGGCCTATAACCTGCGGCCTGACCGCCAGAATTCTGTGAAATGAGTCCAACCTGACGCCATTTTGGAGGGCATCGGAAGTCAGGCTGGGTATACCTCAGCAACGCTAAACATCGACCTTATTCCGGCGTGTGAAGTAGCGAAATCATGCAATTGTGTGGGAAAGGGGTGTGGGTACTTCGAGTGCAGATTTCAATTCGTCCAGTGTCGGGGGGTTCGCTCCGGCTCGTTGAACGGTAATGGCGGCCGCTGCGGTTGCGGTGCGTCCGAGCTGCTCCATGACGGTGGGGGCGAACCCTTCGGTGCCGCGGGTGAGGAGGCCCAGGATCAGTGCGGCCATGTAGGAGTCTCCGGCGCCTATGGTGTCCGCGACTGTGGCTTTGACGGCGGGGATGGTGATGGTTGCGGCGGCGGAGGTGAATTGGGAGCCTTCGGCCCCCTTGGTTATCACTGTCAGCCCGGTGCCGAGTCGGAGGATGTGGTCCGCGGTTTCCATCAGTGTTTTCCCGGGGTAGAGCCAGTGGGCGTCTTCGTCGCTGAGTTTGACGACGTCGGTCAGGGAGACGAGTTCTTCGAAGGTTGCTTTCGCTTCGGCGTGGCTGCCGAGCAGGGATGGCCTGATGTTCGGGTCGTAGGTGATGGTGCACTGCGTATGGGCTTGTTCCAGCAGGCTTTTGACAGTATTGGCGCCGGGGTTCAGGAAGGTGGCTATGGAACCGGTGTGGAGAATTTTCGGGAAGTAGGCCGGCGTTGCTCGTGGCAGGTCCCAGTGGATGTCGAAGTCGTACGTGGCGGACCCGTCTGGTCCCAGGGTTGCTGTGGCTGTTGCCGTGCGGGTAAGCGATCTTGATCCGGGCAGGAGAGCGACTCCTGCCCGGCGGAGGTGGTTCTCTATGGATATTCCGCGTGCATCGGGCGCGATGGCCGTGAGCAGTCCCGTGGTGACGCCCAGGAGCCCGAGGCCGTATGCGACGTTGGCAGGCGATCCACCGGGATGCTCTTCCCGGCTGTTTGGGGTGGTCACCACGTCGATGAGGGCTTCTCCGACAACGACGACGTCCGGGGGCTGTTGGGCGTCATGCCCACCTGCTTTGAGGTTTTCCATGTTTGTCTCTTCGGGCAGTGCTGGTAGGGAAGGGGCAGCTCAGGTTTCGGAGGGGCTAAGGCGTTGCGTTCATCTCGTTGATCGTGAGGTTGCCGAAAGTTGCCGTTCCTTCGTCTGCATAGAGACGGATTCCGTTGTCCCCTTCAAGGGGGAACACCCGGTGTGAGTGCACCACGCGTCCGTCTCCTACGAACATTTCGACGCTTGTCCGGTCCACGAGGATACGAAGGGTGAGGCTCCCTGCTGAGGGGTCGATGGGAGTCTGGCTTTCCCCGCCGGTGGGGTTAACTGTGGGTCGCCGGTTGAGGTACGCGAAGGGGCCGCGGAGGAATGCGCCGACGGCGACGTGCCGGCCTCCGCCCGCTGCGCGACAGATCTCGAGACCGATATTGGCTGGAGGGCTGGCCGGGTCCCATACCAGCTCACAGGTCAGGTCATAGGCCAGTGAACGGAAATCGAGGTCATGCGTTCCTGTTACCTTGACGTCACCTAGGCGCTGGGTGCGCTTGACGTGGTTGCTCAGGCCGGCGGTAGGGGTTGAGGCGAGGTGGTAGCTTCCGCTCCCCTTCTTGAGACGGATGTCGCGCACGATCATGTCGTCGCCGTTGTACGCATCGGTTGCCAGGGTGGGAGTGTTGTGTGGGTAGTCCCAGAAGTTCGCCCATCCAAGGGCCCTGCGCAGGGTGGGGTCCTCCACACCGGATGAGTCGTGATGCGGGTAGGTCACTGCTCCGTAGAAGTCGTAGCCGTAGTCCAGCCATTCCGGTTCGGAATGGTCGGGCGTAAAAGTGGTGCCGTTAAAAGCGCCTGTCCAGTACGCGTAGGTTGCCGGGAGGCCGCGGCCTTTTCCGTTCGCGCTGGTGCCGATAATCCAGTGGGAAGTACCGTCGTCGGCGGTCATCCGGAAAAGATCCGGGCACTCAAGCACCCCTAAATCGTTGCGGATGAATTCGCCGACCCGCTGCCAGGAGTGCAGGTTGGAAGATGTGTAGAAGCCGAGTTTTTGGCCTTCGGCATTGACCATGAACCAGTGCCCCCGCTCGGCGTCCCAGATTACTTTCGGGTCGCGGAAGTCCTGGACGCCTGGGTTTGGTAGCACCGGGGCGGTGCCACCGGATTGGAATGAGCGCCCGCGGTCCGTCGAGTACCAGAGGTATTGGGCCTGGCGGCCCTGGGGTGCCTGCGTTACAAGGGCTATGACAGCGTTCTCACCGTATCCGGCGGTGTTTCGTTCGTCGATGACCAGGCATCCTGACCAGCAGTCGCCGTTCTCGTTGCTGAACTTTGGGATCGCGACGCCGTGGTCGCGGAAGGAAACGTGGTCGGTGGTGGTCGCACGGCGCCACGATGTGCCTCCGCCGCCCTGAAGGTAATCGGCGTTGTAGAGATAGTAGTAGTGGTATTCGCCGTCGATGTAGATGGGCCGCTGGGGGTCATTCTTCCAGTTGTCCGGGACGCTGAAATGATAGCTCGGACGCATACGGGTTGGTCCTTTTGAGGGAGGCTTGCCCGGTGCAGTGTCGGGCGTGCTTGGGGGCGCTGCTGCCGCTGACTGGGCGAATGACGTTGAAAGAGCGAGCGATCCGGTGACGGCAACGGCTCCACTTCCGGTCAGCAGGGCACGCCGGGAGACGGCGGGAGAGTCTTCCATCGGTTACCTTTCGGTGGGCAGCTTCAGTGCTGCTGTGGGTGCATGTTGTTGTTCTTGAAAAAGGAATGTCACTCTGCAGGTTTCTGTTTCGGGAGCGGCTCTGTGGCCAGTGCGTGGCCGCCGGCGCCGACGCCGGGTCGGTAGAGATGGCAGCGGACCCAGTGGCGGTTGAGGGGGTCGCCCACCTGGTGCCGGACGGGTTCCTCGGATGAGCACCGCTGATCGGGGTCGTTCTCGAAGGCGCAGGTAGTGGAAGCAATGACGGCTTGCCTGAGCGCGGCGCGGTGAACGGGGTCGTATGACCCGGCCCGGGCTGGGTCCGGAACGGCCGAGACCAGCAATTGTGTGTAGGGGTGGGCTGGGTTGGCCAGCAGGTCCAGTGATTCGCCTTCTTCCACGATTTCGCCGGCGAACATGACGACCGTTCGGTCCGCGAGGTATCGGGCCGAGGCCAGGTCGTGGGTGATGTAGAGCATGGAGATGCCCTTCTCATCGCGCAGTTTCCGCATCAGGTTCAGTACTCCGATGCGGACCGATACGTCCAACATGGACGTCGGTTCGTCGGCGAGGATGACTTCTGGTTCGACGGCGAGGGCACGTGCGATCGCGACACGTTGACGCTGGCCGCCCGAAAGCTCGTGCGGGTAGGAGTTGAGCATGTCGGCCTGAAGCCCGACGGTAGTCATGAGCTCTTCAAGACGGTGTCTGGTCTGCGCTTCGGAGCCCCGTTTGCTTGTGCCGTTTTTGCCGTGGATCACGAGGGACCGTCGGAGGAAGTGCTCGATCCGGTGTGCGGGGTTAAGGGAACCAAAGGGGTCTTGGAAGACCATCTGCAGTTGGGATCGGAACGTGCGTGAGGCTTGGAAGCGGTCGCGTTTGAGGACGTCGACACCGTCGAGCAGGATGGCGCCTTCGCTGGGCTTCTCAAGCCGGGCCACGCAGCGGGCCAGGGTGCTCTTGCCCGAACCGGACTCTCCGACCAGTGCCACGATTTCTCCGCGGCCGATGGTCAGGTCGACGCGGTGCAGCGCCCGCACTTTCTGGCTTGAGAACAGGCCGCCGATGTGGAACGACTTACCCAGGCCGCGCAGCTCAAGGGAGGGGGTTTGGCTCGACACGTTTGGCCTTGTCGCGGAGTGTACGGCGTGGCTCATTGTGCTGCTCCTTCAAAAACGGCGGCTTCGGCGCCGGCATTAAACGGTGCCACGAAGTGGTCCGGGGCTACTTCCTCGAGGTCGGGGATGTTCTGGAACTTCACGCCTTCGGGCAGGCCCTTGAGCGGAATCCGGGGGCCGGTGAGCGGCGGGAACGCGCCCATCAGTGCTTGGGTGTAGGGGTGGCGGGGATCGGCGTAGACGTCCTGGGCTTTCGCGGTCTCCACGATCCGGCCTCCGTACATCACGGCCATGCGGTGGGAGAGTTCCACCATGAGGGACATGTCATGGGTGATGAAGAGGACGGAGAATCCCAGTTCGCGTTGGAGTTCCTTGATTTGGGCCATGATTTCCTGCTGCACCACGACGTCCAGCGCGGTGGTCGGTTCGTCGAGAATCAAGAGTGATGGCTTGAGCGCTACGGCCATGGCGATTACGGCGCGCTGTCGCATGCCTCCTGAGAGCTGGTGTGGGTAGGACTTGAGGCGTGCGGGGTCGATCCTTACCAATTCCAGCAACTCGCCGGCACGCCGCATCGATTCCTTGCGCGAGTAGCCCGCATGCGTGGTAAAAATATCCACAATTTGCTCGCCGATGGTCAGCACCGGGTTGAGCGAGTTCATGGCCGACTGGAACACCATGGCAACGTCCTGCCAGCGGAAGCGCCGCAGCTCGTCCGGGCTCATCGCCAGGACATCCCTGCCGCCGAAGGAGATGCTGCCGCCAGCGATCTTCGCCGGATCCTTGAGAAGGCGCATGATCGAGTTGGCGATGGTGGACTTCCCACAGCCCGACTCGCCCGCCAGTCCGAACACCTCACCGGTGCCGATGCTGAAGGAAACACGGTCGACGGCGGTGGTCGAGCGCGTGTCGCCGATGTACTTGACAGTGAGGTTCTTGACGTCGAGGACGGGCTCGTGGGAGCCGAAGGAAACTTGGGAGACTGTCACTTGGCGGCGCTCTTTTCGGTATTTTTTGGGGTTTTGATCTTCCGTAGCCGCGGATTGGTGACTTCGTCCACGGCATAGTTGATCAGGGCCAACGCGAACGCGACCAACGCGATGCACGCACCCGAGGGAACAAAGACCCACCAGCTGCCGGTCAGCAGGGCACCCTCGTTACCCGCCCAGAAGAGGTTGTTGCCCCAGGAAACAGTGCTCACGTCGCCCAAGCCCAGGAACTCCAGGCCGGCCTGGGCGCCGATGCCGTAAATGACGCAGCCGAGTAGCGTTCCCATGACTATCGATGCCATGTTCGGCAGGATTTCGCGGAACATGATCCGGCCGGCCCGTTCGCCGGACACTACGGCTGCGGCCACAAAGTCCTTTGAGCGGATGGACAGGGCCTGGGACCGCAATACCCGTGCCGAGCCGGCCCAACCGGTGACCACAAGCACCAGGATCACCGTTCCCAAACCTGGCGGCAGGAAAGCTGCCAGGATGACAAGGAGTGGGAGTCCGGGCAGGAGCAGGAAGACATTGGTCACCAGGGATAGTGCTTCGTCAATGAACTTGCCGAAGTACGCCGACGCCAGGCCCACCAAGACGCCGATGAAGGTGGACGCGAAGCCCACAGTCAACCCGACGAACAGGGAGCTGCGGGAGCCATGCACTGTCAGGGCAAGTACGTCCTGACCTTTGGCCGTGGTGCCGAGCCAGTGCTCCGGAGACGGTTCCAGTGAGGCCATCGCGGTGATCCGCGAGGGGTCACCGGGGAACAGTACGGGGGCCACCAAGGCAAGGACGATGAACACGAGCATCACAATCATGCCCACTAGGGCCTTCTTGTTGGTGATAAGTCCATGGACGAAACTGCGGTTGGGCCTGCGGGCAGCTGTGGGCTCAGTGGGCTGCTTGAGAATTGCGGTTGTCATGATGGCTCCTCAGTTGCTGCGCACGCGCGGGTCGAGGCGGACGTAGAGGATGTCCACCAGGAAGTTCGCCAGCAGCACGGCGGCGGTGATGGTCAGGAACAGGCCCTGCATAAGCGGGTAGTCGAGGCCTTGGACGGCGTTGAGGAGTTGGTAGCCGACGCCGGGATACGCGAACACCACCTCGGTGAGCATTGCGCCACCCACCACAAAGCCGAGTCCCATGCCGAAGCTTGTGACCGATGGGAGCATGGCGTTCCTCGCCGCGTAACGGAGCATGATGCGGCCCGGCCGGAGACCCTTGGCCTCAGCCATGGTGATGTAGTCCTCTGAGTTCGTCGCGATCATGGTGTTCCGCATGCCCAGCATCCAGCCACCGATAGACACCAGGACGATCGTCAGCGCCGGGAGGATGAGGTGCGCGCCGACGTCGCCGATGAACTCCGAGGTGAACGCGGGCTCCAGTCCATCCGTGAACGCGTGGCGGATCGGGAACCAGCCCAGCACGACGCCGAACAGGTACAGGGCTCCCATGGCCAGCCAGAAGTACGGGAAGGATCCAATGAAGACCAGGAGCGGGGGCAGGGCCGAGTCGATCGCGCCGCCGCGTCGCCAGGCGGCCAGGATGCCCAGAAGATTGCCGACGACGGCGGCGCACACCAGGGCGGTTCCACCCAACAACAGGGTCCAGCCGATCTGGCTGGCGATGACCTCGGTGACAGGGGTGGGGAAACGCGAGATGGAGACACCCATCTGGCCGGTCAGGATGTTGTGCATGTAGTCGACGTACTGTTCCCAGAGCGGCCGCGTATCCACGCCGAGCATCTTGCGCAGGGCTTCGATCTGTTCGGGCTGCATCTTGCCCTGGGTTCGGGCGAACATGCGTGAGACGGGGTCTCCCGGCATGAAACGCGGGAGTAGGAAGTTCAGGGTGATGGAGGCCCAGAAAGCGATCAGGTAGAAACCCAGGCGGCGCAGAATGAAGCGCACGGTTGCTCCGTTCGGGAAAGGCGGGGTCCTGGAGGACAGTGGCCCCGGCGGAAAGGGTGAAGACGTTCTCGGCCGGTGGGAACCGGAATGGCAACGGCCGCCACCGGCCGAGAACTGGTGCGGGCTACTTGCGAGGTTCCAGGGTGGTCAGGATCAGGACCGTGGTGGGGGAGCGGTCGGAGAGCGTTGCGTAGGGGTTGTCCTGGGTGGGCCATCCCGTGAAGTGAACGTCCGTGTAGTCGCCCCATTCGGGGCCGGAGAACAGCGGAACCGTCGGGGCCACCGCGTTATATTCTGCTTGAAGCTGGTTTGCGATCTGCTTCTGTGCGGCTTCGTCACCGGCAGCGGCGAACTTCTGCAGGAGATCATCGGCCTTTGGATCGCCGAAACGGTGATAGTTCTCGGTGGCCTTCGCGCCCACCGGCTTGACGGTAGAGGTGCCCATTGTGGAGCTGAAGTACTTGAACGGGCTGGGGTCGTTGGCGCTCCAAACTATTCCGGTGTCGAACGTTCCCTGTTCGTAGCCGGAGACGACGGAGGCCCAGTCAGGGGAGTCCACCTTGGCAGTGACGCCGACGGCCTGGAGGTTCTGGGAGATCACGTTGGCCACAGAGAGCCAATCGGAGGAACTGGCGCCCACGGAGATCTTGAACTCGAAAGGCTTGCCGTCCTTGAGGGTGCGCTTGCCGTCCGCGCCCTTGGGGTAGCCTGCGGCGTCGAGCATCTTGTTGGCTTCGTCAACGTTCAGCTTGGTCCAAGTGCAGTTATTCGTCACATCGGTGCTCTTCCAGCTCGCGTAGTTGCCGGACAGGCCTGAGCAGTCGGCCGGAGTGGCGTACCCGCTCATGCCGATCTTGGTGACCTGGTCACGGTCAACTGCCATGCTCAGTGCCTTGCGCACTGTCGCGTCATTGAACGGCGCCTTGGTGGTGTTCAACTGCCAGTTGATCATGGCGCCCGTCGGCGGGAACCAGAAGTGGCGGTGGTCCTTGTCCTTGGCGATGAAGGTCTTCTCGATGTTCGGGATGAACTGGGTGGACCAGTCCACATCTCCGTTGACGCTGGCCAAGTTGGCGGCATCGTTTCCGGACATCGCCAGCATCTTGATGCCGGCGATTTTCTGCTTGTCAGGCTGCCAGTAGTTCGGGTTCTTCTTCAGCACGAAGGACTGGGACTGGAAGCTGTCCACCTGGGTGTAGGGACCGGTTCCCACGGGATTGGCGTTGGTGTCCTTCGCCGGATCGGCTATGGATGACCAGATGTGCTTGGGGAGGATGGGGATCTGGCCGATCTCATAGAGCGCGGGGGACCAGGGCTTGTTGAACGTGAATGTCACCTTGTCGGAGCCCACCGGAGTGACGGAATCCAGGTACTCGAAGCCGCCCTTAAGCTTCTTCTGCAGCTGGAAGGTGTATGCCACATCGTCGGCGACGAAAGGCTGCCCGTCGGACCACTTCACGCCCTGGCGCAGGGTGAAGGTGACGGACTTGCCGTCCTTGGCAGCGTCCCAGGAGGCGCCCAGCCAGGGGACGGCGTTGCCTTTGGCCGGGTTGAAGACCAGCAGGGGTTCGTAAATCGCCTGCTGGACCATGGGGTTCACAGTGGGCGCGAAGGGATTGAAGTTACGGTCGAAGGTGCTCATGTCCTCACGCGGGATGGTGAGCAAGGCGTTCGCGTTAGCTCCGGCGTCGGTGCCTGCCGACTTATTGACGGTGGCGGAGCAGCCGGTCAGCAGCATCGCGCCTACTGCCAGTCCGGCCGCTGCTATGCGGGCGGACCTGAGGAACCTGGTTTGTGTCATGATGGGTTATCTCTTCCTGTCTTCATCAGCAAGGTGAAGGGTGGGTGGGGGATTTGCTCTTCGACGTTGATTTCGCGGTCAGACCGAAGAGCGTTCTAGCAGCGGACAGTCGACCAACTGCTGGTCGGCAGTGATCGGCTGTCCTGCTGTAAGAGAGGCGAGCGTCTGGACTCCCAGGGCGCCCATCTTTTCGAACGGCAACGCAACCGTGGTCAGCTTGGGCCTGAGGTAGGCCGCGATGAGTTCCTGATTGTCGAAGCCGATCACGGCGATGTCACCTGGGATGGTCAGGCCACGTTCTTTGATGGCGTCATAAGCGCCCATGGCCATCCGGTCGTTGAGGCAAAAGAGGGCGGTGGGCCTGTCCTTGACAGGGTACCGGTCAAGGATTTGGCAGGCGGCGTCGTAACCGCCGTCGGCCGTCGCATACCCGGCCACCACCAGCTCGGGATCCAGCTCCAGGCATGCGTCGGCCAGGGCCTCCCGGACGCCCTGTAGACGCCCGACAGCTGCCGGGATGGTCGGGTCCAAGTTGATCACACCGATCTTGGTGTGGCCTGCTTGCAGTAGACGTTCGACGGCGACCCGTCCGCCGGCCCGTTCGTCAGGGATGATCGAGGGCAGCTTCCCGTCGAGGTCGAAACAGTTGATGAGCACCGTTGGCACTTCGTGGGCGCTGCTGGGCACAAGTACACCGCGGTGGTGTGTTGCGGCGTACAGCAAGCCTTCGACCCGCTGTTCGAGCAGCTTCTCTACGGCAGCATCTTCCATGCCCTGGTTCGGGCCAGCCGCAACTCCCTGGTCCGATGGGGCGATAAGGAGGAATCGGCGGTCAATCCAGGCCTGGTCCTGGGCGCCTTTGATGATGTCCACGGCGAAGGGTGCCGTCACGATCTCAGTGACAATTCCGTACCAGTCGCTGCGCTGGGATGCCAACGCCCTCGCCCCGGCATTCGGGCGGTAGCCCAAAGCCTGAACCGCCTCTGCGATGCGGGTGCGCGTTTCTTCCGAGATGCTTGCGTTTTCGCGGTTGCTGAGCACGAACGAGACAGCGGTGCGGGACACTCCGGCATGCTTGGCAACGTCATTCATCGTGACGCCACGCTGCCGGGCCGTGACGGGTTTATCTGAGGACGCTGTGTTCGCCATTGAATGCTCCAGTGATCTGCGTTGAGCTTGGTGTTGCCGGAACTACGGGGAGAAAGCCGGTCCGGTTTCGTTTGTCGAAGTAACTCGCGTTACTCCCGGGGGTGTGATCCAAGTTACCCGCGTTACTTCCGGGTGTCAATAAGATCTTTAGGGTCATGCGGCGAGTTCGGATTGCGTGCGGTGTGCTGGGCAGCGGCCTGGACAGGGGGTTAAGCCTGAACCCCCAGCTCTGCCCCCGCAGGGCTCCCAGCGCGGTTCAGGGACGGTTCTTGAAGGATTCGACTTTGTCCGGGTCTCTTTCGACGACGGGGCCGAGGATGTCATCGATTCTCTGGAGCAGTTCAGGGTCGAGCTTAACTCCTGCGGCCTGGACGTTGTCGACGAGCTGGTCGGGCCGGGATGCTCCGACAATGGCCGCTGAGACGTTGGGGTTTTGCAGGACCCAGGCTACGGCGAAGGCCGCCATGGACAGTCCGGTCTCTTCGGCCAGGGGCTTCAGTTTCTGGACGCGGGCGAGGATGTCCTCGCTGAGAAAGCGGTTGTTACTCTTGAGCTCGCCGTCCTTGCCCCGGAAGCGCGAGCCTGGCGGAGCCGCCGCTCCGGGGGCGTACTTTCCTGTGAGGACTCCCTGGGCAAGTGGAGACCAGCAGATCTGGCCGATGCCCAATTCCTCACTCAGGGGAACGATCTCCTGTTCGATGACGCGCCAGAGCATGGAATACTGTGGCTGGTTGGAGATGAGCCGGACGCCAAGTTCCTTGGCAAGGGCAACGCCGGACCGGATCTCCTCCGTCCTCCACTCTGACACCCCGATGTAATGCGCTTTTCCCGCCCTGACGATATCGGCGAAGGCCTGCATGGTCTCTTCCAGCGGGGTCTCGTAGTCGTACCTGTGGGCCTGGTAGAGATCGACGTAGTCGGTTTGGAGCCGACGCAGCGATGAGTTGATGGATTCCATGAGGTGTTTGCGGGACAGGCCGCGATCGTTCCGGCCCTTCCCGGTAGGGAAGAAAGCCTTGGTGAAAATCTCGACGCTTTCACGGCGTGTTCCTTTGAGCGCCTCGCCCAAGGCTTCTTCGGCACGGGTTCCGGCATACGCATCGGCGGTGTCGAAGGTGGTGATACCTAAATCCAGTGCCTGTTTGACGCATTGCGTAGCTGCGGCCTGGTCGATCTGCTCACCGTGGGTGAACCAGTTTCCGTAGGCGATTTCGCTGATGTACAGGCCGGAGGAGCCCAGCTTGCGGTGTTCCATCAGGGCTTGTCCTTTCCCAAGTCGATAAGTTGGAATGCAGCGTTGGCCGTCCCGCCGTTGGAGTAGAGGGTGAGGGATGTTTGGGCAGGATCCGGGAAAATCAGTTCGGTCACGGTAACGAGCCCGGCGTTGGCGAAGACTTCCACCGAACAGTGATCAACGAAGATCTGCAGGGTGTAGCTGCTGTCCGGTCCTGTGGTAATCGGGGCGCGGCTGGTGGAGGAAAAGGCTTCGTGGAAACCGGTGTCGCCGGAGTTGGTGCGGTCCACGATCAGTTCTCCGCTGCCGGGGCGGATCCCGACCCGTGTCCCAACCGTGCCGTCCGCTGACCCCCTGACAACAAGACCGAATTCCTCGGCGTCACCGGGCGTGAATGCGATGTCAATAAGCTGAACTGCCGCACCGCCCTCAACCGGTACGGGCCCGTCTACGGTCATCCTCGTCACGCGACCGGGTTGCGAAGTTGCTCTCAGTTCCGGCACGGCTTGCTGCGCGAGCCGGGGTTGTCCGTTCACGGAAACGAGGGACACATCCCGGACCAAGCTCATGGGGCTGCGCCAGGGCGAGGTCGGTATGTGGTTGGCGTACTGCCAGTTGTTCATCCAACCAATCATCAGCCTCCGGCCGTCCGGGACATTGCTGAACGAGACGGCGGCATAGTAGTCACGCCCCCAGTCCAGCCACTGGTAGTCAGTTACGCGTTCGGCGTCCTGCATTCCTTCGGTGAGGCTGGTCTCAGAGCTGAAGGTGACGCCGTCGAAGGTTCCCACAAAGTACTGCCCGGCCGACCCGCCGTTCGGGCCCCCGGGGTTCATGTTTACCGTTAGGACCCATTTCATGGCCGCGGCATCACCGTCCAGCGGCAGCTCAAAGAGGTCCGGGCATTCCCAGATTCCACCGGTGCCGTTGGCAGGGCCGAAAGTGCTGAGGTATTCCCAGTTCTTGAGGTCCGCCGAGCGATAGAGCAGGACAGTGAAGTCGTGTGCTTCGACTGCCACCATGACCCAGTAGCTGCCTGCCGGGCCGTTGTAGCGAAAGACCTTGGGATCCCGGAATTCCGGGGAATTTCTTGTTAGGACAGGGTTGTCAGCGTACTTGGACCAGGTGTAACCGCCGTCGGTGCTCCAGGCGATGGACTGGGCCTGCGTGCCTTCATGCAGGGAACCCGGTTTGTACGCGCTCGTGTAGATGGCCACCAAAGGAGCTTTCCCGTCTGCGCCGAATCCGCTGGTGTTGTCGGTGTCCACCACGACGCTGCCCGAGAATATCTCCTCGGTCTCATCGCAGGGGATTGCTACTGGTTGTTCTTTCCAGCTAACGAGGTCGGTGGAGGTGGCATGGCCCCAGGACATGTTGCTGTGGACGTTTCCGAAGGGGTTGTTCTGGTAGTAGAGATGGTAGACGCCCTCGTGGAAGACCAGTCCGTTCGGATCGTTAAGCCAAGTGTTCCGTGCGGCAAAGTGCATGGCCGGCCTGAAGGCCTCAAGGGTGGAAGTGACACTGTTCATTGTTCTCGTTTCATGGCCGTACGTGAGGTCCGCGGACCCGTGGAGGAGGCATGCGTTGGCGTGAAGGAGTAGCCCGGACTCAGGCAGGCTGCGCCGCGTGGGTGTTTCAGGGATCAATAGCTCATGGGTTCATCAGCATTGGACGCACCTCACGGAAGGATTCGTGGACCATTCTAGTAACCCGCGTTACTTGAGCTGCGTGATCTAGGTTACTCGCGTTACCTTTTCGGTGTCAAAGGGTTTTTAGGTCGAGGTCACGAGCGCATTGTGCAAAGCCGTTGCAGTAGAAGTTTTTGAGCCGGACTCCCAAGCGGGGGCCGGAAGCATCCGGTCTTCCGTATGGCCCCTGTCGCGCAGGACGAGCGGGCCGGCGCCTGTGCTGCCTTCAGCTGGAACGCCGACATCGGACTTCGGCAGGCTGTGGACGTGCTGCCGTTTGCAGCCGTCCTGTAGCCACATAAGTCGCAAAGCACGGGGCGGCGGACGGTTCAGGCTCGGTGTCGGAACATACGGCCAAGTCTCCGCTTTTGTTGCAGGGGGCCTGAGTTGGGTCTTCAGCGCCACGTGGGCCAGCGTGAGCTCACTTAATGCCCTGCATTTGTGGTGAGCATGACACCGAGCTGCTGAAGCGCTTTCTTGGAGTCGGCTGTCCGGTTCGGTGCGGGACTGGGCTGGATTCCGGGCCTGTCCGCGATTTTCCAGTGTTCTCAAGGCCTGGAATCCCGGTCGAGTCCCGCCTCGGGCACAGAAAGACCCCCTCTGCGGAGAGGGTTTTGCTTTAGCGCGTCGACAACGCTTGACAGGTGCCTCTGATTGGGAGCCCGAGCTGGTGCCTAGCCTCCGGGTACGGCCTGATCAGTTTAGGTGGGGGGAGCAGTTTCAGTGGCAGGCTGGTGTGCGCGCCGCTGTCGCTGAAACTGGGCTCATGCTGTTCCTTCTTCTGTTCAGTAGGTCTGAGTCGGGCTGCGGCTGTTCATGGGCGGGGGAATTAGTACGACATGACCGGGGAGGCTTTCCGTTCTGCAGGTACAGGCCAGGAAGTTTTCGGTTCCCACGCCGGCGCCGAAGCTGCTTTCTGTCGGGTCAGAACGGGTGTGCCCACTGTGGGCACTTAACTCTGGAGTGACCGCAAGATTTCTGTGAAATGAGCCCAACCTGACGCCGTTTTGGGGGGCATAAGACGTCGACTTGGGGATTGGCCTTACTATGCAAGCTCCTCGCATAGTAGGGCCAAACCTCTGTCTCACAACTCGATGGCTGCGGGCATGAAAGCACCCGGTTGCGCTACATGGTTGTAAGACTCGTGCGGCTCCGAATCGGTCTGCTCGGGCTGGAGGTGAAACCACTCACGTGAGGGGGTTGCATCCCACGCGCCCAGAGACACAAGCGACGTGAGCGGCGAAGGACAAGATTGCTCGTCTCGACCTCAAAAACCTCCTGTCCGGGCCTGCTCAGGCGCCGGCCGGATGCAGGACCACTTTGGTCCAGCCGTCTTCACGGTTATCGAAGTTCCGGTAGCCCTCGGGAGCCTGGTCCAGCGGCAGTTCGTGGCTGACGATGAAGGATGGGCTGGCCTTACCGCCGGCGATCAGGTCGCGCAGGGCACGGTTGTATTTCTTGACTGGGCATTGCCCCGACCCCATCGTTTGTCCCTTAAACCAGTAGTTTCCGTAGTCGAAAGCAACCTGGCCTTGCTGTGCCAGTTTGTCGGGAGCCCCGGGGTCCTGCGGCAGGAACACGCCAACGACGCCCAGGCCACCGACGAACCGGACAGAGTCCACAAGGCGGTTCAGGGTGACGTTGGGCTGTTCGTTTCCGCTCGGGTCGTGCGCCTGGTAGCCAACGCATTCACAACCCCGGTCAGCCCCGAACCCCATGGTCTGGTCCTTGACGAACTCGACAGGGTCTACCTTTGAGTCATCCACCGGGATCGCGCCGATTTGTTCCGCGAGCTCCAAACGGTCGCTTTGGCGGTCCACCACCATGACTTTTCCGGCGCCTTTAATAATGGCCGAGTACGCGGCCATGAGCCCGACCGGTCCTGCGCCGTAGATAACGACAGAGTCGCCCGGGTATACCCCGGCCAGCTCGGTGGCATGCCAGCCTGTGGGGAAAATATCGGCGAGCATTACGTAGTCGAGTTCCTTCTCCACGGAGTCCTCGCCCAGGCGGAGGCAATTGAAGTCACCGTAGGGCACGCGCAGGTACTCCGCCTGCCCTCCCTGATACGGACCCATGTCCGCAAACCCGTAAGCTGCGCCGGCGAGCTTGGGCTCTGGCTGCATGGTCAGGCAGTAATTGGTGAAACCCCGTTCGCAGTTTTTACAGAATCCGCAGGCTATGTTGAACGGCAGCACAACACGGTCGCCAACTTTTACTTTGCTCACCCCGGAGCCGGTCTCGACGACTTCACCGAGGTTCTCGTGCCCGAAGGAGCGTCCGGTTTCGAAGCTGGTGCGGCCCTCGTACATGTGCAGGTCTGAACCGCAGATATTTGCCGAAGTGATTCGCACCAGCACATCGGCGGGGTGCTCAATTTTGGCATCCGGTACGTCCTCGACGCTGACGTCTTTCGGTCCTTTGTAAACTACTGCCTTCATTTTCCGCTCTTTTCTATATCCCATGCCGATCAGGCCATGCAGGAGCAAACGCCCCGAGGCGTTACAAAGCGCTGGAAGTAGGCGCCGGAAAGACGCCGGGGCGCTGAAACGCCTGGCTTGGGCGGTCGGGTACACGGGGAACAAGGGTTCTGTAGGCACTCCCGGAAGTGTTGGGAGGCGGAGGATTTCAGACCCGGGGCTTGACGGGAAACCGTAGCTGGTGGGTCTGTACGCGAACGAGAAACTCGTTGAGCCCCAATAGTAAGCACACTTAGCATAGATGTCGAGGGGTTAGCCGAAAGCGTCGGAAAGTGCCCGGTCGAGTTGATGCTGCAGCCCTTGGTTGGATGACCGGGATTGGCTTCGAAGTGGTGCGCAGGACAGACGGCGACGGCGAACAAGTCGTTCGCGCCGAAGTCGGGATGGGCCAGACGGTGCTGATGGACCCCGGTTATCCGGGGTCCACCGTTTGGGGTTGGGCCAGTGTCGCGCCGCTACTGCGCGTATGGGTCTGAGATGCCGATGTATTGGGTGGTTGTGTATTCGGCGATGCCTTCGGTGCCGCCTTCGCGGCCGAGGCCTGATTGCTTGACCCCGCCGAAGGGTGCTGCGGCGTTGGAGATGACGCCGGCGTTGAAGCCGACCATTCCGAACTCGATTTGCTCCGCGACCCGCAGGAGGCGGTTGAAGTCGCGGCTGTAGAGGTAGGACGCGAGCCCGTACTCGGATGCGTTGGCGAGACGGATGGCGTCTTCTTCGGTGGTGAAGGTGGTGACGGGGGCGACCGGGCCGAATATCTCCTGGCCCAGGATCGCGGC
>NZ_JARVRJ010000001.1 GCF_030209745.1 Arthrobacter sp. fls2-241-R2A-200
AAAGACTCGTGAAGCTGACCGGTACTAATAGGCCAACAACTAACACCACACACAACACACTGCACGCGTCCACTATGTGGTTCCCAACCAACAACCCGGGAACAAAACACACAACTGAATAACAACCAAGCACCACAGTTGTAACCACAACATACTTCCCACCCACAAACCCACACGGGTTTGGCAGGGACGGGTAACAAGGTTACGGCGGTCATAGCGTGGGGGAAACGCCCGGTCCCATTCCGAACCCGGAAGCTAAGACCCACAGCGCCGATGGTACTGCACCCGGGAGGGTGTGGGAGAGTAGGACACCGCCGGACATACTTTAGGTAGAGACCCCCCGAACCACACGGTTCGGGGGGTTTCTCATTTAACTACCGGTCTATTTAGGCGCTGTCCATTTAAGCGCGCCCGCACCGCAGGTAGAGTTGGTGCTCATGGAAAGCCTCTTCAGTCATCCCGTAGCGGAACCAGACCCGAGCCAGCCAGGCAGCAGTGACCTGGACCCTTTGGTTTTCACGGTAGTAGTGCCGACGAACGTATCGCACGCGTTCATGGGTTTCACGGATCACCCGCACCTTTGGTGGCCGTTGGAGGAGTTAAGCGTCTTTGGTGCCGACGCCCACGTGGAATTCGAGGAGAACCTCATCCTCGAGACTGCAGAGGATGGCCGAACGTCGGTTTGGGGGACCATTGATGATTGGCAGCCGCCTTTGTCCTTCCACGCCGACTGGTATCCAGCAAGCACTGCTCTCTGGTCCACGGAGATCCGCGTAGTTTTTCGAGCTGTAAATGGAGGCACCGAGGTAAGGGTCATCCACGATGGCTGGGAGGGCGCCGAAGAGCCCTTAGCCACGCGGGATTCCTATGCGGACAGGTGGCCACGAATACTAGAGAGATTCACACGGTTCATGGGCGGAGTTGTTGGCTAGATCATGCAGGGAACGCCCTTGACCGATGGAACTCCGTCCGATGGACCTCCGGCCGATGGACCTCCGTCCGATGGACCTCCGCCTGCGCACGACATGACGCATGGCTTCCTGCAGGAGCTGGCCGATGGCTTGGAGGTCGGGCAACTTTCCCAAGACCGCGGCGTTCTTCTGGCGTACTCTGCCGATCAGGGGCCACTGCTGGAGCGTCACCTTCCTGTCGCCGTCGTATGGGCAGAGTCTGTTGAGGACGTTCAGCACGTTGTTCGCAGTTGCGCGCGCTTTGCAGTGCCCGTAGTCGCCCGCGGCGCAGGGACCGGTGTTTCGGGAGGTGCCCACGCTACTCCAGGCTGCATCGTGCTGAGCCTTGAGCGCATGAATCGTATCCTGGACCTCAGCCCTGACGATGAGACCGCCGTCGTCGAACCTGGCGTTATCAACGCGGACCTCAATGCTGCAGCTGCCGGTCACGGCCTGATGTACGCGCCGGACCCTGCAAGCTACAAGATATCCACCATCGGGGGAAATGTGGCCACCAACGCCGGGGGGCTGCGGTGCGCCAAATACGGCGTGACGCGGGACTCTGTCCTTGCGTTGTACGTGGTGCTGGCTGATGGTTCTTTGATCCACACGGGCCACCAGACTTTCAAAGGCGTTGCAGGCTATGACCTGACGGCACTGATGGTCGGCTCGGAGGGAACGCTGGGCATTGTGGTGGGGGTGACCGTTCGGCTGAAGTACCTGCCTTCCGTGGTGCGGACCATGGCTGCGTTCTACGGGGACTTCCGCAGCGCGGCCGCCGGTGTTCTGGCTGTGGGAAGGGCCCGTGTGCAGCCGGCAATCATGGAACTCCTGGATAGCGGCACGCTGGAGCAGCTGGACAAACTGCACGGCAGTGACCTCCAGAAGCGTGGCCGGTCGCTGCTGCTGATCCAGACCGATGGTTTCGGCGCGGACGCGGAGGCGGATGTGGTTCGGCGCGTCCTGGCCGACGGCGGGGCCACAGTAACCACCGAAGCCAGCGCAGAAGCTGAGATGTTGGTGGAACTTCGCCGGAGCAGCCGTGGCGTGGAGATGGACGATGAGTTCCGAGTGGGCGAAGACATTGCAGTGCCGCGCTCCCGCTTGGTGGACTTCGTTGCCGAGCTTGAGGCCATGGCTTCACGCTTCCAGGTTCGACTCAAGGTAGTGGCGCATGCGGGCGACGGCAATCTCCATCCAACATTTTGGATGGAGCGGGTTGATCCGGTGACTGATGAGCACGCCCGACTCCGGCTCAACGCCGCCCTCGATGAGTCCATCCGCGTGGGGCTGGAGATGGGCGGAACGATTACCGGCGAGCACGGTATCGGGCAGTACAAGCTGCGGTGGCTGGGCCAGGAACAGCCCGAACCAGTACGCACATTGCAACGCCGCATCAAGGAACTCCTGGACCCCGCCGGCATACTAAACCCAGGGAAAGCCATCTAGCGGGATTGAGGAGCCACGCGGGGCCTTGGTGCCCATCGGAGGCCTGTTGGCGCGTCAGGGGCTGGCGTATCCTCGCCCTATGACGAACAAACCCGCTACCGAAATTTTGGAGACCCATCAATGCTGGGACCTCCTGCGCGGAGTTTCTGTGGGCCGGCTCGCCGTCGTCGTTGACAGCGAGCCGGACATCTTCCCTGTGAACTACAAGGTCGACCATGGAACTCTTGTCTTCCGTACGGGCGAAGGCACCAAGCTTCACGCAGCACTCAGCGAAGGTCCTGTCGCCATGGAAGCCGACGGCGTCAATGCCGAAACCGGTGTTGCGTGGAGCGTAGTAATCAAAGGAAACGCCTCAGCCGTGAAACTCACCGAGGAAGTGCTGGACACAGTGGGGCTACTCCTGTTCCCCTGGGAGGCAGGGCAAAAGGACCACTTCATCAGGATCACGCCAAGCAAGGTGACTGGCCGGCGCTTTACAGTAACACCGCCGGTGACCTGGTGGACGCCCTTGGACGAAGCGCCCAGCGCACGCAACGAGTAAATCCCCGCCTTGTCGCGATTCGCCCGTCGCGATTCGCCCGTCCCGATTCCCTTGTTACGGCCCCAGGCCTTCAGTCGTCGGAGTCCGGGTATTCCTCTTCAGCTTCGTCGTCGTAGCGCCCGGACTCCTCGACTTCGACCTCGAGGATCTTGAGCATTTCGGTGTCCGGGTTGAGCATGATGGCTGCTTCGTCGCGCCGGTGCTGGAGCACGGTGTCCAGATAGGACTGCACGGTCTCGGCCAGGGGAACGTACCTGTCCTGCTTCTGGCTCATGTACCAACGGTGCTCTAATACTTCGTGCACCACCTCGGCTGGCTCCAGCTTCCCGGCCAGATGCCGGGGGATGGAACGTACGATCGGCTCGAAGATCTGGCTGACCCAGGCATGGGCGCTGATTTCCTCGTCAAGATCCGGATTGTTGTCGGCCCGGAACTGGTCCATGTCGTTGAGGAGCCTGCGAGCCTGGTTCTCTTGGGCGTCCAAGCCGGTAAGCCGCAGTAGCCGCCGTTGGTGGTGGCCGGCGTCGACGACCTTTGGCTGGAGCTGGATGGTGGAGCCGTCCGCCGTCGTCTTGATGGCGTATTCCCCGACGTCGAAGCCGAGCTCGTTCAGTCGCCTGATGCGGGCACCGACGCGCCAACGTTCGCCGAGCTCAAAGGACTCCTTCTCCGTGAGCTCGGTCCAGAGGCGGCGGTAACTGCCCATGATCAGTTCACTGGTGGCCACTGGGTCCACCTTTTCCTCGATGAGCCCGCCGTCCAGCAGGTCCATCAGTTCTCCGGCAATGTTCACGCGGGCAATCTCGAGGTCGTACTCACGCTGGCCCATGGACAGATCCGGGTAGAGCTCGCCCGTTTCAGCGTCGACCAGGTAGGCCGCAAAGGCGCCCGCATCCCGGCGGAACAACGTGTTGGACAGCGAGACGTCACCCCAGTAGAAACCGATCAGATGCAGCCGGACCAGGAGCAACGCTTGGGCGTCGATGAGCCGCGTCAGGGTGTCCTTGCGCAACATTTGGGAGAAGAGTGCGCGGTAGGGCATGGAGAATTTCAGGTGGCGGGTCACGAGGACGGGGTTCAACGGCCTGCCGTCCACAGTAGTGCGGCCTGTAATGACCGCCACTGGTTCCACGCACGGGACATCCAACCGGGCGAGCTTCCGCAGCATGTGGTATTCGTGGCGGGCCACGTGCTCGGACGTTTCCTTGATGGCGATCACTGAACCGCCCAGGTGGGCGAAACGCACGATGTGACGGGAGATACCGCGGGGGAGCGCTGCGAGGTTGTCGGCGGGCCAATCTTCCAAGGCGATGTGCCACGGCAGATCCAACAGTTCCGGATCCGCTGCTGCTGCGGTGATGTTAAGGGAACCGATGACGCTCGCCGGCGGACTGGCGTCCTGGCCGCTGGCGGAGCTTGTCCTGGGGAGCTTGCCGATCTGCCCGTAGTCGGTGGGTTCGTCGTGCCACTGGGCCTCGTTGTACTCGCTCATGCTTCAATTCTTCCGTATTCTCCCGTGGCGGATGCCGAACTGTCGGTGAAGGGCCACTCAGGCCTGGCCGACCAGTCGACGTCGGGCGCTTCCTGGAAGGCGACTCCCTGCCTGGCGAGCCGCTCGCCCATGGCACCCAAACGACGTCGGAAGTCGCCTGCGTTGCGCATCTCCTGCCCGGTCCACCCGACTTCCGCCAAGGAAATGGCTCGCGGGTACAGGAGCCACTGTGCCTGCTGGTTGGTGCGGACGGTTTCGGACCACAAGGGGCCTTCGACGCCGAGGATGTGCTGATCGTGCAGACGGCCCTGGGCGGGATCCCAGTTGTAGTACTCGGACCACGTGAAGGGGCCGCCTTCTACCCAGGAAAGGCCGATCGGGCTGTCAGGCCCGTACTTCTGGTCCAAGTAGGTGGTCGCGGACGGAGACATAAGGACCTTGACGCCGTTTGTCCCAACCTGCTGGAGTACAGGATCGAAGTCGCCGTGCCAGTACTGGACCACGGCCTGTTCTGGCAGCTCGACGGCGGCGTACTCGTTCCAGCCCATCACGGCTTTTCCGGTCTCAGCAGCAATGCGAACAAACTGCTGCACCATAGCGACGTAGTCGTCGTGGCCGGTGACGTGGGCTTCATCGCCACCGATGTGGAGGTAAGGCCCAGTTGTGATCTCAGCAAGCTGGCGGAGGACCTCACGGACGAATTCGTAGGTGGCAGGCAAATCCGCGGTCATGGTCGACCAACCCACCTCCGCCGTGGTGCTCATGGGCTTGGATTGGCCGTCCGGGTTGAGCTGGGGGATCGCCGCGAGGGCTGCGTTGACGTGGCCCGGTAGGTCGATTTCGGGCACCACCAGGACGTTCTTACTGGCCGCGTAGGCCTGGATGTCCCTGAAGTCTTGCTGGGTGTAGAAGCCGGACTTACCGCGGGGAGGAACCGCTGTGGCTACCTCAACGGCACCGGCCCCGCCCACCGCTGTGAGCTGGGGGTAGTCCAGCCCAGACGGGTTCTCCGCTGGCTCAAGAATTTCGATCCGCCACGCCTGATCGTCCGTGAGGTGCAGGTGCAGGGCGTTGAGTTTGAACTGGGCCATGATGTCGATCTGCTCCTTCAACTCCTCCACGGAGAGGAAGCTGCGTGCAACATCAAGCATCAGGCCGCGGTACGCGAAGCGTGGGGTGTCTGCGATCTCGACGGCGGGAATTTCCCAGGTGGCGGTGGTGTGGCCGGCGCTGGGGTGGCTTCCTTCGAATGCGGGTGGGAAGAGTTGCCGTAGGGTTTGGACTCCGTTGAAAAGCCCGGCGCCAGTGGCTGCTGTGATGAGGACCCTGTCTTCGGTGGCGGAGAGTGTGTAAGCCTCAGGGCCGCCGTCGAACTTTTCCTCCAACGCGAGGATGATGTCACCGCTTTCGCGGTCTTCGGCCAGGGGCAAGGCGAAGCCGGTACCGCGTCGAAGCTGTGAGGCAAGCTGTTCCGCTGCCGGTGCGGAGCTGCCGTTCGCAATGATCCGTGCCGTCGGCGAAAGGATGAAGGCCTGCCGATCGGAGAACTCAACGTGCGAAGGCCGGGGAATCAGGTTATCCGTCGTGTTCATGCCGTGCTTCCTGGGAGAAGGTTAAAGCGAGAGCGGCCCGACCTGGAGGGGTCGGGCCGCTATCACACTGCGGATCCGCTAGTCGCCCAAACGCAGGCCTGTCTTGGTGTCGAACAGGTGCACGTGGCCGGACTGCGGACGAACGAAGATGGACTCGCCCTTCATCGGGGGGCGGCGGCCGTCGACGCGTGCCACGATGTCGTAGCTCTTGCCGTCGAGCATGGTGTGACCGTAAACGTAGGCGTCCGCGCCGAGTTCTTCGACGACGTCGACCTCAACCTGGAGTCCTTCGCCGTTCCCGACGGTCTCGAGGTCTTCCGGACGGGAACCGACGGTGACCGTCTGTCCGTGAGCTTCTTCGAGCACATTGCGCGGCACGGGGTAGACTGTACCGCCGAACTGAACGCCGCCGTCAACCACGGGAAGTTCCAAGAGGTTCATGGCGGGGGAGCCGATGAAGCCTGCAACAAAGACGTTCACCGGGCGGTCGTACAGGTTGCGCGGCGTGTCGACCTGCTGGAGGAGGCCATCCTTCAGGACTGCCACGCGGTCACCCATGGTCATGGCCTCGACCTGGTCGTGGGTCACGTAGACGGTGGTAACCCCAAGACGCCGGGTCAGGGAAGCGATCTGCGTGCGGGTCTGAACGCGGAGCTTGGCGTCAAGGTTGGAAAGCGGCTCATCCATGAGGAAGACCTGCGGGTTACGGACGATTGCACGGCCCATGGCAACACGCTGGCGCTGGCCACCGGAGAGTGCCTTCGGCTTGCGGTCCAGGTACTGCTCAAGGTCCAGAAGCTTGGCGGCTTCGCGGACACGCTCTGCGCGCTCTTCCTTGGAAACGCCCGCGATCTTCAGTGCGAAGCCCATGTTGTCGGCGACGGTCATGTGCGGGTACAGAGCGTAGTTCTGGAAAACCATCGCGATATCGCGATCCTTCGGCGGAACATCGGTGACGTCGCGATCACCAATCAGGATGCGGCCGGCGTTGACATCCTCAAGGCCTGCGAGCATGCGCAGCGAGGTGGATTTACCGCAACCGGAGGGTCCAACGAGGACCAGGAATTCGCCATCGGCGATGTCGATGTTGAGCTTATCGACGGCGGGCTTATCTGTGCCCGGGTACAGACGCGTAGCGTTATCAAAAGTAACTGTAGCCACAGTTATCAATCCCTTCACCGGCAGGTACGTGCCGGACGATCCGTTGTGAATGGTTCATTTTCTTCAGTTGAACTCCCCGGCCGAGGGCCGGGGAGGATCGTGTGACGCCGCACGGTACTGTGCGTCACATCACACTCAAGAGTATGTCAGATTTATGCATGAACTACCTAAACGTTACGAACGTCACATGTGTGACTGGTCACGCACTAGCCTTCTGTTGTAAGACGGCGGCGCTCCCGAAGTAGGGCTTCCAGCAATTCGGCAACATGTATCGGAGCCTCGACGCGGTACTGGGCCTGGGTGAAATCGAGGCCCACCTTGACGCCCAGATCATCGCCACTGAGCCTGCCGAGCGCGTCCTCATCAGTCACGTCATCTCCGGCGAACAGAATGGCGGTAGCTCCCGTGGCTTGCCGCAGGAACTCCACGGCCTCACCCTTTGATGCCTGGACTACCGAGGTCTCCAAGACCCGTTTACCCGTCTTGAGGTAGACGCCGGGATGGTCGCTGAGCACACGTGTAGCGGCTTCGACGGCGTCTTCGGCAACGTCGTCGTCCGCCATTCTGGTGTGGAGGACGACGCCGGCTGGCTTGTCTTCGAGCACCGTCCCCGGAGCTTGCTTGACGATGTCCGCGAGAACCTCGCGGACCGCCGACAGCCTTGCGCGTTGGTCCTCGTCCAACTCCAGGCCGACCGACCCCTCGCCCAGCCACACTTCAGCTCCGTGGCTACCGATCAGCAACGTGTTCGCGGGAGGCGAGGCGACCAGCCGCAAACTGTCCAATGCCCGGCCCGAAATGAGTGCCGTCGTCGTGCGGGGAAGCTCGGCGAGGTCAGCAAAAGCTGCTGCCGAGCGCGGCAGGGGACGCGCATCCTCCGCGCGGTCAACCAGCGGAGACAGCGTGCCGTCAAAGTCCAAAGCCACCAAGAGGTGGTCCGTAGCGGCAATCTTGCGGATGGCGTCCAAGAGTTCGGGGGCAAGCGTCAATGACTGCTCAGCTGTCATCACGAACCACTTTCTCCTCAAGCGCGGCTAGGAACTCCGCGGACCAGTAGTCGACGTCGTGGTCAAGGATCTGCTTGCGCATGAGCTTCATGCGGCGACGCGCTTCCCTGGGAGGCAGATTGATTGCCTTCAAAATGGCGGACTTCAGGCCGTCGATGTCGTGGGGGTTAATGAGGAGTGCCTGCTTCAACTGGTCCGCGGCGCCGGCGAACTCGCTCAGGACCAGTGCGCCGTCGTCTTCAGACCGGGCGGTGACGTATTCCTTGGCGACCAAGTTCATGCCATCACGGAGGGCGGTTACCAACATGACGTCGGCGGCGAGGTAAAGGGCCACCATCTCCTCCACCGGGTAGCTGTGGTGAAGGTACCGGACGGCCGTGTTTTGGATGGTGTCGTAGGTGCCGTTGATGTGGCCCACGGTTCCTTCGATTTCCTCGCGCAGAAGCCTGTATTGTTCCACGCGCTCACGGCTGGGACTCGCTACTTGGATGAGGGTGGCGTCTTCAACTTTGATGCTGCCATCGCGCAGGAGTTCCTCGAAGGCTTTGAGCCGGTGCCCGATGCCCTTGGTGTAGTCCAGCCGGTCCACTCCAAGAAGGACCGTCTTGGGGTCGCCCAGATCCCTCCGGATCTGCCGGGCGCGCTCAATGATCTCGGGCTTGGCGGCAAGCTCCCTGATCTGATCCACGTCGATGGAGATCGGGAAGGCTTGTGCCCGGGCAATGTGGGTGACCTTGCCGTCGGGGCCCTTGACGTGGATCTGCTGTTGCTTGACGCTCGCACCGAGGAACCGCCGCGCGGAACGCATGAAGTTGCCGGCGTCGCTTGGACGTTGGAAGCCCAAAAGGTCAGCGCCCAGCAGCCCGTCAATGATTTCGCGGCGCCAGGGAAGCTGCGCGAAGATCTCCGGGGGCGGGAACGGTATGTGGTTGAAGAAGCCGATCTTCAGGTCCGGGCGTGCTTCACGCAGCATGCGGGGAACCAGTTGGAGTTGATAGTCCTGGACCCACACCGTGGCACCGTCGGCGGCGTGGTGAAGGACGGCGTCGGCGAATTTCCTGTTGACCTGACGGTACGAGTCCCACCATGTTCGGTGGAATTCCGGAGGCGCGATGACGTCATGGTACAAAGGCCAAATAGTCGCGTTGGAGAAGCCCTCGTAATAAAGCTCAACTTCGTGGCTGCTCAGCTGAACCGGGACCAGGTCCATTCCTTCGTGGCTGAACGGATCAACGGTCTCATCAGGAGCCCCGTGCCATCCCACCCACGCGCCGTCGGACTTGGTCATCATGGGCGCGAGCGCAGTGACGAGCCCGCCGGGGGACCTGCGCCAGCCGTCGCCGCCGTCGTCATTGCCGTCGGTGCTGCAGCGATCGACCGGCAGCCTGTTGGAGACCACCATGAAATCGAACGAGTTGGCAGACGGCTGTTGAGCGTGTGGCGTCTTGCCGCTTTGCTCGGTTGTGAGTTTTTGGCTTGCCGGTTCCTGCATTAATGCTCCCTGGGGTTGCTGTGACTCACCTTCCAGCCTACTAGCGGAATCTTCTGCGGCAGTTGATCGTTCAACAACGGGAGTCGGCAAGGTGCGGTCAAGCTCCGGGTTGGCTCCCGTAAACTGTCCCCGTTGCCCTAGCTATCCGTACGACGTCGAGTAACCCGAGGAATTGATGAGTCCCGCAAACGAACCCCGCCTGTCCAAGGCTGAGAAGACCGCCCAGGCCCGGGAAAGAGCGCGCCAGATCCGCGAAGCGCAGGTGAAGAAGGACAAGCGCAACAAACTCCTCATCGGTTGGGGCATCGTGGTAGCCGTTGTCGCGATCATCACCGTCATCGCCTTGGTCGTCTTGAACAGCGTCCAGCAGAACGCTCCCATCGCTGACAAGGGCCCGACGCCGGCCAACGCCAACGCTCACGGCGGCGTCACCCTCCTGGCAAACAGCAACGTGGTCAAGGTGGACCCCACTACGGTCAACGTCGCCGATGTTCCCTCCGCCCCGGCCACCAAGCCAACCACCATTGCAGTTCCTGGCGGCGCTCCTGAGGCCGGTAAGCCTGTGAAGGTCATCGCGTACGTCGACTTTATCTGCCCCATCTGCAAGAAATTTGAAACGACTTACAGCGATGCGCTGACCAAGTTCCGTAACGACGGCAAGATCTCCCTCGAGTACAGGCCGATCGGCTTCCTGGACGCCTCCTCCACCACCAACTACTCGTCCCGCGCGGCCAATGCAGCGGCGTGCGTTGCCAACGTATCCCCGGATAAGTACGCAGATTACTTCAACCTCCTTTACTCCCGTCAGCCGGCTGAAGGCAGCGCAGGCATCGCGGACAAGGACCTGAAGTCGATGGCCACAGAAGTCGGTGCGGCGAACATCGATTCCTGCGTGGACAGCAAACAATTCCGGCCCTTTGTGAAGGTGGCAACGCAAGAGGCCGCCGCTATCGGAGTCTCCGGCACCCCGACGGTGTTCGTTGACGGCAAGCAGTGGGACGGTACCAGCGACTTCAACGCTGTGGTCCAAGCCGCGATTGACGCCAAGAAGTAAGTTCAGTCAAAGCACGACGGCGATCGGGCACTTGGTGGGACCGTTGCGGTTCCGGCTAGTGGCCGATCGCCGAATTTCCGTGCGGGGATTGTCTGGGCTACCCTTATCTAGCGCCGTTTTGTTGGCAGGGGTCACTGCTGTTGCCCCACGAATGCCGCGCGGTTTCGCCTCCTTAGCTCAGTTGGCCAGAGCACCGCTCTTGTAAAGCGGGGGTCGTCGGTTCGAATCCGACAGGGGGCTCCACGAACCCCTCCGTTCCGGCGATTTTGCCCGGGATGGAGGGGTTTCTTGTTTGAAAAGCAGGGCACTACGCGCTTAGGGCACGCCTTCAGGAAGCCTGACGACACCAGCGGACTAACGGGCGGAGGCCGCCCGCGGACCGATACCCGTGCCGGGCCAAGCGGGCTCCCGTCACCGTGCTCACCACCGGGATGTCGAGTGGTGGTGTGCTTGACCTGCAATAATCGATGGAGATGAAAGCGCACGAAGCAGTGATGAACTGGGTGACCGCAGAACTGTCGAGCGGTCGTCTTCGAATCGGCGACCACCTTCCGAGTGAACGGGCGCTGGCTGAAACGTTGCAAGTCTCTCGGAGCTCGTTGCGTGAGGCATTAAGGGTTCTTGAGGCCCTTGGAACAATTCAGGCGACCACTGGTTCCGGGCCGCGTTCGGGCACCGTCGTGACTGCGGCACCCGAGCAGGCGTTGGCACTGGCGCTGAACCTGCAGTTAGCGACGAGCCACGTAGAGCACTCACACGTGTATGAGGTGCGATTGCTGCTTGAGACATGGGCTGCGGAGCACTCGAATCCTGATGGGGGAGACTGGGACGCTGCTGAGCGGCTGCTTAAGCTCATGGACGACTCCGGTACTCCTATCCAGGATTTCCTTCTTCTCGACGCCGAGTTCCACGTAACAGTTTCGCGCGCCGCCGGAAATCCCCTCATTAGCACGCTCATGGATGCCCTCCGCGCTTCCATTGCAGATCACACACTCGCCCGCGCCCAAGCGCTCCCGGACTGGGACAGCACCGTCACACGCCTGCGTTCCGAACACCATGCAATCTTGGACGCGCTCCGCCGCGGTGACCGGGCAGCAGCTGCTGAACTTGTCCGCCAGCACATTCGCGGGTATTACATGGAGACCGCAAACTAAGTTCGGCGGCCGTCCGGTAGTGCACTGAGACGGCGTCATCGCGGTCATTGCAGCACGTCGACACTTCGATCGAGGTCCTCGGCGACCTCTCCGCGCTGCCTTTTGGGATCGCTCCAACCGGGTTTACTCGTCTCATGCAAACCGAGGGGGAAATTGCGGGAGCTGGAGCCGCCGGGGCTGCCGGCATTCCCTTCACCTTGTCCACGCTGGGGACAACATCGATCGAACAGGTCAAAGCCGCTAAACCCCGGCGGCCGCAACTGGTTCCAGCTCTACGTCATGCGTGAGCGCGAGATCTCTTACGGCCTTGTTGAACGCGCTGCGCGTGCTGGCTTCGACACGCTCATGTTCACTGTCCATGTCCCTGTCGCCGGGTTTCGGATGCGCGACAAACGCAATGGATTTTCAATCCCTCCCCAGCTCACCGCGGGTACGGTCATGAACGCCATACCCCGCCCATGGTGGTGGATGAATTTCCTAACGACTCCCAAGCTGGAATTTGCCTCGCTGTCCTCGACCGGAGGTACCATGGGTGACCTGCTGAACTCGGCAATGGATCCGACGATTTCGTACGCTCGGGGCGAAGTTCACGCTCGTCGGGCGAGCCTACCTCTACGGCCTCATGGCTGGTGGGCGAGACGGTGTGGACCGCATGATCGAGATTCTTCGCAGTGAGATAGAACGCACGATGAGCCTGCTCGGTGTCTCCTCGCTCGACGAACTCGAACCACGCCACGTGACGCAGCTGAGTCGGCTTGTCCCCATCCCGGAAGGGCATGTAGCTCTCGCGGAGCACCTGACCTCCTAGACACGATCCTGTCAGTTCGAATCCGACAGGGGGCTCCATGAACCCCTCCGTTCCGGCGATTTTGCCCGGGACGGAGAGGCTTTTCATTCACGGTTGCCTGGTTTTGTTAGGGCTGGCCCTCGCGGGCCAGGGAATCCGGCGCTGCATGGGGCGCTCGGTCGCCGACCACCCTGTCCCGCCCTTGCGCCTTGGCGCTATACAAGGCCGCGTCCGCCACGCTGATCATGAACGCGAGGTCCACCCAGCCGCCGGTGCTGGACGTGACTCCGTAGCTGACGGTCGGCAATGGCATGCCGTTCGGTCCTTCCGTGGCGGCCAACCTGTCGCTGATCTCCGAGGCGATCTCCTCTGCGCGCTGCTGCGATGCGCCCGGCAACAGTGCGATGAACTCTTCGCCCCCGTACCGGCCAAGCACGTCAGAGGAACGGACCGATGCTGAGCAGGCCTTGGCGAACGCCTTCAGCGCTGCGTCTCCAGCCGCGTGCCCGTAGTCATCGTTGATGGCCTTGAAGTGGTCCAGGTCCGCCAGGATCAGCGCCGCTCCGGATGCTTTTGTCTCGGCCCGACTCAGCACAGCACCGGCCAGGTCCAGGAAGGCTCCCCGGTTGAGGAGCCCCGTCAGATGGTCCTTCTCCGCCCGTCGGCGCAGCTTATCGTGCAGTTGCTCATGGCTGAGGTTGCTCATGCTGAAGGACGCCGTAATGAGGAGTACCAAAAAGACCACGCCTGCCGGAGCAGGACCGAAATAGCGCTTAAAATCTTCGCCGGCGGCTCCCTCTGCTGCATAGCTAAGCCAGCGGGCAAGGAAGTATGCGGCCGTCAGTCCGGCGGTGGTGGCAACAAGCCTGGTGGCCCGCGCACGTTCTGAGGGGGCGAACCAGAATTCCACTGTTGCCATAGTCATGCCCGCCAGCATGAGGCCCAGATACGCGAAGCCGCCGGACCAAAGATCGGTGAAGGGGTTTTCGAGGAAGGAGCAGACGGCGGCGATTCCGGCTGCCACAGGGATGGGCCAGGGGTGGCCCTCGCGGCCGCAGACGGCTCGGGCGCCGGCCCAGATGCAGAACACACCTGCAACCATCAAGGCCATTCCGACGTGGCAAGCCCAAGCCAGCCATGTGGGGTCGCAGAAGAGTAGCGTGGAGCGCCCGGCCATGAGAAGGAGCAGGGACACGCACCACCACCCTGCAGAGGCTGACCGCGTTCGGCGGTACGAAGCCCCGGAAAGAATCAGGAGTGTCACCGTGACAATGCCCAAGCACACCTGCACAGAGAGCGGATCAAGGGCCGCGACGCCGTCTTGCCAGGGGAATGCGGTTAATGAACTCACCTTTAGCGCCTCGGTGCCCCCGCGGGTTCCTCGTGCGGTTTCGTGGTTCGATCAGTCCCAAAACACATATATCCCCCGAAATTGACGTCAGTCAGCCGCTTCCGGCCACAAACGCCTAGTCAAACACGACTTGAGGCGGATCGGCGGGTAGGCAGACTGCGGGTCGTGTCGTGCGGTACGAACGTTAGGAGTCGAAGCGGAGGATGAGGATCAGGCTGATTACTGCCAAAATACCGGCCAAGAGGAAGGCCGCTCTGGGATTGCCCAAGTTCACGGTCCACCCGATACCAAACCGACGCGGAACAAGCAGGGCATGGTCTTCCTTGTTGATGTAGAACAAGCCACTGCGCCAGAACTTGTCATCATCGCGGTGAGCCAAGCCGGTATCCACCCCGGGGGTGTCCCGTCCGAGGCTCTTTCGGGCAAGAACCGCAATGGTGACGGCCACTGCAGCAAGGATGGGCAACGCCACCACCAACGGAGCCCACGCGGTGACTGTGCCGGTCCACATCAATAATGACGAGCCGAGCATCGCAAGATTGATCGTCGTCAGCAGCCCGAGTAGCACTTTCGCGCCAAGCGTCATGTATTCCCGCGACCACCGAGCCGAGCTCGCAGGATGTGCCGGGTCAATGTCCGGCCGGCTGCGGGCAATGGCGAACGCGGCACCTCCCAGTAACGCGCTGATTCCAAGCTGCACAAAGACCAAGGAGAAGGCTGCGCCAACAGACTTCGTGACCACTCGGTTCGGAACACCATTGGCGCCATAGTGCACTGCAAGCACGCTTGGCATGGCAGGATACATCAGCGCACCCAGCGCCGTTGTAACCACGACGACGGCCAGCGCGCCAGCCAGCCAAACCCAGGGGTACCGGGGTGGATTGGTCCGGAGTCCGGTGTCTATCGCAATGCCTTGGTGAACCCCCTCGTACCAGCCTCCCGCGGCTTTGGCGGACCGGATGCCTTGGTTGGCCATGAAAAAGCACCAGTACCAAACGCCGATCAGAACCAGCACGGACACGGGCAGCAGTAAGGGTTGTCCCGTCAGGGTGAAGGTTCCCACCCCCAAGACCGTCACGACGATGCCGCTGACCAACACGCGCCAGCGGTAGATCCGGGCTTGGCCTGCTACTACGGGATCTGCCGCATGGTGGGCTGGTATCCGCACACCAAAAGGGACGGTACGGCTGGTCACCGACGGCAAAACGAAGGCAAATAGGAGGACCAATCCCAGCAACAGGAGGCTCAGAATTATGCCAATGCTCATGAGTTGTCCTCCAACTCGTTGTTCGCGAATGAATCAATGACGGATCTGCACGTGGCGAGGAGCTCCTCCGTGGGCATGCCTTTGGCGACTGCTTCAGCCAGCAGGGTCTTGGCTCGCGCCGCCCAGTCCGCTGGGAAGGACGGATGCGGGTCCGGCACCGTGACCACCGCACCGGTCTTCCGGTTGAGGCGGATAAGGCCTTCCCGCCGCAGGAGGTCGTACGCCTTGTTCACCGTATGGAAGTTGATGCCGGAGTCGGCGGCAAGTGCCCGCGTGGCTGGAAGTGGACTGCCTGGGCGAAGCTCGCCGACGGCGATCGCCTCCACTACTTGATCCCGGAGTTGCTGGTAGATCGGCACCTCGTTATCCAGGTCCACGGTAAGGATCACCGCATCCACCTCCTCTTTGTTATATATGTTATACAACAAATAAAACTCGCGCCAGATGCTACATTGCGGCCATGACAGATTCGACGTCGCCCGATGACCGGCAAGCTCACAAGGCGGTGGTGGGGACCGGCCGCTGGATAGCTGCGGCGAGAGCACAGGAAAGCGCCCGCGCGGATCGTCTTTTTAACGATCCTTGGGCTGGCGTCCTGGCAGGCGAAAGTGGTCGGGCGAGCCTGGACGCCGCCCCCTACAACCCGTACCTGCCGGTCAGGACCAGATATTTTGACGATCTGATGACCAGCGCGGCCCGGCCGGGGGCACAGATCGTCCTCTTGGGAGCCGGCATGGATACGCGGGCATTCCGGCTGCCACTACCGCCGGATTCCACGGTTTACGAGATCGACCATGCCGAAGCGTTCGATGAGAAGGAGAGCATCCTGCAGGGAACGCCACCGGGGTGCGAGCGCAAGTGCGTTTACGCTGACTTGTCGGGGCCGTGGCGAGAGGCACTTCTGGACGCCGGCTTCGATCAACAACGCCGCACGATTTGGGTTGCCGAGGGGCTCCTGTTTTATTTGGCGGCGCCCGATGTCGAGACGTTGGTCCGTGATACGGGAGCGCTCTCCGCCCCCGGCTCGCAGTTCCTGGCGGACACGTTCGGCACCGGCCTGTTGGAGTTGGAATCCATGGGGCCGCTGGTAGCAGCCCGGAAAAGCTCCGGAAAGCCGCTGCCATTTTGCACGGATGCACCCCAAGCCCTGTTTACGGACCGGGGCTGGACTGACGCGACGACGGTTCAGCCCGGCCAGCCCGAAGCGAACTACGGCCGGTTTCCGCGGGGGACCGGTGCGGAGCGGGTGGGCCCGGCAAATCTCCGCACCTACCTGGTGACGGCCACGCGGTAGCGCCGCCCGTTTTTGCTGCAACCCTCGCTGCGCGCCCTTGCCGCAACCCACGACGGCGGCGCGCCCGGGAAACCGCTGGGGGCGCCGCCGTCGTCAACCAACGGCTTGGGTTACGGAGTCGGGTTGCCGCCGTTGACGTTGAGGGTTTCGCCCACCACGTAGCTCGACTCCGGGGACGCCAGGAAGACGTAGGCGGGTGCGAGCTCAGCCGGTTGGCCGGCGCGGCCGAGCGGCGTCGACTGCCCGAACTCGGGCAACTCCTCCTTCGGTTGGCCACTGCTGACCTGCAACGGTGTCCAGATGGGCCCCGGCGCCACGGCATTAACGCGGATTCCCTTGGGTGCCAGTTGTTGTGCCAACCCCTTGGTGAAGTTGTTGATGCTGGCCTTGGTGGTGGCGTAGTCCACCAGAGTCGGCGACGGGTTGTAGGCCTGGATGGATGTTGTGTTGATGATGGTGGAACCTGCCGGCAGGTGGGGTAGTGCTGCCTTGGTCAGCCAAAACATCGCGTAAACGTTGGTCTTCAATGTGTGGTCGAACTGTTCGTCGGAAATCTCGGCGAGGTCTTCCTGGGCCACCTGTTTGCCGGCATTATTCACCAGGATGTCCAGGCCACCCAAGACCGCGACGGCGGTGTCCACCACTTCACGGCAAACGGCAGGGTCCTTGAGGTCGCCGGGCACTTTTACCGCCTTGCGGCCGGCGGCTTCGATGAGCCCTGCAATGCGCGATGCGTCCTCTTCCTCTTCGGGGAGGTATGAAAGCACGACGTCGGCCCCCTCGCGGGCGAACGCGATCGCCGTCGCAGCGCCAATACCGGAATCGGCGCCGGTAACAATGGCCTTGCGGCCCTCCAGTCGTCCGGTACCGCGGTATGTGTCTTCGCCGAGGTCTGCCTTAGGGGTCAGTTCGGCGTCGAGGCCGGGCTCGGGCTGGTGCTGTTTCGGCGGGGAGATTTGCTCATATGCGGTGACGGGGTTCCGGAAGGTGTACTGATCAGTCATGGTGGTCCTCCTGATAGTTAGGTCTGGAACACGGGCAAGCTATCCGGGGGTAATGCGCACGGGCATCACCAAGATGATAAGCAAGCTTACGGTTTCCAGCCTAATCATGGAGACGGCCTGTGCCAAGCCGATGGCGAGAGCAGGCGACCGGATGAGTGCCAAGAGCAAGCTCTCCGGAAAGGCGTTAAGGCAGGGGCCCTTGCGTGAGGGGGTGGGGGATGGGAGAAACGGCAGGCGTAGCCACAGCAACGTCCGAATCCGAAGGGAACAATTTCTGCACCAGGTCCCGCAAGGCCGCAGGGCGGAACGGTTTGGAAAGATAGGCTGTGGCGCCGGCTGCAATCCCGTCCAGCTCGTCCCCAGGTTGTGCAAATGCCGTGATCATGATGATGGGAACCTGGGTGAACTTCCTGAGGGCCCGCGCTACTTCACGGCCGTCCATGTCGGGAAGTCCGACGTCGAGCGTTATCATCGACGGCGCCGTGGCAGCCGCCGCCAAAAGCCCGTCAGTGCCGGTTTCCTCAACGCTGACGGAAAAGCCGGCGGAGGAGAGGATCGCCTCAAGCAAACCACCGATGTCCTCATCATCTTCAATGACAAGGCAAGTGCGGAGCGGCGTCATGGTCCTCCTTGAAAGTCCGGTATCAGTCTACGACGCCGGGCTCAGCAGGACTAGCAGATGAGGGATCCAGTAAGCGCCGTGCCTGTCCACATTCGCGAGGTCCCGGGGATCTTGTAGTAACCGCGGATCTCGTAGGTCCACGTGCCGATGGTCTCCAAGCCGGAGGTGTATGTTTTCCCGGCGGCGGTGCTGAGATCCCCGGTGAATTCCAAAACATGTGATCGGTTATAAACCTTGATCTCGTGGTAATTGGCATATGTCACCGTGCTGAATGAGTTCACCGTAACGGTGGCGCGGCGATTGTTGGCAGTACAACTCATGGAGACGTTCGCGCTCGCAGGTGCGGCGAGTCTAGCCGCCGAATACTGGGGATTGGCGGCGTCGTTAGAGGTAAACGACGCAAGGGCGGCGGCTGGTGCCGAGAACAGGGCGACGACGACGGCGACGCCGATGGCAGCCAAACGGGGGAGGCGGCGACGGATTGACATTTCGCTGCGCTCCTTCCGTGGTCTGATTCGTTGTTGTTCTGGGAAATCGTTAGGGCTTGTCCGCTGCTGCGGGCGTGGTGGTTTTGCCGGGCTTCTTGGTCCAGATAGAGGTGAGCATGCCGATGACAAGGACGGCCGGCGCCCCGTAAAGGAGGATATTCATGACAATCGGTGCGCGCAGGGCACGGATAGCGGCGCCAAGGTACGGGATAGTGAGGACTTCTTTGTCCACGGTTGTGCCTTGCAGCGTCGCAACCCAGGGGTCAACGCCATTGTTGGCGTCCCCCTTGGTCTGTACAGTGGTGCCGCCGGTGGCCGTGGTGGTGATGTCGGTGATGCGGTGGGTCTCGACGCGTTGATCTTCAACAGGGATGTGATAGGTGATGATGTCTCCAACCTTGACGTCCTTGATCGGGGTCGGGACGGTGACCACCACGTCGCCCGGGTTGATCAGGGGCGCCATGGAACCGGTGAGCATAGTGGAGGTGTGGTAGCCGAGCACGCGTGGGCCGAGGGCAAGAAGCAGGAATGCGAGGGCCGCAAGGATGAGCATGCTGACGCCGATGACCTTCGCGATGGCCCTGACAAGGCGACGGAAAGTCCCGAGGCTTCTTGCCGGGGCTGCGGGGGTCGCGGTACCTGCTGCGCGCTCGCTGGAGGCGGAACGGCGGCCGGGGAGGGTGCCGTCGGTGATGCTTGTCAGCGTAGTCATCTGGGGCCATCCTTTGTTGTAGTGCTCGTCCTCTGCTTTCTCAAGTCTCGATTGGCTGGATCAAGGTGCCCTGCAGCAAACCCTCAAGACTTGCTCAGGAATCCCGTCGGGGCTGATGGAAAAGGCTTGACAAAGGATGCCAAGGGTCTAATGTAAACCATACGGTTATATAACTTTAGAGTTATGAAGGGTAATGGTTCGGTATGGTCGATCAACTTAGTGCAGTCTTTGGCGCCTTAGCTGATCCCACGCGACGGGCGATCCTGCAGCGGCTTTCCCAGGGTGATGCCCAGGTTTCCGATTTGGCCGCACCTTTCCAGATCAGCCAGCCGGCCATTTCAAAGCACCTCAAGGTCCTTGAGGATGCGGGGCTGATCTCCCGGAGGCGGATAGCGACCTCCCGGCTGAGCCACCTTGAAGGCCAACCGCTCAAGGAAGCCACTGATTACATGGAGCGGTACAAGAAGTTCTGGGATGAATCGTTCGACAAGCTCGACGACGCCCTGGCGGCATTGCAGAACGGGATTGGCGACAACAATGAAGACAACGACGGGAGCGGCCGTGATGCCTGAATACCACCAACGTGAAGTTACCGACCGTGACGTGTTCGTCTCACGCTCTTTCAATGCTCCAAGGGACGTGGTGTGGCGCTTCTGGACCGAACCCGAATTGCTGACGAGTTGGTTTGGCCCGTCCGGAGTCACTGTGGCCGCGGAGAGCGTCGTGGTAGAACTTGCGGAAGGTGGACGATGGGAACTCGATATGCAGGACCCGGCAAACGGAAGCGTGCACCCGATCCGCGGCCGCATCCTTCATTGGCAGGCGCCCGAGTTCCTCGAGATCCAGATGTCGGCTGAAACGTCAGTGGGAGCAGTCGACGGCGTAGTCCTTCGGCTTGAGTTCCATGATCACGGACACAAGACACGTATGACCCTGCACCAAGGCCCATTCAGCGAAGAGCTCCGCGACATGACGCTGGCCGGATGGGTCCTAGCATTCTCCACGCTCGACACCATCCTCGAAAGGTACGCCTCATGACAACAACGACCCCCAGCTCCCTGGTGGAAGCCATCACCTCCGTCGATGGCACCACCATTTCAGTGGAACATCTGGGCAGTGGCCCGGCTTTGGTGTTGGTCGATGGAGCTTTTTGCGGCAGGTCCTTCGGCCCCTCCAGAGCCCTCGCCAACGCGCTGGCAGAATCCTACACGGTGTATTTTTACGATCGCCGTGGCCGTGGAGACAGCACTGATACCGCACCGTACGCCGTGGAACGGGAGGTCGAGGACCTCGCGGCCGTACTCCAACACGCAGGTGGCAACGCTTTCGTGTACGGCATCTCATCCGGGGCGGCGCTGGCCCTCGAAACCGCTGCAGCGGGGGTGCCTATGCGGGGGCTAGCCACATACGAGGCTCCCTACACCGGGGTGGGCTCCCACGCAGACTCTCCCGTGGACCATGCCGCCCACCTCAAGGAACTCCTGGCCGAAAACAAAAGAGGTGCCATGGTGTCCTACTTCCTCGTGAAGATGATCGGTGTGCCCGCCTTCGTCCCCATCATGCTCCGGCTGATGCCCAAGGTGTGGGCAAGCCAAAAGAGTGCGGCCAACACTTTGCCCTACGAGGTCGAAGTCTGCAACAACTTCACGGCGCCTGTCCAAAGGCTCGCGGCGGTAGGCGTTCCTACGCTGGTGATGGTGGGTAGCAAGGCAGCCCCGGCAATGTCCGCCGCCCAGCGAGCGATCGCTGCCGCTGTCCCCCGAGCGGTTCACCGCACTCTCGATGGCCAGACCCATCAGGTGTCTGCCAAGGCCATCGCGGAAGAACTGAGGGGTTTTTTCCTTCCCTGAGCAACCGGGGATTGACTGACGAGCGTTCGGCGTTTTCCACAGGCAGGGGTCCGGAGAACGCCCGCGGGCCGGCGGCGCGCTAGGCTGGAGGGGTCGGCTGAAGCAAGTGGCCGCAGGTCCAACCAAGCGGAGCCATTCAATGTCCGACGATCTTGCCTTGGGCGCGCTTGCAGCGTCCTCCTTCTCACTACCGTCGTTGCGCGATGGTCAACTCAAGGGCATGACCGCCCTCGTCGAAGGCCGCGATGTGCTCGCCGTGATGCCCACAGGGTACGGAAAATCCGCCACCTACCAAGTGGCGGCCCGGTATCTTCACAACGCCACTGGACGCCCCGCCGTCGTGGTTTCGCCTTTGATCGCGTTGCAGGAAGACCAGCTGGACGGGCTGGAGGAGGATCTTGGCGGTGGGGCAGCCGTCGCCATCAATTCCTCGCACAGCGATTCGGAGGTGGAGGCCGCGTGGCAGGCAGCGGAGTCCGGGGAGGTCACTTATCTCTTCCTCGCACCCGAGCAACTGGCCAAGCAGGAAACCGTTGATCGCCTCGCCAAGCTGGGCATCACACTATTCGTGGTCGATGAAGCCCATTGTGTGTCCTCATGGGGCCACGATTTCCGGCCCGATTACCTCAACCTGGGACATGTTCGGGAGCGTTTGGGCAACCCGCCGGTAGCTGCGCTCACCGCCACTGCCTCGCCCCCTGTGCGTGATGAGATCGTGGAGCGGCTGGGGATGACGAATCCGCTCCTGATTGTCCGCGGGTTCGACCGGCCCAACATCTCTTTGGAGGTGGTCCGGCACCACGAGGACAAGGCAAAGAGGCGGAAGGTGGTGGAACAAGTCTCCGAACTCGCCGCGGCGGGCGGGATCGGCTTGGTGTACGCCGCCACCCGCAAGGACACTGAGAAGTACGCGGAGAAGTTGGCTAAGGCCGGCCTACGGGCCGCCGCCTACCACGCGGGACGGTCGCCAGCCGAGCGGGAAAGCATCCATGAGGGGTTCCTGCAGGATCAGTTCGACGTCGTCGTTGCCACCACAGCCTTCGGCATGGGCATTGACAAGCCGAATGTCAGGTTCGTTGTCCATGCCGATATTCCGGAGTCCTTGGACGCCTACTACCAGGAGATCGGCAGGGCAGGTCGCGACGGCGAACCGGCCACAGCAATCCTGCACTATCGCGCCGAGGACCTGGGACTTCGAAAATTCTTTGGCACCCACGCTCCGGATGCGGAGGCCCTCACGGCCCTGCTGAAAGTCCTGAAGTCAGCCGGCGCGCCGGCTACGAAGAGTGCCTTGGCTGAGCTGACGGGGTTCCCGCCCAGGAAGGTCACGGGCCTCGTGAACCAACTCGAAGAAGCCGGCGCCGTCGTATTAGGGAAACGGGGGGTCCGGCTAAAGTCCACGTCCAAATTGTCCACACTGGTGGACCGCGCGATTGAACTTGGCCAGGCCCGCCAGCGCATCGACCAGTCGCGGCTGATGATGATCCGCGGTTATGCCGAGACCGACACCTGCCGCCGGCAGTTCTTGCTGGGCTACTTCGGGGAAGACATGCCCGAGCCCTGCGGTCACTGCGATGCTTGCTCCGATGCGGCCAACCGTGGCGGCGACGCGTCCCACCATAGTGAGGAGGGCACCGACGACGCCGTGGCGGACGAGCAGTTCCCGGTGCAATCATCCGTGATCCACAAGGAGTGGGGTCCGGGTTTGGTCATGCGTCACGAGGACGACGTCATGACCGTCCTGTTCGAGCAGGAGGGCTATAAGACCCTGTCTCGAACCGCCGTCGTGGAGAAAGAACTGCTGAAACCCGCTTAGTTAAGCTCCAACATGAGGGCCGGAATCTCATCGGCAAGCTCGCGGGCCAGGAAACCGAGGGGTCCGAGCTTGCTCGCCAATCGGTCGGCCGCGGCAGCGTGAAGATGCGTCCCCCAACAGGCTGCCTGCACGCCGCTGGTTCCCCGCGCGCGCAGCCCTGCGATGGCGCCTGCTAGGACGTCCCCGCTGCCCGAGGTTCCCAGCCCGCCGTGCCCGGTGGTGATCTTCCACAATTCCGGGGAGCCCGCTGACTCCTCCGGGCCTGCTGACTCCACGGAGCCTCGGCTCACCGTTCCGGCGATGATGCCCTGGCAGCTCACCACGGCATCGAAGCGGCGGGCGATTGCAGCCACATCCGCTTCCAGGTCCTCGACATCCCTGCCCAGGAGAACACCGGCCTCTGTGGGATTCGGCGTGAGGATGAGCCGGCCCCGCCAAGGCCCGATCATGTCCTCCACCCTCGTGAGTCCGGCCAATGCGTAGGCGTCCAGTAGGATCGCAGGGCCGTCCCCGCCGTCGCCCTCTTCGCGTTCCAGCAGGCCTCTCAGGAGTACTTCGGTCAGGTCCAAGTCATCGAGTCCCGGACCGATCAATAGTGCGTCGGCTCGGTCAACATAGGAAGCTATGGACTCCAACCCTTCGCCGGTCAACGACCCCTCTGCTGTTTCCGGCATGGCCATGGCTCCGCATTCGGGCAGGGCAACTCCCACATGGACCGCCACGGAACCGGCGACAGCCATGGTCAGCTTCCCGGCCCCTGCGCGAAGGGCTGCCGTGCCGGCGAGCAACGCTGCCCCAGGTGTCGCCCGGGCTCCGCCAAGGACCAACACCGAGCCGCGCGAGTACTTGTCACTTCCCGGAGCCGGCAAGTCCCAGTCCCGAAGCAGTGACGGCGTTACGAGCGTGGGCTGGCTACTGGGGGTGGACATTGGCATCCCCTCCGTGCTCGGTGACCGCCACGTTCTGCTCGGTCAGGTGGTCGGCAACGTTGAAGCTTTCCAGTGTCCAAGGGCCGACTCCGGACGGCCGCACGAAACGCGTAACGGATGCATTTAACACAGACGTGCTCGATGCGAGGTCCAGGATTTCCTTCTCAGACATGCCCTCAAGGACGTATCGAACCAGCAGGATCAGAGCATCGTGGCACACGAGCATCAGCCGTTGACCACGGGCTGGATTATCCAGTTCGTTCAGGATGGAGCGCAGCCGGAGGGCAACATCAGCCCACGACTCGCCCCCTGGCGGCCGGTAGTACAGCTTGCCAAGCCAAAGCCGCCGCTCGGCCTCCTCGGGGTACCGCTTGTCGACGCCGCGCCCCGTGAGCCGGTCGAGGATGCCCAGTTCCCGGTCGCGGAGCCGCTCGTCTGTGGTGACGGTGACCGGCCAGCCTGCGACTTCGACGGCGATGCGGGCCGTTTGCTGTGCCCGCGCGTAGGGCGATGAGATCACGACGTCGGGACAGAGCTCGGGGGAGATGCGGGACAAAGCAACTCCGAGGGCTTTGGCCTGCTCTTGCCCGACGTCGGACAGGTGCACGTCCGGGTCCCGGGCAGGTACGTCGATGACCTCTGCTCCGGCGATGCGGGCCTCGGTGGCCGCGACATTGCCTTCACTCTCTCCATGCCTGACAAGCAGCAACTCAACAGGGCCCGCCCCATGCGCTACGTCTGAAATCCCGATCTCCTCCAAGAGTGACCACCCCTTCGAATGCCCGCATGCTTCGGTTTACTATCCTCGTGCGTACCCACCGGTCCGAAAAGTAAACGGGCGACGCCGGCCTGCCGCAGACCCCCTGTTGCCGGGACGGCAGGTGAAGTATGTTGCTGAGATGGAGGACACATACCAAGTCATTGTGGTCGGAGCCGGATTTGCAGGGGTCGCAGCAGCCAAGGAGCTGGGCCGCAAAGGTATACGCGTCCTGCTGATCGACTCAAACAGTTACCACCAATTCCAACCGCTCCTGTATCAGGTTGCCACGTCCCAGATCGGCGTTTCGGCCATCGCCCGTCCATTGCGGTCCGTTTTCCGCAGGTTGAGCAGTGTCAGGGTGTTGACGGCGAAGGTGTCATCGGTCGATGTGCACCAAAAGTCCGTCACCACCGCGGACGGCAGGGTATGGCGGGCAGAGATCCTGGTTATCGCCGTGGGCGCCGTGCCCAACTTCTTCAACACTCCCGGGGCTGAAGAGTTCGCATACCCGCTGTACTCGGTCACTGATGCCACCCGCCTGGGCTCCGGTCTCACCCGGCTTCTTGATCAGGCGGACAGAAGTCTCGATGCAGCGGTGGACGTGGTGGTGGTGGGAGGCGGTCCCACCGGCGTCGAGACCGCTGGTGCCATGGCCGAGAACGTCAAGTACGTAGTGGGAAAGTATTTCTCGCCCGAACTCGCAGCCCGCTGCCGGGTTCACCTGGTGGATATGGTTCCCAGCGTCCTGAACGTGTTCTCCCCGAAATCCCAAAAGTATGCCGCTGAGCACCTGCAAAAAGTCGGTGTCCAGTTGCATATGGGAGTCGGTGTCACCGAAGTGCGGGCCGACGGGGTAAAGCTTGCAGACGAAAGCTTTGTGCCTGCACGGATCGTGGTGTGGGCCGGCGGTTTGAAGGCAGGGGACCTGATCGCCGGATCAGGCCTGTCGCAGGGCCGGGGCGGCCGGATCGATGTTCAACCGGACCTGACAGCTCCCGACGTCGACGGCGTTTACGTTATTGGGGACGCCGCGAACATTACCGACTCGACCGGCGCAAAGCTGCCCCAGCTGGGTTCGGTGGCGCAGCAGGCCGGCAAGTGGGCCGCGGCCAACATCATCGCTGACCTGAACGGGGACGAACGGAAACCATTCCACTACGTTGACAAGGGGTACATGGCGATGGTCGGGCGCGGTGCAGCCGTAGCGGAGCTCGGACGCAAACGACTCCAGTTGCAGGGCCCCTTTGCGTTTTTGTCGTGGCTCTTGGTGCACCTTGCCTTGTTGTCCGGGACACAACAAAAAGTCCGAGCCTTGTTTTCCTGGCTCAACGGGTACCTCCTCCACAGCCCCGCGCAGGTGGTTGTCAGTGGCCCGTTCGAGAAGGAATCTGACCCTCCCGCCGCAGACAACCCGTAGTCGGCGGCCCGGTCACGGCGATGCCTTCAGCCCGGAGTTACCCGCGGGGGCTACGCCTCATTCGAACGGGCGGTGCCTGCGAACAACCTCAGGAGCCGCGATACTTCGGGCACCAGTGCGTCACGGCCGGCGCCCAGGTACTTACGGGAGTCGACAACGGTTGGATGCGAGTCCAGATAGTCGCGGACTGCACGGGTGAAGAATCCATTCAGGTGTGTGGACACGTTAATCTTGCTCATGCCCGCGGTGATCGCCTCCGAGATTGTTTCGTCCGGCACCCCCGATGATCCGTGGAGGACGAGGGGAACGTTGAGACTGTCCCTCAAGCGGCGGATCAAGGTCAGGTCAAGGGCTGCGTTCCGTTCTGTCATTGCGTGGGAGGACCCCACTGCGACCGCCAAGGCATCGACTCCGGTTCTCCGGACGAAGTCGGCGGCTTCCTCCGGATCGGTTCGCACGCCGGGGGCGTGGGCACCTCCTTTGCCGCCGACTTTCCCGAGTTCCGCTTCGACATAGACGCCCATCGAGTGGGCGTATTCCGTGACTTTTGCCGTCGTTTCGAGGTTTGCTTCGTAGGGAAGATGGGCGCCGTCGTACATGACTGAACCGAAGCCCAGGTCCACGGCCTGGATGGCGAGGCTCGCGTCTTCGGCGTGATCGAGGTGCAGGGCGATGGGGACATTGGCTTCCCGTGCGAGTGACATGCAGGCCAACGCAAGCGGCTCCAGGCCTCCGTGGTAGTTTGCGCAGTTCTGTGAGATTTGCAGAATGAGCGGCAACCCCGCAAGCTCGGCTCCTGTGATGAGTCCTTCGACGGTTTCAAGGTGAATAACGTTGAAGGCACCTTGTCCGGTCCGGGAGGCAACGGCGTCGGCCATGATGTCTGCCGTGGGAGTCAGTGGCATGGGATGTCCTTTTGCAGGGTGACGAGTACTTCTTTTTGGAGGTCTGAATAGTTCGCTGCGATTTCGCCTGCACCGGTGGTGAGAACCGCGGCCGAGCCCCAGGCAGAGGCAGTGCGCAGGAGTGTCGGGAGGTCAGCGCCGTCGCTCAGGCACACGGCGGCAGCAGCCACTGCTGCATCACCTGCTCCAGTGGGGTTGCCCGTAAGGGTGCGGCCGGGCGAGGCGGCCCAGTGCGCCTCGGGCTGATCGCGGGTGAACGCGAGCATGCCTTTCTCTCCGGTACTGACGATTACCGTGCGGGCCCCGAGTTGAAGAAGCCGCCGGGCCGCCGTAGGCAGATGCTGCTCTCCGGTGGCTTCGATCAGCTCATGATGGTTGGGTTTGAGCAGGTCCGCGCCCGCCTTGGCGGCGTCGAGCAGTGGCGGCCCTGAGGTGTCGACAATGACCGGGACTTTGTGGTGATGTGCGAGGGCGATCATGTCTTGGTAGAAGCTACCGGGTGCGTTGGGCGGCAGGCTGCCCGAAGCGGCTAGGACGGAAGCTTCCTTCCTATCGAGAACAGCCTCCACAGCCGCCAGGATTTCGTCCCAGATTGTTGAGGGCAGCTCTTCGCCGCGTTCGTTGAAGATGCTGGTCTGGAGGTGTTCTTCATCGACGAAAGCGATACTCCTGCGGGTCTCCGTACTCGCTGGTATGAGGAGGTGTGGAAGCCCGGACTGTTCAAGTTCGGCGCGAAACAGGGCGCCGGTGGCACCGCCCACGGGAGCAATGGCCAGGACAGCTGAACCCGTCTGGTGAGCCACACGCGCGACGTTCAGCCCCTTGCCACCTGCCCGTTGGAGAGGTGCGTCGACCCGGTGGGTTTGTCCCAGGTGGATCGCGGGAAGGCCGTACGTGATGTCGAGAGCGGGGTTGGGAGTCACGGTCACGATTTTTCGGCCGTCGCGGGCGGTCGAAGAGATCACAAAGTATTCCTTTCGGTCAGGGAGGACGGGGCGGCCTTCGGCAGGGTTGCGTGCGTGGGGAAGGCCGAGGACCCTAACCGACTAGTAAGTTTCGGTCCGCTCGAGCGGGTGAATTCGGACGCCTTGCACCACGCGGTTGACGTCTCCGGACGGGAAAGGGTTGTCAGGGGTCAGGCCAAGCTGCAGGGAAGCAAGCAGCGCTAAGAGTTGAGCGAAAAGCACATATGCCGGTGCCAGAAGGGCGTCATCCAGAGCGGAAAGTTCCGGGAAAACCCATGACTGGCCGGAAATGTCAGCTTCGGGGTGGACCGAGACTGCAACGGTGTTTTCCGCGGCGATACCTGACCGCAGCTCAGCAAGGATGTCCAGGTCGTAATTGCGGGTGTAGGCGTCCGATGATACGAAAACGATCACCAGTGTCTTGTCGGTCAGGACGGATTTGGGTCCATGACGGAAGCCGAGCGATGAGTCGTGGTACGCGATGACTTTGCCGGCGGTCAGTTCCAGGAGTTTGAGCGCGCATTCCTGCGCGAGGCCTGCAAGGGGGCCGCTGCCGAGGTAGACGACCCTGTCGTAACCCTTGAGGGCCAGCTTCTCCATCATCTCCTGCGGGCCCAGGATGCGTTCGGCGGCTCCGGCGAGTGCGTTCACGGCGGTGTTATCCGCACCACGGAGGATCAGGAGGCAGGCGAGCAGCATGGAGGTGAAGCTCGAAGTCATTGCGAACCCTTGGTCGTTCGCGCGTTCGGGCATCAGAATTGCGAATGATTTGTCACGGCCCTGGTGGATCTTGAAGAGATTTCCTTGCCTGTCGCAGGTGATGACCAGGTGGCTTACGTCGGTGAGAATTTCATCCGCGAGGATGGTCGCAGCGCTGCTCTCAGGGCTGTTGCCGGACCGGGCGAAGGAGATAAGGAGCGTCGGTACGTCCTCAGCGAAGCACTCGTGCGGGTTGGAGACAATGTCTGTCGTGGCGACGGCATCCACGCGCCGCTGGAGTTGCCGTGCGAGTGAAGGGGCTGCGATCCGTCCCGCGAAGGCCGATGTACCCGCGCCTGCGAGGATGATGCGCAGGTTTGGCCTTTCAAGCAGTGGCGAAAGGAACGAATCGAGGTTCTCGCGTTGGTCTTCGATGAGCTTGGCGACACCACGCCAGACGTCCGGCTGCTGGGCGATTTCGCGTGCCGTTGCCTCTGATCCTGCCGTGTGATTCATGTGGGTGTTGGTCGTGCTGGACAAGTCGTGTCTCCTTGAGTTGGGACGAAGTGTAGGTGCGCGGCCCGTGTAGGGGTGCCGCGGGGGTCATGGGCCGGCGAACCACGCCGTCCGGCAGGTTGGGGCGTGGGCGGCAGCGGATCTCATGAGAGGGCCTTCCGTGCCAGGATGCCGGCCCCGAGGCAGGCGGCGTTGTCGCCGAGGGAGGCGGTGACCAGCTTCGGTTGCTGTTGCCATACGAGGATGCGGCGGAGTTCCTTTGCAACGGGTTCGAGGAGGGTGTCCCCGGCGGAGCTGAGGCCGCCGCCGATGACGATCAGGCCAGGGGCGAGCAGGCTTACGTAAGCTGCGAGTGCGCGTGCGATGCTCTCGGTTGCTTCCGCCCAGACGCTCAGGCCTGCGGGGTCCCCGGCATGCATGCGTTCTACTACCGGCTTCGCGCCCTGAACGTTCGCCCCCGTCAGCCGGTTGTAGCGCCGCGCGATGGAGGGGCCTGTCGAGACTGTTTCCAAGCAACCGATGGCGCCGCAGGCGCAGAGTTCACCGGAACCGACGTCCAGGTGGCCGATTTCGCCGGCGTACTTGTTGGCGATGGCGTGACCTTCGACGAACATGGCCCCGGAGATCCCGGTTCCGATTGGCATAAAAAGCACGTCGTCATGTCCTCGGGCCGCGCCGAGTTCGCGCTCTGCCAGTCCGCCCGCTCTTACGTCGTGGCCGAATCCAACAGGCAGCCCGGTGTGCTCATTGATGATCTTGACGAAAGGAACATCCCGCCAGCCAATATTTTCGGAGTACAGTGCGGTCCCGGTCCGGTCATCCACCAGGCCCGGGACAACCAGTCCGATGGCGCGGGCGCCGGGCGCGTGTCCCAGAAGTTCGTCAACGGCGCTGATGACGGCTTTGACCACGGCGTCCGGGCCTTCTTCCCTGGGTGTGGGCCACCGGTGATAGGAGATGGCTTCTGACCCGGAGAGGACGGCGCCTTTCATTGCCGTACCCCCGACGTCGAGGGCGACCGTCAACTCCCCGGTAGTGAAGCCTGGCAGCGCCGTCCCCGGTCCTGTGGGCCGCTCAGAGGGGATGCGGTGCGGGTGCTCTCCGGTCATTTGACGCTTCCCGCGAGCATGCCGCTGACGATGTAGCGGTTGAGGACAAGGGCGATGCCGGCAGGGACGGCGAGGGCAACGACGCCGGCGGCGTTCAGGAGCGTGTACGGCACAAGGTGCCGGCCCTGCAAGGACGCGATGACCACTGTGAGCGGCTGCGTGGACAGGTCGCTGGAGAGGACCAACGGGAAGAGGAACTGACCCCAGGCAAAGAGGAAAGTGATGATCGCCGTCGAGATGAGTCCGGGCCGTGCGAGCGGGAGGACTATGTGCCAAAGGACCTGCATCCGGCTGGCGCCATCGATGTTTCCGGCTTCTTCGAGGGCGATCGGCAGGCTAGCCATGTAGTTATGAAGGATCCACGTTGCGAGGGGAAGGAAACCCGAAACGTAGACAAGCACGATTCCCGTATAGGTGTTCACCAGGCCGAAGGCCGTGAGGATCTGGTACAGCGGAATGAGCGTGGTGTAGGCGGGAAAGGCCATCGTGGCCAGCACGGCGTAGAAGAGCACGCGCCGGCCCTTGAACTGTATGCGGGCAAATGCGTAGGCCGCCAACGTAGCCAGAATGAGTGTGATCACCGTGGCTGCGGCACATTCAATGAAGATATTGATCGACGATTGCTGTACTGACTGCGCCAAGTCGCTTCCGCCGGACAAGAGGGAGCTGTAGTTGTCCAGGGAGGGGGTAGGCGGCAAATAGTTGGATGGCTTCGATCCGGCTTGGGCATCGGTCTGGAGACTGATGTTCAGGGCCCAGTAAAGGGGAACCAATGACCAGAGCAGGATGAACGCAATGCCAAGTCGGCGCATGAGGGGTGTGCGTTGTTTCATCAGAATTCCACCGGTCGATAGACAAATTTCAAAACGAGTAGCGAGGACGCGAGGGTTGCCAGGGTGATGAGCAGGGAGAGGGCATAGCCCTCACCGAAGTTCAGGTTTTGGAAACTGATGAAGTAGGTCTGCATGGTCACCGAGGCGCCCGTCGCGGCTGATCCGTTGAGGATGTAGGGCTGGTCGAAGACGTTCAGGGTTGCGATGATGCCCTGAACCATGGCGATGGTGATCCCTGGCCGCGCGAGCGGGAGGGTGATCCTGCTGAACGTGGTCCATGCCGAGCATCCGTCGAGTGTGGATGCCTCATAAAGGTCGGCCGGGATGTTCTGAAGCGCGGCCAAGACCAGCAACGTCGACAGTGGGGTAATCTGCCACACCTGCACCAGTTCTATGCCAAGGATGGTGAGGAAATGGTTCTGGCCCAGGAACACCAAATAGTGATCGATGAGGTGGAATGAGCTCAAAATGCTGTTCAAGAGTCCGGTGTTGCTATCCCAGATGCTTCCCCAGACGATTCCTTCGACGACTCCAGGCAGCGCCCAGGGCAGAATGAGCACTGCGATCAGGACCGAGCGTCCTCTGAATTGTTTCTGCAGCGTTATGGCCATGGCAATGGCGAGCACAGTGGAGAGAAGCACGCCGATGATGACGTACAGGGCAGTGTTGCCCATGCTCGCAGTGATGGCCGGGTCAGCGAAGAGCTGCCGGAAATTGTCCAGTCCATTGAACTCATCCGGTGGGTTCAACGGCTGAACGCGGAAGAACGCTTCGACGAGGGTGAACCCGGCCGGTATCAGGGCCAGGCCGACGATGAAGAGTGTCAGCGGTGTCACCAACGCGTAGGGGAGCAAGTCCAGACGCCGCCCACGGCGTGCGGCGTCCGGAACTTGTCCACCCCGAGCTGGCGGCTTTTGCTTGAGGCGCAGGCTCGTGCTCATCGTTTCCTACTGCCCGGCCAATTTGGTTGCTGAATCCGAGATGGCTTTGATCGCCGCGTCGACGGTCATGCTGCCAGCCGCTGCTGCGTGCAGATTGGTGTAGACGGAATTGGAGAACTGGGGGTACCAGACTGGTGCTCCCGCGGGAAAGACGGGCTTGCTGCTCTTGAGCATTGTGGTCAGTTCCTGCCCTCCAGCGAGCCCCTTGGCCGCTGTGAGCTTTTCGAGTCCTGTCAGCCTGGAAGGAAGGAAGTATCCGGGCATTACCTTGTCCGGCCCGTTGGCGCCGGCGAAGTCAGCTTGGTTCTCTGCGGAGGTGAACCATTCGATGAATTTCGCCGCTGCTTCGGGGTACTTGGCCGTCTTCAGGATCCCGATGCCATCCGGGTTGCTGACGTTCGCGGTTGCGCCGGTCATGCCCGGCGTCGGGATGTACTGCACTGCGCCGTTGACAGAGGATGAAGCGGGGACGTCGTACAAGCTGCCGACGTTGCCTGAGTAGTCCGCGAATGTGCTGGCGGTGACGCCCTTGGCCATCAGCGTCTGCTGGCTCTCGCTGTCGCTGACGTTGATGTTGCCCGCAGGGACCAGGCCATTCTTGATCGCGTCAACCATCCACTGCGCCGCCTTATATCCGGCTGAGTCCGGAGAGCTGAACTGCGGCTTTCCGCTTTCGTCCAGAATCTTGCCGCCAAATGCCTGGGTTGTCTCGTACCAGTAGGTGGACAAGCCTTCGGCAGCGGCGAACGGGATGTTGAGTGGGTTTTGAGCGACGCCCGCGGCTTTCACCTTCTGAAGGTCCTGGGTGTACTCATCAATGGTGGTGGGCATGGCGGAAATTCCGGCCTTTGCGAACATCGCTTTGTTGACCGTGGTCACCAGATAGGAGGCATCGAAGGGGACGCCGACAATGTGGCCGTTGGACGTGAAGGAACTCAGCTGCGGCATGTCTGCTGCGTAGGCCTTTTGGTCGATGTACTTTTCCATCGGCAAGAACCAGCCGAGCTTACTTTCCTGACCGACCCGCGACCAGTCGACGTCGGTCGCGTCAGCGAAGTAGGTGTTGGAGGTCGACGCAGCGGCGATCTTTGTCTGCAGGCTGTCCCAGTCGATCGTCGACCACTTGACCGTGATGCCGGTGCTCTTTGTGAACGCGTCCAGTGACTTCTGGGGAGGAGGGGCGCCGAACAAAGCCACGGTGATCGTGACGTCCTTCGTCTGTGAAGAGGAGGCTCCTGCGCCTCCTGTGCAAGCTGTCGCAAGGACGCTGAGCGCCGCTGCTCCCGCGACCAGAGCGGTGCCTCGCAGGCGGTTTCGCTTGGAAATCATCGGTCGACCTTTCATCAAACTGTGCATAACGATGCTAAAACTGCTCATTTCCGTAACTCTGAGCAAGTATTGCATGTGATGTGCATTACGCGCAATAAATATGCACTGATAATTGATCGAATCGTTCGAACGCGCAGAGTTGGGGCGCAAAGTGCGCGTTTCTTGCAAATAAATGCGCAAAGGCGTTAATCTTGGAGGGTGGCCAGAAAACAGAGACTGAATCAGATCGTGGGAGCCGTGCTCGAAGCCGGCAACATCGATGTCCCGACGCTTGCTGAACTCTTCACCGTGTCGGAGGCGACCATTAGGCGCGATCTGGAGCTGCTGGAAGAGCAGCGGCTCGTGACCCGCACACGAGGGGGTGCTTCTACCAACGCCGCTTTCAACGATCTGCCCTTGAACTATAAGACGGCCCAAGACCTCCCCGAGAAGCGTCGCATCGCAGAGCATGCCCTGACCTATCTGAACGGCTCACGGGTTGTTGGGATGACCGGCGGGACGACGGTGAGCGAATTCGCCCGCATGCTCATGGGCAGGGAGCATCTCAGCATCGTCACGAACGCGCTCAACATCGCAACCAGCTTGCTGGCCAACCCCGGACTGAGGGTCTTCATTGCCGGCGGCGAAGCCAGGGCCAGCAGCCAGGAAACAGTAGGTCCGATAGCCGAGCAGTTCCTGACGGACTACAACATCGACGTAGCGTTTCTAGGTGTCGACGGCGTTGACCCCGACGCCGGTTGCACGAACTATGACCCGATGGGCGCCCGTGTCAACCGTGCCCTGCAGCAGCGCTCACGCACGACAATAGTCCTCGCCGACGCAACAAAAATTTCCAGAATCGCGTTGGCACCCGTTTGCGCCATGGCCGAAGTCGATGTGCTCATCACGGACACCAGGGCGCCCGAAGCGGTGGTGCAGCAGATTCGCGACCAAGGCTGCGAAGTCATTTGCGTGTGAGTGCTAACCCGGGCGGAGTGTGTCGGTCGGGGTCAGCTGGGGCGCCCACGATCTACTGATATCCGGGCAACCCTCGCGCGGTGGGCCCTGTCCGCCCGCACCGCAGAGAACAACAGCAGAAGCCCGGCTACTGCCAGCAGAAATGCGTGCAGGGGGATAGCCAGCAAGATCAGTACCAAAGCGCCAGCCGCCGCGAGCACGTCCCGGAGCCGGGGCTGGATAGGACCACGGACGGGGATGCCCGATTCCAGCTGCCGGGCAAGTCTGGGGTCTTGGATAAAGAGTTCCCGTTCGAGTTGGTGCAGAACCCTTTGCTCCCGTTCGGATAGCGGCATGGTGATCCCTCCTGAACGCTATGGCAACCTGATGTGAATTGCCGGTCCAGCGGTTCCCCCTACGACCGGGATACCAGCAGTAGGATAAGCTAAGCATGCTGATTATTTAGTCCGCAAGGGGTTTTCGCGAAGCGGACGAATCCGTCCGCAGGCAGGGGTTAGCCGGTGCCCAGGAAAGCCCGCAGGGTGTCCGCATTGCGCACCGCGTGGCCTCCGCCGTCGTTGTTGAAGTAGGCGAAGACGTCCCGTCCGCCGTCGCTCCACTCGCGGATCCGGTCAGCCCACCAGCCGAGGTCCGCATCCGAGTACGAGCCCCCGTAAAGGTGTTCATGATCGGGCCCATGAAGCCGAATGTAGACAAACGAAGCTGTCGCGCGGAGTATGCACGGCAGATTGGCTCCGCTCATGATGCAGTAAGCGGCGTTGTGGCGTTCCAATAGCGCATAGACCTCGGGGTGGTCCCAGCTATCGTGGCGAAACTCGACGGCGACCCGGATCCACTGCGGCAGTGCGGCGAGGAAGTAACCAAGCCGGGCGTCATCGCGGGCAAAACCGGGCGGAAGTTGGACCAGCAGGACGGCCCTCTTGTCGCCCAATTCGTGCCAGCAGCGCGCAATCCTTTCGATCCAAACTTCGGGACCGTACAACTTTTTCCCGTGGGTCAGTCCCCTCGGTGCCTTCACGGACATGGCAAAACCTTGGGGAAGCCGGCTTCGCCAGCCGGCGAACGTGGTGTCCCGCGGCCAGCGATAGAAACTCGCATTGAGTTCCACGGTACTGAACCGCGCCACATAGTGGGCCAGGCGCTTTGCCGAAGGCAAGCCTGGCGGATAGAGCACGTTCTCCCAGTGATCGTAGCTCCAGCCCGATGTTCCGATGTGGATGGCCATGTTTGGGATGGTAGTCGTCGCGAGTGCGGATCTGCACCTTCATAGGCCCTGCCGACACGCACGAAGGGTGCGTATGAAGGGTTAAGGGGCATGGTGGGCATATCGTCTTTGTGTTGCCGTTCTCCAGACGAATGGCCGAACGGGAGTAGAGCCGGACTAGCCGGACCAAAGCCAGGAAAGCATGACGATGACAGCTACCACCAAGACACCCATGCCTCCTCAGGACCAACCCCGCGGCCGGCTGGGTGCAGTGCGTCGATGGTTTACGCAGGAAGGCGTGGACCGCCAACGTCCCGTCATTATCGCCGTCGTCCTGACGCTGGCTGCGATCGGCCTCGTGGAGGTTGCCTCGGCGTCGTCCGTGGAGTCGGTCGCGTCCGGGGTGAACCCCTACGATCTGCCTCTGAAGCAGGGCATGTGGACCCTCGCCGGCGTCGCGTTGATGTTGGTCCTGGCCGGATTGCCTGCCCGCATCATCCGCAAGCTGGCGTGGCCAATGCTGATGGTTTCCGTGGTTGCTTTGGGCTTGGTGTTCACGCCCCTGGGAATGACGGTCAACGGCAACCGGAACTGGCTCAACGTGGGCGGATTCACCGCGCAGCCCTCGGAATTCGCCAAGCTGGCCCTGATCGTCTGGGCCGCATCCGTTCTGTCCCGCAAGCAGCATCTGCTGGGCCAATGGAAGCATGCAGTGATCCCCTTGCTGCCTGCCGGAGGCATGATCATGGCGCTCGTTGCCCTTGGCCATGACTTGGGAACCACCATGATCGTCATGCTGATCCTGGGTGCCACGCTGTTCTACGGCGGGGTCCCCATGAAAGTCTTCGGCGCCGCGGCGGCGGCATGCGCGGCGGCAGCCTTGGTGCTTGCGGCCAGCAGCGGAAACCGCATGGGCCGGATCTTTTCCTGGCTTGGAGCAGGCTCGGCGGAGGACGCCCAAGGCGTGGGTTACCAAGCCCTCAATGGCCAATATGCGCTCGCGTCGGGGCGCTGGTTTGGGGTGGGTTTGGGGCAGAGCCGGGAAAAATGGAACTGGATCCCGGAAGCCCATAACGACTTCATCTTCAGCATCCTGGGCGAGGAGCTGGGGTTGGCTGGGACGTTGCTGGTCCTTGGCCTCTTCGCCGTCCTGGCCATCGCGATCTTCACCGTGATTGCCCGGACCACGGATACGTTCGCCCGGGTACTCTCCTGCAGCGTGATCACCTGGCTGTTGGGGCAGGCCCTGATCAATATCGCCATGGTCAGCGGGTTGCTGCCGGTTATCGGCGTCCCGTTGCCGTTCATCTCCTATGGCGGTTCTGCCATGGTGTCCTCGCTGGCGGGTATCGGCATGATCCTTGCCGTGACGCGCACCGGCCAGCAACCAAAGGTCCCGGCTACCCCCACAAAGCTTTCTTCAGCAGCGCTCTGAGTTCGGCGTTTTCACCCTCGGTCAGGCGAGCCAGCTGGGTTTCTTCGCACGCATCCAGGGCGATGCGGGCTTTGGCGTGAATTCGGCGCCCCTCGGCGGTTGACACGATGATTTTCGCCCGCCTGTCCTGCTTTCCTTGCGCGCGTTCCACCAGGCCCCGGTGTTCAAGATCGTCCACGAGGCTAACCACTTGGCTGGGGTCAAGGCTGAGGAAATCGGCCAGTTCGCGTTGGGTGGGTTCCAGGCCGCTGCAGGCAAGAGTAAGGACCGAGAACGAGCGCTCGCGGAGGCCGTAATCGCTGAGGGCGCGGTTGTTGAGAACCGACCCTGTGGCGTGCAACTTGGCGAGCAGCAGGCCCACGTCGTTGCCGATTTTTGCCGCGGCCAGGCGCGGCTTTTCGACGTCAGTGCTTTGCGGACCCATGGCAACTCCAATAGTAATGAAAAACAATCGTTGACTTTTTCAATGATCCGTATTCTCATTGATCATGACAAGGATCTCACGATGCAGTGGGATCGTCCCCACCGGTCCCGACCGGTTAGGTTACTGCATGCGAAGGAGCGCCATGAGTTTGAACGGCAAGGTTGCAATCGTTACCGGGAGTGGGCAGGGTCTTGGACTCGCTTACGCGAGGGAGCTCGCCCGCCAGGGTGCCGCCGTCGTGATCAATGACGTGAACGCCCAGACAGCTGCGGAAGCAGTGGCCCAGATTGAGGCCGACGGCGGCCGGGCCACCGCCGTGGTGGTTCCGGTGGGCACCACCGAGGCTGCCAAGGCCCTTGTGGCCGGTGCAGTGGAGGCATTTGGCCGGCTGGACATCCTGGTGACGAACGCCGGGATCCTGAGGGACAAGAGCCTGTTGAAGATGACGGACGAAGATTTCGACCTGGTCATCAACGTTCACCTGAAGGGTACGTTCACCTGTGTCCGTGAGGCATTTGCGTACTTCAAGGAAAACAACATCCCGGGCCGCATCATCACCATCGGTTCGCCCACCGGTCAGCGCGGCAACTTCGGTCAGACGAATTATGCCGCGGCCAAGGCGGGCATCGTGGGCATGGTCCGCACGTGGGCGCTGGAAATGAAGAAGGCCGGCGTGACGGCTAACTCGGTGATCCCCGTGGCGGCGACTGCCATGACCAAGACGGTCCCGTACTTCCAGAAGGCCGTAGAGGCTGATGAACGCGGTGAGGCGATGCCGTCCTTCTTCCGGCATGACCTTGGTTTTGGAACGGCCGACGACGTTGCCGGGCTGATCGCGTTCCTCGCCTCCGACTCCGCTGCCGGGATCACCGGCCAGGCGATCGGTGCCGGTGGGGACCGGCTGCAGGTTTGGACGCATCCGACGGCGGCCACCACCGAATACCGGGAGGGCGGATGGAGCTACGAGGCGCTGGCCGAGAATGCGGACACCCTGTTCAGCGCGGCAAACCTGCAAGGCTACGGTGAGGAATTCCTGCCGTTGCCTGAGGATCTGCAGCCCGAACTCGCTAAGCCCGCACCCGCACAGGCCCGCTGACCATGTCCGACCGTTACGAACTCGGCATCGACGCCGCGAACCTCGATGCGATCGACATGCACGTCCATCTCGAGGTGGACAGCTGCGGGCATGGCTCGCTTCCCGAAGCCCTGACGGAGGCTTCTGCGAAGTATTTCAAGTCAGAAGACCGTACTCCGTCGCTGGATCGGATCGCGGAGGTGTACCGCGAACTGAAGATGGCCGCCGTCGTTTTTACCGTCGACGCCCGGACGCAGCTCAAGCATGAGCCCAACAGCATCCCGGAGCTGATCGCCAGGGCCGCGAAGCACAACGATGTGTTGATTCCCTTCGGCAGCGTGGACCCGCGCACGGGGGAGGACGCAATCGCGGGGGCGAAGCACCAGGCCATTGAGCTGGGCGCCCGGGGTTTCAAGTTCCACCCGTCCCTCCAGGGCTTTGACCCGTCCAGTGAACAGTTCTATCCGTTGTGGGAAACCCTGCAGGAACTGGGCCTGCCGTGTATCTTCCACACTGGCCAGAACGGCATGGGGGCAGGTCTTCCCGGTGGGTTTGGAATCAAGCTGGCGTACTCGAATCCGTTGCTGCTGGACGCCGTGGCCGCCGATTTCCCGGGATTGCAGATCATCATGGCCCACCCCTCGGTGCCGTGGCAGGACGAAGCAAACTCGATCGCGACGCACAAGTCCAACGTGTTCATTGACCTCTCGGGCTGGTCGCCCAAGTACTTCCCGGAATCTCTCGTCCGTCTGTCCAACTCCGTGTTGCAGGACAAGGTGTTGTTCGGCACGGACTTCCCGCTGATCACGCCGCAGAAATGGCTGGGCGCGTTCGCGGACTTGCCCCTGAAAGACGAGGTTCGGCCGAAGATCCTCAAGGACAACGCTGTCCGGCTGCTCGGGCTGGGCGGTTGAGATGAGCACGACAGTTGCCGATGAGCGGCTCTTCGCGACGGCGGACTGGTACGACGCCGAAGCACTCCTCACCACCGAGGAACGTGCCGTGCTGGCGCGGTTACGGAATTTCCTTGACGCGGAGGCGAAACCGCTACTGGCCGAGTACTGGGAACGGGGCGAATTCCCGGATCAGCTGGCGCAGCCGCTTATTGATCTGGACCTGATGGAACCTGCCGCGCTGACCACCAACGGCCCGGCCCGGGGTATTTACCATGGCTTCCGGATCTTCGAGCTGGCTCGAACGGATGCCTCACTGGCCACCTGGTACACAGCCCAAGCCGGGCTGTTCCGGACGGCCATCCGGGTTGGTGCCTCCGAGGAGCAGCAAAAAGAGTGGATGCCCCGCGTGGTGGATTTCTCGCTCAAGGGCGTGTTCTCGCTGACCGAACCGGAGCACGGCTCGGACATCGCCGGCGGGCTCGCCACCACGGCTCGCTTCGAACCGGGAGTCGACGGCGGGGGCGGCGGAGGTGCTTGGGTTGTGGACGGCGCCAAGCGGTGGATCGGGGGTGCCACCACGGCGGATGTGCTGTGTGTATTCGCCCGGGACGTCGCCGACGGTCAGGTCAAAGCGTTCCTCGTGGACCGGCAGGCTCCCGGGGTGGGCTTGGAAAAGATCCAAGGCAAAACCTCCTTGCGGATGATGCAGAACGCCCATATCACCCTCGACGGCGTGCGCGTTCCCGAGGCCATGCGCCTGCACAACGTGAACTCGTTCAAGGACGTCGCAGCGATGCTTCGGGCCATGCGCTCCGACGTAGCCTGGATCGCTACCGGCATCCAAGCCGGGGCTTTCGAGGCCGCATTGTCTTACGTCAAAGAGCGCCAACAGTTCGGCCGCCCTGTGGGGTCCTTCCAACTGGTCCAGGAAAAACTGGCCCGCATGCTCGGAAACATCACCGCGTCGCTCTCTCTGGTGGTGCGCCTGACCGAACAGCAGGGCCGGGGGATCTACCGGGACCAAGACTCGGCCTTGGCCAAGATGCAGACGAGCCTTCTGATGCGGGAGACCGTCGCCCTGGCCCGCGAAGTGGTGGGCGGCAACGGCATTACGCTCGCCGCCGACGTCGGGCGTTTCCACGCCGACGCCGAAGCCGTCTATTCGTACGAGGGGACCCACGAGATCAACGCCCTCATCATCGGCCGGGCGCTTACGGGCGAGAGTGCCTTCACCCGCTAACCCGGTCGCTTTTTACGGACAACTTTCCACAAACAACCACTACCAGGAGGCAATGATGCCCAATCTCGTCGTCGATTTCGACACGCTGCTCACCATGTCCGGCAAGGACCTCGGCACCACCGACTACCGCGAAATCACCCAGCAACAGATCAACCTGTTCGCCGACGCCACCGATGATCAGCAGTGGATCCACGTTGACCCCGAACGCGCCAAGGACGGCCCCTTCGGCGCCCCGATCGCGCACGGGTTCCTGACCCTGTCCCTGATCATCCCGTTCTGGGGTGAGCTGTTCGACGTCGACGGCGTCACCACCAAAGTCAACTACGGACTGGACAAAGTCCGCTTCACCTCCCCGGTCAAAGTGGGCTCCAAAGTCCGCATGAACGGCTCCATCGCCGAAGTCACCGAGGTCAAGGGCGGCGCCCAAATCAAGGTCAACGCCACCATCGAAATAGAAGGGCAGGAACGCCCCGCCGTCGTCGCCGAATTCCTCGCCCGCTTCTACAAATAAACAAACCCAACCCTCCCTCCTCTCCCAAGGAACAGCCATGTCAGGACGCACTGCTCTCGCTCAGTCGAGCACGGCCACCAAGCGCAAAGAGGCGCGTACGGTCATCTTGTCCAGCTATCTGGGCAGCACCATCGAGTTCTACGACTTCCTGCTGTACGCAACCGCCGCGGCAGTTGCCTTTCCGAAAGTCTTCTTTGCGGGAACCGACGAGTGGGTGGGCGTCGTAGCCGCCTACGCCACGTTCGCCGCCGGGTACGTGGCGCGTCCGCTCGGAGGAATTATCTTCGGGCACTTCGGTGACAGGATTGGCCGTAAGGGGATGTTGATCATCTCGATGGCCATGATGGGTATCGCCTCGACCTTGATCGGCGTAGTGCCCGGAACCAGTGTCATTGGGCCGTGGGGCGCAGTGATACTGGTGTTCTTACGGGTCTGCCAGGGCATCGCCGTCGGCGGTGAATGGGGTGGGGCCGCACTCATGGCCTTGGAGCATTCGGACCCGAAGCGCCGTGGCTTCGCGGCATCGTTCGTGAACGCCGGCGCGCCGACAGGTGCGGTCCTCGGCACTGTGGTGATGGGAATCTTCTCGGCCCTCCCGCAGGGCGCTTTCCTCGCGTGGGGGTGGCGCGTGCCCTTCCTCCTGTCCTTTGTGCTCCTGGTGGTTGGCATGTTTGTCCGGCTCCGGGTTTCTGAAAGCCCGATCTTCGCCGAAGCCGTGGCAAAGGAAAACTCCCAAGGCACCAAGCGCAAGATCCCGCTGCTGGAAGTCCTCCGCAGGCCCAAGGCATTGCTCATGATCATGTTTGCTGGAGCGGCAGGCTTCGGCCTCCAGGTAGTCCTGCCCACGTTCTCTGTCACGTTTGCAGTGTCCAAGGGAGCGCCACAGCAGGGTGTGCTCTATGCATTCGCGGGAGCCTCCGCTATTTCCATCCTCTTCGTCCTACTCGGCGGCAGGATGTCGGATCGATTCGGACGCAGGCCGGTCATGGTGACAGGACTGGCACTGTTCGTGCTTTATCTCTTCCCAATGTTCGGCATGCTCGGTTCGGGCAACATCGGCTTGATCTTCCTGGCATTCACGGTGGCCTTGATCCTGCATTCATCCCTGTACGGGCCGCTCGCCGCCTTTGTCTCCGAACAATTCGGGACCACCAACCGGTACACAGGTGCTGCTGTGGGGTACCAACTGGCCACCCTGATCGGTGCCGGCTTCACGCCGGGCATCGTGGCCGGGTTGTACAAGGACGGCGGCCAGAGCATCGTCCCCGTGGTGGTGTTCCTGGCGGTCATGTCAGTGGTCTCCATTGTCTTCATCCTGCTGACACGGGAATCTAAGAACAACGACCTCACCACGGTCAGTTAGGAGGACTCACCATGGACAACAACGGAGTTGGCTCGTGGCTGCATCGCCGACGCATCAAATCCGCGGCAAAGGTGGCGCTCATCTCAGGCGAGCGGACCCTGAGCTACGCAGAACTCGCGGACAGGGCAGACCGGCTGGCCGACGCACTCCACAACAGGGGAGTGAGGAAAGGAGACCGGGTTGCCTACCTCGGCGAGAACCACCCTTCATTCGTGGAAACGTTCTTCGCTTGTGGACTGCTCGGCGCCATCTTCGTCCCCTTGAATACCCGGTTGACTGCGCATGAACTCCAGTTCCAGCTCCAGGACTCGGGGGCGCGGCTCATGGTCAACGCGGCAGCCCTGGACAACGTGGCGGCGGCGTCCTTGGTGGACACTGCGGTAACCCACCGCCTCGTGGTGGCATCCGACGTCGGCAGCTCCGTGGCTGTCGTCCCTGAGCTGCCGGCCGGCGTCGAGCATTACGATGCAGCGATCAGCGCCGCCGCAGGCGCGCCCACGGATGAGCCGGTGACCCTCGACGACGGTGCCATGATCCTGTACACCTCGGGCACCACAGGCAAGCCAAAGGGTGCGCTGCTGACCCACGGCAACATCACGTGGAATTGCATCAACACCGTGGTGGACATGGACCTGAACCGGAACGATGTTGCCCTCATGATTTCGCCGCTGTTCCATGTGGCCTCCTTGGACATGGGTTTGCTGCCGATGCTGCTCAAGGGAGCAACGGTGGTGCTGGAGTCCAAATTCGACGCCGGAAGGGTGCTGCAGTTGGTGGGTCGCCACAAAGTCACCACTCTCAACGGAGTTCCCACCACGTTCCAGATGCTGTGCGACCATCCGGACTGGTCGACGGCGGACCTCAGCTCCTTGGACAAGCTCACCTGCGGAGGATCCGCGGTTCCGGCCCGCGTGCTCGATGCCTATGAACAGCGGGGCGTCGGCTTCACGAACTGCTACGGAATGACCGAAACAGCCCCCGGAGCCACCATGTTGCCCGTCTCCCGCTCCAAGGACAAAGCAGGCTCTGCCGGGTTGCCACACTTTTTTACCGACATCCGTATCGCCGATCCCCTGGGTGGACCGGCCCCCGCGGGCTCAGTAGGGGAGATTCAAATTTCCGGGCCAAACGTCATCAAAGAGTATTGGAACAGGCCGCAAGCCACGGCGGAAAGCTACGCGGATTCGTCCTGGTTCCGTTCGGGTGACATGGGCTGCCAGGATGATGAAGGCTTCCTGTTCGTGTCCGATCGGATCAAGGACATGATCATTTCCGGAGGTGAAAACGTCTACCCGGCCGAAGTGGAGGCAGCTATCGCGGAACTGTCCGCTGTTGCGAGTGTTGCCGTGATTGGCGTAGCCGATGATAAATGGGGTGAAGTTCCACGGGCGATCATTACCCTCCGCGAGGGCCAGTCACTCACGGAAGAGCAGCTGCGCTCGCATTTGGACGGTCGCTTGGCAAGGTACAAGATTCCAAAATCCGTGGTGTTTGTCGAGGAGATGCCCCGGACGGCCAGTGGAAAAATCCGCAAAATGGACCTGCGCCGTCAGTTCGCAACTTAAGGTTAAATTTCGCGTGGGCCGGACCGAATAACGTCCTATTAAGGTAATTCGACGTTAAATGTTTCTTTCAATATGCCTTTACCGCTGCTGCGGGCACTACGATAAGCACGACTCATCCTGAGTATGACTTATCAACACTAGCCCCGGGGGATATACCAATGAGCTACCCGCAGCAACCGCAACAGACACAACCTTATTCAGCACAGGCCGGCGAGCCGCCGCTTTGGGCTCCCTACTATGGCGCCCCCATTGGTGCCGCAGTGAAGCGTTTCTTCAAGAAGTACACGGCCTTCACGGGACGGGCGAGCCGCAGTGAATACTGGTGGTGGACTTTGGTTTCGTTCATCGTCAGCACGGTCCTGAACATCCTCGCGTCGGTTATCGGTGCGGCCGGAGCAACGGTCTCCGATTCCGGTGCTACGGTTCCGGGTGCTGGGGCCATCCCGTTCTACATCCTTCTCGTCATCTGGGGCCTTGCGACGATCATCCCGTCCTTGGCGCTGCTGGTCCGCCGTCTGCACGACGGCAACTTCAGCGGCTGGCTGGCGCTGCTGGTGCTTGTGCCTTTCCTCGGCGCACTGGCAGTACTTGTGCTCTCGCTCTTGCCGTCCAACCCGGCCGGCCAGCGCTTCGACCGGCCCACAGCCGGCTAGCAGTACCCGCAAAGAAGGGGCGGCGCACTTTTTGTGCCGCCCCTTTCGCATGCCGCCCTTTCGCGTGCCGTTCGTGCGATGCTGTGGAGTGAGTTGGACCCCAACGGTGAGGAGTGCCATGTCTGCCGCAACGATCAAGCGATGCGCCGTCATCGGGGGCGGAATCATCGGCGTCGCCGTAGCCCGGGAGTTGGCCAACAAGCTCGACGGCGTCCAGGTCACCATCTATGAGAAGGAAGACCGCCTGGCCGCCCACCAGACAGGGCATAACTCCGGCGTGGTCCATGCCGGCCTTTACTACGAACCCGGCGGCTTGAAGGCGAGACTATGCCGCCGGGGGGTGGACTTGTTGCAGGATTTCTGTGCCGCCAAAAACCTCCCTTACGGGGCCTGCGGCAAGCTGGTGATCGCCCAGACGGCAACAGAAAACAAGCGCTTGGAAGCCATCTTTGCCCGCGCCCTGGCCAACGGAGTTCCGGGTGCACGGATGCTCACGGGTGAGCAGATTAGCGAGGTTGAGCCGAACGCCGTCGGGCTTTCCGCTTTGCATTCCCCGGAAACGGCGATTGTTGATTACGCGGCCATCACCAACGCCCTGGCCGAGGATGTACGCAGGCAGGGCGGCACCATCCGGCTGGGCCAGGAGGTTACCTCGCTGGAGCATCGCGGGGCCGGAGTGGTAGTGCGCACAAAGGGCGGCGAGGAAATCCATGACGTGGTGGTGGCCTGTGCCGGTCTGCAGTCAGACAGGCTGGCGCATGCAGCAGGGGAACCGGGCACCCCTCGAATCGTCCCGTTTTTTGGACAGTATTTCCTGCTCGGACCGGAATCCCGGGATCAGGTCAAAGGGCTGATTTACCCGGTTCCCGATCCCAAGCACCCGTTTCTCGGCGTCCACCTGACCAAGCGCATCGACGGCGAAATGATGCTTGGACCGAATGCTTTCATCTCCTTCGGACGCGAATCGTACACATGGAACCGCGTGAGTGTCCGTGACATCGCCAATTACGCCCTGTTCCCGGGGTTCTGGAATTTTGCCGGACATAATGTCCCGTCCGCCATCCGCGAATTCAGAACCGTCGTCAGCAAGAAGAGGTTTATCCGCGAAGCCATGCGTTTTGTTCCATCACTGGATGGCGCGGATATTTTGCCCGGAACTAGGGGCGTTCGCGCCCAAGCGATGAATAGTGACGGTTCACTGGTGGACGACTTTGTGATCGCACGACGCCGCAACATGGTTTTGGTGCGAAACGCGCCGTCGCCGGGGGCAACGTCGTCGCTCGCCATTGCGGAGTACATCGTGGAGCAGGCATTGCAGGACTGAATGTTGCCTTCAGCACACTATTCACTGTTACCGCAGCACATGCCCTAAACTGCTTCACTGAGGTGCCGGTATGGGCGCCCTGCAGCGACGAAAGCGAACCCTTAATGGCTACTGATTACGACGCTCCGCGCAAGACTGAGGAAGAGTCTCCGGCTGACTCACTTGAAGCCCTCCAGGCCTCCCGCGTGCCGAGCGCCCAGACTGCTGTCATCGACCTTGACGAGAACGATACCGCCGAAGGAATCGACCTCCCGGGGGCGGATCTGTCCGGGGAAGAACTGACCGTTGTGGTGGTCCCCGAGCAGTCGGACGAGTTCACTTGCGCCTCTTGCTTCCTGGTCCGCCACCGTTCCCAAGTGGCCCTGGAAAAGAACGGCTTGAAGTACTGCAAGGACTGCGAAGGCTGAGAAAGTCACGGAGCCGTCACTTTCGCTGTGCATCCCTAACGGTTGAGCGCCGAAGCAGCAATTTTCCGCTCTGAACCCTCCCTGCCCTCCTACGATTGAGTTGTCAATCTTGCCTGAAGGGGGCAAAAAATGAGGAAATTCAGGGCCGGTTTAGCAGCGGTGTTCGTAGCCGCAGCATTCGGCCTGATGGCGCCGGGGCCAGCCTCGGCAGCGGCATATTGCGGGATCACGTGGGGTTCTTTGGCCAAGGCCGATCCCACCATGAGTTCCGCGCAGGTCACCAACGTCCGGACAGGCCAGCAGGCATGTTTTGACCGGTTGGTGGTTGACCTTACGGGAACAGTGGCCGGGTATTCGGTGCAGTACGTTCCCGCGGTGGTCCAGGACGGGTCCGGGATGCCGGTGCCGTTGAGGGGCGATGCCGCCCTTCGTGTGGTGGTGAATGCGCCGTCGTATGGTCCAAGTGGTCAGCCGACTTTCACGCCGTCGTCCGCCACGGAACTCGCTAACGTCACCGGGTACCAGACGTTTCGTCAGGTGGCATACGCGGGGAGCTTCGAAGGTACCACCACGTTGGGGCTGGGTGTCCGCGCCCGGCTTCCGTTCCGGGTCTTCACCCTTGCAGGGCCCGACGGCGGCTCCCGGCTGGTGGTCGACGTCGCCCATCACTGGTAACTGATCCCGCAGCGAACGGGAGGGCATACCAAAGCGGCCGGTCCGCATGGAATTTCCATGCGGACCGGCCGCTTTTTCTCGAACTGGGAAGCCTACTCAGGCACCACCAAGGCAGGGGTATCCTTGCGGATGGTCTCGCCGCGGAAGAAGCCCGGGTGTCGCCGCGCCGTGATCAGCATGACCACAACGCCAAGGGCAAGGATTCCGATCCCGATGATGAACACCAAGCCCACGCCGAAGACCTCAGAGCCGCTGCCAAAGTCCGGCGACCAACTGTCCACTGCCGTCTGGAAGAACACCACGGTAAGCACAACGCCTCCGATCACCGGGAAGAGCAGGCGCATGAACACGTTCCGGACGCTGGAGAACAAGCTGTGCCGGAAATACCATGTGCAGGCGAAGGCGGTCATGGCGTAGTAGAAGCAGATCATGAGGCCAAGGGCCAAGATGGTGTCGTTGAGGACGTTTTCGCTGACCACCTTCATGATGGCGTAGAACCCGCCGGAGATCGCGCCGGCCATGATCGTGGCGAAGCCCGGGGAGCCGAAACGGGGGCTGACCGAGGCAAAACGGGGCGGCAAGGCGCGGTAGTGGCCCATGGCCAGCAAGCTCCGGGCCGGGGAAGCCATGGTGGATTGCAGCGATGAAGCAGTGCCGGACAGTACGGCCAGCGACATCAAGATAGCGAGGGGACCCATGACGGGGGAGGCCAGGGCGGCGAACACATTCTGCTGGTTGTCAGGGTTGTTCAGTCCGATGCCGTCCCCGCCAACGCCTGCCACCATCATGGTGGCCACGATGACTGCGATGTACAGGCCCAAGACCGCGATTGCGGTGGTGGTTCCGGCTTTACCGGCAGTTCCCTTTCCGCCCTTCGTCTCCTCGTTCACCGTGAGGCAGACGTCCCAACCCCAGTACACAAAGACGGCGAGGGACATGCCGGCCGCGAACTGGTCAAAACTGCTGATCTTGGCGGGGTTGAACCAATCCCAGCTGAAGGCGATAGCGGTAGGTGAATCACCGGATGCGGCATGGGTGAGGGCCATGACGATGAAAAGCGCCAAGACGACGATCTGGAACCCGACCATGCTGAATTGCACCAGTTTGGTTGCGTGCAGGCCGCGGTAGCTCACCCATACGGCAAGTGCCACGAACACCAGGCAGGTGAGGATATTCAAGGCTTTGTTGGAAGTCAGGTCCGCCAGGCCGGGATCGTTGAAGACCTGCGCCAGGAAGAGGTAGAAGAAATCCACCGCCACGCCAGCGAGGTTGGACAGCACGATGATGTTGGCCGCGAGCAACCCCCAGCCTCCCATCCAGCCGACGAAAGGACCGAACGCCTTGGTGGCCCACGTAAACGTAGTGCCGCTGTCCGGGGAATCCGCATTCAGCTCACGGTAAGCGAACGCTACGAGGATCATGGGGATGAAGGCGACGATAAAGATTGCAGGCAGTTCTACCCCGACGGCGCCTACGGCCGGACCCAGTGAGCTCGTGAGGCTATAGGCCGGGGCAACGGAGGAAATACCGAGGACGACGACGGCGAGGAGGCCCAGTTGGCCGCTCTTGAGTCCTTTGCCGCTAATACCATGTTCTGTTCCGGCGGCGTCTGCCCCGTCATTGGGGAGGGAAGCGCCGTTCTTGCGGCCGATGATTTGGCTCATGTCAGTGACCTGTTCTTGAAGAAGCCGGTTGCTGTTGGGTGGGGAAGTCGATACCGCCGTCCCGGGTGCGAGCCCGCGAGCGTGGGGCTTCGAGGCAGGAAAGTTCAATCATGTGGGGCGTTTACTCCGTGAGACGACGATCACTAAATGAATAGCGTTCATTTAGTATGGCCGCTGTCACGACTAAGTGCAAGGGGGCGCCTGTTGCCAGGCTTCTTGTTACGCGTCTGGGCGGCGTCGCGCGGTCGGTTGATCCGCCGTCCGTTGTTCCCGCCGTCGGTTGATCCGCCGTCGGGCGCGTTCTCCCGACGGCGGCTGTTCCCGCAGTCTGAGGGCGTGTCAGTTATTGCTGTCCGTGAGTCAGCCCTTTGACGGCAACGTGAGGATTTCTGCTCCGGTTTCGGTGATTGCGATGGTGTGCTCAGTATGGGCAGTCCGGCAACCCGTCGCGCTGCGGAGCGTCCAGCCGTCGGCGTCGGTGACGAGCTCGGCCGTATCCGCCATGACCCACGGTTCCAGTGCCAGCAGCAGGCCGGGCTGCAGTTGGAATCCGCGGCCGGGCCGGCCGGCGTTGGGTACGTGGGGATCCTGATGCATGGTCGAACCGATGCCATGGCCGCCGAAATCAACGTTGACCGGATATCCGGCCTCGGAGAGAACGGCGCCGATGGCGAATGAAAGGTCTCCGATGCGGGCCCCCGGCCGGGCTGCGGCGATCCCCGCGTCCAAGGCACGGCGGGTTGTCTCTATCAGTGCCACGCTCTCGGCTGGCCGGGAATCTCCAACGATGAAGCTGATGGCAGCATCGGCGGCTATTCCACGGAGGGTCACTGCGAGATCGAGCGTCAGCAGGTCACCGTCTGCAAGGTTGTAGTCGTGCGGCTTCCCATGCAGGACTGCGTCATTGACTCCGGTGCAGATGTAATGGCCAAACGGTCCACGACCAAACGACGGGGCATAGTCGACGTAACACGATTCAGCACCTGCGCCGAGGATCATCGACTTGGCCCACTGATTTATCTCCAGGAGGTTCGTGCCTACTGCACACCGTTCCTTGAGTGCCTGCAGAATGTCCGCGACCAGAGCACCTGCTGCCTTGGCTCGCAGCAATTCGTTGGGGCTAAGGATCTCGATCATGCGGCACCTATCGTCAAGCGTCCAATAACTATCCCGGCCATATTAGTGTGGGCGCAAATCAACATCCGGACCAGTTGAACTGACGCCGGCAGTTTTATAGACCGGCAGTGTTAAAAACAAGTCGACATCCGGTCCAGCTGCGAGGAACATTAAAGGACAGCCGTGGAAGGAGGTTGGTCATGTGCTACGCGTACTATGACAACTTCGAGCGGCGCACGAAGAAGGACTCCGCGCGCAAGCCCGAGATGCACCCAACTGAGGCAAAGGTGGAACAGGAGCCGCAGGCTCCGCCAAGGAAGCCCCCGCAGGCAGAAGGATCGCCGTGGTCGTTCCTGGTCCGCCGTCGTCGTGAATCCGAGGTAACCGAGCCAGCAACGGAGCGTGTCCGCCAGAACGCCTAGTTCCGTCCGCTGGTGGCGAGGTTCCGTCAGTTAGTGGCGAGGAATTCCCGCGCAGCTGTCACCAGTGCCTCGGTGCCATGAGTCAACGTCGGCTCGATGACAGGTGCAAAATGCGGGGAGTGGTTCGACGGGATGTCTTCCGGAAGGCGTCCCGTCGTCGCCCATTCCTGGAATAACGCCGGATCAGCGCCGCCGAGGAACCAGAAGACCAACGGAGCCCCGGCACCCTTTGCCAAGGCGCCCACATCCTCGCTGCCCGACACCGGGCCTGGGTCGATGATGTGGCCGGCGCCGAACTTCGCTTGGAACGCCGCGGTCACCCGACCGGCGGCCGCCTCATCGTTGAACGTCAACGGAAAGTGGTCCTCATAGCTGAACTCGGGCTCCCGGGGAGCCCCGGAAGCAGCGGCTTCGCCGCGGACCACCCGCTCAATGGAGCCCAGCACCTTGTCCCGGGTGGCGTCGTCGAATGAACGCACGCTCAACCCCAACGTGGCCGTTTCGGGGATGATATTGTTCTTGGTCCCTGAATGGATCTGCCCCACCGTGACCACCGCGGAATCGCTGGCGGCAAGCTCGCGGGAAACGATGCCCTGAAGCCGCACCGTTGCGGCAGCTGCCATGAGGACCGGATCTACAGTTGTTTCGGGTCGGGATCCGTGGCCACCTCGACCATGCAAGGTGATGGTCAGGGAGTCTGCGGAAGCCATGGCGACGCCGCCCCGGAGGCCCAACCAGCCGGCCGGGAACGGAGCTACGTGCTGGCCGAGGACGACGTCGGGCTTTGGCACCAAACCGTACAGTCCGTCATTCACCATTGCCTCAGCGCCGCCGCCCCATTCTTCCGCCGGCTGGAACACCGCAATCAGCGTTCCCCGCCATTCCTGCCGCGCGGAAGACAAAGATTCCACGGCCCCGAGCAAGCAGCTCACATGCACATCATGTCCGCAGGCATGCATCACGGGAACTTCATTCCCCTCCGGGTCAATGCCAACTTCTGCGCTGGCGTAGTCCAAGCCCGTGGCTTCCTTGACCGGCAATCCGTCCATGTCAGCACGCACCATGACCACCGGTCCCGCCCCGTTCTCAAGCACACCCACAACACCGGTTTTCCCGATGCCGCGATGCACCGTGAGGCCTAGTTGCTCAAGATGGCCGGCCACAATCCCGGCCGTTCGGACTTCCTGGAACGACAATTCCGGATGCGTGTGCAGGTCGCGGTACAGCTCTTGGAGGTCCATGCCCACAGCTTATCCACTGCACCACGCCGCGCTGCTTCAACAACTGCGTAGGTGGCCGGTCGCGGAGCACACTGGATGACATGACGAAATCCGACTCAATCACAACGCAGCAATCCACTGTTGAGGAATGGACCAAGGCGCTCGCCGAGTCCACTGGCTCCCCCGGGGGCGGAGCCGGCACCGGCGTCATGCTCGCTATTTCAGCAGCGCTGACGTCCATGGTGGCCGGGTATACGGACGCCGACGGCGAGAATCGCGATGCGCTTGCAGGGATCCGGGGAAGAGCCAAGGAGATGCGCGAAGCGGCGCTGAAATTAGCTGACGACGACGCCGTTGCCTCCGACGCTTTTGGCGCTGCCTTCCGCCTGGACCCGGGTCCGGAACGCGCTGAGGCAATCCGCCGCGCCTCCATAGAGGCCGCGAAATCGTCAGCAAGCCTGGGTGAGCGTGCCATGGAAGCCACCGAGGATCTTGCGTGGCTTGCCAAGCATGGGAATCCTGCGTTGATCGCCGATGTGGTGGTTGCCTTCGGAGCACTCCGGGCCGCGATCGCCGGCGCCCGTACCAACGTGAGCTTCGATCTGGCCTCCCTGACCTCGGCTGGTACTCCCTTGGCGAAGGTCAGGGAACAGCACCCGGAACTGTGGGGGACCGTGGGCAGGCTCACCGAGGCGCTGGAGCGGATCGACGGGATCACGGCCAGCGTAGACGCAAAGGCGGCGCCAACAGAGGCGTTGTGAGGCCCGCTCTGCTGGCTATTCCCGGCGGGAAGCGTGCAGAGCGGGCCACGCAACGGTTATTGCGCCTTCGGTACGCGACGCAGAACGACGCCGGCCAGTACCGCCGCTCCAGCCATCAGAACCAGCCCAATCGCCGCTGTGATGTGGACGCCGGAATCGAACGCGACCCGGGCAGCGTTCAGCAATGCCGCCGACGTCGGCTCAGGCAGGGTGCCCGCGGCGTCAACCGCGCCAGCCAAGGTCTCGGAGGCCTTCCCGGCAAGCTGCGAAGAGACGCCTTCGGGGATGACCAAGTTGTGCTGATAGGACGCGGTCAGGATGGACCCGAGAACGGCGGTGCCCAACAGCGAACCGAGTTCATACCCCGTCTCGGAGATGGCCGAGGCTGCCCCCGACTTGTCCGCCGGAACAGAGCCAAGGATGAGGTCGTTGGAGATGGTTTCCGCCGCGCCGACACCTACCGCCAGTACGGTCAATGCCGACAAGAGGAACACTGGGCCCTCACTGTGGTCCCCAAGCACGGCTACGAGGTAGCCCGCCGCGCTGAGCGTCAGGCCACCGGCAACCACGAAGCCGGGCCGTACGCGCTTGACCAGCGGCACCACCAGCATGCCGGCCATCACGGTCGCCAGAAGGGCGGGAATCATGGCGATCCCGGCCTCCATAGGGGACCTGCCTTCAACGAGTTGCAGGTGCTGGGCGAAGAAATAGATGAAACCCGTCATGGAGAACAGCGACAACACGTTGGCCACAATGGCCGTACTGAACACCTTGTTCTTGAAGAGGCTGACATCGAGCATCGGGCTGTCGATCCTCTGCTGGCGGCGAACGAACAGAACGCCCATCACCAGGCCAAAAACGAGGAAACCGGCCGAGGTGGCTCCAAAGCCATGGACTGCGGATTCCTTGATGCCGTAAACGAACGGGGCCATCGTCACGATGGACAACGCGATGCTGGGCGGATCAACCCGCCCGGGGTTCGCGTCTTTTGACTCGGGGATGAGCACCCTCCCGAAGGCCAAGAGCGGCAGCAACAGGAAAGCGGCCACCAGGAAGACTGCGCCCCACCAGAAGTGCTCCACCAGCCAGCCACCGAAGATGGGGCCAAGGGTAGCCCCACCGGAAAAACCCGCTGCCCATACGGCGATGGCAAGCCGACGCCGGTTGGGATCGGTGAAGATGTTCCGGATCAAGGACAGCGTGGAAGGCATCAGCATGGCTCCGAAGATGCCAAGGGCGGCACGACCGGCGATGAGCCATTCCGCCGAAGGGGCAAAGGCCGTAGCAGCCGAAACCGCCGCGAAGCCTGTGCTGCCGATCAGCAGCAACCGCCGTCGGCCGATCCTGTCGCCGAGGTTGCCCATGGAAACCAGCAAGGCAGCCAACACCAAGGGGTAGGCGTCGATAATCCACAGCAGCTGCACGCCGCCCACATCAAGGGATCGGGCGATCTGCGGCAGCGCAAAGGTCAGCGCTGTGTTGTCGACGGCGACCAGCAGCACCGGGAACATCAGCAGTCCCAGCGCCGCCCAGTCGCGCCACGGTGCTGGCCGGCCCAGAGCGGGCCGAACGGAGCGGGGAGCCTGAGTTGAGGACGGAGTGAACATGACACTTACTATACCGTCCAGACGGTATAGTTTCAATTCAGATCAACCGATCCTTTAGGGAATGATGTAGTCATGCCACGAAAACCAGTTGCCCGGGACGCCGTCCTGGACGCTTACGAAGCACTGCTCATTGAGGTCGGGGAGCGCGCCGCCACCCTCGACGCCGTCGCCAAGCGGGCAGGCGTGTCCAAGGGCGGGTTGCTGTATCACTTCCCGAACAAGGAATCTTTGATCACTGCTTTGCTGGCGCGTTTGGACCAGCTCGCGGAAGAGGACACGGAAAGGATGAAGGCAGCTCCTGAAGGAGCTGCTGTGCACTTCATCCGTTCCTCCCTGTGGGCTGACACGCCAATGGACCGCGCTTTCGTGGCTGCGACCCGCCTTGCCGAAGTGGCTCATGAAGAAACGAGGCTCAGGTTTGCCGCCATCCAGCAGATGTGGCTCGATGTCTTGGCAGAGGACGTGGGGCCGGACGTCGCCAAGGCGGTGAGCTATATGGGCGACGGCCTGTATTTCAACGCGATGTTCGAAGGCGGGCAGGACAATGGCAACGCCGGACGGGCGGCCGATGTCGAGATTCTTCTAGCTGTCTTGGACCGGCTGCGGAACTAACGGGTCATCATTTGCGGGCAGCGGCGCCGCATAGGACAATTAACATTTGTGGCGTGCCTGTCAAGGTGCCCATACACAACTGAACATGCCTTTGATCTGCGGCGGGAGAGTCCTGCAAGCAAGAGGTGCAGGCGCCGTAGGAGCAAATCCTCCCCAGGAATCTCTCAGGTCCATGCACCGCCGCGGCGAGGCAACTCTGGAAAGCAGCACAGCAATCGGCCCAACTCCGGGCAGGCTGCCGTGCTCACCGACGGTGCAAGCGATGATTGTCCACACAACGCGCGGAAACTCTCAGGTCCAATACAGAGTGGGGAGGGACCCAGCCGCTGTGGCGTACACAAACGCCGCCCAAGTAATGGAGTTCCCCGTGACGGTTAGTTCTGCCTCCACCACCTTCGTCGATCGGCATATCGGCGCACGACGCCAAGCCGACGTCGACACCATGCTCGCCTCCGTCGGCTATGACACGGTCGATGCCCTGGTTGACACCGCTGTTCCCAAAGATATTCGTCAGGACGTTGCACTCACGCTCCAGGACGCGTTGAGCGAAGTGCAGGTTCTCGCTGAGCTCCGCAGGCTGGCGTCCAAGAACAAGACGGCCGTCCAGATGATCGGGCAGGGTTATTACGACACCGTCACGCCCCCGGTGATTCGCCGCAACATCCTTGAGTCGCCGGCCTGGTATACCGCGTACACGCCGTATCAGCCGGAAATTTCGCAGGGCCGCCTCGAAGCTCTCTTGAATTTCCAGACCATGGTCCAGGACCTGGTTGGCCTCCCGATCGCCAACGCGTCGTTGTTGGACGAAGCCACGGCCGTTGCCGAAGCCGTCCTGATGATGCGCCGGGCGAACAAGTCCGCAGCTGCGCGTGATGGCAAGACCGTCCTCGACGCCGACTGCCTCCCGCAGACCATCGCCGTGGTCAAGGGCCGCGCCGAGGCGTTGGGTTTCGAGGTTGAGGTCGCGGACCTCTCGCTCGGGCTTCCCGAGGGTGCCATCAACGGTGTTGTCCTTCAGCAGCCGGGTGTTTCGGGCCGCGTGTTCGATCACTCTGCTGTGATCGCTGAGGCCAAGGAACGCGGTGCGTTGGTCACGGTTGCTGCCGACCTTCTGTCCCTGACGCTCATCACCCCTCCCGGTGAGCAGGGCGCTGACATTGCGGTCGGTTCCGCGCAGCGCCTTGGTGTGCCGCTGTTCTTCGGCGGCCCGCACGCGGCGTACATGGCTGTCCAGAAGGGCCTGGAGCGTTCCATGCCGGGCCGTTTGGTGGGTGTTTCCAAGGACGACGCCGGTGTCCCGGCCTACCGCTTGGCGCTGCAGACCCGTGAGCAGCACATCCGCCGTGAGAAGGCCACGTCCAACATCTGCACGGCACAGGCGCTGCTCGCGATCGTTGCTTCGATGTACGCGGTGTACCACGGCCCCGACGGCCTGAAAGCGATCGCCGAGACGGCTCACAACCACGCCCGCACGCTCGCGGCCTCCCTGAATGCTGCCGGCGTCGAGGTCCTTCACGGTTCCTTCTTTGACACCGTCACCGTCCGCGTCCCCGGTCGCGCTGCAGAGATCGTGGCCGACGCCGAGGCCAAGGGCATCAACCTCCGCGGCATCGACGCCGACACGGTTGGCATCTCGGTTGATGAAACCACCACGACGGCGGTAGTGGCCGACGTTGCGTCGGTGTTCGGCGCTTCGGTAGCCGAGTCCACGGAGGGCTTCGCACTTGAGGGGTCCGTGGAGCGTACGAGTGACTTCATGCAGCACCCGGTGTTCAACACGCACCGTTCCGAGACCCAGCTTCTCCGTTATATCCGTAAGCTCTCTGACCGGGATCTGGCGCTGGACCGCACCATGATTCCGTTGGGTTCCTGCACCATGAAGCTGAACGCGACCGCTGAGATGGAAGCGATTTCGTGGCCGGAGTTCGCCTCCATCCACCCGTTCGCGCCGGAGTCCCAGACCGAGGGTTGGCGTGAACTGATCAGCGACCTTGAGGCGCAGCTGACCGAGATCACCGGTTATGACCAGGTGTCCATCCAGCCGAACGCCGGTTCCCAGGGGGAGCTCGCCGGTTTGCTCGCGATCCGCGGGTACCACCGCTCCAACGGCGATGACCAGCGCAACGTGTGCCTGATCCCCGCGTCGGCGCACGGAACCAACGCAGCGTCGGCCGTGCTGGCCGGGATGAAGGTTGTCGTTGTGGCCACCGCACCGGACGGCACTATCGACCACGTGGACCTGAAGAACAAGATCGAGGCGCACCGGGACGCGCTCTCGGCCATCATGATCACCTACCCGTCCACGCATGGTGTCTACGACGCCGACGTCCGTGAGGTGTGCGACGCGATCCACGAGGCCGGCGGACAGGTGTACATCGACGGCGCGAACCTCAACGCACTCGTGGGCCTTGCCCAGCCGGGTAAGTTCGGCGGGGACGTTTCGCACCTGAACCTGCACAAGACCTTCTGCATCCCGCACGGCGGCGGCGGACCCGGTGTTGGCCCGGTCGCAGCGAAAGCACACCTGGCACCGTTCATGCCCGGCGATGCCACGTCCTGGACCGAAGGCAACGGCGTCCCGATCTCGGCGTCCCGTTTCGGTTCGGCCGGTGTCCTGCCGATCTCCTGGGCGTACGTGAAGCTCATGGGCGGCCAAGGCCTCACCGACGCCACCAAGTCCGCGCTGCTGGCCGCGAACTACATCGCGTCCCGCCTCAACGACCACTTCCCGGTCCTCTACACGGGCGAGGGCGGACTCGTTGCTCACGAATGCATCCTGGACCTTCGAGAACTGACGGCCACAACGGGTGTTACCGCTGAGGACGTGGCCAAGCGCCTCATCGACTTCGGCTTCCACGCCCCCACCCTGGCGTTCCCGGTGGCGGGCACCCTGATGGTGGAGCCCACCGAGTCCGAGGACCTGGCCGAGATCGACCGGTTCATCGAGGCGATGATCACCATCCGTGCCGAGATCGACCAAGTCGCCGCCGGGGACTTCTCCGTGCAGGATTCCCCTCTCCGCCGCGCACCGCACACGGCAGCCGCCGTCGTCAGTTCCGATTGGGACCGCGCGTACCCGCGTGAGCAGGCCGCGTTCCCCGTCCACCACCTCAAGCAGGACAAGTACTTCCCGCCGGTCGGCCGGATCGACGGCGCAGCCGGTGACCGGAACCTCGTGTGCTCCTGCCCTCCGATCGAAGACTTCGAGAACTAAGGGGTTCCTGCAATGACTGAGAACTACACCGCTCTCTACGAAGAGCACAAGAAGCTCGGCGCGTCCTTTACGGACTTCGGTGGTTGGCAGATGCCGCTGAAGTACTCCTCCGAGTTGGCGGAGCACCACGCCGTCCGTAAATCGGCAGGACTGTTCGACCTCTCCCACATGGGCGAAGTCTGGGTCACCGGCCCCGAGGCTGCCGCGTTCCTGGACTACGCCCTGGTGGGCAAGATCTCCGCCATGGCTCAGGGCAAGGCAAAGTACTCGCTGATCTGCGAGGCTGACGGCGGCATCATCGATGACCTCATCACCTACCGCCGCCCGTCACCTGTGGAGGGCGAGGACAAGTTCCTCGTCGTCCCCAACGCCGGCAACGCCAAGGTTGTGGCCGCCGAGCTGCTGGAACGCGCTGCCGGCTTCGACGTTGTCGTGGAAGACGCCTCCGCGTCGACTTCACTGATTGCGGTCCAGGGCCCGAACGCGGAAGCCATCCTCCTTCGCCTGGTGCCGGCCGAACAGCACGCGCTGGTCCAGGACCTGAAGTACTACGCCGCCGTCGAGGTCCCGTTCACGTTCGACGGCGGAACCCAGGACCTGCTGCTCGCCCGCACCGGATACACCGGTGAAGACGGCTTCGAAATCTTCGTGCCCAACGAATCCGCCGCTGCGCTCTGGCAGGCGATCACCGAGGTCGCAGAAGACGGAGAGCTCGTCCCGGCGGGCTTGGCCTCGCGCGACTCCCTGCGCCTGGAAGCCGGAATGCCCCTCTACGGGAATGAGCTCTCCCGCGCAGGAAACCCGTTCGCTGCAGGGCTCGGGCCTGTGGTGGCCCTGTCCAAGGAAGGCGACTTCGTCGGCAAGGATGCACTCGCGGCCTTGAAGGCAGACGGCGCCGGCTCTACCAGCGGGCGTAGGCTCGTAGGCCTCAAAGGCTTGGGGCGTCGCGCTGGACGCGGGCATTACCCGGTCTTGAAGGACGGCGCAGTGGTCGGTGAGGTGACCTCGGGCCAGCCGAGCCCGACGCTAGGCTACCCGGTAGCGTTGGCTTATGTCGACGTCGAACTCTCCGAGGTTGGCACCCCGCTGGACATCGATCTCCGGGGGAAGAGCGAGCCGTTCGAAGTCGTAGCACTGCCGTTCTACAAGCGCCAAAAGTAACCCGCCGGTTTTAGTTGTAGTCACCACACGTAAAGGAAACAGAATGCCCAAAGTAGCGCCCGAACTGCAGTACTCCGACGAGCACGAGTGGGTTTCCCGCGGCGAGGGAAACTCGGTGTCCGTTGGGATTTCCGAGGTTGCCACCGACGCGCTGGGCGACATCGTCTACGTTGACTTGCCCGAGGTCGGATCTGCCGTAACCGCTGGCCAGACCTGCGGAGAGGTGGAGTCCACCAAGTCCGTCTCGGACCTGTACTCGCCTGTCACCGGCGAGGTCACCGAGATCAACGACGCCGTTGTCAGCGATCCGGCCCTGATCAACAACGACCCCTACGGCGCGGGGTGGCTCTTCAAGGTAGCCGCTGAGTCCGAGGGCCCGTTGCTTTCGGCCCAGGAGTACGCCTCCAAGAACGGTGGAGACCTTTCCTGATCTCTGTGCCCGCCATTTCGTGGGCTCGCTGCGCAGGACGCCGTACGCTCGGCACGATCCGCAGCGAGGCCCCGAAACGGGCGCGGATGGGCGTAGCGTTGAATGCAGTAACTGAATAACTTGCGACGCCGGATTGCCGCCTTTGGGGGCCGTCCGGCGTCGTGCTTCGGTCGCCTTCCGTCACGAGCGGGAGTGGCCATCCGGCAGGACCATCTGCCGGAACGCCTCAAGTTTTATGAAGGAATCACGGCTATGGCTGTTGGTGTTTTTGATTTGTTCACGGTGGGTATTGGTCCGTCGAGTTCGCATACGGTAGGGCCGATGCGGGCTGGCGCGGTGTTTGCCCGGGAGCTTGTGGACAGCGGCGTGCTGGGGGACGTTGCGGGTTTGCGCGTGGATTTGTATGGGTCGTTGGCTGCGACGGGTCGTGGGCACGGGACCATGACGGCGACGTTGTTGGGGTTGGAGGGGTTTCAGCCCGAGTTGATCCTGCCCGATGAGGTGGAGGAGCGTCTCGCGGCGATCGCTGAGACCGGGTTGTTGAACCTGGCTGGTGCTTCGGGTGGGGGTGTGCAGTTGCCGTATGCGGTGGAGGATATGGTGCTGCATCCGTTGACTGTGTTGCCGCGGCATACGAACGGGATGAGGTTCGCGGTTTCTGATGCTGAGGGGAACGTTCTCAAGGAGGCGACGTTTTTCTCGGTGGGTGGCGGGTTCATTGTCCGTGAGGGTGAGGAGAACGCGGCCCGGGCTGAGTTGGAGGAGTCGAGGAAGGAGTTGCCGCTGCCGTTCCGGACGGCGGCCGAGTTGCTGGGCCGGTGTGCCTCGAAGGGGTTGGGAATCAGCGACATCATGTTCATCAATGAGCGGGCGTCCCGGTCTGAGGAGGAGATCCGGGAGGGTTTGCTGCATATTTGGGCCGTGATGGAGGCCTGTGTTGAGACTTCGTTGAAGCGTGAGGGTGTGTTGCCCGGGGGGTTGCGGGTCCGGCGTCGTGCTCCTGATTGGTTGGAGCGGCTCCTGAAGGAAGACAAGGACCGCAATGATCCGAAGTACTGGCAGGAGTGGGTGAACCTGATCGCGTTGGCGGTTAATGAGGAGAACGCCTCCGGCGGCCGGGTGGTGACGGCTCCCACGAATGGTGCTGCGGGGATCATTCCCGCGGTGTTGTATTACGCGCTGCACTACGCCCCCGGTATGGAGAACGCCACCCAGCGGGACCGCGATGACGTGGTGGTGAAGTTCTTGCTCGCTGCCGGTGCTGTGGGCGTGTTGTATAAGGAGCAGGCGTCCATTTCGGGTGCCGAGGTGGGGTGTCAGGGCGAGGTGGGGTCGGCGTCGTCGATGGCTGCTGCCGGGTTGGCTGAGGTGATGGGTGGTACGCCGGGTCAAGTGGAGAACGCGGCGGAGATCGCGATGGAACACAACCTGGGGCTCACGTGTGATCCGATCGGGGGGTTGGTGCAGATTCCGTGTATTGAGCGGAACGCTATTGCTGCGGCGAAGGCGATCAATGCCGCGAAAATGGCGTTGTGGGGTGACGGTACACACCGGGTGTCCCTGGATGAGGTGATCGTGACCATGCGGGAAACGGGCAAGGACATGTCCGACAAGTACAAGGAAACCGCGATGGGCGGCCTCGCCGTCAACGTCGTCGAATGCTGAGCGCAACCGCCTGATTTTTTGATCCCGATAGACTGGGTCCTGCATGTCCGCATGCACGCTCCACTCTGAACACCTACGCTCAACACGGCACCAAACCCTGAGATTGGACACGGCCACCTTGCGAGAATTTACCGCCCGCTTTGCCACCGCCGAGGAAACCGATAACTGGGACAAGCACATCACGGCGAATCCCAACGGCGGCAACATGCTGCAGTCGGACGCCTATGCGGCAGTCAAGGACGGCAACGGTTGGCTGGTCCGCCGCCTGGTGGTGGAGACTGCCGACTACACCAGCTACAACCTGTTGCTCGAGAAGAAGTTCCCGGTCCTCGGCCGCCTCTGGTACCTCATCAAGGGACCAGACGCCGCCTCTGTCGAGGACATCAAGCCCATGCTCACGGCCGTGGCGGCCCTGGCGAAGGATCAAAAGCTAAACGTCTTCACCATCAAGATAGAGCCCGACGTCGTCGAGTCGCCTGAGGTGACAGCGCAACTGCGCGCAGCCGGTTTGGTCAAGGCTCCGAACATCCAGTCGAACGACTTCACGGCGATCCTGAACATCGCGGCACCGGCCAATGAAGTGCTCCGGAGCATCTCATCACGGGCGCGGAACGCCGTCCGCAGGGCTGAACGCGAGGGATGCGAGGTTCTGCAGGCCGAGCCGGGCGAGGACAGCTACCGCAAGCTCTATGCGCTGATGCAGAACACCGTGAACGCCAAAGGCGCCATGCCGCTACGCAGCTACGAGTACTACGCCACTTTCTGGGGCGAGTTCTGCAGCCGCGGCCAGGGACACTTTTTCTTCGTCTACGAGGACGGCGCACCAAGCGTGGGCGCTTTCGTCATCAATTACGGTTCCAAGGCGACGTACAAGGACGGCGGCTCCACGCAGAACCGCAAGCAGTACGGCGACTCGCACTTGGTCCAATGGGCAGCCATCCAGCGGATGCAGGAACTCGGCTGTGTTGAGTACGATTTCTGCGGGACCCCTCCGGCTGCCCGCATCAAAGACAAATCCCACCCCCTGTACGGCCTTGGATCCTTCAAGACGAGCTTCACCAAGACCGTCACGGATTTCGTCGGGTGCTACGACATGGTCCTGAGCCCGCTCCGCTACAAGCTGTGGCTCAAGGGTGCCGAGAAGGTCTTCCGTCGACTCGAAACAATGCGTACCGGCGGCCAGTTCTACTGAGCGCGTAAGAACAGCCAGCAAGCAAGGCCCGCCCCGGCTACTCACGGGTGCAAAATCTACTTTTAGGTGAGGTAATTTCTTTGACACCGATTCAGGCTGGAACCGAAATGGAATTCGTGATTCTCAGCGACACTGATTACGAGACGTTCGCCAAAGGACACCCTCAGGGTAGCTTCATCCAATCCATGGATCTGACGAGGTTCCAGCGCGCACGCGGGCAGGAAGTGGAGCTCTTCGGGGTTACCAGGGGTGGAAGCCTCATCGCTGCCGGGAAACTCGTCTACGCGTCCAATCGCTTCGGCTACAAGACCGTGGACTGCGCCAAGGGCCCGCTGATGGATTATTCCGACGCCGCGGCGGTGCGCTTCGTCGTCGAGCAGTTGAAGAAGCACGCGGCTACCAAGAAAGCTGCTGAACTGCGGATCTCACCCAACGTCCGGTACATCGCACGGGATGAGGAAGGCGCGGAACACCCGGAGATTGAGGACAACCGGCCTCTGATGAAGGAATTGGAGGGCCTTGGATTCCAGCATCAGGGTTTCGATATGAACTTTGCCAACATCAACTGGATGTTCGTGAAGCAGCTCGACGGGATCGCGGATTCCGAGGAACTCATCATGGGTATGAACTATCGGACGCGTAAGGCCATCCGTAAAGCCGAGAAGAACGGCGTCTACCTCGAACAGGCCACCCTGGAAACACTGGACGACTTCTACAACGCCCTCAGCACGGCAGGGGATGAGAAGGGCTTCACCTACCGCGAACGCGAGTACTACGAGCAACTTCTCCGCAACACCTCCGATGAGTTCACCAAGCTCATGATGGCCAAGATCAACATCCCTGAGTATCGGGCGTCCATCACCGAGCGCCTGGAAGCTGAATCCAAGACGTTGGCCGAACTCAAGCGCGAGGTCGAAGAAACCGGCAGCAAAAAGAAGGCCAACCGGATCAAGGTTGTACAGGACCTCGTGGACAGCTACGAGCGGAGCCTGAAGGACATCGAACGATTCCCGGACTCGGTGGGCGTGGCCACCGTTGCCGCCATTCACTTCGCATGCTCAGGTGATGAACTGGTGTGCGTCATAGGTGGAACCGTCCAGGACTACATCTATTTCAACGGCGCAACATCCCTTTACTGGGGCATGATGCTCCATGCGCTGAACAACGGGTACTCCCGTTACAACTTCTATGGCACGTTCGGAATCCAGGGCCAGGACGAGACTGGCCACGGCGGTTACGAATTCAAGAAGGGGTTCGGCGGTGAAGTTGTCCAGCTGATTGGCGATTTCGTGGCGCCCGTGAATCCCGTGGCCTTCACCGCGTACCGGACGGCCAGGAAGCTTGCAGGGACTGTCCAGACCGTTCTGGGAAGATTACCAGTAGAGAAGTTGCCCGTACTGAGGAAACTCCGGGGGAATCGCTGATCAAAGAGGCAAAGGGGAGGATCGCTGCGTGACTGAATGGCCCGAAGGGTCCGGCGGCCGTCCGCCAATGGATGGCTTGCCCAAGACCCAGCCGCTGCGCCCATCGCAGGTGCGGCAGAACGTCACCGCAAAACGCATGCTGATGCGATTGGTCCAAGGGGACAGTCCGCCCACCGCGCCCATGAATATCGTGGACCGGCTTGCGGGAAGTCCTTACGCCAATCCCACCATCCAGGTGGCAGGAGTGGACGCCTCCGCCCGGAAAACGATCGACTTCGCCCTGCATCTGGCCGAAGTCATGTTCCGTTACGGTGCCGGTGCCCTTGAGGTTGAGACCAGCATGATTGCCGTGACAGCAGCCCTGGGCCTCAAAAACGTTGAAGTGGACATCACCAACCAGTCTGTCGCCATCAACTACGCGCCCAAGGACCAGACGCCCATTACGCTTCTTCGCGTGGTCCGGTCCTGGACGAATAATTATGCGGGGCTCGCCCAAGTCCACCAGTTGGTGACCGACATCATCGCAGGGGGAGTAGGCCGTGACGAAGCAGTTCGTCGCCTGAACGGCATCATTCGCAGCGCCAAGCCGTTTCCACGCTGGATGGTAACCATGGCCTTCGCAGTATTTGCCGCGGTCTTCGTGGGCGTCCTGGGTGGAGGCCTGGGAGCGTCCGCCGTTGCTTTCGCTTCAAACCTCATGGTCAGCTTGCTGGCACGTCAACTGACCAAGTGGCGGACCGCGGATTTCTTCGTCACCATGGCGTGCGCGTTCCTGGTGACCTTTATCGCGTTGATGCTTCGATGGGCCGGCGTAGACATCGCGCCTTCGATTGTGGTTGCTGGCGGCATCTTGCTGTTGTTGCCTACAGGTCGGCTCGTTTCAGCCGTGCAGGACGCCATCAATGGCTTCCCCGTCACGGCCGCGGGACGGTTCCTCTCCACGTTGCTCACCTTTGGCGCCATCGTTGCGGGCATCGCCGTCGCCGTGGTGGTGGGAACGGTGATGGGAAACGCGGTGCTGGACGTCACCCAAACATTCCCGGACGCGTACCCTTTGTGGGGCAAAGCGGTCTTGATAGCCATCGCTGTGTTGGCCATCGGAGTCACCGAACAGACGCAGATGCGATTGCTCCTCCCGACGGCGGCGGTAGGTATCGTGGGCTTCTTTGTCCTGTGGGGGGTCGGCCAAGGGGGTGTCGGGGACCGCCTGTCTCCGGCGGTTGCCGCCGTCGTCATCGGTTTGTTGGCCAGGGTCCTCGCGCTCAAACTGGGCGCCCCGCAGCTGGTGGTCGCTGTTCCGGCGGCCCTGATCCTGCTTCCGGGGCTTACTATATTCCGCTCCATGTATGTTTTGACCGTTGAGGGTGGCAACATTCTGGTGGGGGCCGGCGGCATGCTGAATGCAGGTGCGATTGTGCTCGGGGTGGCCGCCGGAATTGTGCTGGGTGACAACCTTGCCCGGCCGCTGACCAAGGGGCTGTCCAGCAATGAGCGGCGCCGGGTACGGCGGCGCTAGTACCTGGAAAGGCCTAGATTTTGCCTACGGGCAATTTCTTCTCGGCTTGGAATACTTCCTCCACGCGGCCCTGCGCCCAGTACCCCGAGAGGGAGACCTGAGAACGCTCCAAGCCCCTTTGGCTGAAGAAGATTTCGCGGAGACCCTTCATGTAGCCGCGCTCCCCATGGGCGAACACGTCCACCTGGCCCGGTAACCACTCGATGCCGCGGAGCGCCTCAAGCAGCAGCTCGCTGGATCCGGCGGGTACTCCGCGGCGGAACAGCCAGTGGAGTTCGACGCCCGAAGGTGCCGCGATCGGGAGAATATCGGCCTCGCTGTCCACCTCCAGGAACACCATGCCCCGGGCTTCTTCGGAGAGCGACTCGACGCAGGCTGCGATGGCCGGAATGGCCGCGTCGTCGCCGGCAAAAAGGTGCCAGTCGACGTCGGGCGCTGGGCTGTATGCGCCACCGGGACCAGTGAAGATCAGGTCGTCTCCGGGTTGGGCGGCGGCGGCCCATGGTCCAGCCAAGCCTTCGTCGCCGTGGACCACAAAGTCGATGGCCAGTTCCTTGGCTTCCATGTTGACCCATCGGACGGTGTAGGTCCTTGTATGCGGCCACTGCTCGCGGGGCATGCTTTCCCGGATGGCCCACAAGTCCAGCGGCAGTTGGTAGTCGACGCCGGGCTGCGGGAAAACGATCTTGACGTATCTGTCTACGTGCTCGTTGTTTTCGTAGTCCGCGAAGCCCTCTCCGCCCGCCACAATCCGCACCATGTGGGGCGAAAGGAGCTCTTTACGCACCACCGTCAGGTTGACCTGCGGGCGGGTTTTGCGTGTGGCGGAGGATGTCGATGGGAGTACGGCGTTCATAGAAGCAAGCCTAGGCCACTGCTGGCCGGAACCGCCCCCTCGTTGTGGGGCCCGCTCTGAAGCCTAAAGCACCCTCCAACCCTGCAGAGCAGGCCCCACAACGGAGCAAACGACGCCCTTCAGACCCCTCCAGCTCGTGGGGCCTTGACTCGTGAGGCCTTTACTCACGGGCCGGTCAGATGACCGGAAGTTCCCAGTCAATCGGGGCGGCGCCCTGCTCGCGCAGCAACTCATTGGCCTGGCTGAAGGGCTTGGAACCGAAGAACCCGCGAGAGGCCGAGAGCGGACTGGGATGGGGAGACGAGATGGACGGGGCACCTGCCAGCAGGGGTTCGACAGACAACGCGTCCTTTCCCCACAGGATCGCCACCAGCGGGCTCTGCCGGCCCAAGCCGTCGGTGCGTTCCGCCACCGCCGTGACCGCCGCCGTCGTGATAGCCTCCCAGCCTTTCCCGCGGTGCGAGCCGGCAGCTCCCGCGGAGACACTGAGGACCCTGTTCAGGAGCAGGACACCTTGATCGGACCAAGCGCTGAGGTCTCCGTGGACGCGGGGCGGCAGGCCAAGGTCATCGTGGAGCTCGCGGTAGATGTTCGCCAGGCTTCGCGGGATGGGCCGGGTCTGCCTGGCCACGGCAAAGGAAAGTCCGACGGCGTGTCCCGGTGTCGGGTACGGATCCTGGCCGAGTATCAGTACCTTGACGTCGGCAAGGGGGCGCCGGAACGCCCGCAGGAGGTTGTCCGCGGACGGCAGCACCTGGATGCCGGCGTCGGCCTGGCGCGCCACGAAAGCCAAAACGTCGCGGAACTGTCCTTCCAAGGGAGACAAGGCAGCCGCCCAGTCGGGCGCCATCAGCTCGTCCAACGGCCTGCCCGCCAGTTCGGCAAAGCCAACGTCCGGCACCGCCGCCGGTTCAAGATCAAAGAGAGCATCCTCGCCAGTCACCACGCCATTGTCCCCTGCGTCCGGCGCCCATGCGAATGACAGCGTTGTTATTCGCCCCTACCATGGGGGTAGGTCTTTTCCCATCTGAGCGTCGAAGGAGCCTGCCATGGCAGAACCAGCACCGGATCCGATGGCGCAGCAAGCCACCCACTTTGACCGTGCGGACTTTGTCGGAAATACCCGCCCCGATTCCCCGCTCAGTGAGCGCGATCAGCGGATGTTGTCCCTGGAAAGGCAATGGTGGAAGTACTCCGGCGCCAAGGAACAAGCCATTCGTGAGCTCTTCGATCTCTCGGCAACGCACTACTACCAGATCCTGAATGCGTTGATCGATACCGAAGATGCGTTGGCCCACGATCCCATGCTGGTCAAGAGATTGCGTAGACTACGTACGTCCCGCCAGCGCGCGCGGACTGCGCGCCGCTTGGGGTCCGACGCGTAAAACGCCCGGCTGATCTGTCAGCAGCAACCAGCAAGGACAACGCTTCACCATGACCAAATATGCCAGGGACGAGTTCGACCAGGTCCCAGAGAACAGCTCCCGGCAAGGCGTCCACCGCGACGCCCAAGCAACGTCCCGGCCCGCTTTGTGGCCGGTCCTCACCGTCGGGGCAGTGGCCTTGGTGCTTGGCTTGGTGGCGTTCTTGATCCTTCCGCGCCTTGGGTTTGTGGCACCGAGCGCAGCGCCTAGTGCTTCGACGTCGGCACCCCGCCAGAGCAGCGCGCCGCCGTCAGCGGCCCCTAGCGCATCGAGCAGCGCCCCGGCTGCGTCCCCGGCGCCCAGCGCGACGCCGTCGGAAACTCCCTCGGCGACCCCGACGGCGGCTCCCGTGGACAAGTCCACCCCGGTGGCTGTCTACAACGGTGCCGGCACGGCCGGTTTGGCCTCCAAGGTCGCCGGCTTGGTCCAAGGCGGCGGCTGGACCTTGGGTACGGTGGGCAACTGGGGCGGCCTGCCACAGAAATCTTCCGTCATCTTCTATAACGCGCCCGCCCAGAAGGCTAATGCCGAAGCGTTGGGTACCCTTCTCGGGATCCAGCAAGTAGTCGAGGCCCCTGACGTCCAGCAGCCGCTCGTTGTGGTCGCAGGTCCGGGTTACCAATAAACGCCGGGTCACCAATAAACGCCGAGTCACCAGGAAAACACGGCACCATCCCGGTTAAGCCTCAATAACAAAAGCGATGCACTTCGCCAGCGCGGCACCGCGTTGCGACCACAGTGGTTACAGTGGATTAACTCCGGCCCGGAGATCCCGGCTACCGGACTTTGGCTACTGTGAAAGTGGGCATCATGGCTTTGGGAACCGTCAAATGGTTCAACGCCGAAAAGGGTTACGGCTTCATCACTGTGGATGATTCCGGCGACGACATTTTTGTACACTGGTCCGCCCTTCAAATGGACGGATTCCGGGCCCTTGAGGAGGGCCAGAGGGTTGAGTTTGAATTGGGCGAGGGGCAGAAGGGCCCCCAAGCCGAGAGTGTACGCGTCGCCTGAGCCACGGACACTGGCTGCCGACGCCGGCTGGAACCTTTTCGTTTATAGCGCAGCATGGAGCCGCTGCTTGCACTCTCCCCGGGTGAGTGCTAATTATTGAGTTAGCACTCCAACGGTTCGACTGCTAAGTGCGGCCCGGTTAATCCGGCCCAAAAGCTAGCGAACCGGCGGGGGATCAAGAAACACCTTTTGGTGGGGTGAGGTCCGGAGCGCGCGGCATACAGAGGCCGCAAGCGAAAGGCCGTCCGTCGCGGGCACTCCATCAGACAGGTACCTTCTTAACGACTGTCCCGAAAGGACTACCGCCGTTATGGCCAAGATCATTGCATTTGATGAAGAGGCACGCCGCGGCCTCGAGCGGGGTTTGAACATCCTCGCAGACGCCGTCAAGGTCACCCTCGGTCCGCGTGGACGCAACGTCGTCCTCGAAAAGAAGTGGGGCGCCCCCACGATCACCAACGATGGTGTTTCCATCGCCAAGGAGATCGAGCTGGACGATCCTTACGAGAAGATCGGTGCGGAACTGGTCAAGGAAGTTGCCAAGAAGACGGATGACGTCGCTGGCGACGGAACCACCACCGCAACGGTTCTTGCCCAGGCACTGGTCAAGGAAGGCCTGCGCAACGTAGCGGCCGGCGCTGACCCGCTGTCCCTCAAGCGCGGCATCGAGAAGGCTGTTGAAGCAGTCATCAATGAACTGCTGTCCTCGGCCAAGGAAATCGAAACCAAGGAAGAGATCGCAGCCACGGCTTCCATCTCCGCCGGCGACCCGGAAATCGGCGCACTGATCGCCGAGGCCCTGGACAAGGTGGGCAAGGAAGGCGTCATCACGGTCGAGGAATCCAACACCTTCGGCTTGGAGCTTGAGCTCACCGAGGGCATGCGCTTCGACAAGGGTTACATCTCCGCATACTTCGTCACCGACGCTGAGCGCCAGGAAACGGTCCTCGAAGACCCGTACATCCTGATCGTGAACTCCAAGATCTCCAACGTGAAGGAACTCGTTGCAGTCCTGGAGAAGGTCATGCAGTCGAACAAGCCGCTGCTGATCATCGCTGAAGACATCGAGGGCGAGGCCTTGGCCACCCTGATCGTCAACAAGATCCGTGGCACCTTCAAGTCCGTTGCCGTCAAGGCTCCGGGCTTCGGTGACCGCCGCAAGGCACAGCTCGCCGACATCGCCATCCTCACCGGTGGCCAGGTCATCTCCGAAGAAGTTGGCCTCAAGCTTGAGAACGCCGGCCTCGAACTCCTCGGCACCGCCCGCAAGGTCGTTGTCACCAAGGACGAGACCACCATCGTTGAAGGTGCTGGCGACGCCGAGCAGATCGCTGGCCGCGTGGCCCAGATCCGCGCCGAGATCGAGAACTCCGATTCCGACTACGACCGCGAGAAGCTGCAGGAACGCTTGGCCAAGCTGGCCGGCGGCGTTGCAGTCATCAAGGCCGGCGCGGCTACCGAAGTAGAGCTGAAGGAACGCAAGCACCGCATTGAGGACGCTGTCCGCAACGCAAAGGCTGCCGTTGAAGAAGGCATCGTTGCCGGTGGTGGCGTGGCCCTCATCCAGGCTGGCGCCAAGGCATTCGCCAACCTCAACCTCGAAGGTGACGAGGCAACCGGTGCCAACATCGTCAAGGTTGCCATCGACGCTCCGCTCAAGCAGATCGCTTTCAACGCTGGCCTCGAGCCGGGCGTTGTAGCGGACAAGGTTCGCGGCCTGCCCTCCGGTCACGGCCTGAACGCTGCCACGGGCGTCTACGAAGACCTTCTGGCTGCCGGCGTCAACGACCCCGTAAAGGTCACCCGCTCGGCTCTCCAGAACGCCGCTTCCATCGCTGGTCTGTTCCTGACCACCGAGGCAGTGGTTGCTGACAAGCCCGAAAAGAACGCCCCGGCTGCCGGCGGCGACGACATGGGCGGCATGGGCGGCTTCTAAGCCCTCCCGCTCTTTGCACTAAGAGCATCACGACGGCGGTCCCCACCATTTGGTTGGGGGCCGCCGTTTTGCTGTGCCCGAGTACTTATATGCGCTCTTTGAGCTGCGCGTTTTAGTGTCAGTAAGGTCTGGCAGGATTAAGTGCATGACGATTATTGCTGCCGCCGACGGGTCCGCCCTCGGTAATCCTGGGCCGGCCGGTTGGGCCTGGTATGTTGACGATTCCTGTTGGCGGGCAGGGGGATGGCCACATGGGACCAACAACCAAGGCGAATTGATGGCTGTCCTGGACTTGTTCCGGTCCACGGCGCATGTTCCCGAGCAAGATTTGCTGATCCTGTGCGATAGCCAGTACGTCATCAACTGCATCACCAAGTGGATGCCGGGTTGGAAGCGGAAGGGATGGCGGAAGGCAGACGGCAAGGCTGTCCTGAACGTGGATCTGCTCAAGGACATCGATCAAGCCATCACCGGACGCAAGTACACCTTTGAATGGGTAAAGGGGCATGCCGGGCATGACCTCAATGAAGCGGCGGACGAGCGTGCACGCGCGGTGGCCGTTGCTTATCAGCAGGGCGTAGCTCCCCGCAGCGGGCCGGGCTTCCCGGGAGCTTCGGCTGGGGTGCGTGGCGAGCTTGGGGGCCGTCCTGCCGGGCTGCAGAGCCATGGCGCGCAGCCCCAAGAAGCACGGCCCCAAGAGGCGCAGCCCCAGGCCCTGGCCTCGTTAGCCCAGGGCACCCGCCAGCAAGCCCCCGCTGGTGACCAGCAGTCCCGGACAGGACGGACATCCTGGCCGCATTCGGAGCCGACCCTTTTCGGGGAGTCCGGAATCTTTGGCCAGCCTGACCTGTTCAGCGAGCTCGACGAACAAACTTCGGTGGTGCCGCTGTCGGCCGAAGACACGGTCTTGGCGTTGGAACGCGAGATGCTCAGGCCGGAGGTGCGGGCGGACATCGGCCGGATTGGCGTTCTGCTCCACCCGGACTTTGCCGAGATCGGAAGCTCGGGGCGATTTTGGACCCGGGATGCCATGATGATGGCCCTGGAGGAAGATCCCGGTGAACCCACTGAGCTAGAGCTCCTGAGCGCAGATCGCCTGAACGAGGACACCATACTCCTGAACTATCGCAGTCTGGCACCTGCGGGTGCTGCCTTACGCAGTTCCGTGTGGATGCTGGACCGGGGCCAATGGCGGCTGAGGTTCCATCAAGGGACAAGTGAACAGTAGCGGAACACGCTAGCGGGCCGACCAGCCGCCCGGACCAGACCAATTAAGACCTGCGAGGCCCGCCTTCAAGGGGGAAGAGAGGGGCCCCGCAGGAGTCATCTCGGCCGATGGCCGTGGGAGGAAAAGCTAGAAAGCGAAGCGCTGGGTGTTGCCCTGTTCCACCTCAAGGTAACTGGTAGCAGCTGAGGACAGCGCCGCGTCAATGGACGCGAGCGAGGCTTCCACCTTGCTCTGGGTCAGGGACCACTCCACGAGGAGGGCCTGGAAATTGGTAGCGGCGGAACCCTTCCAGGTGGCCTGGAGTTCCTCCAAACCCCGCCTCATGGCTTGGACGTCGGTACTGACTCTGTCCACTGTTGCCTTGACGTTGGCGGACTTGAGCTGGAGCAGCTCGGTATCGACGGAGATGACGCTCATAGGGGATGCCTTTCGACGAAGATGTTCCGCTAGATGCGGCGGGTTGCGTGGCCACATCAATCAGCCTAGGTAGCCGGCGCCCTGGGCAGTACCAGCCATCGCCTCTATGTGGATAACGGCCGGGGTACAGCTACGTGGACAAAAGCTCGGCGGGCGCTTCGTGGAAGGGGAGGCTGACCACCATGGTGGCACCGCCGCCGTCGGTCTCTTTGACCCGGACGGAGCCGCCGTGTGACCCGACGATCGCGGCAACGATTGCCAATCCGAGCCCGCTGCCACCGGTTTCCCGGGTGCGGGACGTGTCCGCCCGATAGAAGCGCTCGAAGATCTTGTTGGTTTCATCTTCCGGAATGCCGGGGCCGTGGTCCCTGATCTCGATGACCGATTCCGCGCCGTTTGGAGTGTGCTGAACTCCGACAGCAAGTTCTATGGGACTTCCCTCCGGCGTGTACCGCAGGGCATTTCCAACGAGGTTGCCTATGACCTGTCGGAGCTTTGCCTCGTCGCCCTGCACGGGGGCGGGGGTTGGTGCAGCGCCGGCAAGTCCCTGCAGCGTGATGGAGCGGTCGCCGCAGGAGGCCTTGGTGTCGACTACGGCGTCGTGGGCAAGGAGTTGCAGGTCCACAGGTTTGAGCTGCAAGGGGCGTTGCTCATCCAACCTGGCCAAGAGCAGCAGGTCCTCCACCATGGAGCCCATCCGTTTTGCTTCGCTCTCGATGCGCCCCATGGCCATGGCAACGTCTTCCTCGGTGGACAAGGCGCCATGGCGATACAGCTCGGAGAAACCACGGATGGTCACCAAAGGAGTGCGGAGCTCATGGGAGGCATCAGCGGCGAACCGGCGCATGCGGCCCTCGGACGCCGCCCGCGCGGCGAACGAGGCCTCAATGTGGGAGAGCATGGTGTTCAGTGACCTGCCCAGCCTGCCCACCTCGGTGTGCGGGTTGTCGAATTCCACGCGGCGGGATAGGTCACCCGCAGCAATGGCCGCCGCTGTTTTCTCCACCCGCGCCAGCGGCCGGAAAGACCGCGCGACCGTCCAGGTGGCGATGAAGAATGCCAGCACCAGCGTCAGTAAACCAACGCCCACCACCACTAGGAGGGCGTGCTCCATGACCTTGTCCACAGGGGTAAGGGGGAGTCCGATGATGACAACGCCGCTCTGCCCGTTGGCGACCACTCCCACGGCAACTACACGCCAGTTGGTACCGGCCGTGCCCCTGACCTGGAAGGGGACATTGCCGCGATCCTTGGCTTCGGCCGGAGTGATGTTGGAGATCGCCGGCCGGTCGTTCTGGCTTCCGCCGAACGGGTAGGGGGCAAGGTTGGGTACGTAAAGGGTCAGCGAATAATCGGTGGGCACCGCAGTGTTGGGCTCAGACAGCTTGTCGAAGGATTGCTGGTCCTGGGCCAGCGCTACCGCGGCCTTGAGCTTGTCGTCCACCTGGCCTTGCAGATAGCTCTTGACGAGGGTCAAGGTGCCAGCGCCGGTGGCTGCCAGCGCCAACAGCAGCAGACCCATGATGATCGCCACGAGCTGCGACCTCAGGGACGCCGACTTCCAGCGTTGCAGCAAGGTCAGCGCTTCTCTGCCGTCCGCAGCACGTAACCGACGCCGCGTTTGGTCTGGATGAGGGCGGCAGCGTCAGGATCGATGTCCACTTTGCGCCGTAGGTAGGAGATGTAGGACTCGACGATCGACGCGTCACCGTTGAAGTCATACTCCCACACGTGGTCGAGGATTTGGGCTTTGGACAGGACGCGGTTGGGGTTGAGCATCAGGTAGCGCAGGAGCTTGAACTCTGTCGGCGAGAGCTCGATGACCGTCCCGCCGCGGCGGACCTCGTGGGCGTCGTCGTCCAGTTCAAGATCGTCAACCCGGATCACGGCGTCGTCATCTTCAAGCGGCTGCGTCCGCCGAAGGACCGCCCTGATACGTGCAACTACTTCGTCGAGGCTGAAGGGCTTGGTGACGTAGTCATCGCCGCCCACCGTGAGGCCGGTGACCTTATCCTCGGTGTCGTCCTTTGCCGTGAGGAACAGGACCGGGAAGTGCTTGCCGGCCGCGCGAAGGCGCCGGGTGACGGTGAAGCCGTCCATGTCCGGCAACATCACGTCCAGTACCGCGAGGTCCGGAGCGTGGAGTTCCGCGGCAGCCAGGGCCTCGCGACCATTCGACGCAGCAACGACCTCGAAGCCTGCAAAGCGCAGCGACGTGGACAGCAGCTCGCGAATGTTGGGTTCGTCATCGACGACAAGCAGCTTTGCTTCCGGACCGTTCTTTTTCATGCATCCATGATGCTCCCAGTTTCTGGGAGTTTTCTGGATACCGCATGTGTGCTTACTGCGCGTCGTCGTTGGTGCCGCTGGTGGAGCGGACCCATATGGATTCGCTGCCGTCACCGGCCGAGTATTAGCCCGAGGCCCAACGCCACCATCGTGACGGCGATGGTGCCGTCAAGGATTCGCCAGGACAGCGGGCGCGCGAAGAAGCCGCGCAGGAAGCGGGCTCCGAATCCCAGGGAGCAAAACCAGAGGACACTTGCCGCCATGGCACCGGCGCCGAACCACCACTGCAGGGAGGCGCCTTGTGCGCTGGCCAGTGAACCAATCAGGGCGATGTCCAAGTACACGTGCGGATTAAGCCACGTCAGCGCCAGCATCGTAGTCACGAGGGTAATCGCGCCCCGCTTGGGTTCCCCGGGCACCGGAGCCGCGTCCGCGCTGAGCGATTGCGGAGTCAGTGCACGCTTGGCCGCCATGGCACCGTAGGTCACCAGGAAGGCTGCACCAACAAAGCGAAGCACGACGACGGCGGTAGGCGCCGCCGTCACGAGGGCGCCGATGCCCAATACACCTGCGGCGATGAGGACGGCGTCGGACAGGGCGCAGACCGCGACAATCGGAATTATGTGCTCCCCGCGGATTCCCTGCCGTAGAACGAAGGCGTTCTGAGCGCCGATGGCAACGATGAGGGCCAGTCCCGTGGCAAGGCCGAGGCCGGCGGTGTGGAGAAAGTCTTGGTAGGTCACTCATTCAAGCTACTGATAGAGGGGTAAATTAGACCAGCTAAAGAAACTTCGTTAGCGTAAGATCTCCTTATGTCCAGTTTCTCCTCCGAGCAGTTGCTCACGTTCGCCACGGTCCTCTCGGAGGGCACATTGGATGCTACCGCGCGGGTACTGCACATCACGCCGTCGGCGGTTTCGCAGCGCCTGAAGGCCTTGGAGCAGTCGGCCGGCAGGGTTTTGCTGCAGAGAAGCAACCCCGCCCAGGCCACTGAAGCCGGCGAGGTGGTGTTGCGTTTGGCGAGGCAGGTGGCCCAACTCGAGGCGGACGCCGGGCGGGAATTGGGACTCAGCCTGGACGGGGCGCAGGTTGCTGTCCCCATCGTGGTGAACGCTGACTCTTTGGCGGTCTGGTTTCTGAAGGCCCTGGCGCAGGTCCCCGACGAACTCAACCTCACCTTTGATCTGCATCGCGACGACGAACAGCATTCCACCTCGCTGCTGCGTTCCGGGACGGTCATGGCAGCGGTTACGTCAACACCTGAGGCTGTTCAAGGGTGCCGCGTGGAGAGCCTCGGGGTCATGAGGTACGGGGCCGTGGCGCGACCCTCCTTTGTCAAGCGCTGGTTCTCCGAGTTTCCGCAGGGGATGGACGCCAACGTCCTCAACGCAGCACCGGCGGTCGATTTCGATCGGAAAGACACATACCAGTGGGCCTATGTGCAGGCACTCGGCAAAGCGACAGGGGGTGTGGTTCCTGAGGGCAAGGGACCGCGGCACTATGTTCCGGCAACCCAGGACTTCGCGGACGCCATCCGTTTGGGGCTTGGCTGGGGCTTGATCCCCGAGGCCCAATGCGCACCGGATATTGCCAGGGGTCGGCTGACGGAACTCTTTCCGGACCGCCCCTTTGACGTGCCGCTGTATTGGCAACGGTGGAAGACGGCATCCCCGGTCCTGGAGGCGCTCAGCGACACGGTGCGGGCGGTCTCGGGACAGTATCTGCTCCGGATCCGCTGAACGCCTGCTTCAGATGCTGAAACACGGTCCGTTGAAATTCAGAACACGCCCACGGATGCTGCTAAAAATGTCAGTGCCCGGTTCCACACTTAAAACATGGCAAACTCAGCAGCTCCAGTAAGCATCCACCAGCTCCAAGACCTCGAGGGTGTCGAGTTCCACGTGACTTACCTGGACACCGATACCGGCCGGGTCCGCCGCGAAGACTTCCAAGACCTCGCCGCGGCGGAACGCTTTGCCAGTGCCCAACTTCGCGACGCCGACTGCTGGGCTGTCGTGGACCACGTCAAGGTCACGGCCACCAGCAGGATGGTTGCCTAGCAACTGCAATGGCTGCGCAGCGGCTGCATGGTTGCCTGGCAACTGCGCACGCATCAAGTTTGGAGCCGGTGTTCCGGGTCCTCAGCGATGACGGAACACCGGCTCTCGCGGCCCAAGCCGCGCGGATGGCGGTCCGAGGCAGGTTGCTGGTCGCCCGATCAACGGGCCAGACAACAACTGCCCGCCACCAAAGCAGGAAAGAGACACTGATGACAGCAAGCAACGGATAGTTCCCGCGTACATCACAGATCCAAGCGTGGACCACCGGGCGTTACGCAGGGTGGAGTGCTCGTGGGACTATCGCAGGACTTCAGGCCCTTAAACCGTCGGCTCCCTGGCTACGGGCTACCCCCACCGCCGACGACTGGCCGCCAAGTTGCCTGGACCAAGGGCAACCCTTCAGGGCGGAAAGCTTCACTTCGAATCGTAAAGTCGCTGGAGGTTAACCGCAAGACCCCCGGGCTTGGATTGCCGCGGCTATTGCCCTTGCTCGATGCCCTTCCCAACGTCTTTGGCGTCCATGATCCGGTACGCGTAGCCTTGCTCAGCCAGGAAGCGTTGGCGTTTGGCAGCGAAGTCCTGGTCCAAGGTGTCCCGGGCCACCAGCGAGTAGAAACGCGCGGCACGGCCGTCTTTTTTGGGACGCAGCAGCCGACCCAGCCGCTGCGCTTCTTCCTGGCGTGAGCCGAAGGAACCGGAGACTTGGATGGCTACCGAAGCTTCTGGCAGATCGATGGAAAAGTTGGCCACTTTGGACACCACCAGCGTGGTGATTTCGCCCCTTCTAAAGGCGTCAAAGAGGCTCTGGCGTGCCTTGACCGTGGTTTCGCCTTTGATAAGCGGGGCACCCAAACGCTCGGCGATCTCGTCCAGTTGGTCGATGTACTGCCCGATCACCAAGAGCTGTTCGCCTTTGTGCACGTCAACGAGTTCCTCCACCAGGGCGGTCTTGGTTTCCGAGGTAGCACAGAGCCGGTATTTGTCCGCGTCGTCTGCCATGGCGTAGGCCACCCGTTCGTCCCTGGGGAGGTCCACCCGTACCTCCACACAGTCCGCGGGCGCGATATAACCTTGGGCCTCGATGTCCTTCCACGGGGCGTCATACCTCTTGGGGCCGATCAGGCTGAAAACCTCGCCTTCACGGCCATCCTCCCGCACCAGGGTTGCAGTTAGTCCCAGCCGACGGCGGGCCTGGAGGTCCGCTGTCATGCGGAAGATCGGGGCGGGCAGCAGATGGACCTCGTCATAGATGATGAGCCCCCAGTCGTGGCCGTCCACGAGTTCCAAATGCGGATAGAGGCCCCCGCGCTTGGTGGTAAGCACTTGGTACGTGGCAATGGTGACAGGCCGTACTTCTTTGACGGCACCGGAGTACTCGCCAATCTCATCCGCCGTGAGTGAGGTCCGCTTGAGCAGCTCATCCTTCCACTGCCGGGCCGAGACCGTGTTGGTCACCAGAATGAGCGTGGTGGTTGAGGATGTTGCCATCGCTGCGGCGCCCACGAGTGTCTTTCCAGCCCCGCAAGGAAGTACCACCACGCCGCTGCCGCCGGCCCAGAAATTCTCGGTGGCCACCTTCTGGTAGGGGCGCAGCTGCCAGTTGCTTTCGTCTAGCCTGATCAGGTGCGGCTGCCCATCGACGTACCCAGCCAGGTCTTCTGCCGGCCAGCCGAGCTTGAGCAGCAGTTGCTTCAGCTGACCGCGCTGGGAGGAATGGACCACCACGGTTTCGCCATCGATTCTGGGCCCGAGCAGCGGGGCGATCTTCTTGGCCCGGATGACCTCTTCCAGAACTGGGTAATCGTCGGTGCGCATCACCAGGCCGTGCTGGGGGTCTTTCTCGAGCCGGAGCCGACCATAGCGCGACATGGTTTCTTCGACATCGATCAACAGCGAGTGCGGCACGGGAAACCGCGAATACTTCAGCAACGTGTCCAGCACCTGCTCGGCGTCCAATCCGGCAGCCCTCGCGTTCCAGAGCCCCAGGGGAGTCAAACGGTAGCTGTGCATATGTTCAGGGGCCCGCTCAAGTTCGGCGAAAGCGGCGATGGCATGCCGGGCCTCCGTGGCCAGCTCATGATCTACCTCGAGCAGGATGGTCTTATCACTTTGAACGATCAGGGGACCGTCGGTCACGGTTGATTCCTCACTAGCACGGCTTGGGCGAAGGCAGCCGTCATGAATGCACTTCTCCTGCGGGTTCCACATCGATAATCCGATGAATTGACAGCACACGCTCTGTTTCCTTGGCGGGATCGAATACGCGCACACGTCCACCGGACACGGACACTGGAACAACGGTTTCAGTGTTTGCATTCCCCAAGCTGTCCACCACATTCATGGTGACAGCCTGTTTAAGCCGGATGGCCTTTTGGAGTGTTTCCAGTCCCAGTTGCGTGGCAGTTTCACCGGTGGAGTCAGCCGGAGCCGGCTGTTGGCGCCGCAGAACCGACAACTGCGCCTCGACGTCGTCGTCCGGGGGAGCTGTGCGCGGAGCCGTATAGACGGGGCGGGCACTGCCGGGACTCGGCGCCGTTCGCTTGAAACGCACGACGGCGGGCTCGGCCTCTTGCACGGCGGGGGAGAGTCCCAGCTCACGCAGCACGCGCGCCGTTTCGCGCGGGCTGGCCGAAGAGGTCAAAACAGTGGGCGCGATACGCACCAGGCTCAGGGCGGACGTGCGGGCTTCGCGAAGCAGGTCCATGATGGCTGTTTCGTCGTCGCTTTGAATGAAGCTGGCACTCGTGCCGATCCGCAAGCGGCCGTGCCTGGACGCCGTGTCCTGCACGAGGTACGCCAGTGGTTGCGGCACCGGGGTTGCGGAGTGTTCGCGGAGGAACGCCAACAGCGAGTCCGCATCCTGTCCGGCGTCGAGCGCCCGGCGGATGGTGGTGGGGGAGAATCGGTAGATCGACGCCGGGCCCTGGCCTTCGGCGTCGGCCATCAACAGGAGTGTCTCGCTGAGTTCGGGGGCCAGATACCCGGGTGCCACGGCCGTGAGGTCTGCCTGCAAGAGGATGTGGTTGACGGCAGCAGGCAGATGTTCGCCGAGGATATCGAGTGCGCGCTCAGGTTGGCCGGCGGCGATCGCGGAGCCCAACTGCGTGAACGCGCCCGAGCCCATCAGCCCCAGGATCTCCGCCTCTTCCAGGATCCCGCGGACCAACGAGCTGAACCGGCGGGCCATCCGGGGCTGGGCCCACTCGGCACGCTGCAGCACGGCGCGGGCGTCCAGGACAGGCGCCTTTCCGTCCGGCGCGGCTGCTTCGGCCGTGAGTTCGTTGAGTATTTCCAAGATCCTCCGCCGGACCACCGGAGCATCGGGACGCTGGGCCTCTGCGGACAGCACGTTGATGGTGGCCGAAGCCCCTCCTGGGTGGGATGCAGACGTGGGACCTGCGAGCCGTTGCCCCACCAATGAGGGTGCGCGCTCACTGGCCAACCACGCGTTGACAAGCCATAGCCACTGCTCCTGCCGGGGTAGGCCGAGCCACTCCAAGGACGGTGGCTGTACCCACGACGAGCTGTCCACATCCAGGCGCACGAGTCCGGCCAAAGCGCACAGCTCAAGCAGCACGTCGGTCTGGTGTTCGCCGCAACGGATCGATTCAGCCAAACGGCGTAGCTCACGGACGCCCACCCCACCGCTGCGAAGCGTAGCCAAGGGTTGCTCACGGACCCCGAAGAGCAACTCCCCGGCCAAGCGCAACGTCTCGGCGATGGCGCCCATGGCAGCGTTGCGGCGCAGGGAGGCGCTGGTGCTGCCGAGCTCCGGCACTGGCGGAGAGAGCGTGAAGTCCTCCACGATGTAGCCGCCGCGAAGAGCCAGCCCCACGCTGTGGGGCAACTCCACATGGCCAGCGTCCAGGGGGACCAAGAGACTGCGCGCCAGTAACCAATCGATAGGTCCGACGTCGGAATTTTCGTGGGTCACGGAAGCCCGGCGTTGCGCTTGGGGCACCGCGCCCATGGCCCAATCGCCGAACTTTTCCAATAACGCCAGGGTACGTTCGGGTGCGGTGGCCAGAATGGCGTGCACCTTCTCCGGCGTTGCCGTCCAGCGTTGCAGGGCAAGCGCCGCGTCCATGGGGGTGCTTGCCGCTTGTATGTCTTCACCGCTGCGGTGGACTTCGGCCACGAGCTGGACCACGCGCTGGGCGTAAGCGGGCTGGAGCCGGACCAGTTCCGTATAACTACGACCCAACCCCGCCGGGTAGATGCCGATAACGTCCTTAAGGCTTCCGACGGGAAGGTAGAAGCGTTGCCGCGCTGTCGCGGCCGGCGAGCCCGCGGGCGGATCCGCACGGTGAACCAAGGCCAGCTCCTGCAGCTTGGCGAGGATGCGGTCCAGGGCCGTCAACGTGGACCCGGCGATGACTTTCTTCAGCCCGGCAGCTGAAACGCTGTGGCCCGTATCGGTATTGGTGCAAAGGTGCAGTGTTTCCAGGACCTGCATTTCCGGTTTATTCAGCCGTTCCAAGGCCCGTTGCACACTGACACGTGCGCTGGCCCGCGCCGCCAGGGCGGCGAAATCCGGTGCCATGGGGGAGATCAGGTCCGGTCGCGCAGCAAACAACGCCCGCAGCGAGTCATCGCTGCGCGCTTCCAGTTCCTTGCTGAGCGCGCGAATAAGGGACATCAATCCAACGTTACCGCCACTGGAGCGCCGCTGGTTGTTCGCGGACTTTCTTGGGGGTTGTTATCGCCGGTATTGCAGGTTCATGCCGCGCTACTGGCGGCGGCGCTCCCGGATGGCACCCACCATCACCAGGGCAGCGAGTATGAACGCCAGCGGCAGTCCGTACAGCGCCGTTGACGTGACCCACACCGGTGCCACACCGCCGTCGAACGCCACAACCATGACAGCCCCGACGGCGGCGAGGGACACCGCTGCTACCAGCGCGGCCAAAACCATGAGGGGGCGGCGAGGGCCCGGAGAAGTCATATCCCAACGCTAGCAGCAGCATTCGCACGCGGGCCTTAGCACGAGGAGGCAGCCCTCCACAGCCGCCGCGGGCGTGCAAAGCGGGAATAGCGTGTCCGGCAGGATAACCTTGGAGGAACAGACCAACACGGACCGGGCTGCCACCCTCGATCCCGCAGAATCCTGCGGATGCGGTGTAGGCCCGGCGTGTCTCCCAGAGCAAGAACGAAGAAGGTTGATTACGTGCCTACCGGCAAGGTCAAATGGTATGACAAAGAAAAGGGCTTCGGGTTCCTCGCGGCCGAAGACGGGCAGGAAGTATTCCTTCCCAAAACATCGCTGCCTGCCGGCGTCACCGAACTGAAGGCTGGAACGCGGGTCGAATTCGGCGTCGCAGATGGCCGTCGGGGTGCCCAAGCATTGGGACTGCGCGTCCTTGAAAAGACGCCGTCCGTTGCCAAGGCCAAGCGGATGGGAGCCAAGGACCTCGCGCCCTTGGTGCAGGATCTGGTGACGGTTCTTGATAACTTGTCCGGCACGCTTTCTGCAGGGAAGTACCCGGAGGGCAATAAAGCCAAGGCCATCGGTATGGCGCTCCGCAAGGTCGCCGACGAGCTGGAAGCCTAGGACCCCGCATGACACCCGAATCCGCACAGGATGCGAAGGCCGGAAGGCGCACGGGCTTGCCCTCATGGCGCACGGGAAAGCCGGACGCATTCCTCGCAGCGGCCGTGGATACCGCCCGCCAGGCCGTGGAAACCATAGCCAAGCCGGGTGAAATTGGCGCGCACATCGGCGCCAAGTCAGAAGGTGACCGGGTGGTAACCCACTTGTTCGAGTCCAAGCTTGCCGGTTACGGCGGCTGGCAATGGTACGCGGTGGTCACCCGCAATTCGCGGTCCAAGGTGGTGACCGTCAACGAACTCGGACTTCTTCCGTCTGAGGACTCCATCCTGGCGCCCGAATGGGTTCCGTGGGCCAAGCGTGTTCGGCCGGAAGATGAGAGGCCCTTGGTGGAAGAAAGCGTGGAAGAGGTCTCCGAGGAGTCCGTCCAAGCGGACGAGGACGACGCTTCGGCGCCCGATGACGACGCGTCGGACGACGACGCCTCGGACGACGACGAGGCCTCCGACACTGCCGAGGAGTCCGGTGCTGCCTCGGACGAGTCCGACAGCTCCGATATCAACGGAGCCGGCTAGGTCTTCACGACGACGTCGGACCTCGCCCGGGCGTTAGAGGCAATCGGCGTCGTCCGGACCTACCCGAACGACGCCGACCCATGCCTGCGCGGCAGCCGCGCCTGAGGCTACTTCTTCAGCTCGCCCACCACGTAGTCGATGCTGGCCAAGAGCGCGGTGACATCATCCGGCTCGATGGCCACGAAGGTGGCGATCCGGAGCTGGTTCCGGCCAAGCTTGCGGTACGGTTCGGTGTCTACCACACCATTGGCGCGCAGCACCTTGGCGATGGCGGCAGCGTCAATGGAATCGTCAAAGTCGATGGTGGCGATCACGTTGGAGCGGTCCTCGGTGTTGGCCACAAACGGCGTGGCATATTCGGACGCCTCTGCCCACGAGTAAATGCGGCCGGCCGAATCAGCCGTGCGTTTGCTGGCGAAGTCCAGGCCGCCGTTGCTGTTCAACCACTGCACCTGTGCATCCAGCGTTACCAAGGTGGACAGGGACGGGGTGTTGTATGTCTGGTTCAGCTTGGAGTTGTCGATGGCGGTCTGCAGATCCAGGAAGTCCGGAATCCAGCGGCCGCTCGCCTTGACGCGGGCCGCGCGTTCCAAAGCGGCGGGGGAGAACAAGCCCAGCCAGAGGCCGCCGTCGGACGCGAAGTTCTTTTGGGGCGCGAAGTAATAGACATCCGACTCGGCAACGTCAACGTCCAAGCCGCCGGCCGCCGACGTTGCATCGACCAGGACCAGCGACCCGTCGTCGGTACCTTCAACGCGCTTGACGGGAGCGGCGACGCCGGTGGACGTCTCATTCTGCGGCCATGCGTAAACATCCACGCCTGCCTCGGCTGCGGCGACGGGACGGGTGCCAGGCTCCGATTTGATAATGGATGACGCGTCCAGGAAAGGTGCCTTGTCAGTGGCCGCGGCGAACTTGGATCCGAACTCGCCGAAGGAAAGGTGCTGGGCTTTCCTCTCCACCAAGCCGAAGGCTGCGATGTCCCAGAACGCCGTCGAACCGCCTACTCCCAAGACGACCTCGTAGCCCTCCGGGGCACGGAAGAACTCGCTGAGGCCTTCACGGACCGAGCCCACCAGGTTCTTGACGGGGGCCTGGCGGTGGGAGGTGCCGAGAATGGTGGTGGCTGCGGCAGACAATGCCTCGACCTGTTCCGGACGGACCTTGGAGGGTCCTGCGCCGAACCGTCCGTCCTTGGGCAGCAGGTCGGCGGGAATGGTGATGCTGTTGTCGCTCACGTTGGCTCCATGGGGTATCGGTTAGAGGGGGGTCGTGGCAGGTGGCATCTACTGCCCCTTCGACTCCCCAATTCTGCCCGAACACCCTCCTTGGCAGGAACCTGGAGTTGTCATAGTCCGCCACGTGGAACGCACGCAGACCATATGCAACCGTTCCCGTTGACGGAATTATCAAGAGTAATTCCTAATAAGCTAGGCTGGTCTTGCGTTAAGGGCGGGCGAATCAAGCCCCGCCCACCGAGTTGGGCGCGGTACGGTGGAGCTACGCAAGAGACTGCGTTCGAGGAGAGCTGAGCGGGATGACGGATCTGATCGATACCACTGAGATGTATCTTCGGACCATTTTGGAGCTTGAAGAAGAGAACATTGTTGCCCTTCGCGCACGCATTGCCGAGCGTCTCCGACACTCCGGCCCCACCGTGTCACAGACCATCGGACGCATGGAAAGGGACGGCCTGGTCATAGTTTCCAATGACCGCCACCTGGAACTGACCCAAGCGGGCCGTAAGCGGGCCACCGAAGTTATGCGTAAGCATCGGCTGGCCGAGCGGCTCTTGGCAGATGTGATCGGATTGGATTGGGCCTACGTCCATGACGAAGCCTGCCGTTGGGAACACGTTATGAGCGAACGCGTCGAACGCAGGCTTTACGAGCTTCTCGAGCACCCCACCGAATCTCCCTACGGCAATCCGATCCCAGGGCTCGAAGCAATCGGTGGTTTGGCCGCCGTCCCTGCGGACCGCCCGGATGTCAACCTTCTGCAGGCCATGGACGGTTACGGCTCCGATTCGCGGGTGCTTATCAGCCGCCTCGCCGAACCTATCCAAGTGGAGCCGGAGCTGTTGACCCAGTTGGATGAAGGTGGAATCCGGCCAGGAGCATTAGTGTCACTGGAGCGAGTGGGCGAGTACATCTCCGTTCGGGTCCCCGGCATTGAAGGCGCCTTGGAACTTCCTCCCGAGGTCGCCGGCCACGTCTTTGTTTCCCTCGGCTAATACGCCGGGCAACATTAAGCGCCGCTGCAATTCTCCTGCTGCGGCAGGACTTGCCATCACTATTTCCCTGTTGATAACGAATTTATTACTGGGGGACTTAATCCCCTATAGTTGATTATTGGCGCCGATACCAAAGCGTTACCTGATCCGGAGCCGAACTCTGCCAGCGGATCAGGTGTTCCACCCCTTACTGGCAGAGGCGGGGGAACCACTAGCGGCTGTCTAAAGAAGCAGCCTTGGGGTGAAGTCCGCAGCAGAAGTGCCCACTGATACAGGTCCTCATGGGGATACCTGTGTGCCGTGAGCGCTGAGCGCGGGCCGGGTCTTTGAACTCTCTGACTCGAATCCGACAGCTAACTTCGCAGGCTTTTCAGAGAGGAATAGAGTTTGACATCGCAGAACGTCAGGGGCCGCCGTCGCGCATCCGGCCCTGCTGCTGAGGTGGGGCCTGCCCGCGTTGCTACGGAAATCCGGCCCCGCGAGGCCAGCCGCCAGCGGCGACGGAAGGGTCCGCTGCGTCAAGTGGCCGACTTCGCCGCAGCCAGCGGAGTGGGTCAGAAAGCCGGCATCGCCCTTGCTGCTACCGGCTTGGCACTGACAGTCGGCCTGCCAGGCACCAGTCCGATGATGGCTACCTCGGACTCTGGCCAAACCGAGTCTGCGCTGTCTGTAGCCGGTACCCAGCCGGAGGTATCCGCAGCGGCATCGGCCAAAATCGACTTCAGCCGTGCTGCCGTTTCCACGGCAGCGGATCCCGATGGCAAGCTGAAGCAGCTACTGAGCGCCCAGTCTGTGGCCAGCATCCAGCGTTCATCGTCCCAAGGCACTTTGGGTGCCCCCTTGGACACACTTGTCACGGCATCGCCGTTCGGTTATCGCGTCAGTCCGCTGACGGGCGGCACCGGTGACTTCCACCGCGGCCAAGACTTCGTGGCGCAGTGCGGCACCGCGGTCCATGCTGCCGCGGCCGGCAAAGTAACTTTCGCAGGATGGCACGAGTACGGTGGCGGCAACCGTGTGGTCATAGATCACGGAAACGGCTTGGAGACTACCTACAACCACCTGTCGTCTTTCAACGTCAAGGTGGGCCAGACGGTCAGCCGCGGCGACGTCGTGGCCCTCAGCGGCACCACGGGAGCCTCCACGGGCTGCCACCTCCACTTTGAAGTCCAGGTCAATGGCGAAGTCGTTGACCCCATGGGCTGGCTCTGACCAACGTGATGGCCATCTCTCGATTCCATGAGGCCGCTCGTGACCTGAATGTGACATTCGCGTTCAACTGTTGTACCGTACATAACGCATCGGCTTTTTAGGGGGCCGGTGCACTTGAGTGGATTGCCTAGCTCTGCCACCGCTCGAGTTCCGTTCGCAAAATCGTCTGGCAGGGGCGGGGGAACCACTTCTGGTCTTCGCAAGAAGGCCTTGGGGTTAAGTCGCAAAGCTTCTCTGAAGCAGCGCGGCCGGATGACTCCCATCCGAATCCGACAGCTCACCTCGCAGGCATTGGGAGAGGCTACCTACGTGTCATCACGCACTACCCCTGCGCGCCACCGCGCCCAAGCGGTTCGTAAGAACCCCTTGAACACTCTTTCTACGGCTGTTTCTTCCAACGCAGGTACAGTAGGCCGCCAGGCCGTCGTGTTGGCAGCAGCCTCCGGTCTCATTCTCAGCGTTGGTTTGCCCGCACAGGCTGCCGACACCGGCGTTTCCGCTTCGGAAGCCTCCGGTACCCAGCAGATGGTAGCCACAGCAGTGGTAACCGCGGAGCCCACCGCCACCGTTGCCTTCGAGAGCCCCGTTGTGGCCACGCAGGAGGCTCCGAAGGTTGTCCAGGCAGTTGCCGAGACTCCCGATGCCTCAACCCAGGCCGCTACAGGCGCCACGAACAACGCAGGCACGTCGGAAACTGTTACCGCACAGTCGGCCGTAGCCAAGGATGGCGTTTCCAGCGCCGCAGCTTCGGGCCTGGCAGCAATCGCCTACACCGGCATCGGCCACCCCTACGTTTGGGGCGGCACCACGCCTAACGGTTGGGACTGCTCCGGCTTCACTCAGTGGGTCTACGCCCAGGCTGGCATCAGCATCCCACGCACGAACGCCTGGACTGTCATGAAGCCCACCAACACTCCTGCTCCTGGCGATCTCGTCATGCAGAATGGCGGAGCCCACGTTGGCATCTACGTTGGCAACGGCATGATGATCAGCGCCTTGAACCCGAGCCAGGGCACGTTGCTGCATGCAGCAGCTGCCACGGGTACATCCTCCTTCTTCACTCTCCGCTAGAAAAACACCCAGTTCACGACTGAGCAGCATTCCCCCAAGTGCTGGTCGGTCACTACCCGCGCGTAACCCCATAGCGCGGATACGAAAGAGAAAAACATCATGATCAGTGCAAACAAGGTTGCACGGCACCGCGCGGAAGCTCCCAAGACGAGCTCGCTTGCCGTCATCGCAAAAGCAGTCAGTGAGAACGCAGGTGGCGTCGGCCGCCAGGCCGCAGTAATTGCCGCCGCTTCAGGCCTTGTCCTGACCAGCGGTGTAGCTGCCAACGCGGCTGATACGAACGTTCAGCGTGAGTCGACCTCCACGTCCACCCTCGACGTCCAGTCGGTAGCACAGGCAACGATCGCAGCTGATTCCACTGTTGCCATCTCTTACGAGAGCCCCGTGATCACCACGGTAGAAGCTCCGGCCCCCGTGGTTGAGCAGGCTCCTGCCAAGGCGGAAGCTGCGCCGACGGCAGCTGCTCAGGCCAGTGCCCCCGCGACCACTGCCACCACCGGCGGTAACGCAACCCTGGCTGTGAACTCCACCTCCAGCGCTACCAAGGCTCCGGTTGCCTCCAGCGGCCTCGGTGCTGCAATTGCTGCAGCCGCCTACGCGCAGTTGGGCGTGAACCAGGACTGCACCATGCTGGTCACCAACTCGCTGGCTGCCGTGGGCATCCACTTCCACGACTGGCCTGCTGGTTACCTCTCCCTCGGCCGCACGGTCAGTGCAGCAGAAGCACAGCCCGGTGACCTCGCCTACTACGCCAACGGCGGTTTGGCCGGCGAGGCCCACATTGCCGTGTACGTAGGCAACGGCATGGCGGTCCACGGTGGCTGGGACGGCTACACCACCAAGCTGTTCAGCGTAAACGTAGGCTCCGGCCCGGTCTTCATCCGCGTCAACGGCTAAGTTCACCTCTTCCGAACACCCTGCTGGCTCCATGCCGGCAGGGTGTTCTGCTTTAACCGATGTGTTCTTCTTTAACCTGCAGAGGATGCTCTGGAACGCCGCACATGGGGCGCCTAATTCTGAACACCGCACAAATTTTTGCCGACATCGCACGTGAAACGACAGATAAATTCGTTGATATGGCATAGAAGTGCTTACCCTTATGGTGTCGAACCACAGCCCGTACATGCAGAGGGCAGCCGGCCCTCGTGCCCCTGACGGGTGCGGCCGTGAAGAGGTACGTGCATGCGCACACTCGTTCTGAATGCTGGATATGAACCGCTGGCGGTAGTAACGTTCCGCCGGGCGCTGGTCCTTGTGCTCACTGGGAAAGCAAGCGTGGTGGCCGAAGGCGACGATCCCGTCGTCGGGCCGCAAGAGATTCTCGGAAGACCTTCCGTGATCCTCCTCAACCGCTACATCCGTCCCAAGTACAACCGGGTCACCGCCGTGAGCCGGCGCGGTGTTCTTCGCCGCGACGGACACCGCTGCGCCTATTGCGGCAAAACAGCACACACTATTGACCACGTCCACCCCAAATCCAGGGGCGGCGCGGATTCTTGGGAAAATTTGGTTGCGGCGTGCCTGAAGTGCAATAACGCCAAGAGCGATCATACGTTGGCGGAAATGGGCTGGAAACTCCGCTTCAAACCCGGCGTGCCCCAAGGAACAATGTGGCAGATCAAGGAACTTGAGAAACCTGCCCCGGACTGGGATCCCTTCCTGTTGCCTGAATCCGCTGCCTGACGTACGCGATTGCGGCTTAAGGTGAGTCCCGCCCATGACCGGTAGTGTGGGCGGATGGAATTCGATGCCGTAATTCTCGCTGGCGGCAAGGCCACGCGGCTGGGTGGTGCGCCGAAGAACGAACTACGGTACGACGGCGACACCCTCCTGACCCATGCCCTGCGCGCTGCCGAAGGTGCCGGGGAAGTGGTGGTTGTGGGACCGGGCAGCATGGAGGTCCCTGAGGGGATCCTCAGGGCGCGGGAAGAACCCGTTTTTGCCGGGCCGGCCGCCGCCATCGCGGCCGGGTTGGATCGTCTTGGCGCTAACGGTGCTTCCGCGCCTTGGACGTTGGTACTGGCATGCGACATGCCACACGCTGTTCGTGGCGTGGCCCCTTTGGTGCAGCGGCTCCAATCCGAGCCGGGCATGGATGGCGCCATGGCGGTGGCCGCCGATGGCCGGAAGCAGCCGCTCCTCGGGATGTACAGCAAGGCCGCCCTGCAACGGGAAGTTGAAGCGGCACGCGATTCGGGTAGGTTGACCAACTCCTCTGTTTTCGGGCTCCTTGCTAGGCTGAACCTGCTGACTGTTGCCGTCCCTGCCGGTTCCACCGATGACGTAGACACTTGGGCGGACGCAGCGGCTTTGGGCATTGAGGATCTTGGGCATTGACGATGAGTTGGAGGCGGACATGAAGAGCCAGGAAGAGACGCTCGAGGAATGGTGCCGCGTACTGTTGCAGGCCTTTGAGCTAGAGGGTGTGGAAGTAGACGTCAATGGGGTCCTCTCCGTAGCAGGGGTAGCCGCGCATTCGGTGGTGCGGCCGGCGGCACCCCTGACCACGTTCATCGCCGGTTACGCAGCGGGCATGGCCCGGGGCATTGGCCAGGCAAACGACGCCGACTCCATGGCTGCTGCCTTGGATGTGGCCCGGAAAGCTGCCATGGACTACACGGAGCCCGGGACCGAAGCGGAATGACGGAGGCCCCCCACCCGGGCCACCACGCGGCACATACGTGGGCTGAGGCCCGGCAGCGTGCCTTTGAGGTCGCCACCCCGATCCCGCCGAGCCCGGTTCCGCTCCGGCGAGCCCTCGGGCGCGTCCTGGCCAACGACGTCCTGGCAGTCCAGGACATGCCCCACTATGCATCGTCAGCCATGGATGGCTGGGCAGTGAACGGCAGCGGGCCGTGGATCTTGAGCGAGCGGGGCCACAGGCTGGCGCCGCACCAAGCCAGCCCCATCGTCACCGGAGGACTCATCCCGCCCGGTGCCAAGGCGGTTCTCCGCAGCGAAAGCGGGGTCATTACCACCGATGATGACGGGCTGCCCGTCCTTGTCTTGGGCGGGGCCGCAAAACCGGGTGAGCCCCGCAATGGGCAGCACATCCGCAAGGCCGGGGAGGAAGCCGCTGCAGGGGAAGTGTTGATCAAAGCCGGGACTGTGATAAATCCAGCCCATATAGCGTTTGCCGCCCTTGCCGGGCTGGACGAACTCAACGTGCTCGGCAAGCCCTTGGTCAGATTCCTGCTGACGGGATCGGAAGTGGTGACCTCGGGCGTCCCACTGCCGGGGCAGGTCCGGGACACCTTCGGACCCCAACTGGGAGCCGTCGTCGAAATGTTGGGCGGTATCGCGGGCGAACAGACAAGGGTGGGAGACGATTACGGCCAGTGGCTTGCTGCGCTTCAGGAGCCCGAGCCAAACTTGGCCGGAGCAGAGATCATCCCCACAGAACTCATCCCCACAGAAGCAGCCGTTGAAACGGAAGTTCCTGCCGACGTCGTTATCACCACGGGCGGGACGGGCGGCTCGGCGACGGACCATCTCCGGCGAGCCGTGTCCGAGCTGGGCGGCCGGTTGTTGATCGACGGCATCGCCATGCGGCCCGGCCATCCCGCGGTGCTTGCAGAGCTCCCGGACGGACGGTTCATACTCGGCCTGCCGGGCAACCCGCTGGCTGCCATGATGGCGCTTCTTACCATCGGCGGTCCGCTGCTCGCAGCCTTGGGCCATGGTCGCATGGACACCGCGCAAGACGTTCCCTGCGGCACGATGATCGACCCCGATCCGGGACGGACCCGCCTCATGCCGTTCAAGCTGCTGTACGGGTTGGCATCTCCTGCGGGTCATTCAGCCGCCGGAATGATGCGTGGTCTGGCGGGCGCCGACGGCGTCATGGTGGTCCCGCCGCACGGCGTGCAGCTAGGAGATATGGTCCCGGCTTTCGCATTGCCCTGGGGTAAACCGCTTCCTTCGCCCAAGCCTGCCGAGGAGAAACCCCGCAAGCCGCCGGTGCGGGCAAGGGGCAAGGCGCCGGCAGGGCCTGTGGACTGGAGCGCTTTGGACGCTAAGGGCGTTTGTTGGACTGAGGTGGCCAGCGGTGGTGCGGCTTGCCATGATGGACTCATGAACAGGGAAGAACGGAGCGTGACATGGGACGCGTGACCCAGCGCCGCAAGGTGCACAAATTTGTCCTGGACGGCTCCCCGCAGGCCCTGGAACACCCCGTCCGTTACAAGGAGGACGTCCTTGCGGTGGAAGAACCCCTGGAGATCCGTCTTGGGGACATGTCCTTCTCCGTGACCATGCGGACGCCGGGGGACGATTTCGACCTCGTGGCCGGATTCCTCGTTTCCGAGGGCATCATCTGGGAACCTTCGCAGTTGATCTCGGAGCGTTTCTGCGCAGGAGAAGACGAAAACGGGGTGCAGACGTTCAACGTGGTGGACGCGCAACTGAGGCCTGACGTGGCGTTGCCGGCCATCGGACGGAATGTATACACCTCCAGTTCGTGCGGGATTTGCGGCACGGATTCCATCGAGGCGGTCCGGAAGTCCTCGCACCACAGCCCTGCCGACGATGAGCTGGTGGTTCCGGTGCGTACGCTCGCCTCGCTCCCGGACAGGCTCCGGGAGGCTCAGGCTGTCTTCGCGAAGACCGGCGGGGTCCACGCCGCCGGACTTTTCAAGATCCACGACGACGGCGGGGCGGAACTTCTGTGCCTCCGCGAGGATGTGGGGCGGCATAACGCGGTGGACAAGGTTGTAGGCTGGGCGCTCCGTGCGGGCCTGTTGCCATTGCGGGGGATGGTACTTCAGGTATCCGGCCGGGCCTCATTCGAACTCGTGCAGAAGGCGGCCATGGCCGGTGTCCCGGTACTGGCTGCCGTCAGCGCGCCGTCGAGCCTTGCCGTGGAGCTTGCCGAAGAGTCCGGAATCACCGTGGCCGGATTCAGTCGGGGAGCAAGCCTGAACGTCTACACCGGCCGGGAAAGGATTTTGGCTGAAGGTCCGAAATGACGCGGGCCGGGTAAGCCAACCGGGGGGCCCAGCTCGTTTGGCTTTGCTTGGTTATGGGGCCGTAACCACGTAGATTTTATCCATCGATTGGAACCGCGGACGGGTTGGAAACGCCGCCTGCGTCAACTCGCGGGGAGCATGCTGCCAGCCTCGACCGAAAGCTGATGCCCAAAGGGGAATTCATTGCACGATGACCGCCGGATCACTGAACAGCGCCTGGACAGGTTTGTCAAGGATCGCCTTCTTCCGGCCATCTACGGCAGGTCCGTGCCACTGCGACTCAGCAGCTGGGAAGCGCCCGACGAACCGGTTCCGGCCGCGGAGGCTATCAGGCAGGTGTTCAGTCCGCAGGAGCACGGAGCGCCGTGGGGCAGGGCGTGGAGTACCAAATGGTTGCGCTTGCAGGGCGAAGTTCCTCAGGGATGGGGCAGCAGCGACGCCACGGCCGTGGAGATCGTGGTGGATCTGGGCTTCACCAGCGACGTACCCGGTTTCCAATGCGAAGGCACGGCCTGGTCCGCTGACGGCAGCATCATCAAGGCCATATCGCCCCGCAATTACCATGTTCCGTTGAAACTGCTGGGCGGCGGAATGTCCGTGGACTTCTACGTGGAGGCCGCGGCAAATCCCGATGTAGCACAGGGGTGGTCGTTCGCTCCCACCCAACTGGGCAGCAAGGCAACGTCCGGCCAGGAGCCCCAATACCGGTTGGGCCGGATCGCCATCGCGGAACTTAATGAGGCAGTCTGGGAACTGAACCAGGACGTCTGGACGCTGAGCGGTTTGATGCACGAGCTTCCCGTTGAGCTACCGCGCCGACACGAGATCTTGCGGGCGCTTGAACACATGCTTGATGTCATGGACCCGGACGACGTCGCGGGGACGGCTGCGGCGGGCCGGGAAGCATTAGCCGAGGTTCTCAGCCGACCGGCTTACGCTTCGGCCCACCAACTGCTGGCCACCGGACACGCGCACATCGATTCGGCGTGGCTGTGGCCTGTCCGTGAAACCATCCGCAAGTGCGCCCGTACGTTCTCCAACGTGGTGGCATTGATGGAGGAGAACCCGGATTTTGTGTTTTCCTGTTCCTCCGCCCAGCAGTTGGCCTGGATCAAGGAAAATTTCCCGGAGCTCTTTGTCCGCATCCGGGAAAAGGTGAAATCCGGGCAGTTCGTCCCTGTGGGCGGTATGTGGGTGGAGTCGGATACCAACATGCCGGGCGGGGAAGCCATGGCCCGCCAGTTCATCGAGGGCAAGAGCTTCTTCCTGAAGGAGTTCGACGTCGAATGCCAGGAAGCCTGGCTGCCCGATTCCTTCGGATATTCCGGTGCCCTCCCGCAAATCGTCAAAGAGGCCGGTTCGCGTTGGTTCCTCACCCAGAAGATCTCCTGGAACAAGGTCAACCGCATGCCGCACCACACCTTTCTGTGGGAAGGCATCGACGGCACACGGCTCTTCACCCATTTCCCGCCGGTTGATAGCTACAACGCCGAGTTGCATGGGCGGGAACTTGCCCACGCGGAGCGGAATTATCGTGAGCATGGCCGCGGCACCATGTCCCTGGTTCCGTTCGGTTATGGCGACGGCGGCGGCGGGCCCACCCGCGAGATGGTGGCCGCCGCGCATCGCACGGAAGACCTGGAAGGCTCGCCGAAGGTTCGGATGGGGACAGCAAAGGACTTCTTCATCGCCGCCGAGGCCGAATATGCCAACCCACCGGTGTGGGTGGGGGAGATGTACCTGGAAATGCACCGTGGAACCTACACGAGCCAGGCCAAGACCAAGCGTGGTAACCGCCGCAGTGAGCACCTGCTGCGGGAGGCGGAGCTGTGGTGCTCTACCGCCGCAGTCCGCCTCGGTGCCGCCTACGTGTATCCCAGGGAAAAACTCAAGCGGCTGTGGCGGCTGGTATTGCTTCAGCAATTCCATGACATCCTGCCAGGTAGTTCCATCGCTTGGGTGCACCAGGATGCTGAATGGAACTACGATGCCATTGCCCGCGACCTCGAAGCCATCATTACCGAGGCAGCACAAGCCTTAGTGGGGCACGGCGAGAGGGAATTCCTTCTCAATGCCACGCCCCATCAGCGTGACGGCGTAGCGGCGCTGGGTGCCGCCGAAACCCGCGCCCCCGACTTAACCGTTCAGGTGACTGAAGCGGACAGCATCATCCTGGACAACGGAATTATCCGCGCGGTGGTGGACGCCAACGGCCTGCTCACCTCCTTGGTGGACCACGCCAGCGGCCGCAACGCGATCGCCCCCGGCCAGGCCGGCAACCTCCTGGAGCTGTTCCGGGACACACCCAACGAATGGGACGCCTGGGACATTGAAGAGTTCTACCGCCGCAACGTCACACCGCTCACGCACGCGGACGCCGTCGTCGTCGAACGGACGGAGGGCGGGGTGGTCGTTGTGGTCAGGCGCCACGTGGGCACGTCCGCTATCACGCAGCGCATAACCCTTGACGCCGGTTCGCCGTCGCTGGGGATTGCTACCACCGTGGACTGGCAAGAACGCGAAAAGCTGCTGAAAATCGCCTTCCCGCTGGACGTCAGGGCGGACCGTTCAGCGTCCGAAACGCAGTTCGGGCACGTGTTCCGGCCGACGCATACCAACACCTCCTGGGACGCGGCAAAGTTCGAAATCTGCGCGCACCGTTGGATCCATGTGGCCGAACCGGGTTACGGCGTGGCCGTCAGTAACTCATCCAGCTACGGACACGACGTCACCCGGGCCGTCCGCCCGGATGGCGGAACCACGACGACGGTGCGCACCTCGCTGCTGCGTTCTGCCACCTTCCCGGACCCGGACGCGGACCGCGGCGAGCATACTCTTGAACTGACCATCCGGCCAGGAGCCAGCATCGCGGATGCAGTGGAGGAAGGCTACCGGACCAACCTCAAGCCCAGGTTCGTCACGGGTGGCCGGCCGGTAGAGCCTCTGGTGTCGGTGTCCAACCCGGGGATAGTGGTCGAAGCCGTGAAGCTCGCCGAGGACGGATCGGGCGATGTCATTGTCCGCTTGTACGAATCCTTGGGACAGCGTTCCACGGGCACGGTCAGGCCCGGATTCGCTGCGACAGCGGTGACGGCGACGGATTTGTTGGAACGGACCGCCTCGCCAGACGGAATGCCAGCAGACGGAATGACAACCGGCGGAGTGGCAGCGGTTGAAGCGGCAGAGGATTCTGCCGTCCACTTGGTGCTGCGTCCGTTCCAGCTGGTGACTTTGCGCTTCAGCCGCTAGCTGTCCACCTCAGACGTCGTGCTGGAGGCGTTTGACGAAGAGCTTGGTCCGTTCCTGACGGGGTGCGCGCAGCACCTCGGCCGCCGGACCGCGCTCCACCACAACACCGCCGTCCATGAAGATAACCTCATCGGCGACATTTCGGGCGAACGCGAGCTCGTGGGTCACGATCACCATGGTCCAACCTTCTTCGGCGAGTTCCTTGATGACACCCAGGACGTCGCCTACGAGTTCGGGATCCAAAGCCGACGTCGGCTCGTCGAACAGAAGCAGCTGCGGCTTCAAGGCGAGAGCCCGCACAATGCCCACCCGCTGTTGCTGCCCGCCTGAGAGCTCAAAGGGATAAGCGTCACGCTTATCGGCGAGCCCCACACGCTCCAACAGCCGTTCTGCCTCGGCGATGGCCTCGGAGCGTGGCCGCTTCTGGACCTGGACCGGACCCTCGATGATGTTCTTCAGCACGGTCATGTGCGGGAACAAGTTGTAGTGCTGGAACACCATGGCGCTGCGGTCGCGGAGCTCCGCGACGTCCTTCTTGCCTACCTTGGCAGCGAAATCGATGGACAGTCCCGCGGAAGAATCACCATCGACGCCGGTCCCGCCGAAGGTGACCGTTCCGCCGTCGGGAGTTTCCAAGCCGTTCAAGCACCGCAGCACCGTTGTCTTACCCGAACCCGAAGGTCCGATAAGGGCCACGACCTGCCCGCGGTGGATATCGATGTCGATATCCTTCAGCACCGTGTTGCTGCCAAAAGCCTTGGCCAGGTTCCTGGCCTTCAACACGGAGGGGGAGGAGGAATGGTTAGTGGGCGACATAGCGGTCCAATCTCCTCTCCACGGCGGACTGCGCCGTGGACAGGACCAAGCAGATGACCCAGTAGACCAAGGCTGCCTGCAGGTACAGGGCCATGAACTCCTGGCTGAACGCAGCAATTTGCTGGGCGTTCCGGAACAGTTCGGTGACCAGGATCAGGGACGCCAGCGACGTGTCCTTGACCAACGAGATAAACGTATTGGACAAGGGTGGGACAGAGACCCTGGCGGCCTGGGGGAGGATGATGCGCAGTAGGGTCTGCGGGCGGGACATGCCGATGGTGTGACCGGCTTCCCACTGCCCCTTGGGCACGGACAGGATCGCGGCGCGGATGATTTCGGCAGCGTAGCCACCGACGTTCAGGGAGAACGCGATGATGGCGCTGGGCCACGGATCCAATTTGATCCCCATACTGGGCAGGCCGTAGAAGATCACGAACAGCTGCACCAGAAGTGGTGTTCCGCGAATCACGGAGACGTAGAAACGTCCGATCCCTGCAAGCAGCCAGTTGGGGCTAAGCCTCAGGAGGGCGACCACCAGTGCCAGTACCAGGCCGAAAGCAAAGGACGCGAGGGTCAGGGGAATAGTCCCCGTCACGGCGCCCGTGATCAGCGGGCCGAAGGAACTCCAAACGAGGTCCCAGTCCATCTACTTGGTGACGTCCGAGCCGAAGTACTTCTCTGAAATCTTAGCGAGCGTCCCGTCAGTCCGGAGATCGTCCAGAGCCTTGTTCACCGCGTTGGTGAGTTCGTTCGCGCCCTTGCGGAAAGCCATGGCGCTTTGGCTCTTGTCCGGTGCCTCGGCAGCGACTTTCAGTCCCGCGTTCGGGTTGGTCTTGGCGTAGTCGAGGTAGGTGAGCTTGTCGTTGACGGTGGCGTCCACCCGTCCCTGCTGGACCAGCGTCACGGACTGGGCCCAGCCTTCAACGGCCTGGACGTTTGCTCCGGCTTGCACAGCCATCTTGTAGAAATTGCTGGTCAGCGACTGGGCAGTGGTTTTGCCCTTCAGGTCAGCAAAGCTCTTGATGCTGGAGTTATCGGACTTGGTGACGACGACGCCGGTGGAGACGGTGTACGGCGTGGAGAGGTTGTACTTGGCTTTGCGATCATCGTTGATGGAGATCTGGTTCGCGATGGCATCGAAGCGCTTGGCATCAAGGCCGGCAAAGATACCGTCGAACTGGGTTTCCTGGAAGGTCGCTTTGACGCCCAGCTTCCCGGCCACGGCCTTGGCGATTTCGACGTCGAAGCCGGTCAGGTCGCCTGCGCCTTCGGCATGGAAAGTGAAGGGGCGGTACGTTCCCTCAGTGGCGATAACGAGTTCGCCCTTGGACTTCACGTCGGACAAGGAGGTATCTCCACCAGATTGAGCTGGTGTGGAACCTCCACCGCACGCAGAGAGTGCCAGGGCGGCGGAGGCCAAAGTGGCTGCGAGGACAGAGCGGCGTGTGTGAAGGGTGGTCATGGAGCCATCTTAGTCATCGTGATGGGCCCGTCCCGTCACCCTGCCATGGGAAACGAAGGGATGCTGCCTGATTGCCGCTTAAAAAGGCTGAGTGGGGGCGGTCCCCAACAGTCCGCCACCACTCATCCCCCCAATTGCGTTCACATGAGCGCCACTTCCGCCGGAGACCCGTTCCCTGTCTCCGGTGTTGGGCCGCTGCCTCGTTCACACATTCATGATTGTGCCACGATCTAATGCTTTTGTGAAAGCCCTAAGTCGAAATTCTTCGTTTTGCGACGCGCGTAGGCCTTGGAAAGCCATATTCCCGCCAAGCCCAGCGCGGTAGCGAGCACCGCGGAGTAGTTGATGAGGGAGCGCAGCCATAGGTGGACAGCAGGGATCAGCGGGAACAGCTGCGATACCAGCAGGAGGGCCAGGCCCACGAAGAGGAGCGCGGCTGCGCCGCGCAGTAAGGCCGGTGGTCGTCCCGTGACAGTGCGCCAGATCGCCGGCAGCAGGCACGCGGCGACGAATCCAGGATAGAACCGACCTAGCGCCGCGTAGGCCTCCATGGAAGGTCCCCACGTCAGCCCGTTCATGCCCACTGTGGATCCCCGCGTGTCCGTGATGACGAAGAAGAACGTGGTCAGCCCCACCGTGAGGCCGAGGACGGTCAGCCCCCACGGGCCACGGATGGCGCGTTCGGCCGAGGCGGAAGCGAACCCCATGGCGATCTTGACACCCATCAACAGGAACGTTCCGTACAGGAGGAAACGGAGGATGAGGTTGGTGACATTGACGCCGCCGAGCACAGCGTCCAGCGCAAGATAGGGGCCTTCGATGCTGAGGAGGATATCCAGTGTCATCAAGGCGAAGATGTAGAACAGAACGCGATTCTCACCCCGCAGCAAGCTTGGTAGCCGTGCGATGGTTATAGCCAGGCAGACCACGAGCGTGGCCCAGGGCAGGACAGCCGTCATCCGAGGTTCTCCCAAATCCGTTCAGTGCGTTCGTGGTCTTGTTCTTGGCGGCGCAACGTTTTGCCGAGGGCTTGGAGCCGCTCTCCGGCCAGCGTCACCAGCTCGCCCTGCGTCATGGCGTCCAGGGCTTCTTGCCGGGCGTTTGGCGGCCACCCCGCCTCCGCTTCGGTGATCAATCCACCGGCCACCAGCCCGCCAGCGGGTCCGACGCCGGCAGCTCGCGAAGTAGCGATGGCCAGTTCCGGGGGAAGCCTGTTCGCGGTCAAATGTGCCGAAAAATTCTGTGGCGCGATCCCGGTTGCCTGGCTGACCCGGTGCCGCAACTCGCCGTCGTCGATCGCGTCCACCCAGTTCCGCACCGCGGTGGGGTGCGGTGTGGCTGACAGCACCATCGCCGGGATGGAACCTGGTTGGCTGCGTTCAACCACTGCCCGGAGCAGGTCGACTGTTGCTACCTGGCTCACCAGTTCGCAGGCCGTGGGAGGGACGGGGTCACCTCGAAGGACGGCGTAGAGATCGAAGGTGGCCAGTGCCTGCACCGGGTTGATGTCAAAGCCGCGGCTGATGCTCACCAAAGTGGACTCCGCCACCTTGCCGCGGACCAACTGCTGGGCCAGCGTTGTCCGTTTGATCCCGGCAATCCTGCAGACGTCCGCCGTGCTGGCATGTGGCGCAACACCATGGAGCCAGCGTTGGAACGACTTGGACTGTAACGGCATGTGGGTCTTTCCGGGATGAAGTTTGGGCCGGGATGATGTTGGGGCCACGACGATTTTACGACGACGCCACATTGAATTATGCTTGATGCTTGAACCCGTTGGTCCGTACACCCCCCAAGTCCGGACCAACGGGTTTTTCCATGCCTGCGCATATCGCGGCCTGAATCTCGCGTTTTGAGGACTGACAATGACTGCAACCTTGGTGGCCAAGGATCTCGCAGGTGGTCATGGCCACCGTACCCTCTTTTCCAAGCTGTCCCTGACCGTGGCTCCCGGCGACGTTGTGGGGGTCGTTGGCGCGAACGGGGCCGGCAAGTCGACGCTGCTGCGCATCCTCGCGGGCGTGGACCAGCCCCAAGAAGGGGCTGTCAGCTTGGCGCCGTCGGATGCCTTCGTCGGCTGGTTGCCGCAGGAACATGAGCGCGTAGAGGGCGAGACCATCGGCGCCTACATCGCCAGGCGTACCGGCTGCGCCCAAGCCACCGCCGAGATGGAGTCCTCGGCAGAAGCGCTCGGCTCGGGTGCCCCAGGATCCGATGATGCCTATTCTTTGGCGTTCGATCGCTGGATGGCGTCCGGAGCTGCCGACATTGACGATCGGATTCCCGCCGTCCTTGCCGACCTTGGCCTGGAACTCGGCGCGGACGCCCTGATGACCGGACTCTCCGGTGGCCAGGCTGCCCGCGTTGCGTTGGCCGCGCTGCTGCTGAGCCGATTCGACGTCGTGCTTCTTGACGAGCCGACCAACGACCTTGATCTGGACGGCCTTGCCCGGCTTGAGGCCTTTGTCCAAGGTTTGCGGGGCGGGGTGGTCCTGGTATCACACGACCGTGAGTTCCTGGCCCGCTGTGTCACGACTGTAGTGGAACTCGATCTTGCCCAGAACTCCGTTGCTGTGTACGACGGCGGCTATGAGGCTTTCCTCGAGGAGCGGGCCGTGGCTAAACGCCATGCCCGTGAGCGCTTCGAAGAGTTCGCCAACACCAAAGCGGATCTGGTGTCCCGGGCGCGCACACAGCGGGAATGGAGCTCCCAAGGTGTACGCAACGCCATGAAGAAGAGCCCGGATAACGACAAGATCCGGCGCGCGGCCAGTACCGAGTCCTCCGAGAAGCAGGCTCAGAAGGTTCGCCAGATGGAGTCCCGCATTGCCCGGCTTACCGAGGTGGAGGAGCCGCGCAAGGAATGGCAACTGCAGTTCAGCATTGGCCAAGCACCGCGTTCCAGTGCCGTCGTGGCCACCTTGCGTAACGTCGTCGCACGCCAAGGCGACTTCACGCTGGGACCGCTCAACCTCCAGTTGAACGGCGGTGAGCGAATCGGTATAACGGGCCCCAGCGGCGCCGGCAAATCCACGCTGCTGCGCCTGTTGCTGGGTACGCAAGTACCCGACGACGGCGACGCTTCCATGGGTGCCTCGGTGGCCATTGGCGAGATCGACCAGGCCCGCGGGCTGCTCGACGGCGAACGGCAGCTCGGTGACGCGGTGGAAGCTGTGCTGGCAGACTGGAACAGTGCAGACGTTCGCACGCTGCTGGCCAAGTTCGGCCTCAAGGCGGACCACACTTCACGCACGGTGGATTCGTTGTCCCCGGGAGAACGGACGCGTGCCGCGCTTGCGCTGCTGCAGGCCCGGGGCGTGAACCTTTTGGTGCTCGACGAACCGACCAACCACCTGGATCTTCCGGCAATCGAGCAACTCGAGGAGGCGCTGGAGGGCTACGAAGGCGCGCTTTTGCTGGTGACCCATGATCGCCGGCTCCTGGAGAACGTGCGGCTCGACTCACGCTGGCACTTGGAAAACGGCCAGGTCCAGGAACTGCATCACACCTCAAGCCAGGAGAAGTAACCAATGAGCATGGACCGCGTGGCTTGGAGCTCGCTGTACAACATCACCACGGCGAAAAGTGGCTCGCAGCCATTTTCCCGGGCCACCTTGAAGCGGGTGCTGGGTTTCGCTGCCCCGCACAAGGCAAAGCTGATCGCTTTCGTCCTCGCCTCGATCGTGGCAGCCTTCCTGGCTGTTGCCACACCTGTGCTCGCAGGCCAGGTGGTCGGTGCGCTGATCGCCAAGTCCGGAGTGGACAAAGTGGTGTGGCTTGCCATCCTGATCGCCATCGTGGCTGTGGGCGAGGCCGGTGTGGGGCTCCTGACCCGGTGGTTGTCCTCCACGATCGGTGAGGGAGTCATCGTGGACCTCCGTACCCGGGTGTTCGATCACGTGCAGCGGATGCCCATTGCCTTCTTCACACGAACCCGGACCGGCGCGCTGGTCAGCCGGCTGAACAATGACGTCATCGGCGCGCAGTCCGCTTTCGCCGGAACGCTCTCCGGCGTGGTGAGCAACGTGGTGGCCCTGGCTTTGACTTTGGCCGTCATGCTCAATACTTCGTGGCTGGTGACGGTGCTCGCCATGATCCTGCTGCCGATCTTCCTCGTTCCGGCCCGGCGCATGGGTTCCAAGTTGGCGGATCTGCGGCGCGAGGCTGCAGCGCACAACGCGGCCATGGGTACCCAGATGACGGAGCGCTTCTCAGCCCCGGGCGCCACCTTGGTGAAGCTTTTCGGCCGGCCGGACGAGGAATCCCGTGAGTTCGCGGCCCGGGCAGGCCGTGTGCGGGACATCGGCATCCGCATGGCAATGCTCCAGTTCACGTTCGTCACCGCCCTGACCCTGGTCTCAGCGCTTGCTTTGGCTTTGGTGTACGGACTCGGTGGGTGGCTGGCACTCGGCGGGCAGTTGGCGCCCGGTGACGTGGTGGTTCTGGCCTTGCTCTTGACGCGCCTCTACGCTCCGCTGACCGCGCTGTCGAACGCCCGGGTTGAAATCATGAGCGCTTTGGTCAGCTTTGAAAGGGTGTTCGAGATTCTGGACCTGCAGCCGCTTATCACCGAAAAGGCGGATGCCGTGGCTGTTCCGGCCGGGCCGGTTGCCGTGGAATTCGACGACGTCCGTTTCTCCTACCCCTCCGCGGACAAGGTCTCCCTTGCTTCCCTTGAGGATGTCGCCACCTTGGATACCAGGGGCGGCGAGGAAGTCCTCCACGGGATCAGTTTCAGGGTGGAACCGGGACAAACGGTGGCCCTGGTGGGCTCCTCCGGTGCCGGCAAGTCCACCGTGGCCCAGCTGCTCTCGCGGCTGTACGACGTCGACTCCGGAGCCGTGCGTTTGGGCGGGCACGGGCCAGGCGACGGCGTTGACGTGCGCGATCTCCGCTTTGATTCGCTGCGGGACACCTTGGGCATGGTGACCCAGGACGGGCACCTGTTCCACGAAACCATTGCCTCCAACCTCCGGCTCGCACGGCCCGGGGCCACCGAGGAGGAAATGTGGAGTGTCATCCGGCGGGCCCGGTTGGAGCCCATGGTCCGGTCATTGCCTGACGGGTTGGAGACCGTGGTGGGGGAGCGGGGTTACCGGCTTTCCGGTGGCGAACGCCAACGTCTCACTATCGCCCGCCTCCTCATCAAGCAGCCGCGCGTCGTGATTCTTGATGAGGCAACTGCCGCGCTTGACTCCACCAACGAAGCAGCAGTCCAAGCAGCCTTGGGGGAGGCGCTCGAGGGGCGCACCGCCGTCGTGATTGCTCACCGCCTCTCCACCATCCGTGCCGCGGACGTCATTCTGGTGGTTGAGGACGGAACGATTGTGGAGCGCGGTACCCACACTGAACTGCTGGCCGCCGACGGCCGATACACGGAGCTGTACCAAACCCAGTTCGCTGAGGCCACCGCGGCTGTCCAGGAAGCGCTGCCCGAGCTCTAACCCGTCTGCGAGCTGCCGGGCCCCGTCTGCGAGCTACTTGGGCGGGGTCAGCAGCGGGATGATGTGGTCGGTCAGCAAGGGGGCCAGGTCATCGGGCAGGGGAGCGGCGAGGTCCAACCAACGAATCTCCGCGATCTCCGCGGACGGGTGTGCCTCCCACGTTCCAGGCGCAGTGAAAACCGTGGCCTCGATGTTCGTGGCAGCTTCATTGGCGGCGGCCGCGAGCCACACGCCCAACGGTTCAAGATCCGCCGCGGGTACCTCGATGCCGACCTCCTCGGCGAGTTCCCGCGAGGCAGCCTCGGCGGCGGTTTCGCCCTGTTCGGGCTTGCCGCCGGGGTGCATGAACTTGTCCGTGCCGCGCTTTCGCACGGTCAGCAGATGGCCTTCCCTGTTGAAGACGCAGACGGCGCTGACGATGATCAGGTCGGTGTCGGTATGGCGCACATTTACCTCCCGGAGTCGATTCTGCTCAGGTGGGATGTGAGCAACAGATCTTTGGCGGGGCCGCGCACGTCCCAGCTGAAGCTGAACGAGTCAGGCCCGAGGTAGCTGTAGTTGACGCGGTAATCGTCAGGATCGCACCAGTGCTCGTCCTGATGGCCTTGCTCGGAGAAGCTCATCACGTGGAATGGCCTGCCGTCAGGGAAGAAGACGTCCATCGAGGCGGCATCCGGCCCGGGTGTGAGAACGTACTCGCGGAAGGCGGGGCCCGAGTGGGTGGGCCAGTGCATGGTGCCGTCTTCACGGTAGTCAAGGCCGCCGTCGAGGTTCTCGAGATAACGCACGACGCCGGTATAGGTGCCCCGGGTCCCGGTGGAGCGGTCCAGGAGATCCCTTTTCACACTCCAGTTTCCGGCCAAGTAGGACCGCAAATCCTCAGGAGGCTGCTGCTGGTTCAAGTGCCCTCGATTGGAATCGAACCAACGACACCGGCTTTAGGAGAGCCGTGCTCTATCCACTGAGCTACGAGGGCCTGTGTGTCCACGGCTCAAATCCCGCTGCTGGAGCTCCAGGTCCTGGACACGACTACAAGCATACAAGCTGGCAGGCCGGTGCTTGAACACCGCTAGGCTGGCTTCCATGAAAGGTCATGCGGCTGTAACGGCAGGAGCCGGCTCCATCCTTCATTCCGTCCGGCGGATCAGGGCAGACATCGGTGCCTGGGCGCAACTGAGTGTGCTCCAGTACTTCCTTGCCGAGGCTGCAGTCATCGAGGCTTGGGCAGGACCCGAGCCGTACAGCAGGGCCACGGGACTCATCAGCGATCTCGGGGCCAAATATTGTGGCATTTATGACGATCGTGCCGTGTGTTCGCCGTTGCACGAGCTGATGAACGCCTCCTTTGTGGTCCAAGGCCTGGCATTGATTTTCGGCGCCATCTTCCTCACAACCGGCTTGCTGTCGGTGGCAGCCCGCCCCGGCGTGGAACCGCAACGGTTCCGGCTGGTCGAAAGCTCCAACAACGCCTCCGATGCGGCCCGGGCCAGGCTGGTTGCCCCGCCGTGGATCATGGCCGTGGCCATCCGGATTCTCACAGGAGTCGCGGGAGTGGGAACCGTAGTGGTGGGGTTGGTTCCAGAGGACCTGCATTCACCCTGGCACTTCGCCGGGGCGTTGATGTTTTTTGGCGGGGGAGCCGTAACGCTCCTCTTGTTGGGAATCCTGTGGTTCCGTCAGACCCCGGTCAGTTGGTTCCTTTTGGCCTGCGGCCTCGTTTCCCTTGTGGCGCTGGTGACGGGAGGGCTTACGCGGATGGATGTGCCCGAACCCGGCCTGCTGGAACGGCTGATGGGGTATCCCGTGACGATCGGCTTGGCCGTAGCCGGGTTGGTGATCGCCCGTCGCGTTCACAGGGCACGGAAAGAAGCTGCTCGCTAGCGCTGATCCCGCTGTTCCGCCCGGGCCTGTTCCGCCCGAGCCTGCTTTGACCGCTTTCGGCCGAGGTATACCGCTGCCGCGCCACAAAGGATGCTCAGCAGGAAAAGTACCCAGGAAGCAACGGTGACGGCCGAGGCCAAGGCGACCAAACCGGCGTCGGGCGTGGCCGCGCCCACCATCGAATCGATGGCGATGTTGGACCACAAGTGGGCCACCACGAACAGCAGGGGAGCGGCCCACATGGCCCGTCGCAAGGACCTGCGGGACACATTCGTCCCTATCAGCAGAAGCCAACTGAAGCCGAAGATCAGCGGAAACAGTGTTCCAGCGGTCTTGTGGAGGTAGCTGAGCTGCCCCCGGGCGGCATCATCCATGGCCGCATGCAGGTGGGTGATGTAATCGGTCGAGAAACCACCGGTCAGCGAGTCGGGCATGGCCATCCCGCCCGAGAGCTGAGTCATCTGGTTCAGCGTGAGCAAGTGCAGGTACCAAAAAAGGAACAGGCTGGCCACAACGCCGGCGATCACGATCAGCTTTGAGTTGTTCGGCGCCTGCTCCGGCGAGCGCCCGGCAGACGAGCTGGTGCCGGCGGCCGGTTTGATCACGGGAGGCGGGGTGTGATCCACAACCACTGCCTTGGCTCCGTGCTTCTTGATGCGCTGCGCTTGTGTTTTGGCCATGGTAATCATTATCCCGCCACATAAGCTGTAACCATGACCACCGGCAGGCACACCGCAACTGAACTGGACCCCACGCTCGATGACTACCAACTGGCAAGCGCCTTGGTTCGGGAGGCAGGCCAACTCGCCCTCCTCATGCGCATGGGCGGACTGGAAGGTGAACGGAAGACCTCGGTGTCCGACGTCGTCACGGCAGCTGACCACGCCGCCGAGGCGTACGTCATGGAACAGTTGCGGCGCTGCCGCCCCGAGGACGGCATCCTGGGCGAGGAGGGGGCATCTGTTTCCGGAACCAGCGGCCGTACGTGGGTGATCGATCCTGTGGATGGCACGTACAACTTCCTGCACGGATCCACCTACTGGTGCTCCGCAATCGCGCTGAAGCACGACGACGGGACAGATGCCGGGCAGCGGACCGTTGACCCGTCCGTGGTGCTTGGTGCCATTTACCAACCGGAGTTGGATAAGTTGTGGCTAGGCGGCCAGGAACGCGCTGCTACGTTGAATGGCGAGCCCATTTCGGGCCCAAGCGCAGCATCGGTTGCCGGGATCTGCGCCGCCACCTACATCCATCCCACGTGGCTGGCCGATCCCCGCACGGCCATGCCGTGGCATGCTGCCGCCGTTTCCGCGGCGTCGCTGCGCATGTTCGGTTCCGGCTCATGCGACTTGGGCCGCGTGGCCGACGGCGAACTCGGTTGCTGGTTCCAGCACAGCTGCCCGGAATGGGATTGGTTGCCGGGCAAGGCAATCGTCCGTGCCGCAGGTGGGGAGACCGCCGTCGTGCAGGTCAATGGAATGAACTGGTTCGTCGCTGGAGGCCCGACGGCGGTTCGCGAGTTGAGCGCGGCGCTCACCTCCGTCCCGCAGTTTGCCTAGCGAAGGCTCGCCGCGGGTGGCTGGCTTCTGGATGATCCGGGCCAGCGGTGAGTGCTTGGGGTGAGCGCCCGTCCTGAGTGTCAGGGGCACCGCCTAGACTGGTAGGCACCATGGATATGTTGTTTGACCCTTACGCAAACGGACCCTTCAAAGCAGGCACCAAAGCCGCAGTCAAGGCTGCCCCTGAGCTATCCCGCACTGGTGGAGGTGGCTCCATGGCAACGCCTGCGCCCGCTCCAGAGGGTCCGGCAGCAGGCGGTTGGGGCAACCAGGCGTCCTCGGGACTCCCGACGGCGGATGCCCTCCTCCAGGGGTTGAACCCACAGCAGGAAGAGGCCGTCAAGCACGCAGGAAGCCCGTTGCTCATCGTGGCCGGCGCGGGTTCGGGCAAGACCCGAGTGCTGAGTAACCGCATCGCCTACCTCATAGCCACCAAGCGCGCCCACCACGGCGAAATCCTGGCCATCACCTTCACCAACAAGGCAGCGGCGGAAATGCGGGAACGCATCGAGGCTTTGGTAGGCGGCCGGGCCAAGTCCATGTGGATCTCCACCTTCCACTCCTCCTGCGTCCGGATTCTGCGGAGGGAGGCCGCGAGCGTTGGCCTGAACTCGAATTTCTCCATCTATGACTCGGCCGATTCCCTGCGCCTGATCACCCTGGTCTCAAAGAACCTGGATCTTGATCCCAAGAAGTTCGCGCCCAAGGCCATCCAGCACAAAATCTCAGCGCTTAAGAACGAACTGATCGACGCCGATTCGTACGCGTCTTCTGCAAACTACAACGACCCCTTCGACACGGCCGTGGCCGAGGTCTTCAAGGGTTACACCCAGCGGCTGCGGCAAGCCAACGCCATGGACTTCGATGACCTCATCGCAGAGACCGTCTACATGTTCCGGGCTTTCCCTGCGCTCGCAGAGTCTTACAGGCGCCGGTTCCGCCATGTCCTGGTGGACGAGTACCAGGACACCAACCACGCCCAGTACGCGCTGGTCAGGGAAATCGTGGGCACGGGAGCGGACACCGACGTCGAGCCGAGTGAACTCACGGTGGTGGGCGATTCCGATCAATCCATTTATGCGTTCCGTGGCGCCGACATCCGCAACATCGTGGAGTTCGAGGCAGACTATCCCAATGCGCGCACCATCAAGCTCGAACAGAACTACCGGTCAACGCAGAACATCCTCAGCGCTGCCAACTCGGTCATCTCCCGCAATCCCAACCGCCAGGAAAAACGCTTGTGGACCGCGGAAGGCGACGGCGAAAAAATAGTGGGCTACGTGGGGGAGAACGAGCACGACGAAGCCCAGTTCATCGCCAAGGAAATCGACCGCCTGCAGGACGAGGAAGGCCTGCGTCCTGGCGACGTCGCGATCTTCTACCGGACCAACGCCCAGTCGCGGTCCATCGAGGACGTCTTGGTCCGGGTGGGCTTGCCGTACAAGGTTGTTGGCGGCACCCGGTTCTACGAGCGCAAGGAAATTAAGGATGCCCTGGCGTACTTGCGCGTGTTGGTGAACCCGGACGACGACGTCAACCTTCGGCGCGTGTTGAACGAACCCAAACGGGGGATCGGCGACCGCGCTGAAGGAGCCGTGGCAGCCTTGGCTGAGCGGGAACGGACATCATTCATGACGGCCGCCCGCCGCGCAGACCAAGCGCCTGGCATGGCAACCCGCTCCGTTAACGCCGTGCTGGGCTTCGTGAAACTGCTGGACGACCTTGCCGAAGTCGCATCCGGTTCTGGTGCGTCGGCAGCACTTGAAGCCGTCCTTGAGCAGACCGGCTACCTTGCCGGGCTTCGGGCCAGCAACGATCCCCAAGATGAGTCGCGGGTTGAGAACCTCGCCGAACTTGTGGCTGTGGTCAGGGAGTATGAGCGTGACAACCCGGAGGGCTCGCTCGGCGAGTTCTTGGAGCAGGTTTCGCTGGTGGCAGACGCTGACCAGATCCCCGATGCTCCGGGCGGGGACATTGATGCCGCAGTTGCTGAGGCCAAGCGGATGGGAGTGGTCACGCTGATGACCCTCCACACGGCCAAGGGCTTGGAGTTTCCCGTCGTCTTCCTCACGGGCATGGAGCATGGAATTTTCCCCCACCAACGCTCGGCAACAGACCCTAAGGAGCTCGCGGAAGAACGCCGGCTGGCCTACGTGGGCCTCACGCGTGCTCGGAAACGCCTCTACGTGACCCGCTCCGAGGTCCGCAGCATGTGGGGTCAAAGCCAGTACAACCCTGCCAGCCAGTTCCTCGAAGAAATCCCCTCCGAGCTCGTTGAGTGGAAGCGCGAAGGCATGAGCCGCCAAGCGGGTGGTTGGGGCAGTGCGCCCATCGGCTCAAACAGGTACGGTGGCTCGTTCTGGGGCGCCGGAACGTCCCGCGGCGCTGCCGCCAGCCCCACCGCAGGGTTCGACGCAGACGTCCCTGCCGCCGTCGTCCGCAGCAGGGTCCAGCCCCAAAAGGAAGTCATTTCGGTGGTGGTCGGGGACAAGGTGAACCACACGAGCTTCGGCAACGGCGTGGTGCTGGGCATCGAAGGCGCAGGGGACAAGACGGTGGCCAAAGTGAAGTTCGACGTCGGTGAGAAGCGCCTGCTGTTGCGGTACGCGCCGCTGACGAAATTGGACGTATAAGAGCGTGATTCTGCGGTATTTCTACACGTGATAGAAGTGTAAGGTTACTCACTTAACAGGTAGTGTGTAGCTGGCGGGACTCCTCAAAGGGCTAAAGTTCCGAGAGGACCTTACGCAATGTGACTGGCTTTCATCCCGGTTGTTTACCGCGTACTTTCCGCAGCTGGCTAACGCGGTCATCGCGGTTCCCGGCTGAACAGAAAACTACTTCGACGTAGAAGGACACTAAACCGTGGACCTGTTTGAATATCAGGCGCGCGATATGTTCGAGGCGCACGGTGTACCCGTGCTCGCTGGCATCGTGGCGCACACCCCTGAAGAAGCAAAGGCAGCTGCTGAGAAAATCGGCGGCGTAACTGTCGTAAAGGCACAGGTTAAGGTCGGTGGCCGTGGTAAGGCTGGCGGCGTCAAGGTTGCCAAGACTGCCGAAGAGGCGCTTGAGTACGCCACCAACATCCTGGGCATGGACATCAAGGGCCACACCGTCAACAAGGTGATGATCGCCCAAGGCGCGGACATCGCCGAGGAATTCTACTTTTCGGTCCTGTTGGACCGCGCCAACCGCAACTACCTGGCCATGTGCTCGGTTGAGGGCGGTATGGAAATCGAGCAGCTGGCTGTTGAGCGTCCCGAGGCTCTGGCCAAGGTTGCCATCGACCCCGCTGTCGGCATCGACCAGGCCAAGGCCGACGAGATCGTCGCAACAGCAGGCTTCCCCGAGGAATTGCGCGGCAAAGTTGCCGACGTCATCCTGAAGCTCTGGGACGTCTTCAAGAAGGAAGACGCAACGCTGGTTGAGGTCAACCCGCTGGTTCGCACCGGTGCAGGCGACATCGTTGCTCTCGACGGCAAGGTTTCCTTGGACGAGAACGCAGACTTCCGCCACGTGCACCACGCCACGTTGGAAGACAAGGACGCAGCTGATCCGCTCGAGGCCAAGGCCAAGGCGCAGGACCTCAACTACGTCAAGCTCGACGGCGAAGTCGGCATCATCGGCAATGGCGCCGGTCTTGTGATGTCAACCCTCGACGTCGTTGCTTACGCCGGCGAAAACCACGGCAACGTCAAGCCCGCCAACTTCCTTGACATCGGCGGTGGAGCATCCGCTGAGGTCATGGCCAACGGACTGGACGTCATCCTCGGCGATGACCAGGTCAAGAGCGTTTTCGTGAACGTATTCGGTGGCATCACCGCGTGTGACGCCGTCGCAAAGGGCATCGTGGGTGCGCTTGCCGAGCTTGGTTCCTCCGCGAACAAGCCGCTGGTAGTTCGCCTCGACGGCAACAACGTTGAGGAAGGCCGCCGCATCCTGACCGAGGCCAACCACCCGCTGGTTACCCTGGCCGCCACCATGGACGAGGGCGCCGACAAGGCCGCCGAGCTCGCCAACGCAGCTAAGTAAAGGGACCCGAGAATGTCTATCTACCTCAACAAAGACTCCAAGGTCATCGTTCAGGGCATCACCGGCGGCGAAGGCACCAAGCACACCGCCCTGATGCTCAAGGCCGGCACCAACATTGTTGGCGGCGTCAACGCCCGCAAGGCCGGCACCACGGTCATGCACGGCGACAACGAAATCACCGTCTTTGGCACCGTCAAGGAAGCCATGGCTGAGACGGGCGCAGACGTGTCCATCGTCTTCGTCCCGCCTGCATTCACCAAGGACGCCGTCGTAGAAGCAATCGAAGCAGGCATTGGCCTGGTCGTTGTCATCACTGAAGGCGTACCGGTCCAGGATTCCGCCGAGTTCTGGGCGCTGGCCCAGTCCAAGGTGGACGCCGACGGCAAGCAGGTCACCCGTATCATCGGCCCGAACTGCCCCGGCATCATCACCCCGGGTGAGGCCTTGGTTGGCATCACCCCGGCCAACATCACGGGCAAGGGCCCCATCGGCCTCGTGTCCAAGTCCGGTACGTTGACCTACCAGATGATGTACGAACTCCGCGACCTCGGTTTCTCCACCGCGATCGGCATCGGTGGCGACCCCATCATCGGCACCACGCACATCGACGCCTTGGCTGCGTTCGAAGCTGATCCCGAGACCAAGGCCATCGTCATGATCGGTGAAATCGGTGGTGACGCTGAAGAGCGCGCCGCTGACTACATCAAGGCCAACGTCACCAAGCCGGTTGTCGGCTACGTGGCCGGCTTCACCGCTCCCGAGGGCAAGACCATGGGCCACGCAGGCGCCATCGTGTCCGGTTCCGCCGGTACGGCCCAGGCGAAGAAGGAAGCTCTCGAAGCTGCAGGCGTGAAGGTCGGCAAGACGCCGTCCGAAACGGCCACGCTCTTGCGCGAAGTTTTCGCTACGCTCTAGCTCCCAGAACGCCAGAACGCCAGTACGCCAGTACGACGACGGCCCGGCGCCTTCCCACGGAAGGTACCGGGCCGTCGTCGCGCGTTAACCATTCGTTGTGGGGCCCGCTCTGCATGTCATTTCCTCGTCGCAGGGGGCAGAGCGGGCCCCACAACGAGCCGGGCATAGCTGACGCGGACCGAAGAGTCTGGGGGAAAACTCCGGCCCGCGCCAGGTTCATGGGGCCGGTTAGCCGATGATCTTCATCGACTGCCAGCCAGTGCCAAGGCTCGTGGGGGTGCCGAATCCTCCACTTCCTGTGCCCGGATAGAGCCAGAGCGTGTCGCCGATGCGGCCGATGACGTCGTTTTTACCGTCGCCGTTGAGGTCCCGGGGGCCGGCTAGGGCCGTCCGGTCGCTCCAGCTTGTGGTGATCTTGCTCCACGTGGTCCATCCGCTCGCTCCGTTTCCGAGGTACAGCCAGAGGGAACCCGAGCTGGCGCCGCGTGCCAGCACGTCCGCCTTCCCATCGCCATTGAAGTCGCCCGTGCTGAAGATCGTATCCATCACGTCCCAGCCGGTGCCGACTGTCGTTGGCGTCCGGAGCCCGCCGGTGCCGGTGCCTTGATACAGCCGCAGATCACCGTTGGCGCGCATCGCCATCACGTCCGGGATGCCGTCTCCGCTGAAGTCCCCCGGGGAGAACAGCTGCGTCAGGAGGCTCCAGCCGGTACTGACCTGGATCCTGGTACCGAAACCGCCTGCGCCGTCACCCGGGTACAGCCAGAGGACATCGCCGGCCCGTGCCAGCACGTCGGGCTTGCTGTCTCCATTGAAGTCTCCCGGAGTGATCACATCAGTCACGGTGGACCAATTCGAGGCAGGTACCGCTAGCTGCCGCGTCAGCAAGCCGCCGGTGCCGTCACCCGGATAGAGGTACAGATTTCCTGAAGCGTCCGTCGCCAGGACATCGGCTTTGCCGTCCCCGTTGAAATCGTGGGCCGACGGCGGCCCGGCTACCGGAACGCTGTACGTCTGCGTTCCGACCGCGGACGTGTTGCCTGCGGTGTCCACGCCAATGTACTTCAGGACCATGGCCGAGTTGCCCATGGTGATGGGTCCTGTGTACTTGAAGTCCGTGGCAGAGGTGGTGGCCGTGGGGGTGCTGCCATCTTGCGTGTAGTAGATGGTGGCGGGCTCATTTGCCGTCAGGGTGATCGTTGCACCGCTGGCCAGGGCCCGACTGGTGGGATTGGCCGTCACCACAGGAGCGGTTGTATCCGGCGGCACCGTATACGTCTGGGTGACGACGTCGGACACGTTGCCCGCTGTATCACGGGCGAAATACTTCAAGGTCATGGGGTCAGGACCGTTGAAGGTTATCGGCGAGCTGTACACCACTCCCGCCGTCAGCGGATCGCTGCCGTCGGTGGTGTAACGGATCTCCGCCGGCTCGTTCGCGGTCAACGTGATCTTGGTGCCGGGCGTGTATGCCCCGCTCAAGGGATTTGCCGTGACCACGGGTTTGGTGGTGTCTGGGCCGGTGGAGTACGTCTGCGTTGCTACTGCGGACGAGTTGTTTGAGGAATCCACGGCAAAGTACTTCAGGGTCATCGCACCATTGAGGGTGATGGGAGTGGTGTACTTGCTGCTGGCCGTCGTGGGAGTTGATCCGTCGGTGGTGTAGTAGATCGTCGCGGTCTCGTTGGTGCTCAAGGCAACCTGTTGACCTGGATTGTATGTTCCTCCGGCTGGAGTGGCGGTCACTACGGGAGCAGTGGTGTCTGCTCCGAGGTAGGTCTCGAACTCTGCCAGTCCGACGTCGGTTGTGGTGGAACTGACGGAGGTGATGTTGAACCGGACGGAGCTAACGGTCCGTGCCGGGAACGTGATGGTGAGCCCTGATCCGTTGTTGGGCAAAGCCGGTACCTGCACGGTGCTGCCATCCGAGAACTGCAGGCTTCCGCCGGTAACTTGGTTGCTGAGGTCAGGGCGATCGAACAAGGTGACTGAGCCGATGGTACGGGTCGGAGCGTAGTTGTACTGGATCCAAGCCCCCGCTTTTTCTCCCGCCGTCACCCATTCCCGGGTAGCGTCCATGGGAGCTCCCCAGTCGTACCCGTCGCGCGCCTTTTCGGGACTTTGGTCCGGTCCCTTTTGGGAGGAGGCGGTGACAGTAGCTCCTGTGGACTTGTCCGCGTTGCCCGTCCATTCAATGGCTGTGATGTACTGCCGCTTGAGCCATTGGTCATACGGCGAATCCGGGCAACCTTCGCCGGGCGAATCACAAATGTACATGTCATAGCCGGCAAACTTCACGAACGTATCCACCTTGGCGGTGAGCTCCGCGCCCGTGACGTTTTGTGGGTACTCGTCAATAACGTAGGCGTCGTAGGCCGTCGCCGTATGTGGTCCGGTGAAGCTCCGCGAGGCAAGTTGGGCGAACTTGGCAGTGGCCCAGTGGTCGCTGTGGTCATACGGCTGCTTGTACGTTCCGGTCCAATCCTGAGTGCGGAATGTGGTGGGCTGGAAGTCGGCGACCAGGCGGTTCAGCGTGTTCTGGAACTGTGTTTTGGTGAACGTCGCGGAGTTGTCCACCGGTCGGATGGCTGAGAGCCTGCCGTCCCAGAGCTTCAAAATGCTTTGGTCGTTGTACGCGGCGCTACCGTCTCCGTTGGGGAAACCATCGGGCAACCGCATGAAGATCACAGAGATATTGGGAGCAGCGTTGAGGGTCTCCTTGGTCAGCGCGCGGTTCGGCAGACCGGCGTCGCCTATTGTCCAAGAGTCGGCGACGCCGGCCATCTTGGCGTAGCTGGCCCGGATTCCTGCTTCGAGGCTGTGCCAGTAGGTGGGCCCCTCGCCTGCCTCACCAGCGGTGGTGTACACGGTTTCGAGGCAACGCTTGGCCTGGATATCGCGCATGAAGTCCGGGCTGAGGAAGATCAGGTCGTCGTCGGTATGCGCCACAATTTGCATTGCGCCGCCGGCGCCCGAACATGACGGGCTGGCAGCAACAACTGGTGGCGCGAAGCCGAAAACCAGGGTGGTCAGGCCGAGCGAAAGGCCTGAGAGGAATCCCAAAGCGCGCCTGGGTATGGAGGCGCGCTGGGGCCCGGAGGAGGTACGGCGAGTGAGGGAGGAAGAGTGGGTGCCGCCAAGGGGACGGCGAGGGGAATTTGAACGGACCACAATCATGCTCCTTGAGCAGATGTTGGGCCCCCCAGCCGGCAAGCTTACGGCGTCCCTTTCGACGCCGATTCAATGGCATTGGCTACTTCAACCGCGTTCCCCGGAAGTACTAAGGATACGGTGCGTGTCACGTTACTCCCTCCGCGTGGATCTGAAAAGTGCCCGGCTAGGCCAATATTCACGGTGGTCGGTCCCTTAGGCTAAACCCATGAATCGAACCGGAGCTTTGAGTCCGAGCCCCCGGACACTCGACGTCGAAAGCGTGGCCCGCTTCGACGAATTGGTGAAGGCAGGTGCCCGCTCCCTCCACGGCTGGCACGCACAATCCCTGGATCTTCGCGGCCGTTCCCGTGAGCTCAAAGCCCTCGACCCCCGCGGGGCTGTTTTCTTGGGGTGCACCTTTGACAATGGTGTGGAGGAGAGCTTGAGAAGCCGCGGTGCGCTCATCTTTCCCCAGCTCGGCGGCGTCCCTTTCAACCCTTACCGCGCCAGCCTCTACAGTGCGCAGGAACTCTACGAGGACATAGCTACCGAGGAATACGAGTCCACACTGGACGCCCGGGTATATCAGTGGAGCATCCTTCCGGGCCGTCGCGGAAGCCTTGACTCAACGCTTGCCGCCGCCCTCCATGACCACGCGATCGGCGATGCCTTGGATGAGTTGCTGGAACACGGAGTTCTCGCTGGAAAGAAGCTGGTGGGTGTCATGGGCGGGCACGCTGCCCAGCGTGGCACCAGCGAGTTCGCCGACGCCGCCCGACTAGGCCGCCTGCTGGCCCAATCCGGCTTCACTGTCGCTACAGGAGGCGGTCCGGGCGCGATGGAAGCCGCCAACTTAGGTGCCTACCTTAGCGGAATGCCCGACGCCGATTCCGCGGCTGCCCTTCAGGCGCTCGGCGCCGTGCTAGGGTTCCGGCCCTCGGTGACGGCTTGGGCGCGTCAGGCGGCCGCCGTCGTCGAGCGTTATCCCCAGGGCACGGCGACGCTGGGGATTCCGACATGGTTCTACGGCCACGAGCCGCCTAATCTCTTCGCCACCCACATCGCCAAGTACTTTGCCAATTCAGTCCGGGAAGCCATCCTCCTGGAACTCTGCAACGGAGGTGTCGTCTACCTTCCCGGTGCGGCCGGCACAGTCCAGGAAATCTTCCAAGATGCCTGCGAAAACTACTACGGCACACCGGAAACGGTGACCCCCATGGTGCTGGTTGGCCGCGATTATTGGGTCAGGGATTTCCCGGCGTGGCCCATGGTGCAGAGTCTCGCGGAGGGCCGTCCCATGGCGGACCGGATCTTCCTGGTGGATACCATCGAGGATGCGCTGGCGGTCCTGACGCGGTAGCCGCTCAGATGTCCTTCCGGCAGGGCGCCGATGAGAGGCGGTAGAGGCCGTTGAGGTCCCCGGCGGCGAGGCCATCCGGGGCGCCGATTTCCGGGTACATGAGCTGGACCGGATCATCCACATGGTCCAGCCCCATCACGTGCCCCAGTTCGTGTTGCATGACGGCCAATACGTAGTCCTTGCCGCCCTGTTCGGCAAGCAGTTCGGTGATCTGAGGAGTGTCCAACTCCAGGCTGCCGGTGATGTAGCTTTTAGGCCCTTTGTTGAGCGAATACATGGTGCTCCCGCCGGTCCCGATGACGTTCCCGGCCAAGGCCGGAGCCACGTCCGGAGTTGTCCAGGAGATAAGTAGGGGAGCCCAGCGGTCGCCGTATTTGGCCCGCTGATACGGTTCGCGGTGGGGCACTGGAAGCTCGTCCGTGCTGCCATCATTGACGAAACTGATGCCGGTGGCGGTCGAAATTTTCTCGATGGCAGTGCTCAGGAGTGCGTCGCTCCCTGGCGGGGCGGTGGCGCTGTTCACCACATAGTGCAGCGGCCGGCAGGGCGAGTACCCCACGGGAGTGCCGTCGTCGTTAGTGGCCAGGAACTTATATGAATCACTGGCGACAGCTGGCGCGGGAGGCGAGCCCAGCGGCGCGTCTGCCTCTTCACGGCCTGGCGGAGGCGCGTTCTCTGCCCGCGGAGGCGACGGTTGGACGATTCCCGGTTGCGGGGAAGCCAGGGCGCTGAACGGCGGGAGCAGTTCTTTGAATCGTGCGTTGCCGTGAAGGAACAGGCCGATGACGACGGCGAGAACCGCCGACGCTACCACCAGGAGACTTCGCGTGGCCGCCCTAACGCCTCGGTGCTTCGGCCGATTCAAACTCAGACGATCAAGGCGCCGAATAGCAGCCCCAGCCCGTAAGTGGCAGCCGCCGCACCGAAGCCGATAGCCAGCTGCCGGAGGCCGCGGCTCAGCGGCGATGTTCCGGAGAGCAATCCGACGACGGCGCCCGTGCCCAAGAGTGCGATGCCCACCAAAACACCGGCTACTGCCAACGCGCCCAAGCCGGTCATGCCAAACAGGAAGGGGATGATGGGCACGATAGCGCCGGAGGCGAAGAAGCAGAAACTGGACATGGCGGCGCCCCACGCAGAGCCCACGGTCTCGTGATCGTCGGTGGGCGGCTTTTCCGGCTGCAAGGACAGGCTGGGGTCGCAGTCGCAGGTGAACAAGCCCATGCGCTCGGCTACGCGGTGCTCGGCTGCTTCCCGTGTCATTCCGCGGGCCAGGTAGACCAGGACGAGTTCGTTGTGCTCGATGTCCAGGGAAGGGGCCGCTGTCAGCGTTGCCTGGGTTGGCAAGGTGGCGTTGAGAAGTTCGCGCTGCGACCGCACGGACACATACTCCCCGGCGCCCATGGAGAGTGCACCGGCAAGGAGCCCGGCCACCCCACTCATGAGGACCACTGAGCTGGACACGCCTGTTGCGGCCATGCCCATGACCAGGGAGAGGTTGCTTACCAGGCCGTCGTTGGCGCCAAAAACGGCCGCGCGGAAGGTTCCGGAGAGCCGGTTCCGTCCTCGTGTGGCCAAGCCGCGAACAACTTCCTCATGGATTTGTTCATCGGCCACCATGGCGGGGGTTGCAGCCGGTTCGGTTCCGTAGGGGGAGCGGCCTTCTGCGCGCTGCGCCAAGGCAAGGACGAACACCGAGCCGAAGTGGCGGGCCAGGAATCCGAGGAGCCGGCTGTGGTTGGACGCGGCCTTGGGCATCCCGGCGTGCTCGCCCAGGAGTTTGAGCCAGTGTGCCTCGTGGCGGCCCTCAGCCTCGGCGAGGGCCAGCAGAATCTGGCGTTCTTCGCCCTCTCGCCGCTGTGCCAGTTGCCTGTACACGGCAGCTTCTGCTCGTTCATCGGCCAGGTATTGCCGCCAACGCCGCAGATCGGCTGCGGTGGGAGGCTTGGGGGCGGCGTCCGGAGCGGGGCTCGACGAACCGGGGGATTCTTGGTGCGCTTGCACGGTGTGTCTCCTGTGCTGGGTGGGGTAGAAATCGGCCCCTTTGCACGCACCACTGTACCTCTTATCGGCGTCGAATTTTGGCCGGTATTCCTTAATCGGAATGTTCGGCGCACCTCAATTTCGCACCCTCCTTGACCGCCGATTGCGACGGTGCTCAGATGGAAGGACACCGGCGGGAACTCCCCGCGTTTCGGATGAGGGCTCTCGCCAGCCCACGGGATGGAGGTCGCATCATGAACTCTATTGATCCAACTGCGAACTACCCTGAGCGGACACGCATCGAGTCGGACCCGGCCTACGACTACAGCGAAGACCAAGAGGTGGACCAGCCTTGGGTGGAAGACGTTGACGCCCCCGAGGACGATGAACGAGTGGTCCCGATTGATGAAACCGAGGAATTCCGGGGCGAAGAGGACGACATCTAGCGGATTGCCCGCAGACGCCGTCCCCTCCGGCCCAGGTTACTTGGTGGCGACCGGGTGCAGCGCCGGGGGCAATTCCTCTGAAACCGCCCCTGCAACGCGGGCATCCCATGCAGCCCGGACCGCGGGATCCGTGGGCGGCGTGAGCAGTGAGATGACCACATAGGCGATGAAAGAGGCAGCGAGGCCGTAGTAGATCGGTTCGTTGGCGTAAACGCCGTCCTCGCTTGGGATCGCTCCGGTGGCGAACAGGATCAGCAGGCCCAAGGTGAGGATCGAGCCAATGGCCATCGACCACGCTGCGGCTATGCCTGTTCCGCGTTTCCAGACCAAGCCGCCGAGGATTGCCACCAGAAGTCCACCCACCAGGATGTCGTAGGCAATGGTCAGGGCTACCACAACGTCCTGTGCCGCCATCGAGATCAGTACGGCAACAACACCCAAGCCCAGAACCCAATAACGGTTGGCCTTGACATCGTGCTCGGGATTTTCGGTGTCGTCGGTGGAGATCGTCTTACCGAACCAGCTGGCAACGAACGGCACGACGTCGGCGCGAGCCACCGTTGCGGCAGCGATCAGGGCACCCGATGCGGTGGACATCATTGCCGCGACAGCAGCTGCCATGACAAGGCCGCCGATTCCGATGGGCAGGATGTGGGTGGCCACCTCTGCGTACACGACGTCTTTACCGAGGGTGGCGACGTCGATATTGGGCAGAGCCACCCGGGCAGCCAAGCCGATCAGGGCACCTGCCACACCATAGAGGATGCAGTAGACGCCGGCGGTGGCGCCTCCCCAGCGTGCCACCGTGGGGGTTTTGGCGGTGAAGACGCGCTGCCAGATGTCCTGCCCGATCAGCAGGCCGAGGGTATAGACCACGAAGTACGTGATGATCGTCTGGACACCGATGCCGTCGATCTGGAAGAAGCTGGCGTTGACCCGTGCGCGGATCCCGTCGAAGCCGCCCGCGGCGTTCAGGACGAAGGGGAGCATCAGGAAGAAGATGCCCACCGTTTTGATGATGAACTGGACCTGATCGGCCAAAGTGATGGACCACATGCCGCCGATGGTCGAATATACGAGGACGATGGCACCGCCGATGGCGATGGCCAGCCAGCGCTCCCAGCCGAACAGGACAACGAAGATGGTGGCGTAGGCCCCGGTGGAGGTTGCTCAGAGCATCAAGGTGTACGCGAGCATGACGATGCCGGAGGTCTGCGTTGCCTTGCTTCCGTAGCGAAGGCTCAGCATCTGGGACACCGTGTAAATCTTCAACCGTTGGATGGTTCCGGCGAACAGCAAGCTCAGGAGCAGCACGCCGGCGCCGATGGCCACCACCAGCCACATGCCGGAGATGCCAAACTTGTATCCGAGGCCTACGCCGCCAACAGTGGATGCCCCGCCGAGGACAACGGCTGCCATGGTGCCCGTATACAGGAAGGGTCCCAGGCGGCGGCCTGCCACGAGGAAGTCGCTGTTGTTCTTGGTGCGGGACTTGCCCCACCAACCGAACGCGAGCATGGCCAGCAGGTACACCACCACTATTGCGATGTTTAGAGCCGAAGATTCCATGGATGGTCCTTGAAGCTAATGCACGGTGGGGAACGACGCCGCTCCTGCAAAAATCCTGCGAGGGTGGGTCTCCGTGCGGGCGAGGGGGGAGTGGCTGAATGCCTAGCAGTCAACACTTGTTGCCTGTGAGGATATGTTGTGACGGGCGCAACAGTCAAGCAAGGGCCTCCAGCTGCCCGGCAGGCGACTCCCGCGGACCGATCCGGCTACTATTGCTCCAATGAATGGGCCGGAGTGCAGGCCTGAAAGGTTCGTGAATGAAGGCTCTTCCCGTTGAACCGAGCAACGTACCTGTTGCCATAGGTTCCAGAATCCGTGCTGCCCGCCAGGCCCAGCGCCTCACCATCGAACAAGTGGCAGACGCCACCGGCCTCACCAAGGGTTTCCTGAGCCGCGTGGAGCGCGACCTGACGTCGCCGTCTGTCGCGTCCCTCGTGACACTGTGCCAAGTCCTGTCCGTCTCTGTAGGCGATCTCTTCATTGCCCCTGAGACCCACCTGACCAGGCGAAACGACGGCCCCCGGATTTCGCTCGGGGGCCAGGGTATCGTGGAACGGCTCTTGACCGCCCGCTCGGAACGCCGCCTGCAAATACTCCAAGCCACCATCGAACCGCGTGGGCGTGGTGAGAGCGAGTTGTACGCGGTGGATTGCGATGTCGACGTGCTGCATGTGGTCAAAGGCCGGATCAAACTCGTCCTGACCAACGAGGAGTACGACCTCGAGGAAGGGGACACTCTTTCATTCCCCGGGCGGGAGCCACACACCTGGATCAACCCGACAGACCACCCGGTCGAGGTGCTCTGGGTTCTTGTGCCTGCGGCGAGCCGGTAGCGCGTCCCTTAGCCCACGTGGACCCAGGGGCGCCGGGTGATGTCCGGTTCCGCTTCCCGCAACACTTCGCGGGTGACTGGCGCGATCTCGCCTTCTCCGAAGAACAGGAACCTACTCAAGTTGGAGATGGGATTCCCCTCAGTCCAGCGGAAATAGATGTGAGGCATGAATCCGGTGACGTCCCGGATGTGCAGCAGGACCGCGGCCACGGTGTTGGGAACGTTGTTGCTGTGGACCTCGAGGATTTTGAAGCCGAACCGCTCTTTGCCCACCACCTGGAGCTCCTGCTCAAAGTCGGAACTGTCGTCCACGATGACCTCGATGAACAAAACTTCGCTGTCCACGGGCAGGTGGTTGGCCTGTTGGGCGTGCTGGAGTTTTTCCCTGTATCTGTTGGCACTGAGGCGTTTCGGTTCGTGGGCGATGATGCGCACGGGACCATCAGCGTTCTCTGCCGTGAATTCCAACGCTTTCTGGTCCATCTTGATGTAGGTGGCACGCAGTTCGAAAGCCCGCCGGATACGGGATACAAAGCTCACCACCATGATTCCCAGGATGAACAAAGCGGCGATCTTCAAGCCGTCCGGGCGTTCAATGGAGTTGACCACGGTGGTGTAGACAAATGCCACGGAAACGATCCCAAAGCCTATGACTTGTCCCCGCTGCTTCTTGCGCCGGGCGGACAGCGTCACGGCAATGGAGGCAGAAGTGATCAGCACCAACACTCCCGTGGCGTAGGCGCCACCCTGCGCGTTAACGTCGGCTTTGAAGATCAGCGTGACCACAAAAGCGATGACGGTGAAGACGAGCACCAAGGGGCGCAATGCCCGGGCCCACGCGGGAGCCATTCCATATCGCGGCAGGTACCTCGGCACGAGGTTCAGCAGTCCGGCCATGGCAGAGGCGCCGGCAAACCACAAGATGGCAATGGTGCTGACGTCGTACACGGTCCCGAATCCGTCGCCCAAATACTTGTGCGCAAGGTAGGCCAGTGCGCGGCCGTCCGCCTTTCCGCCGGCGTCGAACTCCGCAGCGGGGATCAGCATCACGGTGGTGAAACTGGACGTGATCAGGAACGTACTCATGATGATGGCCGCCGTGGTCAAGAGTTTGTGGGCACCCTTGATCCGGCCTGCAGGATTGGCCTCTGTGTCGGCGTCGTGTCCCTTGATTTGGGGCATCACGGCAACGCCGGTCTCGAAGCCGGAAAGACCCAGGGCAAGTCGTGGGAACACGAGCAGCGCCAAAGCAAGCATCATGATCGGGTCACCGTGTGAGGTAGTGAGGCCCGTCCACCAGTCCGGAATGACTCGGGAGTCACTGAATACGTGACCGATGGATACGCCCACCACCACGAGGTTCAGGGTGAGGAAAAGGCCAACCAGGACGACGGCGACATTGATGGCTTCCTTGAATCCGCGCAGGAAGACGATACCCAGCCCGGCAATCAAAGCGAGCGTGATGACCACCTGCTGGCCTTCGAGGAAGTCCGGCGCGAATGGATTCTCGATGAGGTGGGCGGTGGCGTCGGCGGCGGAAAGCGTGATGGTGATCATGAAGTCCGTGGCGGCGAAGCCGAGCAGCGCCAGGACGAACAGCTTGCCACTCCAGCGGGGGAGCAGGCGCTCCAACATCGCAATGGAGCCTTCTCCCCGGGGACTCTCCTTGGCCACCCGCCGGTATACGGGCAGGGCGCCCGCCAACGTGGCAATGACCAGGAGAAGCGTCGCCAGCGGGGACAGGAGGCCGGCAGCCAATGCCGCGATGGCAGGCTGATAGCCGAGTGTGGAGAAGTAGTCCAGGCCGGTGAGGCACATGACTTTCCACCAGGCTTGGGGCTTGTGCGACTCCGCAGGGCGGCCGTGTGGACCTTGCCGCTTGCCCGAGGTTTCCGGCATTCCTTCCAGCAGCCACGATTTGAGGTTGAAGGGAAGCTTTGGCCCGTTGGCCGGATCGGCCGGAGGCCTCGTCAGCGTAGTCACATGGTCCTTTCGTGCAGCAGTGTGCTGCTTCCGCTAGGAGCGTATGGCTGCCGCCGACGTCGAACGGCCGTTTTTTATGGAATCTTTACGTCGTGTGTGAGCGGGATCTCATGTGTTTCACGGGACTGTGTTTGGGGCTGTCTTTGTAAACAACTGATGCATCCTACGAAACTTTGAGTGTATGATGGGTGTCACAGAGAACTGATCCCATTCACCGATCCACTAAGGAGTGGCGCACTTTGGAAGAGCTCCGCATTGAGGCCAACGGCAACCTCGGCCCTATCGATTCATCCCGCATTCCGCGCTACGCAGGTGCTGCCACCTACGCCCGGTTGCCGCGTTTGGACCAGGTCTCCAAGGCCGACGTCACAGTAGTCGGCGTTCCTTTCGACTCCGGCGTTTCCTACCGCCCGGGCGCCCGCTTCGGCGCCAACCACGTACGCGAAGCCAGCCGGTTGCTGCGCCCGTACAACCCGGCGTGGGACGTCAGCCCCTTCGAAAACATCCAAGTCGCCGACGCCGGTGACATGGCGGTAAACCCGTTCAATATCAACGAGGCCATCGAGACCATCCAGCAAAACGCCTTGGACCTTACGGCAAAGGGAAGCAAGCTGGTCACGCTCGGTGGCGATCACACTATTGCCCTTCCGTTGCTGAGGGCCGCTGCCGAGCGCGCTGGAGAACCCATCGCCATGCTGCACTTCGATGCGCACTTGGACACCTGGGACACCTATTTCGGTGCTGAGTACACGCACGGGACTCCGTTCCGTCGCGCCGTCGAAGAAGGAATCCTGGACACGGAGGCCATCAGCCACGTGGGCACCCGCGGCCCCCTTTATGGCAAGAAAGACCTCGACGACGATCACCGCTTCGGCTTCGGCATCGTCACCTCGGCCGACGTCTACTACCAGGGCGTGCTCGAGACGGTCGCAAAGATCCGTGACCGTATCGGCAACCGCCCCCTGTACATTTCGGTGGACATCGACGTCCTGGACCCCGCCCACGCACCGGGAACCGGCACCCCTGAGGCCGGCGGCATCAGCAGCCGCGAGCTGCTGGAGATCATCCGCGGCTTCCGCGGCATGAACCTGGTGGGTGCGGACATCGTGGAAGTCGCCCCGGCATACGATCACGCAGAAATCACCGGTGTGGCGGGCAGCCACGTTGCGTACGAGCTCGTGACCCTTATGGCGGACAACGCAGTGGAAGGCGATCGGCACGGCGCACCCAACGGGTACGCACAGCAGGCTCTGGGCGCCCGCATCGAAGAATTCGCGCAGGCATCCGCGGCGCAGGCCGGCGCAGCGCGCGCTTCCGCAAACGGGGCCGAGCAGCGATGATCGACGTCGATCCCACAGCGGCAGCGGCGGCCAACGGAGCGTCGGGGACCGGCCAGCGCAATGGTGGGGACCTCGTCGTCGAAACCCTTGAGGCACTCGGTGCCAAGACCGTCTTCGGGATTCCGGGCCAGCACGCGCTGGGACTCTTCGACGCGATGGGCCGCGGCAACCTGCACTTTGTCTCTTCCCGGGTGGAGAACAACTCCGCCTTCGCCGCTGACGGCTACTCGCGCGCCACCGGCGAAGTCGGTGTGCTGTTCCTGTCCACCGGCCCGGGTGCGTTGACGTCCCTGGCCGGTCTGCAGGAGGCCTATGCAACGGGCGTTCCCATGGTGGTAGTGGCGAGCCAGATCCCCCTGGATGGCCTCGGTGCGCGCCGGAAGGGCATGCTCCACCAGCTCGATGACCAGAAGGCCTCGGCTGCGAACGTCACCAAGAGCCAGCGGTTGATCCAGCATGCCTCCGGAATCCCGTCAGCCATCCAGGACGCTTGGACCGAGGCGATCTCCTCGCCGCAGGGTCCGGTGTGGATCGAAATTCCCCAGAATGTACTGCTGGACCCGATCGTCGTTCCGCCCGTTGAGGACGCGCTCGCCGAAGCCTTCGACAACCCGCCGCGAGTCGAGCTGATCCGCGAGGCCGTCAAGTGGCTCTCGACGGCGGAACGTCCGGCCATCATTGCCGGCGGCGGCACACGTCGCGGCCGGGCGGAGAAGTCCTTGCTCTCCATCGCTGAGCAACTGCGCGCTCCGGTCATCTGCACGCCGGGTGGAAATGGGGCGTTCCCTTGGACCCATGAGCTGTCCCTGCAGTCCTGGATCGAGGACCGCTACATGACCGACGTGCTTGAAGATGCCGACGTGCTGGTGGTCATCGGATCGTCCTTGGGTGAAGTAACGTCCAACTACTTCACATTCGAACCCCGCGGCCGCATCATCCAGATCGACGCCGAGCCGCGCGTCCTGGAGTCCAACCGGCCAGGTTTGGGTATCCGCGCCGACGCCGGCCAGGCTCTTGCAGCGTTGGACGAAGCCCTGTCCCAGGCAGGTCCGGGGGACCGGTCGTTGCGTTCATGGCATGGCACGACGCCGGAAGACCTCACCAAAGAGACGCTGGCAAAGGTCCGGGCCCGCCTCGAATCACAGGATCTGGCCAAGGAACTGAAGTTCATGGCCGATATCCGCGAGGCTGTTCCGGCTGACATGCAAACGTTCTGGGACATGACCATCTCCGCATATTGGGGCTGGAGTTGCTGGGATGCCCGGCAGGGTCAGTTCCACTCCGCCCAAGGTGCCGGCGGCCTGGGTTACGGTTTTCCGGCGGCCATCGGCGGCGCGGTGGGATTGGAAACCACAGGCAAGCCGAGCAGGGTGCTGGCGGTGTCCGGCGATGGATCGTCCATGTACTCCATCTCCGAACTTGCCACCGCCAAGCAGCACAACATCCCGGTCACCTGGCTGATTGTGGACGACGGCGGCTACGGCATCCTCCGTGAGTACATGGTGGGAGCCTTCGGGAAAGCCACAGCCACCGAGCTGGCCCGCCCGGACTTCGTCAAACTTGCCGAGTCCTTCGGAGTCCCGGCGCGCCGTGTCGCACCAGAGGACGTCGGGGACGCGCTTAAGGCGTCCTTTGACGCCGATGGACCCAACGTCGTCGTCGTCGAGACGCTCCTGAAGATGTTCGGTCCCACGCATTTGGGCGACTAGCTTCGTCCCCAGCCAGCCCCCGTACGGATGTTCCGTGCGGGGGCTGGCCCATTTTTAGCTTCCTCTTCTTTAGTTTCCCAAAGCAATCATTTTAAGCTATGGTTGCTTAGGGCAAATAAAAAAGGGGTATTGGCAATGTCTGTCGGATCTGCCACGGCAACCGATTTGGTACATCAAATTTTCGATCTGCAGCGGACTCTGCGCTGCGTGGTGATGGCGCATCAGTCCAAGGCTGGCGACGTCGGAATGGCGATCCAAGGCGTGATGCGGTTCATCGGCGAAGGGGAAACCCGCGCCACCCAACTCGCTGCGCGCCTGGGCGTCAGCCCGCCGGTGTTGAGCAGGCATATAGCAGAGCTGGAAGACCTCGGCTTCGTCACCAGGCGACCGGATCCCGCTGACGGCAGGGCCCAGCTTCTCGCGTTGACGGAAGAGGGCGCCGCCAAACTCCGTGATTTCGAGGAACAACGCAGTGTCAGGGTGCGGGATTACTTGGGCGACTGGAGCGAGGAAGACGCCAGGGACGCATCCGAGGTTCTGCAGAAACTGACCGATTCACTCAAAGATTCAATCCGGGCAACGGCGGCCGGTTCCACTACGACGAACTACACAGTTTAGGAGCCCGGAATGGCTAAACCATCAACTCACACCCCCGCGGCGGCGGCCGCTGCGGTGGGCACTGCCGCGCCCATGACGCACCGCCAAATCATGGAGGCATTGACCGGTCTCCTGGCAGCCTTCTTTACGGCAATCCTGAGCAGCACCATCGTGTCCAACGCGCTGCCCACCATCATGTCCGAGCTCAAGGGCACGCAGACGGACTTTGCCTGGGTTATCACTGCCGCCCTCTTGGCGAACGCTGCCACCACTCCCATCTGGGGCAAGCTTGCCGACCTGTTCGACAAGAAGCTCCTGGTGCAGTTGAGCATCGTTATTTTTGTCGCCGGTTCGGTCATGGCGGGCCTTTCCCAGACCATTCCGCTTTTGCTGACCGCCCGCGTCATCCAAGGCGTGGCACTGGGTGGCCTCACCGCGTTGGCCCAAGCCATCATCGGTTCCATGATTCCGCCAAGGGATCGCGGTAAGTACTCCGGATACATGGGCGCGGTCATGGCTGTTGGTACAGCCGGTGGTCCTTTGCTCGGTGGTTTCATTGTCGATAGTCCGCTCGGATGGCGCTGGACGTTCTTCGTCTGCGTCCCGCTTGCCGTCGTCGCGCTTATCCTGCTCCAGGTGACCCTGAAGATCGAGCACATCAGGCGGCCCGCAAAGATCGACTGGCTCGGCTCCATCTTGCTGACTTCAGGCGTGAGCCTGCTCCTCATTTGGGTTTCCTTCGCTGGCAACCCGGACTACTACGACTGGATCTCCTGGCAATCCGCCCTCATGGTCGGCGGCGGCGTGGTGCTGTTGGGCCTCTTGGTTCTTGTGGAAACCAAGGTTGCCCAGCCGATCATCCCGTTGAAGATCATCTCGGAGCGCACCACGGCACTGGCTATCGTCGCTTCGATTGCCGTGGGTATCGCCATGTTCGGCTCCTCCACCTTCCTGGGTCAGTATTACCAGGTTGCCCGCGGTGCCACGCCTACTGAGGCAGGCCTGCTGACGCTTCCGATGATCGCTGGGAACCTGGTCGGTTCGGTCGCATCCGGCATCCTGATCAGCCGATTCGGAAAGTGGAAGCGGTTCCTGATCGCCGGATCCGTCTTGCTGGTGGGTGGCCTCGCCTTCGCCGGCACTTTGGATCACACCACGGCTCTGTGGCTGGTGGCCATCTACATCGGAGTCTTCGGCCTGGGCCTTGGCATGCTGATGCAGAACCTGGTCCTTGCCGTGCAGAACACCGTCCAGGCCAAGGACATTGGAACGGCCAGTGCTTCGGTTGCTTTCTTCCGCTCTGTCGGCGGCGCGATCGGCGTATCAGTCCTCGGTGCCGTCATGGCCAACCACGTCAAGGACTTGGCGGTCAGCGGGATGGCCAAGGCCGGGATCCCGGTGCAGGGTGGTGGTGGGGCCTCCGGCTCCAGCATGGACCTGACGGACATGCCGGCTCCGATCCGCGACATCATGCGTGCAGCCTATGGTGACGCGACTGCACAGATCTTCATGATTTCCGCGATCATCGCCGTGCTTGCCTTCGTGTCCGTGCTGCTGATCAAGGAACGCCCGCTCCGCCGGACCGTTGACGCCACCCCGGACAAGGGACTCATCGCCACGGCATCCGCCGAGGCCGCGATGTCCGTGGATACCGCGTCGATGGACGCAGTGAAGCTGGGCGACACTGAGGAAGCTCCCGACGCCGTCGAACGTCCGACGTCGAAACGCCCGCTTTCCCGGACGGCACCGCGCGAGTCCGCTCCAGCCGACGGGCCGGACCTCGACTTGGAGTTTGCCCGGATCCTCACCCAGGAACGGCCAGGCAGTGCGGGGGACGTGAGGGAGTTGCAGGAGCAACTGTCCAGGACGCAGTATGTCCTCGCTGAGCAGCAGCTGCAGTTGAGCCGGGCAAACGTTGAACTGCAGGCGCGCCTGCGGGAGCAGCAAGCCATGGCCGAACAGCAGGCCCGCACCGCAGCCGAGCTCGCGGCAATCCGCAAGGAACTCAAGCGCGAGCGTAAGCAACAGGAGCGTATGGCCCTTCTGCTCCTGCAGGGAGTGGAAGCCCGCTCCGATCACGGCAAGCACGCAGGCTAACTTCGATGCACATCAAAGCGCCGGCTGGGATTCCAGCCGGCGCTTTTGTTGTGTCCAGAGACTTAAATACTCCGCAGGGATGATCTTTTGCCGTGGTTGTTTCGCCGCGGCAAGGGATTTCGTAGAGTGGGGAGGCTAATAGTGTCAGCCCTTGCTGCAAAACTCTCTTTTACTTCATTCACGCACTCTTTCTAAGGACCCGTGGGCATGCTTGTCACCCTTATACGGCGGTATTCCAAGCCGTATTTGCCGCAGATAGTGGCCGTCCTCATTTTTCAGTTGGCGTCCACCATCGCCACGCTCTATCTCCCCAGCCTCAACGCCAAAATCATCGATGAAGGAGTGTCCAGGGGGGACACCGATTTCATTTGGCGTACCGGGGCGCTCATGCTCGCTGTGGCCCTCGGACAAGTCGTTTCGGCCATCATCGCGGTCTATTTCGGTGCAAAGACCGCAATGGCGATCGGCCGCGACCTGCGCCGCGGTGTCTACCGCCAGGTCAGCAGCTTCTCGGCGCAGGACGTGAACCGCTTCGGTGCCCCAACCCTCATTACGCGCGGCACCAATGATGTCCAGCAAGTACAAATGCTGGTGCTGATGGGCCTGAACTTCATGGTCTCAACCCCCATCATGTGCGTTGGCGGCATCATCATGGCCCTGCGCGAAGACCTCAGCCTTTCCTGGCTGGTCTGGGTGTCCGTGCCCGTCTTGGTGGCCGTGGTGGGATACCTCGTGGTCCGCCTTATGCCGCTGTTCCGCTCCATGCAGAAAAAGATTGATGCCATCAACGGTGTGCTCCGGGAGCAGATCATCGGCATCCGGGTTGTGCGCGCGTTCGTCCGCGAACCTTATGAGGTCAAGCGATTCGGCGATGCCAACCAGGACCTCACAGCAGTTTCGGTCAAGATCGGCAACCTGTTCGTCCTGATGTTCCCGGCTATCGGCATGATCCTGCACCTGTCCACGGCTGCCGTGCTGTGGTTCGGCGGCCACCGTGTTGATTCGGGAGCCATGCAGGTCGGTTCCTTGACGGCGTTCCTCCAGTACCTGTTGCAGATCCTGATGGCCGTCATGATGGGTACGTTCATGGCCATGATGATCCCGCGCGCATCGGTCTGTGCGGACCGCATTGGTGAGGTCCTCGACGTCGAGCCTTCCATCCACAACCCGGTCTCGCCGGTGGTTCCTGCCGAGAAGAAGGGCCGCGTTGAGTTCCGCGACGTTACCTTCAAATACCCTGGTGCGGAAGCGCCGGTTCTGAGCAACGTCTCGTTCACCGCTGAGCCCGGCAAGACGCTGGCCATCATCGGCTCCACCGGTGCAGGGAAAACCACCTTGGTGTCCCTGCTGCCGCGGCTCTATGACGTCGCTTCCGGCCAAGTACTGCTCGACGGCGTGCCGGTCACCGACCTTGATGCATCCGAGATCACCAGCCGGGTGGCCGCTGTGCCGCAGCGGCCGTACCTGTTCTCCGGCACCATTGAGCACAATCTCCGATTCGGCAAGCCGGACGCCACGGACGCAGAACTGTGGGAAGCACTGGAAACCGCGCAGGCGAAAGGCTTCGTGGCGGAGAAGTCCTCCGGGTTGAACCGCCGCATCGCCCAGGGCGGCACCAACGTTTCCGGTGGCCAACGCCAGAGGCTCTCCATCGCCAGGGCTTTGGTGACCAAGCCGAACGTGTACTTGTTCGACGATTCGTTCTCGGCGCTGGACGTAGCTACCGATGCCCGCCTGCGGAAGGCCTTGAAAGCCAAGACGCAGGACTCCACGGTCATCATCGTGGCGCAGCGGGTCTCCACCATCGCCGACGCGGACGAAATCCTGGTGTTGGATAACGGCCGCATCGTGGACCGGGGAACACACGATGAACTGCTGGAGACATCGCCTACGTACCAGGAAATCGTTGAATCCCAGCTGAGCGTGGAGGAAGTGGCATGAGCGAGCAGAACCAGCAGAAGAAACGTGGCTGGGCTGCCAAGGCAGAGGCCGCGAAGAACGCCAAGGCGGCCGCCGTGGCGGAAACAGCAACCGAAACGCTTGACGACGACGACTTCGTCGAGGAGGAGTACGTTCCCTCAGAGGCCGACGGCGGCATGTTCGGTGACGTTCCCGCCAAGAAAGCCAAGGCCTTCTGGCCGTCCGCCAAACGCCTCATGGGTTTACTCAAGCCCGAAAGCACCGGCGTTTACACGGTGGTCGGCCTCGTGGTGGTCTCCGTGGTCCTCAACGTGATCGCTCCCAAGATCCTCGGCAACGCCATGGACGTTATTTTTGGTGGCGTCATGGGAAAGCAGCTTCCGCCGGGCGTCACTCAGACGCAATTCGCTGACCTGATGCGCCAGCAGGGCCAGAACAACTTCGCGGACATGGTCTCCAAGATGGAACTGACCAATGGAATCAACTTTTCCAAGCTGACATTCCTGATTTCGATCGTGCTTTTGATGTACTTCGTGGCCAACATCTTCATGTGGGCGCAAGGGTGGTTGCTCAACAGGATCGTCATGAGGGTCATCAAACGGCTCCGTAACGATGTCCAGGCCAAGCTCAACCGGTTGCCGCTGAACTACTTCGACACCCGTCAGCGTGGCGACATCCTTTCCCGGGTGACCAACGACGTCGACAACGTCCAGCAGGGCCTCCAGCAAGCGTTCTCGCAGTTGGTCAGCTCCGTGCTCACTGTGCTGGGCATCATCGTGATGATGTTTATCGTGTCCTGGGAGTTGGCACTCATTGCATTGGTGGCGCTACCGCTCTCCGGGATCGTGGCCGGCGTCATTGGCGCACGCAGCCAGAAGCTCTTCGCGGCGCAGTGGAAGAACACCGGAACCCTGAACGGCCAGATCGAGGAATCCTTCTCCGGCCACGACCTCGTCAAGGTCTTTGGCCGGGATGCCGACATGCTCGAGCGGTTCGATGAACGCAACGAGGCTCTTTACAAGGCGTCCTTTGGAGCGCAGTTCGTTTCCGGCGTGATTTTCCCGGCCATGAACTTCGTTTCCTACCTCGCTTACGTCGGCATTGCCGTGGTGGGTGGGCTGCGGGTCGCCTCCGGTTCCATGAGCCTTGGTGATGCGACGGCGTTCATCCAGTACTCGCGCGAGTTCACCCAGCCTCTCGGCCAGATTGCGGGCATGGCAAACATGCTGCAATCCGGGGTCGCCTCGGCGGAACGCGTCTTCGAATTCCTCGACGCGGATGAAGAGGTCGTGGAGACGGGAACCCGTCATTTGCCGGCGAAGACGGATGGACATGTGGAGTTCGAGCATGTCTCGTTCAGCTACGTCGCGGATAAGCCCCTCATCGAGGACCTGTCCTTCAGCGCAGAGCCGGGCCATACGGTGGCAATTGTCGGCCCCACGGGTGCCGGCAAGACCACCCTGGTGAACCTCGTGATGCGGTTCTACGAGCTCAACGCCGGCCGGATCACCCTTGACGGCGTGGACATCAAGGACCTGAGCCGGGCGGAACTGCGTTCCAAGGTGGGGATGGTGTTGCAGGACGCCTGGCTGTTCGGTGGGACCATCTACGACAACATCCGGTACGGCAACTTGGATGCCACCGAGGACCAGGTCATGGAGGCGGCCAGGGCCACCTACGTTGACCGCTTCGTCCGTGCCCTTCCGGATGGCTACCAGACCATCATCGATGAGGAAGGCAGCAACGTCAGCGCCGGTGAGAAGCAGCTCATCACCATCGCCCGCGCGTTCGTTTCCAACCCCTCCTTGCTCATCTTGGATGAAGCAACCAGCTCCGTGGACACCCGCACGGAATTGCTGCTGCAGAAGGCCATGGCAGCTTTGCGGACGGATCGGACGAGCTTCGTGATCGCCCACCGTCTCTCAACCATTCGCGACGCCGACACCATCCTGGTCATGGAAAACGGCAAGATCGTGGAGCAGGGCAACCATGCCGCGCTGTTGGCCCTCCAAGGTGCCTACTACCGCTTGTACATGTCTCAGTTTGCCGGTGAGGAAGACACGGCTGTGGACGACTCGACGGCGGTGCACAGCTGAGCACGTCCGCAGAACCCGGGCAGTCCGTGGCACCCCGGCGCATCGAGGTACTTGTACCTATGCGCTGGGGTGACATGGATGCCTACGGGCACATCAACAACGTTCAGATCGTGCGCATGTTGGAAGAGGCCCGTGTTGCCGCGTTCGGGCCGCCAAGTGGCGCAGGCTTGCCTGGGGCCGAGCCGCCCGCGGCGCTGTTCAACGACGTCGGACCCGGCGTCATGACCCTGGTTGTTGAGCACAAAGTCCGCTATGTGCGGACCTTGGAGTATCGCAATATTCCGGCCGTGGTAGAGATCTGGGTCGGGGCCATCAAAGGTGCCAGCTTCGATCTTCACTACGTCATCAAGGATCCGGTCACCAGGGAGGACTGCGTGAAGGCCACCACGCATTTGGCCTTCGTCAGCGAGGCCAGCGGCCGGGTCCTCAGGCTCACCCCGGAGCAAAAAGCCAAGCTGGAGGCGTACCGGGCATGAACCGCAGGGTGCATGGACTGTGAATCCCGTCCCCGTTAATCCATGTGCCCGTAGAGTTTCATTATGAAACTGGAAATCGCCGTGGTGAGCGCTACCGGAGCAGGGACTGCCGCATCAGAGGGCGCAGACCGGGTTGAGCTCTGCAGCAGCCTGGAACTTGGCGGAATTACCCCGAGCCAAGGGTTGATGGAGGCCAGCCTCGAACACGTCGATGGGCGGTTGGAGATCCATGCCTTGATCCGGTGCAGGCCCGGGGACTTCCGGTATTCCGCCTCGGATGTTGACACGATGGTCCACGAGACCCGTCACTTGCTGGCCCAAGGTGCCCATGGCGTGGTGTTTGGGGCACTGAGCGGCGAAGGGGACGTGGACCTCACAGCGACACGACGACTGGTGGATGCAGCGCGGGAGGCAAACCCGGACGCGCAGCTGACATTCCACCGGGCCATTGACCAAGCCAGGGACCCGCTTGCCGTGTTGGATGAGTTGCTGGCACTGGGGTTCACCAGGGTGCTGACGTCAGGGCATGAACCCAGTGCAGGTGCCGGCTTGCCCACCTTGGAGCGAATGGTTCAGCGCGCACATGGTGATGCGGAAATCATGGCCGGCGGCGGCCTGACACTGGAAGATATTCCGGCCATGCATGCCGCTGGCCTCGCAGCCGTCCACCTTTCAGCCAAGAAAGTGGTCTCCTCGCGGGCCGATTCTTCCGCCAGGGCCGATTCCTCCCCACATACAGGGAAGCCCATCGACGTCGGCAGTCACCGCTGGGATCCGACGGCATATACGGTCACCGACCGCCCGACCGTCCGCTCGGCGCGGGCGATTGTGAACGCCTTGCTGGTGCAACAGTGATGCGGACGCCTACCACTCCAGCCACGGCACGGGTAGAGCCCTCCAACCTCACTGTCACCACCATTTCGCTCACCATGGCGGACGTGGGACGGTCGAATCCGTTGCCCCCTGTGGCATCGGAGCTCCAGCAGTCCTACCTGGTGGGCGCCGGCGTCCCGGAAGAACTTCAGGCTTCAACCAGATACGGCGGGGTGCCCAACGTCTACCCTTATCTGACGCAGGATAGCTACACCCGGGAAGCCACGCCCCGTGAGGTGACCGCCGTCGTTCTTGAAAACAGCAAGCTCAAGGTGACGGTGTTGCCATCACTGGGCGGCAGAATATGGGAGTTGTTCGACAAAACGGCCGGTAAGCACCTTTTGCATACGCACCACTCGCCTCAAGTGGCCAACTTGGCGCTCCGGAACGCATGGTTTGCCGGCGGCCTGGAGTGGAATATCGGAACTCGGGGTCATTCACCCACCACGTGCGATCCGCTCCACGCTGCAATCGTCCACACCCCTGACGGAAAGCACATCCTGAGGTTGTGGGAGTATGAGCGGTTGCGTGAAGTGGTGTTCCAAGTGGACTTGTGGCTTCCCACGAACTCGGAGGTCCTGCTCGCGGCGGTGCGGATACGGAACCCGAATGATCACGAGGTTCCCATGTATTGGTGGAGCAATGCTGCGATCCCGGAGACGGACAGGAGCCGCGTGATCGCGCCTGCCGATGAAGCCTTTGGCAGCGACTACGCCGCTGCCATCACCCGTGTCCGCCCCACCGATCATGAAGGCTACGATGCCACCTGGTTGGTCAACAACCCACACGCCGCCGACTACTTCTTCGACATTGAGGGTTCGCAGCGGCGCTGGATCGTCGCAGCAGATGACGACGGCGACGGCTTGGCCATAATGTCGACAGGCATGTTGCGCGGCAGGAAGCTTTTTGTCTGGGGGCAGGGCCCTGGCGGTAAGCGCTGGCAGGAATGGCTCAGCCCCGGTGCTGGTCCCTATGCCGAAATCCAAGCGGGGCTCGCCCAAACACAATTCGAACACCTGGCTATGCCGGCCGGCGCCGAATGGGCGTGGGTGGAGGCCTACGGGAACGGCCACCTGGATCCGGAAACCTCACATGGCGTGGACTGGGATGCTGCGGTGGCGCATGCGGGTGAACGTCTCGAGCACCTGATGCCGCAGGCATACCTTGACGAGGCGCTCCCGGCGGCACTGCGGGACGGCGACGTGCCGCCGTCGAAAATGTTGTCGGTGGGAAGCGGCTGGGGCGTGGTGGAGCGGGCCCGCCGCCGGAAGACCGGCCGGGCGTGGATTGACGAGTCGGGCACGCCGTTCGTGAATGAGAGTGTGACCGGAGAGCAGCGCCCGTGGCTCGAGCTCCTCTCGGGGAAGGAGTTCGGCGAACGGCCGGACGTTGATGAACCAAGCTTTGTTGCCGGGGCTGATTGGGAGGAATTGCTGGCCAGCGCCGGCAACCAAGACAGCCCGGAAGCACAGTTTCACGTGGCCACCATGAAGCACGCGCGGCAGGAGCTGGCGGGCGCAATGGACGGGTATCGCGCGGTATTGGCGAACCGGCACGCCCGGGCCCGCACCACGGCACTCGCACACCGGGGATTGGGCCTGGCGATGATTGCTGCCAGTTTGGAGGGGCCGGAGGGTTTGGACGGGATGGAGGGGTTGGTCGAGCTCGTCAAGGGCGTCGAGGCGCACCCCTCACCGCTGCCACTGTTGATCGAAGCAATGACGCTGTGTATTCGCCACGGACACCCTCAGGCTGCCCTGGAACTGTTGGAGAAGAGCCCTGGGGCGGTGGCCGCCGTCGGGCGTTTGAAGTTCCTGAAAGCCGCGGCCCTTGCCGGGATCGGTGACGACGCCGGTGCTGCTGCCATACTGCGTGGGGGCGTCGAGATTCCGGACCTGCGCGAAGGCGAGGATGCGATCGCGCACCTTTGGGAACGGGTATGTCCGGGCGAGCCCGTGCCCGAAAACTACACGTTCGGGATGCGCTGAGGGAACGCCCTCAGAAAACCGGAGTAAGGAAGAAAGCTGCCCTGCCGGGCTCGTGAGCCTGTGGATAGCCGGATGCTTGGGTAAGCCAAACAAGGTAAGTTGTCAGGGTGACTCCCACCGCCAAACCTGACCTTGACCGCGCCCCCGGGATCTCCAAGGAGATCGAGGATGCAGCGTGGTTTGTGCTCGGTCCTGCGCTGCAGGGAAAACCTTCGGCGTTGGACGGCAGCACTCTGACGTGGACGGCCGAAGCCGCCGCGGAGTTACTCGAACGGCTGGAACGCGGGGTCGGGGATTCCAAAGCGCCCATGATGACCAACCTGCGCCAAAACCTGGAAGGCGCGTCCCGCGAGGCCAAGCTCCTGGCAGTGGAGTTGCTGTTCCTGCAGTCCTTGCCGCTGGCCCACGAGGTCAAGTCCCTCAGGGTGAAGCGGGCACGCGTCGCCGAGGCTGCGTCCTGGGTGGAGCCGCCAATTGAGCTTCCCGAGGAACTCTACGAAGGCTTGACGGACCACGGCGTCATCCGGGACCGCACCGCGGAGTTCAACTGGACCATCTGGGACCACCTGATGTGGCTTTGCCGCTTCGTCATCCATCTGGACACCCAAAGCACCGCAACCATCAACAAGGCCCTCGCGGACCCCCTGAAGTTCCACGAACTCGCCGCCGGCACCCCCGAGGACCAGCCCGCCCTGCGGCGCAGCATCGAGTATCTGGTGTGGCCCAGTTACTTTGAGCCGGTGGTGGCGGACGTTGAGCGCCAAGAGATCCGGGACGCTTTTGCCTCGCTGGTCGGCGGGGCCAAGGGTGACTCGGATGAGGACATTACCGCGGACATCCACAGGATCCGGCTGCACCTTGACGAGCAGGCCGGCCAGCGGATCGATTGGTACGACAGGCAGTTGGTCAGCCAGTGGCGCAAAGTAGGCGATCCCGGCCGCCGGTCCTGGCTTCTTCGGACCCACCACGACAACGCCGAGTTGCTCGCCGCCTGGGCAGCCGAGGAGAAGGCAACCCTGGACGTGGAACACCTGCGCTCGCTGTCGGCCGGTGTGACCGCCGGCGTGGTGCAACGTGCCGTTGACGAGGATTACAAGCACTTGGGTTACGTGGAGAGGGAGGACACCAAGACCGCGGTTTTCGCCTTCCTCACCGTCATGAAACCAGGGGACCTCACGCTGTACCAGCACGCCGGCCGCGTCCGCGTGGGCGTTGTGTTGGGCGAGCCGGAACACCAGGAGGACAACCGCGGCATCCGCCGCAAGGTCCGCTGGTTCGAGGACAGCTATGCCATCTCCGAACTCCCTCGCCACGCACAGAGGCAGCTCTCCACTCCGGGCATCATCGTGGACGTTACCCGGGTCATCCAGGCCCTGCAGGAACTGCTTCCTGTCGAGGCCGAAACCGACGGCGAGGAAGAGGTCCCGCCCACCGCCGTCGTCGAGGTTGTCCAGCAGGGTTTCCGTCCCCTGACGGAGGCGTTCGCCGAGTCCCTCCACATGGACCTGGAGCCCTTGCAGGAGATTGCGGAACTCCTTGAAGAGAACCGGCAGCTGGTCCTTTATGGTCCTCCCGGTACCGGAAAAACGTACTTGGCCAAGCACCTCGCGGCCGAGCTCGCGGGGGACAGCACCGATGAGCGTGTGAAGCTGGTGCAGTTCCATCCGTCTTACGCCTATGAGGATTTCTTCGAGGGTTACCGACCCGACCAGACCGACGACGGCCAGGTTTCCTTCAAGCTCGTTGCGGGCCCGCTTCGCCGCCTCGCGGAGGAGGCAGCCAAGCCGGAGAACGCGCACAAGCCCTACTTCCTGATCATCGACGAGATGAACCGGGCAAACCTGGCAAAAGTCTTCGGTGAGCTGTACTTCCTCCTTGAATACCGGGACGATCGCATCTACCTGCAGTACAGTCCCAACGAGCCCTTCAGCTTGCCGGACAACCTGTACATCATCGGCACCATGAACACCGCGGACCGATCCATTGCCATGATGGACGCCGCCATCCGCCGTCGCTTCGCCTTCATTGAACTCCATCCCAAAGTGGAACCGGTCCGGGGTTCCCTGCGCCGGTTCCTGCAGGCCCGCGGACTGGACACCCTCAACGCCGATCTCTTGGATGCGCTGAACGATGCCATCGATGATTGGGACCGCGACCTCATGATTGGGCCGTCCTATTTCATGAAGAACGCCGCGCAAAACCCCACAGGCTTGCGGCGGATCTGGAAATACGAGCTCATGCCGCTGCTCGAGGAGCACTATCACGGACAGTTGAACCGGGCGCAGTTGGAAGAACGCTTCGGCCTTGACCAGTTGCTGGGACGACTTGCGGCCCGCTGACCGCCGTCCTACGGGTGCAGCTCCCCGGCATGTGGTCATGGACGAGCTTTCCGGCGGCGTGGTGGACAAGGTCGATCCCGAGTCCGCGGCATTCATCAACGCCAGCGGCCTGGCCAAGGTTTCGCCCATCGGCATGGGTCTTTACCGCATTGAGCCGGTCGGAAAGGTCGGCTCCGTGCGGACCGCGTCGGTCCAACTTGAGGTTCGGCCCAAGGATCGGCTTGGCCTCAGCCGATTGCTCTTCCTACTCAGTTACGCCGGGGAGCAAGGATTCGGCGAGCACTTAGTAGAGGCAGCGGAGCACCCGGATTTATGGAGCGCGCTGGCCGAATCGCTGTCACAGCTGGCTGACAGGGCATTGAGCCGGGGAGTCTTGCAGGGTTATCTGACGGTGGAGGAGTCCCTGCGGAGGGTCAAGGGCCGCATCCGCATTTCAGACCAAATTTCGCGTCGCCCCGGGATGATGGTCCCGTTGGAAGTCTCCTATGACGAATTCACGGAGGACATCGCTGAGAACCGGATCCTCCGGGCCGCCCTGGAGCGGATGGGGCAAGTACCCGGAGTTCGTCCTGACGTCCTCAGCCGTTTACGCCAGCTCAAGGGAAAGCTCGACGCCGTCACCCGCCTTCAGTCCGGCGCACCCCTGCCGCCGTGGCGTGCCAGCCGCATGAACGCGCGGTACCACGCCGTGTTGCGGTTGGCCGAGGTCATCCTGCGGAATGCTTCGGCTGAGGCCGGAGTCGGCAAACAGCAGACTGCATCGTTCGTGGTGGACATGGGGCAGGTCTTCGAAGAGTTTGTGGGGACGGCCTTGCGCAGTGCCATGAGCGCCTACCCAGGTGAGATGCGGCTGCAGTACGGGGCCATCCTGAATGAGGCTGTGCGTGACTCGGACCGCCTGACGGTAAGGCCGGATGCGGTACATTTCCTCGGTGGCCGACCCGTGGTGGTCTACGACACAAAGTACAAGGCAGCCTCCGACGCGGGAGCCTCCGTAAGTGCCGACCACTACCAATTGCTGGCGTACTGCACAGCGCTCCGGGTACCCACCGCGTGGCTCGTTTACGCGGGGCCCGGGGAGATCAAATTGCGGCGCATCCTTAACACGGACATCGACATCGTGGAGTACCCGCTGGACCTGTCTAGGCCGCCGTCGGAGATCCTGGCAGCCCTGGCGGATCTCGCCGAACAGTCGTGGGGCGAGGTAGTCCGCCAAGCGGTAGCAGACCTCCCCGGGCAGGACGGCTAGGCCGGCACCTTCACCGTGAACGTGGTTCCCCGGCCGGGTTGGCTATCAAGGGTGATGGTACCGCCATGGGCCTCGACGATTGCCTTGCTGATGGGAAGGCCAAGGCCGACGCCGGGGATGGTGCTGTTGCGCACACCGCCCGCCCGGAAAAACTTGGTGAACGCCTCCGCCTGTTCATCATCGGTCATGCCCATCCCGGTGTCACTGACGCGGCAGAAGACGAAGTTCGAGTCCTCCCACGCCGCTACCTCAACGTCGCCGCCGTCGGGGGAGTACTTGATGGCATTGGAGACCAGGTTGTCCAGCACTTGTGCCATCCGCGAGGAGTCCACGTGTGCTTCCAGGGCGTCGGGGACGTCCATGGAGAGACGGATGCCGGCCTTCGCGGCGCGGGGCTCGGCGGATGTGACGCTGCCCCGCACCAGTTCGGCCACGTCCACGGCGTGCGGCTGGATGACGATGTGGCCGGAGCGCACTGACAACAGGTCTGAGACGAGGGTCAACAGGCGTTCTGCGTTGCGGCGGACGATGTTCAATTGGGCTTTGGCTGCAGCGTCGAGTCCATGGGGATCATCAAGGATGAGCTCAACATAACCCAGGATGGATGTCAGGGGAGTGCGGAACTCATGGGAGACGTTGGCAACAAAATCGTCTTTCGCCGCCAGTGCGTTGACCAGGTCCGTGACGTCGCTGAAGACCACCACCGAACCTGCGAACTTGCCGCCGTCGTCCGTCATGGGCCGGGCGCTCGCGGTGAAGGCGCGCTGGTCTTTGGCTGTGCCAATCCAGACCAGCTGATCGGTGAATCGTTCCCCAAGGACCGCTCGCCGCACCGGACGGCGATCTGCCGCCAAGGGTGAGGTCCTGTCCCGATCGAATATGAGCAGCTCCGCCTCGGCGGGATTCGGATTCCCTGGTGGGGCGGCCAGGGCATGTGTTTGGCGTTGCCTACGGTTCATGAGGATGTCCTGCCCGTCACTGTCGACGGCGACGACACCCAACGGGAGTGCCTCCATGACGGTGTTCAGGAGCCGTTCCTGCGTGGTGCTGACATCCAAGGCCTTCTTGAGTGCTGCATCCTTTTCTTTCAAAGCACGTTGCTGGCGCACCACGCTCAGGGTCAACACGCTGACCGAAATGCCAATGCCAAGCATCAGGATCGGGAACAGAAGGGGTTTGGTGATGTCTTGCTCGGTAAGGGCGCCGCGGACGAATAGCGGCACCCAAACTATTCCCAGCGGTCCGAGGAATGACATGAAGATTGCGAGCCTGGGGTAAAGACCGGACGCGCACAGCCAAATAACCGGCAGAACCACCAGGACACTGAGGCCGGTAATGGAATCCACCGACCCTTCGCGGGCGAATCCTATGGAGACCATGTCCAGGATCGGGATCGAAAGGAAGCTCGCATAGGGCAGGCGGTCCCATGGCAACAGCACGCAAAGGGCCAGGAGGATCGTCTGACTTAGCAGGTAGATGACGAACAGTTCATTATCCAGCGTGGCGGGGAAATACAGCCATACCAAAATGGCGGAAATACACACACAAACGGACAACGGCAATTGGCTGAGGACCACCCGTATCCGGAGCGAATGTTCGTGGAATGAGCGCTCGAACACCAAGAGTTTCTTCTTCTCGCTCATGTCCCACGGTGAGGGGTGGGTCATGGCAGGACCACAAAGGTTGCAGAAGAAGTTCGATTCATGAGATTAGCCTAACCATAATGGATATACTGCTGAGGTTATCGAATGGGGCTGAGGGGCGCGATGAGTGAAGCACGTGTGGGGCTGGTTATTGAAGATGACCAGGATATTCGCGAGTTGGTTCGCGTCGTCCTATCCCAGGCAGGGTTTGACGTGCACGTCGCGTCCACCGGATCTGCCGGCGTGACCTCCGCCCGGGAGCTGAACCCCGACGTTATCACCTTGGACCTCGGACTGCCGGACATCGATGGATTCGAAGTCGCCCGCCAGATTCGCAAATCCTCCGACGCGTACATCATCATGCTCACCGCGCGCGCCGAGGAGTTGGACACCTTGATGGGCCTGGAAGCAGGCGGCGACGACTACCTCACCAAGCCGTTCCGCCCGCGCGAGTTGCGCGCCCGCGTGGAGGCCATGATGCGCAGGCCGCGTGCGTCGTCGGAGTCCAAGCCAGTGACGGAAGAACTGCCGGATCCGGAGATAACGCACAACGGCTTGGCCGTTTCCGCCGGCTCGCGCACCGCAGTACTGAACGGCAGGGAGCTCAAGCTCACCCGCACCGAATTCGACCTCCTCCTCGCATTGCTTGAAACCGGCAGGATCGTGCGGACCAAGGCGGATCTGGCGCGTCGCCTGCGGAACGAACAGTACGACGTCGGAAGTTACGTCAGCGATGCCGACGAGCGTGCCGTTGAGGTGCACATGGGGAATTTGCGCAAGAAGCTCGGGGACAGTATCCAGACTCCCCACTGGCTGGAAACAGTCCGAGGTGTTGGCTACAGGCTGGCCCCGTCTGCCAGCAACAATTAGGCGGCCAACAACAAATACGCGGCCTTAGGATAGCGGTGTCTCGAGCTCGTAAATCGTGCCGAAGACAAAGTGCTCCATTTCGGTGACCTGCAGCTTGAGCTCGCTCAGGTGTTGGCCGCTGGGCAGCAATCGGAGCCTGATTTCCATCTCGGTGGCGAGGCGGTTCATGCAGATAGCGCCCACCATGGCGCTGGATGTCTTCAGGCTCAGTACGGCGTCCATGGCATCTTCCATGTCCAGGTTTTCCAAGGCGCGATGAAGGCGCGATACCCGCCACGGCAGAAGCGCAACGTAATTGCGGACGAAGGCAAGGATGATGCCCTGATCGCCTCCCAACTCCGCTTGAAGTTCTGTCAGGACGGTATGGTCCACCAAGGAATCGGTGCACTCGTCATACTCAGACACCAGACTCCTCCCGCCCCGAAACAATAGATTCACGCTTCAACAGTAGGACTCGTGGAAGTGCCCGCAGGCCATCCAAGCAAAGATTGATCCAATCTTGAGCGGACTCAGAGGCAGACTTGATCCCCCTCTCCGAGAGTGGAAATCAACCGAAGAATGGTCACTGATTGGGGAGCACAGGCGTGGACGAAAGCACCGGAAAATCCGTGAACCAGAGGGCTCGCCCACCAGTGGGGATTGCGGCGGCGGTAGGCATTTGCCTCGTCGTCTTGCTGGGCATCGGCGGTTCCTCGGCGTACTCTCTCTGGGGCCAGGGCTCCGTCCATGACCGCTCGACCCAGTCAGGAACGTCCTCCCACGCCGGACGATAACTGGCCGCTTTTTCCCGCAGCTGCGTCGAGAAACGCCCTCATCCGGTCTTCGAGAGCGGAGCGGTCTTTGAGTTCGCATTCCCACACTGTCAACACTTCCCAGCCGGCGGCCTCCAGTTCGTGGCGCTTTTGGGCATCCCGTTCGCGGGTGCGGGTCCTTTTGGCCGCCCAGAATTCTGCGTTGGCGGCCGGTGCGTGCTGCCCCGCCTTGCAGTCATGGAAGTGCCAAAAGCAGCCGTTGACGAAGATGACCTTGTGCCGCCCGGCGAAGACGAGGTCGGGACGGCCCGGGAGGCGGGTCTGCCCGTACTGGCCGTGCAGTCGATACCTGTAACCCTTGGCATGCAGCAGAGCACGGACCAGCAATTCCGGCTTGGTGTCCTTGCCCCGGATTTTGGACATGTTGCTGCTACGCTGCTCCCGCGTCAGGCGGTCCCGCCCTTGGTCCACCACTGCTATGGCTTGAGCACCACCTTGATGCAGCCGTCCTGCTTCTTCTGGAACTTTTCGTAGAGCGCAGGTGCCTCATCAAGTGAGCCCGTGTGGGTGACCAGGTGCATGACTCCCAGCGGATCGGCGTCGTCCTCTACCAAGGGGAGGAGTTGGTTAGTCCAGCTTCGAACGTTGCATTGCCCCATCCTCAACTGGATTTGCTTATCGAACATCGTCATCAGCGGCATCGGGTCTGCTTGCCCGCCATACACGCCGCTCAGGGAGATGGTTCCGCCGCGGCGCACGAGGTCGATTGCCGTATGGAGGGCTGCCAGCCTATCGACGCTCATGGTTTCCATCGCCACTTGTGCAGGCTTGTCCGGGAGCAGCGAGACGGCCTTGTGCAGGAACGACGCCACCGGGGAACCATGAGCTTCCATCCCCACCGCATCCACCACCGAATCCGGTCCTCGTCCCAATGTTTCCTCACGGATTTTGCCGGATACGTCCGGGCTGTAGTCCATCGTCTCCACGCCGTGGGCCTCAGCCATGGCCCGGCGCTCGGGGACGGGATCCACGCCAATTACACGGAAGCCTTTGTGGACGCCGATCCGGGCGGCAAATTGCCCCACGGGTCCCAGCCCCAACACGGCCAAGGTACCTCCCTCCGGAACGTTGGCATACTCCACCGCTTGCCAGGCTGTAGGGAGGATGTCCGAGAGGAAGAGGTAGCGCTCGTCCGGCGCATCCGAGTCGACTTTCACAGGGCCATAGTCCGCGAAGGGAACACGCAGGTACTGTGCTTGTCCGCCCGGAACGGAGCCGTAGAGTTCCGAGTAGCCAAACAGCGCCGCCCCTGATCCCTTCGACGTGACTTGCGTGGTTTCGCACTGGGACTGCAGGCCTTGGTTGCACATGTAGCAATGCCCGCAGGAGATGTTGAACGGAATGACAACCCGGTCGCCCTTTTTGAGCCGGTGGACCTCCGCGCCCACCTCTTCCACAATCCCCATGGGTTCGTGCCCGATCACATCCCCTTTGTGCATGTACGGGCCAAGGACTTCGTAGAGGTGCAGATCAGAGCCACAAATCGCGGAGGACGTGATGCGGACGATAGCGTCTGTCGGTTCCTGGACAGCGGGATCGGGTACGTCGATGACGCTCACGGAGCGCCTGCCTTGCCAAGTAACTGCTTTCACGTTGTGGTACTCCCTGCGTTGTGGCTGGGTTGTCCCGCGCTGCAGGAGACCTTTCCAGCGAAGCAGAGAAGATGGGTGGGCACAAGGCATTCACAAGAACAACTAGTAAGCAACCTGATCATTGGTTTACCATTACTGCAAGGGGGAGTAACCGGGCAGAGCTGACGGAGGAGTGACCACATTGTCCACCACAAAGAAACCGTATATCCCGGGGGCCGCATCTCATGCTGAGGTGAAGGCCCTGATCTGTTCGGCCTGCCATTCCGCAGACCACCTGAATTTGGAAATGATTGAATCCATAGAGCCGCACCCCGGAGATCTCCTGGTGTTGGTTTCCTATAAGTGCATGACGTGCGAGGCGTCCTACTCCCATACCGCGGCGTTCCATGATGTTGCCGAGGTCCTTAACCGCGCTGGAACAGTGTCCGGCCTTCTGCAGTTCGGCGGGGAATACTTCCATTGCGGGGAACCAATGAGCTTTGCTAACTCCTCGGCGCGGAGCCTCTACGCGCCCATGTCCACCGAAGACGTCGACGACGGCCTGCTCGATGTCTACCTGCAGACCCGCGTGCTGCAATGCCGCTGCGGATTCCGGATGGAGCTACCCGCCTAAGTTCCCTGAGATTGGGGTGCTCATAGGGGTTGCGGCGCTACGCCACCGTTTAGGACGATGTGAGCAGGGGTACAGCTCGGGTAGAAGGTCAAGGGCGGCGCCGATGAAAGGCCGCACAACAGGGAGGTAGCCGGCATGGACACTGGACAAGTGGTACTGATCATTGTCATCGTCGTCATTGTTATTGCGGCGATAGTTGTGGCCGCAACCATCGGCCGCCGGAAGAAGGCGGAGGTGAACCGCCGTCGAGCCGCTGAGTTGCGCGAGAAGGCGGACCTAGAAGCCATAGGCGCCCACCAGGCCAAAGCTGAATCCGCCCAAGCCGAAGCCGCTGCGCTGCAGGCCGAGGTGGAAGCGAATCGTCTTCGCCGCGATGCCGAGCAGCACGCCCAAAAGGCTGACGAGGCCCACGGGCGGGTGGAAGAACATCTTCGCCACGCCGACAAGCTTGATCCCAACGCCGGCAGGGACTCCGGTTCAAACGGCTTGCCCTCTGGTGGTTCCCGCACACATGACGCGAACCGCTCCGATGCCGCCGAAGGTGAAAACGTGACCCGCGACCGTGCAGGGCACGACGGCGGCGCTACCCGCGAAGACGACGGGAACCGTTAACTTTCGATCAGGCAAAAGGGAGGCGGGTAGTGAGCATCGTGGTGAGGAGAACAGGCCGGGACGTGCGCTCGAACGAGTCGAAAGCGAACCGGCATGCAGTGGACGTGGTTCTTGGACATTTGGGCGAGATTGGGCCGGCGGTAGCTGCGCTCCGCAGGGAGTCCTCGCGACTTGCTGAATGGGGCGAGGAGTTGGCTCGCGTCCGGCGGCGGGGAGGCAGTGTTTTCGCCGCCGGAAGCGACACCTCCGCCCACGAAGCCGAGCGCTTCACGTCTGAACTGGCAGCCCACGATCCCACGGGAGGCTCGGGCTTCAAAGCAATATCCCTGAGCAAGGACTCCGATGGCGCCGGAAGCCTCGCTGAGCAGATCCCGCACTTAGTGCGCGAGGGCGACGTCGTCGTCCTGCTGGCGGCCAGGGAAATCACTGATGATCTCAGGGACGCCGCGGCTGCGGCGAAATCTGCGGGAGCCCGCGTTTGGGCCCTGACCGGCAGTGAATCCAAGGACCTTGACCGCTCAGTCAACGAATCCATTTGCATCAACACAGATCCGCCTCACGCTGAAGAAGCCCACTTGGTGGCTGTGCTGGCTTTGTGTGAGTGCTTCGACGACGCGCTCAAAGAGGGCCAGACCGGTTAGACGGAGTGTGATCTGCCCCTCCTCCGGAATAGTTGCAAGCGCCGTGCAGTTACGCAGAATGAACGTGTTTCACTCTGAAAGGAACTGCGCATGCTGTTTTCTCCCCTGGCCCTCGGCGAACTCGAACTCTCCAACCGACTGGTGATGGCCCCCCTCACCCGCCTCCGTGCGGGAGAAGATGGCGTGCCGGGTCCTTTGATCGCCGAGCACTACCGTCAGCGGGCTTCCCTCGGCCTGATCGTTAGCGAAGGCACCTACCCGGTCCGGGCAGGGCAGTCCTACCCCGGGCAGCCTGGCCTCGTCACTGAGGAGCAGATCGCGGGCTGGAAGAAGGTCACCGACGGCGTCCACGCCGAGGGTGGCCGGATGTTCGCCCAGATCATGCACGGTGGGCGCGTCTCGCACGCCGATATCACTGGTGGTGCAGAGATCGTTGGCCCGAGCGCCGTCGCGATTGACGGTGAAGTCCGCACCCCGAACGGCAAGCAGCCTTATCCGGTGCCGCGCGAGCTTCGCACGGACGAACTGCCGGGTGTCATCCAGGAAATCGTCACAGCGTCCAAGAACGCTATCGAGGCAGGATTCGACGGCGTGGAACTCCACTCCGCCAATGGCTACCTGCTCCACGAATTCCTGGCCCCCAACTCGAACGTCCGTACCGACAGCTATGGCGGCTCCCCGCAGAACCGGGCACGGTTCGTGATCGAGACGGTCAAGGCAGTAGTGGAAGCCCTTGGGGCAAACCGCGTGGGCATCCGGATCTCGCCCGAACACAACGTCCAGGGCATCGCGGAGACGGATGCCGCTGACGTGCGCGCAACGTACGAGGTCTTGGTGGAAACCATTGCGCCCATGAACCTGGCTTACCTGAGCATCCTGCACCACGATCCCAAGAGTGCGTTGTTGCAGGACCTGCGTGAGCGTTTCAATGGGACTTTCCTGGTGAATACAGGCTTCAGCGAGATCACCACCCGGGAAGATGCCCTTGCCATCATGGAAGAGGGCCTCGCTGACGCAGTGGTTGTCGGCCGCCCGGCGATTGCCAACCCGGATCTTGCCAGGCGCTGGCGTGAAAGCTTGCCGCTCAACGAGCCGGACGCTTCCACCTTCTACGCGGATGGCGCCACGGGTTACACGGATTACCCGTTCTACGCGAACTAAAGCAGGACGGCATGTGACACAGCCGTAGGGGCCACGCACCGGGTTCCTATAGGATTTGTGACATGCCTGATGCATCCGCTGCCCGTGCCGGCTTTCCCGTAAGCCGCCAAGTTCTGGCCGACCATGTCTATGAGGCACTCCTCGAGTGGCTCATGGACGGTCGGCTGGAACCCGGGGCAGCGGTAAGCATCGATGGCATGGCCCGGGAGCTTGATGTTTCGCCCACGCCGGTGCGGGAGGCGCTCGCCAGGCTGGAGCACACGGGCATGGTCCGCCGGGTAGCGCTCAAGGGATACCGGGTTGCTCCGGTATTCACCCGTGAGGACTTCGCGGAGCTCATGGAAGCCCGGCTCTCCATCGAGCCAGTGAATGCCCGACTTGCCTGTTCCCGGATGACGGCGGAGGGGCTGGAGTCACTAAAGCAAGCCGTGGAGGACCTCCGGAATGCGCCTCGTGGCGGCAGTTTCGCCGAATACCGAAGCTATCTCGAAGCCGATGAACGCTTCCACCAGATCATTGCAGCCCAAGCCAAGAACCAATTCCTGCTCACTGCCTACAACACCCTAGGTGGTCAGATCCAGCGGTTCCGCCTGTTCGGGGGAGTGGGGATCACCGATGCTGAGCAGGCAATAGCTGAACACCAAGCGGTCCTCGATGCATTGGCCAGCGGCGACCCTGAGACGGCCGCCGCCATGATGACCGAGCACGTGCAGAAGGTGCGTGGCCGGGCTATGGCGGACGCGCCCGCGGAATGACGGGCGAAAGGCTTGTCGCCGTCGGGTTATCGTCTTTCTGAGGTCCTTTCTGGGTGCCAGCACCTGAGCTATAGGATCTAGGAAAATCCATAAAAAGTCTTGACAGGTTCCGCTCGTTCGTAAATCCTATAGGAAACAGGATTCCACGAAGGAGTGACCACTATGGCGTACACCGCCAAGGATTGGCCCATAACAGCGGCCCTGCTGCAGTTCCCCGGCACCGATGCCGCAGGTAAGCACATCAACGACGCCGACGCTTCCACGTGGGCTTCCGTCCTCCAGGAAGTCAAGGAAGCCGGCTTTGAGAACGCAGACCTCACCGACAGTTGGGTCCGCCCGGGAGACCTCGGCAAGGAGCGTCTGGCCGAGTTCAAGCAAACCGCGCACGAAGTAGGCATCGGAGTGCCGGTCATTTCGGCAATCCGCCGCAGCGTGATCCACCAGACGGACTGGGCCGAGAACCTTGCCTACAGCCACCGCACCATCGATGCCGCAGCTGAGCTTGGTTGTGAAGTTGTTTCCTTCGGACTGCACCAGGCCATCACGCCGGAACAGCAGAAGCAGCTTTGGTTCTGGACTGTGGAGGGCTACAAGGACCCGGTCGGAGACAAAGAAGCCTGGGGCAACGCCGCCTCCCGTATCCGTGAGCTCGGCAAGCACGCGGCTGAAGCCGGCATCCTGGTGTCCCTTGAGATGTATGAGGACACCTTCCTCGGTACCGCTGACTCCTCGGTCCAGTTGGTCCAGGACATCGGGTTGGACAACGTTGGCCTCAATCCCGACATCGGCAACCTGATCCGCCTGCACCGGCCCATCGAGGACTGGCGGGAGATGGTGGCCAAGACCCTCCCGTACTCCAATTACTGGCACATGAAGAACTACCTCCGGGATGAAGACGTGGCCCGCGACAGCTTCATCACCATGCCTGCTCCCATGGAAAGCGGTCTCATCAACTACCGCGAGGCCTTCAAATTTGCCCTCTCCGTGGGCTTCCAAGGAATCCTCTGTACCGAGCACTACGGTGGCGACGGACTAAGCGTCACTGCGAGCAACCAGGAGTACCTCCGCAGGCACGTCCTGCCGAAGACGGACGGTTACGCACTTGGCAAGAGCCAGGTAGCGCAGGGCCGCCAAGAACCGGCAACAGAGCTCGCAGGAGTCTAGGGAAATGACTCAAATCTTTGACAATCCGGCAGAATTTGCCGATGAAGCCCTCGACGGTTTCGTGGCCGCAAACCGCGGCTACGTGGCCCGCGTTGATGGGGGAGTGGTCCGTTCAACCGAGATCCCTGCCGGTCAGGTTGCCCTTGTTGTAGGCGGAGGCTCCGGTCACTACCCTGCGTTTGCCGGACTGGTAGGCCCGGGACTGGCTGCGGGTTCAGCCTGCGGCAACATGTTTGCCTCCCCAGCTGCCGGGCAGGTCTACCGGGTGGCCAAGGCCGCCAACGCCGGAGGCGGAGTCCTGCTCAGCTACGGCAACTACGCCGGTGATGTCTTGCATTTCGGACAAGCCCAGCTGCGGCTCAACGCGGAGGGCATCGAAACCCGCACTGTCACCGTCACGGACGACATCGCCAGCGCACCGATAGACCAACTCGAGAAGCGTCGCGGGATCGCGGGGGACCTCACCGTTTTCAAGATCGCCGGCGCTGCCGCCGAAGCGGGCCTGGACTTGGACGATGTCGAACGCTTGGCCATCAAGGCCAACTACCGGACGCGGTCATTGGGTGTTGCCTTTGATGGTTGCACGCTTCCCGGTGCCAACGATCCGCTGTTCCATGTACCGGCCGGTCAGATGTCGCTTGGCCTGGGAATCCACGGCGAGCCCGGGATTTCCGAGCATCCCATGCCCACGGCGTCCGAGCTCGCTGAACTCCTGGTGTCCAAGCTCCTCGCGGACAAACCGGAGGATGCGGGCGAGCGAGTGGTCGCCATCGTCAATGGTTTGGGCACAGTGAAGTACGACGAACTTTTCCTGCTGTACGGCAAAATCGAGAAGCTGCTGACGGCGGCCGGGCTCAGCGTCGTGGAGCCGGAATGCGGGGAATTGGTGACCAGCCTGGACATGTCCGGCCTGTCGTTGACGCTCTTGTGGTTGGACGACGAACTCGAACAGTTGTGGGCCGCGCCCGCCGATACGCCCGCGTTCCGGAAAGGCAGCATGTCTCCCCGCGCCGCGCGGGCCGATGTCGGGGCCACCCAAGCCGGCGTGGCCCAGGCAGGGGCCGTGACCGAACAGCCCACAGTCGCTGCCGCCGAGCTCGGACGGCTGGCGGTTGCTGTTCTCGCCGAGGTTCGGGACGTCGTGGTCGAGCATGAGGACGAACTAGGCAAGCTCGATGCCATCGCAGGCGACGGCGATCACGGCATTGGTATGCGCCGCGGCGTGGATGCAGCGGCCGCGGCCGGAAAAGCAGCCTCCGGCTCCTCGGTGCAGCGCATTCTGGAAGCCGCCGGGGAAGCCTGGAGCGAAAAGGCAGGCGGAACCTCCGGTGCGCTGTGGGGTTCGGCTGTCATCGCGGCCGGGCAATCGCTCGCAAACCGCGAAACGTACGCTTCTGCAGATGCAGCCGCGGCGGTCAAGGCATTCGTCCGTGCCATCACCGAACTAGGCAAGGCCGATCCTGGCGACAAGACCATGGTTGATGCCCTCCTTCCCTTCCGCGACGCTTTCCTGGCAGAGCTCGACGGCGGCACCCCGGTTGACCGGGCGCTGGCGGCAGCAGCCGCAGCTGCGCAGTCCGCTGCCGCAGCGACCGCTGAACTCCGGCCCCTCAAGGGCAGGGCACGCCCCTTGGCTGAGAAGAGCCTCGGCCACCCGGATCCCGGTGCGGTGTCCTTTGGCTTGATCGCAGCGCGTATCTCACAATTCATCGATTCAGAACTGGCGTCAGTTGCGGTAGCAGGACAGCTGCCGGAAACAGCCGGAAACGGAGCTTGAGCATGAGCAACAACCAAGGCTGGCGCATCGTCGTCGGCAATGACGAGGCAGGCGTCGAGTACAAGCAGGCGCTCCTGGCAATGTTGGAAGCGGACCCGCGCGTGGCGTCGGTGACGGATGTAGGGGTGGGTCCGCAGGACTCCACCGCGTACCCGCATGTGGCTGTTGACGCAGCCCGCAAAGTGGCCGACGGCGAAGCGGACCGTGCACTCCTGATCTGCGGCACTGGACTGGGCGTGGCCATCTCGGCCAACAAAGTTCCCGGCATCCGCGCAGTCACCGCGCACGACAGCTATTCAGTGGAACGCTCGGTGCTGAGCAACAATGCCCAAGTCCTCACGCTCGGCCAGCGGGTCATCGGCCTGGAACTGGCCAAGAAACTCGTAGGGGAGTGGCTGCAGTACCGCTTTGATGAAAACTCCTCCTCCGCCGCCAAGGTGGACGCTATCTGCTCTTACGAGCCCAACTACACGAAGGCAGTCTGATCATGACGTCAACAAATCCCCCAACCGCATCCGAAGGCACCGAGGCCCGGAAGATCGCCGTCGTTGGTTCCGGCTACATGGGCGGCGGCATTGCACAGGTTCTGGCACTGGGCGGGGCTCGCGTGGCGTTGGCCGACGTTTCCGCGGAGATCGCACAAAAGAACTACGAGCGCTTGTTGGTTGAATCGGACCAGTTCGTCGCCGATGGTCTCTTCCCGGCAGGATCCACGGAGATTCTCAAGCAAAACCTGTGGGCTGCCAAGGACATCGAGGAAGCTGTTGGCGATGCCGAATTCATCGAGGAATGCGTCCCTGAGGTCCTTGAGATCAAGCACCAGACGCTCGCCCGGATCAGCGCCGCGGCACAGCCGAACGCAGTCATCGGTTCCAACACGTCCACCATCTCCATCGCGGCTCTTGCCGAGGCGGTGACCGGGGCGGAGCGGTTCCTTGGGGTGCACTTCTCCAACCCGTCGCCCTTCATTCCCGGCGTGGAGGTGATCCCGCACGCTGGCACCGCCGCGAGCACTGTCGGCACAGCCTGCGATCTCGTGCATGCGGCCGGCAAGCAGACCGCCGTCGTCAAGGACGTCACCGGATTTGTCCTCAACCGCCTGCAGTACGCACTGTTCCACGAAGCCGCTCAGCTGGTGGAACAGGGCATCGCAACGGCCGACGACGTCGACACCCTGGTCCGTACGACCTTCGGCTTCCGCCTGCCCTTCTTCGGGCCGTTCGCCATCGCCGATATGGCCGGTCTGGACGTCTACAACTTCTGCTACAAGTCCCTGCAGACCGAATTCCCGGAACGCTTCGCTACGCCCAAGATCCTTTCCGATCTGGTGGAAGCAGGGAAGCTCGGCACCAAGACCGGCTCGGGGTTCCTCAACGTCCCGGCTGATCGGACACCGGAACTCATCGCGTACCGCAACAAGGCCTACGTCGCCATGCAAAAACTCATCGAAGAGCTTGGCCCGGCCCCCATCAACTGAGCTTTCCAGGAGCATCACTATGAACTTCCCCGCAACGCGCACGGCGATTGTCACCGGCGCAGTATCCGAGCGCGGCATCGGCCGCGCCACCGTCAACTACCTGGCCGCCCAAGGCTGGAACATCGGCATCATCGACCTCGACGACGCTGCCTGCAAAGCGGCAGCGAAGGAAATCGCAGCTGAACATGGCGTCAAAGCACACGGTGTTGGTGCCAACGTGGCCAATGAAGCGGAGGTCCGGGCGGCGATCGATGAGCTCGAAGCCGAGTTGCCGCAGATCGTTGCGCTGGCCAACGTGGCCGGCGTCAGCTCACCCATTGGTTACCTCGAACTTGAGCCCGCAGAGTGGGACCGCGTGCTGAACATCAACCTCAACGGCGTCCATTACGCGACCCGCCGTGTGGCAGAGTCCATGGTCAAAAACCGCATCGGCCGGATCGTCAACATCTCCTCGGTCTCAGCCCAGCGCGGAGGCGGTACGTTCTCCAAGACCCCTTACTCCGTGGCCAAAGCGGGAGTAATTGGCTTGACCCGTGCCACGGCGCGGGAACTGGGCGGCTATGACATCACCGTCAACGCCATCTCACCTGGCCCCATCGATACCGACATCATGGGCGGCACGCTCAGCCAAGAGCGCAAGGACGAGCTCACCAAGGAACTCGTGGTCAACCGCGTGGGTTGCACCCGTGACATCGCCGCCGCCATCGCCTTCCTCATCAGTGAAGACGCCGGATACATCTCCGGGCAGACGCTGAATGTGGATGGCGGACTTTACATGCACTAAACCCCCCAACAGATTGCTCAAAGAGGAGTTTCCATGTCTGCTGCTTCAACTTCCACAAGGGAGTTGCTTGCTTCACCCGTCCTGAAGTCGGCAATCTCCAAGGCGTCGCTACGGCTGATGCCCATGATCGTCATCCTCTACGTCGTGTCCTTCCTGGACCGCACCAACGTTGGATTCGCTGAAGCCGCCCTCGGCGTGGACAAAGGAATCGGAGCAGGCGCGTACGCCCTGGGTGCCGGTATCTTCTTCATCGGTTATGCACTGTTCGAGATCCCCAGCAACCTGCTGCTGACAAAGTTCGGTGCCAAGATCTGGCTCGCCCGCATTTCCATCACCTGGGGCATCGTCTCCGCGTGTTTCGCCTTTGTCCAAGGCGAGACGTCCTTCATCATCCTGAGATTCCTCCTGGGCGTTACCGAAGCCGGTCTTTTCCCAGGTGTCATCATGTTCCTCGCCGCCTGGTTCCCCAACAAGGTACGGGTCAAGATGTTTGCGATCTTCTACCTGGCCCAGCCGTTGTCACAGATGCTGGGTGCTCCGCTGTCCGGCTGGCTCATCAACATCGGAGACCAGATTCCCGGCGTCGCTGGTTGGCAGGTCATGTTCTTCGTTGAAGGTTCGCTGGCCGTCGTCGCGGGCATTGCCGCGTTCTTCTTCCTCATCAACAGCCCCCAGGATGCCAAGTTCCTCAGCAAGGAAGAAAAGGTTGCCCTGACCGATGTCATGGAGCTGGAGGACACCGTCAAGGAAGAAACCGGCCCTCGCGGCATCCTGGCCTCCATGCGGAGTGGCCGTGTCTGGTACTTCACTGTCATCTACTTCTGCCTGCAGATCGCCGTTTACGGCGTCACCTTCTACCTGCCGCAGCAGGTGGCCCAGTTGACCGGCCAGAAGGTGGGGTTCGCCGTCGGGCTCTTGGCTGCCATCCCGTGGTTCTTCGGAATCTTCGCCTGCTACTTCGTGGGCAAGGCTGCCAACACCGTGGCTCTGCGCCGGCGATGGGGCACGGCACTGTTCCTCTCAACGGGTGTGTGCATTTTCGGATCGGCCTGGGCTGGAGCAAACCACCTGCCTGCGTTGGGCATCATCTGCATCACCTTGGCTGTGTGCAGCTTCTTGGCCATCGGGCCCATCTGCTGGTCCTATCCGACGGCATTCCTCACCGGAACTGCCGCCGCTGCCGGTATCGGCCTCATCAACTCCCTGGGCAACCTGGGTGGTTTCGTGGCACCGATCCTGCGCACCACCGTCAATCAGGCCACCGCATCCGACACCGGCACCATGGGGGTCTACGCCCTCGGCGTCCTGCCGTTCCTGGCGGCGCTCATGATGTTCGGTACCCGGGCATTCAGCAACAAGGCCGACGAACTGCTGGACAAGTAAGCCGTGAGCCACACATCTTCCATGCAGGACACCCTGTTCATTGGCGTCAGCAGCAAGATGTACATGGGCTACGCACAGAGCCTGGTGTGGCTGGAGCAATTGCTCGCAGAAGTGGACGCCCGTCCGGCCCTCGCGGCCGGGCGGGTTGTCCCGTTCGTCATCCCGTCCTTCCCGGTGCTGCCCGAGGCTGCACGCTTGATGGCCGGTACCCCCTTGCTTCTCGGTGCGCAGAACTGCGGTTGGGCTGAGGGACCGTGGACGGGCGAGGTTTCACCGTCGATGCTGGCGGAACTGGGTGCTGGCTTGGTGGAGATCGGCCATGCGGAACGACGTCAATTCTTCGCGGAGGACGATCCTATGGTGGCACTGAAGGTCCGCGCGGCGTTGGGCGCTGGGATCACACCTTTGCTCTGCGTGGGGGAGGCGGAGACTGCCGAGCCGGCGGAAGCAGCAGGTACGGTCTTCCGCCAGATCGAGGCAGCCGTGTCCGGCGACTGGTCCGCAGCCTCGAAACTCCTCATCGCGTACGAACCGGTGTGGGCAATAGGGGCACCCGAACCGGCGTCGAGCACGTATGTGTCCAAGGTAGTTGCCGCCTTGCGCGCCGCCCTTTCCCAGTACGGCCTCTCGGGGTTGCCTGTGATTTACGGCGGCTCGGCCAAGCCGGGGCTGTTGCCCGGGCTCTCCGGGGTTTCCGGTCTTTTCCTTGGCCGCTTCGCCCATGATGCCGCGAACTTTGGTGCTGTCCTCGACGAGGCACTTACCCTCTCCAACCGGGTCGCACATCAGGCCGTTTAGCGGGAACCGATCGTCTTCATCTGCTGGTTAGTTGGGTAACCCGGCGTGGCGCCGCCGCGCTGGCAGAGGGCCACGAACCCACCGAGGTTCTCCAGGCCCTCGGGGTGCGTGGGGAGGTAGTTGGTCAGTTCAGGTGAACGCACGACGACGGCACGCCACTGACCGCGTGAGACCGCCACGTTGATCCGGTTGCGTGAGAGCAGGAACTCCATGCCGCGCGGAACCTCTCCAGCGGCGGACGCGGCCATGGAGACGATGACAACGGGCGCTTCCTGGCCTTGGAACTTATCCACGGTCCCTACGCGCACCTTGCCCAGACCCGCGGCCCGGAGTTCGTGCTTGATGAGCTGGACTTGGGCGTTGTAGGCCGCGACCACCAGGATGTCGGGTTCGTCGAGTGGTCTGCTGTCTTCCGAGTGGGATGGATCGAGCCAGAGCAGGCCGAGGTGCGCTTTGACCTGACGCACTACTTCCGCAGCTTCTTCGGGGGACGACGACGAGTTGCCGCTGTGTGGGACGTAAACGCAGGAGACGCCTGGCTTTACTCCCTCCAGACGGCGCAACTCAGCTGCCGGTGCGGACTCCAGCCGATTGTCATAGGACAGCTCGGAGACGGCGCTGCAAAGGTCCGGGTGCATCCGCCATGACGATGCCAGGAAGTAACCCAGCTCTGGCGGCAGGGTGTTGTGGCCGTCCGATAGCCAGCCCAACGCGGATTCATCCACCGGCTCCGGATGCTTTCCTTGGGTCACTTGGGGCAGCTGTTGGGGGTCGCCCAAGAGCAAAAGCCGTTTGGCCGCGCGGCTCACGGCCATGGTGTTGGCGAGGGAGAACTGCCCGGCCTCGTCGATGACCAGCAGATCCAACACCCCTGCTGGAACGTCCTTGCCCACCATGGTCCACGCCGTACCGCCAATGAGGCCGCCGCCGGCGCTGGAAAGAAGTTCCTGGACATGGCCTTTACCGCATTGCTTCCATGGCACGGGGTCGTTGTGTTTGACCTCTTTTGCTACCCGGTAGGGATCGACTCCGGCTTTCTCCACGGCCGCGCACAGCAGGTTCTCCACCACCGCATGTGATTGCCCAACTACTCCCACCTTCCAGCCTTTGGCCACGAGCGCGGCGATGACATGCGCGCCCACGTACGTCTTGCCACTGCCCGGCGGACCTTGGACGGCGAGGTAGGAGTGTTCAAGGTCTTGAACTGCCTCAGTGATGGCATCGATGTAGCCGTCCGGCCCTGGCCTCACGGCTGGAAGCGCTGCGAGCGTGCGGAGCTTCGGGGGCTTCCGCCGAACGAGGTCCAATGCCGGGTCTTGGGGCCAATCAGGCAATGAGTCATCCAGCTTTGCAGCCAAGGCAGCCAGTGCAGCCTTCTGGCCGTTGGTGGGAATGGGGGTGTCCGGAGTCAGCGCCATGGGCACCTGGCTGAACTCGGCGGAGTCTTTGCGGAGACCTTCCCGGATAGTCGCCGTCTCCGCGTCGCCTCTTTCCCCGATCCCGATAACTTCGGTCCCTGGCCAGCCCGCCCGACCAAGTGCCGCTGATGCCTTCTCGGCAAGGGCGTCGGGCAGGGGCGCACCATACATGCGGAAGTACGTCTTCCCCGGCTCCAAGCCAGAGCCGTCCCCTGAACGGCCTATCAGTTCAACGATCCGGGCTGGGTTACTACGAGGTGTTGGTTTGGCCCAATCCTGGAGCACCAGGGCCTGTTCCACGACGAAAATGTCCCGCTCGTCAGGCCATTGGCTGGCGGGTTTCTCCAGACGGTCAAAGTGTCCCCACCAGTACTGCTTGTCCTCGCGGCGGTGATAGCCGACGCCCGCAGCAACGATAGCGATGGCCCGTGAATCTGCCGAGGCCCGCTGTTCCTCGGGGAGGCCGGCCAGGTAATCCAAGAGGGCCGTTTCCTCAGGGGCGGCCTCGTACCCGGGCGTGGATTCTTCCGGGCCACGGGGCGGGTCCCCCTCCACGACGCCGGCGCCGGCCGGCTCAATGTCACGTCCAGCCGAGAGCCTCAGCAGCCAGTTCCGCAGTTCCAACGTCGACAGGCAGTCGTACTCGTTGTAGTCGCGGATGCTCTCCAGAATTGTGGCGGCATCTTCGGCCCGTCCGACGTCCCGGGCCGTGCAATAGTCAGCGTAGGCAACCACGGAAGCTCCGGCGTCGACGACGTCCCCCGAGCGCAGATGCTGTCCCATGTACAGCGGTTCAAGTTTCTTGATGCTGTAGGAGTTTTCCGAGATGCGGATGCTGTGCCGCACGGTGTCATAGAGGTCCACCAAGACACCGTCCCGCAGGAGGTCGTCGACGGCGTTCTCACCCACTATGTGCGTTAGGGACAGATTCCTCAGCGCCGTTTTCTCATAAGCGGCGTAGTGGTAGATATGCATGTTCGGATACTTGGCGCGCCGTTTTGCCACGTAGTCGAGGAACTCTACGAATGCTTGGCCTTCCTCGGCCCGGGAGTGAGCCCAGAAGGGCCGGAAGACCGGGTCAGCCCCGGGGCTCAGCGGGTTCTCAATGACGCCGAAGAGATACTCAAGGCCCCACTTTCCGGTGGCAGGATCCTCCCACAGGGGGTCGCCTTCAAAGTCGAAAAAGATATCACCGGGATCGGGTGCGGGAATGCGGCCCAAGGTGTTTTCAGGCAACACTTCGTAGCTGATGGCTTTGGCTTGTCCGGCTTTATCCGTGTAGTTGACGGTCCCATCGGGATGACCGGTTCCGGTCTGAAGCCGTGCTTGCCCGCGCAGGCGCATGAACGTGGAATCGTTGGTATCCGCGGGCGATGCCGCCAGCTGATCGATGGTGGTGATTCCGGCCATGATCAGCTTTTTCCTGCGGCTCATGCGCATACCAGCAACCATCAGGAGATCCCGATGCAAGGTGACCTGTTCCGTGCAGTAGTCGCACCTGCCGCAGGCAGAGAAGCTGGAGTCACCCCACTCAACCGGGCCGCTGCCGGAAATATGCATGGCCGTCATGCCTAGGAAGCGCTCGCGGCGTTCCTTGAACACGGGAAGGATCTGGGAAAGGGGATGATCGCTATTCACCCTATTGCCAAGAACCAACGTGAGGGTGGGATCCGGAGTGATGCCCGCCTGCAGGAGTTGGTCCCCATACGCCGCCAGCTGCAAGAGGGCTGTGACTTTGGCGTGCCTGGCCAGCTTGGTGTCGTAGACGGCGTAGTGGCCTCCGTGCCTCTTCACCAGGAAGTCCGAGCGGCCGTGGAATCGACCGTCAAAGAAAGCGGCTTGGAAAACCACATCCGCCCCTGACCGCAGGGCTTCAATGGACTCCGCATGCTTGGCCGCAAGGGTGGCACGATCCATTGCCTCGGCGGGAACGACGTCGTAAACGCCTCTTCCCGTGACCGGATTCCAGGCACCGAAAGTGTCCACGAACTCGTCAAGGACGCGGTGTTCGTGGACGTCCCCCAACCTTGAGGTCCGCTCCAGCATGGCATCAGCGGGAAAGTCAGGCCTTGCTGAGCGGCCAAGTTTCTCGTCAAGTTTGCGCAGCAGTTGGTATTCGCACGTAGCGGCGATGACGAGGTCGCTGGCGGAAAAAACCAGGTCCGGCTGTGCCCCCGCTGTCTCAGGATCGAGAAAGAACACCGCGGTCCACCTACCTTCCGTGCCAGGAATGAATGCCTTCCAGCCAAGCTATCAGCGGGCACCGACAATATAGAGGGCAAGGCATTCCTAATCGGACAATCAGCTGGGCGTCCATGTCTTTTGGGAGCCTGATCGGGCGCGAGCGTGAGGTACCTTGCTGCTGCAGGATCGCATTGAGCGCATCTTGCTGGGAACGTTTCCGAAAAAAGAATTTGTCCGTGGCGCCGAAAACGGACACCCAGAACCCCCAGCCGCCGCGAGGCATCCGTGGCAGAACGCCTCGCGGCCCGCTTGTCCAAGCCTGATTCAACTACAGCACTAACCCGGCCCCCGGGATAGCCCTTGTGGAAAAGCGAACTGAAACTGTCGGCCGGGTGAGGCAAACTGTCATGGTGACTTTAAATCTCCAGCGCCAGCCAGCAGCTTCCGTAGATACGGCCATCCATGCCTTGATCGCTTCTGAACTCGGCGTCAAGGCATGGCAGGTTAAGGCAGCGGTGGAACTGCTCGACGGCGGATCCACCGTCCCCTTCATCGCCCGCTATCGCAAGGAAGTCACCGGGACGCTCGATGACACCCAATTGCGGGACCTCGAAGAACGGCTGCGTTACCTGCGTGAACTGGAGGACCGCCGCCGGTCCGTCCTTGAGGCGATTGCTGCCCAAGGCAAACTGACCCCGGAACTGGAGGCCGCCGTCGTCGGAGCGGACACCAAGGCCAGGCTGGAAGATATCTACCTTCCGTTCAAATCCAAGCGCCGCACCAAAGCCCAGATCGCGCGGGAGGCGGGGCTGGAACCGCTCGCCGATGTCCTGCTGGCGAACCCGCAGCTGGACCCCGCGGCTGAAGCTGCGAAGTACCTGAACGCCGAGCATGCAATAGGGGACGCTGCTGCCGCGCTCGCAGGTGCCCGCGCCATTTTGGTGGAGCGGGTGGGGCAAGATGCGGATCTGGCAGAGGATCTGCGTGAGCGCCTGTGGAAGCAGGGGCGCATGGTGTCCCGCGTCAAGAAGGGCATGGAGGCCGAAGGCCAAAAGTTCAAGGACTACTTCGAGTTCACGCAGGTACCTTCCGGCATGCCGTCGCACCGGGTGCTCGCCCTCTTGCGCGGCGAGAAGGATGGGATCCTGGAGTTGGATCTCGCCGAAGCGGACCCGGCTGACGACGACGCCCTGGCCGCCGCCCGCAGCCGCTATGAGAACGCTGTGGCCACGCGCCTCGGCGTCGCCAACCATGGCCGGCCTGCTGACGCCTGGCTGATGCAGACCGCCCAACTGGCCTGGCGCGGCCGCATCTTGGATCGCCTCACAACGGATCTCCGCGGACGGATGTTTGCTGACGCCGAGGACGAAGCCGTGCGGGTCTTCGCTGCGAACCTCCGTGATGTCCTCCTTGCCGCTCCCGCCGGGAACAGGGCCACACTAGGCTTGGATCCAGGGCTCCGGACGGGTGTAAAGGTCGCGGTGGTGGACGGCACCGGCAAAGTTGTCACCACGGACACTATCTACCCGCACGCTCCCGCCAAGAAGTGGGACGAGGCATTGGCCACACTGGTGCGGCTGGCCAAACAACACAACGTGGAACTCGTCGCGATCGGCAACGGGACAGCCTCCCGAGAAACGGACAAGCTTGCCACTGAGCTCATCAAGTCCCTTGAAGCCGCTGGCTCCAAGGGCGTCCAGAAGCTTGTGGTGTCCGAGGCTGGCGCATCTGTGTATTCGGCCTCCGCCTTGGCGGCCTCTGAACTTCCCGGCATGGATGTTTCACTCCGCGGCGCGGTCTCCATTGCCCGGCGGTTGCAGGATCCGTTGGCCGAATTGGTCAAAATCGAACCCAAGTCCATTGGCGTGGGCCAGTATCAGCACGATGTCACTGCCGCGAAGCTGGATAGATCCCTTGATGCCGTGGTTGAGGACTGCGTGAACGCTGTTGGTGTTGACGTCAATACGGCCTCCCCGGCGCTACTTAGCCGGGTGGCCGGCGTCGGACCGCTCCTCAGCGAGAACATCGTGGCGTACCGCAACGAGAATGGACCTTTCGCCAAGCGAAGCGACCTGAAGAAAGTCCCGAGGCTCGGTGCCAAGGCCTTCGAACAGTGCGCGGGATTTCTCCGGATCACCGGGGGAGCGGAACCACTCGATGCTTCCAGCGTCCACCCCGAGGCGTACTCCGTAGCGCGGAAGATCCTGGCGGCGGCCGGCGGTGGACCGACAACCGTTCTGGATCCGCAGGCTTTCGTTGACGGCACCTTTGGCCTTCCGACGGTTCGGGACATCATGACCGAACTCGAGAAACCCGGCCGTGACCCCCGGCCGGCGTTCAAAGCCGCCGCCTTCTCCGAAGGGATCGAGAAGATCTCGGACCTCAAACCAGGCATGATCCTTGAAGGCACGGTGACCAACGTGGCCGCGTTCGGTGCCTTCGTCGACGTCGGAGTCCACCAAGACGGTTTGGTGCACGTATCCGCACTGTCGAACAGGTTCGTCTCGGATCCGCGGGAGATCGTGAAGTCAGGGCAGGTGGTCCGGGTCAAGGTTCTCGAGGCCGACCCCGAACGCAAGCGGATCTCGCTGACGTTAAGGCTCGACGACGAGCCGGGCGCCGCTGGTGGGCGTGGTTCCGGTGCTCGTGATGCAGGTGCTCGTGATGCCGGCGCGCAGCGTGCAACTGCGCAGCGTGCAGGCGGCCAGCCGGGCCCGCGCGGCGGCTCGCAACCGGGGCAGGGCGAGCGCCGGCAGGGGAACTCTCGCCAAGGCAAGCCCCAAGGAAAGCCTCAGCAAGCCCCCGCAGCTCCCGGCAACACAGCCATGGCCGAGGCACTCCGCCGCGCCGGGCTTGGCAAGTAGCCTGCTGTCGGCATGATCCAGCGTGCTGCACGGTGGGATTCGCCGGCGCGTCACAAGTCAGCCGTCCTGGCCTTCCACACGAGTGCGTCAGCTTGCTGTAGCGCCACCGGAAGCCAGCGGCCGATGCGTTCGAGGGCCAGCCGCCGGATAGGTTCGGACGACAGGAAGATGTCGTGCAAAGCGTTGGGCAGGCGGCTGATTGTCACAGTGTCCGCCAAGGACAGCGCCCGGTGGGCGACGGCGTCCACGTTGAGTGCGACGTCCGCTGTGAGCGCGTTGGCGGACCACTTTGGCTGGAGGTAGCTCTTGTCCGAGAGCAACACGAGCACCGGGATGTCGATGCCAAGGCCTGCAGCCACGGTTGCCTGCCCTCGAAATACGGCGTCAAGGAATGCGGGGGTGATGGGAAACCCGCGATCCGGCCGCCATTGAAGGTTGTAGTCCCATTCGCCGTCGAGCGTGGCTGATACGGCTCGGGTGTAGATGCCGGGATCCACGGGCGGCAACGGCACCAGGGGGTGAAGGCGGGCGCGCAGCCCCACTAGGGGCGCAATGGCACGCCGCCCGAACTCGGTGGCTTGGAATTCCAGCCACGGACTGTTGAGGATCAGTGCATCCGCGGCGCCGGGATGGCGGTGGGCCCACAGGCTCAGGGTAAGTCCGCCGGTGGAGTGGCCCAGCAGGATCAGGGGCCGCTTCGTTCCAGCCGCAGCACCAGACCGGCCCATGGCTTCCAATGCGGCTGCGATATCGGAGTCGTAGTCGGCAAGGTCCGTCACGAAACCCGGAGTCAGTCCCGGACGGAGGCTCCGGCCGTAATTGCGCAGGTCCAGGGCGTAGAAACGTGCGCCGGCTCGGTGCCAGAACTCGGCCACATGGCGCTGGAAAAAGTAGTCGGACCAACCGTGCACGTAAAGTACGTCTGCGTCGATGCCCGGCGTCGATACTTGGTCTGTCTCTCCCGCCCAGGGCTGCTCGGCGCCGTCGGGGCGTGCGCCAAGGTACCTGACCAACGTGGCGACAGCACCGGCGTCGAGCTGTAGCGTTAGTTGCTCAAAGCCCTCACCCAGAATGTCAGGAGTCCACGGCGGCGTCATGGTCGGATCGTCGCTGCGGGCCTAGGACGGAACCGAGGTGCTGGGCGCCGAGGTACCACTTCCGGGGTTCTTTTCCTTTTGCCATGGCCAGCGGCCGGTGATTTCCAACTCGAGGGAGAAGCTCAAGAACGTCCGGATCAGAACAATAATCGCCAGAACTCCGACACTTTCAAACGTCGGGGTGACCGCAACGGTGCGGATAATGTCGGCAGCCACCAGGAGCTCAAGACCCAGCAGGATCGATCGCCCCAGTAGTTGCCGGTAAGCCCGGTACGGCGAGAACGGGGCCAGGCCCTCGGCACGCTCGGGTTGGTAGCCCCGGAGCGCCATCGGAAGCGAAACCACGGCGCCCACCACCATGATGGCCACACCGGCAGCGTCCATGTAGCTGCCGACTTGTTCAATGATGTGCTGGAAATCCATGGTTCTCCCGAGTACGTGCGTCCCTCCACCGTCTCACAGACCCGGTTCCGCACGCAGCGCGGCACGCGCTCCAGGAAGATGCGGCGCGCTCCAGAAAGGTGCGGCCCGCGCTTCAGCAAGACGCGGCGCGCCACCGGCGCACCGCACCTTGCTGATGCCACTTCGCTGATGCAACTTCGGGTCAGGGCTTAGCGCCCAGGGATTCCCACGCCTTGCTCTTCTGCTCGGCGCGTTCCTTGCGGGCGACGATGGCCTCGTCCTGACTGACTGCGACGAATGTGGTCACCGTGCCGGGAGCCGCGCGGGCAACGAGGTCCATGTCCGCACTGATGACGGTTGCGACCATAGCGTAGCCTCCACCGGAGACAGCGTCGCGGTGCAGGATAATGGGCTGGGTTCCTCCGGGAATCTGGATGGAACCCACCGCATAGCCCGCATCCACGATGTTGGAAGGATCTGATCCGGCGCCGAAGGGCTGTTCGCGTTCCTTCCACTCCACGCCTGGACCGGAGTAGCGCAGGCCCATGCGGTCCGCCACAGGAGTGACTTTCCATTCCCCGTTCAGGAGGTTGTCCTTTCCTGCATCGGTGAGCCGGTGGTCGTAGAGGCCCAGGACGATCCGGACGGACTGTTCCTTGGCAAAGGAAGGACGGAAGGACTCAGGGAGCGTCTCAACGGAGGGAAGGTCACCGCGCGCCGAACCAACCGGTACAAGGTCTCCGGCTTCGAGTTTTCTGCCGTTGAGCCCGCCGATACCGCCCAAGGTGTACGTTGAGCGGCTACCCAGGACTTCAGGAACGTCGATCCCGCCCTGGACGGCGATGTAGTACCGGGTGCCGCCCTGGATCACTCCGAAGCTGAGTTCGTCGCCGGCAGCCAGGTGAAGCCGCGTCCACTGGGGCTTGGCCTCTCCGTTGACTTTGACCTCCACGGGGGCGCCGGTGATCGCTATGACGGCCTCGGCGTCGGTCACCAGGACCGGGCCCAAATACGTGCACTCCAGGACAGCATCGCCGGGGCGGTTGCCAACCAACCCGTTTCCCAGTTCCGCGGAATACTGGTCCATGGACCCGCTCTGCGGGATGCCCACGTTGTAGTAGCCCGTGCGGCCTTGGTCCTGAACCGTGGTGGCGAGGCCGGGGTTCTTGATTTCAAATGCCATTGAGGGCCTCCATGAGTTCCTGGTTGTAGGCCTGCGGATCGGACAACGCCCTGCCGGCGTCGAAGGTGACAGGGACTTGACGGTACCGGTAGCTGCCGTCCTCAACCTGGGCTTGGATGGCGTTGTACTCGTCCTCGGTGACCGGCTTGAACTTGACGATGTCGCCCGGGCGGAAGAAGACCATGAAGTCTTTGAAGTCGGCCAGCGACTGCGCGGGATCGTAAATCGGAGCCGCGGCCACCCCAAACATTTGGTAGCCGCCGGCGCCGCGCACTGAATAGATGGCCGCGAAGCAACCGCCGTGGCCCACGGTGAGTTTGGGCGTGTCGGTCCGAGGGCTGAGGTACTTGGGGACCTGCAACTGCTTGTCGCGCTCCACCAACTGGAAGAGGAACGGCAGCCCGGCCACGAAGCCCACCATGGAAACAAGCCAGGGTTGTTCGTGGTGGCGGCGGATGAACTCCGCAGCGTCCTTCAGCCCGTTGACTTTCGCCGCGTAGTCAAGGTCCGTGCCGCCGGGTTCTTGGTGGAACCCTTCGCGGAACCGCTGGGCTACCTCGGCCGTGAAGGGGTCGTCGTACCAGACAGGGACCTCGATGATCCTGGTTTCCAGCGACTGTTCGTCGTGGTTCCGGAGTTCCAGTTCGATCTTCCGGACCGTTGATTCCAGGGTCGACGGCGGCAGGATGTCCGGGTTGAACCGCACCAGGAGCGAGGCGTTGGCGGGGCAGATATCGACGACGCCGGACAGCTCGGCGTCGGCCAGTTTCCTGGCGATCGACATGACCTTGAAGTTCGCGGCGAGGCTCATGGACTCGTCCACTTCAACGAACAGGAACTCGTCACCGCCCCAGGTGTAGCGGGCTTCACTCCGCACGGAGTTTGACGAGAGCGCTGTGCTGGGCGTGGTCATTTCGCCTCCAAAAGATCGGGAGCGGACTCGATGAACTTGGAATGGTGGGTGACGGAGGCGAATTCGGGACGCGCCAGCAGCATCTTATGCACCGGAACGGTTGTTTTGACTCCCTCAACGTGCACGTTGTCGAGGGCTTCAAGGGCGGCGGCGATGGCGGCGTCGCGGTCAGCTGCGTGGACGATCAGCTTTGCCAGCATGGAGTCGTAGTAAGGGCTCACGACGGATCCGGTGTCCACGCCGGTGTCAACCCTGATGCCTTCACCTGAAGGCCATTCAACGGAGCCGAGCTCGCCGGGGCTGGGGAAGAAGTTGTTGCTGGGGTCCTCGGCGTTGATCCGGCACTCGATGGCGTGGCCGGTGAAATGGATGTCGTCCTGGGTGAGGGACATGGAACCGGTGCCTGCGATGAGGAGCTGCTCACGGACCAGGTCCACGCCGGTGATCTGTTCGGTGATGGGGTGTTCCACTTGGATGCGGGTGTTCATCTCGATGAACGCGGCCTCGTGATTCCGGGGGTCGTACAGGAACTCAACGGTCCCGGCTCCCCGGTATCCGCACTGCCTGGCCAGTTCCACGGATGATTCGCGGATGGTGTGCCGCACGGCTTCCGGGAGATCAGGGGCCGGTGCTTCTTCGATGACTTTCTGGGAGCGCCGTTGCATGGAGCAGTCACGGTCGCCGAGGTGGATGAAGTTGGTACCGTCGCCCAGGATCTGGACCTCCACGTGGCGGGCATGCTCAACGAAGCGTTCCAGGTAGACCGTGGGATCACCGAAGACCGACGCTGCCTCGCCACGGGCCATCTCGATAGTCTGCAGCAGTTCGTCCTCGCTGTTGACGAAGCGGATGCCGCGCCCACCGCCGCCGGCAGATGCTTTGACTACCAAGGGGTAGCCGATCCCGGCTGCAATGGCCACAGCGTCGGCGGCCGGGTCCAAGGGACCGTCGGAGCCGCGCAGCACCGGGACGCCGGCCTTGTGGGCCGATTCCCGGGCAAGCGACTTGTTTCCCATCATCTCGATGGCATCGGCGTCCGGTCCTACCCAGATCAACCCGGCGTCCGCCACTTTGCGGGCAAAGGAAGCGTTCTCGGAGAGGAAGCCGTAGCCGGGGTGGACGGCGTCGCAACCTGTTTCAAGGGCAGCGGCGATGATCGCGTCCTGATTAAGGTAGCTGGCGGGCGCTGGTGCGGGACCAACCACCACGTACTCGTCGGCGGTTCGGGCGGCGAGGGACCTGACGTCGGCCTCGCTCACGACCACCACCGTGCCGATACCCATGTCCCGGGCGGTCCGGAGGATCCGGACCGCGATCTCGCCGCGGTTGGCGATCAGCAACTTCTTCATCATGGTTGCCTAACCTTCACGTACGACGACGATGGGGTCGCCCGGGTTGACCATGTCACCTTCGGCCACCTCGAACGATTCGAGGACGCCGGCAACGTCGGACTGGATTTCGGTGAACTGCTTCATGATTTCAACGATGCCCAGGGTTTGGCCTACTTCGATGGTGTCGCCTTCGTTGGCGAACGGAGGCTTGCCGGGACCGGGCTTCCGGTAGAAGATGCCGGGAAGCGGGGAGACGATGGTTCCCATAGGGTGTTCTCGCTTTCAGAGGGTTGTTGGAAAATCAGTGTGAGGACAGGAAGGGGTCAGCGGGCGTCGAGCACAGCTCGGACGGCCGAAGCCACCGCCACCGAATTCGGGGCGTCAGAGTGGACGCAGATACTGCCGAAAGTGATGTCCAGTTCGGTGCCGTCGACAGCCAGGACTGGACCGCCGTCGAGCGCTTTCCTGACGCGGTCAGCCGCGGCATCGGGGTTGGTGGGTTCGGGCCTGCGCTGGATCAGGAGCTCGCCGGCCGGGCCGTAGTTGAGGTCCACGTACAGCTCGGGGATGAAATCCACGCCCATGGCCTTGCAGACGGACTCGTGCGCTGTGCCTGCGAGGCCGAAGAACGGGACGTTGAACAGTTTGGCAACGCCGGCAGCAGCGGCCATGAGCTCCTCGTCACCGGCCAACATTCCATACAGGGCGCCGTGGGGCTTGATGTGGTTCAGCGGCAAGCCGTGTTTGCCCAGAAACGCGGTCAACGCGCCGGTCTGGTAGAGGATGATCGACTCAACCTCTTCCGGCCCGAGGACCATGCGCCGCCGGCCAAAGCCAACGGGATCGGGGAGGCCTGGGTGGGAGCCGACGGCCACGCCGTGTTCGGCGGCGAGTTCCACGGTCCTGTTCATGACGTCCGGATCGCCCGCGTGGTAGCCACAGGCCACGTTGGCGACGTCGATGATCCGCATCAGCTGCTCGTCGTTGCCGAATTCGTGAAGGCCTACGCCTTCGCCCATGTCCGAGTTCAAGAGCACAGCCCTACCGGGGCTGGACGCAGGAGTGCTGGGGGTCACATTCGTATGCATGGGGGCAACGCTATCCAAACGCGGCCTGCAGGGTAATTGTGCAAGCTGCTGAATATTCGCGGGTGGATTATGATGGCTGCACTATTAGTGGGGCGAAGCGCCGCCAATGTTGGAGGCTCACATGCGTGTTTCGGACTTGATGGAAGACCCTGACCTGAAGATTGCCCTTCGGGTCCAAGGGACGCCCGGCCGCTTGGCGAGGCCCATCACCTGGTGTGCCCCGACGGAACACATGGACCCTACCCCCTTCCTCAGCGTCAATGCCCTGGTACTGACCAACGGGATGGGGCTGAATGTCAAGGACTACCGGATCTGGGAAGCCTACGTCGAGCGCCTGATGGAGGTTCCGGTGGCGGGGCTCGTGTTCGGTTTGGGGGCAGCCCACCGCGAGCTCCCGTCGGGTTTGGTGGAAGCCTGCGAGGCACAAGGCCTCCCGCTGTTGGAACTGCCGCCAGAGGTCCCCTTCGTCCTGGTCATGCGGCACGTCGAGCAGGTGATCGCCACCGAACGCTATGAGGAACTCCGTTCGGGGTGGGAGCTGGCCGACGAGTGTACCCGCTTGGCAGCTGACGGCCGCTCGCTGGCCACGGTCCTCGAACGGGTGGCCTCGTTCGTCCAAGCGCGGGTGACGGTGGTGGACGACGTCGGGTTCGAACTTATCGGGGCAGGAGACGCCGGGGGAGGTACTGCGCGGACAACCCTGCGCATTCCGAGCGGAGAGTCGCAGCGTTTCAGGCTCATGATCGAGGGCATCAAAAGCACCGTGGTGCTTCAGCCGATCCTTGGCCCGGTGGCAGCAGTAATCGCCATGCAGTTGAGTTACACGCTGGGATCGCGCTCGCCCTTGCACTCCCGTGAGGCCGCGCGGTTCATGGAGGCGCTTTACGAGGACAGGGGAACCACGCCGGCGCAGCTGAAGCGCCTGGCTGTCGATACTGGCTTTGATCCGGAAGAGACGTGGGGGTCCGTGCTGATCGGTGCGTCCAAGGACATCCCGCGGCTTAAACTCCGGGCCATCGCATGGAGGGCCAGGGTGGGGCTTGAAACCAACTTCGGCATCGTCCGTTTCATGGAGGAGAAGGGGCTGACCACGCTGCTCGTGCAGCAGAAGAGGGGAAGCCTGGGACTTTTGGAGATGATCCGGGGCTTCTTCAACGACGCGCCCGAACTCGCCGTGGTGGTCACGGAGGCCAGCACGCTGAGCGAGCTACCGTTGGCGCTCAACCTGGCCCGCCGCCACCTTGGCAAGCCCGGGGTCCGAACAGCTCCGCTGGCCGACCTGACGGGCATCGTCCAAGGGCTGCCCAGTGCCGGGCTCGTGGCCATGTCCCAGCGGCTGCTGGCGCCGCTGACGTCCGACGGCGGCAGCGCCCTGCGCGAGACCCTCGCCTCCTACTTGCGGCACAGCGGCAGCTCACGGGAAATCTGCGATGAGCTCTTCATTCACAGGAACACCCTCAGCTACAGGCTGCGTAAGATCGAGGACGCCCTGGGCCTGGATCTTTCCAACGGTGAAGTGCGTGCGACGTGTCTGCTGGCCCTCAGCATCGTCGCGGCCCATCCCCAGGGCACGCACGCCTAAGGCACGTGCCCGCAGGACGAGGCTTTCGGGGCTACTGCGGTGCCGGAACCGGGAAGAACACGCGCGGATCCTGCAGCAGCGCGGGGTAGTCGAAGTCGGAACGGTTGACCACGTTGGTGACCTCGAAGTTGCGGGCGAATCGTCCGTCTACCGTGATGGGACGGCCCTGAACGAGTCCGACGGCGAAGATGCGGCCGCCGTCGAACGGAACGGCGAGCTCGGACTTGCCGGGCAGCGTGTTGAACGCACGCTCCTGGGCCTGGCGCTTCCGGGTGGGCTTCTTCTCCTGCTGCTTTACAGGACGCTTCTTGGGCCCGCCTACCTGCCGGCGTGCCTTCTCCTCGGCGTACACGAATTCGTAACCGTCCTCAGCCGAAGCGGCAACAGGCTTCGCCTTGCCGTGCGGCGGCATGCTGACCGTGGTGAGCTGCTCCGGGCGGAGATCCTCCACGTTGGCGCGCAGGATCCAGAGGCTGTCTTCCTCAGGGTCCTCCGGGTGGAACTCGTGCTTGGGCTCCGGCCAAATGTACTCGAGCCTCTCTTCGGTGCCTGCGAAGAGTTCGCTGTAGTGTTTGGGATCTTTGCCGATGAGCTTGGAGCGGTGGCTGCGGTGGAGGTCCTCGTTGCCCAACCATGGCGGCATGACGATCCTGGAGGCGTAGTCAGGGTGCGCGGCCTGGGGTGCGAATTCGGCGATGTTGTCCCGCGTGTTGTCCGGGTGGCCGCGTTCCATCCATTCGTCCGCCATTGCCAATCCGTACATGGTCAACGCAGGGACGTGCCCCATCCACATGCGGACAGCGGGGTGGGACTGCCAGCCGTACTCGGGTATCACGAGCGCGCGGAGAACTTGCAGAGCTTCGACGCGCTGCTTGCCGAGCCTTGAGGTGTCGAGCGCGGCGGCGCTCTGACGGAAATCGGCAAAGGGGAGGAAGGTCTGCATCCTTTCAGTTTGACGGTGCTGCGCCTGAGAACCAAGTTGAGTGCTCCGGGACACGTCCGCGGATGGGGCCTAGAGTTGTCGGGTGGAAACTTTTGGCGAGAAAACGACGACGACGGCGCCCCCGGTTGCCGAACTGCACCTGCACATCGAAGGGACTCTCCAGCCGGAGCTGATCTTTGCCCTGGCCGAACGTAACGGCATCGACTTGCCCTATGAGGACATCGACGAGCTCCGGGAAAAATACGAATTCACGGACCTCCAGTCTTTCCTGGACCTCTACTACGCCAACATGGCAGTCCTGCGGACTGAGCAGGACTTCACCGACATGACGCGGGCCTACCTGAAGCGGGCAGCCGCCGGGGGAGTGCGCCATGCCGAAATCATGATGGACCCACAGGCCCACACCTCGCGCGGCGTGGCATTGGAAACGTGCGTCAACGGTGTGGCCAACGCCTTGGCCACATCCGAGGAAGACTTTGGTGTTTCGACCCTCCTCATCGCCGCTTTCCTGCGCGACATGTCCGAGGACTCGGCACTAGAGGTGCTGGACCAACTCCTGGCCATGCACGCACCGATCGCTGGTATCGGCCTGGACTCCGCGGAGGTGGGCAATCCGCCGTCGAAATTTGAGCGGCTTTACCGGCGGGCCGGCGAAGCGGGACTTCACCGGATCGCCCACGCTGGCGAGGAAGGGCCGGCGTCGTACATCACCGAGGCCCTGGACCGTTTGCACGTTGAAAGGATCGATCACGGCATCAGGTGCATGGAGGATACGGCCGTTGTCCAGAGGCTCGTGGCCGAGCAGGTGCCGCTGACGGTTTGCCCGCTCTCCAACGTCCGTCTCCGTGCAGTGGACAAACTCGCTGACCATCCGTTGCCCGCCATGCTTGCCGTTGGCCTGAACGTTTCGGTTAATTCGGACGATCCCGCGTATTTTGGTGGTTACGTGGACGATAACTTCAAGCAGATGGGGGAAGTCCTCGGCTTTTCCGTGCCGGAACAGGCAACGTTGGCGGCAAACTCCATCAGGTCCTCGTTCGCCAGCGATGCCCGAAAGACCCAGCTGCTCGATGAGGTGACGCGGTGGGTCCTCGCCGCTAGCTGAGAGGCGTGAACCACTTGGGCCCGTTGTGATGTCACACTCGGTCACGACACACGGTGTTTACGTTCCGTAGGCGCGGGAATTAACAAATCATTGGCAAACTGCTGTGGAGTATCCACCGTTGAAGGAGAAGCATGGGCGCGAACACCGCCGAAAACACCACCCTTCGTCTGAAGGCCGTTTTGGACATCCTCGCTGAAAGCGTGTGGGCCGGGACGACGCTGAACGCCGGGGAGGTACTGGCTGAAGCGACGGCCCGGGTCCCGTTCAATGACCACGAAGCCGAGCTGCTCAGCGGTGGCATCCCGCGGGGCCACAAGACCCTGACGTCGGCTTCGGCCAAGTTGGTCAAGGCCGGCTGGCTGGTCAAGGGCCGCTCCGGCTGGACCATTCCCGAGGACGGACTGCGTGCCACGGTCGCCTTCGCCGATCCCGCGGCTTTTGCCGCAGCGCTCGACGCCGGAACACCGGTTCCTGCCGACACCCCTGTTCCGACCGCCCCGCCGGTGAATGCCCAAGCGAAGAAGGCTGCCACCAAGCGCGCCTCGGCCAAGAAGGTTGCCGCCCCCGCTACCGCCCCTGCCGAGGCGGCAACCGACGTCGCCGAGCCCAAGGTCGCCGCGGCCAGGATCTCCGCTCCCAAGGCCGCCGCTACCAAAGCTGCTGCCGCTAAGAAGGCTCCTCGCAAGGCGAGCGCCAAGGCCGCACCGGCTTCCGCCGTCGAGACCTTGCCGCAGCCGGACGCCGTCGCCGTGGCGGGGGACTTCAACACGGTCCTGGGCGCGCCGGAGGACTGGGCGCCGCAGCATGACGAAGCCCAGATGACTTTCGATGCCACCGCGCAGGTGTGGACACTGACCGCTGACTTGCCGGCCGGGCACTACACGTACAAAATCGCGCTGAACCGCTCGTGGGACGAGAACTACGGTGCGTTCGGTGCCCGGGACGGTGCCAACCACGAACTGCACCACGACGGCGGTCCCGTCACCATCACGTACAGCCACGAGACGCGCGACATCGTGATCAGCTAGGCATCTTCGCTGCTGGCTCCCGCCCTTGTTCGCGCATGCGCCCGTTGTACGGGAGGTGTGACGGACAAGGGCGGGATTCGTTAAGGTGGCTTCATGGCAGCAGACCAGGTTCGCCTCACGGCCCGGGTTACCGGCGTGGTCCAGGGAGTGGGCTTCCGTTATGGGACGGCACGAAAAGCCCGCGAGCTCGCACTAAAGGGAACCGTCCGCAACACGACCGATGGCGCGGTGGAGTTGATCGCTGAGGGGCAAGTGGCCGAGGTAGAGAACCTTGCGGGCTGGCTTCATTCCAAGCATGCGCCGGGGCGGGTTGAGGACGTCGATTTCCGGATAGCTGAAGCCACGGGGGAGTTCGACGACTTCCGGATTGTGGGGTAGCCCGGTGGGGTAGCCGATTGGCTACGTGCCGGGGGACGTCGTCGTGATCCCGGATTCCACTGCTGCAAGGAGTAACTCCGAGTCGTAAGCGAGCATACTGTCGGCCTGGAGCCGGATGGCTGTTGCCAGATGAATGGCTTCAGCACTCCGAAGTTGTCTTGGCATGGCTGCGGCATACATAAGATCCGAGCGGGTCACGTCCACCAAATTGATTCCGGCCAGCGCCGCGTTTGCGAGGTCGAACGGGATGTGCCTGCGACGGGCCGCGCAGTGCATTTCCGTGTAGAGGAGCATGGAAGCCACGAGGTGTCCGCCCGATCCAGCTACCTCGGAAAGGTGTGCGGCGGTGGCGGACGATTCCCGCTCTTCGACCACGAGCTTCAGGAAGGCAGAGGTGTCAACGTAGAGGATCACCGATCGCCACGCAGATCGGACAGGATTTCTGCTGTGGACATTTCGCTCTTGATGCGGGGAAGAATCGCGAAATCCACCGGCGCCTCGCTGGCTGGGCGGACGCTGCCTGCTTGGAGCAAACGCTCAAAGGGTGAAGCCGACGGCGGAATAAGAGTGGCTGCTACCTCGCCGTTGTTGGTGACGTCAATAACTTCGCCGTTTTTGACACGCTCCAGGATCTTACTGCTCTGGTTGCGTAGTTCACGGTGCGGGATAGTTGTCATGTTATCGCCTCCGTAGCAATCGTAGCATTCTGGCGCCGGAAGGCCTCCCCGTTTCTTTAGCCGAGCTCCGCTGCGGGGTGAGTCGCTTCGATGTAGTGCGTCAGCGGCTTCAAGGCCGGCTGGGATGACGCATCACGAACGGCGTCCGCACCCACCGCATTGGCGACGGCCAGGGCGTGCCCGTACTCCAGCCCGGACTGGAGTGCCAGGACCAATGCAGCGCAGAAAGCATCTCCGGCTCCGATGGTATTGGCAATGTCTGTGACCTTCACCGCTGGAGCTTCGGCAACCCGTTCGCCGTCGACGAAGATCGCTGAGCCGTCGCCACCGTAGGTCACCGCGACCAGGGGAGCCTGTTTGAGGGCGGGGATCAGCTCATATTCCGTCTCGTTCACGATCACCAGGTCGCACCGTTCCAAGAGCCCTGGTATGAGCGGTGCTGCCGGGGCGGCGTTCAACGCGAAGAACCCTGTGCACTTGCGGGCGGCTTGGAGCACTACCTCCTGATCAACCTCCAGCTGGCAGAGGACGGCTTCATCGTCACTGAAAGAGACACCTTCCAAGCGCACGGAAGAATTGGCGCCGGGGCAGACGACGATCTGGTTCTCCCCGTCGCTGTCCACCAGGACCAAGGCGGTGCCGGTAGCTGCGTCCACCAGGGACACGTCGCTGGTGTCGACGCCGGCGCTCGCCATCGCCGCAACGAGGCTCCGCCCGGCGTCGTCCTGGCCCACCGCCCCCACCATCCGGGAACTGCCGCTGAGCCGCGCAGCCGCCACGGCTTGGTTGGCACCCTTGCCGCCGGGTTGTTGCCGGAGGACGGCCCCGCCGACGGTTTCTCCCGGCGAGGGGAGGCGGCTGGCGGTGGCCGTGATGTCAAGGTTGATGCTGCCCACGATGGTCAGCGCGCAGGGCGAAATGGGCGCAGAAGGGTCAAGGGACTCTAGGGGCGTGCTCATGGAAGATCCTTTTCGGGAGGAATGCGGCAGGGGATCAGGAGGACTGTATGACGGAGAGGTGGCCCGCCCGGGCAGCGACCAAGCATTTGGCCAGGTAGAACGGGGCATTGTTTCGCCGGACATACTGGGTGAGGACCAGGACAGGATCTGAGGGGCGGAGCGCCAGCAACTTTGCACGGCTGGGCCCGGCTGTGCTCAGGCTGATCTCGCACTCGCCGGGGCCTAGGTTCACCCCAGCGAGACCGCTCAGCACTTCCAGCAGTGTGGAAGCCGAGAGGGTGGGAGCTTCGGCCGCCTCGGACAGCGCCGCCGCTTCAGGGATTGCTTGCGACACGTTTTCCTGGAGGTGGGCTACCGGTTCGCCGTTGCGGATGAGGACGCTTTCCCAGAACCAGACGTCGACGCCGGGCTCAACTCCGATGCCGGGCGCCACGAATTCCGAGGCTGGCTGCTTGATGGCAGCGACACGTTTGACCTGGATGTCCTGGTGCGGGCCGCCGAGCAGTTGATCGAAGGGGCGGATGTGCTCTATCCCGATGCGGGGCAAGGAATCGGCCACGAACCGGCCCACTCCCCGCCGTGCCCGGGTAAGGCCGTCTTCCTCAAGCAACATCAGGGCTTCCCGGATCACGGTGCGGCTGACGTCCATCATGGTGCCCAGTTCGGTCTCCGTAGGGAGCAGCGAGCCCGGTGGCAGGACCTTTGTCCGGATGGCCTCGGCGATGCGGGAGTAAGCCGCGACGCGCAGGGGCTGACCGGGGGTGGTGGCGATGGGCCGGGACAAGAAGCGGACGGCGTTGTCGGTCAAGGGTGCCTCACAAGTATTTGGGTTACCGACACTGTACCGGATGCATGTGACAGGTTGCACAAGCACGTAATACATGCTTGTATAACAACTCACATCTTGTGGCGCCCACCGCGCCCTCGGACAAAGGAGTTTGATGTGAACATCCCCAACACCGCCACAGCGCCGCCCACTGGCGATCAATACCTGGGCGGCGGGAACCCGGGCCCGGTCAAGGTCGAGGGTCGACGTGCTGCCTTGCTCATCAGCACCTTGGTGCTCGCCGTCCTGGCATTCCAACTCAACGCGAGCATGATCACCCCGGCGTTGCCCCGTATCGGTTCCTTCTTCGGGGAAACGCCCGAGGCCGTGGCGCAGGTGCAGTCCATGTTCTTCCTCGCCGGCGCCATTGCGGGGCCAGTCATTGGAAGGTGGAGCGACTTCATCGGCCGCCGCACCGCACTCCTGTTGGTGCTGGGCATCATGGCCGCCGGAACCGTGCTCTGCATCTTCGCACCAAGCCTTCCGCTCCTTGTCGCAGGCCGCTTCATGCAGGGCGTCTCCAGCGCCATCTTCGCCCTCTCCTACATCATCCTTAACGAGTACCTGCCGGCCCGCCTCTTCGGGACATCCATCGGAATCATCGCAGCGATCAACGGCGGCATCGGCGGCGTGGATGGCTACTTCGGCGGCCTCATGGCTGAAACCCTCGGCTTCCAGTCCATCTTTGTCGCGATCCTTGCCCTGGCCGCGATCGCCGTCGTCTGCGTCATCAAAGTCGTCCCCGGCGGTAAGTCCGCCGTGGCACCCGGCCGGATGGACTGGTGGGGCGCAGGGTCCCTGTCGGTGTTCCTGGTTTTCATCACCTACTTCGTATCCACAGGATCTTCGGCCGGGTGGACCTCCCCGGCGGCCCTTGGCCTGCTCGCAGGAGGTGTCGTATCCTTCGCCGGCTTCTGGCTGATCGAAAAGAAGCGCTCAACACCGCTCGTTGCAGTCCATCACCTGCGCTCGCGCCAAGTGTGGCCGGTCATCGCCACCACCGTGCTGACTCTCGCCGGAATTTTCGCCATCATCAACTTCACCGTGGTGCTGCTCAGCCAAGATAAGGCAAACGGCTTCGGCCTCTCCGCGTCCGTTGCCGCGCTTCTGTTCCTCACCCCGGCAGCGCTGATTGGCGTCTTTGCCGCACCCCTCGCGGGGTGGATTGCCGACCGTCGCGGTTGGATCAAGACTGTTCGCGTGGGCACGGCAACCAGCCTTGCCTGCGCCATCGTTGCAGCGGTCTTTGCCCACAACGAAGTGGCCGTCCTCATCGCCATCGCGGCGCTGGGAGTCTTTTATAACGGCCTCTTCCTCACAGCCATCAACGGTCTGTCCGTTTTGCTGTCGCCAAAGGAAGCTCCCGCCGCTTTGCCGAGCATCAACGGCGCATCGTTCGGTATCGGGGCGAGCCTCGGCGTCGTAGTGGTGGCACCGTTCGCAGGCCTGGGTACCTCGGCCGGGTACTCGACGGCACTCTGGATCTCGGTGGCCATCACCGCCCTGGCTTTCGTCGTCAGCTTGTTCATCGCAGCACCACAGGGTGAAAAGATCTAACGTTCGACGCCGCCGAAGCACCGCTTCCGTACCCACATCACCGCCTGCCTCACCACATCCGCTCCACCCGAAACGAGAGACCCATGACCCAGCCCGCTCCCTTCTACCTTGACTGCGACACCGGCATCGACGACGCCCTGGCCCTGGCCTATCTCTTGGCTTCACCACGAGCAGACCTGGTGGGCATCGGCACCGTCAGCGGCAACGTGTCAGCCGCTGGTGGCGCCCGGAATACCTTGGATTTGCTGAGCCTCGCCGGCCACCCGGACGTTCCGGTGGCAATCGGCGCCCACGATCCCCAGGCGGGTACATTCCACGGCGGTGCACCGCACGTCCACGGCGAGAATGGAATCGGCGGGGTGGATCTTCCCGCCTCCGACCGGGAACCCATCGAGGCATCCGCGGCCGAGCTGTTGGTCCAACTGGCTCACCAGTACGCGGGGGAGTTGCAGGTGGTGGCAATCGGCCCGCTGACCAACATCGCCCAGGCCCTGCGTTTGGAACCCAAGCTGCCCCAACTGGTTGCTGGGATCACCATCATGGGCGGCGCCGCATTGGCACCGGGCAACATCACTCCAGTGGCCGAGGCCAACATTGCCAACGACCCGGAAGCCGCCGCAGATGTTTTCACGGCGGATTGGACGGTCACCATGGTGCCCTTGGACGTCACCATGACCAACGTCCTGGAAGAGCATCACAGGCAGGAGCTCCTCGCTGCCGACCACCCCGTCCCGCGGGCACTGGGTGAAATGCTGGGTTACTACTTCGGCTTCTATGTGGACATCTTCGGGAGGGCTTGCTCGGCGATGCATGATCCGCTCGCCGCAGCCATCGCCGTCGAGGGTGTGGACCTAGCGCTCGCGCCCACCGTTCGTGTTCAAGTGGACACCACGGATGGGCCGGGACGTGGCCAAACGGTATGTGACCTTCGCGGACAGTATGCAGGGTTCCCTGCCCAGCGCGGCGCCCGATGCCGTGTGGTGCTGGCCATCGGCGAGGACTTCGCTCCGCACCTTTTGGGAACCCTGCAGGCGGCGTGGCTAGCCGCTACGCGTACATAAGCGAACCCGGCGTCGTGAGCGTTTCGCCTGTCTCGAGCCAGGTTTTCAAGCCGGAGAGGATCATAGGCCAACCGCCGTAGAGCTGCTCGTTGGCGCCTTCGCGGAGTTGATCGTGCGTGACGGTGAGATGGCACGAATCTCCCACCGGCTCGATCTCCCAGGTGATCCGGGAGGTTCCCTCGGCCTTCACGTCCTCGCCCCACAGCGCTCGCATGGTCTGGACGAGTCTCCGCGGTGGGTCCACTTCGATGTTCTCGCCCTCGCCCAGGGGCGCCTCGGCTTTGCCGTTGTGCATCTCGAAGTGGCCACCCGGGGTCCAGTCGGCGGTGAGGGTGTTCCCGAACTGGTACTTGCTGCGGATCTCACTGGTAGTGATGGCCTCCCACAGCAACTCCGGAGTGGTCTTGATGTAGATCTCGAAAATTCTTTCCATGGGACTTTCCAATCTGGATTTGAGGTCGCTGAGGGCAGCGGCCCATGGTTCTGCATATTTGCTCACCCAGCGATCGTGGATGAGGCGGATGGGGACCGGGTTCAGGAAATGCAGCTTTTCACGCCCCCGACGGCGCGTGACCACCAGTCCGGCGTCTTCGAGCAGTTTGAGGTGCTTGGCGATGCCGAACCGGGTCATCTCGAACCGGGCTCCGAGGGCCGAGGCGGATTGTCCGTCTTCGCGGAACAGCTCATCAAGCAGTTCACGGCGGGTTGGGTCGGCCAAGGCCTTGAACACGGTGTCCATGGCTTCAGGATAGGTGACTATTTGGTCACGTGTCAACGGATTTTAGTCTGGGTGCGTGCCTGGGTTTCTCTGCGTTGCCTCAGGCTTTTAGGCACGCGTGGACAGGATTTGTTCCCGCAAAATATCCGCATGCCCGCAATGCTGGGCCAACTCGCGGAGCATGTGCAGGTACACCCAGCGCAGGGGTAGCGGTCCGCGGCGATTGCCCATCACCAAGTCGTCCAGTCCCAGCGGTGCCGTGGCCAAGCGGGACGCCTCGCACGCCTGGCGGTGCGCTTGCCGGATGCCGGCAATGGTGTCGCCGTCGTCAAGGATGAACGACTCGTCAGGGCTTGCGGGGATGCCGATCTCGGCACGGGTCCTGCAACTGATGGCTTCGTCGAACCAGACCTTTTCGACGAAAATGGCATGCTTCACCAAGCCGAGCAACGTGGTGCGCGACGGAACCAGGGATCGCCGAGCCTCCTCTTCCGTCAGCCCATCCAGGGACGCGTTGAGCATCTGGCGGTGGTCGTCCAAGAAGGTGTCCATTTGCGTGCGGACATCCTGATTGAAGGAATCGGGGGTCATTGCCTTGTGCTGGTCCATAGGGGACATGCTAATGACCCAATACCACTCCGGTCAGCCCTGTTGAGCACCTGTCCGCGCCGGTGGGAGGATGAACTTGTGCATGACTTCTTCGACTTCCTTGGGCGTTTTTGGTGGCTGGTCTTTCCTATCGGCGGCATGGCCGGCGGGTGGGCGCGGTCATGGTCACGGGCTACCGAAGAGCGGCACCGCCGCAAAGTGGAGTTGTACAAGCTCAAAAACCAGCTCGCTGTGCATGAGGAAGCCAACCAAGCCGAGGTCGTTGCCCTGATGGCGGCGCACGATGCCGTGAACCGCAAGTGGCTGGATTACGAGCTCGACGTCGGAAACCTCATCGACTTCCCGCTGATGACGGACGTCCGGGAACCCCTCACCGTCGCCTTCCTTCGCGCCAAAAAAGAGGCAGACGGGTTGCGGCCGGCCGCCGCGGAAGAAATCACGACGCCGGCAAGGCTGGCCGAGTACCGGGCCGCAGTCCACGGATTTGAAGTGGCCTTCGATGTTGCCGAGCGCGAGGCCAGGCGCATCAAGGACGGGAAGTTCACCGGGCCAGAGCGGCAACGTCTGGCCACGGCCCGGAAACTCCTGCGCATTGCCGAGGATTCAGCGGCAACACCGGCCGAGCGGCAAACTGCCTATAAGCGCGCCCGCAAGGAGATTGACGGCCTTATCGTCCTGCCGGAGGCCACTGTGGCGGCGCTGGAAGGCAAGATTGCGGGGATGTTGGCCTGATTCCTCGTGAGCGCGCTGAGCCTGTGCTTGGCGCCTTGGTGCTTAGCCTCGGCCCATGCTCGTGGACGGGTCTCCGCCGCCTTCCGAGGGATCGGCCCGCAGATTGTCGGGATCACCACTTGGCAGGCCAGCCGGACCGGCCACGTCGCCCGAGGCTACGTCGCCCGAGGCGACCGGGACGTCGTCGTCGGTCGACTCATCCTGGTGGGTTCCGCCGTCGTTGGCTTCTGCTTGGCCTTGGGGTTTGTGGTGCTCCGTGTGGGGAGTGTCCTTGGGTGAGAGGTCCTCGTCCATGGCGTTGGAACCCTCGCTAATGGAGGAGTGGACCTGGATGTCGTCGTCTTTCTCGCCGGGATCGGGCACCTCGGCGTCGTTCACGGGTTTGGACGTTCCGGCCAGATCTTCATCGCATTTTCTGCAGCGTTCCGGATGCTGTCTTCTAAGCCCATCAGGTGACTCCTTTCGCCAAACGGTCCGGCGGTCGGATCCGCTTCACATTCATAAGCCTACTTAGTTGTTGCCGGATGTGACACCCCGCAGCACCAGGCGGTGACCCGGGAGTTCAACTCCGTGCGCGTCAAGCAGTGGGCTGAACTTTGTACCGTTGATCGTTGGGCGATAAGGTATTGCCAGACCGTTTTGCAGAGGGCGGCAATATTCGCTCCTTTGGTGTCTGCTGGGGACGCATTTCAGTCAGTAGGAACGTGTCAAATGGTTAACCCCCGTCCCGAGCAGGAAGCAATCCAGAACGGATACTTCCTGGACCTCGTCTTGGGCAGTGAAGATGTCGAGGCTTTCCTCAGCGACCTCGCCGCTTTCTCCGCAGAGAGCCTGTCCGAACCTTCGGCTCCGGTCTTCTGCGGCATCACAGTGTTGCGCCGCAAGAAATCGGCCACCGCGGCCAGCAGTGACGAGCGCGCCCGCGTGATGGACGAGCTGCAAAGCACCTTCGAAGGCCCCTGCCTCACGGCTATGGACAAGCTGTCCGCCGTCCTGGTTCCTGATCTCCAGAATGAACTTCGCTGGCCCGACTACGTCCAGGCAGCCGCAGAGCAAGGGCTACGCTCGATCCTCAGCGTGCCTCTCCTTGTGGAGGAAGAGACCCGCGCCGCGCTTAATCTCTACTCCGAGCGACCCAATGCTTTTGACCAGAGCGACGTGGAACGCGCCGAAGTCTTTGCCTCCCATGCCGCCAAATCGCTCCGGCTTGCCCTGAAAATCGCGCAGCTCAGCGACGCGCGCAATGACCTGGCGGCGGCAATGCAGTCCCGCACGGTAATTGACTTGGCTATCGGCGCGATCATGGCCCAAAACCACTGCAGCCAGGACGAGGCCTTCACCATCTTGCGGACGGCATCCAGCAACCGCAACATCAAACTGCGCCACCTGGCCCATTCGATCATCGCGGCAGTCTCCTCGGGCAAAGTCAGCACCCACTTCGAGGAGTAGGGCCTCCTTTTTCGGGCCCATAATCACGTATCCGACATATTGGATATCCGCTGTGGATTTTTGCTGGATCATCGATTCACGCATGCCCAGCGTCCGCGGGATGACGCGGCGGCGGTGCAGTGCCTTGAGCGACGATCCAGCAAAATCTTGCTAGCCCCTGTTTCTTAGCCCGAGGCAACCATGTACCAGACTGAGAACGTGACGAACAACAAATCCCGCCCCGGCCTCGCAATCGCGGCGCTGAGCCTGGGGACGGCACTGAACCCCCTCAACTCGTCCATGATCGCGGTGGCTTTGGTTGTCCTGCGGGAGCATTTCTCGCTCGACGTCGCCACGGTCACCTGGGTGATCACCTCGTTCTACCTCGCCTCGGCTGCGGGCCAGCCACTTATGGGCCGGCTCGCGGACAGATTCGGCCCCCGCCGACTGTTCATCTTCGGCATGGCACTGGTGGCCGTGACGTGTGCGATCGCGCCGTTCCTGCCCAACTTCGCACTGGTCTGCGTTGCCCGCGCCCTCATGGCGGTGGGGACCGCGACGGCGTACCCATCCGCCGTCGTGATGGTCACCGAACTGAGCCGCCTGGCCAGCTTGCCGCCTACCCGTCCGCTGGGCCGGATTCAGATGGCGACCACGTCCGCCGCGGCTGTCGGGCCGGTGGTGGGTGGCCTTTTGGTGAGCCTAGTGGGATGGCAGGCCCTGTTCGCGATCAACGTGCCGCTGGCGCTGATCGCTCTGTTTGCGGTGCGCCAGACCGCGCCCGCCGACTCGGGCCGTGAGAGCGGCAGGATCGGGCAGTTGGTGCGCGACTCGGACGTCCCTGGCATACTCGCGTTCATCGCGTCCTTGATGCTTGCGATGATGGCCCTGCTCAACGTTGCGCCGGGCTATCGCTGGTACCTGTTGGGCGCAGCCGTTGTGATCGCTGCGCTCTTCGCCGGGCGTGAGCTTCGCTTCAAGCCGCCATTCCTGGACCTGCGCTTGCTCGGGGGAAACCGCCCGCTCCTGTTGGTCTACTTGCTGTTCGTGGTGTTTAGCGGCGTTTACTACTTTGCTTTCTTCGGCCTTCCGCAGTTGCTTCAGGAAGCAGGCCATTACGACGCCGGCGTGGTCGGCCTGCTCATGCTTCCCCTTGCTGCGTTATCGGTGGTGGTGACCCCGGTGACCGTGCGGAAGATCGAGAAGCACGGCGTACGTCCCGTATTGATCGCCGGAGTGGTGGTGCTTGCGGTTGCCTCTGGAGCTCTGGGTATTTTGACGGTCTCGCTCTGGGTGCCCGTGGTGTTCCTGTTGACCGCGCTGATGGGGGTCCCATACGGCATGGTGAGCACGGCCTCGAACCAAGGCTTGTACGTTTCAGCGCGGCCCGAGGAAAGGGGAGTGGCCGCTGGGATCTTCCAGACATGCCGCTACCTCGGCGCGATCACGGCGACCGTACTGATCGGCGTTTTCTACGGCCCCGGGGTCAACCAGGCGAATTGGGGATTGATGGTGTTGGTGATGCTAGGACTGAGCGCGCTGGTGCTGGTGCTGGCCCTGATGTGGCGGAAGCCCGCTGTTTAGTGGGCTGATCCTGCGTTGCGGGGCCTGGTCTGCAGGGAATTGTGGGGTTTGGGCGTGTAGAGCGGGCCCCACAACGCATGGGCGAGCAGTGGCGTCCTTGACGAAATAACTGAGTGGACTCATAATTGAGTCAACTCAGTTATTTCAATCCAGGAGAGCCCATGAGAGCGTTCGCTATCACCAAGTACAAGGAACCGTTGCGGGAGGTGGACGTCCCCGAGCCCGCCGTGGGTGATCATGACGTGCTTGTGCAGGTCCACGCTGCGGGACTGAACCTGTTGGACGAGAAGATCCGGTTGGGGGAGTTCAAGCAAATCCTCCCGTACCGGATGCCGCTGATCTTGGGCAACGACCTGGCCGGTGTGGTGCTCAGCGTCGGTTCCAAGGTGACACTGTTCCAGCCCGGTGACGAGGTGTTCGCCCGGCCTGATAAGGGCAGGATCGGGACCTTCGCTGAGCGGATCGCGGTGGCGGAGGCGGATCTGGCAATCAAGCCCGCATCCATCAGCATGGAAGAAGCAGGTGCCCTTCCGCTGGTTGCTTTGACGGCCTGGCAGGCATTGGTGGAACGGGGCCACGTGGGTCCGGGATCCAAGGTGCTCATCCACGCCGGCGCTGGGGGAGTGGGATCTATTGCGATCCAGTTGGCCAAGTCTCTCGGGGCCACGGTAGCCACCACGGTCAGCGCCGCAAACGGGGACTTCGTACGTGACCTGGGTGCCGACGTCGTGATTGATTACCGCGCGGAGGACTTCAGCGAGAGCCTGCGCGACTTCGATCTTGTGCTCGACAGCCTCGGTGGCGAGAACCTGGAACGTTCCCTGAAGGTGCTGAAGCCGGGCGGGAAAGCGATCGGTATCTCGGGGCCGCCGGACGCCGGATTTGCCCGTGAGCTGGGCGCGAACCCTGTACTGCGCGGAGTGATGTCGGTGCTGAGTTCCGGCATTCGGCGCAAAGCGCGCGCCCTGGGGGTTACGTACGAGTTCCTTTTCATGCGTGCAGACGGCGGCCAGCTGCGCCAGATTGCCGCGCTACTCGACGCCGGCCACATCAAGCCCGTTGTAGGCCGCGTGGCGTCATTCGATGAGACGCCAGAATTGCTCACCGCCCTGGAAAAGGGTGGCGTCCGCGGCAAAACCGTCGTCACCCACAACTGACACCGAACCTCAGGAAGAACATTATGAACACTGCATACAAGGACGCACCCACCAACACCATCACCTCCGGGGGCGTCACCTACGCCTACCGCGAGTTGGGACCGAAGGGCGGGGTGCCCGTGATATTCCTGGTCCACTTGGCTGGGAACATGGACAACTGGGACACGCGCGTCATCGACCCCATCGCCCGGAAGCACCACGTCATCACCTTCAGCAACAGGGGAGTGGGCTCGTCCACGGGAACCGTCCCGAAGTCCATTGAAAGCATGGCCGACGATGCCGTGGCCTTCATCAACGCACTTGGTTACGAGAAGGTGGATATCTTCGGGTTCTCCATGGGGGCGATGATCGCCCAAGCGTTGGTACTGAAGCATCCCACGCTGGTCCGGAAGCTGATCCTCGCCGGTACAGGCCCTGCCGGTGGGAAGGGCATCAGCAAGGTGGTTGCCACCACGTATTACGACATCCTCCGTGGCGCGTTGACCAGGCAGGATCCCAAGGAGTTCCTTTTCTTCAACCGCAATGCCACCGGCAAACCGGCCGCGAAGGCGTTCATCGAGCGGCTCAAGGAGCGTACCGACTACCGGGAAGCGCCGGTCACCATCAAGGCCCTCCAGACGCAGCTCACGGCCATCAGGAACTGGGGGCGCTCGCAGCCGAAAAATCTCGCCGCCATCACGCAGCCAACCTTGATCGCCAACGGTGACAACGACCGCATGGTCCCCTCTATGCTTTCCAACACCATGCACCACCAGATCCCGGGCAGCGAGTTGGTCATCTACCCGGATTCCGGGCACGGAGGGATCTTCCAGTTCCACGAGAGGTTCGTTCCCGTCGCGCTTGAATTCCTGAGCCGCCGAGTAGCGGGCACTGAGTAGCCGCCCGCTGGTTGCGGGCCGCTGATACGGTAGCTAGATGCAGCCAGCGCCCCAGACCCTTGGCCGACGTGAACGGAACAAGCAGGAAAAGCTCCAGCGGATAACAGCCGCTGCCCGGGAACTCTTCACCCAGCACGGCGTGGACGAGGTGACCACCCAGCAGGTGGCGGAAAAGGCCGACGTCGCGTCCGGCACCTTGTTCCTGTACGCAAAAACAAAGGCCGAGCTGCTTCTCTTGGTACATAACGCCAAATACGCCGAAGCCCTCGACGCCGGCATTGCAGCTGCGGCCAAGGAGAAGACCCCGATCGACGCCGTGATGGCCATCATCCGACCCATCATTGAATGCAACCGGGTGCAGATCGAGAACGGCCGGACGTACCTGAAGGAAATTGTCTTCGGTGATCCGGCTGAGCCGCACCACGCAGAAGCGATCGCCCTGACCCAACAGACGGAAGCCGCCGTCGTCGATGTCCTGAAGCGGGACCCGAAATTGGCGGAACGCGATCCCGCGAAGCTCGCCGCCATCATGTCCGCGGTGATGTTCATCAGCATGACATCGGCCGCCAACCTGGCCCTCACGGACGCCGAAGTTGGCGACGAAATACGCGGCCAGATCAGCGTGCTTCTTGGCTAGCGAAATGTAGCATCTGAAGGAGACGGTGGAGCGCCGTGACCTTCCGAGAAAGCAGAATTTCGATGACAACCAGTCCCGAGGGAACCGCCACCACTGTCAGCAAGACGTTCAGCCGGAGTACCCAGATGGCCACCACCATCGATGCTGCCCCCACGACGGTATGGCGCCTACTTACCACGGCATCGGAGTATCCGCAGTGGAACTCCACGGTCGTGTCCCTGAAGGGCGAGATCACTCCGGCTCCAGCATCCAGCTGGTGTCCACACTTGATCCCAGCCGCACGTTCAAGCTCAAGATCAAGGAGTTCGAGCCTCCGCATCGGCTTGTGTGGGGCGACGCACTCGGCGCCCGCGTCTACACCCTCACCGAAACCAATGGCGGGCAGACCATGTTCGACATGACTGAGCGCATCGCCGGCCCCGTCTTCCCCCTATTCGCCAACAAGATCCCATCCTTCGACGCCAGCTTTGAACAGTTCGCCGCCGACCTCAAAGCAGCCGCCGAAGCGGTCACCGAATAAGGGGCACGACGGCGGCGGTCACCTCGTGCGTCACGGATGCCACCCGCCTGGCGTGCTGAAGGTTAGCGGTTCAGGAATGCCTCATGCTGCCGGTGTGCCTCGGCCACCTGCTCGCGGATCTTTTCCACGTCCTTGGCTTTGTTCCGGTACTTGAGCGGCATCTGCACGATCTGCGCTTCCTCCGCGGTGAGCGCGCGGTAAATGCGCTCGCGCTCGTTGGCGTCGGCGGTGTAGTCGAGATCGAGGTAGTCGACGGCGTGGCGACGCGCGTTGTTGATGGCGGTCTGGGCCTTCCCCGCGGGGCTGAGCAGCGAGAGGATCACCGTGATCACCAGCGCGCCGATGATCACTGCCAGCGAGAGGCCGGTGGTGATCTCGACGACGTGAACCGGGTCGCCGTCGTTGATGAACGGCAGGTTGTTCTCGTGCAGGGCGTGCAGCACGAGCTTGACGCCGATGAACGCGAGGATGGCAGCCAGGCCGTAGGAGAGGTAGATGAGCCGGTCCAGCAAGCCGTCGATCAGGAAGAAGAGCTGGCGCAGGCCCATCAAGGAGAAGGCCGTGGCAGTGAACACGACGAACACGTTCTGCGTGAGACCGAAGATGGCGGGGATGGAGTCGAGCGCGAACAGGATGTCCGTGCCGCCGATTGCCACCATCACCAGCAGCATGGGGGTGAGCGCACGCTTGCCGTTGAGGGTGGTGAAGAGTTTGTCGCCGTCGTACTTATCTGTGGTGTGGAAGAACTTCCTCGCCACCCGGATGATGAAGTTATCCGCCTGGTTGTCTTCATGGTCATCGGGCTTGAGGAGGTTGCCGGCGGTGATGAGCAGGATCAGTCCGAAGAGGTAGAACACCCAAGCGAACGAGTTGATCAGCGCGGCGCCGAGGAAAATGAAACCGGTCCGGGCGAGCAGCGAGAAGACGATGCCGACCAGCAGGACTTTCTGCTGGTCTTCGCGAGGGACCCGGAAGCTGGACATGATGATGAGGAAGACGAACAGGTTGTCCACCGAGAGGGCCTTCTCGGTGATGTACCCGGCGAAATACTCCGAGCCCATCTGCGCCCCGCCGAAAACCAGGACCCCGATGCCGAACAGCACGGCGATGCCTACGTAGATGTAGGACCAGAGGGTCGCTTCCTTCAGGGTGGGAACGTGTGCCTTCCGGACGTGGAAGAAGTAGTCGAACGCGAGCAACGCCACGATGACGACGATGGTGACGCCCCAAGCAAGGGGAGAGACGGTCATGTGATCCTGCTTTCGTGAGGCGCGGCGTGGTGCCTACCGAGGGTCAGCGGTCCTCACTCCAAACTACCGGGACGGGCCTTGCGGGCGGTACCCGGGCACGCGGGCTAGGTCCTGAGGATCATCGCAGGATCAGCACGGGCCGCGACGATTGCCGGGTACACGGCTGAGATCGCTCCAGTCAGCACCCCCACCGCAATTCCGAGGGCCGGCATGGTGGGGGTGATCACCGGGGTCCATCCGTTGGCAGCCGCTATGGCTACCACCGCGCTGGTGCCAAGGACGCTGCCCGCAAGGCCGCCTGCCGAGCCGATGATGATTCCTTCGAAAAGAAACATTCGTGCAATGGACCATCTGCTGGCACCGAGCGCTCGTCTCAGCGCAACCTCACCGGATCTCGCCTGAACTGACAAGTACATGGCGGTGGCCGCCGTCAGCGAGGCCAGGATGAGGAGAACACCTGACACGAGGCCAACCATCACCCCGAGCTCAGTCCCGATGCCTGTCTTGAGGTTCCTCAGGTCCGCGACAGTCTGAACGTTGACGGCACCGGGGTTGTCCGGACTCAGGGCAAGCGGAATGGCTTCACTCAGGGGCGCTGGAAAGCCAGGCTTCGTCCTTGCCACATAGGTGGGCTGCAGGTTCTTGATACCAGACGCGGCCGGTGGGTTCAGGAAGATCTTGTCCTCTGCGGAGGCGTCCCGCGGGCTGTTCTCGACGACGGCGACGACGGGTACAGGGTTCCCTGCTACCCAGATAACCACGCCCGGAGCAGCCCGCTGGATGCCAATCGTTGCGGCTGCCTTCGCCCCGATCACAGCGGCTGGCATCTCCGGGAACGCCGCCAAACTGTTCAGTGCCGTGTGAGGGGTCATGTCGCCGTGGAGAATCGCCAGCCGGTTCGCGTCCGCAAGCTCGATGGGCCCGTTGAAGTACGCCGTGGAAGGAAATGCGCGGGTTATGGGGGCATCGGCCGGCGCAATGATGGAGGTCAGCCCAACACGCTCGACGCCGGCCAGTGCACCCACGGCCTTGTACGTCGCTTCCTGCTCGGCATCGGTAGGCACTCTGCCGGTCGGAAGCCGGTTGTCCGTGAACCTCAACTCATCCAGCGCCGCGAGATCGAGGCGTTCTGCTACCTGGCTGGATGTGGTTTGGGTGAGGCCGGTCGCCGCCACCAGCCCACCCACGCCCAGAAGAAAAGCCATCAACAGCAACGCAGTCCGCAGCGGTCGGGAAGAGAGTGAATTGAGGCCATCAGCCATCGATTCAACTGTCCGCAAAAAGCCCGACCCGTGCTTACCCGGCCTTACGCCTGGGTCGGTTTGCGGCGGTAAGTCGGCTGCCGGCGTCGGCGAGGCTTCTTCGCGGAGTATCCCGTCCGCCAGCGTAAGACGACGGTCGGCGGCAGCAGCGACCTTGTCGTCATGGGTGATGACAACGACGGCGACCCCGCGGGCGGCCATCTGGCGGAGGTCATTGATGACGAGCGACGTGTTTATTGAATCCAGGTTGCCGGTGGGCTCGTCGGCGAGCAAAATCCGGGGCCCGGGTGCCATGGCCCGGGCAATAGCCAGCCTCTGACGTTCACCACCAGAGAGAAGGCTCGCTTGGACCTGCGCCCGGCCGGAAAGGCCAAACTGCCTCAACACAGCATCGACTCTGGAAGACCGCTGTGCCAACGGAACGCCCTGGATCCGTAGTCCGAGGGCGGCGTTCATTCCGGCAGGCTCATGCGGCAGCACGTAGGAGTTCTGGAAAACGAATCCGATGGTCGCTGACCGTAACTCGTTCCTTTCACGTTCGGTCAAGGTTCCAACTGACCGGCCGGCTATCTCGAAAGCGCCGCTCGTGGCTTTGTCCAAGAGCCCCAAGACGTTGAGAAGAGTGCTTTTGCCTGAGCCGGAGGGGCCCACAATGGCGATGAACTCGCCGGCACGCACCGTGAAGCTGGCCTCCTTCAGGGCCACGGTGGGAACGGCGCCACCGAAGACGCGCTGCAAGCGCTCTGCCCTCATGACGACGGCGGCCTCGACCGTTGTCACGGTACGCGGACCTGCTGCCCAACCGACAGCGGGATACTCGATTCAACAGCCGCCCAACCGGAGGACTGCGTGGTGACTGTGATGTCTACCCGTTGGAAGGTTGGTGCTTGCGAGGGGGTGCTGGAGCTTGATGACGGGCGCGTGCCGGTGCTCGATGCCGGCTGTTCGACGTCGATGAAGGATCCCGCGCCATCGTGTTGGATCGCAATCAACGGAACTGCAAGCCTCGGCTGGGGGTCTGTGGTGCCCTGCACGTTGACCAATTTGTCGGGTACCAACCAGGCCGATCCCTCGGGTGGAACGGAGACAGTGACGTCCTTTCCGGGTCCTTCCCCCGACGCTCCGGCCTTGTCCGTGAAAGCTCCGACAGACAAAACGGTGCTCACTATCGACTGATCGCCCACTGACAGCCGGACTTTGCCCCCTGCCGTGAGGCTATCGGCGTCAACCACGGTGGCACGCGCCGTCACCACATCCGGCGTCGTTTGTATAACTAACAGCGGAACTGTGCCGGTGACCAAGGTTGCAAGACCGGCTGAACTGGCCACAACGCCCCGATTTCCGGGGATCTGGGCAAACTCCTGCGCGCGAAATATCGGCTTGTCAGGAGCGGTGAGGCCGTCCCCGCTGTAGATCCGTTTGACGGCGTCGCGGGACGCGGCGTCAAACTTGCCCGTCGCCGTGACGGCGCTAAAACCCATACCCTGCAAAGCTTTCTGGAGTTGGACCACGTCATCTCCGGAATCGCCGACGTCGAGGTCCCGGTAGAAGGGGACGTCGTCCGGGAGGAGGAAAACAGGTCGTCCGCCAACCGAGCCAAGGAAGGACCCCGGTGCGACCTCCGTTCCTGGCGCTGGTCCGGGCTTGGTGACCACCTGCCTGGCGGCGCCGGGAATAACCGGTGGGCTGATAGCTGTGATCTGTCCGCGAACTACGGTTCCTTTGAGCACCAGTTGCCTGTCGACGACTTTCATCGACAGCGGGAATGTGACGGGAACGGACTTTTGCGCGTTGTCCAGTGCCGCGTCATTGGGAGCTTTGACCAGTGTTCCCGCCCAAAAGGCCGCCCCCAGGAGCACCAAACCAGTAAGAAGGAAGGCCCAAATTCTCAGCGGATGCAGGATGCGCCGCGCTCGCAGGGGGAGTTCGGCGGTTTCATGACTCGGAGCATCTGTGGAGTGCGTCGACAAAGCTGCCTAACCGCCGTCGAACGCAGTGACGGTTTGGGTGGCTTCGCTGAGCGTTTGGTCAACTTTCTGCCGCTCGGCCAACAAACCCGCTTCGTTTTCCTTGATCAGCGTCTCTTGGTAGGAGGCCTCGATGTCAGCCATCTGTTGGACGAAGTTCAAGTCCATTTTGCATTGCACGTCCGCGACCGCCACCCTGATGGCTGTTTCCTTGTCACCGTGTGCTTCAACCGGACTCCAGGGATCGCTCCCGTCGAACGTTCCACCGTGAGCCTGTACGCACGATTTCCACTGCTCAATGAGCCCCTTGGTCTGAGGATCCTTCCCCGCGGCGACCTTCGCTTTCCCGGCGAGTTGGACGGAGAGTGCGTTGCGGTCAGCTCCGTAGCTTGTTGAGGGAAAGGCTTTGCTCAGGCAGGAGTCCCACTGGTGGTTGAATTCGGGTGTTTTCGTTTCGAGCTCCGGGACGCCAAGGTTCTCTTCAGCGCGGCCGTACCCGAATTGCTCGGCACTTGCCATCAGCCAGATTCCGTAAGGTCGCTCAGCTGCTGAGGTCCTGTCCTTGAAAGTCGCCATAAGATCGATCGGCTGCCCGTTCTGGGACATGCACTGTTGGATCCTGATGCTTCCGGCCCGCTCGATCAGGTTCAACTCCTGCGTGGAGACTGAGTATTTGTCGAGCGGGTACTCGATGGATTCGATGTCCGACCGCAAGAGGGCGCTGGCTTTGGTTGGCTTGATGGTGGCATCGGGCTGGGCCGAACCGAGGCCGCACCCCGTGAGCAAGGTTGCCACGAGGGCGGCTACGGCGAGAAGGTGGCGGCGCTGCATGTTCTCTGAGCTAGATGGACAAGCTCGAGATGATGTCCGAGTAGGTGTAGGGCCAGTGGCCGGGCACGCCATAGTCGGTGAGGTACCCGACGTCCTCGCCTGGTGCCAGCTGCAGCCACGTGCCGGCCCAGTTCGCGTCCGCGTAGAGGGTGGAGACCCTGGACGACCGGCTGTCCACGGAACTGGCCTGATCGTTCATGGCAGACCCGACGTAATTCACAGAGCCGCTGTAGCTCACCTTGAAGCCGTTGTAATTCGTGTCCTGCCACAGGCACAGTGCGTATTGGCAGTCGTAGGCGGCGTGTGCGGGCGCGCTGGTCAATGCGATACCCGAAGCCGCCAAGAGCAACGTCGCTGTAGCGGACGCGGCGCCGCGAATGCTGGATTTCTTGTTCATTTGGATCCCCCTCATTAGGGCCGCTCCGAGCTGCCCAGACAATGTTCACTTGTCGAAACACCCCAAGAGCTCTGCCCAACAAGGCGCTGCCACAAACATCGGCGGCCCAGGCGGTGTGCCGACACCCATGCTGCCGCGCGCAACAGGGCTTAGGTGGTGAAATGACTCGTCTAGGTGGCGGTTTCGGCCAAATTTAGGTGGAACAAACGGAAATCACGACGCCGAAAGTGGTCACCTAGGTGGTGGGGGAACCCGGGTGTCCACGAGAACAGCGGTGTCGACGAGCACCGCGGTGTCGACGAGTTAGCCGACGTTGACCAGGACCTGGTCGATACGGGCGATGAGGCCAGGCCAGCCGTTGCCCATGCCATGGAGGGCCTGCTGTCCCATGGGGGTATCCAAGCGGAAGCCGGCGTGTTCGAAGTGAAGGGTGGTGCCGCCGTCGACCGTTTCAAGCGTCCACGTGATGGTGGTGTCCAGGACGCCTTCGGCGAAGACGAAGCTGATGGACGTGCCCAGCTCGACGGCGAGGACCTCGCATTGCTGGACGCCCCAGCCTCCCATGTCCAGGGTGAAGCGGTGCCCGACGACGGGTGCGATGTCTCCGGGGGTCCACCAGCGGGCGAGGAGTTCCGGCGTCGTCAGGGCCGCCCATACTGACTCTTTGGGGTGCGGGAAAGTGCGTTCGAGGCGGATGGCGTTTTCAGTCATGGGGGTTTTCCTTGTTCTGTGGGTCGGTGTCTAGTAGATCGGCTAGGGCGTCGAGGCGCCGGTTCCAGTACTGCTCGTAGTGCTTGAGCCAGCCGCTTACCTCTTGCAGACCAGCGGGCTGGAGGTGGTAGATCCTGTGCCGCCCCTTCCGCTCCTCGCGGATCAGGCCCGCCTCTTTCAGGACCGTCAGGTGTTCCGAGGCGGAGGAGCGGCTGAGCTCGAGGCGTCCCGTGAGGTCCCCAGCGCTCAGCGGCCCTTGGAGGAGGCTGTCGAGGATGGTGCGCCGCGAAGGGTTCGCGAGGGCGCCGAAGACGTCGGAAGGCATGCGTTGATGATATGTCGGAAAAATCCGAAATGACAAGTTTGGGGTGGGTCGCTGGCACCTACATGGGGTTGGTCGCCACTCATTTGTGGTGCTTTCGCCACCTAGATTCCTTGGTTTCACCACCTAGGCGAGCCACTTCTGCCCCTAGACGGCACCACGCGGGGCAGGCTAGCCGGCGTGTCGGCTGAACTTGGCGAAACGTAAGGAATAGCAGTTGAAAAAGGTTCCACCTCGGTTGCAGGTTGTAATGTTCTTCGCGATGGCCATCATCTTCGCAACCTGGCAGCCGTTTGTTTGGTGGCGAGGCGTTGGAGGAGCAATTCTGCTGGCCTGCGGCTTTTACGGCTGGTATCTGCGGAGGCAGAACAAACGGAATGATGCCAGCGGGTAATTCTCGTGGAATTGAGGTTTGGTTCCGCCCTGAGCGCCCAATTGCTCACTGTCAGTCATACCCAATACCCTGGCGCTGTGAACACATTCGATGGGGGACCGAGCCGGGCAGCACTACCTGAAGGGCTTTACGAACTTCTGCAAACGGCCGATCTTGAGTCCAAGCTGGCTCTGGTGCCGGAACTCAACGCTACGATCGCCGCCGTCGAACATGATGATGCTCCGGACGTGCTGTCCCGCCATGTCGCGGAAGTCGTCAGGGCAGCATTATCCGTGGCTAAGCCGGACGAACGCGTCGCTCTTGTCAACAAGCTCTTGTCCCAGATCCAAGCTGACAACGAAGTCACGCCAGGGCCGAGTCAACTTCTTTCGCTGCACAGAGCGGATTCCATGAAACGTCGCCAACTCAGGCGGCCGACAACCAAATTGAGTGATTCAGCGTTGCTCACCAACGGCAAGGACGACCCCAACCTTGCAGCTGAGCTGCGAAGCGAGATTGAATCGGCCAATACTGTTGACCTTCTTTGCGCTTTTGTGCGTTGGACGGGCCTCCGGCTGCTCGAGCCGGCCCTTGAGCAGTTGAATCAACGTGGTGTGAAGTTCAGGGTCATCACCACCACCTACATGGGTGCCACGGAGCGGCGGGCTATCGATGAACTCGTCCGGCGATACGGCGCTGAGGTGAAGATCAGCTACGAGACACTGGCCACCAGGCTCCACGCCAAAGCTTGGCTTTTTCGCCGTGAAACGGGCTTCGATACTGCATATGTAGGCAGCTCGAATTTGAGCCAGGCTGCCCTGCTGGACGGCCTCGAGTGGAACGTTCGGCTGAGTTCCATTGCCACGCCTGAACTACTCAAGAAATTCGAGGTCACGTTCGACAGCTATTGGGAGCAACGCGCATTCCAAAGCTATGACCCGGACAGAGACGCCGAGAAGCTCGACGCTGCTTTGGAGCGTAACGGTGGAAAGCGTACGGGGGCGCCCAACGCTCTCACCGGGCTTGAGGTCGTACCGTTTCTCCACCAGGAAGAAATGCTCGAAGACCTTGAAGCGGAGAGATCGAAGGGCTTCAACAAGAACCTTCTCGTGGCCGCGACCGGCACAGGAAAAACCGTCATAGCGGCGCTCGATTACAAGCGGCTTTGCGAAGCAGCTGGAAGGCCCCTGTCCTTGCTGTTCGTGGCTCATAGGCAGGAGATCCTGAAGCAATCTCTCCGGACGTACAGAAACGTGCTGCAGGATGGGGCCTTTGGTGAACTGTACGTCGGGGACCACAAGCCTCAGCAATGGACGCACCTCTTCGCTTCAGTGCAGTCTCTCGCCTCCCTCGGGGTCGAAAAATTCGAGGCTAACCAGTTCGACGTCGTCGTCGTAGATGAGTTCCACCACGCGCTGGCGCCTACCTATCGGCAACTGCTCCAGTACTTGCAACCTCAGCAACTTCTCGGTCTAACCGCAACACCGGAGCGCGGCGACGGCGGAAACGTTGCCAAGGAGTTCTTCGACGGGCGGACTGCCAGCGAGCTCCGACTTTGGGACGCACTGGACGCCGATCTCCTGGTCCCATTCCACTACTTCGGGGTATCGGACGACGTGGATTTGAGTCGGGTGGAGTGGAAACGCGGCAATTACGACACCGCTCAACTTGACCGGTTGTATACGGGCAACGATGCGCGTGCTGCCAAGGTAATCCGCGAGCTTCGAGACAAGGTGGTCGGCACCGACCACATGCGCGCCATTGGCTTCTGTGTCTCGGTTCAGCATGCGCACTACATGTCGAGGGTGTTTAACGACGCCGGCATCCCCTCAGTTGCGGTCGACGGCGGCACCGGCGAGACTGCACGCGCGGACGCTTTGACCAAGCTGCGCAACAGAGAAATCAACTGTATTTTCGCCGTGGACATCTTCAACGAGGGCCTGGATATTCCGGAAGTGGACACTATCCTCATGTTGAGGCCCACCCAGAGCGCCACGATCTTCTTGCAGCAGTTGGGTCGCGGCCTTCGGCGTGCAGACGACAAAGCTGTACTCACGGTGCTGGACTTTATTGGGCAACAGCGCCGTGAGTTCCGATTTGATCTTCGCTACAGAGCGCTTACGGGCTATGGACGAAAGCAACTCGAAAAGGCCGTCGAGGAGGAATTCCCTTACCTCCCGTCGGGCTCACAAATCGTGCTGGACCGCGTGGCTCAGAAGGTCGTTCTGGACAACGTCAAAGCCCAGCTTCGTTATAACCGCAGTCAATTGACTAACGACATTGCCTCGTACGGAAAAACCGAGCTTGCTGAGTACCTGGAGGAATCGGGTAATGACGTCAAAACTATCTACCGCTCAACCCGGGACTCCTGGACGGGCTACCTTCGCCAAGCCCAACTCATTGATGGATTCTCCGGCCTCGAATCAGTACTCAAGGGCATCCACTACGACCGTTCTGAGGCTGAGGAGAAGAAGCTCCTCGGACGGATGGCTGCCCTCATCCACGTCGACGATCCGGAACGGGCTGAGGCATATTCCATGCTCGTTTCCGCGGACGCGCCCCGCTACGCAGAGCTGGGCCCGCGAGAGCAGACCTTCGCAAGAATGCTCTTCTACACGCTTTGGGACGACGGCGGCGGTTTCACGACCTACGACGACGGCCTGGATCACCTTCGCGCGTACGGGTTCGTGTGCAGTGAGATCAGGCAAATCGTGCGCCTGGGCGTGGCGGCATCGAAGCACGTCGCCAAGGGTCTCGGCGCTGGGCTTCAGCACATCCCGCTGTTGTCGCACGCAACGTATCGACGCGAAGAAGTTCTCGCTGCGCTTCAGTATGGGTCGCTGGAACAAGGCAGGAACGTGCAGCACCGCGAGGGAGTGGCGTGGTGCAAGGCGACGGCAACAGACGCCTTCTTCGTCACCTTGAATAAGGATGATCGCAAGCACTCTGCGACGACCATGTATAAGGACTATGCGATCAGCACCGAGTTGTTTCACTGGGAATCGCAAAACGCGACTTCGACAATGAGCCCAACGGGCAAGCGGTACTTGGACAGGAAGGCTAACGGATCGCAGATCCTACTTTTCACCAGGGATACTGCGGACGATGAAACAGGTTTGACGGTTCCGTATACGTGCCTTGGGCAGGTTGATTACGTTGAACACAAGGGCGAGAAGCCGATCGCGATTACGTGGCGGCTGCATCGGTCGATGCCCGCTGACGTCTTTTCCGTCGCAACTGCCGTCGGGCAGTAACCGAACCGAGAAAGTCCTTTACCTGCAATTTTCGAGGTCCTCCGCTGAACCGACCGTCCCTCAGCCGCCCGCCCGACGTCGTCGAGCGTCCCCTGACCGTTGCCTCCCGACGGTTCCTGTGCGAGCCTCAAAGTGATCCTGTCGCCGGGGTGACGACGGGCAGCAGGGAAGGAACCCGACATGGGACTCATCCACATTGACCTGTTCACCACGCTCGATGGAGTCGCTCAAGCGCCCGGCGGGCCTGAAGAGGACACCGAAAGCGGTTTCGAGTTTGGCGGCTGGCAGGCGCCGCTCATCGATGAGGTGGTGGGCCAGCAGATCGAGGCCGGGATGGAAGGCATGGACGCGCTGCTGCTTGGGCGGCGCACGTACGACATCTTTGCTTCGTACTGGCCGCACGAGACCGGCAGAATCGCGGAACTGTTCAACCGCATCCCCAAGTATGTTGCGTCGCGCGGGGCTCAGACCTTGGACTGGGCGGGGACCACGCAGCTGGGCCCGGACATGGTGGCCGCGGTGAGCGAGCTTCGCGGCAAGCACGAGAACATCCACGTTATCGGGAGCCTCGACTTGGTGCAGACCCTGTTCGCCGAGCGACTCTTTGATCAGCTCAATCTTTGGGTTTACCCGATCCTCTTGGGCCACGGGAAGAAGGTGTTTGCCGATGGGGTGGTGCCGGCGAACCTCCGACTCATCGAGCCTGTGGTTGCCTCGCCCAAGGGGGCAGTGATGCAGCGCTATGCCTTGGTTGAGGGGACGCCTAGTGTGGGGGACATGGCGCAGACCGATCAGGCGGGAAGGTAGAAAGCCGCCGACGCCGGACCGGACGTCTGTAACTCGTGGCGAGTCGACTTCCCCCGTTTACTTCTTTCTTGCCCGGGGCTTCGGCTCTTTGGGCGGCATCTGGGCAATGTGGGTGAAGGCTTTGGCCACCCAAGGCTCCGCTTGCGAGGGATCGTCGTTCCACTCTTCCGGGAGGCCGACGTAGCCGCCCATAGGACGTTCTTCGGGGCCGAAGGGCTGCGTTGTGTGTGCTGACTCGAGCTCGGACTTGTCCTCTTCTGAGAGCCGGACGCCGATGGTTGGGCCGAACAGCCCTGCGAACATGTTGCCGTTGACGAAGGCGCCCAGATTGCCGAACATCGGTTTCACGACGACCTCCGGATGATCCGGCACTACCGACCTAAAGCGTTCCTTGTCGGCGTCGGACGGCTTGGGCATCTGCATGGAACTCCCTCCCGTGGAGTAATAGGCGGTGCGATCTGCCTGCAGCATACGGCGTGGGAGTGCCGCAAGGTAGGGGACCGGTTGGCTTCGGGGCGGTCCCTCAAATGGATAAATTTGAGAAGAAGTGTGACTGGCGCTTCCCATCTCCTTAAATCTCTGTACACTTGAGACTGTTGTTGTGTTTGGCATTTGGTAGTTCAGGCAGTCCCCGCAGTCCTTCCGGATTGCGATGTTCTGAAGTAACGGTGGAGAACACCCCACACCGGAGACCCGAAAGTCGGGATCATCTCCACCTTCAGTTAGGACTGAAAAAAATGGCTACAGGTACCGTGAAATGGTTCAACTCCGAAAAGGGCTTCGGCTTCATCTCTCCTGAAGATGGCAGCCAGGACGTTTTCGCTCACTACTCCGCTATCAACTCGGGCGGCTACCGCTCCCTCGAAGAGAACCAGAAGGTTTCCTTCGATGTTGAGCAGGGCCCCAAGGGTCCCCAGGCTGTAAACATCCAGGCTCTCTAAGCTTCGGATAGCTAAAAAACAGGATCGGTCGTTGACCGGTCCTGTTTTTTGTCTGCCCTCTATTAGAAGATATGTTCTAGTGCTTGATGAGCCTTTCGGACACATATCCACATAGCGAATTACACCCATGTAATTTTCCCCGGCCCCTCCGTAGCGTTGAAGCAAGCACTCACTACGGCAAAGGGACCGCGATGAACAACTCGAGCACCGAGTCCACTCCACATGAAAAGCGCGCCCACCACCTAGACGTCGCTTCCGAGCACCTAGATTTGCCCAAATCACCACCTAGAGAAGCCATATTCGGCCTGTGCAAGGCCGTTTTAACACCTAGTCCCGTTGCCGCGTTCTAGTCTGCGAAGTGAGCCGCATGCCGGTGATCCCCAGAAACAGAAGGTTGGGCCGAGTGTTCGATTCAGAGGTTCAACGAATCCTCGACTTTGTTGCACGCGGCATCGGTGTCCGGGTTGTGGGCGCGCCCGGCAGTGGCAAGAGCACAGTGGTGCGCACCGTGATCTCCAATTTGGAGAAGACCGGCGTGGATGTCCACTTCATCGCCGGACTCCGCACCCATCGGGCCCTACCCTACTCCGCCATCAAAGGCCTTGGTCTAGAGCTGCGTCCCGGCCGCGGGGGAGTCTTCGACATAGCGGACGTTTTGGCCAGCCAGTTGGCCAAGGCCGGAAAACACGTGCTGGTGGTGGATGATCTCCATTTGGTGGACAACGAATCACTGGCGGTGTTGGAAGCCGTCAGGCGGAGGTCCGACTGTCCCATGATTGCGACGGCTCCCAATACGCTGGTCTACTCCAGGGGACAGCTTGCCGTGCTCAACAGTGGCCGCGAGGCGCTCCTGCAATTGGACCCGCTCCACTACGAACAGGTGCACACTCTCCTCGCCCAAGTGCTCGGTGCGCCCGCAGATGCCGAGACGACAGCCCGGATCCTCACCAAGTCTGCCGGCAATCCCCGCCTTATCGCCCGGATCGCCGAGACCGCTTCACTCAGTGAGCTGCTGGTCATGAAGGGCAGGCAATGGCACATGGCTGCCGACACGCTTTGGAACGAGCACCTGAGCGGGACGCTTGAGGCCCTGCTCGCGGAGCTGCCGCCCGACGAATTCGAGGCCCTGCACATCATGGCGATCCTTGGAACCGCGCGTGTGGACGTCCTCCAGAGGGTGGTTCGACCTGATGTTTTGGAAAGCCTCGAGCGGCGCGAGTTCCTCTCGGTTCTGGACGACCAACACAATGGAACCATCGCCGCCATCAGCCCTCCAGTCATCGCCGACTACTTCCGTGGCGAAAAAATGCTCCGCGACAGGCACTTGCTGCGCAGCAAAATAGCCGGCCTCCTGGAAGCACCAGCACAAACGGCCCGCCCCAACACCTCGATGTCGGACAACTTGCCTCGCGCGCTCTCCTCCTTACGTAGGGAAAAGGGCGACGACGACGCCATCACCGCCCGCCATATCCACGAGCACAACGCTGCCAAGGAACGCCTCCGTTTCGAACGCTGGGAATCCAACAAGACAGCCTCCAACGCGGCGGCGTTGCTTCGGGTCTATTGGGGCGCCCCCGTCAACGTTACGAGGGCAGCCCGTGTGTGCGCGGAAACAGCCACCACAGGCGGCGATCCCGCTGATCTTCTTTTCATCACCATCACCAGGGCCATGCTTGCCATCCATAGAGGGGAAGGACCGGCGGCGGCCGTCGCCCTCCTCAGATCCTTTGCCGAAGAGAACCCCCAACAGGCGGAGGAAGTTGAAAACGCTATAACTTTTATCAGTGCCTCCCACGGCCGGCTGCCTGCACAGGCCAACCCTCCGAGCATCGACCCGAACGCTGGCCCGTCGCCGTCGTCGGGAATGACCGATCTGGTGCGCGGGCTCCTGGAGTTGTACCGCTTTCAGCCAGCCGCTGCGTTGCAATCCGTGGACGGCGATGATGAGGACGACGCCTTTCCCCAATTGCGTCCGTTCATCCGCGGCTTCGCACTATTCGCCGCGGGCCGGATTGAGGAATCGCTGGTGTTTGCGCTGGATTGGCGCGCCGAGGCCAAAAGGAAACTGGACCAATTCGGTGTGATCACCAGCAGCTATGTCGCCGTACACGGGCTCCTCTATCGCGGTCACTTCGAGGAAGCCGAGTACCTGATGAGCAGCGTCTTTGCCATGGGCCGTCCGGGCTTCGTGGTCGACTCCCTGTACGACGCGATGCTGCGGCTTGCAGGTCTGCGCCACACCACCACCGCCCTTCCGCCTGCGCTCTCCATTGCCGCCCAGGCTCGGACAGAAGTTGCCGACGTCGGACCCTTGCCGGGTATTGGTAAAGGCGCGTATCAGCTGATCGCCCACAACAGCGCCCACCCTGCGACGTTTGACCGCAAAGCTGCCGCGCTCGTCAAGCGTCAACTCAAAAGCGGTTACGTCCTCGAAGCGGTGATGACCGCGCTTCTGTGCACGTGCCTGTGCCCGGGCAGGCCCGTCCTGGACCTCTTGCAGAAAGCCCTTCGCGGGAGCGGAATCACCGTTCACGAGCAACTCTTGGCGATCGCCGGGGCCGTGGTGGAGGGAGATCATCAGCTCCTTGGACTCCTCCTGAAGCACTACCAACCCGACGGCGACACCTACCAGGTGGGCATGCTCCTCCGGGGTGCATTGAGGCGCCACGTGATCGACGGCGATACCGCTGCCGCCGATGCCATGGCGCAGGCTTCGTCAATGTTCGCCGCACGTTTCCCCTCAGCAAATGAGCAGCTCTCTTTCAATTCCTTCCGCTCAACCCCTCTGACCGAACGCGAAATTGAGGTGGCCATCCTGGCCGGGCATCGAACGAATGTCGAGATTGGCGAGCACTTGGGAATCAGCGCGAGAACGGTGGAGAACCACATTTCCAACGCCTTGCGGAAGACCGGCGCGACATCCCGTAGCAGTCTCTTCATGCTCGTCGGGAATTCGCTACCGCCACGGTAAGACGGGATACGCTCGGACTAAGCCCTGATGATCGCGGTGCGTCATCAGCCCTGATACTTCGATGCCTGAAGGATTTTCGTGAGCAGTTCACCGGCTCTGGCCCGACGACTCGGCACTTTCGACGCCTCCCTCATCGGCCTCGGTTCCATGATCGGCGCAGGAGTGTTCGCCGCATTCACGCCAGCCGCGGCAGCCGCAGGATCAGGCCTACTCATTGGCCTGCTGGTGGCAGCTTTCGTCGCGTTCTGCAATGCCACATCCTCCGCTCAACTGGCCGCCGCATATCCGACGTCGGGCGGCACGTACGTGTACGGCCGCGAACGACTGGGCCAGTGGCCCGGGTTTCTAGCCGGTTGGGGATTCGTGATCGGCAAAACGGCTAGTGCAGCAGCTATGGCCATGACCTTCGCCGCCTATGCAGCCCCGCAAGGGTGGGAGCGCCCGGTGGCGATAGTCGCCGTCGTGATTCTGACGGCGGTGAACTATCACGGCGTGACTCGGACAGCGGGCCTGACCCGGATTTTGGTGATGGCCGTTCTGGCTGCGCTTGCCATCGCAGTTGCGGCGGTGTGGGGTGGTTCTGGGCCGCACCTCGGCAATATCGCGGGGGAGGGGCTGCTGGCCCACGGCTTGTACGGGATCCTGCAATCCGGTGGGCTGCTGTTCTTCGCCTTCGCAGGGTATGCACGGATCGCGACCATGGGCGAAGAAGTACGGGATCCCCGCCGCACGATTCCGAGGGCCATCGGCATTGCTTTGGGGATCACGATCGTGGTCTACGCCGTCGTCTCGGTCACCGTTTTGGCAGCATTAGGGCCCGACGGCGTGGCGGCCAGCGCGACTCCGCTCGCGGCCGCCGTCGACAATGGGACGCTGAGGTGGGCCGCGCCCGTGGTCCGAGTCGGAGCTGCGGTGGCATCGCTCGGGGCTCTCCTGGCGCTCATCGCGGGCCTAGGCCGGACCAGCCTCGCCATGGCGCGCGAGCACGACCTCCCCAATTGGCTCGCCGCGGTCCACGCCCGCTACAAGGTGCCGCACAGATCGGAGACCGTGATCGCCGTGGCCATCTGCGTGATCATCTCTGTGGCGGATCTTCGCGGGGCCATCGGGTTCTCCTCGTTCGGGGTGCTGCTGTACTACTTGGTGGCTAACGTGGCAGCGTTCACCCAACCGCGCGAGGACCGGCGCTATCCCAAGGCGCTGCAGGTGGCGGGCGCGCTAGCGTGCGTGCTTCTGGTTGCAACACTGCCGCCCCTATCCGCCGCGCTGGGTGTCCTGATGTTCCTTGTGGGCATTCTCTACCGGTTCGTGCGGCTCAAACTTTCGGCTGTCCGTGACTGAGTGAACGGATTATGGGCACGACTCCACCTGGGGGTAGGTGGGTGGAGCCGTGCCGTAGCGCCTCCACATCAGGACGGGTGGGGATTCCCGCCGGACACCGGGAACCCGTCCCGGAGGCACAACAGGAGACTATGCGCCGTTTCGAGCACTAGGGGTTGAAAAAGGCGGACTAGGTGTTCCTCGAAAGGAATCTAGGTGGAATTTCGGAAGAACTGGTCCCTCACTGGGCGTCCCTAGGTGGTCGCTGTGTGCCACCATGGTCGGATGATGGGGGAGAGCAGCGTGGGGACAAGAGCGGATCTTCTGGGAATCCTGGCCGATGACCTGGTGGCTCTGGGACGGGGCCGCCACCTGGTCGCCGTCGATGGCGTGGACGGCAGCGGCAAAACAACCTTCACTAAGAGGCTGGCGGCACGAGTTCAAGGGCGTGCCGTGGTGACAATCCATGTGGACGACTTCCTCAACCTTCGTGAGGTCCGCCACCGAAGGGGACGCACTTCCCCCGAAGGCTTCTGGCTCGACACATATAACTACGCAGCGCTGACTTCAGAAGTCCTCGTTCCACTGGGCAAGGGAGGGGACGGGCGCTATCGGCCAAGTATCACGGATGCCCGCCGAAATCTCACGATAAATTCCGAAATAAGGACGGCCCCCAATGATGCCTTGGTGCTCGTGGAAGGCATGTTCCTCCATCGCGACGAACTCCTGGATCATTGGGACTATTCAGCCTTCCTGGATGTCCCGTTCGCCGAGACCGCGCGCCGAATGTCGCTTAGGGATGGCAGCAGTCCGGACCCCGAGGACCCCTCAATGCGGCGATAGGTGGGCGGTCAGCGTCTCTATTTCGACAACGCCCAGCCGTGGCTGCGCGCAACCTTAGTCATTGACAACACGGATCCGTCAAAAGCCCGGCTCTTGTCGATCGATGAGGCGTTGCAGCGACGGCGTTAGGACTGTACAAACCCGCTAGGCCCGCGCAGCCCGCTTCTCCACACTCCGCGCCGCTGGCGCATGTTCCTCAAGCACACCGCTGCCCGCGCCTAACGCGCAAACCGTCCACCCCGCATTTCGCCAGGCCTCGGCGTCCAGGACGTTGCGTGCGTCCAGCACCATTCGACGTCGTACGAGCGCCCCAGCCTCAGAAGGCGACAGGGCGGCGTATTCGTTCCATTCGGTGAGCAGCAAAACCAGTTCGGCGCCTTCGAGCGCACGCTTGGTGGAGGCCTCGAAGCGGAGTTGCGGGTAACGGATCCAGGCGTTGTTGATGGCTTTAGGGTCGGTGACGGTGACGTGTGCACCGGCGGCGGCAAGTTGTTGCGCGACGTCGAGCGCGGGCGAATCCCGGATATCGTCGGTGTCCGGTTTGAACGCGGCGCCGAGGACCGCCACGGTACGTCCGGACAGGAATCCGCGGCACATGTCGCGGGCGATTTCCACGGTTCGTGACCGTTGATCGAGGTTCACCGAATCAACCAACGCCATCCATTCGTCCACGGACGGCACCGAGAGCTCACGAGCTTGGGCCCGGAACGAACGGATGTCCTTGGGCAGGCAACCGCCGCCGAATCCGAGGCCGGCGTGCAGGTACCGGTTCCCGATGCGCGGATCAAGGCCCATCGCCTCGCTCAGCTCACTCACGTCCGCGCCCGACGCGTCGCACAGCTCTGCCATCGCGTTGATGAAACTGACCTTCGTGGCCAGGAAAGCGTTCGACGCCGATTTGATCAGTTCCGCCGTCGCGAAATTGCACACCAATCGCGGGATGCCGGCGCTGATCAGTGGCTCGTACACCGCATCCAAAACGGCCGTGATGGCGGCGCCGGCGGCGGCACCCTTACCGCCCGGAACGCCGTAAACCAGCCGGTCCGGAACCAAGGAATCCTTTACGGCCGTGCCTTGGCGCAGGAACTCAGGGTTCCAGCCGAGCAGCACGTCCGTGCGCCTGGCCAGCAGGTCGCGCAGCTTGTCCACCGTGCCTACCGGCACCGTTGACTTTCCGACGACGGCGGAGCCCACGGCCAGGTGCGGCAAGAGGCTCCTCGTAGCCCCGACGAGATAGGAGAGGTCCGCCGTGTCCGAGGTCTTGGACTGTGGGGTTCCGACGCATAGGAAATGGACCTCAGCATCGCCGGCCAACGAGAAGTCCGTGGTGAACTCGAGCCTGCCCGTTGTGCGACCATCCCGGAGCAACTCGTCCAGGCCGGGTTCGTGGAAAGGCGCGAGTGCTTTGTTGAGCTGTTCCACCTTGGCGGAATCGACGTCGATCCCCACCACGGTGTGGCCCATGGAGGCGAGCGTTGCGGCGTGCACGGCGCCAAGGTAGCCGCAGCCAATCACGGAAATCTTCATGAGGAGGGTCCTTTGCTGGGGGTAAGTTCGGTGGGGTCGGCTTCGGCCGCGAAAGTAGCGATGACTTCTTCGTAATGCCGGACCAGATTGGCGCTGAGTACAGGCCACGTCCGCCCCTGGACCGACGCGGTTGCGGCCGTCGCGAACGCTTGGCGCTTGGCGTCGTCGCCCATGAGGTCCTGTACGTAATCGTGAAGCTGGCGTAGATTCCCGGGCTCGTACAGCCACCCGGTGCGTGAATTTTCGACGAGATCCAAGGGGCCACCGCGGCCTGTCGCGACCACAGGAACGCCCGATGCCATGGCTTCCTGGATGGTTTGGCAGAAGGTCTCGAACTCGCCGGGATGGACGAAAAGATCAAAGGAGGCCACGGCCTCAGCCAGGGCGTCACCGCCGAGGAATCCCATAATCACAGCGTCAGGCAACGCTGCCTCCAGCGCCGAGCGTTGCGGCCCGTCGCCCACGATCACGAGTTTGGTGTTCGGCAGATCGGCCAGCACTGCGAGGTCCTCCACCTGCTTTTCGACGGCGAGGCGGCCGACGTAGCCGATGATCCGTTGACCCCGCGGAGCTACTGAGCTGCGCCACGTCGTCGAACGTTTCGCGGGGTTGAAGCGCGCGGTATCCACACCGCGCCGCCACATGTCCACGCGGAGGATGCCGCGTCCGCGCAACTGGTTCAGCGCGAATGTGGACGGCACCAGCGTTCGGGTGGCGAGGAGGTGGATGTTGTCCACGCGGTTCCAGGCCCAGTTCTCCAGGAATGGCACGCCATAGCGGGCGGCGTAACTGGGAACCTCGGTTTGGTAGATCGCCACGCTCGGGATGCCGAGCTGATGCGCGGCCTGCACGGCGCGCCAGCCGAGGACGAATGGCGAGGCGAGGTGCACGACATCGGGAGAGAAATCGGCAAGGATTCGCTTGACCCGATTCACACCACCCAGCGCAACCCGCACATTCGTGTACCCGGCCAGCGGCACCGAGGGAAGCCGGTGCACATAGGCACCCTTCTCGACGCTCGAAACATCAGTGTCCGACGTCGACGGCGCGATCACCATCACCTCATCCCCGCGCTCCTGCAGATGCTCCAGCACCCGCAGTATCGAGTGGGTTACCCCATTCATCAGTGGCAGGAATGATTCGGCGACGATTGCGATCCTCACGCCTTCAACGGTGGTGCGACCGGTTGGCGTGGCGGGTGCGGGAGGGTGGCCTGTGGAGGAAGAGTGGGTTAACAGGTGGGGGTCTCTTCGTCCGAGCACGCGCGTAGACTTCCGGTAATCGACGTGCTGGGCGTCGTGAGCTCTGGGGGTCTTGCCATGTTTGCTGCTGGGGGTAGTTCGCGCGCGCTTGGTGGAGTACGACGGCGGCGCCGGGCGGCGGCGGGGGCTCTCGCCGTCGGACTGGCCTTGGGTCTGTTGGTGGGAACCTTTGGTGGGCCGGTACCGCCGGCCGCGGCTGATGCGGTGACACATTTCGTTCCGATTGGGGACCGGCCGTCTGCTATCGCCGTGAACCCAGTGACCGACAAAGCATACGTTGCTACGTTCGAGGGTATTTCGGTTATTTCCGGCGTAGCAGGAGGCGGCTACCTGAACACCGGCGATATGCCAGTGGATGTAGCCGTCAACACCGTGACGAACAAGATCTACGTGAGCGAGATCGGCGGCAAAGTGACGGCTGTTGACGCCGCGACCAACGCCATGACGTCCGTGGCGGTTGGCGCGGAACCGTACCTCCTCAGGGTAAACGAGTCGACGAACAAGATTTATGTGGGAGTCAAGGATGGCGTGACGATCATCAACGGTGCCACCCTGGCCACCTCGTTCGTTGCACTGGCTGGGGGTGCGCAGGACATCGTGGTGAATCCCGTAACGGGCAAGGCCTACGTCTTATCCGGCGGATCCATCAAGGTCATTGGGGCTAACGGTACAGTCGTGGGGGACCACATCGTTGGGGCGGCCGGCGTCCTCGCTCTGGCAATCAACCCGGCAACGAATAAGGTCTACGCGACAACCAGCGTCAGGTATGGTCCCAGCTTGCTGGTCATCGACGGCACCAGCGACACGACAACGTCTACCATCCCTTCTTCGAAGAGGCTCGGAATAGTTGCCGTGAACCCGGCAACCAACCGAATCTATGTCGCAACAGACTCAACATCATCGAGCGGCGGGATAATCGTCTTCGACGGAGTCACCCAGGCAGAAACCGCTACAATAACCACCGATACGACGGTCAAAGCGGTGGTGGTAAATCACACTAACAACAAGATTTACGTGCCGACGTACAACGGTGGAACTACTGTCATCGACGGACGGACCAACAGCCATTACGCCGTCTACACGGGAAGTTTGCCTGTTGCCGCTGCCGTCAACACCACCACCGACAGGGTCTACGTGGTCAGTTACGGCCGGGCGTCAGTGGGAATCATTGACGCAACCGTGGAGCGGCCAGTCAAGAACGACTTCAACGGCGATGGGTTTGCTGACGTTTTGGCCCGGGACGCTTCCGGAGTGCTGTGGCTGTACCCGGGTGACGGCACCGGTGGTTGGCTGACTCGCGTGCAGGTTGGGCAAGGCTGGAACGTAATGACTGCTTTGGTTGCACCCGGTGACTTCAACGGCGACGGCAACGCTGATGTCCTCGCCCGCGATGGAGGTGGGTTGCTGTGGCTCTACCCTGGCACGGGCTCGGGCGAGTGGATGCCTCGCGTGCAGGTCGGCGCTGGTTGGGCGGGCATGACGGCGATCGAGTCCGTTGGCGACTTCAACGGCGACACGTTCGTCGACGTCGCCGCCCGGACCGCCTCCGGTGTGCTGTGGGTGTACCGGGGAAATGGCTACGGTGGCTGGCTGCCGCCGCTTCAGGTCGGTACGGGGTGGAACGGAATGTCCGAGATCACCGGCGTCGGGGACTTCAACGGCGACGGGGCGCCCGACGTCGTTGCCCGTGACGGCGGAGGTGTGCTGTGGCTCTACCCTGGTAACGGATCCGGAGGCTGGCTGCAGCAGCGTTGGACGGGGAGTTCCTGGAACGGCCTGGACTCTCTTGTTGGACCGGGCGACTTTAACGGCGATGGCCAGTCGGATATCCTCGCTCGAAACTCCGCCGGCGAGCTGTGGCTGTACGCAGGTACCGGGGGAACAGTGTGGCCTACGGCGTCTCGAGTTGGTACGGGGTGGGGTGGCATGACGGCGATTCTTTGACAGCCCGTAAGGCCGACAGCCGGGTCCGGGCGTTAGGCTGTGCCGCTTCTTCGGAAGCTCCAGCTGCCTGTTCCCAATGTCGTCTACAACTTGCGAGTAGTGCACAAGTCCGCCTGCTCAGGTTGGTCACGTAATCCGATGAGTTGCCAGCCGCTCAGGGTTTTCAAAACCGGCAGCCGCCCGCCCGACTGGACTTGCAGCATACCTAGCCTCCACCCTTGCCTTTTTGGCTTCGAGTTCAAGTGCCTCCCTGGCTGCTCGTTCTTCTCGCTTTTGTTCCTCGGTCTTACCCCAGGCCACATGACTTGTCCCCTTCACGCCGAGCTGGCTGAGTCTCCGGAAGCCCACACGCTGACTGCAGCATTCTGCTGGGGATTCCCAGGGTAGGTCGGACGGTCGTCGGCGCGGATGACTGTGGAAACCCCGTACTAATCCGAGCCGTACGAGCCCTGAAAGAAAGACGTCGAGGATCTGCCTAGCTGAGCGGCAACGGCTGGCCCTTCCTTGTACGCGACGGACCGCACCCGCACAGCGCTCAGACGCATTTGATCCAAATAATAAAGGCGGTCTTCCAGCCCGAAGCCGGCGACGGCCCCGCAAGGCCGCCGCCTTCCACTCTATTTGGTTGCGGCTCGGGTGACCAAAGTTCCCCCCAGCTTGGGCTGATATTGTGCCACTTTCTTGTCGTTGATGATCCAGTTCTCGCCAACGAGAACGTTCATACCAATGACGTCGGCGAACTGCTTCATTTCATCCACCACTGCGTCTCTGTCTGACAACGAGGAGTAGACGGAAAGGACGGAGCCTGTCCCGCAATTTCCGGACTCCGCGGCGTGGGTCACCTTGTTGGTCTGCTCGAACCCTGAGCAATCACCACCCGCCTCAACAAATGCAGCCTCCAGCGAGGCCACGGAGCTGTAGTGTTCACCGTTTGCTGGGACTGTCTTGGTGGGTGTGGGTGTGGGTGTGGAAGCGGAGGCAGTAGAGGTACCGCCTACGGGGGCGCATCCCGTGAGCGCGACTGCGCCCAAGAGGCATACGGTCAGAAGTAGCTTCTGGTGGTGCATGAGAAATCCTTCAAATTGATTTGGCAGAACGCGCCATTCAGGAGCGTCCTGCTTTTGATAACGATTCCTGGTACTGGCGGTTGTGTCGTTACTGGCTGGACCTACAGGACTGCACGGAGGCCACCAAGCCGGGGCTGGCCGCTGCAAGCTGGCTGTTTAAATCGTTCATTTGCGAAGTGACCGAATTTAGTCCTGCCACATCACGCCCGCCTGCGGCCGTGATGGCCTGGGATGCCAACGGAAACGCCTTGGACATGACACCGATTACAGCTGAGGCCTTGTCCAGTGCATCTATGCATGACTGCGGCGTCTTGGTAACGGTGACAGTGTTGATCTGCGGCTTGGCAGTCACCGTCACCGTTGATGCAGGCGTCGGCTCCACCGCCACAGGGGGTGTCGTGCCAGCGGATACAGCTCCCATACCGAATCCAAACATAACAAGTGCAGCAACAGCACCCACGATGAGATTCCTCTTGTTCAATCTCTTCGGCTTGCGGTCGTAGGGGTTGGCTGGACCCGCACTGAAGTTCATCGGATTCTGGTACAGGGGAGGTTGCGTGCCGTTAGGTGGCATGCTTGTTGGCTCACTCATCGGGACGCCTGGCAGGACTGCTTTGCGCTCGTGTACTTGGGCAGGAGATCCTTCTGGCGGGCGTTGACCGGAGCCATGCTCGCACTGGCTGCTTGGATTCCAGCGGTGTTGAATGAGCCAGCCGCCTTGAGGGCGTCCGACATGTAGCCAACCATGTCGGCGTCGTTCAGGAGTAAGAGGTCAGCCTGCGTTAGTGCGTCGATGCAAGTTGCGGGCGTGACGGATTTGGTTTCCGTCTTGGTTTGTACTTCCACAACAGGCGCAGGCCGGTTCGCGTATCCGATACCTCCACCGATCAGGAGCCCGCCCACCAGAAGAGCGGCGGGCAGGATGAACTGCTTGCGGCTCTTGCTCTTCGGCCCCATTGGGGCGGGCTGGCGCGGCATGTTGAACTCGGTGGGCGCTTGGTACAAAGGAGGCCCAGCGGCCGGATAGTGCGGAGTTGGAACTTGCTCCGGTTCAGTGTTGAGGTTTTCAGTCATTGCGTCCCCCATTTAAGGTTGATTGTTTAGAAGTTGTATTCAAAGCCAGGGCCGAAGCTCTGGCTCATCACCAGCACACCCTTAGTGTCAGGCAGGTCAACGAGAACCTTGCCCGTAGCGTTCTCACCCGGACCTAGACCATCCGCCGGCAACTGCTCAGCGCTGGGGATACAGCCGATTACCGCGGTAGTGAAGAGTTGGCCATTGAACGTGGTCCCGTTCGCGGCGATGAACTTGAAGCTGCCTGCCGTCAGGATGTACTTGGGGAATGACGACTGTGCCAGCTCCGGGGTTGTCTTGATGCTGAGGTCCACCGCATAGAGGTGCCCATTCTTGGGTGCGGAGGCGTACTGCTCGGTGCAGGTAACCGGAGCGATCGAGTTGACCGTGAAGTTGACGGTTGCCTTCTTCGTGATGGTGTCCGTCACCGTTCCCGGGTCGCCAACCTTCATCAGGATGTTCCCCCGGCTGGACTTCGCTGGCCCGTCCGCTGTCGGTGTGGCACTGACGGCTCCGGCCGCAGCCTCCACGGTGGGCGCGGCTCCGGTGCCCTTGGAGTTGCTAGAGCCGCATGCGGTCAGTCCTAGCGCCCCAATGAGCGCAAGGGTAGCCAGGGACGTGGTGTATTTCATTGTGTGAGACCTCTCCTGGGTGCATATTTCTGCATTGGCGATGCGAGATAGTGGGTGCATCGTCTCATGGGACAACAGACGATGTAGTTATTGACTGGAATGTGTCGCCTCGGCAACTAATGGAACGACGTCCATCGTCTGCATCCCTCCGAAACGAATTCCCCTGCGCGGGCGCACCCGGTTCGCTTAGCTGTGGTTCAATAATGTGCGGCCGACCCGGTATGTGCGCAGCTCACCTGCTTTAGCCTGAGTCCCGGCCCCGCGCCCGCTTCAGATCCCTCCGCAGCCCCTTGTTATCCGCCCGCAGTTCGCGGTTGTCGTCCGCCAACCCCCGATTGTCCTCGGTCAGCCCGCGGTTTTCCGCCTCCAGCTCGAGCACGAGTTTCACCCCGGCCAGGTTGAGCCCTTCATCCAGGAGTGCTCCGATTCGGCGCAAGGTCGCCAGGTCCGACTCGCTGTAGCGGCGAGTGCCGCCGTCGGTCCTTTCCGGAGTGAGCAAGCCTTTGCGTTCGTACTGCCGGATGTTCTGTTGCCCGGTACCGACCAGTTCCGCGGCAACGGAAATAGCGTAAACGCCCATCGCGTCCCGTTCGCGAACGTCCCTTCCGCCGTCGTGCTCCACTGCACCTGAGCCGCCAGAACCAGCCATCAAACCCCCTCAAAAATCTTCGGAAAATCCACTTGCACCACTCTCTCACCAGTGCTATAAAAAATCTATACCAGCCAACATAGATCCACCCGAAGACTGGTACAAACAACAGATCAGCATCACGATCAAAGGAGTGAGAACAAAATGCTGATGCGCACTGACCCGTTCCGCGATTTCGACCGGCTCGCCCAACAGGTTTTTGGCACAACAGCACGCCCGGCGGGCATGCCCATGGACGCTTGGCAGGAGGGCGAAGAATTCGTTGTCGCGTTTGATCTGCCCGGTGTCAGCCCCGATTCCGTCGACCTCGACGTCGAACGCAACGTCCTGACGGTCAAGGCGGAGCGGAAGTCGCCAGCTGGCGAGAACACGGAACTAATCGCCGCCGAACGCCCGCAAGGCGTCTTCAGCCGGCAACTGATCCTGGGCGACACGCTGGATACCGACGGCGTCAAGGCCAGCTACGACGCTGGTGTGCTGACCCTTCGCATCCCCGTTGCAGAGAAGGCCAAGCCGCGGCGCATCGAAATCACGTCGAACGGACAAAGGCAGGAGATCAACGCCTAGTCCGGCAGGACCGGGAGCATCAGACCGACCGCATCGGAAAAGTTGGGTGCAGGCTTCGTGCCACCCCACAGCGCATCTTGCGCAAAGAAAACGCGGCCCCCGACGTTGCCTCCCGATGGATGGCCCTCGGCTCACGCCGGGGGCCATCTCCAAACCCGTACCCGCACCGGAAGCAAACGCACGGAAACAACAGTGAGCAACCAACCCGATCACTACGCGATCCTGCAGGTGGTCCCCGACGCGACCGCCCGTGAGATCACCCATGCGTACCGCTCGCTGCTCCGCACGCACCATCCGGACACACGCCAAGCGGACGACGGCGGTGGCGCACTTTCCGCGGCCGACGTCCAGCAACTGCACGCCATCATGCAGGCGTACGGCGTTTTGTCGGACCCGAGGAAGCGGGCGGCTTATGATCTCGCGCGCTCTGGCCTGCCTGCTCGGACTGCCGGGACGCCTGTGAGGGTTCGCGTTCACCGGACAACGTCGCCCGCACCCGGCGATCCGGACCAGCCGCCCCTATCCTTCGGCCCGCCGCGTTGGGCTCCGCCGTCTTACAACACCCGAACACCAAGGAGTCATTCATGAGCGCATGGCGTCCCTACGACGGCCACATCATTCCTGCGTTTTACGAACGGTTCGAGAAGCGCTGGGGGAGGGGGACAGCGCCGTTCCTGGATCCCGAGGTCCACGAGCAACCCATGCCGCGAGCGCAATGGATCAACCCGGACACGGGCGCGGCGGTGGCGGTAGTGCCGATCTGGGCGGACGACCCGGAACACCGATCGTTTGGCGTGTTCTATCTTCCTCCCGCAGGGGATATCTGGATGCTCCGCCCCGGGCCCACAACATTCATGGAACCCCGAAGCGGGGCAAGCCAAGAGCATGTGACCCTGCGCAACGATGCCTTCAAGAAGGCCGTCAACCATGCCAAGGAGTTCATCTACGGCCCGCAACTATGAGTTGCACTCCCTCGAGGAGAGCTCCTACTCCCTTAAAACCTCGGGCAACTCATCCACGTACACCGTCTGGGGCGGTTCGTAGTAGATCACCAACACCTTCTCGCCCACGGGGAACACACTCGTCTTGTCGAACGGGTGGGCGAAGAACGCGCTCGTCCCTCCTTGGAAGGGGAGCATGACCTCGCCTATGGTGCCAGGTGCGATGGTGCCGGTCACCCGGCCGATCTTTCCGGTCAGGCTGCGGTTGACGTCCTTATGCATTGGGAGCTTTCGACGGCGGAGACGCTTCCTTTCCGCGCAACGCCGACGCCAGGGAGGGCAGGAAGCTACCGACCTGCGACAGGATTCCACCCACCATGCTGTTCAGGCCATCGCCGCCGTTGAGCACCGTGAGCTGCCCGATGCGGGAGAAGGGCTCGGCCGCGGCGGAAACGATCGCTGGCATGTTCTCTGCGATCTGCTGGGAGATCACGGCATCCTGGTTGGTCTCCAAGGCTTCACCACGAGCCTTGATGCCCTCGGCTTCAGCCAGTGCCTTGGCCTTCACCGCCGAAGCGGCAGCGTTGCCTCGCGCCGTCGTCGCCGCTGCCTCTGCTTCACCGGTCAGGCGAGTGGCACCAGCCATTGCTGCGGCGGCGCCTGCATTCGCCTGGGCTTCGAGTTCAACGCGCCGCGCATTGGCCTGGGCGTCAAGCTCGGTACGCCTGGCCAGTGCTTCCGAAGCACTGATATCCGCCGCCTTTTTGGCTTCGGCTTCCGTCCGCTGGGCGTAGGCCTTCGCGTCCGCGGGCTTGCGGATGGTGGTCTGTAGCTTCTGCTCTTCGCGGTCGGCCTCGAGTTTGGCCACTTCCGTTTCCTGGACCACCACTTGCTGGCGGGCGGTGGCATCGGCTAAAGGCCCCGCTTGGGCTGCATTCGCGCGGGCCTGCTCGGCGTTGGCCTGGGCCGCGGATTGCTTGATGGCCGAAAGGCTCTGGGCATCCGCGATCAGCGCCGCAGCTTCTGCCTCCTTTTCCGCAGCTTCGCGGTTCCGGGTGGCCTCGGCGATCCGGGCTTCCATCTTGACCTGCGCAATGTGTGGCTTGGCGAGGTTTTGGATATAGCCGGTGGGATCCTGCAAATCCTTGATTTGCAGGGAATCAACCACCAGGCCGAGCTTTTCCATCTCCACGCCGCTGGCGCTCCGGACCAGCGAGGCAAGCTTGTCCCGCTCCCGGATAATCTCCTCCACGGTCATGCTGCCGATGATGGAACGCAGGTGCCCTTCAAAGACGTTGTACACCTGGCTCTCCATCCGGGGCTGCTGGCCGAGGAACCGCCGCGCCGCGTTGGCAATGAACGGTGGAGCATCGCCGATTTTGTAGATCACCACGCCATCAACGATCACCTGGATGCCTTGGGAGGTCACACAGGAAACTTTGAGCTCTGTCTCGTTCAGCGTCAGCGCGAGGGTGCGCACTGTCTGAAGTCCCGGAACCACCAGTGCGCCCTTCCCGGTGACAATCTTGAAGTCCATGCCATCGGTGTTTTCAAGTGTGCCGCGTGTCAGGCCCGAGATGATCAATGCCTCGTTGGGCTCGGCTACCTTCCACATTGCCTTGGTGGCCACCCACACGAAACCGATAACAAACAGGACGCCGAGAATCATGGCGATCAGTGGAAAGAATGCAGCAAGGTCTTGCATCGACCTGTCCCTTCAGAAAGTGAACCGCCCACACTGGTTGACCCCCAATAGGCCAAGTGGTTGCTCGTGTACACAGTCTTGTTCTGAGGGACTGCTAAGTCCAGCACGTTTGTGCGTCATTTGTGCCGGTTCGTTCGAAGGCTGTTGCAAGGAGGCAAAAAAGAAGGCTGGTGCAGCCGGTCGAATGAATTCGAAGGGCGGCTGCACCAGCTGCTAGTACGACTTTCTGTTATGCGTTGTGACACCTGTCCATTGGCCGCTCCTAGTTCCCGGCTTCGATTGATTTCCGGGCCTTCAACGCCTGCGCATCCCCCTGGGAACACCTCCCATCTTACGGCGGGGCACCGCAAAAAGCGCTGAATTTCGGGTCAGCGCAGGGGCGCCTCCCGGGGGAGGGCTGCGCTCCGTGGCACGATGGATCACGATGAAACTGCGCGCTGATCAGACCGGAAACCGTGGCCTCCCCATGCCTCTTTGGCTACAGGGTGGTTTGGAAGCGGCGCAAGCGGCATTCATCTCAGCCATTGTGGTGGTGCTTCCACTGCTGGGCGTCTGGGCCACCGACGGTTTCCAGAACCGCAACGTGGATTTCCTGGCCCGCCTGGCCGGCCAAGCGTGGCTCCTGATCCACGGCGTTTCCTTGAACCTGACACAGGTCAACCCAGGCACCGTGGCCCAACACGGATCAGGGGTTCTGACCCTGATCCCGCTGGGCCTGACGCTGATTCCTTTCCTGCTGGCATGGCGCACGGGCCGTCGCCTTGCCCGCGCGTCCTACACGGACCAGCTGTGGCAGGCATTCCTGGGAGCCCTCCTGGTGTATGGCGCGTTCGGGATAGCCACCGGCTTCGTCTGCCGGACACCCGAAGTTGTGATCAACCTCTGGTTCGCCATGACCATCCCGCTGATTCCCTTCGGCTTGGGGATAGTTGTTGGAGCGCGACGTGAAGCAGGCTCGTGGAGCCGCCTCATCGGCGTCGACGCCGTCACGTGGCTCGCGCGCACCAGCCAGCACTCCCGCTGGGCCGGGTCCTACGTGGGGTCGGCCATCAAGGCAGGTTTCGTTGCCGCCGTCGCCTCTGTCTGCCTGGCCGCTGTGTTGTTGGCCGTGACCATCGTGATGCACTGGACGGATATCATCGCCGTCTACGAAGGGCTCAAAGCCGGTGCCATGGGCGGTGCGGTGCTGACCATCGCGCAGCTGGGCTTCCTGCCGAACCTGGTCTTTTTCGCCCTTGCCTGGTCCTCCGGTGCGGGGTTCTCCTTGGGCGTTGGTTCGCACGTGGGGCCGCTTGGCACCGCCGTCGGACCGCTCCCGGCCGTCCCCATCTTCGGTGCGCTTCCCGCCGGACAGCTCGACGCCGGACCGATGGCGCTTGCGCTTCCGGTGGTCGCTGGCATCCTTGGGGGTTGGTGGTTCCTGCGCGCAGGCGAAAACCACTTTGACGAATGGCTGTCCATCAAAATCAAGGCCCGTTGGTTCACGGCAGCCGTGTCCACGCTGTTCCTCGGGGCGTTGGTAGGCGCGATCGCCGGTGCCCTCTGTGGTGTCGCGGTGTGGATTTCACGCGGTTCGGCCGGCATTGGGCGGCTCACGGAAATCGGCCCCGACCCGATCAGGACGGCACTCTGGCTGGCCACGGAAGTGGGGCTCGGCGTCGTGATCGGTTATGCGGTGGGGCCATGGCTGGAACGCCGGCAGAAGCTGCGCGAGGCGGACCTGGACCACGCAGTTTACGACGACGAACACGCCTAGCGCAGGGCAGCCGGCATGGATTTTTCCAACTGGGTGAGGCACTGCGTCTTGGCGGATTCCGTCAATGCGGCCCGTGAACAAGCCTGGTAGGTGCTGACCTGCGTGAAGAACAGGGCGGTGGTGAGGATCAGCAGGCACATGACCGCGGTGACAATGAGCCCGGAAATGGTGCCGAACAACACCAGGCGCGGGTGCCTGAACTTTACAGCCCGCACCAGGACCACCACGCCAAGCACTAAACCGATCACCGTCAGCAAAGCGCTCAGCCACACGTAGTTCACATTCAGGGAGAACACGAAGAAGGATCCCAAGGCAGCCAACAAGAAGGCGCGGAACAACATCTGGGTCACGCCAAAAGCGGCTTTCTCGGCCTCACTGTACGGTTGTTTGCTCCGCTTGGGGCCGGCGTCGGAATTCATGTTTTCCAGCCTACGCGAGCCGACCATAAGCTAGTGCAATGCGAATTGTTGTCCTCGTCTCCGGTACCGGCTCCAACCTCCAGGCTGTCATCGACGCCGTGAAGTCAGGTGAACTGGACGTCGAGATTGCCGCTGTGGGAGCGGATCGCCCCGATACCTACGGGGTAGAGCGCTCGGAAGAGGCCGGGATCGAAACGTTCGTGGTCAACTTCAACTCGTTCCAGACCCGCGCTGAGTGGGATGCAGCGCTGCGGGACAAGGTCCTCTCCTACCAGCCCGACGTCGTGGTCTCCTCCGGGTTCATGCGCATTGTCAGCGCGGACTTCATCGATGCTTTCGGCGGCAAATACGTCAACACCCACCCGGCCCTGCTCCCGTCGTTCCCCGGCGCCCACGGCGTTCGCGACGCCATGGCGTATGGCGTCAAGGTCACTGGGTGCACCGTTCACTGGGCCGACGCCGGAGTGGACACCGGGCCGATCATCGCCCAGGAAGCCGTGGCTGTTCTTCCCTCTGATACCGAGGAGAGCCTGCACGAGCGCATCAAGATAGTGGAGCGGCGCCTCTTGGTCCAGACCCTGGCGTCCCTGGCCGCCTCCCAGCCCACGCCATCGCCCAACTAGGGGACAGATAACGTCGCCCTGAGCCCTCAGAGGGCCCGGAGCTGTCCCCTAGTTGGGCGTTGCGCGCCCGGGCCTGTGGATAACAGAACGCACGGCCGTTGATTTTGCCAGCATGGGCCCATGAAGATCGCACGGCCGCTGCCCGCAAACCTGGCTATGAAGCCCTTCATTGTCCAGGAAGCGCTCGACGCCGGCGTCACAGCTGGGCGCCTACGCTACAGAGATCTGGCCTCGCCAAGCCGTCAGATCCGCATGCCTAGAATAGTGGACGACCTGACGGTTGCCGATCGTGCCCGGCCTCTGACCCTGGTTACTCCGTTCTCAGCTGCGTCACATGCAACGGCATTCCTGCTCTGGGAGTTTCCCGGATTCCTGCCTGGGAGTCACGAGACGAGTATCCACATTTCGCGGCCCGACACCATGGGGAGACCTCGCCGCAAAGGCGTCACTGCGCACAAGGGGCAGTTCTTCGCGGACGAAATCACTACGCTGAACGGACTCTTCGTAACCAGTAGGGCCCGGACATGGCTGGACTGCTCCCGGAAGATGGACATCGACGAGATCACTGTCGTGGCCGATCATTTGCTCCGTGTTCCGAGGCTGGAATTCGAAAACCGATCCGAGCCATACTGCACCATGGATGACCTTGAAGAGATGCTGGACCGGCACTGGGGGACACCAGGTATCCGCAAGGCCCGCCTCGCCTTGGAGCAGGCGGTGGTGGGCGCCGACTCTGCTCCCGAAACTCGACTGAGGCTGGCGCTTGGGCGGGCTGGGCTTCCCACCCCGGAGGTCAACGTGCGCACGGTGTTGAGTCCCGGTGTCGTACGTCAACCAGACCTTGGTTACCGCGAGTGGCGGGTCGGCGTCGAATATGAGGGCGAGGGCCACTCGGACCCCGCGCAGGTGGTCAGGGACATTGCCCGCGAGGAAGACTACAGCCGCGCGGGCTGGAACCTTGTGCGCATCTCAAAGCGCCATATGAGCACCGGCGCAATCACGGCGGTGGCCAAGGTGAGGCGTGCGCTGGAGCAACGCGGGTGGTCGCCCAACTAGGGGACAGATAACGCCGCTCTGAGCCCTGAGTGGAGCAGGAACTGTCCCCTAGTTGGGGGCCGCTAGTTGGGGAAGGGGCGGCGTCAGGCGAGGACGCGCTGCTTGGTCTCCGGCGCCATGAAAGCCATCCACAGCACGGAGAGCAGCACCAAGCCACCGGCCATCGCGAAGGACTGGGCCAGGCCGAACTCGGGCCAGAAGAATGATGCGAACACCAAGGGCCCAAAGCCCGCTCCGATGCGGGAAAAGCTGGAGGCCCATCCGAAGCCGGACCCCCGCAACTCAGTGGGGTAGAGCTCGGACACGTACGCGTAGAGCACCGGAATCGCCACCTGCACCACAAAGCCGAACACCAGCAGCCAGAACACCGCGGCGGCCGGTACGTCCACCACGAATGCCACGATCACGAGCGTCAGCGCGGACAGCGGGCCGGTCACGGCGAGGATCCACTTGCGGCCTACGCGCTCCACCAGCAGCGCCGCAGCCACCACGCCCAGAAGCCCGACGGCGGCCATTCCCGCCGTCGTGAGGAACGCCTTGTACTCCTCGAAGCCGGCTCCAATGAGAATCCGGGGCATCCAGGTCAGGGACACGTAATAAACCAGCAGCACGGAGAAGAACAAAGCCCAGGCCGCTGTCGTAATCTTCCAGTCGAACTGCCAGATGAGCCGCAGCTGCTTCCAAATGCTTCCAGCGGACAGCCGTGGCGCGGCCTGGGCCGCGGGCAACCGGTAAGCCCGCGGTTCCATGCCGGTGGCGGCCACTAAATCGTCGATGACGGCCGCCGCTTCAGCACGCCGCCCTTTCCGGATCAGGAACATCGGGGATTCAGGCACGCTCCGGCGGATCCAGAAGACGAGCAGTGCCGGCACCACCATGACCAGCATCGTCAACCGCCAGTCTGCAAACGCAGCGACGAACCACGCTGACAGGAAGCCGCACAAGGCCGCGCCCACGGGCCACCAGCCGTCCATGGCGGTGAGGACTTTGCCCCTTTGCTTGCGGGGCGTGAACTCACCCACCAACGCGTAATCCACGGGAATGCAACCGCCTAGACCGAAACCGGCCACAAAGCGGAAGATGCAAAACCAGACGACGTCGGGCGAGAAAGCGCCCAGGACGGTGAAGATGCTGAAGATCAGGAGGGTGGCGCTGAACGCCTTCTTGCGTCCAATGGTGTCCGCGATAGTGCCCCAGGCAAACGCGCCCACCGCCATTCCGATCAGGTTGGCCGTGCCGATCCACGCAGCGCCTGCCGGTTGCAGGGACCAGTGCTTGGACAGCAACGGAATCAGGATGCCGTTGAGCGTCACATCCCAAGCATCGAACATGAAACCCAAGCCGCCGATCACGAAGATCTTCCCTTGGACCTTCCACCGCCACGGCAATTCCTGCACCACTTGTTCGCCGCTCGGCACGGCTGTGTATGTATTCATTGGGCCTCCTGCATGAAACTTTATGCGCTCTGCAGCATGCCCTACTTCCGGGTTTCGATCGCCCTTCGCAGGAAACCACCGGCGTCGTCGAGCGCGGTCTTTGCTGAGGAGGGGTCGATGCCCGTGAGCAGCACCAAAATCGCCGCCTTCACCGAGCCCCCGACGGAGTCCAGGGCGGCGGCCGCTTCCTGCGCCGAGACTCCCGTGGCGTGCTGCACGGTCCGCTGGGAGCGGGCCAGCAACTTCTCATTCGTCGCGCGCAAATCCACCATGAGGTTCCCGTACGTCTTGCCCAGCTTCACCATGGTCAACGTGCTGATCATGTTCAGGACCAATTTCTGCGCGGTGCCCGAGTTCAGCCTGGTCGATCCCGCAATGAACTCGGGGCCCACCTCAACGTCGATAGCAACATCGGCCAGGTGCCCGACGGCCGAGCCCTTGTTGCACGCCAACGACGCCGTGAACGCGCCCCTCTTACGGGCCTCCTCCAGTGCGCCGATCACGTACGGCGTCCTTCCGGAGGCAGTGATACCCACGACGGCGTCCGCTTCAGTGACGTTGATATCGTGCAGGTCCCGAGCCCCGGCGGTTGCGTTGTCCTCGGCGTACTCCACAGGTTTTTGGATCGCTTGGACCCCGCCCGCGATGAGCCCGACCACGAGACCCGGCGGAGTGCCGAAGGTGGGCGGGCATTCGCTCGCGTCGAGCACTCCCAGGCGGCCAGCCGTTCCCGCGCCCACGTAGATCAGTCGTCCGCCACGTCTAAACCGCTCGGCAACGGCGTCGACCGTTTCAACGATTTCAGGAGCAGCAGCCGCAACGGCGGCGTGCACTCCTGCACTGTGGGAAAGCATGGTCGCGACCAGCTTTTCCGTGCCAAAGGTGTCCAGGGCGTCCACCCCCTCGGCGGTGGCTTCGGTCTGCAGACCGGCCAGGACGGTGCGGAGATCCGCGAGTTTGTCCGCGTCAGTTGGTTCCGGTTGCTCCGTCACGGTGGATATACCTTTCGTGGATGAGCCCGCGGCGCACCGCTGCGAGGGCAGCACCGTCCAAGCCATCGCCCAGCGGGGTCACCACCTCAATCCCAGCCGAAGAGAGCGAGTTCTGCAAGAGCCCGGCAAAGAACTCCGAGTCCGCCACACCGCCCAGCAGGGCCACGTGGCCGGGGCTTTCTTGGTTGCCACACGCTCTCTGCACCGTGCGGGTCAAGATCCTGCACGCCTCGCCGATGATGTCACGCGCGACGCCGTCACCCGCCTCCGCTGCCTGCAGCACCTGGGGTGCGAAACGGGCCATCGCGCGGTAAGGGTTCTCGTGTGCGGCAAGCCAACCCGGAAGCATGTCCGGCGACTCGACCAACGCGCCGGCCGCAGCCGAGAGGGAGGTAGCGGGACCGCCGTCGTGCGCTTCCAAAACTGCTTGAAGACCTTGTTGACCAATCCACCGGCCGCTGCCGCGATCGCCAAGGTAGGGGCCCCAGCCGTCGGCCCGGTGGAGGAGGCCGGGCTCGTCGAAGCGGAAGGCCACGGCGCCTGTCCCGACGATCAAGACGGTGCCGGTCCCGCCGTCGAATGCACCCAAGTGCGCGGCGGTGGCATCGGAGAGCACGGCAGCTGGAACGCGGAAATGATGGGCCAGGAGGGCGGCCAATTCGCGGGAATTTTCAGTGGAAGCCTCGACGCCGGCTACTCCGGCGCCTATCCCCGCGAGGCTGTTGAGGGGGAGTGCGGGCGCCAGCAAAGCCACTGTCTTGAGCAGGAGGTCGAACGCGAGGGCGGGCCCTTGGTCTACGTGAATGCCGGGGAAGCCGTGCTGGTCCGCTGCCGCGAGCAGATCGTGGCCCCTGCGCAGCTCAACGCGGCACCGACTCTTTCCTATGTCGGCAACGAGGACTACGGAGGTGGACGCTTCCATGGACCAACCCTACTTGGGGGGCAGCCCGATCCGTGTGGGCTACTCCCTTCGTTGTGGGGCCCGCTCCGCAGGGTTAGTTGGTCGTTTTCCATGCAGAGCAGGCCCCACAACACGGCCCCCAAGCAGGGTGTGGAGGAGAAGTCACAAGCACGGACAAGACCATTTTGTGGATAACCAAACACCGCCCGTCAATACCGGCGAGCATGGTCCAATGCCGAAACCAACTCCTCTGCCGTCGGACCTGGACCCCAATGGCTTCCTTGTCGCTGATGCTTACGCCGCAGGTGTGCCGCGCGGGCGACTGCAGTCAAAGGAACTTGTTACTCCCAGTCGAGGAATTCGTCTTGCCCGAAGTGATGATCGCAATCTTGAGCTTCTCGGCAGGCTGCATACGGCGATCACTCCGCGCTGCGCTGCGAGCCATGTGACAGCGGCACTTCTGTGGTCGATGCCGCTTCCCATATATCTGGAAGAAGAAGGCACCAATGGGCTGATCCATGTGACTCGGAGACAGGAGATCGGCCGGGTCAAACGTCGGGGAGTGATTGGTCACAGGGCACCGCTGTTAGCCAGGGATGTTCGTCTGGTCAATGGCGTTCATCTCACTTCCCCCGAGTGGACTTGGGTGGATCTGGCCCGGCATATGGGGCGGGGGTCTCTGGTTGCGGCCGGTGACTCCCTACTTGCCCGTGAGAGCCCGCTGTCCTCGATCGCGGCCATTCAAGAGGTCATCGATCGGCGTCCAAAGGTCAAAGGTATTCGAATGGCTCGGGAGATACTGCCGCTGTTGCGTGAAGGTGTGGACTCACCCCAAGAGTCGCGATTGCGGGTGAAAATCGTCGACGCCGGACTGCCGGAGCCGGCAGTGACCCTGCCAATCTTCGACGATCTAGGCAGGTACATGTCCACACCCGACCTTCAATACAAGGAGTACAAAATCGCACTCGAATACGAGGGCGACCACCACAGATCCGACCCCGTCCAGTGGGGCAAAGACATAGAGCGGGACGACCGGTTACGCGCCAACGGATGGATCGTGCTGCGGTTCTCCCTTGTCCAGATGAAAGGTGGCTGGGGTAGCGCTGAAAAGAAGATTCGCGATGCGCTGGTATCGCGCGGATGGCGAGGGCCGGCGTCGTAAGGGGTGGGCTTGTGAGGCCGGGTGTGCAGGGATGGGGGGTGGGTGTGGGTGCAGAGTGGGCCCCGCAACGGGCGGGGTGGGGTTGGGGGCCAAGGACGCGACTCAAAACCGGTGCGCCAACGAAACACGATAAACTCTCCGTATCCCACCACCCGCGACATTTACGCGACCTAAGACGGAGACTTTTGTGAGCTTGACGCAGCTTGACCGTGTTCCCATCCGCCGTGCACTGATCTCGGTTTACGACAAGACGGGACTGGAGGAGCTCGCGAAGGGCCTGCACGCAGCCGGCGTCGCCATCGTTTCCACCGGCTCCACCGCCAAGAAGATCGCCGCCGCAGGCATCCCGGTCAAGGAAGTCGAAGAAGTCACCGGCTCCCCGGAAATGCTCGACGGCCGGGTGAAGACCTTGCACCCCCGCGTTCACGGCGGGATCCTCGCCGATCGCCGCGTCCCTGCCCACATGGAGACGCTCGCCAGCATGGACATTGAAACCTTCGACCTCGTGGTGGTGAACCTCTACCCGTTCGTCGAGACCGTGAAGTCCGGCGCGGCGCAGGACGACGTCGTTGAGCAGATCGACATCGGAGGCCCCGCCATGGTGCGGTCGGCCGCGAAGAACCATGCCGCCGTCGCTATTGTCACGGACCCCAACTTCTACGGCGCCGTTGTTGCCGCAGCCCAGGAAGGCGGCTTCGACCTCAACACCCGTCGTCGCCTGGCTGCCAAGGCCTTCGCGCACACCGCCAGCTACGACAACGCTGTTGCTTCATGGACCGCCAGCCAGTTCCTGGACGAGGACGGCGACGGCGTCATCGATTGGCCTGCCTATGCAGGACTGGCTCTGGAGCGCTCCGAGGTTCTCCGCTACGGCGAAAACCCGCACCAGCAGGCCGCCCTCTACGTGGACCACGCGGCTCCAGCAGGCATCGCCCAGGCTGACCAGCTGCACGGCAAGGCCATGAGCTACAACAACTTCGTCGACGCCGATGCCGCCCTCCGCGCTGCCTTCGACTTCGCCGAGCCCGCCGTCGCGATCATCAAGCACGCCAACCCGTGCGGTGTCGCCGTCGGATCCGCCGACGCGGCAGACCCGATCGCCGACGCCCACGCCAAGGCCCACGCTTGCGACCCCGTCTCCGCTTTTGGTGGCGTCATCGCTGCCAACCGCACGGTCACCGCTGGCATGGCGCGCACGGTTGCGGGCATCTTCACCGAGGTGGTCATCGCCCCGGACTTCGAGCCCGAGGCTGTGGAGATCCTGTCCAAGAAGAAGAACATCCGCCTGCTCGCGCTCCCCGAAGGCTACGGCCGCTATCCCTCGGAGATGCGCCAGGTTTCCGGCGGCGTCCTGGTCCAGATGAGCGACAAGGTGGACGCCGACGGCGACAACCCCGCCAACTGGACCCTCGCCGCAGGCGAAGCCGCCGACGAGGGAACACTCGCGGATCTGGCTTTCGCCTGGACCGCGTGCCGCGCGGCGAAGTCCAACGCCATCCTGATCGCTGACAACGGTGCCGCCGTCGGGATCGGCATGGGCCAGGTCAACCGCCTGGACTCCTGCCGCCTCGCCGTCGAGCGCGCCAACACGCTGGGCGTGTCGGTGGAGTCCGACGTCGAAGGTGCTGGCGGCGCCTCCAACGCCGACGCGACCAACGCCCCGGAGCGGGCGCGCGGTGCCGTTGCAGCCTCGGACGCGTTCTTCCCGTTCGCCGATGGGCTGCAGATCCTGATCGACGCCGGTGTCCGTGCCGTTGTTCAGCCGGGCGGTTCGGTCCGTGACGATGAAGTGATCGCCGCAGCCAACGCTGCCGGCATCACGATGTACTTCACCGGCGCGCGCCACTTCTTCCACTAGCAAGGAACGCCCGACGGCGGCTGGCCCCTAGGGGGTGCGGCCGCCGTCGGGCGTTAACCGCCGGTGAGGGTAACGAACACGTGATCTCCACCACTAAGAGGCGTCAAAACGGCCTGCTCGGGTAAGTTAGAGATGTTGAAATCTGCAGACTTTCAGGGAGAACCCCGCCAATGGCCAAGATTATCTATACCCACACAGACGAAGCGCCGATGCTGGCTACTTATTCATTCCTGCCGATCGTGGAGGCGTATGCCTCGACTGCGGGTGTGGAGGTGGAGACCCGCGACATTTCGCTGGCCGGCCGCATCATTGCCGTTTTCGGTGACTTCCTGACTGAAGAGCAGCGCACGGGCAACGCCTTGGCTGAACTTGGCGAGCTGGCAAAGCAGCCCGAAGCCAACATCATCAAGTTGCCCAACATCAGCGCCTCGGTGCCGCAGCTCAAAGCTGCCATCGCCGAACTCCAGTCCCAGGGCTACGCCCTCCCGGACTACCCGGACAACCCCTCCTCGGACACCGAGACGGACATCCGGTCACGCTATGACAAGATCAAGGGTTCCGCCGTGAACCCGGTGCTGCGTGAAGGCAACTCGGACCGTCGCGCACCTCTGTCGGTGAAGAACTACGCCCGCCAGAACCCGCACTCCATGGGTGCCTGGAGCCCCGATTCAAAGACCAACGTTGCCACCATGGGTGAGAACGACTTCCGTTCCAACGAGAAGTCCGTGGTCCTGAAGGCTGACGATTCCCTCACCATCCAGCTGGTCCGGGAAGACGGCACCACCAAGGTCCTCAAGAAGGGCTTCCCGGTCCTGGCCGGTGAAGTGGTTGACGCTACGGTCCTGCGCGCCGACGCCCTGGACGCGTTCCTCAAGGCACAGGTTGCCCGTGCCAAGGAGGAGGGCATCCTTTTCTCCGCACACTTGAAGGCCACCATGATGAAGGTCTCGGACCCCATCATCTTCGGCCACGTGGTCAAGGCATACTTCTCGGAGCTTTTCGACACCTACGGCAAGCAGTTGGCTGCCGCGGGGATCAGCCCCAACAATGGCCTCGCCGCGATCCTCAGCGGTCTTGGCGACCTCCCCGAGGACGTCCGCGACGGCGTCAAGGCAGCTATCGCCAAGGGCCTCGAAGACGGTCCTGCGCTGGCCATGGTGGACTCGGACAAGGGCATCACCAGCCTCCACGTTCCTTCTGACATCATCGTGGACGCCTCCATGCCGGCCATGATCCGGTCCTCCGGCCACATGTGGGGCCCGGACGGCAAGGAAGCGGACACCCTGGCCGTCATCCCGGACAGCTCCTACGCCGGCGTGTACCAGGTGGTTCTCGACGACTGCCGGGCCAACGGCGCTTTCGATCCCACCACCATGGGCACCGTCCCCAACGTGGGCCTCATGGCGCAGGCAGCCGAGGAGTACGGCAGCCACGACAAGACCTTCGAGATCGAAGCAGCCGGCACCGTTCAGCTGGTGGACAGCAAGGGCACCGTGCTGATCGAACACCAGGTCTCCCCGGGTGATATCTGGCGTGCATGCCAGACCAAGGACATCCCTGTCCGCGACTGGGTCAAACTGGCAGTCACCCGCGCCCGCGCCTCGCAGACCCCGGCCGTGTTCTGGCTGGACAAGGGCCGCGCCCACGATGCCAACCTCATCGCCAAGGTCAACGAGTACCTCAAGGACCACGACACCGAGGGCCTGGACATTAAGATCCTCTCCCCGGTGGAAGCTACGGCGTTCACCCTGGAGCGCATCCGCAAGGGCGAGGACACCATCTCCGTCACCGGCAACGTCCTGCGCGATTACCTCACGGACCTGTTCCCGATCCTTGAACTTGGCACCAGTGCCAAGATGCTGTCCATCGTTCCGTTGATCAACGGTGGTGGCCTGTTCGAAACGGGTGCCGGCGGATCTGCTCCCAAGCATGTCCAGCAGCTGGTCAAGGAAAACCACCTCCGCTGGGACAGCTTGGGCGAATTCCTTGCCCTGGCCGTCAGCTTCGAGCACCTCGCCACCACCACGGGTAACGCACGCGCCCAGGTCCTCGCGGACACGCTGGACCGCGCAACGGGCACGTTCCTCCTGGAGAACAAGTCCCCGCGCCGCAGCGTGGGTGAGCTGGACAACCGCGGAAGCCACTTCTACCTGGCAACGTACTGGGCCCAGGAACTGGCCAAGCAGACCGACGACGCCGAGCTGGCTGAGGCTTTCGCCTCGATCGCTGACTCTTTGACCTCCAACGAGGAAACGATCGTCGGGGAGCTTGCCGCCGTGCAGGGCCCCGGCGTCGACCTTGGCGGTTACTACCGTCCGGACGCCGCTAAGGCTGCCGAGATCATGCGCCCGTCGGCTACGTTCAACAAGGTCCTCGCGACCCTGAAGTAGCCCCGAGCCTGAAGTAGCCCCGAGCAAAACCGGCCCGCAGGCATCGCCTGCGGGCCGGTTTTTCTTTTAACCGGTGATTCAGCGGTCTGCGGCGAACCGCGCTGGGGCCGTGCCGCCGTCGACGATGTCCTTCAGGATCCGGCCAATCGCCGGCGTGAATTTGAAACCGTGCCCCGAGAAGCCGGCACCCACCACCATTGGACCAAAGCGGTCAAGCACAAAATCCTCATTGGGGGTTGTGGTGTAGGTGCAGCTGATGGGAACCACCGAGGAAGGGTCGACGCCTGGAAGCCACTCCTCGGCGTACCGCACCAGGGCTTCGAGCTGCTGGGGGATGGGTTCGAAAGTGCGCTCGTCCGGGTCCATGACGGGGCCGACGCCGTGCCAGCCCGCCTTGACGCCTTCGCCGGGCGTGAGCATGCCGTAGACGGGGCTGAACCAGTACTCGTAGAGCTCGTTGTTCGGGTCGGGATCCGGGTTGTGGTTGAAGCTGGGCCACACCAAGGTGTTGTCCAGAGGCGTGAAGTGGGCCGGTTGTTCCTGGGTGACCACCAATGCAGGCAAATCCGCGAGCTTCCCGATCAGTTTAGGGGTCCAAGCGCCCGCTGTGACCACAACCCGGGCGGCTGAATATTCTGTCTCGTCCGTTACCACCACCACCGATTCGCCGCCGGTGACTTGGATGTCCCGGACCGGCGTCGAGTATTTGAACGTGGCGCCGTGGGCCTCGGCGGACTTGCGCAGCGCCACGAGCGCGTCAGCGGAACGGACGCGGCCCGATCCCGGGACGAACAGGACGTCGGTGCTGAAGTTCATGCCCTGCCAGCGGTCCGCCGCCTCGGCCGCGGGAAGGAAGTAGCTCTCGATGCCGCGTTCCTGGTGGGCTGCCCGAATCTGCTCCAGCCGGGGGACGTTGCCATGGTTCACCAGGCCAACGAGGTCCAGCAACGGCGCTCCGTGCTCAGCGGCGAGCTCGTCCCATAAGGTTTTGGACTCGGCCAGCAGGTCCAGGTAGTCCGTCTCTGCGTATGCGGTGTTGAAGTTGCGTGTAGCGCCGTGGGAAGCACCGATGTGGTGGCCGGCCTCGAATTGCTCCAAGAGGACCACGGACTTGCCGGCCTTGGACAACTGCCACGCTGCCGCCGATCCCATGGCCCCGCCACCAACAACTACAACGTCCACCTGCATACCCGCTCCATCCGTCGATCGCCTTCTCCCATTCTGCCCCCACTCAGCAACTAGGACGTTGGGTGCGGCGGCGTTTGGTGTGCCGCGCCGCGCATGGAAGATTGGAGTGCGTGAAATTCCTGCACCCGTCTCCCGTGTCCTCAGCCCGCGGCATCGCCATCATGCGGGTGGTTTTTGGCGCCCTCATGCTCGTCCACGGCATCCAGAAATACCTCGCCGGGCACGCCGCCTTCGCCGCTTCTGTGGCCGCCATGGGCGTGCAGAAGCCCGACGTCGTTGCCTGGTTCGTGATCGCCGGCGAAATAGGGCTCGGGCTGCTTTTGGTCCTGGGGGCACTGACCAGGGTGGCGGGTTTCCTGGCGGCGCTGATGTTCGCGGGCATCTGGTTCGTCACAGAGGGCGGGAAGCCACTGATCACCGACCAACCCGGCGTCACGGCCGAGCTGCTGATCGTCTACTTTGCGTTGTCCGTGGCATTCGTGTTTGTGGGATCGGGAGCGTTGTCCCTAGACCGCAAACTTTCCAAGGCCCCGGGCCGCAAAGCGCGTTAACCCACGTGAATTACATACGACGCCGCGACTCACCGCGCGTCGTTGGGGTAGCGGATCCCCAGCTGGGACCGCACTCCGTCAAAGAGCCGCATGACGTTGACCGAGTCTTCCCACGGCATGACAGGGCTTTCCGTGAGTCCCTGCTGCACACAGCGCGTGACTTCCCGGAGCTCGTAGGTGTAGCCGGTACCCACGACGTCGAACTGTTCCCGGCGCGGTTCATCCCACCCGACTCGGATCACAAGTTCGCTGGGATTGTTCACCGATCCCACAGCCTGCACGAACCCGAGGCCGCCGGCCACCGTAGCTGTCCGCGGACCATGGGCCATCAACGACGACGTCAGCTGCGCCTGGGCGCCGCTTGCATACCCCAAGGTCAGGGCATTCTGTACATCCACGCCGTCCTCGTTCAGGGACCCGATCGCGGTCACCGACTGCGGGAACCCCAACGTCCCCAGCGCCCACAGCAAGGGGTAGACGGTGATATCCAGCAGTGCGCCGCCGCCGTCGTTCAGCGCCCAAATACGGGCCGAAGGATCATACGGGGCAGGGAATCCGAGGTCCGCGCTGACCCATTGGATCTCTCCGAGTTCGCCGGAAGCCGCTATGGAAAATGCCCGTTGCATGCTGGGCAGGAACCGGCTCCACATGGCCTCCATGAAGAACACGTTCTGCTCCCGGGCCAGCGCGACCAGTTGCGCGGCTTCGCGGGCGTTGATGGTCACTGCCTTCTCGCACAGGACGTGTTTCCCGGCGCGCAGCGCAGCTGATGCGACCTCGAAGTGCTGGGCGTGGGGAGTCGCCACGTAGACCACGTCGACGGCGGGATCCTCCACCATGCGCTGGTAGCCGGGGACACCGCCGTCGTCGCCGTATGCCTTGGCGAACCCGTGCTCGGCGGCGAAGGCGTCGGCGGCAGCCTGCTTCCGGGAACTCACCGCGTAAAGTTCGGCGTCCTCAAGCAACGCCAAGTCCTTGGAAACGGACGTGGCGATGTTGCCGGTGGACACGACGCCCCACCGCAGGCGCCGGCCCGTGGCTGCCCGAGGATCCTGGTTGGCCTGCGTGGAAAGCCATGGCTGGGCGATAGGGAGCGTCATGCCTGCCATCCTCTCACCCCCGCGGCCCACTTGCCCGGAACCATTCCAGGTTCCCGGCAAGTGGGCCCAACAATCACCGAAGTGAGCCCTTCCTGGCCTCTTCGGTGAGCCGTCCCTGCTGAAGACGGAAGCAGCGTTCGGTCTTTTGCGCGAGACTGCGGTCGTGCGTGACCACCAGGATGGTGGTGTTGTGGTCCCGGCTCAGCGAGCTCAAGAGCTCGATGATGTGCTCCCCGGTCTGCTCGTCCAGGTTGCCCGTGGGCTCGTCAGCGAGGATCAGCTTGGGCTCGTTCGCAAGCGCCCTGGCAATTGCCACCCGCTGCTGTTCACCGCCGGACAGGCGGTTGACCTTGCGCGTCTGTTTCTCCGGATCCAACTGCACCTGCTCCAGTAACTCCTTGGCCCGCTGCAGCCGCTTTGCTTTGCGCACGCCCGCGAACTCCATGGGCAGCATGACATTGTCCAAGGCGGTGAGGTTGGGGATCAGGTTGAACTGCTGGAATACGAAGCCGATGTCCCGACGGCGGTACTCGGTCAGCTTGCTGTCCGGCAGCCCGGCCAGGCTCACGCCGTCGACGACGACGTCACCACTGGTTGGCTTGTCCAGCGCACCCAGCAGGGACAACAGTGTGCTCTTACCGCTGCCGCTCTTGCCGACGATGGACGCCAGCGTTCCCCGCTCGAGCTCGAAACTGACGCCGTTGACGGGTTTGATGGTCCGGTCACCGGACTTGAACTGACGGACCAGGTCCTTGACTTCAATCACGGCTATTCTCCTCGGAGTACTTCGATGGGGCGGACGCGGGCGGTAAGCAACGCCGGAATCAACGCGCCGATAATTGCTGCAGCGAACACTGCTGCGATGCCGATGGCTATAACTCCCGGCGATGCTGTGGCCGTGACGGAGGTGAGCAGTTGGGACGCACCACCAAACGGGCCGCCTTGACCGCCCCCACCGAACCCGCCGCCACCGAACCCGCCGCCACGCTGGGTGGGGCCGGCGGTCGTCGTGGTGGTGTTCGAACTGATCAAAGCCGAGGCGATCCCGCCGCTGGCGAAGGAAGCGATCGCTGCACCGACAACACTTCCCAACGCAACGAGCACGAGGGCCTCGAGGACGAACTGCAGTCCAATGGTGCGGTTGCGTGCACCGATGGCTTTCAAGACCCCGATCTCACGCCGGCGCTCACGAACCAGCATCACCATGATGAGCAGGATTATGATCCCGGCGGTGGCCAAGGCTGCGATGAAGGCGACCATGGAGATATTCCTGACGCTGCCCAGCGAACTGACGGCGGTGGCAAGGTTGCGCTGTCCTTGGGTGACGTCGGCTTTGCTCGCACCGAGTGCGTTTTGGACGGCCGTCTTGGTGCTGTCCACGTTGTCCATGCTGTTCACTGTGACGATCATGGAGGACAGTTCGTCGGGGGTGGCTGCCAGCGCTTGGGCTTCGGGGAGGGTCACGTAGACGGCGTTGTTGCCGAAGGTCGTTCCCGCATCGAAGATACCGGTGACTGTAAAGGTCTTGTCCTCAATGGTGAACGTTGAGCCGACCTTGAGGTTGTTCTTCTCAGCCAGCGTGGTCCCTACCAATGCCTTCGCAGAGGCAGCTGTGTAGTCACCCAGCCCGGTGCCGCTGGTGATGGCTAGGGCTTTACCAGCGCTATCCACCTCTGCGCCGATTCCCGTAGCAGTGATGGGGAGACTCCGGGCAGGCTGTGTGCCGGTGGTGCCTGTGCCTGTGCCTGTGCCGGTGGAGCCGTTGTTGCGGTTGCCCAGCGTTCCGGCGTCGATCGCTGCCGTCAGGTTGGTGGTGACGTTCGTTTGCTGTCCGCCCGGAGCGGCGCCGCCCGGTCCGGCGGCCTGCGTGGTGTCAGTGGTCGAACCGGTGGTTGCAGTCCGTAGCCGCAAGGCCTTGGTGCCCACCACGGAGGTGACGTTGGTAACGGCCGCGGCGGTCTTCGCTTCGGCGGTGGTCAGTGGTTCTCCGCCGCCTTCAAAGCCTTGGCCGCCGGCCGGATTCACTGTCAGCGTGGTGCCTACCGAAGCGTTGAGCTCCTGCACCTTGGCGCCCACGGCCTGGTTGGCCACGAGCATGGCCAGTGCCAAGCCGATGGCCACGGCCAACACTGCAACTACCGCAGCCGTTCTGATTTTATTGCGGAAGGCATTGCCTACGCTCCTGGCAAGGACGCTCACGTTTCTCCTTTGGACCTGCTGGTGGCCCGCTGGAACGGGGCCGCAGGTCCAACATTGCCCAGCGCCGCTGTGCGGTGAGCCAGCCCAGGCTATGTGTGGGCTGTGAAAGGTGAGCGGGCCACTGCTTTTAGGGCAGTGCAAAAGCCCCAACGCAAAAGCCCCAACCCGCCGTGTGGCGGATCGGGGCTTCCCTGCTGCTTTTATGCGGTGTTGCTTATGGTCGATTACTTCGTGATCGGGCCGAGTACCGGATCGTCCACGTAGGCCGTCTTGACGTTGTCCTTGGTGACGATCTGAGGAGGCAGGAGGAACGCAGGAACAGTCTTTACACCGTTCTTGTAAGAGTCCTTGTCGTTGATCTCCAGCTGCTTGCCTGCCTGCAGGTCCTTCACCATGGTGATGGCGTGCTCAACGAGCTTGCGGGTGTCCTTGTTGATGGTGGAGTACTGCTCGCCGGCCATGATCGACTTGACGGACTCAACTTCGGAGTCCTGGCCCGTGACGACAGGAAGCGGTTTGCCGGCCGCCTTGACCGAGGTCAGGATGGCGCGGGCCAGGGTGTCATTGGGGGACAGTACGCCGTCCAGCGAAGCGCTGGTGTAGGAACCCGCGATCAGGGTATCCATGCGCTTCTGGGCATTTTCTGCCTTCCAGCCCTGGGTAACGGCCTGTTCGAACGAGGTCTGGCCGGAAACTACCTTGAGGGTACCGTCGTCGATCTTCGGCTTCAGGATGCTCATGGCGCCGTCGAAGAAGACCTTGGCGTTGGCGTCATCCGGGGATCCGGCGAAGAGTTCGATGTTGTACGGGCCGGAGGGCTTCTTGGCCTTCAGTCCGTCCAACAGTGCCTGGCCCTGGAGCACGCCGACCTTGAAGTTGTCGTAGGCCACGTAGTAGTCCACGTTGGCGGTGTTCAGGAGCAAGCGGTCGTAAGCGATGACGGTGGCACCGGCATCCTTGGCCTGCTTGAGCTGCGTACCCAGCTGGGCGCCGTCGATGGCTCCCACAATAATGACCTTGGCACCCTTGGTGACCATGGCGCTGATTTGGTTCTGCTGCTCGGAAACGCCTCCGTTGGCGAACTGGACGTCGGCCTTGAAGCCGGCTCCGGTGAGGCCGTCGTTGAACAGCTTCTCCGCGAGGACCCAGTTTTCACTGGTCTTCTGTGGAAGCGCGACGCCGATCAGCGAGTCCTTGGGGAACGCATCCGCGCCTGCGCTGTTGCTGCTGCTGGACCCACTGTCCGTGCGGCCGCAGGCTGTCAGCGCCAGTGCCGCGATGGCAGCGACTGCTGCTGCCTTTCCTGCTTTACCAAACATTCGCATATCTTGGTTCACTTTCTGTATGGGTGGGTGGAGCGAGTCGTTGGGAGCCGGTTCTAGGCCTCCCGGGAAATGACCTCTTTGGTTTGGGTGGTTTCGTCCGGCTTGAGTTCGTTGTTGTTGCGCTGGAAATTCTTCAACAACATGCCCGTGATGGACCTCTTGCCCTGGGACTTGTTGTAAACATCGAAGGCAACTGCTGCCAGGAGCACCAAGCCCTTGATGATCTGGGTCAGGTCAGCGCCCACGCCCAGCAGCTGGAGGCCATTGTTCAGGACGGCCATGACGAGGCCACCGACAATGGAGCCGATAACGGTACCCACGCCACCGGTGACGGCTGCGCCACCGATGAAGACTGCTGCAATGGCGTCCAGTTCCCAGCCGACGCCGTCGAACGGTCCGGAAGCGGTGGAGCGGCCAACAAAGATCATCCCGGCCAGTCCTGCCAGGATGGACATGTTCATCATGACCATGAAGTTGACCTTCTTGGACTGCACACCGGACAGCTCGGCCGCGTGGCGGTTGCCACCGACGGCGTACACGTGGCGGCCGAGGACTGTCTTGTCTGCGATGAAGCCGTAGATGAGGACCAATACCGCCAGGATGAGACCGGGGACGGGGAACGACGTGCCAGGGCGACCCGTGGCGAACAGGTAGGTTGCGTAAAGGATCGCAGCGCAGATCAGGACCAGCTTTGTGGTATCGACCCACATTTCAGGTACATCGGCGCCCAGCGCCTTGTTGGCTGCACGCCTCCGGAGGGACATGATGACCACGAAGGCCGCAGCGAGCACTCCAAGAAGTAGCGTGGCGTTGTTGTAGCCGGTGTTCGGACCAATTTCGGGCAGGTACCCCGAACCAATGAACTGGAAGTCCTCCGGCACCGGAATCGTGTTGGACTTGCCTACGAACTGGTTGAAACCGCGGAACAGGAGCATGCCTGCCAGGGTCACGATGAAGGCTGGGATACCCACATAGGCTGTCCAGAAGCCTTGCCACGCGCCGATCAGGGCACCCAGCGCCAGGCCGAACAGCACGCCCATGTACCAAGGGATGCCCCAGTCGCGGATGGCAAGAGCTACGGAGACACCTACGAAGGCTGCCACGGAACCGACCGAAAGATCGATGTGGCCGGCGATGATCACCAGGACCATGCCGATGGCCAGGATCAGGATGTAGGCATTGCCGTTGAACAGGTTGATCACGTTGCCGGGCGTCAGGGTCCGGCCCTCGGTGAAGATCTGGAAGAAGACGATAAGTGCCACCAGGGCGAATATCATGCCGAACTGGCGGGAATTGCCACCAAATAGCTTCTTGAGCGCGTTCATTGTTTTGGTCCTTGTGTCAGGAAGGGGTGAGGCTGGGCCACGGTCAGGCGGTCTTTCGGGCGGAAGTCATGAGCTTCATGAGGCTTTCCTGGGTTGCTTCGTTTTTATCCAGGACACCGGTGATGGCGCCCTCGAAAATCGTGTAGATACGGTCGGACAGGCCCAGGAGCTCAGGAAGCTCCGAGGAGATGACGATCACTCCCTTGCCTTGGTTGGCCAGCCTCTGGATGATCCCGTAAATCTCGTACTTGGCACCCACATCGATGCCGCGGGTGGGTTCGTCCAGGATGAGGAGGTCAGGGTCGGTGAACATCCACTTGGCCAGGACAACCTTCTGCTGGTTCCCACCGGAGAGCTTGGCCACGCCTTCCTCCACCGATGGGGTCTTGGTCCGGAGGGACTTGCGGTATTCCTCTGCGACCGAAAATTCCTTGCGGGCATCAACCACCGAGTGCTTGCTGATCCCCCGAAGGTTGGCAGCAACGGTGGTGGTCTTGATGTCATCGAGCAGGTTCAAGCCCAGCGATTTGCGGTCCTCGGTGACGTAACCGAGTCCGGCGTCGATCGCTGCGCGTACGGAGCGGAGCTGAACCGGCTTGCCGTCCTTGTAGACCTGGCCCTTGATGAACCTGCCGTAGGAGTGTCCGAAAAGTGAGCGAGCGAGTTCGGTCCGGCCGGCGCCCATGAGACCTGCGAAACCGACGATCTCGCCGCGGCGGACGTAGAAGTTCGAACCCTTGCAGATAAGCCGGTCCTGGATCTGCGGGTGCCCGACGGTCCAGTCCTTCACCTCGAAGAACACCTCGCCGATCTTCGGCTCGTGATCCGGGAAACGGGACTCGAGCGTCCTGCCCACCATGCCCTTGATGATGCGGTCCTCGTCAACACCATCGCGCTTGACGTTCAACGTCTCGATGGACTTGCCATCGCGGATGATGGTGATCTCGTCCGCGATCTGTTCGATCTCGTTGAGCTTGTGGGAAATCATGATGGAGGTGATGCCCCGGCCCTTGAGTCCGCGGATCAAGTCCAGCAGGTGCTGGGAGTCGGATTCGTTCAGCGCCGCGGTGGGCTCATCCAGGATCAGGAGCTTCACGGATTTGTTCAGCGCCTTGGCGATTTCCACCAGCTGCTGCTTGCCGACACCGATTTCCTTGATGGGGGTGTCCGGATCATCGCGCAAGCCGACGCGCGCCAGCAGATCCAGCGAACGCTTGCGCGCCTCAGCCCAGTCAATGACGCCCCATTTGGTGGGTTCATTGCCCAGGAAAATGTTCTCCATAATGGAAAGTTCCGGAATCAGGGCCAGTTCCTGGTGGATGATCACGATGCCGGCTGCTTCACTGGCGCGGATGTCTTTGAATTGCTGGGTTTCTGCCTGGTACACGATGTCACCGGTGTAGCTCCCGTAGGGGTAGACACCGGACAGAACCTTCATGAGCGTGGACTTGCCGGCGCCGTTCTCACCGCAGATCGCGTGGATCTCGCCGGCCATGACCCGCAAGCTCACGTTCGACAAGGCCTTCACGCCCGGGAACTCCTTGGTGATCGACCGCATCTCCAACAGGATGGGATCACCTTGCGTGTTGAGGGTTGTCATCAGCCCTTACGCCTCCAATGCAGACTTCGTTGTCGGCCCCGCAAACGGCGGAGCTGTCTGATGAAAAAGTAAACTGGATCACCCGTCTTGTCGTCAAGACTTGAACGCATGATGTAGCTAACGATTTCGTTACCTACCGGTAATACCGGCATGTTGAAACACCAAAGCGGCTGCTCCAAGAGCTTCCGCACGAGCCCCCAAAGAGGACATGGCGAGGTGTGTTGTCTCGCCCACCACCGGCACCGCGTGGCGAATCAGGCCCCGCCGAATGGGCTCCAGGAGGAGGTCCCCGAGCCCTGCCAAAGGTCCCCCCACAACAATGACTTCAGGGTTGATGAGGTTGGTGACATTGCCCAAAGCGCGCCCCACGGCCAGGCCGGCGTCGTCCACCACGCGCTGGGTGGCGGAGTCTCCGGCGAGGCAGTTGCGGACGATGTCCTGCGGGGTCAACAGCCGGTCCTGGCCGCGTCCCAGCAGTTCGATCATGGTGGTGGTGGACGCTATCGTTTCGAGGCAACCGCGGTTCCCGCAACGGCAGACCAAGCCATGCTCATGGATGGTTGCATGGCCGATTTCCCCGGTGATGCCAACGTTCCCGTAGTAGGGGAATCCGTTGAGTATCAAGCCTGCGCCGATGCCCGAACCGACCTTGAGGAACATGAGGTTGGAGACTCCGCTGTGCGGCCCCCAAGTCACCTCGGCCAGGGCACCCAGGTTGGCGTCGTTGTCAACAAAGACGGGGCAATCCAGTGCTTCCTCCAAGCGGTGGAGGATGTCGATGCCCACCCATTCAGGGAGGATGGCCCCCTGCGCCACGGTGCCGGTCCGGCGGTCGATCGGGCCTGGTATTCCGGCGCCCGCACCCACCACCGCGCTGCGGGAAATGCCGTTGTTCTCCAGCAAGGTATCCAGCAGCTGAACCGCCGTCGCAATGCCTTCCTCGGCTTGGTGGCCCAGCGGTAGTTCGACGTAATCCTCGGCAATAACGTGGTAGCCCAATGAGGCCAGGACCACGCGTAAGTGTCGGCGGCCGAAGTCGATTCCGACGGCGACTGCACCGTTGCTGTTGAGCCGCACATTTGTTGCGCGGCGCCCCGAACTCGTGGTCGGCTCCGTTGCTACCAGCCCGGCGTCTTGCATGATCTTCACGATGTTGGACACTGTGGCGGTGGAGAGCCCGGTCTGCCGGGAGAGTTCCGCCTGCGTGGAGGGCCCGCTGAGAAGGCATTCGATGATTCGTTGCTGATTCTGGTGGCGCAAGGCAGACTGCGAGCCGGGTTTTCTCGGCTGGCTCTTCGTTGAGCGCTGGGTAGCGGGCATGACAAGAGAGTGCCCCAAAAGCGTCGTTGTAGTCAAGAAGTGAACGCAAGGAGTCAAGGTTCCCCGACATACTCCAACGCATGATCTGCCCAATTCTGCCCGTTGTGGGGCCCGCTATGCACCCTCAAAAGCACGAATGGCGTGTAGAGCGGGCCTGGCAACGAAGCGTCGGGGCCGAAAGCGTGCAATGCGTCCCGTCTGGTCCGCCGTCGGGTCCAAATGCCCGGGTGACGCCCGAAGCGACGCGCCTAGGCTGGAAGGGAACAAAGAACACACTTCGCGGAACACCCTGCGCCGGGAAGCGAACACCAAGGTGGTAATGATGCTGCTGTCCCTCCTGCAAGCAAACGCGTCAGTCCTCGACGTCGATGCCAACCTTCGCGTCATTGACGACGCCGCCAGCCGGGCTGCGCGGGCAGGGGCGGGGTTGCTCCTGACCCCCGAGCTGTTCCCTGTGGGCTACGCGCCCCTGCGCCTGCACGCCGAATTCGACCCCTCCACGCTCCCCGGGATCCGGGCCCGCCTCGCCGAGATAGCGTCCAAGCACAGCATCGGGCTCGTCTACAGCCTTCCCGCCGTCGGCAACGACCAAAATGCCTGGAATATCACCGCGACTTTGCTGGATGCCGCGGGTAAGGAAGTCCTCAACTACGCCAAGGTCCATCTCTTCGGTCCGGAGGAACACAAGGCGTTCGTCGGCGCCCAGGAACCCCCCGCCGTCGTGGACTTCATGGGCATCCAAACCTCGATGCTGATCTGCTACGACGTCGAATTCCCCGAAGCGGTGCGGGCCGCGGCCACCCGCGGCGCCGAGCTCCTGCTGGTGCCCACCGCGCTGTCGGCAGGATTCGACAATGTGCCCCAGGTGCTCATCCGTGCCCGTGCGCTGGAGAGCCAGCTCAACGTGGCGTACGCCAACCACAGCGGACACGAGGACGTGTACGACTTCCTGGGCGGAAGCGTCATTGCAGGACCGGACGGTTCGTTGCTGGCTGCCGCGGGGGAGTCTGCCGCGCTCTTGTTCGCCGAGATCGGCACAGCGGCGGTGAAAGCCGCCCGCGAGGAAGTCCCGTACCTGCGCGAACGCCGGCCGGGCCTGTACGCGCAGTGGGACCCGCAGGCCTAGGCAGCCACCAGCTCCTCAACGTACTGCAGCGCAAACCACAGCTCGGCGCGCACCTGCGCGGCGTTGAGGTCCATGTCCAGGAGTTCGCCCACGACGCCGACCTGCCGCCGAACGCTGTTACGGTGCAGTCCCAGCAGTTTCGCCGAAGCGTCCCAACTGCCGTTCTCGCTCAGCCAACCCCGGAGGACAACAAGGAGTGGATCCCTGCGCTCCGGTTCAAGGGAAAGAATGGGTGCAAGCAGCCGTTCGGCCAGCAAGGTCCCCGCTTCACGTCCCAGCAGGCCTGCCACAGACCAGGAGACCTCTTCCACACGCGCGCTTTTGCCGGTTGAAAGAACCCTGCTTCGGAGCGAGCTGACACGCTGATAGGCCGCGCTGAGTTCCGTCATCTCGGTCGGTTCGCCGATAACCAGGCGCCAGCCCAACTTCTCCACATCGGCCACGAGGGGCTCATCAACCCTGAGACGTGTGATCGCGGCGAAGCCGTACTCGGTAACCTCCACGAGTTTGGTATCAAACAGCCTTCGCCACTGAAGCACTTCGCGCACGGGCCCCTCGTCGGCGGCGTCGAGCCTGATGCCTTGCACCACCCGCATCTGAGCCGAGCGAGTTGATGACAAACTTTGGGCCAGCAGATCCTTCAAGCCGTTCAGTTGCTTGGTCCCGCCGGATACCAGGGACTCCGGGTGCAGTAGCGCCGCGGTGGCAAGTTGGCTCGGAGCCAACGAACCGCTGGTCCGTTGCCGCACCAGAAGTTCCAGCAGCCCCACGGCGGATTGCACCACGTTGTTCTGGGCCGGCGTCAGGGGAGCGTCGGATCCGAGGATCAGCGCGCCGAGGTTCGCGTCCTTGGTGCTGCGCAGCGGGTGCCCGAATACCAGCGCGGACCCGGGCTGGTCAAAGCCCTCCATTTCCACGCGAGGCCCACTCCCGGACAACAAGCGTTCCAGCATGGGCGCCAGCAACGAATGTTCGACGCCGGTGCTGCCGGCGCCGTTGCTGCCACGGGCGTTGCTGCCGCGGGCCCGCACCCGCCCGTCCGCCCCGACCAACAGTGCCCACACCGGGACCCGCTGCACCAACGCAGCCAACAATTCGTGCTCGGGCCTGGGGGAGAGGACTGCCCGCATGAGCTGCCTGTTGGTCTCGGCCAACTGCCGGAATACCCGGGCGTTATCCGACTCCAGGAGTTGCGAGAACTCCAGCCCGATCGCAGCAAACGGCAGCGATTCGGGGACCTCGAACAGGGTCAGGTTGTGCCTGCGGCAGGCGGCCAGCAGTTCTTCGGGGACGGCGTCGAAATAGGGGCGGATACCGAACCCGAGGGCGGCCACCTTCGCTCCGACGAGCCGCTGGACGTACTCGTCCACCTTCCCCGCCGAGCCGCCCTCGCCAAGGAAGGGCAGCCCGGCGGTGAGCAGGAATTCGCCCTCCGGGAGGTAAGGCGTGGGATCCTCGAGCTCGCTCGGTTCGACCCACCGCAGCAGCTCGCCGCCGCTGCCGCCGTCGTGAAGCGTGACCAACCCGGGCGGCAACTTGGCGAGGAACTGGTCGAGGGTGACGAAGCTCAGGCGGGCGGTGGCGGGCTCAGGCGTCATGGACCTGCCCGGCGGCGGCCGGCTCCTGGTAGTCGGGGCACTGGTACGCGGTTTGTCCTTCTCGGTTCGCCGCGTAGACCCGGGGCAGCCGGGGTGCGATCCTGTTGATGATTTCGTCCCCGTGGCTGCCGATTGCCGCGCCCCAGTCGTCGGCGCTCGCCGCCCCTCCCTTCGGATCGCCGAACAACAAGGCGGTATCGCCGACGTCGATCCCCGAGGCGTCGGCCCCAAGGTCCACCATGAACTGGTCCATGCATACCTTGCCGATCACGGGCACGCTGCGGCCGGAGATGGTGACCAAGGAACGGCCGCTGATACCTTTCGGAATGCCGTCCGCGTAACCGAGGGGGATGAGGCCCAAGTAGCGCGGTTCGTAGGTGATGGCCTGGTGTTCATAGCTGACTCCGGTGCCCGCGGGCACTTTCTTGACCATCACCAGCGGCGCGGTGACGCTGAGCGCAGGGCGGAGTCCGAAGTCGGCAGGATCCAAGTGATCGGCCGGCGCGAGGCCATAGATGGCCAGGCCTGCGCGGACCATGTCGAAATGGAATTCCGGCCGCTCCAGGATGTTCGCCGAGCTGGAAACGTGCCTGAGCTCGGGGCTCAGTCCAGCCTCGCGGGCCTCACGGACAGCGTCTTCGAACTCCACGACGGCGGCGGAGTTACCGGGGTGGGCTGGAACGTCGGCCCAGGCCAAGTGGGTCCAGATTCCACGCACCTGCACCGTCCCGTCGAGCTCGGCCAGCCGCGCTCGGGTGATCAGTCCGGCCCAGTCTTCCTTGCGGGCGCCACCGCGGCTGAGGCCGCTGTCCAGCTCGAGATGCACGACGGCAGGGCGTCCCAGGCCGCGGGCGATGCCGGCCAAAACCTCGAGCTGGCGGACGCTGCCGAGCGAAACATCGATGCCGTATTCGAGAGCTTCCCGAATGGTGGCGCTTGTCTGGGATGCCAGATAGAGCCATGAGAGGATCGGCACATCGATGCCGGCTTTCCGTAGCGCAATCGCCTCGCTCAGCTGCGCGGTGCCCAGCCAATCCGCGCCGGATTCGACTGCCGTTCTGGCTACCTCGATGAGTCCGTGTCCGTACGCGTTGCCCTTGACGACGGCCATGAAGTGGGGTGCCCCTGTGCGTTCCTTAAGGACCCTGATGTTGTCTGAAATTGCGGACAGATCCACTTTGACCTGACCCGAGAGGGCCGCAGCGGCATCCTCTTGATAATGTGCATTACGTCTCATGGATGATCACTATAGGTCATTTTGCACCACATTGAGAGATGGCTCACATGCCAGTCTTGTGGAGGGGAAATCGGAAACTACTTTGAAGGGACGTCAAAGGTGACTGTGCCTGTGAACACCCAGAACGCACTTACTGACAGCGTGGCAAGGCCCCGTCTGGGCACCCAATTGCTGCGCCGCAAACCTATCGGCCAAATGGTCAACGAAGCCGGCAGCGGTGAGGGCGGGACGCCCTTGGTTCGCAGCTTCGGTGTCCTCCAACTGACCATGATCAGTGTTGGTGCGACTCTCGGCACCGGTATCCTGGTCATCCTTGGCGAATCCGTGCCGCTGGCCGGCCCGGCCATCTGGATCTCGTTTGTGGTGGCCGGCCTGGCCGCATTGCTCTCTGCTGTTTCGTACGCGGAGATGGCAGGCCTGGTGCCCGTGGCCGGCTCCAGCTACTCCTACTCGTACGCCACCATGGGCGAGGGCATGGCCTGGATCTGTGGCTGGTGCCTGGTGCTGGAGTACGCAGTGTCCGTGGCCGCCGTCGCGGTGGGCGCCGGGCAATACGTCAACGAAGCGCTTTCAGCTTTCGGCCTGGTGATGCCCGACGCCGTTAGCCAACCACCGGGCGACGGTGGCCTGGTGAACGTCCCGGCTATGGTGATCGTGGTCTTGGCCATGATCCTGCTGGTGCGGGGCGCTCGTGAAAGTGCTTGGATCAACACCACCATCGTCATCATCAAGATCGGCATCCTGCTGTTCTTCTGCGTCGTGGCCTTCAGTGCCTTCAACGCGGGCAACTTCGAACCATTGATGCCGATGGGCGCAGCAGGGGTATCAGCGGCCGCTTCCAGGGTCTTCTTCTCCTACATCGGCTTCGATGCCGCCTCCACCGCAGGTGAGGAAGCCAAGAACCCCAAGCGGGATTTGCCCCGAGCCATCCTTCTTTCCATGGTGATCGTGACCAGCATCTACGTTCTGGTTGCGGTCGCAGCCATCGGCGCCCGCCCGTGGGGCTGGTTCGACGGCACCCAGGCTGCGTTGGTCCAGATCCTGGACGAGATTACGCACCAGCCGTGGATCGCCTTGGTGTTCTCCGTGGGGGCCGTCCTGGCGATCGCCAGCATCGTCCTGACGGTGCTCTACGGCCAGACGCGCATCCTTCTGTCCATGTCCCGCGATGGCCTGGTGCCCAAGGTCTTTGGCCGGATCTCTCCGCGCACCGGCACTCCTGTGGCCGGAACGCTGATAGTGGGCACCGCCGTCGCCCTCACTGCGGGCCTGGTCCCGCTGGGTGCCCTCGCCGATGCCACCAGTATCGGTACCCTTTTCGCCTTCGCCTTGGTGAACGTCGCCGTTATCTACCTTCGCCGCAACCGCCCGGATCTTGAGCGGCCGTTCCGTGTTCCGTTGTACCCGGTCGCGCCCGTGCTGGGCACCCTGATGTGCGTCTACTTGATGGCGAACCTCGGTGCGGACACCTGGGGGGTCTTTGGTTGCTGGATGCTCGTGGGAATAGCCATCTACTTCGGCTACGGACGCCGGAATTCCAAGGTAGCCGCGCTCAGCGAGCAGGACTACCGTGAAATGACAACCAGGGTCGTGAGCCCGGAACCTGTGAAAGCAGCAAACTTATGACCATCGCCACCGAACTTCCACTCTCCGACGCCGCTGCTTCCGCGGCGGAGGCCGAGCGGGGGCCCATCACTATGCTGAACCCGGACTTCCCGTTCAGCTATGACCATTACCTGGCCCACCCCGCGGGCCTGGGCACCGTACCCGAGGACCTGTACGGCACCGAAGTTGCCATCATTGGCGCCGGGCTTTCCGGACTGGTCACCGCCTACGAACTCATGAAGCTGGGCCTCAAGCCCGTTATCTACGAGGCCGACCAGATCGGGGGCCGCCTGCGGACTGCGAGCTTCCCCTCAGCCCCGGGCGTCGTGGCCGATCTTGGCGGGATGCGCTTCCCCGTCTCCGGCAAGGCGTTCTACCACTATGTGAACCTGCTCGGGTTGGACACCAATGATTTCCCCAACCCCATGGCCCCGGCCACGTCCAGTACCGTGATCGAACTCGCCGGCAAGAAGCACTACGCCACCACAGCCGAGGAACTCCCGGAATTCTTCCGCGAAGTCGCTGACGCGTGGAAGGCGGCCGTCAATGACGGGGCTGCCTTCACTGAAATGCAGGAGGCCATCCGGGCTCGCGACACCGCCCGGATCAAGGAAATCTGGAACGAACTGCTTCCCCGCATGGACGAGCAGACGTTTTACGGATTCATTGCAGCGAGCAAGTCCTTCAAAGAGGCCGGCTTCGCGCACCGCGAGGCGTTCGGTCAGGTGGGATTCGGAACCGGTGGCTGGGACACTGACTTCCCCAACTCCATCCTTGAAATCCTCCGCGTTGTTTACACCGACGCCGATGACCAGCACCGCTCCATCGTCGGAGGAGCGCAAAGGCTCCCCGAGGCACTGTGGAACCACGCGCCGTCGGACCTTAAGTACTGGCCGCAGGGCACGTCCCTGGCATCCCTGCACTCCGGCTCCCCGCGGGGAGCAGTTTCCAACCTCCGCCGCGCGGCTAACGGGGACCTCCTGGTCCGCGAGAGCTGGGGGCGGGAGGCAACCTACCCTGCAGTGGTGACCACCTGCCAGTCATGGTTGCTGTCCACGAGGATCCACACTGAGGAGGCGCTGTTCCCGGCTGAGCTGTGGACCGCGATCGAGCGCTCGCACTACATGCAGTCGTCAAAGACCTTCGTGATGGTGGACCGGCCGTTTTGGAAGGACATCGACCCGGAGACCGGCCGTGAAGTCTTGTCCATGACCCTCACCGACCGCCTCAACCGGGCCACCTACCTGCTCGACGACGGCCCCGACAAGCCCGCCGTTATCCTTCTGTCTTACACATGGAACGACGACGCCTTGAAGTGGCTCGCCCTCACGGCTGAAGAGCGGGTCAAGCTCATGCTGCACTCCCTGGAGCAGATCTACCCTGGAGTGGACATCGCCGGCCACATCATTGGCCAGCCCATCACGGTGTCCTGGGAGGCCGATCCCAACTTCATGGGAGCCTTCAAGGCCAACTTGCCGGGGCACTACCGCTACCAGCAGCGGCTGTTCACGCACTTCAAGCAGGACCAGCTTCCGGAGAGCCAGCGCGGCGTCTTCCTCGCCGGGGATGACGTGTCCTTCACTGCCGGTTGGGCGGAGGGCGCTGTAACCACGGGGCTGAACGCTGTGTGGGGCGTGGTGAACCACCTGGGCGGTTCCTCGGTTGATGGCAACCCGGGTCCGGGCGAGCTGCTGGATGAGCTCGGCCCTATCTCCCTAGACTAATCTCCCTCGACTAATTTCCCTGGACCAATCTCCCGCGTTGCCAGGCCCGCTCTGCACCCTAAAACCCTTGGTAAGTGCGCAGAGCGGGCCTGGCAATCGTCGTTTAAGCCCCGTGCATCGCCCTGTGCGCGGCAGCGAGTTCCTTGTAGTGGGCCGCGTTGCGCTTGACGCCGTCGAACTCTTCGTCGGTCAGTTCGCGCCGCACTTTGGCCGGGACCCCGGCGACGAGCGATCGGGGGGGAATAACCGTGCCCTCCAGGACAACGGCGCCGGCGGCAATAAGGGAACCGGCGCCGATCACGGCACCGTTAAGGATGGTTGCGCTCATTCCGATGAGGCAGTCGTCCTCCACAGTGCAGCCATGGACGACGGCGCTGTGCCCCACCGACACGCGCTCGCCCACCGTGCAGGGGAATCCGGGATCGGCGTGAAGGACCACGTTGTCCTGCAGGTTCGATCCCGCTCCAACCTTGATGGCCGCGGTATCAGCCCGGACGGAGACGCCGTAGAAGGCGCTGGAATCCCGGGCCAGCGTGGCCTTTCCGATGATCGAGGCGGTGGGTGCAACAAATGCGGATTCGTGGATGTCCGGGGTTTCCCCGGCAAATGTGTAAGAGGGAGCCATAGGCCCAGCTTATTTCCCAACTAGGGAACAGCAAACGTCGCTACGAGCGCTCAGAGGGGCGTTATCTGTCCCCTAGTTAGGTGTGTGGCCTAGTTGGGTGCGGGGCTTGGTTGGGTACGGGGGTACGAAGGACCAGGAACTGGTAGTGCCGCCCTGTGTTGTCGGCGCCGGGGCCTGACTCCGCGCCGGCATCCTCCGGCCACGTCCGGAAGCGTTCCACGGTGCCGTGCTCCCCAAAGAGCCGATTGACGGTTGGGTCGCTGCGGTGGCTGAGGAAGCGACGGGGTTCTTCGAGCTCCTCGAGGTTCAGTGTTTCGTCATCGTCACCTGACCAAAGCCCGACGGCGATTGGCGCGCCAGGCGCCGTTACGCGCACGAGCTGGCTGACGACGTCGTGAATCCTGCTGTTGGGCACGTGCGCGAGGGTGTCCATGGCCCAAGCGGCTGAAAACGAACCGTCAACGAAGGGCAGGTCCTGCCCGCGCGCAACCGAAGCGTTGAGCCCGGCGCCCCGGGCCAGCCGAACGCTGTCGTCGGAGCGGTCCACACCGCAGTAATGCATGCCGGCGCGGACGAAGGCCAAACCCTCAAGGCCCGCACCGCAGCCCAACTCAAGCACGGATCGCCGGTGCTCGGACTTTAGCAGCCGGATGAACCATTCCCGGCACTCCACCCGCTCCGGCGTCAACGATTGGACCGGTCGCATAGTTACAGCTTAGTTCGGGGGACGGCAGCGGGGCCGGGTGAGGGGTTAGTTGAACACGACCGTCCGGGTGCCATCGAGCAGCACGCGGTGTTCGGCGTGCCACTGCACGGCTTGGGCCAAGGTTCGGCCCTCCACGTCCCGGCCCATCTGAACGAACTGGGCGGGCGTCCGGGCGTGGTCAACACGGATGACTTCCTGCTCGATGATGGGACCTTCATCCAAGTCCGCCGTCACGTAGTGGGCAGTGGCGCCGATGATTTTCACCCCGCGGGCATGGGCCTGGTGATACGGCTTGGCTCCCTTGAACGAGGGCAGGAAGGAGTGGTGGATGTTGATGGCCCGGCCGTTCAGTTCGGTGCAGAGATCGTTGGAGAGGACCTGCATGTACCGGGCAAGGACGGTCAGTTCGACGTCGTTCTGCGCGATCAGCTTCAGCAGCTCTGCCTCCGCCTGTGGCTTGGTTTCCGGCGTGACCGGGATGTGGTGGAAGGGGATGCCGTAGAAGTCGGCGAGTTCCTCAAGGTCCCGGTGGTTGGAGACGATGGCCGGGATCTCGATGGGCAGGGTTCCTGTGCGCTGGGCGAACAGGAGGTCATTGAGGCAGTGGGCATCCTTGGAACACAGGATGATGGTGCGGACCTTCCGGCCTACCGGGTTGACCTGCCAGGTCATGCCGAACGACTCGGCGACCGGCTGTAGGGCCGCCGTCAGCTCCGCTTCGGTTGACGACGTCGTTGCCTCCACCCGCATGAAGAAGTTACCCGTGCTTGGGCTGCCGTACTGCTGGGAGTCGGTGATGTTGCAACCGGCGCCAAGGAGGGCTCCGGCTACCGCATGGACGATGCCGGGACGGTCGGGGCAGGACAGTGTTACAACAAAAGCGGTGGAGTCAGTCACGCCGACAAGCCTACCCGTGCTGCCTTGTTGTACTGTTAACGGGTCGCAACTGGCGTTGGGTGGACTACCACCAGGGAGCGGCAATCATGAAGACCACGGATCGTACGCCTGGGCCGAGGGTCATGTCTTACCGCCGCACATAAACGTGACCGATTCCGCCGTCATCAACGCGACTCGGGAATGCAGCTGCCGGTAGCCTGACCTGTAGCACTACCCGTTGCCTAGCCAGGAGATCTCCGTGACTACCACAACCACTTCCGCGTCTGTCAGTAACCAGTCGCTCGCCGATCTCGATCCCGAGATCGCAGCAGTCCTCAACCAGGAACTCGGCCGCCAGCGCGGCACCCTGGAAATGATTGCGTCCGAAAACTTCGCACCCCGCGCTGTCATGGAGGCACAGGGCTCCGTCCTGACCAACAAGTACGCCGAGGGCTACCCGGGCCGCCGCTACTACGGCGGTTGCGAATACGTCGACGTCGCTGAGCAGCTCGCCATCGACCGCGTCAAGGAACTGTTCGACGCCGAGTACGCCAACGTCCAGCCGCACTCCGGTGCACAGGCTAACGCTGCAGCCCTGTCAGCCATGATCACCCCGGGCGATAAGATCCTTGGCCTGTCCCTGGCCCACGGCGGCCACCTGACACACGGCATGAAGCTCAACTTCTCCGGCAAGCTCTACAACGTAGCGGCCTACCAGGTTGAAGAAGACACCTTCCGCATCGACATGGACAAGCTCCGCGAGCAGGCCATCGCAGAGAAGCCGCAGGTCATCATCGCCGGTTGGTCCGCGTACCCGCGCCACCTCGACTTCGCCGCTTTCCGTTCCATCGCCGACGAAGTTGGCGCACTCCTGTGGACGGACATGGCGCACTTCGCCGGCCTCGTCGCAGCAGGCTTGCACCCGAGCCCGGTGCCGCACTCCGACGTCGTTACCTCCACGGTCCACAAGACCCTCGCCGGTCCGCGTTCCGGCGTGATCCTCGCTAAGCAGGAATGGGCCAAGAAGCTCAACTCCAACGTCTTCCCGGGCCAACAGGGCGGGCCGCTGATGCACGTCATCGCAGCCAAGGCCGTTGCCTTCAAGATCGCCGGCAGCGAAGAATTCAAGGAGCGCCAGGAGCGTGTGCTTGAGGGTGCCAAGATCATCGCCGACCGCCTGAACCAGTCCGACGTCGCCGAAGCGGGCGTCTCGGTCCTCACCGGCGGCACCGACGTTCACCTGGTCCTGGTTGACCTGCGTAACTCGCAGCTGGACGGCCAGCAGGCCGAAGACCTCCTGCACTCCGTGGGCATCACCGTGAACCGCAACGCCGTTCCGTTCGACCCCCGCCCGCCTATGGTCACCTCCGGCCTCCGCATCGGTACCCCGGCCTTGGCCACCCGCGGATTCGGCGCCGCCGAGTTCACCGAGGTTGCCGAGATCATCGCAACCGCCCTGAAGGCAGGCTCCGCCACGGATGTCGAAGCCCTCCAGGCCCGCGTGGACAGGCTCGCCGCGGACTTCCCGCTGTACCCGCAGCACGAGCAGTGGTAACGGGTTACCACCAGAAAGAGCAGATGGAATGACACAATCCACCGCACAGGTCCTCGATGGCAAGGCCACCGCCGCAGCCATCAAAGCAGAACTGACCACTCGCGTCTCCGCACTGGCGGCCAAGGGAATCGTTCCTGGCCTGGGCACCATCCTGGTGGGCTCGGACCCGGGCAGCACTTGGTACGTCGGAGGCAAGCACAAGGATTGCGCTGAGGTTGGCATCCAGTCAATTCGCAGGGACCTGCCCGAGGACATCAGCCAGGAAGACCTCCTGAAAGTTGTCCGCGAGCTCAACGAGAACCCGGAATGCACCGGGTACATCGTCCAACTTCCGTTGCCAAAGCACATCGACCAGGACGTCATCCTGGAGGCCATGGACCCTGACAAGGACGCCGATGGCCTGCACCCGATGAACCTTGGCCGGTTGGTGGCCAACGTCAATGGTGTGATGAAGTCGCCGCTTCCCTGCACGCCGAAGGGCTGTGTGGAGTTGCTGCGCCGCCACAACATCGAGCTCAAGGGCAAGCGGGTCCTGGTGGTTGGCCGTGGAGTGACCATTGGCCGTCCGATCGGGCTTCTGTTGACCCGCAAGGAAGTCAACGCAACGGTCATCCTTGCCCACACCGGAACGGTGGACCTGCCCGCAGAACTCAGGCAGGCCGACGTCGTCATCGCGGCAGCAGGTGTGCCGCACATGATCAAGGCTGAAGACCTCAAGCCGGGTGCAATCGTGCTCGACGTCGGCGTCAGCCGTGTGGACGACGGCAACGGCAAGGCTGTGGTCACCGGAGACGTGGACCCGGCCGCGGCCGACGTCGCCGCCTGGCTGTCCCCGAACCCGGGCGGTGTTGGCCCGATGACCCGAGCCATGCTGCTCGCCAATGTGGTGGAGAGCGCCGAGCGCCAAGCCGGCATCGCGTAACAACAGCATGGCTTAAGAACAGAGGGCTTAACAAAAGCAGGGCGCCTACTCCCCACGGAGTAGGCGCCCTGCTCCGTTAACCTGACGACGCCCGGACCACCCGCGGCTAGGCTCGGTGTATGCAGCCGAGTTTTCCTGCGCTCCGGGGCGCAGCTGAGCCCCGGAGATATCGCCGTTTTGCGGGTCCGCCCACCAGCTTCATTGTGATCACGGTGGCGGCCATCCAAGTGGTGGGAACACTCATCTCCGCGCGCCATCAGGACTCGGCCCGGCCCCTGGACATCGCCGCGATGCTGCTGCTCCTGGCCGGCCCCGCCGCTTTGGCTTTCCGCCGCCGTGCACCTCTTGCCATGTTCCCCGTTGCCTTCCTGGCCACGGCAGGCTACCTCGCCCTGGGCTACGCCTGGGGTCCGATCGCTTTATCCCTGGCCCTGTCCATCGTCCTCACGGCTGCCGCGGGCCTGCGGTGGCAAGCGTGGCTCGGCGCGGGGATCGCTGCGGGGGCCGTCGTCGTAGGCGCGGCGGTGAGCGGCGATCCGAACTGGCCCCTGCGTGCCTCCGCAGGTGTGGCCTGGGCTGCCATCCTGGTGCTGCTGGGGCAAGCATTCCGGCGACGCGGCGAACGGTTCGCTGAGTACCGACGACGGCGGGAGGCGGCACAGAAAGCGGAACGGGACGAGTACCGGCTCACCCTTGCCCGGGACATCCATGACGTCGTAGCCCACTCCCTCTCCATGATCAATGTGCAGGCATCCGTGGCGTTGCACGTCGGCGCGGACGATCCCGAGAAACTCCGCCCTGCGTTGGAAGCCATCAAAGCAGCCAGCAAGGAGTCCCTGACGGAAGTCCGGCAACTCCTCGGCGTGCTGCGCGAAGACGCCCCGTTGGTCCCCGCGGCCAAACCCACGTTGGCCGGACTTCCAGCGCTGGCCAAGAACGCAGAGTTGGGCGGCCTGCGGGTCACGCTGCAGGACAACTCGGACCATCAGCTCATCGGCCCCGCCCAGCAGGAGGCGGCGTACAGGATCATCCAGGAAGCCCTGACCAACGTCGGCAGGCACTCAGGTGCCAGCTCCGCCGTCGTGCGTCTTGGCCAGACCGGTAGTGGCCCGACCGCCGGGGCGCTGACGGTGACCGTCGACGACGACGGCGGCGGCATGCGTGGAGCGCTCCCGGGCAATGGTTTGACGGGAATGAAGGAGAGGGCAGGCGCCATGGGCGGTACCCTCACTGTGCGTGAATTGCAGCCCGGCTTGCGGGTGGAAGCGGCCCTCCCGATACACCTCGAAGGGAACCGCCCGTGATCCGCATCCTACTTGCCGACGACCAAACCCTCATCCGGGCGGGTTTTCGCGCGCTCCTGGATGCTGAGCAGGACATGGAGGTGGTGGGGGAGGCAGGAACAGGGGCCGACGCCGTTCGCCTCGCCGCCCGCGAGCAACCAGACGTGGTCCTCATGGACATCCGCATGCCCGGCGGGGACGGCCTGAACGCCACCCGCGAGATCCTGGCCAACCCGTTGTTGGCGGGCACGCGGATCATTATTCTCACCACGTTCGAGCTGGATGAGTACATTTCCGAGGCCGTGCGGGCTGGCGCGGCGGGCTTCCTGGTCAAAGACACCGAACCCGCGGAATTGATCCGGGCCGTCAGGGTGGTCCACGACGGCGACGCCCTGCTTTCGCCCTCGGTGACACGGCGAATCATGGCGCAGTTGGCCTCACAAAGCCGTGCCGCGGGCAAGGCGATCCCCTTGGACCAAGTCACAGACCGCGAACGGGAAGTCCTGGCCTTGGTGGGCGAGGGGCTGAACAATGCCGAAATCGCGGAGCGGCTGTTCATTACACCACTCACAGCCAAGACCCACGTTTCGCGCATCATGACCAAGCTCATGGTCCGGGACCGTTCACAACTGGTGGTCCTCGCTTACGAATCCGGGCTGGTGCGGCCGGGTTGGAGCAGCTAGGCGTTTGGAGCAGCCAGGCGGTGTAGGGAGACTACCGCCGGAGTAGCGGTGATACCCCAAGTGCCTCCCGACGGCGGACGCCGCCCCAGTCGCCGCCGGGAAGACTCGAACCAGAGCCGAAAGCCGGCTCGCGCCGGGCACCGGCGGCAAGAGTTTGGATCACTGACATGTTCACCGCACTGGCATCAATAGCAGGGCAGGTAATAAGCACAGGGCAGGCATCAATTGCAGGGCAGGCAAGCACCGTAAGTGGTGCGCTGGCGCAGATGCAGGATGCCGCCGCCGTCCACGGCCCGTGGGCAGGCGGACCCGCTTGGCCCTTCTTCCTCCTGTTCCCGCTGTTCTGGATCCTCGTGATCGGCACGCTCATTTTCGTGGGACGCAGGACGTGGCGGCGCAACCACCACTGGGCGGGGACACAGGGCGCTGAAAGCGTGCTGCGTGAGCGCTACGCCCGCGGCGAAATCGATGAGACCGAATTTCGGCAACGCTTGGAGGTCCTGCGCTCGCAGCCCGGGAAATAGCTCCCATGTTCGCCATGCGTGGAAGGGGCCCGGCAGCCATTTCGAGTTTGCGACAATTGAAGTATGCAATCTCTTGGTGACTCGCGCCCGTCCACGTCCGCTGCCGGCAAAGGCATGTTCAAGGGCTTCCGAATTGGCGGCTTGGGCATGACTGTTTTGCTGATCGCGTTCGTGGTGGCAGTGATTTTCGCTGCCAACAAGAACGACGTCGTGGGCTGGGTCGTGGCGGTTGTCGCGTTCGGCTGGCTGGTTTTGGCCACGTTCGTGGTGCTCAGCATCCGCACGGCCGCCAAGCGCGCCGGTGCCAAGTTGACCGAGGCGCATAATGCGTTCACGGCGGCGACCGGCCGCGCGTCGTCGGGCGTTGCAGACAACGGCGGAACTCGGGTGGTAGCCGAGCGGAGCCACAATGACGATGTCAGGGACCTGAAGCTGGACCACTCGTTCAAAATCGTCCAGGTCCAGGTGCGGGTGGTGGAGCAGGAACGCGCCAAGGGCGACGCCGCCGACCAGGACACCATCAACCGGGCGCTGGAAACCATAGCCATCACGGCCACCAATGCCCGGGACATGATGAAGACGGGCGACCCCTCGGACGAGCCCGTGGCCGGAACCATCATCGACTAGAGTAGAGCGGGTGAGCACGGCATTGAAGAAGGATTTCCTTCGCATCGCATCGGTCAACGTCAACGGCCTTCGGGCTGCCTACAGGAACGGCATGGCGGAATGGCTGGAGCCTCGCGAGGTAGACATCCTCTGCTTGCAGGAAGTCCGTGCTCCTGATGACATCGTGAGGTCGTTGCTCGGGGATGGCTGGCACATCCTCCACACCGAGGCCGAGGCAAAAGGCCGTGCAGGGGTGGCCATCGCTTCCCGCGAAGAGCCCACAGCCACGCGGATCGGGATCGGCGACCCCTACTTCGATACCTCCGGACGCTGGGTGGAAGCGGATTACATCGTTAGGAACACCGCGGGGGAGTCCAGCACCCTTTCCGTGGTCAGCGCCTATGTGCACTCCGGGGAAGCAGGAACTCCCAAGCAGGAGGACAAATTCCGTTTCCTGGACGCCATGACCACGCGGCTTCCGGAACTCGCGAAGCACAGCGACCACGCCTTGGTGGTCGGCGACCTCAACGTCGGACACACCGAACTCGACATCAAGAACTGGAAGGGCAACGTCAAGCGTGCCGGCTTCCTCCCGGAGGAGCGCGCCTACTTTGACCGCTTCTTCGGCGAAGAAATCGGATGGAGGGATGTTCACAGGGGCCTGGCAGGTAATGTCGCCGGCCCCTACACCTGGTGGTCCCAGCGCGGTAAGGCCTTTGACACTGACACAGGCTGGCGCATCGACTACCACTTGGCCACACCGGATTTCTCGGCAGCCGCCTTCTCGGCTGTGGTGGACCGGGCGCCGTCGTGGGACACCCGCTTCTCTGACCACGCACCGCTGGTAGTGGACTACCAGCTCTAAGCTTCTGAAAGTATCCTCCATGACTAGTTCCACTACGACTGAAACCGGCTCGGACGTCACTGCAACGGCCGCCCGGGCAGCGGCGTCCAGCAAACCGGCAGCCGGAGCCAAGCATCGCGTCCTGTCCGGCATGCAGCCTTCCGCTGATTCCCTGCACCTTGGCAACTACCTTGGCGCCTTGGTCAACTGGGTCCGGATGCAGGACGAGTACGATGCCGTTTTCTTCATCCCGGACCTGCACGCCATCACGGTTCCGCAGGACCCGGCTGAGCTGGCCCGGCGCACCCGCGTCACTGCCGCCCAATACATCGCCGGCGGCGTGGACGTGGACAAGTGCACCTTGTTCGTCCAGTCCCAGGTCCCGGAGCATGCCCAGCTTGCCTGGGTGCTGAATTGCATCACCGGAATGGGCGAGGCCGCCCGGATGACCCAGTTCAAGGACAAAGCCCAGAAGCAGGGCTCGGACCAGGCAAGCGTGGGCTTGTTCACCTACCCCATCCTGCAGGCCGCTGACATCCTCCTGTATCAGCCTCACGGAGTTCCGGTGGGCGAAGACCAGCGGCAGCACGTTGAATTGAGCCGGGATCTCGCGCAGCGCTTCAACAGCCGGTTCGGGGAGACATTCCAAGTCCCCGAGGCCTTCATCCAGAAGGAATCGGCCAAGATCTACGATCTGCAGAACCCCACGGCCAAGATGTCGAAGTCCGCGGAATCCCCGGCCGGGCTGATCAACCTGTTGGATGATCCCAAAACGGTGGCCAAGCGCATCAAGTCGGCAGTGACCGATACCGAGACGGAGATCCGTTACGACCGCGAGAACAAGCCGGGCGTGTCAAACCTGCTGAGCATTTATTCGGCGATCAGCGGCAAGCCAGTGCAGAAAATCGTGGCTGACTACCAAGGAAAAATGTACGGGCACCTCAAGGTGGACCTGGCGGAGCTGGTCTCGGGGCACCTTGCACCGATCAGGGAACGCGCCAACGAGCTGCTCGCGGATCCGGCAGAACTTGACCGTCTCTTGGCCCACGGGGCGGACAAGGCACGGGAAATTGCATCCGCCACCCTCGCCGACGTCTACTCGCGGGTCGGTTTCCTTCCCTATCGTGGAATTGCTTCAAACGGCGAACAGGGAGTCCGCTAACTCCATGTGCGCAGCTGGCCAGCTCAACGTCAGGACCGACACCCGCAGGGGTGCCGGTCCGGACAATGCGCGACAGACCGCCGTCGCCCGTGTCGACTGCGGTGCCGGCCACACCATGTGCGTGGGAGTGATCCTTGGCTTCCCGGCCGACGTGGCCCGCGAACTGCGGGAATGGCGGGCCTCGTTTGGCGATCCCATGGCCGAGGTCATTCCTGCCCACATCACGTTGATCACCACAACCCCCACCCAGGACTGGACCGCCACCATCGAGCACGTCCGGGAGGTTGCCCGCTTCCAGGAGCCTTTCACCGTCACCATTTCGGGCACCGGATCATTCCGGCCCGTTTCACCGGTGGTGTTTGTCAATGTCGAAGAAGGCTTCGAGGAGTGCGTGAAATTGCACGAGAAGCTCCAAAGCGGTCCTCTCGAACGGAGCCTTCCCTTTCCGTACCACCCCCACGTCACGGTCGCTCACGACGTCGGGCAGGAAAGCCTCGATGAGGCCGAGACGGTGCTCAGTGATTACCGCGCCACCTTTCCGGTGGTTAGCATGGGACTTTACGAGCACGACAGCAACGGAATTTGGCAGCTACGGGAAGAGCTCGACTTTGGCGGCGATACTGACCAAGAACGGTAAGCGGAACCCGGCGAAAGAGACGGACGGTCCGCCACTTCCAACTGAGCGGGCGCAACTGAAACTTGAGTTCCTGCGCAAGAGGCAAGACTGGGGCCAAGCGAAACTTGCCGGCGATGCGTTGCCTAAGAAGGCCGGCGTGTTCCTGGCTTTGGTCGTCGCGAAGCTGAACACCAACCGTGCAATGCGCTCGTTCCAGCAGTACACCCGCCAGCATGGACCCCTGTTGAGCGCCGGTATCGGTTTCACCATGTTCTTCTCGGTGACAGGCCTCCTGACTACAGGGTTCGCCATCACCGGGATCGTCCTCGGCGGTGATCCGGTGCTCGAAGGCGCCGTGATCAGCAGCGTCGCAGCTGCGGCGCCTGGCCTGCTGGCGGTCAACGGCGGAAAAGGCTTGGTGGATCCGCAATCGCTGCTCAATCCGGCCGGGCTTGGCTGGACCGCAGTGATCGCCGCCGTCGTCACTGTCTTCACCTCCCTGGGCTGGATTGCCAGCGTCCGGGAGGGCCTGCGCGCCGTGACAGAGGCCGGACCCCTGCAACGTAATCCCATCCTCCAAAAACTCATCGACGCAGGAACCCTCCTACTCCTCGGAGTGCTCCTGGTGGTCAGCTCAGGGGCGTCGCTGGTCTTCGGCACCGCGGCGGACTGGGTCATCGGTCTTCTGCCATTGGACGTGGCCGTGTCTGGGCCCCTTGCCGCAGTGGTCAAGATCGTGGTTCCGCTCTTGCTGAACTGCACGACGGCGGCGGTGCTGTTCCGCGTCGCAGCCGGGCTGGCGTTGGGTCGCCGGGCGTTCGTCGAAGGAGTGGCCCTCGCCGGGGTGGGAACCACCATACTGCAGCTTTTCAGCACCGAACACCTGGCGCGGGCCGGTCACAACCCGGTCCTCGCCTCGTTCGCCATCATCATAGGTTTGCTGATCTGGTTCAACCTGGTCAGCCAGGTCTACCTCGTCTCTGCCTCGTGGTCCGCTATCCGGGAGGCCGACGACGGGTCAGCCACCGCCCAGCGAACCAAAATCCTCGGCTCGCGGCGGGTAACGCCCCACACGTAGGAGCTAGACGGTTACAGGGAGTTCCAGATACGGGTCTGCCCACGCGCTGATGATCCGGGCAACCCGTGCAGCTTGGCCCTTGCCCGTGAGCAAATGTTCGCTGCCTTCCAAGGAGATGAAACTCCGGGGATGCCTCGCGGTGCGGAAGATCTCGCTGGCGTTGTCGATCCCCACCGTGTTGTCGGTGGGGGAGTGCATCACCATCAGAGGCTTGTGGAGACCCCGGATACAGTCCCGCAGATCGGCCTTTTCCACGTCTTCGACAAAGTGGCGGCGGACTTCCATGGGGCGGCCGCCCAGATCCACTACCGCGCTGCCATCGCGAAGGATGGCGTCTATTTCGGTGTCGAACATGTGCTCGACGTGCTTGGGCTCATAGGGCGCGCCCACTGTCACCACAGCATTCAGGCCCGGGATGTCGCGCGCAGCGGCGAGCACTGCTGCCCCTCCGAACGAATGTCCCACCAGCAGGCTGATCCTGCGGCCCTGTTCCTGCATGAACGCCGCAGCCAAGATGGTGTCTGCAACCTTTACGCTGAATGATCCCGCGGACCATTCCCCGCCGGAGCCTCCCAGCCCCAGGTTGTCAAAGCGCAGCATGCCTATACCTTGCTCGGCCAACCCTTTGCAGATGCGTGAGGCAGCGGGGCTGTCCTTACCGAGGGTCAGGCCGTGCGAGTACACGCCCCACCCCCGCAGGGGACCCTCAGGAACGTCCACGACGCCGGCCAGCACATCGCCGGTACTTCCAACGAAGCTGATCTTCTCAGGGCGCGACACGCTATTCTCCTAGGGTTTGGGCTGCCTTGTTGTGAACTCACTGGGGGAGTCCGGATTAACGACGTCGGCGCCGTCACCAGCAGTGGTGAGCGGCGCCGTCGTCGTGCTGTTCTTTAGTGCGGTCCAGCTAGATCTTGCGGGACAGGATTGCCTGCTTGACCTCGGCAATGGCCTTGGTCACCTGGATGCCACGCGGGCATGCTTCGGAGCAGTTGAAGGTGGTGCGGCAACGCCACACGCCTTCTTTGTCGTTCAGGATCTCAAGGCGCATGTCGCCGGCGTCGTCACGGGAATCGAAGATGAAGCGGTGGGCGTTCACAATCGCTGCCGGGCCGAAGTACTGACCGTCGGTCCAGAAGACCGGGCAGGACGAGGTGCAGGCTGCACACAGGATGCACTTGGTGGTGTCATCGAAGCGTTCACGGTCCTCAACGGACTGCAGGCGCTCCTTGGTGGGTTCGTGGCCCTTGTTGATCAGGAACGGCATGACCTCACGGAAGGACTGGAAGAACGGCTCCATGTCCACGATCAGGTCCTTCTCCACGGGGAGACCCTTGATCGGTTCCACCGTGATGGGCTTGGACGTGTCCAGGTCCTTCAGGAGGGTCTTGCAGGCGAGGCGGTTGCGGCCATTGATGCGCATGGCATCGGACCCACACACGCCGTGGGCGCAGGAGCGGCGGAAGGAAACGCTGCCGTCAATCTCCCACTTGACCTTGTGAAGGGCATCCAGCACACGGTCCGTGCCGTACATGGTCAGCTTGTAATCATCCCAGCGTGCCTCTTCCGAGATTTCCGGATCGTAGCGGCGGACGCGGAGGGTGATGTGGAAGGTGGGGATTTCACCGTCGCCGGCGACGCTTGCCGGGAGCTCGATCTTGGATGCGGGCTCTGCCATTTCGGTCGTCATTAGTACTTACGCTCCATCGGCTCGTAACGGGTGAAGATGACGGGCTTGGTCTCAAGACGGATGCCCGCAACCGATTCCGCCGAGGACGCGGCGGTGACGGAAGTGTCAAGGTATGCCATGGAGTGCTTCATGAAGTTTTCATCATCGCGTTCCGGGAAGTCCTCGCGGTAGTGTCCACCGCGCGATTCTTCGCGGTGCAGGGCACCGACGGTCATGACCTTGGCCATGTCCAGGAGGAAGCCCAATTCCACTGCTTCCAGGAGGTCAAGGTTGAAGCGCTTGCCCTTGTCCTGGACGGTGACGTTCTTGTAGCGCTCCTCGAAGGACGCAATATCCCGAAGGACCTGCTCCAAGGACTCCTTGGTACGGAACACCTGCATGTTGGCGTCCATGGTCTCCTGCAGTTCCTTACGGATCTGGGCGACGCGTTCGGTTCCGGTACCGGTCAACAAACCGTCCAGGATGCTGCGGGTCATCGCTTCGGGGTCCGCCGGCAGCTCCACGTAGTCAGCCGTCTTGGAGTACTCCGCGGCGGCGATGCCGGCGCGCTTGCCGAACACGTTGATGTCCAGAAGCGAGTTGGTGCCCAAGCGGTTGGAGCCGTGCACGGATACACAGGCAACTTCACCGGCAGCGTAGAGTCCCGGAACGATCGTGTCGTTGTCCTGCAGCACCTCGGTGGTGATGTTGGTGGGGATGCCGCCCATGGCGTAGTGCGCCGTGGGGAACACCGGCACCGGGTCCGTGAACGGTTCCACGCCCAGGTAGGTGCGGGCGAACTCGGTGATGTCCGGAAGCTTTGCCTCGATGTGCGCCGGCTCAAGGTGGGTCAGGTCCAGGAGGACGTAGTCCTTGTTCGGGCCACAGCCGCGGCCTTCACGGACTTCATTCGCCATGGCGCGGGCCACGATGTCACGGGGAGCCAAGTCCTTGATGGTGGGGGCGTAACGCTCCATGAAGCGCTCACCCTCGGAGTTACGCAGGATGGCACCTTCACCACGCGCACCCTCGGTGAGGAGGATGCCCAAGCCGGCAAGACCGGTCGGGTGGAACTGGAAGAACTCCATGTCCTCCAACGGGATGCCGCGGCGGAACGCGATGCCCATGCCATCACCGGTAAGGGTGTGGGCGTTGGACGTGGTCTTGAAGACCTTGCCGGCGCCACCTGAAGCGAACACCACGGACTTGGCCTGGAACACGTGCAGTTCGCCTGATGCGAGGTCGTAGGAGACGACGCCGGCAACGCGCTTCTGCTTGTAGGGGGTACCGTCCTCGCGAACGGCGTCCTCTTCGACGATCAGCAGGTCAAGGACGTAGTACTCGTTATAGAACTCAACGTTGTGCTTGACACAGTTTTGGTAGAGGGTCTGCAGGATCATGTGGCCGGTACGGTCTGCGGCGTAGCATGCCCGGCGGACGGGGGCCTTGCCGTGGTCACGGGTGTGGCCACCAAAGCGGCGCTGGTCGATCCGGCCTTCGGGCGTGCGGTTGAACGGCAAACCCATCTTCTCCAGGTCCAGCACGGCGTCGATGGCTTCCTTCGCCATGACCTCGGCTGCGTCCTGGTCAACCAGGTAGTCGCCACCCTTGATGGTGTCAAAGGTGTGCCATTCCCAGTTGTCTTCTTCGACGTTGGCCAGTGCTGCACACATGCCACCCTGTGCCGCACCGGTGTGCGAGCGGGTGGGGTAGAGCTTGGTCAGTACCGCTGTGCGTGCACGCTGACCGGACTCGATCGCGGCGCGCATGCCGGCGCCACCTGCACCGACAATGACGACGTCGTACTTATGGACCTGCATACCAGATGCTCTCTCTTTCAAAAATTCAGATGGTCGGCGGAGGCTGCTCCGCTACTTCAGGCGTGGCCAGCCGCAGCGGAAAGCCGCGGCGCGGTCCGCTAAGGCGCCGGGCAGAAACCGCCGGGCAGCTGAACGCCGTTGACGACCGGGCACGGGTTGAAGGTGAAGATCACCAACGTGCCCAGGATGATGATGACGAAGGCTGCGGCGTAGAGGACACCCTTGAGCCAGAAGCGGGTGGCGTCCCTTTCGGCGTAGTCGTTGATGATCGTGCGGACGCCGTTGGTGCCGTGCAGCATGGCAAGCCACAGCATGGCGAGGTCCCAAAACTGCCAGAACGGATCGGCCCACTTACCTGCAACGAAGCCGAAGTCGATCGCGTGGATGCCCTGGCCCACCATGAGGTTCACGAACAGGTGACCGAAGATGAGCACTACCAGGACGACGCCGGAGAGGCGCATGAAGAGCCAGGCGATCATCTCGAAGTTGCCGCGGCTGTGACCACTGCGGTTGTACTTCGGGGCGATCTTCCCTGAGCCGATTTTTCCACTGCGTGGGGATTCGATGGTGGTCATGGTCAGTGGCCTCCCAGTGCCAGGGACAAGTGGCGGACGGCGAATGCACCGAAGACGACCACCCAAAGAATAAGCACGGTCCACAGCATCTGCCGCTGGTACTTGGCGCCCTTCTTCCAGAAGTCGATGGCGATGACGCGCAGGCCGTTGAAAGCGTGGAAGACAATCGCAGCGACCAAGCCTGTTTCACCAATGGCCATCAGGGGGTTCTTGTAGGCGCCAATCACGGCCGTGTAGGCCTCAGGGGACACGCGCACCAATGAGGTGTCCAGCACATGGACCAACAAGAAGAAAAAGATCACTACACCGGTAATTCGGTGTCCAACCCAGGACCACATGCCTTCACGGCCGCGGTACAAGGTGCCAGCTGGTTTTGTCGGCACTGATTAAACCTTCCTGCAACACAGCGGCGCTGGCATGGGATCCACGCGGGGAAACGCCTGCTGCGAGAGCACTCGTAGCTCACGCCTAAATCTAGGCTTCGCTAACAGCTTATTCAATTTAGGCCCTACTTCGCTCGTTCATGGTTCAACCACTCCGCAGTGTTCTAGGCAGTTTTGGTCATTCCCTGAGACGAACGCCACATGTGTCGCGTTCTGCAGGGCTTGCCGGTGCTGTCGGATAAAGTGTTGCGGTGAGTACAGACGACGCGAAAATCCAGGAATCGCCCTTGGGCCGCTTCCACGCCGTGATCCCGGCGGGTGGTGTGGGGACCCGGCTATGGCCTCTCTCGCGTGCCGCTGCCCCTAAGTTCCTGCATGACCTGACAGGTTCCGGCAGCACCTTGTTGAGGGCCACCTACGACCGACTCGAACCGCTGGCGGGTTCCCGCGTGCTCGTGGTGACCGGCGAGGCCCACCGGGCAGCAGTGTGCCGCCAGCTCCCGGAGGTGGGCGAGGACGAGATGGTTCTCGAAAGCGAACCCAAGGACTCGGGCGCCGCGATCGGACTTGCTGCTGCGATCTTGCACCGCCGCGATCCGGAAACAATCATGGGCTCCTTTGCCGCGGACCAGGTCATCAGTCCCGACGACCTCTTCCAAGAAGCCGTTCGCGAGGCGATCTACACGGCCGCCACCGGCAAGATCGTCACCATCGGTATCAAGCCGACGCACCCGTCCACGGGGTTCGGATACATCCGCTCCGGGGCGGCACTCAACGTCGAAGGCGCCCCTAACGCCATGGCTGTCGCCGAATTCGTGGAAAAGCCCAGCCAGGAAGTTGCCAACAAGTACGTCGAGGCCGGCGACTACGTCTGGAATGCAGGGATGTTCGTTGCGCCCGTGGCGCTCATGCTGCGGCACCTGGAGGCCAACCAGCCCGAGCTCTTCGCGGGTCTGCAGGAAATCGCGGAGGCATGGGACACTCCCCGGCGCGCCGAGGTTACGTCCCGTATTTGGCCCACCTTGCCCAAGATTGCCATCGACTACGCAGTGGCCGAGCCCGCAGCGGAAGCCGGGGACGTCGCCGTCGTGCCCGGTACTTTCCGTTGGGACGACGTCGGCGACTTTGCCGCCATTGGCCGCCTGAACAACGCGGGCGACGTCGACGAGGTCACCGTTCTTGGTGAAGGCGCCCGCGTGTTCGCGGAAAACGCCAGCGGCGTGGTGGTTTCCGATACCAAGCGCGTTATTGCCCTTATCGGTATCAAGGACGTCGTCATCGTGGATACTCCGGACGCGCTGCTGGTGACCACCAAGGAGCACGCGCAGCTCGTCAAGGGCACGGTGGACGCGCTCAAAGCCAGCGGCGATACGGACGTGCTCTAACGCTGGGGTAAACACCGGTACTTGTGCCGGTGTTTATACCGTGAGTGTTTATACCGTGAGCCACGTCCTTGGTAGTCCCGCAGCTGAACGTGGCGTAACCAAGAGGTTGCTTTCGTTCCTCCGAGCGCTTGCATGGCTAGAGTTGTGACGTGCGCAATTACACGACTGAAACCGAGCCGGCCCCCGTTGTGAGTCCTTGGGTTGACGAGCTCCTTCCCGGACTCATCGAATTCCGGCGTGACCTCCATGCGCACCCCGAACTTTCCTTCAAGGAATTCCGCACCACGGACAAGCTCGTGGAGCGACTCGAAGCCGCTGGGCTGAAGCCACGGCGGCTCGAAGGTACCGGGCTGACGGTTGACGTCGGTGAGGGCCCGATTGGCACAGCCCTCCGCGGCGATATCGACGCACTTCCGATCATCGAGGAGACCGGGCTGCCGTTCGCGTCAAAGAACCACGGCGTTACCCACGCCTGCGGGCACGACGTCCACACCACCGCCATGCTCGGGATTGCCCTGACGCTGCAGCGGATGCACAAAAACAATCCGCTCGGCGGTACGGTCCGGATCATCTTCCAGCCTGCCGAGGAAACCATGCCCGGCGGGGCCTTGTCCTGCATCGAACAGGGCGTCTTGGAGGGTGTGCCGCGGATCCTCGCCTTGCACTGCGATCCGCGAATCAACGTGGGCCAGATCGGTACCCGCATCGGCGCGATCACCTCGGCGTCGGACACCATCAAGATTGAGCTTTCCGGACGAGGAGGGCATACCTCCAGGCCACACCTGACCGAAGACCTGGTGTTCGCGCTGGCACAAATTGCCGTCAATGTTCCCGCCGTGCTCTCGCGCCGCGTGGATGTGCGCAGCGGTGTTTCCGTGGTCTGGGGCCAGATTTCCGCAGGTTCGGCCCCCAATGCCATTCCCGGGTCGGGTTACATGGCCGGAACCATGCGTTGCCTGGATCGCGAGGCCTGGCACAGCGCGGGCGAGTTGCTGGACGACGTCGTGAAGCAGGTGGCGGCACCGTATGGCGTGGACGTGCATCTCGAGCACACCCGCGGCGTGCCTCCTGTGGTCAACTCGGAGCATGAGACGGCCCTGATCGAAGCCTCCGCACGGGCCGAGTTGGGTGAGAAAGCGGTGGTCCTGACGCCGCAGTCCATGGGTGGCGAGGACTTCGCGTGGTTCCTCGCGGACCTTCCCGGCGCCATGATGCGCCTGGGCACCCACACGCCCGGCGGCGAGGAGTACGACCTCCACCGTGGTGACTTCATCGTGGATGAACGCGCGCTCGGCTATGCCATCCGCGTCCTCACTGCCGCTGCCCTCCGCACTATCCGCGATCTGGAGCAGTAGTTCCAACCTAGGCCCGTACTTAGTTGTGTGGACCATGAGAGTGCGTGAACCGCATGGAGTTGAGTTGTGCACAATTGAATTGTGCGCTATCGTTTGGATCATGAGTGATGCACCCAGGCTCCGCCACCAAGTCTGTTTCGCGCTGTACTCGGCATCCAAAGCGGCGACGGCGGTCTACCGGCCGGTCCTGGAAGAGTTGGGGCTGACCTACCCGCAGTACCTGGTCATGCTGGTGCTCTGGGAACAGGAACCGCGGAGCGTGCGGGAACTCGGGGCCGAGCTTGGTCTCGATTCCGGCACGTTATCGCCCCTGTTGAAGCGGCTTGAGGGCATGGGGCTGGTCCAGCGCCGCCGCTCAGCTGAAGACGAGAGGCGCGTCGACGTCGTTCTGACCGATGCCGGAACGGCCCTCAGCGCCCGGGCGGGGGCTGTGCCCCAGCGTCTCGCCGATGCCGCAGGCCTCTCCGCCGCGGAGATTGAGCAACTGCACAACACCTTGGGCAAACTGACCGCAGCCCTGAACAGCTCACTCTGAGAACTTCCCACCCAAGACACCCAAGACATCATTGTCAAAGAGAAACGGAAACACGATGAAGACTCTTTACACGGCTGAGGCACTTGCCTCCGGCGAAGGGCGCGACGGCAGCGCCCGCACCAATGACGGCAAGCTCGACGTCGCACTGGCAAGCCCGGTGGAACTGGGCGGCAACGGACAAGGCACCAACCCTGAGCAGTTGTTCGCCGCCGGCTATGCTGCCTGCTTCCACTCGGCACTCCGGATGGTGGGTCGCAAGGAACGCGTTGACCTCAGTGACTCCGCCGTTGCCGCCAAAATCCACTTCGGTGCGCTGCCTGACAGCGAAGGCTACGGACTGGCTGCCGAGCTCGAGATCGCCCTGCCGGCCCTTGACCGCGAAACGGCGGAGAAACTGATGGCGAAGGCCCACCAGGTCTGCCCATACTCCAACGCCACGCGCGGCAACATGGCCGTGGACCTCAAGCTCGTGGAGTTCGCAGCATGAGCGCCGTGACTCCCGTGGAAACCCGCGAAATCCAGCTCGCTTCCCGGCCGGTTGGCCGCCCGACGCCGGAAAACTTCCGCTTGGCTGTCACACCGTTGCAGGAGCTGGCCGATGGGCAGCTCCTGGTGCGCAACCAGTTCATGTCCGTGGACCCGTACATGCGCGGCCGCATGAATGACGTCAAGTCCTACTCGGCGCCCTTCCAAGTGGATGCAGCGCTCGACGGCGGTGCGGTGGGCGAGGTGATCGCGTCACGTTCGGACGCGCACAAGGTGGGTGACGTCGTCGTGCATTCACTGGGATGGCGCGAATATGCGGTGGTGGACGCTACGGCTACCACTCCGGTGCCGAGCGGGCTCGCTCCCACCTCCGCTTTCCTCGGTGCTTTGGGCATGACCGGGCTGACCGCCTATGCCGGCCTGTTGAAGGTCGCCGAATTCAAGGAAGGAGACGTTGTCTTCGTCTCTGGCGCCGCTGGTGCCGTCGGTTCGATGGTGGGCCAGATCGCCAAGGCCATGGGTGCCTCAAAGGTGATCGGCAGCGCCGGATCCGCGGAGAAGGTTGCCCGGCTCTTGGAGCTGGGCTTCGACTCGGCCTTCAACTACAACGATGCCCCGGTCCTGGACCAACTGCGTGAAGCAGCGGGGGAGCGCGGCATCGATGTCTACTTCGATAACGTGGGCGGCGATCACCTGGAAGCGGCGCTGGCCACACTCACTGTGGGCGGTCGGGTGGCCATGTGCGGTGCCATTTCGCAGTACAACTCCACCGAGCCCCCGGCCGCACCGCGAAACCTGGCGGTAGCCATTGGCAAGCAGCTGACGTTGCGTGGCTTCCTGGTGGGCGGCCAGCGCCAGCATGCCGCCGAGTTTGCGCAGAAGATGGCCGGCTGGCTTGCCGACGGTTCAGTAAGCTACGACGAAACCATAGTGGACGGTCTCGAGAACGCGCCGCAGGCGTTCATTGACCTGCTCGACGGCGCCAACACCGGCAAGATGCTCGTGCGGCTCTAGCATGGTGGCACCTGGGCTCCCCGCCAAGGGTTGGTAACAAAAGGTCAACAATCTGCTTCTCCTCAGGGATTTGTGCTATCAGGGTGTGTTTCAGGCCACTAAAGTTGGTGTCATCAATGCGCCCTCGGCGCGGCTGCGAGCATCAGTGAAAACAGAATTTCTGCCTCAGGTTTAGGAAATGGACACTCATTGACCATCAGTCGTAGCGCCAATCACTTTTTCCTGGAGGAAAATTGAAGAAACCACTGCGTGCCACCCTGAAGCGCGGTTCTCTGGCCGGTGTCGCCACAGCAGGCGCAGCCGCCCTTTTGCTGACTGGCTGCGGGCAAGCGCCCGATTCCAACTCCAGCAGCAACAGCGCCAGTAACTACGTGGGTTGCATCGTCTCGGACTCCGGCGGATTCGATGACCAGTCCTTCAACCAGTCCTCCTACGATGGCCTGAAGAAGACCGAGAAGGACCTGGGCATCACCACCAAGTCCGCTGAGTCCAAGTCCAACAGCGACTTTGAGACCAACCTCAACGGCATGATGTCGGCCAACTGCAACTTGACCATCACAGTCGGCTTCCTGTTGGGAGATGCCACCAAGGCTGCCGCCCAGAAGAACACGGACAAGCACTTCGCCATCATTGACTACACGTACACGGACCCCATCGCCAACGTGAAGCCAGTGGTCTACGACACCGCCCAGGCCGCCTACTTGGCAGGCTACACGGCGGCGGCCACCACCAAGACCGGCAAGGTGGGAACCTTCGGCGGTATCAAGATTCCCACCGTGACCATCTTCATGGACGGTTTCTACGACGGCGTCCAGGCGTACAACAAAGCCAAGGGCAAGTCCGTGCAGGTTATTGGCTGGGACAAGACCACCCAGGACGGCTCGTTTACCGGTGACTTCGAAAAGCAGGACACCGGCAAGCAGGTCACCAAGAACCTCCTGGACCAGGGCGCGGACATCGTGATGCCCGTGGCCGGTCCGGTGGGCAAGGGTGCTGGCGCAGCCCTGAAGGAAGCGAAGGCAGCGGGCAAGGACGTCAAGCTCATCTGGGTTGACTCCGACGGCTACCTGACGGCCCCTGAATACAAGGACCTCATGCTGACTTCCGTGGTCAAGCAGATGGGTGACGCCGTTGAAACGGTGGTCAAGGACGACAAGGACGGAAAGTTCACTAACGCCGCTTACGTTGGCACGCTTGCCAACAACGGCGTGGCGATCGCCCCGTTCCACGATCTCGACTCGGCTGTTTCATCGGATACCAAGTCCGAGGTGAACGCGCTGAAGGCGGACATCGTTTCCGGCAAGTTGGTTGTGCAATCGGCGGCCAGCCCTAAGAAGTAGGCAATTCCTGGACGCGCCGCCAGTACCGAGCCCCGGTACTGGCGGCGTGTTTTTGACTAGCATTGGCTCAAAGCCTCAGGCTGTTGGGCTGTTCGCCGTCCCTCGGACTCACAGAACGGTGGAGTTGTGAAACTCGAATTGAAGGGGATCTCGAAAGCTTTCGGGACCTTCTACGCCAACCAAGACATCGACCTCGTGGTCGAATCCGCCCAGATCCATTGCCTCCTCGGCGAGAATGGTGCGGGCAAATCAACACTCATGAACGTGCTGTATGGCCTGTACGAACCCACGGCCGGCCAGATCCTGGTGGACGACCGTCCGGTCAGCTTCCGGGGCCCCGCGGACGCCATGGCTGCAGGTATCGGCATGGTCCACCAGCACTTCATGCTGGTTCCCGTTTTCACGGTCGCCGAAAATGTGGCCCTCGGCGCGGAGCCTACCTCCTTCGGCGGGGTCCTCAGCATGGACGAGACCCGCACGAAGATCCGTGAAATCTCCAAAAAGTACGGGTTCGACGTCGATCCCGACGCTTTGGTGGAGGACCTACCGGTCGGCGTCCAGCAACGCGTCGAAATCATCAAGGCCCTGGTCCGTGAGGCCAAGGTGCTCATCCTGGACGAGCCGACGGCGGTCCTGACGCCTCAGGAAACGGACGAGCTCCTGGACATCATGAGGCAACTGAAGGCAGGGGGCACCTCCATCGTCTTCATCTCGCACAAGTTGCGCGAAGTCCAGGCCGTTTCTGACGTCATCACCGTGATCCGCCGCGGCAAGGTGGTAGGCGATGCGCCTCCTACGGCGTCGGCCACCGAATTGGCATCCATGATGGTCGGCCGTCCGGTGAGCCTTAGCCTCGACAAGGCCCCGGCGCAGCCCAAGGAGACCACGTTCGTCGTCGAAAACCTGACTGTCCGTGCAGCCAACGGCACCAACGTGGTGGACGGCATCAGCTTTGACATTGCCCAGGGCGAGATCCTCGCTGTTGCGGGCGTCCAAGGGAACGGCCAAACGGAACTGACCGAAGCCATCCTTGGCGTGCAGGAACACGTCACTGGTTCGGTCACCCTCGACGGCAAGCAACTGCTGGGCCTTCCGGTCAAGGAAGTCCTGCGCTCCGGCGTCGGCTTTGTTCCCGAAGACCGCACCGTTGACGGGTTGGTGGGGCCGTTCTCCGTCGCCGAGAACCTTGTCCTGGACCTGTATGACCAGGCTCCGTTCGCGAGCGGCATCAGCATGAAGCCGGCCAAAGTGGTGGAGAATGCCAAAGCCAAGATCGAGGAATTCGATATCCGAACCCCCTCGGCGGGATCTGCGGCCGGAACATTATCCGGCGGTAACCAACAAAAAGTGGTCATGGCCCGTGAGTTATCGCGGCCGCTGCGGTTGTTCATTGCCAGCCAGCCCACGCGTGGCGTGGATGTGGGCTCCATCGAGTTCCTGCACAAGCGCATTGTCGCCGAGCGCGACGTCGGAACACCGGTCATGATCGTCTCCACCGAACTCGATGAGGTGGTTGAGCTCGCAGACCGGATTGCGGTGCTCTATAAGGGCAAACTCGTGGGCATCGTGCCTGCGGACACACCCAGGGACACCCTTGGCTTGATGATGGCCGGCGTCGGCCCGGAAGGAGGCTCCGATGACAAGTAAGCACCGGTCCGATGAGACCCAGCCAGCTGAATCGACGTCGGAAGTACGCGCGGCGGATGTCGCTCTCGACACCGCCGGGGGAGCCCTGGCCCCGGCGATCGTGCCCGTTTCTTCGCAGAGCGGAGATCCCGGCCACGAGCAGGACAGCGTGATCCGGAAAATCGTGATGGGCAACGGTTTCGTGTCCGTTCTGGCCGTCATCGTGGCGCTGATTCTCGGTGGTCTGCTGATTGCCAGCACCGACGCCGCCGTGGCGAAAACTGCAGGCTACTTCTTTGCTCGACCAGGGGACTTCCTGTCGGCAGCGTGGAGTGCCATGACCAAGAGCTACATCGCGCTCTTCCAGGGCTCAGTGTTCAACCCGCGCCAAGGCTTGCAGCCGCTGTTGGAAACCATGACAGTGGCAACGCCGCTGATTTGCGCTGGCCTGGGCGTGGCTTTGGCCTTCCGGGCGGGCCTGTTTAACATCGGTGCGCAGGGGCAGATCATCATCAGCGCCACCCTCGGAGCTTATGTCGGGTTCGCTTGGCACCTCCCATTCGGCCTGCACCTGCTGGTGGTAGTGATCATGGGCGTCCTTGGCGGTGCTGCGTGGGGCGCGTTGGTTGGCGTCCTCAAGGCACGAACCGGCGCGCACGAGGTGATTGTCACCATCATGCTCAATTACGTTGCTTTGTTCCTGCTGGACTTCCTGTTGAATACCGCAGCCTTCCGCCGCGCTGGAGACAACAGCCCGATTTCGCCGCGCCTGGATGATTCCGCAACGTACCCGATCCTTATTCCAGGGTCCCGCCTCCACTTGGGCTTCCTGGTTGCAGTCCTGCTGACCTACGGTGTGTGGTGGATGCTGAACCGATCCACCATTGGCTTCGAATTCCGTGCCGTTGGCGCCAACCCCATCGCCGCGCGCACTGCCGGAGTCAAAGTATCCCGGGCAACGATCTTGGTCATGGCCCTTGCCGGAGCCCTTGCCGCTTTCGGCGGGGTTGCCCAAGTAGCCGGTACGGAGAAGGTGCTCACGGGCGGTATTGCAGCCCAGATAGGCTTCGACGCCATCACTGTTGCCCTGCTGGGGCGCAGCACCCCGTGGGGGACCTTCTTTGCAGGGTTGCTGTTCGGCGCTTTCCGCGCAGGAGCGGTGCAAATGCAGATCCAGACCGGAACACCGATCGACATCGTGCTGGTGGTGCAATCGCTCATCGTGCTGTTCATCGCTGCGCCACCCCTGATTCGGTCGATATTCCGGCTTGAACCCAAGAAGAAAAACAAGAAGACCAAGGCAGCCCCGAAAGCTGCCCTTGCACACGCCTCCGGAGGTGCCAAGTGAGCGCAACATCCACAGCTTCCGCCCCAGGGGCAACAGCCCTGCCTGCGTTCCGGCCTTCTATGAAGGTCCCCCTGACACTCGGCGTATTGGCCGTGATTGCACTGGTGTTCTTCGGCCTGCTGGGCCCTGGGCAGACTGCCGAGATGAAGATCAGCGATCCCGGTGACGCTGTAGCGGTCCCCGCGCTGTTGATTCCAGGCCAAGTGGGCGGCATCGTGCTCGGCATACTGCTGCTCGCGATGGCTGCGTACTCGATCTACCTCTGGACCCGGAACACCCGCTCGCCCAGGTGGCTGCCCATTGCGTTCTCCGTGGTCTTCGTTTTTGCGGTGCTCCTCTGGATCGTTGCCGGTGCCCGCCAGCCATCGATTTCCCTTGCCGGGCTGATCGCCGGTTCCGTGACCCTTGCCGTTCCCTTGGTCTTCGGTTCCCTCTCCGGTGTGCTGTGCGAGCGCGTCGGCGTCGTCAATATCGCCATTGAGGGCCAGTTGCTGGGTGGGGCCTTCACTGCGGCCTTGGTCGCGACAGTAACGGGCAGCCCGTACGTGGGCCTACTGGCCGCCGCAGGCGCCGGGGCTGCCGTCTCCATGGTGTTGGCGGTTTTCAGCATCAAGTATCTGGTCAACCAGATCATTGTGGGCGTGGTGCTGAACGTCCTGGTGTCCGGCCTCACCGGCTTCCTGTTCGGCACGGTCATGGCTCCGAATAAGGACCAGTTCAACACTCCGGGCCGCTTGGATATCCTGCCGATCCCGCTGCTTTCCGACATTCCGATCATCGGGCCCATCTTGTTCAAGCAGTCCGTTGCGGGTTACCTGATGTATGTGGCTGTTGCCGTGGTGTGGTTCGGCCTCTTCAAGACCCGTTGGGGGCTGCGCGTCCGCGCCGTCGGCGAACACCCGCAAGCGGCGGACACCATGGGGATCAACGTCAACGCCACCCGTTTTTGGAACGTGACCTTGGGCGGTGCCATCGCAGGCATCGGTGGTGCTGTGTTCACGTTGGTGACCATCGATTCCTTCACCAAGGAAATCTCAGGCGGCCGCGGCTTCATCGCCTTGGCAGCATTGATCTTTGGCCGTTGGAACCCGATCGGTGCGTTCCTGGCCTCGCTGCTGTTCGGCTTCGCCTACAACCTGCAGTCGATCCTTGGCATCATCGGAACGCCCGTGCCGAGCCAGTTCATGGCCATGCTGCCGTATTTGGTGACCATCTTCGCCGTCGCCGGTTTGGTGGGCAGGTCGCGGCCACCGGCTGCCAGCGGCATACCGTACGTGAAAGGTTGAGCATGGACACCGGTCACCAGCAGGACGTCGACTGGCCAGCCCTGGAACAGGCTGCCAAAGAGGCTATGGAGAGGGCCTATGCGCCGTATTCCAAGTTCCCGGTGGGAGCAGCAGCCCTCACCGAGGATGGCCGGATCGTGAGCGGCTGCAATGTGGAGAACGCCAGTTATGGCCTGACGCTGTGCGCCGAGTGCGCGTTGGTTGGGCAGCTCCACATGAGCGGCGGGGGGAGGCTCGCTGCGTTCTATTGCGTGGATGGCCAAGGAAACATCCTCATGCCGTGCGGGCGTTGCCGCCAACTGCTGTACGAATTCAGGGCACCCGGAATGCAGCTCATGACAACGCAGGGAATCAAATCCATGGACCAGGTGCTGCCGGATGCCTTCGGTCCCGAACATTTGGAGGAAACCACGTGAACAGCACCGAAGCGTTCGACGCCGTTCAGATCATTTCGATCAAGCGGGACAAGGGCACCCTCACTCCTGAACAGATCGATTGGACCATTGACGCGTACACCCGCGGCGTGATCGCCGAGGAGCAGATGGCGGCCCTGAATATGGCCATCCTGCTCAACGGGATGGACCGCGCCGAAATTTCGCGCTGGACGTCAGCGATGATCGCCTCGGGCGAGCGCATGGATTTCTCGTCACTGACAAGGCCCGACGGCGGCCGGAAGGCTACCAGCGACAAGCACTCCACCGGTGGCGTTGGTGACAAGATCACGCTGCCCCTGGCACCCTTGGTGGCTGTCTTCGGCGTCGCTGTTCCGCAGCTGTCGGGCCGCGGCCTGGGCCACACAGGCGGAACGTTGGACAAGCTGGAAGCCATTCCGGGTTGGCGGGCCAATCTCACCAATGACGAGATCATGAGGCAGTTGCAGGACGTGGGCGCGGTTATCTGCGCCGCCGGTTCAGGACTCGCGCCAGCGGACAAGAAGTTGTATGCATTGCGCGACGTCACTGGAACGGTGGAGGCCATCCCGCTGATTGCTTCCTCAATCATGAGCAAGAAAATTGCTGAAGGCACAGGTTCGTTGGTGCTGGACGTCAAGGTTGGCTCCGGCGCATTCATGAAGGACGAGGCGCGGGCCCGGGAACTTGCTGAGACCATGGTGGCCTTGGGAAAGGACGCCGGAGTCCATACGGTGGCGCTGATGACTGACATGTCCACGCCACTGGGCTTGACTGCGGGAAATGCGATTGAAGTTGAGGAGTCCGTGGAGGTCCTCGCCGGCGGCGGTCCGGAAGACGTCGTCGAACTTACCGTCCGGTTGGCGGAGGAAATGCTGGCCGGTGCCGGTATTCACGACGCCGATCCCGCTGCCGCGCTCAGGGACGGCCGGGCCATGGACGTGTGGAACCGGATGATCGAAGCGCAGGGCGGCGATCCCAGGGCGGCATTACCGGTAGCCAAGGAGTCCGAGGTCGTTTACGCGCCAGCGGACGGTGTGCTTGTGGAACTGGATGCCCTTTCGGTGGGTGTTGCTGCCTGGCGTCTGGGCGCGGGGCGTGCTCGCAAGGAGGATCAGGTGCAGGCAGGCGCAGGTGTTCGAATGCATGCCAAGCCGGGTGCGCTGGTCCGGGCGGGTGAGCCGTTGATGACCCTTTTGACGGACACTCCGGAAAAGTTCGCCCGGGCAGAGGAAGCCTTGGAGGGCGCCGTCGTCATAGCGCCGGAAGGTTCACGGCCGGCGCATCGGCTCATTATCGATCGGATCGCCTAGGTTTTAGTCCTGTGCAGGCTCTTAACGACTTCATCCTGGCGGCGGCAGAGCAGCCGTGGGTGTTGTTATTGGTGCTGGCATGCTGCCTGATCGATGGTTTCTTCCCACCCATTCCCAGCGAATCCGTTGTTGTCGGATTGGGCGCCGTCGCAGGTAGCAGTGGCTCGCCGAACCTATGGTCACTGGGCCTGATGGCGGCGCTTGGGGCGTTCTCCGGGGACAACATCGCCTACTTCATCGGCCGCGGTGTTGGTGTTCAGCGGTGGCGCTGGATGCGGACCCGGCGAATGCAGGGCGCCTTCGGCTGGGCGGGGAAGGAGCTACGACGGCGGCCCGCTTCCTTGATCATGGTGGCGCGGTTCATCCCGATCGGTCGTGTAGCGGTCAACCTCGCCGCGGGCGCCACCGGATTCAGCCACGGCAGGTTTGTTGCCTTCACCGCCGTGTCCGCCCTGTTGTGGTCCACCTACTCCGTGGTGCTCGGGTTCTTCTTCGGCAAGTGGTTCGAGCACAATCACCTCCTGGGCGCTGTGATCGCTATCGTGGCGGCAATTGCCCTCGGCGTGGTGATCGATCGCATCATCAGCAAGGTGCGTGGCTCGGTGCCGTTGGACATAAGCAACGTCCCAGCGGAGGACGTGTCTCCTCCGCCTACGGTATGACGCAGGGGCTGCCGGTGGTGGCAAACATCAGTCCGCCGGTGGACGCCCGGACTGCTCCGGGGCCGCTACCGTTGGAGTTGTGGTCCAAGGCCGGGACGTAGCGAACGACGCCCCGGCCATGGGACACTTAAGAGCGACTTCCGTCACAGTGTCAAGTCACATTCGCCTAGGAGCTACCCCCGCGTGGAGTATTTGAACCATTTGCTTGATCATGCAGCCGGGCAGCCCTTGGTATACCCGATCCTTTTGGTGTTCTTCTTCGTCGACGGATTCGCCACGATTCTCCCCAGCGAAATGGCCATTGTAGGACTCTCGGCACTTTCGCTTCGCAGTGGCGAGCCCAACCTCTGGATCTTGGGGGCAACGGCCCTGGTGGGGGCCATGGCGGGGGACAACATGGCGTACATGCTGGGCCGGAAAATCGGCATTGACCGCTGGAAGTGGATGCGCAGGCCCAAGATCCAGAAACTGTTTTCCTGGGCCCAGTATGAATTGGACAAGCGCGGGGCCGTGCTCATTTTCACAGCCCGCTACATCCCGTGGGGCCGGGTGGCCGTGAACTACGTCGCGGGCCAAACCGGGTTCAAGCACAGGACATTCTTCTTCCTGGACGCCTTCGCATGCCTCACCTGGGTCTGCTACTCCATCGGCATCGGCTTGCTTGCGGGCCAGTGGGTTCACCACAACCCGCTCTTGGGCGTCGGCATCGCAGTGGCATTCGCCGTCGTCCTTGGCTTCGTAGTTGACCATGCGCTCCGGTGGTGGCACAAATACTTGGAAAAGAAGGACGCGCGCCGCGGACACGCCGTCGGAAACGAAAGCTCCAAGGCCGGCGCTGACGGCGGCACTGCAGCTGGCGAACCATCCGGCACCCACGCCTCGGTCCCGGTGAAGCACGGTCCCGCCGTGGCCAAAGTCGACGTTTCCAAGCCTGCCGGATAGCCTTCCCGCACGGCGGCTACCACCGAATCGCCGTCGGTTGAATGTGGATTTCTTGTTGCTCTCATGTGGGTCTTCTGAGACAATGGGACGATGGAGGCATCGGTACGCAACGAAATTCATCAAGACACCACGCGGATGAATATCCACGACCTTGTTCGGGAACTCAATGAAAACGTTGGTGCTGTTGTCGTGCAGACGATGGCCGGGGTGAAAGACCGTACCTCCCCGTATAAATGGGCCCGCCCTGATGGCCCGGTTCCCCGGCAGGAGTTTGAAGATCGTCTGCGTCTTGGATACCGCGTGTGGAAGACGGTCTACATGGCCGATGGAAAGCATGTTGCGTTGGCTTGGTTGATGGGCGCTAACCCGCGTCTTGAAGAAAACCTTCCCGTCCTCTACATCCAGGAGCAGCGAAGTAGGGAAGTCATAGGCGCCGCTGAAGCGTTCGTGAACGATACCTACGCTGCGTGACGGCGGCTCTGGCGGAACGCCTCTGCGAGGCGACGGGCCTTCACCTGCTAGAGGCGCGCGGCGAGAGCGCGTTCCGCGTGGCAAAGGATCGCTACGGTGCGCTCTCGGTTCTACCGAATGCGGTAGTTGGTCCATTGCCGGTAGGAGCGGACCCCGGAGAGGGTGACCACCGCGGCCGATTCGATGCAAAAGGCCGGACCATCTATCTGGCTGATTCATGGGAATGCGCGTACGCGGAGGTGTTGGTCCAGTTCCGTCGCGAGCGGGCCAAGATCGCAAAGGTTGCAGAGTCCATCAACTGGGAAGTCAACGACTACATCAGCCAGGTTGCCGCTGAAGCCGAAAGCAATGGTGTCGACGTCCCATGGGCGATCTCTGTGGACTGGCAGATGGAGAGATCGGTTTATGAGATCCAGCTACCCCGGAATGGATGGTGGGTACAGATCGACCACGCCGAGACGCTCCTCGCTCTGGAAGGACTAGCTCCCAAAACGCCCGGTCTCACGGATCGTCTCCACCTTCTTACTTCGGACGCAGTTGAAGGCGAGGACCGCGATCTGACGACACTACTTGCGCACGTCCTGCGGGGAGTATCCCTCGACGACGGCTCCAGACCATTAGGAATTTCTTACCGGTCTAAGACGCTCAAGGGTCGGTGTTGGGCGTATTGGGATCGCCGCTCCGACGAAGGGCTGCCGCCGGGCAGCAACGATTTGCTGCAGGTGTCCTCCAAAAACGTCGGTCCCGACCCGGAATTTGTTAGGGTCGCACGCTTCTACAAACTTCCTATCCTCGGCGCCCGTCGATGAGGTCGGTGGCAGTCAGATGGTGCATCGGGACCGCTCTGAATTCTTGGGCCGTCATCATCTAGAGTTGGTACGTGACTGAGCCCATTCTTGATGCTGCCCCTGCCCTCGACTTCGACCTCAAGAGCCTGCCCAAGGTTTCCCTGCACGACCACTTGGATGGAGGGCTCCGGCCGGCCACCATCATCGAATTGGCCAGCGCCGTTGGCCACACCCTTCCGTCCACGGATCCCGTTGCGCTGGGTGAGTGGTTCCGCGAATCCGCCGACTCCGGTTCGCTGGTTCGCTACCTTGAAACGTTCGACCACACCATCGCCGTCATGCAGACCAAAGAAGGGCTGTTCCGGGTCGCCAAGGAGTTCGTGGAAGACCTTGCAGAGGACGGCGTGATTTACGGTGAAGTCCGCTGGGCGCCCGAGCAACACCTGCGTGAAGGCCTGTCCCTGGACGAGGTAGTGGAGGCAGTCCAGGCCGGCCTGGAAGCAGGCGTGGAATCAGCTGAAGAGCGCGGACACCAGATCCAGGTGGGCCAACTGATTACCGCCATGCGGCACGCCGATCGCGGGCAGGAAATTGCCGAACTTGCAGTCCGTCATCGGGCAAAGGGAGCTGTCGGCTTCGACATCGCAGGAGCGGAGGACGGATTCCTGCCGTCCCGCTTAAAGGACGCATTCACGTATCTCGCCGAGAACAACTTTCCGGCCACAGTCCACGCCGGTGAGGCTGCCGGCCTTGACAGCATCCAGTCTGCACTCGTTGATGGCCGTGCCCTGCGCCTGGGCCATGGCGTGCGGATCGCCGAGGACATCACCGTGGAGTTCGAGGACAACTCCGACGACGACGGCGAGGACACCATCGGCATGGTGACCCTCGGCGGCGTGGCCGCCTGGGTGCGCGACCGCGGAATTGCCTTGGAAGTATGCCCGTCGTCCAACCTGCAGACCGGTGCGATCGCCGGCTTCGGTGAAGGCATCGAAAGCCACCCGGTGGACATGCTGTTCCAGCTCGGTTTCAACGTCACCATCAACACCGATAACCGGTTGATGAGCGGCGTCACCCTCACAGATGAGTTCGAGTTGCTGGTTGAGACCTTCGACTACGATCTCGACGACTTGCTCGAGTTGACGCTCAACGCCGCCGAGGCTGCCTTCCTGCCGCTGGATGAGCGCGAAGCGTTGGTCGAGTACATCAACGATGCCTACGCCAACCTCGGCTAAGGGTTCCTCCGGGCTCACGGAGTTGCTGCGCACAGTGGCGGCACTCCGTGAGCACTGTCCCTGGATGGGTGCGCTGACCCACGAGTCCTTGGTGGAGTACCTCATCGAGGAATCCTATGAGGTTGTGGACTCCATTGAAGCCGGCGAATCCGCGGCGCGGGATGATGAACTCCGCGGTGAGTTAGGCGATGTCCTGCTTCAGGTGGTCCTTCATGCCCGGCTCGCCGAGGAGCGCGGAAGCTTCGATTTCGACGCCGTGGCGCGGGGCATCAATGCCAAGATGGTCAGGCGCAATCCCCATGTGTTCAGGGATGATGGATCCCTTCAAGACACTTTTCCGGCCACGGTGGAGGAAATCGTCCTGAAATGGGATGCTGTGAAGCGCGCGGAAAAGCCGGAGCGGGCCGATCCGTTCGAAGGGATTCCGCCCCACCTGCCGGCCCTGGCGGGTGCGCAGAAGTCGATCGACCGGGCGGTACGCGCCGGACAAGCGGTCGACGTCGGCAGCCGTGTTTCCGCCGTCGGGCTTAACGCAATCCCAGCCTCGGAAGAAGGGCTGGGGGAGTTGTTGTTGGCCGTCGTCGCAGGTGCGCGGGAGCAGGGGCTCGACGCCGAGCGGGCCCTTCGTGGCGCCGTCCGGGCGTTCCAAAAAACCCAAGCGCAGCCTTCATGACGTGAGGCTGTGGACGCCGTGCCGTAACCTAAGCCACTCTCGACTACGCTAGTAGCGACGAGGACGTTGAGAATTTCCCTCCACATTCCTGTAATTCGCCCATAAGGAGCACATCCATGGCGCTTATCGATGCCATCCACGCACGCGAGATCCTTGATTCCCGCGGAAACCCGACCGTAGAAGTTGAGGTCCTGCTCTCCGACGGCCAGATCGGCCGCGCAGCTGTTCCCTCCGGTGCCTCCACCGGTGAGCACGAAGCTGTTGAACTTCGCGACGGCGACAAGGGCCGTTACCTTGGCAAGGGTGTCCAGAAGGCCGTAGACGCCGTCATCGACGAGATCGCCCCGGCACTCATTGGCTTCGACGCCACTGACCAGCGCAGCATCGACCAGGCCATGATCGACCTCGACGGCACCCCGAACAAGGGCAAGCTCGGCGCCAACGCCATCCTGGGTGTTTCCCTGGCCGTTGCCAACGCAGCCGCAGCTTCCTCGGACCTGCCGTTGTACAAGTACCTGGGCGGACCCAATGCCCACGTCCTGCCGGTTCCGCTGATGAACATCCTCAACGGTGGATCGCACGCAGACTCCGACGTCGACATCCAGGAATTCATGATCGCCCCCATCGGCGCCGAGACCTTCTCCGAAGGCCTGCGCTGGGGCGTTGAGGTCTACCACAACCTCAAGTCCGTCCTGCAGCAGAAGGGCCTCTCCACGGGCCTCGGCGACGAGGGCGGCTTCGCCCCCAACCTGCCGTCCAACCGCGCAGCACTGGACCTGATCCAGGAAGCCATCAAGAACGCCGGATACACCCCGGGCACGGACATCGCCCTGGCGCTGGACGTCGCCTCCTCCGAGTTCTACAAGGACGGCGCTTACCAGTTCGAAGGCAAGGCACTCTCCGCCACCGAGATGAGCGCCTACTACGCCGAGCTCGTTGCCGACTACCCGCTGGTCTCCATCGAAGACCCGCTGGACGAGAACGACTGGGAAGGCTGGAAGACCCTCACCGACACCATCGGTGACAAAGTCCAGCTGGTGGGCGATGACCTGTTCGTCACCAACCCGGTCCGCCTGCAGCAGGGCATCGAGACGGCCACGGCCAACTCCCTGCTGGTCAAGGTTAACCAGATCGGTTCCCTGACCGAGACGCTCGACGCCGTTTCCCTCGCCCAGCGCGCCGGTTACACCACCATCACCTCGCACCGCTCCGGCGAAACCGAGGACACCACCATTGCTGACATTGCGGTCGCCACCAACGCCGGTCAGATCAAGACCGGTGCCCCGGCCCGCTCAGAGCGCGTTGCTAAGTACAACCAGCTGCTGCGCATCGAAGAAGAGCTCGACGATGCCGCACGCTACGCCGGCCGCAGCGCATTCCCGCGTTTCAAGGGCTAGCATTCCGCAAAAACGGCTGACCGGTGGCTATGGTGGAAAGACCATGGCCACCGGTTCTGTTTAACGCCTTGGGTGCGGAACCGGGCATGGCTGGACGGAAGGCATTGCCCGGCGTCCAAGCAGATCAGAGATAACCAGCACAGCAACCGCCAGGCAAGCACCGGGCATTACAGGAGTGTCATGGCCACCCGTCGTCCCAAAGTCCCCAGGGCGGACGCCCTCGACGGGCAGAGCATCGGCACCAAGGCCGCTTCTCCTACAGCCTCTCCCGCAGCCACTTCTCCTAAGGCCGGAACGAGGGCTCCGGCAGCGCCGCAGCAGTCGGCCAAATCCGGGAGTGCCGCATCGTCCGCGGCCAGCGCATCGTCCGCGGCGAGGCCAGCCTCAAGTGCATCCGGGGGTAGGAAGCCCACCGCGGACCCGGCTCCCTTCAAGGGCGCTCGCGGCTCCTCCAGCCGTTCACGCGGCTCCTCCAGCACAGCCCGCGATGACGCGCCGGTTCCGGCCAAGGCGTTCTCCGGCCGGTTGCTGGCATTGGCCGTGGTGATGATCGCCATCACCATCATGTTGACCCCAACGGTGAAGATCTTCCTGGAAAAACGGGCGGAGATCTCCGACCTCCAGGCACAGATTTCCAGTCGCCAAGCGGAGCAGGCAGACCTGACCAAGCAGCTTTCCCGCTGGCAGGACCCCAACTATGTCAAACAGCAGGCTCGGGATCGCATTAACATGGTTATGCCGGGTGAAACGGACTACTGGGTGTTTGGCGGGAATGATGCCGCTGGCACACCGGGTGGCCGCACCGGCTCCGGATCATCTGCGAACCCTGCAAATCTGCCATGGGTGGATGCGTTGTGGGAGTCCATCAGACGATCGGCAACAGACTAGACGCGGTGCCCGCCGCCGTCGTGTCCCAAGGGGCTCGGCACCAACGGGCAGGAAGGGTGGCAGCGCAAGTGGAAGAGAACACGGCAGCCGTGCCGCAGGAAACCCGCCAGCCATCAGCACACGATCTCGAGGTCCTGAGCCGGCAACTTGGCCGTCCCGTCCGCGACGTCGTGGAGATCCCCGCACGGTGCGTGTGCGGCAATCCACTGGTCGCGGCAACAGCGCCCCGCCTCAGCAACGGAACCCCTTTTCCCACCACGTTCTACCTCACGCATCCCGTGATCACTTCCGCAGTGTCGCGGCTTGAAGCGGGCGGGCTGATGGGCGCAATGAATGAGCGGTTGGCCGCCGACCCGGAACTGGCCCAGGCCTACCGCGGGGCCCATGACGCCTACCTGGATGCCCGCAACCACATCGCGGAACGCTCCGGAACCGGGGCCGTTCCCGAGATCGACGGCGTTTCAGCCGGGGGGATGCCCAGCCGCGTGAAATGCCTTCACGTCTTGGTGGGCCACTCGCTGGCAGCGGGTCCCGGAGTGAATCCCTTGGGCGATGAGGCGCTGGAAGCCATCGCGGAATGGTGGACTAAGGACAGGTGCTATTGCGACGGCGCTTGGGACACTGCCGGTGAAGCCCCTTCCCGCGACCTGAGCCGGCACGGTCCACAGGGCCTGCCGGACATTGTCGGACGGCCCGCCCCCACGCGGAAAGCCAAGACCGATCTCCCGAGCGAACAGGACAACCCCGCATGAGCCGAGTGGCAGCCATCGACTGTGGAACCAACTCCATCCGCCTCCTGATCGCAGATACCGCTGATACCACCACTGGTACAGCACACACAGCCGGCGCTGGCCCCACATCCGGTCCACTGGTCGACGTCGTGCGCGAAATGCGCGTGGTGCGCTTGGGCCAAGGCGTGGATGCCACCGGTGAGCTCGCGCCGGAAGCATTGGAGCGCACGTTCGCCGCTGCCCGGGACTATGCGGCCCTCATCAAGGAACACGGCGTCAGTAGTGTGCGTTTCGTCGCGACGTCGGCCACCCGGGACGCGCGTAACCGCCAGGTTTTCGTGGACGGCGTCAGGGATCTGCTCGGTGTGGAGCCGGAGGTCATTTCCGGTGACGAGGAGGCCGCGTTGTCCTTTTCCGGCGCAAGTAGCGTCTTACCGGCGGGGGAGGACCTGATCCTGGTGGTCGATCTCGGTGGTGGCAGCACCGAGTTTGTCGCGGGTGATTCCGGCGGCGTCATCGCTGCCAGGTCCGTGGACATCGGCTGCGTGCGGTTGACCGAACGCCACCTCCGCAGCGATCCGCCCACTGCGGCTGAAATCAGCGCGGCAGAGGCCGACGTCGATGCCGCCCTTGACCTTGCCGGCCAAGAAGTGCCGCTGGACCGTGCCACGGCTGTGGTGGGTGTCGCCGGTTCGATCACCACCATCACGGCGCACGCGCTCGGGCTGCCGGAATATCAGCCGGGCCGGATCCACGGCGCCGAACTCGACCTGGAAACCATAACCAAGGCGGCAACGAGCCTGTTGGAAATGACGCGTGAGGAACGCGCAGCGCTGCCGTACATGCACCCCGGGCGGGTCGATGTGATCGGTGCTGGCGCCCTGGTCTGGCGCCGGATCCTGACACGGTTGGCCACGGTCAGCAACGGGAAGATCAGAATGGCTGTTTCCAGTGAGCACGACATCCTTGACGGCATCGCCCTGAGCATACGGGCTGCCGGGTGACTTCGAGGCGTCGCCGAGCCTTTTCCGCCGGGGTGGCAACTGTGCTGGCCGGGGGTCTCTTTGCCGGGATGTTGGCAACAGCTCCGGCAGCCACTGCAGACGCGTGGCGCGACAAGGAGTATTGGCTCGCCGATTCCGGCGTCGTCAATGCCTGGCAGGTATCCAAGGGCGCCGGGGTCACGGTGGCTGTTATCGACTCCGGCATCGATGGAAGCCACCCCGATCTTGCAGGCGCGGTGGTCGGAGGTGCCGACGCGTCAGGGGCCGGGGCGCCGAACGGCCAGAAGAGCATCGGCGCCAAGCCCGAGCACGGCACGCTCGTGGCCACGATGTTGGCCGGTCGCGGTCACGCCGCTCCTGCGCCGACTCCGGCCGCCGGATCGGCGTCGCCAACTCCCACACCACCTCCGGTGGTGCCACCGGACGGAATCATCGGCGTCGCCCCCGAGGCTGACATCCTGTCCGTTTCCACTTGGCTTGGCTCGCCCAACCCCGGCGGCAAGACAGACCAGGAACAGATACCCGATGCCGTGCGCTGGGCTGTGGACAACGGGGCCAAGGTCATCAACATTTCCTTGGGCAGTACATCGCCTGACTGGCCGCAAAGCTGGGATGCCGCGTTCTTGTACGCCGAGCAAAAGGACGTTGTGATTGTTGCCGCCGCCGGGAACCGGGTGGGCGGAAACATCCAAGTGGGCGCCCCTGCCACCATCCCGGGTGTCCTCACAGTTGCAGGGCTCGACGGCAACGGACACGCCAGCATCGATGCCTCTTCCCAAGGCATCAGCATCGGGGTAGCCGCGCCGGCTGAGAACCTGGTGGGCGGAATCCCCGGAGCCGGATACGCAGAATGGGCCGGAACCTCCGGGGCCGCACCCATTGTTTCCGGAGTGGCGGCCCTGATCCGGTCCAAATGGCCGGACATGAGCGCCAAGCAAGTCATCAACCGGATCGTCAGCACGGCCAAGGATGCAGGTGCTCCGGGCAAGGATCCCCTTTATGGTTACGGCATCCTCAACGCCGAGGCCGCGCTGAAGAACGACGTTCCGGAGACGCGGTCCAACCCGCTGGGGTCCATCGCCGATTGGATCAGGGTGCATCGTCGGGGCGACCTCACCACGCCTTCGCAAGCCCCGGTGGCCAGCCCGACCAGCGCACCACCAACCTTGGCGGACCCCACCGTTCCGGTAGCCAAAGCTCCGGCCGGCATGGACGCTGCGCTTCCTGCCGCCGTCGTCATCGGGTTCGGAGGGTTGTTTGTCGCGCTCCTGATTGGCGCGGCACTTCACTTGCGACGAGTGTCAAAGCGCACCAAGGGTGCCTCCGAGGAGACAGAAACAGGAGCCGTGGATGCGGTTGACCCACCTTCCCGACCATAGTTAGTGAAGATTTTCACAAACTGTTGTATTCTGGAGCCATGGCAACCACCCCAGAGCTCATTGACCGTCCTCGGGTCCTCGTCGTCGGCGGCGGTTACGTCGGCCTGTACGTGGCACTCAAACTGCAGAAGAAGATCGCGAACGCCGGTGGTATCGTCACCGTCGTCGATCCACTGCCGTACATGACCTACCAGCCCTTCCTCCCCGAGGTTGCAGGCGGCAACATCGAGGCACGCCACGCGGTGGTCTCGCACCGTCAGCACCTCAAGCAGACCGAGCTCATCCAGGGCCGCGTCACCAGCATCGATCACGCCAACCGCACGGCAGTTGTGGCGCCGTCAGATGGTGACGCACCGTTCGAGGTTCCTTACTTCGACGTCGTGATCGCCGCTGGCGCCATCACCCGTACCTTCCCCATCAAGGGTCTCGCAGACGCCGGCATCGGCCTGAAGACCATCGAAGAAGCCGTGGCGCTGCGCAACAAGGTGCTTGACCGCATCGAGGCAGCATCCACCATGACGGATCCCGCAGAGCGTGCCAAGGCCCTCACATTCGTGGTGGTTGGTGGCGGCTTTGCCGGCATCGAGTGCCTCACTGAGATGGAAGACCTTGCCCGCGCCGCTGTCCGGAACAACCCCCGCATCCGCCAGGAGGAAGTCCGCTTCATTCTCGTCGAAGCCATGGGCCGCATCATGCCGGAGGTCACCGCTTCACAGGCCGAGTGGGTCGTGGAGCACCTCCGCAGCCGTGGCATCGAGGTCTTGTTGAACACGTCGCTGGACAACGCTGAAGGAACCCTGAAGCTCATCAACCTCCCGGACAAGACCCCCGCGCAGGAAGTTGAAGCGGACACCCTGGTGTGGGCTGCCGGCGTGCAGGCCAACCCGATGATCCGTTCCACCGACTTCCCGCTGGAACCCCGTGGCCGCGTCCGCGTGCTCCCGGACCTGCGCATCGCCGGTGATGAAGGCATTATCGAAAATGCTTGGGCTGCCGGCGACATCGCCGCTGTTCCGGACCTCACCGGCAAGGGCCTGCCGGACGGTACCTGTGTCCCCAACGCCCAGCACGCTCTGCGCCAGGCCAAGAAGCTCGCCAAGAACCTGTGGGCTTCCCGCTGGGACAAGCCGCTGGAGGACTACAAGCACAAGAACCTTGGTGCAGTAGCCGGCTTCGGCGAGTGGAAGGGCGTTGCGAACATCAACCTCTTTGGTCGCATCGGCCTCAAGGGCGGCCCCGCCTGGCTGGCACACCGTGGATACCACGGTCTGGCCATGCCCACGGTGGAGCGCAAGTTCCGGGTGATCTCCGGTTGGGTCCTGACCTTCTTCGCAGGCCGCGACACCACCCAGCTGATTGATCTCGATAACCCGCGCGGTGCCTTCGTGGCCGCAGCAACTCCGGCTCCCAAGCCCGTTGCCGCACCCGCCCCGGCGGAATCAAAGCCTGCTGCGGACGATTCCAAAACCCCGGTGACGGCAGACGCCAAGTAGCCACCCTCGCCTGGACTGTACCTGGTTCAGGAAACGCTCGACGGCGGTCGCTCCCCAAAGGGGGAGGGGCCGCCGTCGAGCGTTTTAAGCTGCGCGTTTGCCCCTCGGATGCCACCTTTTGGGGCCTTGCGCGTGTGCGTCACCGGGAACTATCCGTAGCTGGGATACCATGGTCCGGGCGCCCCAGTAGCCCAATTGGCAGAGGCAGCGGACTTAAAATCCGCGTGTTGTGGGTTCGAGTCCCACCTGGGGCACAAACTATTCAAGCCGTTACCATATCCTGACCAGCGAAAATGTGTCATAGAGCACATCTTGGTAGTAGTCTCTTGCTCATGTTCGAAGTGATCGCAGCTTCGGGACAATGACCACACAACAGATGGTTCGCGGAGGCTATTCATGTACAAAAAAAGAGTCATTACGGCGATTGCGGCAGCTGCCACGCTCGGCATGCTGGTGACAGGTTGCGCTAATCAATCAGGCCCAAGCACATCGGACTCTTCTGGGGCAAGCAACAAGGTCAACATTCCCGCAATTTCCAAGGTCGACGTTCCTTCCGGAGCCGTTCTTCCCAAGGGTGATGGCAAGGCTACCTGCCCGTCCACCACCACGCTGGCCTATGGCGGTGCCGAGACCGGCCCCAACGCCCAGCTTGGTATCAACATCTTCAATGGCATCCAACTCGCCATCAACCAGCACAACCAGGCAAACCCGGGCTGCCAGGTGCAGTTCAAGAAGTTCGATACTGAAGGCGATCCGAACAAGGCCACCGGCCCGGTGACCCAGATGGTTTCCGAGTCGGACATCGTCGGCGTCGTCGGCCTCCCGTTCTCCGGTGAGTCCAAGGCCACTGGCAACATCTTCGAGCAAAAGGGCCTCGTTCACATCACGCCGTCGGCTACCAACCCCGGCCTGACCAAGAACGGCTGGACCACCTTCTACCGCGCCCTCGGCAACGACGCCGTTCAGGGCCCGGCTGCAGCGAAGTTCCTGACGGACAAGCTGCAGGCAAAGAAGGTTTACCTCGTCCAGGATGACTCCGACTACGGAATCGGCCTCGGTACCCAGACGTCCCAGGCACTTGGCGGAGCACTCGCTGGTTCCGACAAGGTCATCACCGGCCAGAAGGACTTCTCGGCAGTGATCTCCAAGATCATGAACACCAAGGCGGACACCGTTTACTACGCCGGTTACTACGCTGAAGGTGCCCCGTTCGACCAGCAGCTCGTTGCCAAGGGCTTCACGGGATCGTTCGTCGGCCCTGATGGCGTGAAGGATGACCAGTTCATCAAGCAGGCAGGGGACGCCTCGTCCAACGCCTACTTCACTTGCCCCTGCATCCCCGGTGAGCTCATCCCCGACTTTGCTTCGGCATACAAGGCAATCGCCAACGCTGATCCCGGAACGTACTCAATCGAAGGATACGACGCCGCAACCGTCCTCCTTTCCGGTATCGACAAGGGCAAGCAGACCAGGGCGGACCTCCTGTCATGGGTCAAGTCCTACGACGCAGACGGCCTGTCCAAGCACTACAAGTGGGACAGCACCGGCGAGCTGGCAACGCCTGATGTTTACGGTTACAAGGTTGAGAACGGCAAGATCGTTCCCATCGGCGTCATCGGTAAGTAATAGTCGACAGCACATGTGAATGCTGGGGGTAGGCATTTATGCAAACCCCCAGCATTTCTCTTGACCGCATCAGGAAGCATCCATGATCACTGAAGTTATCCCTAGTTTGATCAGAACCGTCAGTACCGATGACACGTGGATTACATTCGACGTGAATTCGCTGGCCCAGAACTTTTGGAGTTCCACTTTTGATGGATTGACCTTCGGGGCAATCTACGCGCTGGTGGCGCTCGGTTATACGCTCGTTTATGGCGTGCTCAACCTCATCAACTTTGCCCACTCCGAAGTTTTCATCACTGGATGTTACGGAGTGTTTTTCACCCTGAGTGCCCTCAACTTCGGCCCGTCGGCTCCGAAGCTCGCTTTTTGGGCCATTGTAGGGAACCTCGTACTCGCCTTGGTTGTTGCCATCGTGGCTTCCGCGCTCATGGCGGTCATTGTGGAGCGGGTCGCCTATAAACCCCTGCGACAACGCAAGGCTCCACGCTTGGCATTCCTGATTACCGCCATCGGTGTCTCCTTCGCCATCCAGTACACGATCTACTGGTGGCGTGGTCCCAGCCCCGAAGCTGCGCTGACCATGTTCCGCCCGACGCCTCTGTTCGATGTCTTCGGAACCATCATCGATTCCCAGCAGGTTGTCATCATCGTGGCAGCAGTAATCCTCATGGTTGCCACGGACCAATTCATCCGGCGTTCCCGGACAGGTCGCGGTATCCGAGCCGTGGCGCAGGACCCGGATACGGCCACCTTGATGGGCGTCAACAAGGAAAAGATCATTGTGACCACGTTCATCATCGGTGGAGTCCTCGCCGGCGCAGCCGCCTTGTTCTACGTCATGAAGATCCCTTCCGGTGTCCAGTACAGCGGTGGCTTCATTCTGGGCGTCAAGGCATTCGCGGCAGCTGTCCTCGGTGGCATCGGCAACGTTCGCGGTGCATTGCTCGGCGGCCTGCTGATCGGCCTGATCGGCAACTACGGCCAGGTTCTCCTGGGCAGCTCACAATGGACTGACGTTGTTGCCTTCGTTGTCCTGGTTTTGGTATTGATTGTGCGGCCTGAAGGTATCTTGGGCAGCTCGCTAGGAAAGAGCAAAGCATGAGCACTACAGAAGGACCTACCCTCATTCCGGACGATGCTGCTGCTCAGGCCATGATGGACCGGGAAGCCAAGATGAAGCCTCGAAAGGGGTGGTTTCCGGGGCTTGGCGAGAAGTGGAATACCCTCTCCCGCCAAAAGCAATGGTTGATCCTCATTGTGGTGGTGGTGATTGCCTACCTGCTTCCCATCCTCAACCCGCCGTTGATCACCACCGAGCCCGGCAATAACTGGCAGATCGCCCTGGCGCAGATGTCTGTTTATGCCTTGGTGGCGGTAGGCCTGAATGTCGTCGTGGGTTATGCGGGCCTCTTGGACCTCGGGTACGTGGCGTTCTTCGCCGTCGGTTCCTATACCGCAGCGATGTTCACCAGTCCGGACTCGCCCTATGTGCACATTCCGTACCTGTGGACGCTGCCGTTGGCGATGGCCATCACCATGTTCTTCGGGGTCATGCTGGGTGTGCCTACACTACGATTGCGCGGTGACTATCTGGCAATCGTGACTCTTGGCTTCGGTGAGATTGTGCGAATCCTGGCCACGATCATCCCGGCCATGAAAGGCCAAGTGGGTTTCCAGAACGTGGGTCACCCGCCGGGAACGGACTCAGGCGGGCAGCCCATCTTCCTGAACTCCAACGGAACTCCCTGGTATTGGCTGACGCTGACCATCATCATCCTCGTTCTCCTGGCCGCCGGAAACCTGGAACGCAGCCGGGTTGGACGGGCCTGGATTGCCATCCGCGAGGACGAGGACGCGGCCGAAATCATGGGCGTTCCCACCTTCAAGTACAAGGTGTGGGCGTTCGCCATTGGAGCCTCGGTCGGCGGCCTCTCCGGGGCCTTGTTCGCAGGCCAGGTGGGGTTCGTGAACAATCAGAAGTTTGATATCGCAACCTCCATCCTGTTCCTCGCTGCCGTGGTCATGGGAGGCACCGGCAACAAGGTAGGCGCCATCCTGGGCGGTTCCTTGGTGGCGTACATTCCGCTCAGGTTCACCGCAATTGCCGAATTCAAATACCTCATCTTCGGCGCCGCACTGGTGCTCATCATGATCTTCCGCCCGGGTGGCATCTTGCCGGCACGTCAGAGCTTGCTCGCGTACGGGCGGATCGCGTACAACAAAGTCAAAGCCTTGGCCATGAAGAAGCCGGGTACCGGGCAGTTGACTACAAGCACAGGAAAGGGGGCCGGCGATGAGTGAGGCAATTGAACCGGACATCGACGTCGAGGCCCTTAAGGAACAAGGTGTCGATCTCGAAGTTGCTGAGAAGGTTGCTCCGGAGCGCGAAATTGCAGTCAGCGTGGGCGATGCCCTGGTGCAGGTCCAGAACCTCACCATCAAGTTCGGCGGACTCACTGCGTTGGATAACGTGTCCTTCGATATCAACCGTGGCGAGATCCTGGGCCTGATTGGACCGAACGGCGCAGGCAAAACCACCTGCTTCAACGCGATGACCGGTGTGTACAAACCGACCTCCGGGAAGGTGCTGCTGGAGGGGCGGGCCCTCAACGGCTTGGCCCAACACAAGATCACCCGGCGCGGGCTTGCGAGGACATTCCAGAACATCCGCCTCTTCGGTGAGATGACGGCTCTGGAGAATGTGGTGGTGGGCTTGGACGCCCGGCACAGGACCAGCGTCGGTGGGGCCCTGCTGCGTTTGCCCACGCACACGCGGGAGGAAAAGTCCGCCGTCGAGCGTGGCATGGCCCTCTTGGAGTTCGTCGGCATCGCTGATCACGCGCATTTCCTGTCCCGCCACCTGCCTTATGGTTACCAGCGGCGCTTGGAGATTGCCCGGGCGCTCGCTACGGACCCTAAGGTTCTCTGCTTGGACGAGCCTGCTGCCGGCTTTAACCCGGCGGAAAAAGAAGAACTGATGGCGCTCATCCGCACCATTAGGGATGACGGCTACACCGTGCTCCTCATTGAGCACGACATGAAGCTTGTCATGGGAGTCACTGACCGGATCGTTGTGCTTGAGTTTGGCAAAAAAATCGCCGACGCCGAGCCCAAGGTGATTCGCGATGATCCCAAAGTTATTTCCGCCTATCTCGGGGAGCCTGAAGATGACGTTGCTTGAGCTCAAGAACGTTTCCGTCCACTACGGCCGGATTCAAGCCATTCATGACATGTCCTTCAAAGTCGATGAAGGGGAAATTGTTTCGCTGATTGGCGCAAATGGTGCTGGGAAGACCACCACCATGAGGACTGTTTCCGGGCTTTTGAACCCGTCGTCCGGATCGATCACGTTTGCGGGGCAGGACATAACGCGAATGAAGGCCCATATCCGGGTGATTCGCGGGATATCGCAGGCACCGGAAGGCCGGGGCATCTTCCCGGGGATGACCGTCATGGAGAACTTGGACATGGGTTCCTACGGTAGGAAAGACAGGTCCGTGGTCGCCAATGACCTTGAGCGGGTGTTCGACCTGTTTCCTCGCCTTAAAGAGCGCGCCAAGCAGTTCGGCGGAACCATGAGTGGTGGCGAGCAGCAGATGTTGGCGATCGGGCGGGCCTTGATGTCTAATCCGAAGTTGCTGTTGCTCGATGAGCCTTCCATGGGGCTGGCTCCGCAGTTCATCCGGCAGATCTTCAAGATCATCACCGAGATCAACAAACAAGGAACAACCGTTCTCCTCGTCGAACAGAACGCGAACCAGGCCTTGGCCCGCGCACACCGGGCCTTCGTCCTGGAGACGGGGGAGATTACGCATAGCGGCACCGGAAAGGACTTGCTGGCCAATCCGGCCATCAAGGAGGCCTATCTCGGCGTTGGGTAGTTCCCGGCGGCGCCCGTTCCTGGACGGGTGCCGCCGTCGTCGGTTGTTGGGTCCGCCGCTAGTTTTAGGGTCACAGTTGCGTTTCTTCCTGTGAACAAGGGAACTAACCCAACGGGGCAGCCGTGGTAATTGGTACCGTGAATTATCACTCAGCCCTTTCAGGAGGACATCCCCCATGGCACTAGGCGGCAACCCCATCTTCAACGGAAAGAACTTCCGTCGAGCCACGCAGGCCCCGCCTGTTTCGCAAAATCCCTACGGCCAGCCGTTCAACCAAGGTCCTGGCCGGGTCCAGGGACAGGTCATGGACGGCCAGGCGGCTTGGTCCGCCCAGCAGCAGAACATGACCAACGAACAGCTCCAACACCTCTACAACCAGCCATCAGCCAGCCCCGCGGACACGGGGCGCATGACGTTTGACGACGTTATCATGAAGACCGTTGCCTGCCTTGTGGCATTGGTGGTTGGCGCCGGGATCACGCTCTTCGTTGCCCCGGGCCTGTCCAGCGGACTCATGATTCTGGGTGCTTTGGGCGGATTCGTGCTGGCATTGGTCAACACCTTCAAGAAGCAGCCATCACCGGCGCTGATCCTGGCTTATGCCGGACTCGAGGGCCTGTTCCTTGGTGGTCTCACGCGCGTTTTGGACAACATGTACCCGGGTGTCGGAATGCAGGCCGTCATTGGGACTTTGGCAGTTTTTGCCGTGACGCTGGTGCTTTTCAGGAGCGGCAAGGTCCGCGCCACGCCTAAGATGGTCCGCTTCTTCATGATCGCCACCATCGGCTACGCAGTGTTTGCCGTCATCAACCTGGTCATGATGTGGACCGGCGCCGTCCAGGAACCCTTCGGTCTCAGGAGCAGCATCCACATTGCCGGGATTCCGCTGGGCGTCTTCATCGGCATCCTGGCCATCGGGCTAGCTGCGTTCTCGCTGATCATGGACTTCACCAACATTGAGCACGGCGTCCGTGCCGGTGCGCCTGAGCGTTATTCGTGGACCGCCGCGTTCGGCCTGACTGTGACCCTGGTGTGGCTCTACGTTGAGATCATCCGCCTGCTCGCGATCCTGCGGGGCGACGACTAGCTCAAGCGCTCCAAAACCACGGCCATCCCTTGGCCGCCCCCGACGCACAGCGTCGCCAGGCCAAGGGTGGCATCGCGCTCCTTCAACCCGTTCAGGAGCGTGGTGGTCATCCTCGCTCCGGTCATACCGAACGGGTGCCCGAGCGCGATCGCGCCGCCGTGGACGTTGAGTTTGCCTGGATCGATGCTGAGCTCGCGGGCACTGGCGATCACTTGCACCGCGAAGGCTTCGTTGAGTTCCACGAGGTCGATGTCATCCGTGGTCAGGCCAGCCAATTCCAGCGCCCTCCGCGATGCCTCCACCGGGCCCATGCCCATCAGTTCGGGGGAGAGGGCGCTAACACCCGTGGAGACCACCCGGGCCAAGGGTTGCAATCCCAGTTCGCGCGCCCGGGAGTGGCTCATGACAACTATTGCTGCAGCGCCGTCGTTCAGGGGACACGCGTTGCCGGCAGTAACCGTGCCTTCGGCACGAAATACTGGCTGGAGCGCGGACACAGCGTCCATGGTGACTCCTGGCCTGGGGGAGTCATCGCGGTCCACCACGGACCCGTCCTTCCGCGTATAGGGAGTGATCTCCCGGGAATAGAACCCGGATGCGATAGCCGTCTCCGCCCGGTTCTGGCTTAGAACGCCCCACTCGTCCTGTTCCATTCGCCCGATTCCATAAGTGGTGGCGACGTTTTCCGCCGTTTGCCCCATGGAGATGTAGATGTCGGGGAGCCGGCCACCCAGCCGGGGATCGGTCCACGGAGTATTCGACGCCGTTCGGGCGGCAGTGCGTTGGGCCGCGGCGGCAAAGCGGGGATTGTGAGTTGAGGTATCTGTCTCACCGGCGCCCACCCAGTTCTGGTACTTGGACACGCTTTCCACTCCGGCGGCGATGACGGCGTTGGCCTCTCCTGATCGGATCGCGTGGAAGGCCATCCGCAGGGCCTGGAGGCTCGACGCGCAAAAACGGTTGACAGTCGCTGCCGGAACACGGTCCAGTCCGGCCAGCACGGCAACTACCCGCGCCATGTTGGAGCCGGCCTCCCCGCTCGGTTCCGCACAGCCCAGCAGAAGATCATCCAGCCCTTGGCCATCCCCGTTGCCGGGCTCGAACGCAGGAATTTTTGCCAATGCTGCCTCCACCATGGCAGTGGCGAGATCATCCGGACGCTCATCCTTCAGGGCACCTTTGAAGGCTCGGCCAATGGGACTTCTGGCGGTAGAAACAATGACAGCCTCAGTCATGGCCCCAGCATACGCCCGGCCACGGCAACCAGACTCCCGTGGCCTGTCCGGTCAATGCTTTACGCGAGCCGGCGTGCTCCTGCTGCGGGCGTAACAGTAAAGACATCCGGTGCGGTGAAGGCCGCCTGGGCAAAGGCATGTACGACGGCGTCACGCACCTGTTGCTCCTGGGCCACTGGAGTCAACGCGATCGCCGAGCCGCCGAAACCACCTCCGGTCATGCGGGCCCCAATGGCACCGCTCGCTCGCGCAGTTTCAACAGCGAGGTCGAGCTCGGGGCAGGAGATCTCGAAGTCGTCACGCATGGAGGCATGGCTCGCGTCCAATAACCTGCCGATGTGGGCCGGACCCTGGCGGGCCAGAACGTCCACGGTTTGGAGGACACGATCGTTTTCCGTGACCACATGCCGGACCCGTCGCAACGTGGTGTCGTCCAGGAGCGTCGCGGCTTCAACCAAATCAGCCACGCCGACGTCGCGCAGGGCTTTGACGCCTAATGTCTTGGCACCCAATTCGCAGGAAGCGCGGCGCGAGGCGTAGCCGCCGTCGGCGTGGGAGTGTGAGACCTTGGTGTCGATGACCAGCAGGACCAGGCCCGACGCTTCGGCGTCGAACGGGACGAGGTCCACGTGCTGGTCGCGGCAGTCCAAGAAGACGGCCCGCCCTTTCGCGCCTCGGAGGGAGGCCGACTGGTCCATGATTCCGGTGGGTGCGCCGACGAAGGCATTCTCGGCCCGTTGGGTAGCCAGCACCAATTCCTCCGCGGCCAAACCCGCGCCGGTGAGCTCGTTCAGTGCAGTAATAACGGCGCACTCGATCGCGTGGGAGGAGGACAGCCCGGCCCCGAGAGGCACGTCTGAGTCGAGAAGGAGGTCGAATCCGGGTACCTGCACGCCGCGTTCTTTCAGGGCCCAAGCAACCCCCAGTGGGTACCGCGACCAGCCACGGCCGGACCCGGGCTCCAGCCCTGCGAGATCGTCCTGAACCAGGCCATGGCCACCGAAGGTGGAAAGAAGGCGCACAGTGGAATCGCTGCGCAGCCGCAAAGCCACTTTTGCGGTCTTGTCGATCGCGAAAGGCAGCACGAATCCCTCGTTGTAATCGGTGTGCTCACCGATCAGGTTCACCCGTCCTGGTGCCTGCCAGACGCCGTCGGGAGTTGCGCCGAACGTCTCCTCGAAGCGGGAGGCGAGCATGCCGGTGCTGGAATCGGTGGTCCTCATGCGGACGAGCCCTCCAAGGTGGTGGATACGGTCTGGGTCGGGGCGGCACTGCCGGGCGCCACACTGCTGGGCGCCACACTGCCGGGCGCCACACTGCGCAGCCGCTCCGCGACTGCTTCCGGTGTGGTGTCGTTGATGAATGCCCCCATCGCAGCTTCCGAACCGGCCAGATACTTCAGCTTATCGGCGGCTCGCCTGGGTGAGGTCAATTGCAGGTGGAGCTGACCTGCCGGTCGAAGCGCCGGATCCAAGGGCGCTTGGTACCAAGCGGAAATGTAGGGCATGGGCGTTGGATAGAGGGCATCCAAGCGATTGAGCAGGTCCAAGTAAACGGTGGCCAGCTCATCCCGTTCTTCGCCTGTCAGCCCGGCCAAATCGGGGACACTGCGGTGCGGGACCAGATGCACTTCCAAGGGCCAGCGAGCGGCAAAAGGAACGTAGGCGCTGAAGTGGTCGCCCTCGAGGATCATGCGGCTGCCGTCTTCCCGTTCAGCCTTCAATAGCGACGCCGCGAGCGTCTCTTTCGCGTCGACGTCGTCGTAATACTTCCGCGCCACCGCACCCAGTTGCGCTGCACGGGGCGTGAGGTACGGGTACGCGTAAATCTGCCCGTGCGGGTGGTGCAGGGTGACGCCGATGTCCGCGCCACGGTTCTCGAACGGGAACACCTGTTGGACACCGGGAAGCCCGCTGAGCGCCTCGGTTCGCTGAGCCCACGCCTCGATGACCGTACGGGCCCGCGTTTCACTGAGCTTGGCAAAAGCGCCATTGTGCTCCGGTGTGAACGCGATGACTTCACATCGCCCGTGCGCGGCGCCTTTGATGCCATGCCGACGCACCGCGGGCAGTTCCGGGACGTCTCCTGCCGTGGGGCCGAGGGAGGGGAAGCGGTTCTCGAACACCACGACGTCGTAGTCGGGAGCCGGAATTTCCGAGGGGTTCGCGGCAGTGGTGGGGCACAACGGGCATTGATCCGCTGGGGGCAGGTGCGTCCGGGACTGGCGGTGTGCAGCCACGGCCACCCAGTCGCCGGACAGGGCATCGTACCGAACCTCACCCGGTTCACCCCGCGCTGGAAGGGCCCGGTGGTCAACCAAGGACTCCGCCTCCCGGACAGGGGTGGTGGGGTCATCGAAGTAGATAAGTTCCCGGCTGTCCGCAAGGCGCGTGCTGGTGATTCGGCTCATGATTCGATTATTCCATAAGCAACCAAAAGCGCATAGAAGCGAACATTAGTTAACATTTGCTAGGAATGATCCAGGCAGGCCAGTCCGAAGGCGTGCGCTCCGGGAGATGCAGTACGGTAATGCCATGCATGCTTCCGAGCCTTCCGTGCCCGCCGTTGCACCGGCCCCACCTGCCGAAGAAACAGCAGCGCCATACCGTTCCCGACGCTTTGCCACGGGGCGGCAGTTCGAACTCCGTCGCGGCGACGCGCTCGCCGTCGTCGTCGAACTTGCCGCCGGCCTGCGCCTCTACTCCCGAGGCGGTGTGCAGTTGACCGAGAGCTACGCGGATGATCAGATACCGCCTGGCGCCGCAGGGATTACCCTTGCGCCGTGGGCCAACCGGATTGCGGGCGGCCTATGGCACCTCGACGGCAAGAAGCAGCAACTGGATATCACCGAAGTATCCCGGAACAACGCCAGCCACGGGCTGCTGCGGAACACCGGTTACGCACTGGTGGATGAGTCCGAATTCTCCGTGACCTTGGAAGCGACCGTCTTTCCCCAGCACGGCTACCCGTTCCTGGTCCGGCATCGAGTGCGCTACGAACTGGATGCGAACCTTGACCTCCGAGTGGCCCAAACACTGGTGAATGACTCCACCGCGAAGGCCCCGTTTGTCTTGGGTGCCCATCCGTATCTCCGCGTTGGTGAGGTTCGGCCGGAGGATCTGGTCCTGACTGTCGCCGGCGCTTCGCTCTTGGTGACGGACGAACAATTGATTCCACAGAGCTCGGCACCCGTGGACGGCGATTCCGATTTCCGGACGGGAGTCACTGTGGGTGATCGCCTCGTGGATGTGGCACTGACGGATTTGACGTTCGACGACGGCGTGGCCCGGCACACTCTGACGGCGCCGGATGGCCGGAGCGTGAGTCTTGAACATGGAGAGGCATGCCAGTATGTGCAGGTCTTCATCACGGACACGTTCCCCGGACGATCCAGGGCCGTCGCGATTGAACCCATGACGGGGCCAGCCAACGCCTTCAACAGCGGCACCGGCTTGCGCTGGCTCGAACCAGGGGAGGAATTTACCTCCCGCTGGGCCATCACCGCGTCCCTCTAGGGGCCCGGTTTCCGTTAGGGGGCGGGCTACGGAATTATGGGGTCATGACGCCACAACCTGACGCCAAACCCCGCACCGACCGCCAAATCGCCGAGGACATCCCGTATGGGGTCCGCATTGCCGCCGCTTGGTCGTGGCGCGTGGGTTTGATACTGCTCATGATCGGCGTCCTGGTTTGGCTGCTCAGCCAGGTCAGTTTCCTCATGATCCCCCTGATGGTCGCCGCACTCCTGGCTGGTTTGTTGTATCCCGTTGTCGCGTTTCTCCGTGACCGGAAAGTACCCAACGGCGTCGCCGTCGCTATCACCGTACTCGGCTTCATCGGCGTTATTGGCGGGGCGCTGGCATTGGTTGGCAGGCAGCTCATTTCCGGAATTGGTGAGCTATGGCAGGAAGCGCTGGTTGGAATTCAACAGGTCCAAGGGTGGTTGGCAGACGGACCGCTGCACCTGACCGCGGACCAGATCGACCAGTACATTTCCGACGGCGTCAACGCCCTCCAGAACAACAGCAGCAGCATCGTGAGCGGTGCAGTGTCCGTTGGTAGCACGGCAGGCCATTTCGCCGCGGGACTCGTACTGTCGCTCTTCATCCTGATTTTCTTCCTGTTGGAAGGCAGCCGCATCTGGTCGTTCCTCGTGCGCCTGATGCCCAAAGCCGCCCGCAGTGCCACCGATGGTGCCGGCCGCCGCGGCTGGACGTCCATGGTCAGTTACGTGCGGATCCAGATGTTCGTAGCTTTCGTTGACGCGGTGGGCATAGGCGTCGGTGCCGCCATCATCCAGGTGCCCTTGGCCCTGCCCTTGGCGGTCCTGGTGTTCATCGGCTCCTTCATCCCGGTGGTAGGGGCCCTGGTGACCGGCGCCATCGCGGTGCTGCTCGCCCTCGTGGCCAATGGACCGGTCAACGCGCTCGTCATGCTCGCAATCGTCTTGCTGGTGCAGCAGCTCGAAAGCCATATCCTCCAGCCTTTGGTCATGGGCAAGGCAGTGTCCTTGCATCCAGTGGCCGTGATCTTATCCGTGGCAGCTGGTTCCTACCTTGCAGGGATCCCGGGAGCGTTGTTCGCCGTTCCGTTGCTTGCCGTAGTAAACACGGCAGTTCGCTACATCGCGGGCCGGACATGGGAACATAATGAAGGGCGTGGCACGCCCGACGTCGGAGCTGATCATGGCGCCGACAGCAAGACCCTTGCATCGGGGGACCCCTCCGAGGACCCTGCGGCCGCCACCAACAAAGGAGAATAGTCAGTGAATACCCTCGAAACCCTGCCCGTCACCCTGGACGATGTCCTTAAGGCGCAGGAACTGCTCGAGGGGATTATTACTAAGACTCCGGTGGAAACGTCCCGGGCCTTGGGCAGTCTCGTCGGTGGCAACGTCTACTTCAAGTGCGAAAATCTCCAACGCGCAGGCTCCTTCAAAGTCAGGGGCGCCTACGTTCGCATGGCCCGGCTCACCGATGAGGAAAAGAAGCGCGGCGTCGTAGCTGCTTCCGCCGGTAACCATGCGCAGGGTGTCGCCGTGGCAGCAAAGAGCCTCGGAATCAACGCCCGCATCTACATGCCCCTTGGCGTGGCACTGCCGAAGCTCGCCGCCACGCGCAGTCACGGCGCGGAAGTGATCCTGCATGGACACAACGTGGACGAGGCCTTGGCGGAAGCGCAGCGCTATGCCAACGAAACCGGCGCCGTTTTTGTCCATCCCTTTGACAACGTGGACGTTGTTGCAGGACAAGGGACCATTGGGTTGGAAATCCTTGAGCAGATCCCCAACGTGGACACCATCCTCATGGGCGTCGGCGGTGGCGGGCTGTTGGCCGGCGTCGCCGTCGCCATCAAGGAGCGGGCCAAGGAGCTTGGCCGTGAGATCCGCGTCATCGGCGTGCAGGCGGAGAACGCCGCAGCCTACCCGCCATCCTTGGCTGCTGATGCGCTGGTGCCGCTGAAGAAGGTGTCCACCATGGCTGATGGCATCGCGGTGGGCCGGCCAGGCCAGCTTCCGTTCAGCATCATCCGCGAACTGGTGGACGACGTCGTCACCGTCAGCGAAGACTCACTGGCGCGGGCCCTCATTTTCCTGCTGGAACGGGCCAAGATGGTTGTGGAGCCCGCTGGAGCGGTGGGAGTAGCCGCCCTGATGGACGGCAAAATTGAGAACCCGGGGAACACCGTCGTCGTGCTTTCCGGCGGCAATATCGATCCCATGCTCATGCTGAAAGTGATCCAGCGAGGCCTCTCCGCGGCAGGGCGTTTCATGACTGTTCGCATGATGCTCGATGATCGCCCCGGCTCGCTGGCCACGATTGCCCGCATCATCGCCGAAAACGATGCGAACGTGACCGGCTTGGACCACACCCGCCTGGGCGGTGCCATCAGCATGGGTGACGTCTCCATCACCATCAACCTGGAAACCAAGGGTCATGAGCACGGCGAGCAAGTCCTCGGCGCGCTGCGGGCCGAGGGCTTCCAGCCGATCGTGGTGCACTAGCAAGGAAGCGCCCATGGTCATCGACACGCCCAATGGGCCCGACGCCGCCAAGGAAACACTGGCCGGCCGGGCCAAGGGCGGGTTGCTGTTCATGGGCGGCTTCGTGATCCTGCTCTACGGAATCGAGTTCCTCAACTCATTCCTGGCGCACAGGCTCAACGCGGACTTCGGACTGAGGCCGCGGAACGTTGCCGGAATCCTGGACATAGCGACCTTTCCGTTGCTGCACGCCAACTTCAACCATCTGCTCTCCAACACGCTGCCGTTGATCATCTTCGGGTTCCTGGCGTTCCTCTCCGGCTTCCGCGTCTTCATCACTGCGCTGGCATTCAGCTGGTTAGGATCCGGGCTCACCGTGTGGTTGATCGGCGAGGGAGGGGTCACGGTGGGGGCCTCAGGGCTCGTCTTTGGACTGTTCGCGTTCTTGTTGGTACGCGGGTTTTTCAACCGAAGCTGGTGGCAGATCTTACTGTCGGTGGTGCTCTTCCTCGCCTACGGAAGCATTCTTTTTGGCGTCCTGCCCACGGTGATGGGATATGTCTCGTGGCAGGCCCATCTTGGCGGGGCAGTCGGGGGGATTATTGCAGCCGTTCTCCTCCGTCCCAAAGGGCATTCCTAGCGACGTGCCTGAGCCGACGTGGAAAGGCGGGGACGCGAACCGCCCGGGACGCAAAAACGCCGGCCCGCCCATGAAAGGGGGGACCGGCGTCGTGCGTTGCTTGGGCCTTGCGAGCTGCGGGTTAGGCGACGTACGGCTTCGCGGAAACGATTTCCACAGGAATCTCTTTGCCGTTAGGGGCGACGTAGCTCAATTTCTCGCCCTCTTTGTGGCCGATGATGGCCGCGCCGAGCGGGGATTTTTCGCTGAAGACATTCAGGTCTGAGTCACCTGCGATTTCGCGGGAACCGAGCAGGAATTTCTCTTCGTCGCCGGCGATGCGGGCAACCACGAGCATTCCGGGTTCGACGATTCCGTCATCTGCCGGTGCCTCGCCCACCTGGGCGTCGCGCAGAAGGACGGTCAGCTGGCGGATGCGGGCCTCGATCTTGCCCTGCTCTTCCTTTGCCGCGTGGTAGCCGCCGTTTTCCTTGAGGTCGCCTTCCTGGCGTGCGGCTTCGATCTTCTGGACGATATCCGCCCGGCCAGCGCCGGAAAGGTGGTCCAGCTCAGCCTTCAAGCGATCGAAAGCTTCCTGGGTAAGCCAAGCTGCTGTGGCGCTGTTGGTGGTAGACACGGATTTCTCCTCTTGATCTGACAATGCAAAAAGCCCCGCCTAGGTGGCCACTCGTGGAACTCAGTAACCAACTTAACGGGGTGAAGGTTTCATCCATTGTAGTAAATCCTTTGGACGAACCCAAACCGGATGAGGGGCAGGTCACACGATTGTTATTTACCCTTGTCCACGATCCAACAACTGTCCACGACGCCGGACACCGCGGGGGACTCGGTCCGGAGGACCGCCCGTTGGCTGGTGGTGCTGCCACCGTCCGCACCCTGACGGGGATCGTTCGGCCCTATTTCCTCCACCTTCCAACCCACCACCGCGAACTTTGAATCCAGGGCCTTGACGGCGCACTTTGCTGTGGCCGAAGGGTTCTTGGTGACTTGGTAGTCCACCTCAGCTTGGGTTCCATCGACGGCACTGTAGCCGATGTCCTTCGACGTGACCGGTGCTTGCGTGGAGCTGGTGGCAAGCCAGACCGTGAAGGCGATGCCGACTATGAGTGCGGCGATGACGATGATCCGCTTGGCCGTTCGGGTCAGGCCACGCTTTTTACCGCCGTAGCGATTGGCTAGGCTGTTATCTGCTGGCACGCCGGTGGCCGAAAGATCCTTTGAAGTCACCTGTCCAGTTTAGTGCGGCCATTGCTAGGTGCCGCACTGCCCGGGAATTGTTCGATCCATGAAAGAGGAGCCGTCACGTGACAGCGTCCAGCAGTTCCGACCAGCAGCTCCGGCTGTTGGCCGTCCACGCCCACCCTGACGACGAGTCAAGCAAGGGTGCGGCGACCATGGCAATGTACGCCGCTGCGGGAGTCGATGTCATGGTCGCTACCTGCACCGACGGTTCCCGGGGAGACATCCAGAATCCCGCCATGGAAGATGCTCCGCACCCCAAACGGGACATGGCCGGAGCCCGCCGCCTCGAAATGGCCAATGCGGCGGCCGTTCTTGGCATCCGCCAGCGGTGGCTCGGATTTGTCGACTCCGGACTTCCGGAAGGGGATCCACTCCCGCCACTGCCGCCCGGATGCTTCGCACTGCAACCGCTGGAACGGGCCTCTGCGCCGCTGGTTCATCTGGTGAGGGACTTCAAGCCGCACGTCATGATCAGCTATGACGAAAACGGCGGCTATCCGCATCCGGACCACATCATGGCGCACAAGGTGGCCGTCGAAGCGTTCGAAGCCGCGGGCGATCCCACCCGTTACACGGACATGGGGGAGCCGTGGGCTCCGAGCAAGCTTTACTATGACCGCGCCTTCAGTCCCGATCGCTTCCGGGCACTGCACTTTGCGCTCGAAGAAGCCGGCCTTCAGTCTCCTTACGCTGAACGGCTCGCCAAGTGGTTGGAGGCCGACGCCGAAGGCCACACCCCGCCGGAACCGGCGCACAAAACCACAACGCAAGTGGATTGCGGTGCCTTCTTTGAAGCGCGGGATGATGCGCTCCGTGCCCACCGCACGCAGATCGATCCGCTGGGCTTCTTCTTTGCGGTCTCATCCGAGTTGCAACGCAAAGTCTGGCCGTGGGAGGACTTCACCTTGATCCACTCCACGGTGTCCTCCGAGCTACCGGAGAAGGACCTCTTCGCCGGTATCAGATTCGCGGCATAAGATAGGTACCGGCGGTTTCTATGGTTTGTAGAAATCGCCGGGTGGCCGTCCAGTTCCGGCCACGTACTGATCCCTCCGGCACGCACCGGCGCCCACAGAAGGTTTGAACGTGCACCACTTGATTCTCGCCCTGACCGTCAGCCCGTCGCCTGATCCGACACTGTCCGGTTTGCGCCCCGGCCTGTCGGAGGACCAGGTGACGCCGGGTACCTGGGGCTTTGTCCTTACGGCCTTCATCGTCGTTCTGACGACCCTCCTAATCGTGGACATGGTCCGCCGCATCCGCCGCGTCCGCTACCGGGCGCAGGTCGAAGAAGCCCGCTTGGCGGCCGAGTCGGACGGCTCCGTGAACGGTGGCGACCGGGCGGACAACAACGGCGATACGGGTTCCTCAGCCCGCTGACCGGAGCGCCGCTGACTCTGGCGGGCAGTGGGCGCAACGCATTCCCCCCGGAGCTCGCCGCCGGGAGGCTCTGACTAACCCGTATGCATCACAAGGTCAATGGGTCGCGCTCGCGGAGGTCTGGGCGATGATGGAACTGTGAACCGACTTGCCAGCGCCTACAGCCGCTACCTCCTCCAGCACAAGGACAACCCGGTGGATTGGTTTCCGTTCGGGGATGAAGCCTTTGCCGAAGCAACGCGCCGTGACGTTCCGGTGTTTTTGAGCATCGGGTATGCGGCCTGTCATTGGTGCCACGTCATGGCGCACGAGTCCTTCGAGGACACCCAGACAGCCGAGTATCTGAACGCCCATTTCGTGTCGGTGAAAGTGGACCGCGAGGAACGGCCGGACGTTGATTCGATCTACATGGCGGCGACGCAGGCCATCAGCGGCGAGGGCGGATGGCCCATGTCCGTCTTCCTGACCCCGGACGGCTTGGCTTTCCATGCCGGGACATATTTCCCGCCCATTCCTTTGCCGGGCAGGCCGTCGTTCCGCAATGTGCTTGAGGCAGTGCATGAGGCTTGGGTGGAGCGCAGGGATGCGGTGGAACAGAACGCACGGGGACTGGCAGCGAACATGGCTTCTGCCCAGTCGGCCGGCGTCGTGCGGCTTGACGGGCCGCCCGAACTGCTCGATGCCGGGCTCCTTTCAGAAGCCGTCAGCGTCCTGGCCCGCTCCGAAGACGCAGACGCCGGTGGGTTCGGCGGCGCCCCTAAGTTCCCGCCGTCGGCCGTTCTGGAATTCCTGATCCGCCACGCCGCTGTCCCCGACGACGGGGATGGCACCGCCAAGACGGCAGCTGACATGGCCGCTCGCGCGTTGGCCGGCATGGCCCGCTCCGCTTTACGCGACCAGCTCGACGGCGGATTCGCCCGGTATTCAGTCACGGCCGATTGGTCCGTGCCACACTTCGAAAAGATGCTGTACGACAATGCCCAGCTGCTCCGCGCCTACTCGCACTGGGCGCGCTGGGGCGGCAATGAGGTGTTCGGGGCCGAGGAAGCGGCACGCGTGGCGTCAGCGTGTGCGGATTGGTTGCTCGGGTCCCTCCAGCTGCCCGGGGGCGCCTTGGCCTCGTCGCTCGATGCCGACACGGTGGTCGATGGCGTCCACGAAGAGGGCGCAACCTATCTTTGGGCGCCAGGGCAAGTGAAAGACGTGCTCGGGCCGGAGTTGGGCGGGGCCGTGTGCGCCATGATGAACGTGGACGTAAAGGGGACCGTCTCGGAGCTGGGATCCCCGCTGCACCCTGCACGGCAGTTGTCTCCGGACGAGCAAGGGCTCTGGAACCGGGCCCAACCCGCGTTACTGGCTGCCCGTACCCGCCGGGATCAGCCGGCCCGGGATGAGAAGGTGGTCGCCGGATGGAATGGCATCGCCGTCGGGGCCCTCGCGGAAGCCGGCGCCATCTTGGACCGCCCCGAGCTGGTCGAGGCCGCTGAGGCCGTTGCGGGTTACCTTCACGACGTCCACTGGGCGGACGAGGAACAGCTCCTGATTCGGGTCTCGCACGAGTCCCGGGCCAGAGGCATCGGTGGGTTGCTGGAGGATTACGCGTTCTGCGCCGATGGACTTTTTGCCTTGTTCGCCGTGACCGGCAGAAAACGGTGGTACCGGCTCGCTGAACAGCTCATCGAGGCTGCATGCACGCGTTTTGCCAGCAACGGCCAACTGGCCGACTCCGCCGCGGAATCCGCGCAGGTCTTCAACGCGCAGGGGCAGCACGCGGCGCTGGATCCATTCGACAATGCAACCCCCAGCGGTGCGGCCGCTTTCGCGGGAGCATTGCTGACTTACGCGGCGTACTCGGGGTCGCAGGAGCACAGGCTCATGGCCGGCAACATCCTCGGCCTGCTGCCGCCGCTTGCGGCCCGGGCCCCGCGGGTTGCCGGCTGGCTCCTGGCCACCGCGGAAGCGGCGCTGCAAGGTCCGGTGGAGGCCGCCGTCGCCGGGCCTGACACGCCTCAACGGCGCGAACTGCATGCGCTGCTGTTGAAGTCGGCCCACCCCGGCCTGGTGGTCGCCGTGCAGGAACACGACGACGGCGGCCCCGGCAACGCCTACGCTCCCGCCTCCGAAAGGGACCGGATTCCGGAAGCTGAGGTTCCGCTGCTGCTCCACAGGTCCGGAGGACCCGATGGCTCCGCTCAGGTTTACTTATGCCGCGGCATGGTCTGCGAGCGACCGCTGGAGGATCAGGACGCCGTTCAGGCGAGGTTGGAAGCCATGGCTTCGGAGCGATGATCCGTAAGCTGTTGAGCTAACTGAGTACGGCCATCATGATGGCCGTGAAGTGCGCCGCGAAAGCGAGAACGGTGAAGGCGTGGAAGAGCTCGTGGAAACCGAAGTGCTGCACGCTGAAGTTCGGTTTCTTTATCGCGTAGAACACGGCGCCGGCGATGTAGAGAGCGCCACCAACGCAGATAAGGATCGCAGCGGCCGGATTGGCCGCGAAGAACTGCGGAAGGTAGAACAAAGCACCGCACCCCAGGGCGATGTACACGGGCACATAGAGCCACCGAGGAGCATGCGTCCACAGGATCCTGAACAGCACCCCGACGATCGCACCGGACCACACGAGCCACAACAAGGTCACCGCCTGGGACCGTTCGAGCAAGGACCAAGCCAGCGGCGTATAGCTGCCCGCAATGACCAGCATGATGTTGGTGTGGTCCAGCCGTTTAAGGACCAGCCGCGTCTTGGGTGCCCAGTTGCCTCGGTGGTAGACGGCGCTCACGCCGAAGAGCATCACGCCTGTGACGGCATACACGGCGGACGTTATTTTCCGGTCCCCTGTGGGGGCTACTGACACGAGTATGATCCCTGCCGCAAGGGCGAAAGGAGCAGCGACCGCATGGATCCATCCGCGCCACAGGGGCTTGGTTTCAAGAATCTCGGCCATGGTTCAAGAATAACCTGAGCCTCGGTAAGTTACTCGCGGGTAACTCAGGCGCTTGTGCTCGGTAACCTAGGCGCTTGCGCCGTCTGCACCGGCTATCCAGCTCGGGAAGGTAGCCTTGGATGTGCGTCGTCGTACACGCAGGGAAGTCGTACAAGTAAGGAAGTCAGGTGAGAGTCCGGTGGAACTGCCCGGTTTCTTCTATGGCTTCTATGAGCGCAAACTCCTGCGTTCACTCAAGCAGGACAAGATTCCGCGCCACATCGGCGTCATGGTGGACGGTAACCGCAGGTGGGCCAGGCAATTCAATGCCCCCACCAGCCAAGGACACCAGGCGGGCGCTGACAAGATCCACGAATTCCTGGGCTGGTGCCAAGAGCTCGGCGTCGAGGTCGTAACCCTGTACATGCTCTCCACGGACAACATGAACCGTTCGGGGGAAGAGCTTGACCTGCTCATGGGCATCATTGCCAACACCATGGATCGCCTCGACGAAGACGACGCCGTATCCGTTCATGCCATGGGCGCCCCCGAGATCCTGCCCGACTATTTGGCCGAGCGCCTCAACAAGCTAACGTCCCGAACGCCCGCCCACGAGAAAATCCATGTGAACGTCGCGGTCGGCTACGGCGGGCGCCGCGAAATCGTCGACGCCGTCCGGGAACTTCTGCATGAGGCCGCCGCCAACGGACGCACGATGTCCGACGTCGCCGATGAACTTTCCGTGGACGACATCTCACGGTTCCTTTACACCAGGGGCCAGCCGGATCCTGATCTGGTGATCCGCACCTCCGGGGAACAGCGGCTTTCAGGTTTCCTCATGTGGCAAAGCGCGTACAGCGAGTTTTATTTCTGCGAGGCACTCTGGCCTGCCTTCCGTAAGGTCGACTTCCTGCGGGCACTGCGGGACTATGCCGGCCGGCAACGCCGCTTCGGGTCCTAGGCTTTCCGGTTAATCCGGAATTCTCCTTCCGGACATCCGACTTGCCGATGACGGATAGTGGAAATTCCTGTGAGTGGGATTACGTTAATCCCATCAGCAGGCAAAACCGCCCGCTGATCGGGGAGGCCAGTACATGGAGCGAACTTTCGCACCAGTTACATGGGAGGCCACGCCCGGCCTTCCGGCCGAGCCGCTTCACCATTAGGCCGGGCGACCGCCCGGGGCTGGAGTCGATGTGGCTATTTCAGAGCAACTGCCCGTGATGGATTCCGACGCGAAAAGCGCAACTCCCTCCCGCGCCAAGCGGACTTCAGGCAAAGCGCGGACCGCGACGCCGGCCGCAGGACGCAGCTATGTGATCGACACATCAGTCCTCCTCTCGGACCCGCACGCTCTCCTGCGTTTCGCCGAGCACGAAGTCATCGTTCCGATCGTGGTCATCACAGAACTCGAAGGGAAACGCCACGACCCCGAACTCGGCTATTTCGCCAGGAAAGCCCTCAGGCTCCTGGACGATCTCAGGATCGAACATGGTGGACTCGACCACGCCATACCGATCGGAACGGCCGGGGGACTCCTCAGGGTGGAAATGAACCACATCTCTCCTGAGGTGCTGCCGGCAGGGTTCCGCGGCGGAGATAACGACAGCCGTATCCTGGCTGTCGCCAAGAACCTGGCCAACGAAGGCCACAACGTCACAGTGGTTTCCAAGGATCTTCCTATGCGGGTCAAGGCTTCCGCCATGGGATTGCACGCCGACGAGTACCGCAACGAACTTGTCAAAGACTCAGGCTGGACAGGCATGGCCGAGGTTGAGGCCACCGAGGAAGAAATCACCACCCTTTACGGCCACGAACCCGCCTTCATACCGGCAGCGGCCGAGCTCCCGGTTAACACTGGCCTCGTCCTCCTCTCCAACCGCGGCTCCGCCCTCGGACGGGTAGGGACGGATAAGCAGGTCCGTCTGGTCAAGGGCGATCGGGATGTGTTTGGGCTCCATGGCCGCTCTGCGGAACAACGGCTCGCCATTGACCTGCTCATGGACCCGTCGGTGGGCATCGTCTCCATTGGCGGCCGCGCTGGAACCGGCAAGTCCGCGCTGGCCCTGTGTGCCGGCCTTGAAGCCGTGCTGGAGCGCCGTGAACACCGCAAGGTAGTGGTCTTCCGGCCCCTCTACGCCGTGGGCGGCCAGGAACTCGGCTACCTCCCGGGGTCCGAGTCGGAAAAGATGAACCCCTGGGCGCAGGCCGTTTTCGACACCCTGGGTGCGTTGGTCAGCCAAGAGGTCGTTGAAGAAGTCATGGACCGCGGCATGCTTGAAGTCCTTCCCCTCACCCATATCCGCGGGCGGTCACTCCACGATGCCTTCGTGATTGTCGATGAGGCCCAGTCACTTGAGAAGAACGTCCTGTTGACCGTGATGAGCCGCATTGGGCAGAACTCCAAGATCGTCCTCACCCACGACGTCGCCCAGCGCGACAACCTCCGCGTGGGACGGCACGACGGCGTTGCCGCCGTCGTCGAGACGCTCAAGGGGCATCCACTGTTCGGCCACATCACACTGACCCGCTCCGAGCGGTCGCCGATTGCGGCCCTTGTGACGGAGCTGCTCGAAGGGGCTGAAATCTAACGCTCGCAGCCGGTACCTTCCGCAGTCCGGCGAAGGCCAGACATCCTCTGCGTGCTAGCTCGTTCCTCGCTTTGACGCACGCTGCCGGATGCCTGGCCTTCGCGATGCCGGACTCAGAGCTTCAGGTAGTTCTTCAGCTCTTCGTGGCCTTGGACTTTTAGGGTCCACTGCGGGCGTTTGAAGGTGTCCGGGGTCAGCCGAACCCGTTGCACCTCTTGGACTTTGCCGCCCCAATCGTCGCGGAAGATGCCATTGGGCCTGTAGCCGAGGCTTGCCGAAACGCCCAAAGACTGCTCGTTCCATACAGCTGCCTCAGACTCCGCCGCTTCAGCGTTCAGGTAATCGAAGGCATAGCTCACGACGGCGGCGCGCATCTCCTTGCCGAAGCCGCGGCCTTGCGCCGGCTGCCTGAGCCAGGAGCCCGTGCCAACGGTTTTGAGGGATGCAAAGTTGTTCGCGGCGATGTCCTGGACACCGAGAAATTCGTCATGGTGCCAGATGCCCAGAAGTAGCGTCCAGGACGCAGGCGTGAAGTTAGCGCGGCAACGCCAGTACCACTGGGCCATGTTGGGCGCCAGTTCATGGCTTGGAAGGTCCGCCCAAGGGGTACTGAAGGGGCTTTTGCCGGGCTGGTGGACACCCGAGCGGGCAGCAGCGACGGCGGCAGGGATGTCTTCGTCAAGGATCGGGCGGAGGCTAAGCCTCGGCGTCGTCAGGGTGAGTCCGAAGGGGGGCCAGAGTTCTGCCAGCGAGGTCATCGCCGTAGCCTAGCCCGTGGCGCGGCCCCGTGCGAGTCATGCGCCTGCCCACGCTGTGCTGGATTGCCGGGTCACGCTTCCGGGATGAAGCTACCGGGATCAGGCCGCCGGGCCGATGTCCCAAGGGATGTGGCGGCGGACATCGGTGAGGTTCATGGACTCGGCCAAGAACAGGTCATCCAACATGTACTCATCGACGCCGAGGATGTTCAGCCAGTGCCCCTTGCCCGCGGAATCGCCGTCCAAGCTCTCGCTGGCTACACAGACTCCCGTGCCGACGTCGACTCTTACCAGGGTCCGTTCGGGGTGGACCAAAGGTTCGGCAGGGTCCGATGGGACGTATGTCCGGCTGGGAGTGACCACAGTTTCGAGTGCGGGACGGCCTTCATGGTCCACCTCGCGGGGCGGTTCCAGGAAGACCCGGTTGGTGTCGGGAAATTCGATGGGTACAGGTGCATTGCCGGCGAGTTCCACAGGATCCAGCGCGGCCGCGAGCCTACCGTTCCCGAAGGAGGGCTCGCCATAGGCCGCCTCCGGGCGACGCCGGACCAGCCCGGCGTCGTCGTACACCGGTGTCACCAAGTGCGCGGGAAGCAACCAGGAGCGGCGGGTGGCGCTGACATAAAGATCATCCCGGGAGTCGTTGATGCCGGTGGTGCTGTGAAGCAACTGGCCATCGGGCGTTTCGAGCCGGAGAGCTCCGGGCCTCCTTAGCCAAGCACGCACCATGGTGGAGCCGTTTCCGGGCCGCTCGTGGTTTCTGGGACGCTCAAGGTACTCGAACCTGAGGGTAGTCCATCTCCACGGCGAAGATCGGCAAAGGTTCCGGAATGTGGAGGATAAGTCGAAAGCGAGTCCGCCTGCACCATATTGGCCCATATCCACAGTTTACCTAGGGTCGAAGTCGGCGAAGAAGGCACATAGGGGGATAGCATCCAAAGGTGATCCGACGACTCTCCGACCTCTGGGATGCCAGCCCGCTGGGCTTCTGGCTGGTGGCTGCCGCGTGCCTGTACTTCCTAGCGATGGCTGTCCGGCTCACGGTGATCGATGTTCGGAGCCACCTGCTGCCTAACCGCATCGTGTTCCCCTCCTACGCCGTGGCGGGAGCGCTCCTGCTCGCGGCCGCAGTTGTTGGATTCTTTGGCGGTACGGACGGAACGAGCAGACTGGGTGTGGCGTTGTTCGGCGTTCCCGGGCTTCGTGTTTTGGCAGGAGGAGCCGCGTTATGGCTCTTCTACTTCGTCCTCAGGGTCATCCATCCACCGGGCATGGGCTTTGGCGATGTCAAGCTTGCCGGCGTCCTGGGCCTCTACTTGGGCTACCTCGGATGGAACCACGTGATGGCGGCCACATTCGCTGCTTTCCTGCTCGGTGGCCTCTGGAGCTTGGCGATACTTGCCGCCCGGCGTGGCACCCTGCGTTCAGCCATTCCTTTCGGCCCCTTCATGCTCGCGGGAGCCGCGCTCGCCATGGCGGTGCTCCCGGCGTAGGGATGGCCTGTCTGCAAGGGCAAGCCTGCCCTGCGACGGGACTTCGGCCATAAGGAAACTGACATCATGGGTGCACCGGAATTTGTGCTCAAGCTGCGGGAAAAGATCGGTCATGACCCGCTATGGCTGCCGGCCGTGCGGGGCGTCGTTTTCGATGACGACGGCAGGGTGCTGCTGGGCCAGCGTGCGGACAACGGGCACTGGGCACTTATCACCGGCATGCTCGAGCCGGGCGAACACCCCGCGCCGGGTTTGGTGCGGGAGATCTTCGAGGAAACGGCCGTGGTGGGGGAAACTGAACGGATCATCGCCATCGGAGTGGTTGGCCCGGTAACCTTCCCCAACGGCGACGTGTGCGACTTCCTCGACATCACGTTCCGCTGCCGATACGTCTCCGGAGACGCTCGGGTGAACGACGACGAGTCCCTCGCCGTGGGGTGGTTCGAGCTGAACGACCTTCCGGACTTGAGCGCCGGCAACCTTGAAGCAATAAGGCTTGCCACGGAGCCCGAAGGCCCCGTGGCATACCAGACTGAAGACTGAACTTACGTGGCGCCCACGTTCGGACGTTCCGTGCCGCGGCCGCCGTCGAGCTTTACGGCACCAGCGGGGCTTTCTAGGCCTTGTGTGCCGGGCGCGTCATGGTGGTGACATCCAGCGCCTTATCCAGCTGCTCCTCGGTTAGTTCGCCGCGCTCGAGGTAACCGAGGGAGACCACTGCCTCACGGACGGTGAGCCCTTCCGCTACGGCCTTCTTGGCGATCTTTGCCGCGGCCTCGTACCCGATGAACTTGTTCAACGGCGTCACGATGGACGGCGAAGCCTCAGCCAGGAAGCGGGCGCGCTCCACGTTCGCCGTGATGCCGTCGATCATCTTGTCAGCCATGACGCGGCTGGTGTTGGCCAGCAGGCGGATGGATTCGAGCAGGTTCGCGGCCATGACGGGGATGCCGACGTTCAGTTCGAAGGCGCCGTTGGTGCCGGACCAGGCAATGGCGGTGTCGTTGCCGATGACCTGGGCGCAGACCATGATGGACGCTTCGCAGATGACCGGGTTGACCTTGCCGGGCATGATGGACGAGCCGGGCTGCAGGTCCGGGATGGCGATTTCGCCGAGGCCCGTGTTGGGGCCAGAGCCCATCCAGCGGAGGTCGTTGTTGATCTTCATGAAGGAGATCGCGATGTTGCGCAGCTGGCTGGAGCCTTCGATCAACCCGTCGCGGTTGGCCTGTGCCTCAAAGTGGTCGCGTGCTTCGGTCAGGGGGAGCCCGGTATCGGCTGCCAGCAACTCGATGACGCGCTCCGGGAATCCTGCCGGGGTGTTGATGCCTGTGCCAACTGCCGTGCCGCCGAGGGGAACTTCAGCGACGCGGGGGAGCGCAGCGTTGATGCGCTCGATGCCGTAGCGGACCTGGGCGGCATAGCCACCGAACTCCTGGCCCAACATGACCGGAGTCGCGTCCATGAGGTGGGTGCGGCCGGACTTGACGACGTCCTTGAACTCTTCAGCCTTACGGTCCAGTGACGCGGCGAGGTGCTCCAAGGCCGGAATCAGGTCGTTGATCAAGGCCGAAGTGGCGGCAACGTGGACCGACGTCGGGAAAACGTCGTTGGAGGACTGGGACGCGTTCACGTGATCGTTCGGGTGGACAACTTTGTCGCTCCCGGCCGCCGAGAGCGCGCGTGACGCGAGCTCGGCGATGACCTCGTTGGTGTTCATGTTGGAGGATGTGCCGGAGCCGGTCTGGAAGACGTCGATGGGAAAGTCGCCGTCGTACTTGCCGGCAGCGACCTCATCGGCTGCCGCAGCGATCGCCTCGGCGAGCTCGCCGTCGAGCACCCCCAGCTCGGCGTTGGCCAGTGCGGCAGCCTTCTTGACGCGGGCAAGGGCCTCGATGTGGGCGCGCTCAAGGGTCTTGCCCGAGATCGGGAAGTTCTCCACGGCGCGCTGCGTCTGGGCGCGGTACAAGGCATTCACGGGCACGCGAACCTCGCCCATGGTGTCGTGTTCAATACGGAACTCAGTGGTGGAAGTCATGGGGCTAGCTTATGGCGATTGGACGCTTCCCTGAAAACCCGAAAGGAGTGCTACGTGCTCCGGCACGGAGGCCGGAGCACGTCCTCCTAAAACTCGCCGATCCCTGAAACCAGGTCTGCACGGCCCTCACGGAGCTTGTAGGACAGGCCCACCACGGCTACGCGGCCGTCCTGGATGGCGTCGGAAATCACACGTGAACTGTCGGCCAACCGCGCAGCTGTCTGCTTGACGTTTTCCACCACCATGTCATTGACCTCCGTTTGGTCATTGCGCAGGGCAGTCAGTACAGAGGGCGTAATGCGTTCCACCAGGTCCCGGATGAAGCCACCGGGCATCTGGCCGGTTTCGACTGCGGCTTTGGTGGCTGTCACGGCTCCACAGTTGTCGTGGCCGAGAATCACGATCAGTGGCACACGGAGTTCGCTGATGCTGTATTCGAGGGAGCCAAGCACAGCATCGTCTATCACTTGGCCTGCCGTGCGAACCACGAAGGCGTCACCCAGGCCGAGATCGAAAATGATCTCGGCGGCGAGGCGGGAGTCCGAGCAGCCGAAGATGACGGCGAATGGATTCTGGCCCTCCACCAACGAGGTTCGATGGGAGGAATTCTGGTTGGGGTGCAGGGATTCACCGGAAACAAAACGTTCGTTGCCCTCACGGAGACGGCGCCACGCCAGGGCTGGGGTCAGATTAGTAGGCATGAGCCTTACTTTACGGCGCAGCCCCTGCAGACCGTGAAACTGTTGCGCCTTATTTGGCTGACGCCGTGGGCGACGGCCGGGCGGAGGCGATCGGTGCTTGGTCCGCGGACTTAACGACGGCGGCGGCGAGCGTTGCGAATTCGTCAAGGCTGGCCGTGCCGTTCAAGATCAGCGTGGTGCCACGATAATCCAGGACCATGCTGCGTGTACCCTTGCCCGAGTCCCGTAGTACCCAGTCCTGGCCGCCGGCGTTCCGTGTCCCTGTGACTGGAAGGTTTCCGGCTTGCTGCAATACCCAAGTGGGGTTGGCTTGGTTGGTCTGCGTCAGGCCGATAAAGGCCGTCTTCGGAGTCACGAAGCCGATCTCCCAAGTGGGCACACCTGTGCCGCTGCCGGAGTCCCAGCGGGCGTAGTTCGGCTTGAATGTGTCGCCGGTGTTCGGCGTTACCGGTGTGAATCCCGCCACATCTGCGGCATCATGGGCAATGGCTGTGACATCTACAGGGGGCCGGAAGTTGTCACCTTTGGGTGCCGGGTTCATCAACACCACGGGGAGGAAAGCGAGCACGCACAGCAGCAGGGCAATGATCATGCCGATGACGGAGGCGTTGGCCCGCTTGGCTGCCTTTGCTGCAATCACGGGCTTGTAGGGGGCTTCCGGGGTGTTGCCCTGGCCGTTACCGGCGACGGGAGGTTCACTCCCTGCCACGGACTTGTCCTGCGTTTCGTTCACCCTTCCATGATCCCTTATCGCGGACCGGAACACACAACCGCGCCTGTCCGGACCCACGGCTCAGCTCGTGGTCATCCAATGACCGGCAAGGCAGGCGGCGACTATGATCGTTGGTAGAGGACCCCCGGGTTGCTACGAGCAACCATGTCCGGTCCCTGCATCGTCACTCGAAGAAGAGGTTCATGTGTCTCCTGCGCCAATGACCCAGCAGTATTCCACGATTTCGCCGTCGCTTGCCGTCGGCATCGACGAACCCGACCGCAACCTTGCGCTGGAACTCGTCCGCGTTACCGAAGCCGCAGCCATTGCCGGTGGGCACTGGGTAGGTTTCGGTGATAAGAACAAGGCAGACGGCGCCGCCGTCGATGCCATGCGTTCATTCCTTCAGACCGTCCACTTCAATGGCGTCGTGGTCATCGGTGAAGGCGAAAAAGATGAAGCCCCCATGCTTTTCAACGGCGAGCAGGTTGGTGACGGCACCGGTCCCGAGTGCGACGTCGCCGTCGATCCCATTGACGGAACCCGCCTGACCGCACTGGGCATCAACAACGCCCTCGCGGTCCTGGCCGTTGCTGAGCGCGGCTCCATGTTTGATCCTTCAGCTGTGTTCTACATGGAAAAGCTGGTCACCGGTCCCGAGGCCGCCGACATGGTGGACCTTCGACTTCCGGTCAAGCAGAACCTGCACTTGATCGCCAAAGCCAAGGGCGTCAAGGTCAACCAGCTCAACGTCATGATCCTCGATCGTGACCGGCACCGCCCGCTTGTGGAGGAAATCCGCGAAGCAGGTGCGCGCACCAAGTTCATCATGGACGGCGACGTTGCCGGCGCCATTGCTGCAGCCCGTTCAGGCACCGGCGTCGACGCTTTGATGGGCATCGGCGGCACCCCGGAGGGCATCGTGACGGCATGCGCCATCAAGTCCTTGGGCGGCGTGATCCAGGGCCGCCTGTGGCCGACCTCCGACGATGAAAAGCAAAAAGCGATCGACGCCGGACACGACCTTGACCGGGTCCTCTCCACCAACGACCTCGTCACCTCCGACAACTGCTACTTCGCAGCGACCGGCATTACCGACGGCGACCTCCTGCGTGGAGTGCGCTACCAGAAGGACCGTGTTCTGACACAGTCCATCGTGATGCGTTCAAAGTCCGGCACCGTGCGCTTCGTCGACGCCGAGCACCACGCATCCAAGTGGGAGACGTACGCGCGCAAGGCGTAACTTCCCCCTGTAGCGCGTCTTAGGCGCGAAAGCGCCCCGTTGCACTGCGGCTATCTCCTCGTACCTCGTCGATTTGATGCCGCTGACGCGATGGGGCGCTTTTCGTTGTGGTGTTGCGTTTGTGCCGCGGTTACGGCCTGGTGCGATTTGGGGGAGGGGATCAGCGGCGGACCTTGTCCCGGAGGGCTCTTGCCAGTTGGTAGGCGCCGTAGCGGAGTTTGTTCACTGGGAGGTCCCAGGTGCCGGGGTAGGAGACTTCACGGCCGCCGAAGGACTTCTTGAAAGCTGTGAAGCCCGCCCATTTGTGGTCCGGCTGGTCCTCGGGCGCCACGCCCCACAGGTCAACGTGCTTGAGGCCCTTTTCCTTTGCATCGGCCATCAGCGTGACCAGGAGCGGGATTCCGGCGCTGAGCTTCCGATGGGTGTCATCCAACGCCGCATGGGCGTAAACCCTGGTGTCAGCGGAATCGTAGGCAAACGCAGCGGCAATAGGTTCGCCCTCCAACTCGGCGATGAAAAGCGTTCCAGCACCGGCCGGCAGCAACGAAGCTGCCACTTGGGTGAGGTACTCATCGCTCTGGGGCTTGAAGCCGTTGCGGGCAGCTGTCAGGTGGAGGAAGTGCAGGAGCACCGAGATCTCTGCAGGGTCTTGGGACGCACGGAAGGTAACACCCTTTTTGTGGATGTTCCTGTAGAGGTTCCGGTTGGTTGGCTTCATCCCGGCCAACACGTCCTTGAAGTCACCTTCCAGGTCCACGATCCAGCTGAGCTCGGGTTGCTGGTTGACCGGCGCGGGCCGCATGCCACGCCCACGCAGGATCGGCCCGGCGTCGGCCGCCGTAAAGCCGGCTTGGACAGGCTCCATGCGGATAAAGACGGCGTGCTCGGCTTTCGCCAACCGGACCAAGGCGGCGGTGGCGGCGTCGAAAGCCTCCAAAGACTCGGCAACCGGGCCGTAGGGCGCATAGATGACCTTGCCCGCGGGATTCTTCTCTTCAATGGCGAGGAAACTCCAGCCAGGGCCTGATTGCTCGTGGACACGGCGGCCCAGTGAACGCTGGACGGCGGCCCACGCGGGCGTTTGCAGGAAAAATTCCATAGTCAGTTCCCCAAACCTGTGGTCACGGCGAAGGCGATGCTGGTCTCGGTCGCGCCCTGCACCGGGTGGACATTGACGGGAGCCTCGATGTCCGGGATGAACGCCGCGGCGCCGCGCTCCAGCCTGAGATCGCTCTTGGGCGAATCGAGGACCATGGCGCCGGCAACAACCACGACGACGGCCGGCCCGTTTTGTGCCAACGGCACCGGCACTGCGCCTGGCTCCAGTTCGATGCGCTGGAGCTGGAATTCCTTGAAGGGTGGACGATACAGTTCCTGCCCGAATTCGGTCCCGCTGACGTCCACACGTGGTACGCCGAGGGCCTCGAAGCGGACTGTCTTGAGGAGTTCCGGAACGTCGACGTGCTTCGGTGTGAGCCCACCGCGCAGCACATTGTCAGAGGATGCCATGACCTCCACGCCCAAGCCACGGAGGTACGCGTGGACGTTCCCGGCCGGCAGGTAGACAACCTCACCGGGTTCCAGGCTGACGTGGTTCAGGAGCAGTGAGACAAGGACGCCGGGGTCGCCGGGAAACGCTTGGTTGATCTCCAGCATTGCCGTCAACGTATCAGCGTGGGGCTCCTGCGGTGCCCCGGAGGAGAGGACTGCAACGATCTCCTCGATGGGCTGGGCGGCGTCGGCACCTGCTTGGAGCAGCCGCTGGAACGCGGCCCTCAATGCTGCCGACTCGTCCGGCTGGCCAAGATCGGCAATGACCTCGGTGATGATGTCCGGAACTCTTGCGGCGGCGGAATCAAGGACCTGCGCCAGGTGCTCAAATGTGGCCTTGGATTCGGCGGCCGGCCGGAAGCCACACAAGGCCTCGAAAGGGGTGAGCGCGAAGATCATCTCCGGCTTGTGGTTGTCATCGCGGTAATTGCGGTGGGCCGCGTCGGCAGCAATGCCCTCTGCGTTCTCCCGCGCGAAACCTTCCCTGGCCTGCTCAAGGCTTGGGTGGACCTGCAATGACAGCGGCTGTTCAGCGGCCAGGAGCTTGGTCAGAAAGGGCAGGCGTGGGCCGAACTCCGCCAGGCTTTCGGGCCCAAGGAATTGTACCGGGTCCGAGGCGATGAGAGCGTCGAGCGGTTGTGTGACACCGTTCGGGTGGATAGCTGTGGAGGGGGAGTCAGGGTGTGCTCCGATCCATAATTCAGCCTCAGGATCACCCGAGGCCGGCCGGCCCAGCAACCCGGCGATCGCCGTCGTCGAACCCCATGCGTAGGGGCGCAAAACATTTTCGATCTGATACACGACAGAGGGTCCTTATCGTTTGCGGTGAACGGCGGGAAGGAACGGCGGGAAAGAACGACGGGAAAGAGGGACGTACCCGTTATAGCGGGGCGCATTGTCCGTTGGTGGCCACAAGGTTCCGGATGCCTTGCTCGTCGCCTTGGGCTTTGAGTCCGTTGAGCAGCTCCACCGTAATGGGCGTCCCATCGGGCGTGGTGGTCACCGGGGTGAAATCCGATGCCACTTGCTTGGGCACTGCCTGCTTGGGCGCGTTTGCCGGCGCGTTTGCCAGTGCGACCCGGAGCGTCTGCGGAGACGCAGCAGACGCAGTGACGGCGCCATCGGCATGAGGGGTGGCTGCGGCCTGAGGGGCGGCGCCTGCGGAGCCCAGCAGGTCGTGGACCTTGGAGTGGATCACGTCGAAGTCCGGCGTCGTCGAGAAGGCGGCATCAAAGTCGGGAGGTCCGATTGTCATCCGTTTCACCGCCTGGTTCTTCGATTTCAATGCCAGATCCACGAAGCTTCCGAGCTGGCCGGAGGAAATGTTGGACTCAACAACCTTGGTACCCGCGTTGGCTATGTCCTCGAACTTGGTCAACAACGTGGCAGGGTCCAGCTGCTTAAGCATGGCTTGCTGGACGCACTGCTGCCGGGAAATGCGGGCGTAGTCGTCCACGAATTCGCGGGAACGCCCGTACCAGAGGGCCTGGAACCCGTTGAGGTGCTGGTCCCCGGCCGCGATCCAGCCGTCAGGCATTCCGTGGATCCCGTTGGCCTCGTCAATGGTGGGGCCGCTGATGGGAACCCAGCCGCCGGCTTTGATGCGGATTCCGCCCATGGCATCGATGAGTTGGGCGAAACCGTCCATATCAACCAATACGTAGGCTTGCACGCTGATACCCAAGGTGCCCGACACAGCCTCGAGGGTAGCTTGGGCGCCCGGATCAGCAACTCCGGGGTACAGGTCTTGGTATTTGTTGGTGACCTCGGTGTTGACGGCGTTTATCAGGCATTCGTCACCGCAGTTGTAGCCGTCAGGGTAGATCTTGCGCATGGGCGACTGCTCGCTGAACTGGGCGTTCTGGAGGTTGCGCGGTACTGAGATGATGGCGCTGGCGCCCGTTTTCGCGTCGACGCTGATGACGGACAGGCTGTCAGGCCGCCGACCGGTTCGATCACTTCCTGCATCACCACCCATCATGAGGAAGTTGTAGCGGCCATCCACGGGAGTCATTGCCCGACCGGCGTCGAAAATACTGCCAATTGCGTTGCGGCTCACGTTCAGGACGTACGCCATGTACCCCAGCGAACCGCTGGCAAGGACAGTTGAGCACACCACGACGACGGCGACGATGGGCCGCATGCCTGGCGCGAGCAGGGTGGGCCTGATGATGCGCAAAGTGTTCAGGAAAAGCAGGCCCCAGCCCACGGCCAACGCCACCAGGACCACGATGACCACAAGGGAGGCGACCGGGTGCGTAACGATGCTGAGCACCGCGGATCGATCCACCAAAGCCAGGAAGATCGCAAGTACGGCCACAGCCCAAACCGCCAGGGTGACGCGCAGTGCCAAGCGGCCAAGCTGGCGGTTACCGGCGACTATCTGCGCGCTTCCGGGTATGAAGAGAGTGAGGAGGACCAGCACGAAGGCCCGCTTTGTCCGAACCGGGGCGCTAGCCCCGGAAGGAAAGCGAAGCGGATCAGTCAGCTTGGGGGCAGGCCGATCGGAGGTCTTGTGCACCGTAGTCATCCTCTGCCTTCCTAGGCGGAACTCCGCGCAGATCCGTTGGCGGGGGAGAAGACCTCCGCGACTTTTTGGCGCAGGTTTCCACCCTTCTTCGTGGCCACGTCATTGAGTTCCTGCGCGAAGGCGAGCAGGTCAGCGCGGAGTTTCTCCGCGAGCTCGTCCGTGCCGGAAGCCAACATACGGACGGCAAGGAGTCCGGCGTTGCGCGCGCCCCCGATGGAAACGGTAGCCACCGGAACACCCGCAGGCATCTGGACAATCGACAACAACGAATCCATGCCGTCCAAAGTCTTCAGAGGCACGGGAACACCGATGACGGGAAGGGGAGTCACTGACGCCAGCATTCCGGGGAGGTGCGCGGCGCCACCGGCACCGGCAATGATCACCCGCAACCCACGTTCGTGGGCGGTCTGGCCGTACCGGATCATCTCCGTTGGCATGCGATGGGCTGAGACCACGTCCGCTTCAAAAGGGATGCCAAATTCCGCAAGGGCTTCAGCGGCCGCTTCCATGACGGGCCAGTCTGAGTCCGATCCCATCACCAAGCCGACGAGAGGTGCTGTTTGATCAGATGTCACAATGTCTCCTCAGGGACGCTTGGGCCGGCATATGGCCGTTGCGGATGATGTTGGCCACTGCGGTGGCGCGTTCCCGAACGGAATCGACGTCGGCGACCGAAGTGCCCACCAAGTTGACGTGTCCGATCTTGCGGCCAGGGCGGACCGACTTGCCGTAGCAGTGGACTTTGGCCGCAGGCTCAAACGCCAGTGCCATGGGGAAAGCTCCGAACAGGTCCTGGTTGTCGCCACCGAGGAAGTTCTTCATGACAGTCACCGGTGCCAAAGCATCCGTAGCGCCGAGGGGGAGGTCCAGGACTGCGCGGAGGTGCTGTTCGAACTGGCTGGTGACGGAACCGTCCTGGGTCCAGTGCCCGGTATTGTGCGGGCGCATGGCCAACTCGTTGATGAGGAAGCCTGCCCCGACGCCCGGCGTCTCGAACAACTCCGCGGCCATGACGCCAGTGACACCGAGGTCGTTTGCGATGCGCAAGGCCGCCTCTTCGGCCGCGGCTGCCACTTCAACCGGGATGTTTTGGGCCGGTGCAATGACTTCGTCGCAGACTCCGTCTACCTGGATAGTGTGAACCACGGGCCAAGCTCGGGACTCCCCACCGGGAGTGCGGGCAACGAGGGCTGAGAGCTCGCGGCTGAAGTCCACTTTGGCTTCGGCCAGCAGGGGGCTCATGGCGTCGAACCAGGCGGCGCTGTCCGCGGCGTCGTCGGCGGTGTCGATGATCCTGACACCCTTGCCGTCGTATCCGCCTCGGGGTGTCTTCAGCACCACGGGCCAGCCAATCCTGTTGCCGAACTCCACTAGCTCATCAACGGTGTGGACCGCGGACCACTCCGGGTTGGGCAGCCCCAGGCGATCTATGGCCGCCCGCATGACCAGCTTGTCCTGGGCGTTGACCAAAGCATCAGGGCCGGGCTGGACGTTGACCCCTGCGTCGATGAGGGCACGCAGGTGCTCGGTGGGTACGTGTTCGTGGTCGAACGTGAGAACATCCACCCCCTTGGAGAACTCGAGGAGCGCATCAAGGTTTTTGTAGTCACCGACAGGGGCAGTTGCCACGGCCGCGACCGCTGAAACGTCCTCGCCCTCGGCCAATACCCGGAGTTCGAAGCCCAATGCGGTAGCGGGGGGAGCCATCATTCGTGCGAGCTGGCCGCCGCCAACTACGCCAATTACTGGAAAAGTCACAAGGTTCAGACTACCGAACCCGCGGCAGGATCCCTGATTCTGCCGCCCCGGTTACACCGTTTATCCGCCCGGGACCGCCCCCTATCGGGCTTCTCACAGTCCACTCCCGGGTAGCACTTGGAAATGGGCGCTAAAATGGGTTTGGCCCATCGGCCCACTTTTCAACGGCCATGGAGGGTCATGATCACCACACTTGCAGATCGCATCCGCGGACTGGCTTCGCTTTTTTGGCGCGAAGTCGCAAAGTTCGGCGCCGTTGGCGGTGTTGCTTTTGTCATTGACTCGGCCATCTACATCTGGCTCTTTTCCGGTCCGATGCACGGCAGCGAAGTATGGGCCAAGGCCATTGCGACGATCGTGGCAAGCGTGTTCTCCTGGGTGGCCAACCGGTTCTGGACCTTCCGCCACCGCAAGCAAGCCAACGTGATGCGTGAGGCGGTGTTGTTCGCCGTCATGAACCTTGTCGGTTTGTTCATTGCCTCCGGCTGCGTGTGGGTTGCCAAGTACATCCTGAACTTGAACGACAAGCCTTCGCTCTTCATCGCAGGAAGCGTAGTGGGCCTCATCCTGGGCACCATTTTCCGCTTCTTCGCCTACCGCTTCTGGGTGTTCAACGAGGAGTTGGATTCCGAGCCCGAGTTCTCCAAGGACCACGAACTCATCGACCTGCACCACAAAACGGGCAACCCCGCCACGGGTGAAGTGCCCTCCGTCGAGAAACGCTAAGGACCGCAGGCCGGCTGTTCAGGAGCGGCTGTTCAGGAGCAGCTGTTCAGGAACGGCTGTTCAGGAGCGGCTGACGCGCTCGTTCGCGATCAGGTGGTCCGTGACATCCGTCCCCGGGTGGACGAGCACGACCGAACCATTCACAGTCCATGCCCCGAGGGACGCTGCGAGCCCTGATTCCAAGCCCTCGGAGGCCCGGACCAGGAGCCGCACACCGGGTTCGTCCACGGTGGCGAAGTCCGTCAGTAGGCCGTTGTGTAAGTGGCTGACCGTTCCGCGCACTGCCGGCAGGTCCGGCGTCGGCTCGTTGTGCGCCATGAACACGTCACCATGTGACCGGACTTCCGCTGCGTAGTCGACGACGCCGGCCGGCAGGTTTCCGGGCCAACGCATTGCCAGTGCCGCAAGGGGTACCGCCACTACCGCATCAAAGCCGCCCCCGGCGTCGTCGGGTGTGTCGGTCACGAGGATATCCGCGGGAGTTCCGTCCATGACGACTTCCATCCCTACTTGCCATGCCGCCAAAGCCCATACAAAAGACTTCCAGTGCGCCGGGACGTCGAGACGAAGTGCCATCCCCGGTTCGGCATCCAGCTCGTCCTGCAGGAGGTTGCTGGTCTTTGCTACCCAGTTGTCCAAGACGCGGCCGGAGAGCTCAACGCGTTCGGAATCAGGGCCGTACCAGGTGAGCCTCGGGGAGGTGGACTGGCCCGACCTCAGGGTTGTCATCAGGTCAACTGCCGGGATACTCATGCGCCCATCTTGCCACGCTCCACTTCACCCTTCACGCTCCAATTCGATGCGAAGCTGCAGGACATGCCGCGCGCACGGCGCATTCTGCAGCGAGACCCCGAATCGGGAAAGTCAGTCTCCTTAGGGGTACTGTGATTTGCCCCACACCCCTTGTTTCGAGGCGGAGATGGGCCGCGGCGTCGACTTGCAAATTCCCCGATAATTCAACGGAAGTTCATGGGATCTGATGCAAGACTTCCATTTCCCGCGAAGTTGCAAGGGCGGCGTCGTTCAAAAACTCGGGCGTGGCGCATCCCACGTTTGTCCGGGAACTTGATTATTATCCCGGCGCGGCTTGACTGCCGCTAGTTACACGCGTGTAATTAGTAATCAACGCCGCTGCACAGAGGACCGGGTCACTGCCGGGAATCGGAATCCATCCACGCAGCAGCTGCAAAATCAGGAGGGACGCCATGGGGCAAGCGTTGCGTATCCAGGAAGATGCAGTCGTCGCAGGACATGCGTCGGTGAAGTACCGTTCGCGGGAAGTACCGGGGGATTGGTACGTGGACCCGGCAGATCCGGAAGCGGCAAGCCGTTACAACCAGAACGTGCAGCAGTCACTCGAGGACCAGGCAACTGCCCTCTTGGCTGAACATGAGGCGTTGATCGGAGACCTGCCCGCGGGTCCCGATGATGACGTGGACGATCCTCCCATGGAGGTGCGCCGTCCCACCGAAACCCCCTCCCAAGCTGTGTGGATCGGGCTTCCCGGCCAAGGCGACTTCGATGACGAAGGTGAACTGGGCTGGCAAACCGACGCGCTGTGTGCACAGACCGACCCCGAGGCCTTCTTCCCTGAAAAGGGTGGCTCCACCAGGGACGCCAAGAAAGTCTGCGGGGCGTGCAACGTCCGTTCCCAGTGCTTGGAGTACGCGCTCACCAATGACGAGCGGTTTGGTATTTGGGGCGGCCTCTCTGAGCGGGAGCGTCGTCGGCTTAGGAAGCGAGCGGTCTGATTCTCAAGGAAGTTCACGTTACCGCCGTCGTGGTTTCCCACGACGGCGGCAACTATCTCCCCAGGACACTGGCGGCACTGTCGAACCAAACACGTTCGCCGGATGCCGCCATTGGTGTTGACGCAGGATCCTCGGACAACTCGCTGGCATTGCTCCGCGAAGCTTTGGGCCCGGGCCACGTCATGTCATTCCACCCGCCGGCGAAGTCCGGATTCGGCGCCGCCGTGATGGCTGGACTTCAGGACCTCGCCCCGGCCCCGGACAGCGGCGGCCAACCAGCCGGCGTCGTCCACTGGGTGTGGTTGCTGCACGATGACGCCGCACCGGCGGCGGACGCCTTGGCTGAGCTGCTGCATGCCGTGGAACGCGCGCCGTCGGTTACCGTGGCAGGCTGCAAGCAGCTCGGTTGGGACAACGAACGGCATTTGGTGGACGTGGGCTTGTCTACGAGCCGCTGGGCTGAGCGCCTCACGCTGATCGACGCCGATGAAGTCGACCAAGGCCAGCACGATAACCGCACGGACACCTTCGCCGTTAACTCCGCCGGAATGCTGGTCCGCAGGGACGTATGGGAACAGTTCCAGGGCTTTGATCCGGCACTGCCCGGAAGCGGCGACGACGTCGACTTTGGCTGGCGGAACTGGCTGGCCGGAAACCGCGTGATTGTGGTCCCCAGCGCGCATATGTTCCATGTGGAGCACCGGCCCAACGGCTTGGGCACCTCCTCCGCCGCGCGGAAAGCCCAAATCCACATGCGGCTTAAGCATGCGCCATGGTGGAACGTCCCCTTCCAGGCCTTGGGCGCCCTCCTTGGCGCGATGGTCCGACTCCTGCTGAGCATCCTGGTCAAGGAACCGGGCTATGGCTTCTCGCAGTTCACCGCTACAGTCGCGGCTTTGATGCGGCCGGCAGCTGTACTCCGCGCCCGTCGTGTCGCCGCAAAGACGCGGCGGGTGCCACGGTCCCTTGTCCGGAAGTTGCAGAAACCAACACGTGAAGTCCGTGCCAACAGGCGATCCCTGCTGGAAGCTATCCGGCCCGCGGATGATTCGCCTGTTTCGGACCTCTTGGCGCCGGAGCCCAGTGGCGACGCCGCTGACGACTTCGCAGCCCTGGCCACCAATGAGCGCGGATGGGTGGGAACGGGCGCAGTAGCTGCGGCGTTGCTTGCCTTGGTCGCCGCACTCGTGGGCCTCCTGGGACTTGTTGGATCCAGTTCCGTGGCGGGCGGGGCATTGCTCCCGCTGTCCTCCGCCGCCGGATCTGTTTGGGCCAACGCCTCCGCATGGTGGATTTCATTGGGAGCCGGATTGCCTGGCCACGGGGATCCGTTTGGTTACGTCCTGTGGCTCCTGTCTTTGGCCGGCGGCGGGGCCGGGAATGGAGCCATGGTGTGGCTCTTTGTTCTGGCGCTTCCTCTTTCAGCGGTGGCCGCGTGGTTCGCCGCGGGTGCCCTCACCAGGTTGCGGCGCTTCCGGGTTATTGCGGCCTTGGCCTGGTCCGGAGCCCCGTCACTCCTGGTGGCGGTCAATGAGGGACGTGTGGGTGCGCTGCTTGCCCACCTGTTGATGCCGTTGCTGCTGCTGGCACTGCTGCGGGCCTGCGGTGCCGCGATTGATCAGCGGCACTCCCCGGGACAGCGCCAGCTGGGCCAGCGGACAGTTCGAGTCAAGAAACCGGGAATCAACGGAGTACCGTCATGGACTGCAGCTGCGGCGGCCGGGCTCGTCATGGCAGTAGTCACCGCGTCAGCGCCCTCCCTCATAGCGCCCATCGTGGTTTCGGTGGTACTTGGTGCTGTGATATTGGGCCAGCGGGGTAAGACCCTGTGGTGGTCCCTCCTTCCCACCATTGTCTTGTTCCTGCCTTACGCGATCTCCGTCCTCGACCGGCCCCGGGCTTTGCTGGCCGATCCCGGCCTGCCTCTCGCTTTCAACGCTGCGCCCTTGTGGCAGCAGCTGCTTGGCCAACCTTTGGCGTTTGACGTCGACGGCGGCCTGACGGGCCTGTCCGTCTTCGGACCCGGTTCTTTCCCCTGGGCCTTGGTGTTGGCCTGCCTCATTGGCGTGCCGGTGTTGCTCCTGGCTGTTATCGCCCTTTTCCTCCCGGGGCGGCGGACCGCGCTTGTCCGCGTGTTCTGGTTGGCAGCCTTGGCCACGCTGGCGAGCAGCTGGCTGGTAGGCCACCTGGCGACCGGGATGAACAATTCCGTGATGGTAGGCCCGTTCACAGGCCCGGCTATCTCTGCGGCCGGCGTTCTACTGCTGTGCGCTGCGTTGCTCGGTGCCGAAAAACTCTTCGCAACCGGTGGAGCCAGCACCACCAGACCCGGGCGGAAGCCGGCCTTACGCCGTGTAGCTTCGGGCTTGATAGTGGCACTCATGGTTGCCGGCCCCTTGGCATCCATGACTGCTTGGGCTGCCCAGGATGTGTTGATGCCGTCGCCGGGCTCCGGAGCCGTCCCCACGACCGGTGCATCTCTCGGTGTTGCCCGCCAAGTGTGGCCCGTGGACCACGCCACCTTGCCGGCCACCGCCGTCGACCTTGGCCACGGACCCGAGAAGGCCCGTACTCTGGTCATCACCAGCGGCGAACAGGGCACCTTCACGTCGTCGCTGATGAGGGGTGAAGGCACCACGATGGATAGCCTCTCCACCATTGCATCAGCCCGCACGATCATCGGCCCTCCGGGGCGTGAGGAAGCTGCCGCGGACGATCCCGCCACCACTTCCTTGCGCAGGGCGGTGGCCACCATCGTTGCAAGTACGGGTGTGGACCCCCGAGCCGATCTTGAGCAGCTCGGCGTTGGCTTTGTGGTGCTGAAGGCCGCCGATAATGCCGCGCAGTTGACCGCCAGCAGGATCGACGCAGTCCCAGGGCTCGTCGCCGTAGGCCAGACCGACGCCGGTTGGCTGTGGCGTGTTGTCTCGCGGAACCAAGCCGCTTCCACGGCCGCCGATACAGCCCACCGGGCCCGCATCGTGGACTCAAAAGGCGCAACTGCGGGCTTCCTCCCGTCCGAGGATGTTGCCGTCAACGCTCCAGTGCCTGCCGGCGACGCCGGCCGCATGGTGGTTTTGGCTGAGAGGTCAGATCCCGGTTGGAGTGCCTCGATTGACGGTCACCAGCTGAAGGCCACCACCTCGGGATGGTCACAAGCATTTGAACTTCCCGCTGGCGGTGGACACCTCGAGGTCCGCTATACCAACCCCTGGGCGTTGTGGTTGGGCATCCTCCAAGTCGCCGTGATCGGACTGACCGTATTGCTTGCCGTTCCAGTGCCTGCTCGACGCACGCGGACCGGCATGTCGAGGGATGAAGTTTCCCTCCGTAAGGAGTACAGCAATGTCTGACGAGCTGAACAGCGTCAACGACGCCGGTGACGTGCCGGGCGCCAAGGCCAGCAGCACCAAGGCCAGCAGCGCCAAGGCTGAAAATGCCAAGGCCAGCAGCGCCAAGGGGCCGGGCAAAAGGGAGTCCAGCGGGTCCAGTCGCGCGAAAGACTCAGGCTCGCGCAAGAAAGGATCCCGTACGTCCCGCAAGGGCGTAATCGTTGGGGTGCTCTCCGGCGTCGTGATCCTTGCTGCAGGCGGAGCGGCGGTTGCTGCAGCGTCCGTGTTGCCCGGTCCGTCCGGTGGTAAAACGCTGAATGTACCGCAGGCGGATGTCCCGGCAGGCCAAGCGCTCGGAGTTTGCCCGGAACCGGCGCGGCTGCTCAATGGGAGCGTCGTCGGCACCGATGCCGCGTTCAGCCCCGTATCGACCACGGCAGCCAGTGCGCTCAACGCCGTGGTGCTGAGCAATGCGGCCGGCGTCATTCCGGGAAGTAAAGTGACCGCGCTGTCCGGCGCTGCGGTGGCGGAGATCGCTAAGGCGCCAACGGCCAGTCCGACGCCGACCACCGGCCCTCCGGTCCTGGCGGCAGCTTTGGCCTCCATCAGTCCGGTGACGTCCGCAACCGTGGTGGGCGCTGATCCCATCGGCAATGAGCAGGCATCCATGGCCGCAAACGTCACGTACTCCGCCACGGACGGTGATCTGCGCGGGCTTGCCTCAGCGCAGTGCCAACAGCCCGGCAACGATGCTTGGATCCTTGGAGCGAGCACGTCAGTTGGCCGCACCGCTGTGCTGAATGTCAGCAATGCCTCCTCAACCCCGGCCACGGTGAACCTTGATCTGTTCGGGAGCCAAGGGCAGATTCAGGCTGCTGATGCTCGCGGCCTTTTGGTGGCCCCAGGAACAACCCGATCCATCAATCTCGGGGGACTGGCCCCTGGGCAGACCCAACTTGCCGTCCATCTCCTCAGTACAGGCGGCCCGGTTGCCGGAACCATTCAACAGAGCGTCCTGCGGGGGTTGGTTCCCGGCGGCGTCGAGTACTTGTCCCCAGGCGCTGCGCCCTCCAACCTCCAGGTGATGTCCGGGGTCAATATCCAGGACACCGCGGCGATCAAGGCGCTCGGCGGCAAATCCGACTTCGCGGACGCCCTCCCCGCATTGCAGCTGGCCGTTCCCGGATCAGCGGACGCGGTCATCCAGGTTCACGTCTACGGCGCCAACGGCGAGCGTCAGATTCCCAACGGGGGAGTAGTGACGGTGAAGGGCGGCACCGTAGCGACACTGAACCTGGACGGACTGCCGGCCGGGACGTACTCGGTGGGCGCCAGCTCGGATGTGGCTTTTGCTGCCTCGGCCCGGGTGACACGTGGCGCAACAGTGAATGATCCAAGCGACTTCGCTTGGTCGCCGGCCTCCGCACGGCTCGGCAGCCAGCATCTCGTGGCGGTCCCTCGGGAGGGCAACGCGTCGTTGACCTTCGGCGTTCCCGTAGGCCGTGGAACGGTCAGCTACGCTCCGGTGACAACGGACGGGAAGATCGGCAAGGCCATTTCCGTGGATATGTCCGGAGGGACGACGTCGTCGATCGATCTGCCGGCGAAGTCCGGAGCGTCTGCCGTGGCGGGATACGTCGTTTCAGCCTCGGGCGATCCGGTCTATGGCGCGCTCCTCCTTGGTAAGGACGGCCGAAACGATGTTTCGGTGGTTGCCATCCCGGACGCAGCCGCTGGACTTGAGAAGGTGCCGGTTTCGGTCGGTTACTGATAACGACGGCGGTAGACAGGGTCAAGCGTCTCCGGCGGGACGCCGAGCATTTCTGCCGTGTACTCCACCACCACGTCATGCACCAGGTCCTGGAGTTCCTCGCGATTGGTTGAGCCCTGCTCGACAACCCGCCGGTACACAGTGATCATCGGTGCTTGGCCGCGGCCTCCGGGCGTGTAGGACCCCATGGGTGCGGGGCCGCCTTTTGCGACCAGCACCTCAAGGTCAGGTGGGATCTCGTCGACGGCGAAGAGTACGCCGTCGAGTTGCTTTCCCCACATGTCCTGCAGCCGTTCCGCTGAGTCCAGCACCATGTCATCAAAGCGCTCGGAGCGCGAACGGAAACCGGGAAGGTTCGGGAGCATCAACTCGCCGCGCAGTCCCCGGCCATGGCGGTTTCGCCTGCGCCTCCGGAAACTGCGGCCCGGGCCAGCGCTTTGCTCCGCCTGATCGCCACTGGCGTCAGTCCCCTCTGCGTCAGTCCACCGGAGGGTGAATCCGGGAACGTGTGGCTGTGACTGCATGTATCGACTTTAGTCCGGAGGGACCGGCAACGCGACATCATCAGGCCGGAACGGCAAGAGTGCCGTCCCCGCGGAAATTCTTGCGCGGGTCACAGCCCCCAATGCACAAGGTAGGTCTCCATAAGCGCTAATCTGGGGTGTTGTGGGTGCTATCCGTCAGTGTTCAAGATCAGCTTGCCGCCAGTCTGCGGTGGCCACTTTGACGTACGTGTACGCAGACTCCACGGCCGTTTTGGGCCCCCTGGCCACCTACGCCGAGCCGCATGCCTATGACCTTTGCTCCCAGCACGCCGGCAGCCTCACGGTTCCTCGTGGCTGGGAGGTCCTGCGTTTGGCGATGCCGGCCACCAGGCCTGAGCCTGGTCCGGATGACTTGCTTGCTTTAGCAAATGCTGTCAGGGAGGCCGCCTCGGCAGCTCCGGAGACCGCCGCGCGGCACAGCCACCCGCAGATTGAGCCGCCGGCTGCCGCGGAAGGAACCCGCCGCGCCCACCTGCGCGTACTCCGCGAACCTTCGTAGTTCTTACCCACTGAGGCAAGTCACGCGAGGCGTCGTCACCGCGTCGTTGCAGGTGGACGCAGGGCCGCGAGCCTGGGACGCAATTCGTCGTCCGCGGACCAGGGGAGGGACTGCGCGGTAGGCTGGGATCAGCAGATAAGTCCACCTAGCGTGCCACCACGGCGCCATCCAGGGAGCATCATTTATGCCAAAGGTCAGTCCTGAACTGTTGTCCATCCTGCGCTGCCCCGTGACCGGTTCCCCACTGGTCCAGGAGGGGGAAGAATTGGTCTCCACCGAGCCGGGAGCCGACGGCGAAAAGCTCCGCTACACGATGGAGGACGGCATTCCGTTGCTGCTTCCCCCGGAACTTTTGGCAGCCGCGAACGCTGCCGGCTCCAGCCACACCGATTCCCAGGCCTGAACGGCTTCCCCTCCACATCCGCACGTCCGGTTAATCCCTAAGGAACTTCCATGACTTTCGACTTCAAAGTGGCTGACATTTCCCTCGCGGAGGCGGGCCGCCACCAGATCCGCCTTGCTGAGCACGAAATGCCCGGCCTGATGTCACTCCGGGCGGAATTCGGAGCGGAGCAGCCGCTGAAGGGTGCCCGGATCGCCGGATCGTTGCACATGACAGTGCAGACTGCGGTCCTCATCGAGACCCTCACAGCCTTGGGTGCCGAGGTCCGTTGGGCTTCCTGCAACATCTTCTCCACGCAGGACGAGGCCGCGGCCGCCGTCGTTGTCGGTAACGGTACGCCGGAAGACCCGCAGGGTGTCCCGGTCTTCGCTTGGAAGGGCGAAACCCTCGAAGAGTACTGGTGGACCGCGGAGCAGATCCTGACGTGGCCCGGCGCGGAGACCAATCCCGAACTCGGTCCCAACATGATTCTCGACGACGGCGGTGACGCCACGATGCTGCTGCACAAGGGCGTGGAATTCGAAGCCGCCGGTGCAGTGCCGGCAGCCACCGAGGAAGATCCTGAGGAATACATACTCATCCTTGACCTCCTACGCCGCACATTGGCCACCGACCCGCAAAAGTGGACCCGGCTGGCGGCCCGCATCGAAGGCGTCACGGAAGAAACCACCACCGGCGTACACCGCCTGTACCAGCTTGCCGAGCAGGGCAAGCTGCTTTTCCCGGCCATCAACGTGAACGATTCCGTCACTAAGAGCAAGTTCGATAACAAGTACGGCATTCGCCACTCCTTGCCGGACGGGATCAACCGCGCCACCGACGTCCTCATGGGCGGTAAGGTCGCCGTCGTCTGCGGCTATGGCGACGTCGGCAAGGGTGCCGCAGAGGCGCTGCGCGGACAGGGATCGCGGGTGATTGTCACGGAAATCGACCCCATCTGTGCCCTGCAGGCCGCCATGGACGGCTACCAGGTTGCCAAACTGGAATCCGTCCTGGCGCAGGGCGACATTTTCATCACCACCACGGGCAACAAGGATGTCATCATGGCCGAGCACATGCTCGGCATGAAGAACAAGGCGATCGTGGGCAACATCGGCCACTTCGACAATGAAATCGATATGGCCGGATTGGCCAAGCTGCCCGGTGTGAAGAAGGTGGAAATCAAGCCGCAGGTCCACGAGTGGGTCTTCGACGCCGGTTCAGATGACGAACGTTCCATCATCGTCCTGTCCGAGGGACGCCTCCTCAACTTGGGTAACGCCACCGGTCACCCGTCCTTCGTGATGAGCAACTCGTTCGCGAACCAGACCATTGCGCAGATTGAGCTGTGGACCAAGAGGAACCAGCCTGCGGGCGAACGTGAATACCAAAAGCAGGTTTACGTCCTGCCGAAGATCCTGGACGAGAAGGTGGCGCGCCTGCATTTGGACGCCCTGGGCGTGGAACTGACCGAATTGAGCAAGGACCAGGCAGACTACCTCGACTTGGACGTCGCTGGCCCCTACAAGGCGGAGCACTACCGCTACTAGGACCGCGGCGGTCCGGCTGTGCCTTATTTCCGGCTGTGCCTGATTCGCTTGACGAATCATGCGGCGTCGACGGTCCGTGCGTCGGCGCCGCATAATGACAGCGAGCTTACAGTTGCATTTCAATCTGGCCGCGGCCGGGGTTGATCCTCGTGTCGGCCCAAAGCCGGACGGTAGGCTCGACTGCAGACAAGAGAGCCGGCGGCAGGATATTGCCGGTGGATGCCTACGGAAGTGAAACCCGCTGTGAGCGACAAGAGCCAGACACCGCAAGAGCCCGACACCGGTTCCCATGAGGACCCGGACGAGCCGGCTTTTGACTGGATGAAGCCAGCTTCGTCCAGCGGTTCTTCCGCAGCGGCGCCCACCGACGAGGTGCAGGGCGCCGCCGCCGGAGCTACCGCCGGCGCAGCCGGCCCCACCGAGCAGCCCAGCCCCACCGAGCAGCCCGGCCTCACCGAGCAGCCTGGCCTCACCGAGCAGCCCGGCTCGCGTGCCGACCGGAAAGCCGCCGAAGCGGGGACCGCCGGCGCCCACCAGCCAGTGGCCGAGACTCCCGTGTTCGCGGACACCTTGGCCCACACGCCGGCGGACAAGCAACCGTCCGCGTACTCCGAGCAGTCCACCTATTCGGAGCCGCTGCCGACGTCGGCCCTCCAGGTCCGTCCGCCGGAAGAGGAGGTGGCCCGCCGCAACGCCGAGCGTGAACAAGCAGCCAAGGTCAAGCCCGTTGGCCCCCGTGTTTTCCAGGTCCTGCTGGCTGTCTTCTACCCGATCATCCTTTTGGTCCTGGCAGTCCGCGCCGTGACCAGCCCGCTGTTCCTCTGGGTGGAGTACAACCGTCCTGGCTTCCCCGGAGACGGTTACGGCTTCAGCACCGATGACCGGATGACCTACGGCTCGTACGCTGTGGACTATTTGAGCAACTGGGCCGGTCCCCGCTACTTGGGAGGCTTGGTCACCCAAGACGGCACCAAGCTTTTCCGCGACGGCGAAGTTGCCCACATGGCCGACGTCAAGGTCGTGATCCTGTCCACGTTCCTTGGTGGTCTCTTGCTGGTGCTGCTGAGCATCATCGCCATTCTGTATCTTCGTAAGCGCAGCAAGGGCGGCGTCCGTCGCGGCCTCTTCGCAGGCTCGATCGTCACGCTGGTCATCATCATCGCCTTGGGCGTCCTGGGCACGCTGAACTGGGAGCAGTTCTTTACCGATTTCCACCACGTTTTCTTTGCCAACGGCACCTGGACCTTCTCGCTGGATGACACCCTGATCCGCCTCTTCCCGGGCCAGTTCTGGGTGGACGCCGGCATCGTGATCGGTGCCCTGGTCTTCATCGCGGCCGTGCTGACGTTCATCTTCACGTGGCCCACCCGTCGTCGAAGGGGACTTCCGCCGCGCAAACAGCGCAAGGCCGCCAGCCAGGACGCAACGGTAGAAGGCTCCAACCATGGTGACTCCAGCGCGGGCGAACTTGCCGACGTCGACGGGGGTGGCGAGGAAGCGGAAACGCTCGACGCCGGAACCCGCGCGGGCGCACACGCCAGCAACGCTTCGGTAGACGCTGAAGACGATGCTCACCGGGAAGCGAAAACCAGAGCCAAGCGGTAGCGCCCTTATTTTCGGTAGAGCTTGTCCACGACTCCTTGGAAATCGTGGATCACAGCCGAGCGCTTGAGCTTGAGCGACGGCGTGAGATGGCCCGATTCAACGCTTAAATCGGCAGTGATGAACTCAAACTTCCGGATGGACTCAGCCGCCGAAACGAGCTTGTTGGCCTCGTCCACGGCGGGTTGGACGGCTGCCCGTACGCGCTGATCCTCAACTGCTTCAGCCACGGACAGGGGCTTTATCTTCTGTTGAGAGCACCACTGGGCCAGCCCTTCGGGATCAAGGCTCAGCAAGGCTGCGATGAATGGTCGGCCCTCGCCAACTACCACGGCATGGGCGATCAACGGGTGTTCCCGGAGCTTCTCCTCCAGAGGCGCCGGGGCCACGTTCTTACCACCAGCGGTGACCAACAGGTCTTTTTTGCGGCCGGTGATGGTCAGGAATCCGTCCTCGTCGAGTTCACCTAAATCCCCGGTCCGGAAGAAACCATCCACGAACGTGGCATCGGTGGCCTCGGGATTGCCGTGATAGCCCTTGAAAACGCCGATGCCTTTGACCAGGATCTCACCGTCGGGCGCCACGCGGATGGTGGTTCCTGGCAGTGGTATGCCGACGGATCCAATGCGGGTCATGCCGGGCGTGTTGACCGTGCAGGGGGCCGTGGTTTCCGTCAGGCCGTACCCTTCGAGGACCGGAACGCCGGCGCCATGGAAGAAGTGGTTATCCCGCAGGCTGAGCGGGCTCGCACCGGAAACCGTGAAACCAACGTTTCCGCCGAAGACCTGCCGGACTTTGGGATACAGGAGGCGGTTGAACGTTGAATGCTTGAGCCCCAAGAGCCACCCCGGACCTGCCCCTTCACCGCGGGCGGCGAGGTCCACCGCCGTCGAATACTCCACAGCTGTGGCAGATGCCGCGGCGAACAAAGCGGATCGGCCGCTCATGGCGGCGGCGTGGCTGGCCCCGGCGTACACCTTCTCGAAGATCCGGGGGACGGCCAGCAGGAACGTGGGTTTGAAGGAACCGAGATCCGCCATCAGCCCGGCAGCGCCGGCGCTGTGCCCCAAGGTGATTCCCGCAGTGAGGCAGACAACCTGGACGGCGCGAGCAAGGACATGCGCCAAGGGGAGGAACATCAGTGTGCGGGCGCCGGGCTGCATGAGCAGTTCAGGGAGGAACGGTATGACGTTGCGGGCTACCCGGACGAAGTTGCCGTGGGTGATTTCGCAACCCTTTGGCTGGCCTGTGGTGCCGGAGGTGTACACGATGGAGGCGACGTCGGACAGCGTGGCGGCGCTGCGTTGGCGCTCCACCTCGGTATCCGAGATGCCCATGCCGACGGCGGCCAGGCTGGTGAGGTTCGGGGCGTCGCCGTCGTGATCCATGCGGATGATGGTGACCGGATCCTCGCCCAGCGCAGTTGATTTGTCTACCAGGGAACGGACCATGCCCGCCTTCGAGTCCTCCACGAAGACGCGGCGAGCTCCGGAATCAGCGAGGATCCACTCAATTTGGCTCGCAGAGGACGTCTCGTAGATGGGGACGGTAACCCCGCCCGCCATCCAGATGGCGAAATCCACCAGTGTCCATTCGAAGCTTGAATGGGACAACACCGCTACGGGATCGCCAGGGTTCAGGCCGCCGGCGATCAACCCCTTGGCCAGATCGGTGACGTCCGCCAGGAAACGGGCAGCAGAAACATTGAGCCAGCCGTTAGGGGTCTTGTGCGCGTACAAGATGCCAAAAGGATCCTTACGGCAACGTTCCAGAAGAAGGTCCGTGACGTTGGTGCTTTCATCTGCCTCGACCAGGAGCTCCGTACTAGCTTCCCTCACGAGCGTGTCCCTAGATCCACGACGGCATCCACATCCTCATGTGCCATTGCTGGTAACTGATCACTTCCGCAGTCAGTACCGGGTAGAAGAACGCTGTTAACAGCACCGCCACCACCAGTACCAGGGTTACTGCGTAGAGCCCCGACCGGCGGCGCCAGGGCGGATCATTGCTGCGCCCCAGGACAAGGCCGAGTACGTAGGTGAGTCCCAGGACCAAGAAGGGTTCGAAGGACACTGCGTAGAAGATGAACATGGTGCGTTCGGGATACATGAACCAAGGCAGGTATCCGGCTGCAACCCCGGCCAAGATCGCTCCGGCGCGCCAGTCGCGGCGGCCGGCCCACCAGAAGAGCAGGATCACCAGGGCAATGGTTCCGCCCCACCACACTACGAGGTTTCCCAACGGCAGGATGGCCGACGAACAGGCCTGCACGTCGCAGCCGGGCGTGCCCTGCTTGGGCGCTTCATAGAAGAACGATGTAGGCCGACCCATCACAAGCCAGGTCCAGGGACTGGATTCGTAGGGGTGATCGGCGGTCAGGCCTTGATGGAAGTTGAACGCCTCAATGTGGTAATGCACCAGTGATCGCACGGAAGCGGGGAGCCAATCCCAACCTGGCGTCGGGTTCGTCGCAGCCCACTGCCGGTAGTAGGCGTCCTTGGAGAGGAACCATCCTGTCCACGTCGCAGCGTAGGTCACGGCGGCAGCGGGAATGAGGGTCACGAACGCTGGTAATCCGTCCCTGATGATGCCCGTGCTGAACCAGGTCCGGATTCCGGCGACGCGGCGAGCATTCATGTCCCACAGGACAGTCATGATTCCAAAGGCAGCCACGAAGAACAGGGCCGACCATTTGGTCCCCACCGCCAAGCCCATGGAGATTCCGGCAACGAGGCGCCACCACCGCATGCCAAGCCATGGGCCGGTCACCAATTGCGTGGCGGAAGGCCGGGAACCGCCCGAACCAGCCGCTTGTGCGGCCAGCCGGGAGGCCAGACGACGGCGGCCGTCGTCGCGGTCCAACAGCAGGGCGCCAAAAGCGGCCAGGAGCCAAAAAGTCAGGAAGATGTCCAAAAGAGAGGTGCGGGAGAGCACCAAGTGGTGCCCGTCGATCGCAAGCAGCAGCCCCGCTATGGCAGCCAACGTGTGTGAACGGAAAAGCTTCAAGGCAATGAGCGAAACCAGGAAGACCGTCAACGTGCCCGTCAACGCCGCACTGAAACGCCAGCCGAACGGGTTGTCGCCGCCGAACAGCCACATCCCGAAAGCGATCATCCATTTGCCCACGGGAGGGTGGACTACGTATTCGGGCGTGTCCAGGAGGACATTGGGATTTCCTGCGTTGAACGAGTCGTTGGCTTGCGCCGGCCAGCTCCGCTCGTAGCCGCTGACCAGGTAGGAGTAAGCATCCTTGACGTAATAGGTCTCATCAAAGACCAAGCTGTGCGGCGTATCAAGCCGGAAGAAGCGCAGGATGCCGGCCAAGACGGCCGAGATCGTGGGAATCAGCCAAAACCACAAGCGCAACGACGCCGGATAGTCCCGCCAGCTCTGGATTGTCCCGATCAGCCGTTCCCGCAGGGCCGCCTCGGTGAATGCCTCCGCGGGGCGTGCTATCCAGCGGTGGCGGTCGAGTCCGCGTTCAAGCCCCCGGCCAAGCGCCCGCCCTGACGTGCGGCCGGGGCCGCCTTGGCCGCTGTCGGATGACGCCGCAGGGGTGCTGGACGTAGCGTCGGAAACGAGCGTCTGGTTCACCCGCCCATGCTACCTTTCGATTCCCGCTGCAGGGTTGACCCCGCGCGGCATTAGGCTTGGCAGGTGGACGAACAACAGGCAACCCCGGATAACGCCGATTTCAGTGACGACGCTCATGCCGAGGTGGGCGAGGACTTCAGCGACGAACTGGTTGGTCTGGTTTCCGCGGCTGCGGGCCCGGCCGGAGCCCCGGGTGTGGGCAGGATCGTCCTGGCAGCCACCCCCATTGGCAACGTCGGCGATGCGTCGTCGCGGTTGGTCGAGTTGCTTGCCACTTCCGACATCGTGGCAGCCGAGGACACGCGCAGGCTGCATCGCTTGGTCACCGCGCTGGGCGTGGAAGTAACCGGCCGCGTGATCAGCTATCACGAACACAATGAAGTGGCCAAGACGGGCGAGTTGCTGGATCACGTACGCGCCGGAAAGACCATCCTCATGGTCAGCGATGCCGGCATGCCCGCGGTCTCCGATCCCGGTTTCCGCCTGGTCGAAGGAGCAGTTGCTGCCGGGCTGACCGTCACGGCCGTTCCCGGGCCGTCTGCTGTGCTCACTGCGTTGGCCCTGTCCGGCCTACCGACCGACCGCTTTTGCTTTGAAGGCTTCCTGCCGCGCAAGTCGGGGGAGCGAAACTCCCGCCTAGCCGATCTGGCTGACGAGCGACGGACCATGGTGTTTTTCGAAGCGCCGCACCGCCTTGAAGTGATGCTGCGTGCCCTGCACGAGCGCTTCGGCGCGGAACGCCGCGTCGCCGTCTGCCGTGAACTGACCAAGACGTACGAAGAAGTCCTCCGCGGAACGTTGCGCGAGCTCCTGGAGTGGGCTGAAAACAATGAAGTCCGCGGCGAAATTGCCGTGGTGGTCGCTGGTGCGCCCGAACAGGAACCTGGCAAGCCCGAGGACCATGTGGCGGCCGTGAACGAGCTTATTTCCCAAGGTATGCGCCTCAAAGAGGCCGTAGCGGCTGTGGCCGAGGACGCCCGGATCAGCAAACGGGAACTCTACTCGGCGGTCCTGGCAGCACGCTGATCAGAGCTGTGCACCTGCACAAATCGGCGATGCCCAGGCAGTGCGCGACGGCGTAGACACTGCTTCTTGCCGGGCAGTACGGTGGCAGTAATTCAAGCCACTTCTGGCAAGGAACCCAAGCGGTGCACTTCTCCAAAGGCACCCAAGACGAAGGAGTCGCCATGACTGTCACGGTTGAACGCGAAAGCGAACTGCTGGCTTCTGTCCCTACTGGCCTGCTGATCAACGGTCAGTGGCGCCCGGCGGGATCCGGTAAGACCTTTGATGTAGAGGACCCGGCCACGGGCAAGGTCCTGCTGAGCATCTCCGATGCCGGTGCCGAAGACGGCGCGGCCGCCCTCGACGCCGCCGCTGCCGCCCAGGCAGACTGGGCCCGCACCCCCCCGCGCGAACGCGGCGAGATCCTGCGCCGCGCATTTGAACTGGTCACCGAGCGGGCCGAGGACTTTGCCCTGCTGATGACCCTGGAAATGGGCAAGCCGTTGGCCGAAGCCCGTGGCGAGGTCACCTACGGCGCTGAGTTCCTCCGCTGGTTCTCCGAGGAAGCTGTTCGCGTCTCCGGCCGCTACTCTGCAGCCCCTGACGGCAAGAACCGCCTCCTGGTGCAGAAGAAGCCCGTTGGCCCCTGCCTGCTGATCACGCCGTGGAACTTCCCCTTGGCCATGGCCACCCGCAAGGTAGCCCCCGCCGTCGCCGCCGGTTGCACCATGGTGCTCAAGCCCGCCAACCTGACCCCCCTGACCAGCCTGCTGTTCGCACAGGTCATGCAAGAGGCCGGTCTTCCGGCAGGTGTCCTGAACGTCATCCAGACCTCCACCGCGGGCGCCGTGACCGGCCCGCTGATCAAGGACGACCGCCTACGCAAGATCTCCTTCACCGGCTCCACGCCCGTTGGCCAGGCCTTGATCCGTGAAGCTGCGGACAAGGTCCTGCGCACGTCCATGGAACTCGGTGGCAACGCCCCGTTCGTCGTCTTCGAAGACGCCGACCTGGACAAGGCCGTTGAAGGTGCCATCGCTGCGAAGATGCGCAACATGGGCGAGGCCTGTACGGCTGCCAACCGCTTCATTGTGCACGAGTCCATCGCCGACTCCTTCGCTGAGAAGTTCGCCGCCAAGATCGGTGCACTCACCACGGCCCGTGGCACCGAGCCCGAGTCCAAGGTGGGTCCGTTGATCGACGGCAAAGCCCGCGATGGCGTCCACGCCTTGGTCACCGAGGCTGTGGCAGCCGGCGCCGAGGCAGTTACCGGTGGCTCCGCCGTCGACGGTCCCGGTTACTTCTACCAGCCCACGGTCCTGAAGAACGTCCCGGCCGATTCCCGCATCCTCCAGGAAGAAATCTTCGGTCCGGTAGCCCCGATCGTCACGTTCTCCACCGAGGATGACGCCGTTCGCCTGGCCAACAACACCGAATACGGCCTGGTGGCATACGTCTTCACCAAGGATCTCAACCGCGGCCTGCGCATCAGCGAACGCCTGGAGACCGGCATGCTCGGCCTCAACGCCGGCGTCATCTCCAACGCGGCGGCACCGTTCGGCGGCGTCAAGCAGTCCGGCCTGGGCCGCGAAGGCGGTTCCGAAGGCATCGAAGAGTACCTCTACACCCAGTACGTAGGTATCGCGGACCCCTACGCCGACTAGGCTGCAGGATCCAGTCCACCGCTCTCGCAACAAGAACGGTTGACGCAAAGTAAAGGGCCCGGCCCGGAACCACAAGTTCCGGCGCCGGGCCCTTTGCTGTAGCGGGCCTTTGCTGTGGCGGGTCAGACTCACCGGCGCCCTATCGCCTCTCGGGTAACAGCCTGCCCAGCTTTCGCCAGCTCCGGGTGAGGGCCCACCCCGCGGAGTTACCCGCCGTGCGCAGCGACCGGAGCGGCGCCCCCAAACCGCGGGACCACCGATGCATCAACGACGGCGGGACCCACTCCGCGCGGAAGCGCACGGACCAGCGGGCGTTGCTGCGAAGCGATTCGCGAACGACGGCGATGCGCGGCGCAGCCGGTGTTGCCGCTGGTGGTACGCCACCTCGACCCGCAGGCTGGCCGTACCGATCGCGTTCGAAGTCGGAGGTAAGGGATGCGACCGCCACGTGGGCGGCGTCGTCGATGCCTCCTGCCTGACCCAAGGCGGCGCTGGCACGTAGCCGGGCGGAAAAGTGGCGCGGCGTTTCACTGGGCGCGGAGGGCATGCCGTAATCGGTGGCCAAGTCCTGCAACTCCGCCCACGCAAGCCCGGGAGCCGGGTCCCGGTATCCGGGAGGCGGGGTGCCGGCACGCGCTGGTGGGCGAACAGCGAGCCGTCGGCGGCGCTGCGCTGTCCGGGCCAGCCGGGGGGAGCAGAGGAAGGCAACCAGCAGCAGGAAGCCGGCAGCCCCAACACTGATCACGGGAAGTGTGCTGACCTCGGCGGGACCGGCAACGGCAGCGGAAGCTCCCGCCGTCGGGGTGGCGGTGGGCGCTGGCGCCTCGGGGGTCGCAGCGCTGTTCTTTTCATCGGTGTTTGAGGTGATACTGCCGGGTACCGTGGGATCGGTCGCGTAATCGGGAACAACACCGCGGGAAGGTGTGGGCTCGAACGGAACCCATCCGAGGCCTTCGAAGTACAGTTCGGGCCAAGCATGTGCGTCGCGGGCGTCCACCTCATATTCAGGGAATGACCCTTGGCCAACCAGCGCGACGGACTGTCCGGTGGGATGCCCGGGGGCGTAGCCCACAGCAACGCGGCTGGGGATACCCTCAACACGCGCCATGACCGCCATGGCGGAGGAGAAGTGCACGCAGTAGCCGCTCTTGACCGTAAGGAAGTCGGCCAGGACGGACAGTCCGTTGCCGTCATAGCCGTTCTGGACGGGAGCCTGGAGCGAATACGTGAACTCGCTGGAGCGCAGGTACTTTTGGATGGCCAGCGCCTTGTCGTAGTTGTTGCCAGCGGACGCCGTCACTGTGTTGGCGGTCTTCCGCACGATGTCCGGGAGGTTTGCCGGGATCCGGAGAAAGTCGTTGGAGATGCCGCGGGGAGCGGCGTTGGCCAGCGCCAGGGCTTGGGCGGTTATTTTGGGCGACGCCGAGAAAACCACGTACCGCTGCCCGCGGGTACTGCTGTCCGTGCTCATGATGCTCAAAGTGGCCGGGTCCCACGTCCAACTCCCGCTGAGCCCGTTGACCGACGCGGGGGCGAACGGCGCCGGAAGGTACGGGCTGGTGAACTGGCCGGCGTCGATGGAAGTGACGGCGGGGACGGTGGGGCCCTGCAGGGTGTAGCCGGCGTCGATCTTGTCCGTACCGGGACGGCGCTGACCGGCCCGATCGTCGGGCGACCACGTTTCGCCGTCGAAGCTGTCTATGGTCACCGACCTCAGGTACTCGGCGCTTCCGGAGCTCGTGGCATAGGTGATCCGTCCAGCACCCGTAGGGCTGCGCAGGCTGTTGCCCAAGGTGATCATCGGGTTCAATCCGTTCGCCGTCCCCCAAGGACTCAATCGCGAGCCTTGGGGGAAAGTACCGGAGTCGAAGCCCGGAATCGCCAGGGGGACCACCAAAGCCAGGCCAAGAGCCAGCCCGCCGGCCACCATGGAACGTTTGAACTGCGAAGAACCGCGTGTGGAGCCGGACTGCAGGCGGGGGTCATGGGCAAACCACTGGCTGGTGCCGAGGATGAGCAGGTAACCGATCCCGGCCCCGAGGAACCCGGCCACGCCCACACTCTGCGGTTTTACGGTGGCTGGAACCACCATGACAGCAAGTAGCCCCAGACCGCTGACGGCGGGCATGGACAGCGGAACGGCCAGCGCATCCATCAGGATGACCAACAGGCCCAGGCAGGCACACATAACGAAAACGATTCCCGCGTTGGGAGGAACTGGCGCGGTCTCGGAGACTACGGTTTCTGCTGCCCGCTGCATCAGCTTGCCGACGGCGGCCAAGGTAGCCGGGGTGGGGATGAACCCGAGCAGGCTTTCTTGCCTGCAAAAGATGAAACTCAAGATGGCCGCCAGCATGCCCAGCGAGCCGGCGGTGGCCAGCAACGGACGCGCCCTGAGTGAACGGAGGGCAGCCAGGCTCAGCGCCGCCACGGTCACCGTAGTGATCAGTGGCAGCAGCCAAGCCCAGCCCCGGAAAACCCCATTGAGGGACAACGACGAACCCAGGACGGCCACGGCGATGGAACCCGCCATGAGCCACGGGTAGGGGCCCGCGCCGGCCGTGCGGGGCTCGCGTGTGAGGGATCCGGACGTGGGGGAGCCCGCTGTGGGGTCTGCTGTTGGGGAGTCTGGCGAGGCGCCATCCCCGCCCGGGTTCGGACGTATCCGATGTTCCTGTCCCGCGCTCATCGTGGCACCGCTGCTCCGCGTCGAACGTCCATGGCTGCTCCGGCCGCCGCCACGATGCCGCCTTCCTCGAAGGCCGACCATGCCTGGGCCAATGGTGTCCGGGCTGTCACGGCAGCGGCACGCCACCCGGCCCTCGAGAGAATCTCCACAGCCTCGTCCCGGGGGTGCACCCCGTCGGTCATCACCAAGGCAAAGGCGTTGGCACCATAGCCTGCCGCCGGTGCGAGGGCCCGGGCTTCGGCTACGGTCAGGTTTCCAAGGAGGGCCAAGAGCGGGCCCCGTAGCCGGTGCATGGCAAGTTTGTCCATCAACCCGTCATCGAAAGGGGCGTCGGAGAAATCAGCGCCTACCGTTCCGGCGGCTCCGTCATGGTGCTCGGGGCGGGCGTGCCTGGGGCCGGTCAGTTCGATCGCGGCAAGCCCCTCCGCGATGGCATGCAGGCCGCCGAGCCCGGAGAATTCCTCTGCTTCGGGGTCCGGTGCCGATCGTGAATGCAGGAATGCAGGGTTTCCGAACGCGTCGAGGAGGCGCAGTGAGTAGTTCCGCTCTGCCAAGTGGGCCGCGATGGACATGGCCGCTGTGACCATCCACTCAAATCCCGGCCCGGTGATGAGGTCCGAGTCTTCGTCATGGCCGCTGAAGCCGGTGCCGAGCCCGGCAGCGAAGGCGGTGAACCGATGATCGAGGATAACCGTGGCCTCCGGAGTGGTCACCGATTCCTCTTGCCGCACCATGAGTTGCCCGTGCCGCGCGGTCGCCGCCCAGTGCACGCGCCGCAGCGGGTCCCCGTGCCGGTACTCCCGGGTCATGATGTCGTCATCACTCGGGTTGGCCCGGACCCGGGTGGCGGTGACGCCGTCGTTGCCTCTGGCCCCGGCCAGGCCCGTCACCGGAAGTTCGACGGCGGCCGGCGTCACCGTGAGGATGTCGCCGTCGCCGATGGAGTGTCGGCGCAAGGACAAGCCGAAAGGGTCGCTGAATTCCGCGGTCACCGGACCGATCCGGAACTGACCGCGCTTGCCGGACCGCAACTGGTATTCGTAGCGGCTGGTCCCGCCTGAAGCGGATCTCGCGGGAAAACGAAAGGCGGGAGGGCTGCCAAACCGCGGAGGTAGTTGCTCCTCCATGGTCACGTGCCCCGAGTCGAACCCGGAGCGGGCAACGGCTAAGCGAACGGTGGTGGCAGCGGAGGTTTCCACAGTGGATGGGTTGAACTCCCTGTACACCTGAAAGGAGGGCTTGAGCATCCGTACCCCTGCCAAGGAGAGTAAAGGCAAGAGGAACAGCAGCACCGCCAAGGTCAGCAGGTCCCGCCTGCCCATCACGGCTGCGCAACCGAGGGACACCGCACCGCTGCCCAGCAGGCCCCACCCACGGTTGGTGAACAAATGCGTGGGGAGCCACCCTGCTACCGACATCTTCCGTGCCTCCTAACCGGCGCGGCGTTCCCTGGCCCACGCCCCGGCGGGTTCTTTCGCAACGGGAACGGACGTCAGGATGCTGTGGAGAATGCTCTGCGGGGTGTCACCGGAACTTGCGGCTTTGCGCTCGAGGATGATCCGGTGGGCCAATACGGACTCGGCCACGTCCAGCACGTCGTCGGGCAGTACGAAGTCACGGCCGTCAAGGGCAGCGGTGGCTTTGGCAGCCCGCAGGAGCTGTAGCAAGGATCGCGGGCTGGCCCCCAGGCGCAGGTTCGCGCTGTCCCGGGTGGCACGGCCGATTGCCACCGTGTATTCCTTGATGGCAGTGGACACGTAGACCTGCTGGACCATGGCGATCATGGCAGCGACGTCGTTGGCGGTAACCACCGGAGTGACTTTGACCAAAGGGGAGGACGATTGATGTGTTTCCAGCATCTGGATCTCTGCGTCCTTGTCCGGGTAGCCCATGGAGATCCGCGCCATGAAGCGATCACGCTGGGCCTCGGGCAACGGGTAGGTACCTTCCATTTCGATGGGGTTTTGGGTTGCCACCACCATGAAAGGCAGCCCCAACTGATATGACTTCCCGTCCACCGTCACCTGGTGCTCCTCCATGCACTCAAGGAGGGCGGACTGGGTCTTGGCTGAGGCCCTGTTGATCTCGTCACCGATGACGATGTTGGCGAACACGGCACCGGGACGGAACTCGAACTGCCGGGAGGACTGGTTGTAAATGGACACCCCCGTGACATCGGAGGGCAACAGGTCCGGGGTGAACTGAATGCGGGAAACGGTGCAATCGACCGTCCTCGCCAAGGTTTTGGCCAACAGGGTTTTCCCAACCCCCGGCACATCTTCGAGCAGCAGGTGGCCCTGGGCGAGGAGCACCGTCAGGGCGAGCTTGGCGGCGTCGGCCTTTCCGTCGATGACCCGGTTGATGGAACCCAGGATGAGCTCACTGGCCTCGTGGAAGCGCTCGGCGTCCATCGGGTGCTGACCGTGGCCGTTGAGTGCCGCGTCCCGTGGCTGGGCAGGTTGGACTGCGGCCTCACGCTGTGACTGCTCAAGCCGCTGTGAATGCTCGATGGCGACTGGTCGCTTGGACTCCATGGATTGCCCTTCAGCCGTGGCCGCCTTTGGCAATCCTCCTGGAGCGCTGCCAATGCGGGCTTTCCGTCCAGCCTACCTAGACAATGGCTTTGGCAGACAGAGTGCCCGCGGAATTTCTGCGCAGCCGGATTAAGGTGGGAGCATGTGCAATTCCCTCGCTCCTGCTCCCTACCGTGCTCGTGACGACGAGCACGAGGCCCTCCCTGCGGAAACAGGTACGTCCCGCAAGGATTACCCACCAGCTCCAGAACCCCTGCCGGTACCAGTGATGGACAACCACACCCACCTGGATTTCCGGCACGGCGTGATCGAGGTATCGGTCCGCGATGCCCTGGACGCTGCGGAGAGCGTGGGGGTGCAGGGTGCCGTGCAGGTTGGCTGCGACCTCGAATCGTCCCGATTCACTGTCAAAGCGGTCGACGCCGATCCCCGCCTCCTCGGGGCCGTCGCCATCCACCCGAACGACGCACCGGAATACGCCGAGAGGGGCGAATTGGAAACAGCGCTCGCCGAGATCGAGCAACTGGCTGGCCACCCGAGGATCCGCGCCATCGGCGAGACTGGTTTGGACTTCTTCCGAACGCAGGGCGAAGGGTTGGCCCATCAGCGGTATTCATTCCGCAGGCACATCGACATTGCCAAGAGACTGGACCTGACGTTGCAGATCCATGACCGGGACGCCCATGATGACGTGGTGCAGGTCCTCCGTGAGGAAGGTGCACCCGACCGCGTGGTCTTCCACTGTTTTTCCGGCGATGAAGAGCTGGCCAGGACGTGCAACGAGCACGGCTGGTACATGTCCTTCGCCGGCACCATGACATTCAAGAATGCAGGGAACCTCCGCGGGGCGTTGGCAGTGGCAGAACCGGGGAGGATCCTGGTGGAGACGGACTCGCCATTCCTGACGCCGCACCCGCATCGTGGCCGTCCGAACGCCAGTTACATGGTTCCCTACACTGTCCGCGCCATGGCTGACGTGACAGGAAGTGACCTCGCGGAACTCTGTTCGCGGCTGGCGAAAAATACCGTGGATGCTTATGGATCTTGGGCCTAATCCGCGCTTTTTAGCCGGTGTACCGGACGTTCCCCCAGGTTCCATGGGGGATACCCGGTATGCAGAAGGCTTGGATGGTTTATAACGGATCGGTTACTGTGTTAAACAAGTAGCCGGGGTCGGGGAAGGCCTTCGGACAGCTGGCCTGCTGATGCAGGCCCTCAGTTCAACGATGTGAAACGGCGCAAACGGCCGGCAGTAAAAGGCGGGACCAGGCTTATATGCCTGGCCCCAACGTTTTGCGGCCACGCTCGTTTTTGTGCTCTTCCCCGTGCCTGGATGGTCTAAGAGTAATGGGCAATCGTGATCAAGTTCTTCACAACGGATGGCAAGTTCAGCTTTCTCAAAGTCGGTGTCCAAGTGTTGGTTGTCGCAGCACTGGTGGTCGGAGTTGTCGCCTTCGTCGGCAACAACAAGACCGTAACCCTCAACGTTGACGGCAAGGTGAGCTCCATCCAGACCTTCGGTGGCACTGTTGACGAAGTCGTCAAGGCTGCAAAGGTCGAGCTGAAGAACACGGACCGCGTCTCACCGGCACTGAATGCCAAGGTGGATAACGGCTCTGTGGTGAACGTGAACCTCGCTAAGGCGGTGTCCATTGACTTGGACGGCGCCCGCAAGACGGTCACCACCACGTCCCCGGACGTTGCCGGACTGGTCTCCGAGCTCGGCGTAGCCAGCACGTCCAAGGTCTCCCAGCCCAAGGATGCCTCGCTGGCAGTCAACGGTTCGTTCGTCTCCATCTCCACGCCCAAGACCATCAGCATCGTCGCTGACGGCAAGGACACCAACACCACCACGACGGCGGCCGACGTCGCCACGGTCTTGAAGGACGCCGGTGTTAAGGTGGGCGCTGATGACCGGGTCTCCCAGCCGGGCAACGCCCCGATCATCCAGGACATGGTGATCAAGGTCTCCCGCGTGGACACCAGCAAGACCGCCCAAGCTACCGAAGATGTCCCCTTCGACAGTGTGAAATCGGACAGTGCCGACCTGTTCAAGGGCGAGCAAAAGGTTACCCAGGCCGGTGTGGCCGGCTCTTTGGTCAAGACGTTCAAACTGGTCCTTGTTGATGGCCAGGAGGCATCCCGTGAACTCGTGTCCAGCAATGTGACCACCCAGCCTGTTACCGAGAAGATCAGCGTCGGCACCAAGGACCGCCCGGCCCCCGCGCCGGCGCCTGCCGCGGCTGCCTCAGCCCCTGTTTCGAGTGGACCCACCGGCGCCCCGAACGAAGCCATGTGGGACAGGATCGCCCAGTGTGAGTCCGGTGGAAACTGGGCCATCAACAGCGGCAACGGATACTACGGTGGCCTCCAGTTCTCTGGTTCGACGTGGCTGGCCAACGGTGGTGGCGCATACGCTCCCACCGCAAACCTTGCCAGCAAGGCACAGCAAATCGAGATCGCCAACCGTCTCTACGCCCGCAACGGCCTCAGCGACTGGGGCTGCGCGCACGCAGCCTGACCCGTTCGCCGGACATCCGGCACAGGGGATGTCCGGCGCAGACGATACGATACCTAGGTGACTGAACCGAATTCCCAGCCCGCCGCCGTCGCGCCTTTGCTTGGCGCCTCCGACATCCGGCGACTTGCCGAGGAAATCGGGGTCCGTCCCACCAAGACCTTGGGCCAGAACTTCGTGATCGACGGAAACACGATCCGACGGATTGTGTCCACTGCCGGCATCGGGCCTGACGAAACGGTGCTGGAGGTAGGCCCCGGGCTGGGCTCGCTCACCCTTGGATTACTTGATGCCGCGAGTGCGGTGGTTGCCGTGGAGGTCGATCCCGTGCTCGCCGCCAAGCTCCCGGAGACGGTCAGTGCGTGGCGCCCGCGGACGGAAGGCAATTTCCATCTGGTGGTGTCCGATGCCATGAAGGTTACCGAGCTGCCCGTACAGCCCACGGCGCTGGTGGCGAACTTGCCCTATAACGTTGCCGTCCCGGTGGTGCTCCACCTGTTGCAGCATTTTCCGAGCCTCCAGCACGGTCTGGTGATGGTCCAGGACGAGGTGGCCGATCGCTTAGCCGCCAGCCCCGGGTCCAAGGTCTACGGCGTTCCTTCGGTCAAGGCCGCTTGGTATGGCCGCATGCGCAAAGCCGGCGTTATTGGCATGAACGTCTTTTGGCCCGCGCCCAAGATCCATTCCGGCTTGGTGTCCTTCACCCGGCATGACCCGCCAGCCACCCACGCCACCCGCGAACAAGTGTTCGCCGTCATCGACGCAGCCTTTGCGCAACGGCGTAAAACCATGCGTGCAGCGTTGGCAGGCTGGGCCGGAAGCGCAGCAGAAGCTGAGCGTTTCCTGGTCACGGCCGGCGTCGACCCCACTGCCCGCGGCGAGGTGCTCGATATCTCGGCCTATGTCAGGATCGCCGAAGCCCGCCACCCCGTGGAAGCATGAACCCGGGTACCCGAAAACCAGCCGGCCTGCCATACGCGGGTGACCGCTTCCATGCCCGTACCGTGCGCGTCAAGGCGCCGGGAAAGGTAAACGTCTCGCTCAGCGTGGGCCCACTGCGTCCTGATGGTTACCACTCGGTGGCCAGCGTGTACCTCGCGGTCTCCCTGTACGAGGAAGTGGCGGCCACCAGCACGGAGGCCAGCGGGATCACAGTGAGCATCAGCCCGGACAGCACGCTGGACCTCGACGGCGTCGACATTCCGCTGGACGAGCGGAACCTCGCCTACAAGGCCGCAGCAATCATGGCGGAGGTGTCCGAGAAGCCCACCGGGGTGCACCTGGAAATCACCAAGCGGGTGCCTGTGGCTGGCGGGATGGGCGGCGGATCTGCGGACGCCGCAGCCACGTTGCTTGCCTGCGATGCCTTGTGGAACAGCGGACTTTCCCGGGAAGAACTGGCCCACCTGGCTTCAGAGTTGGGCGCGGACGTGCCTTTCGCGCTCCTCGGCGGCACCGCCGTCGGGCTTGGTGTGGGCGATAAGTTGTCACCGGCGCTGGCCAAGGCGCAGATGGATTGGGTCTTGGTTTTTGCCGATTACGGGCTCTCCACGCCGGATGTTTTTCGCACCCTTGACGGGCTCAGGGACTCCGAAGGCCTGGACATACCCGAGCCCGTGGAGGTGGACCCCACCATCCTGCAGGCCCTCCGGCACGGGGACCCCGAGCAGTTGAGCCGGGTCCTCATTAATGATTTGCAGCGGGCATCCATTGCCTTGGCACCGCAACTTCGCGATGCCATAGGCCTCGGTGAAGCCCGCGGTGCCTTGGCGGGGATGGTGTCCGGGTCCGGGCCCACCATCGCATTGCTCGCGAGGGACTCCGTTTCCGCGAGTGTCCTGGCCGAGGAACTGACGCACCGCGGGCACACCGCCGTCGCAGTCCACGGCCCTGTACCCGGGGCACGGATCATCTCCGATACCCTCCTTTAGTACCTCCGCGTTCCAGCTGTAGAAAGTAGTACCCATTGGCCCACCTGCTCGGCGGCGAGAACCTCACCGTTTCGTTCGCGACCCGCACTGTCCTCGACGGCGTCACCCTCGGTTTGGAGGATGGCGACCGCATCGGCATGGTGGGGCGCAATGGTGACGGAAAGTCCACGCTCATGCGTCTGCTCGCGGCTCGGGCAACGCCGGATTCGGGCCGGGTGACCAAACGCGGCGACGTCACCGTTGGCTACCTCGACCAAAGCGACGTGCTGGACGGTGACCTGACAGTCGGCGCCGCGATCGTCGGTGACCAGGCCGATCACGAATGGGCAGCGAACCCGAAGATCCGCGAAATCATGGGTGGGCTGGTGGGCGACGTCGATTGGCACGCCAACGTCCACGCGCTCTCCGGCGGCCAGAAGCGGCGCGTTGCGCTGGCCAAGCTCCTCATCGGAGACCACGACGTCATCATGCTGGACGAACCCACCAACCACCTCGACGTCGAAGGCGTCGCTTGGCTGGCCAGGCACCTCAAGACGCGCTGGCGCGCCAATCAGGGCGCGTTCCTGGTGGTCACGCACGATCGCTGGTTCCTGGATGAAGTGTGCAACTACACCTGGGAAGTCCACGACGCCATGGTGGACATGTTCGACGGCGGATACGCCGCCTACGTTTTGGCGCGCGCGGAGCGCGACCGCATGGCCGCCGTCGTGGAGGGCAAGCGCCAGCAGTTGGTCAAGAAGGAACTGGCATGGTTGAGGCGCGGCGCCCCGGCCCGGACGGCCAAGCCGAAGTTCCGGATCGAAGCAGCCAACGATCTCATAGCCGACGTGCCGGACCCGCGCGACTCCGTGGCCCTCAGCAAGATGGCCACCGCGCGCCAGGGCAAGGACGTCCTCGACCTCGAGAACGTGACGCTGGACTTCCTCGACGGCGAGGAGGGGCAGAAACTGTTCGACAACATCACCCTCCGGCTTGCCCCGGGCGAACGGCTTGGTTTGGTGGGCGTGAACGGCGCAGGCAAATCCACCTTGCTGAAGCTGCTCAACGGTGAAATCCAACCCACCACGGGCAAGGTCAAGCGCGGAAAAACCGTGGTTACTGCCGTCCTCACCCAAGAGGTGAAAGAGCTCGACGACGTCTCGGACCTGCGCGTCATCGAGGTCATCGAGCGGGAGAAACGCTCCTTCAGCGTGGGCGGCAAGGAATTCACGGCCGGACAGCTGGTGGAGCAGCTCGGTTTCACCAAGGAAAAGCAATGGACTCCCGTATCGGATCTCTCCGGTGGTGAACGACGCCGGCTGCAGCTCCTGCGGTTGTTGGTGGGGGAGCCCAATGTGCTCATGCTCGACGAACCCACTAACGACCTCGACACCGACACGCTCGCCGCCGTCGAAGATGTCCTGGACGGCTGGCCGGGGACGCTGGTGGTTGTCAGCCACGACCGATACCTGCTCGAACGCGTCACGGACCATCAGATGGCGCTGCTTGGCGATGCAAAACTCCGTGGTTTGCCTGGCGGTGTGGATCAGTACCTCGAACTCCGCGAGGCCGCCTTGGCTTCCGGTGGCATGGGCGGGGGATCGGGCGCCCCCACGGCCACGAGCGGTTCTTCTGCATCGGCGTCGTCCGCCGCGCCGTCCGGGGCCAGCGAATCCGAAAAGCGTGAAGCGCGCAAGGACCTCAACCGGATCGACCGGCAGCTCGGCAAAATAGCGCAGCAAGAAGAAAAGCTTCACACCCAAATGGCGGCGAAATCCGAAGCGGGAGATTTCGATGCGCTCGGCGAACTGAACGCCAAACTGCAGGAGTTGCTGGACGAGAAGGAAGGCCTCGAGCTCGAGTGGCTGGAGGCCGCGGAGGTGCTCGGAGAGTAACCCGGCGTGCCCGTAGCTAGGCCCCGGAGCTGGCTAGGCCCCGGAGCGCAGCTCGGGTTCCTTTTGCAACCCGGTCAGCCCATTCCACGCCATGTTCACCAAGTGCGCGGCCACTGCGCGTTTATCCGGCGTGCGGCTATCGAGCCACCATTGGCCCGTCATGGCCACCATGCCAACGAGCATCTGAGCGTACATGGCACCGTCGGCGGAACTGAATCCCCTGAGGGCGAACTCATCGGACAACAGATGCTCCACCCGGACGGTGACATGCGAAAGGAGCGTCGAGAACGCGCCTTCGGGCTGTGATGGCGGCGCATCCCGGATGAGGATCCGGAATCCGTCAGTGCGCTGTTCGATGTAGCCAAGCAGTGCCAGTGCCGCGCGCTCCACAAGAACCCGGGGGTTGGCATCGGTGCTGAGCGCTTCGGTGATGGAGTCGAGCAAGATTCGGAATTCATGCTCTACCACCTCCCGGTAGAGGCCTTCCTTGGACCCGAAGTGTTCGTAGATCACAGGTTTGGAGACTCCGGCCTTGGCGGCGATCTCCTCGATGGTTGTCGCGTCGAGTCCCCGCACGGCGAAGAGGGAGCGGCCAATGCCGATCAGTTGCGCCTTTCGCTGGTGCCCTGTCATCCGAATGCGGGCCGCCGGCTCCCCCGGGGAGGCTTCGGTAGCGGGTTCCAAGCCAACAGAACCGGTCGGGGCCTGGGGCAGGTTGGTGGGCTTGCTCACGTGTCCATCATGCCGCAAAGGCCTGTTGAACACGGGCAACGGCTGTGGGAAGGGCATGTCCGGCAGGGAGTAAAAACCGGTCAAGTCGCGAAGCACGCAATGGTCATGGCAAACTAGATTCTTGTGTGTGCATCCCGGTCATCCGGGAAGCCGTCCGGGCTGCCGCCCTGGCTGCGGAAACACGCACAGTCCGCTCTGGTGTAATGGCAGCACCCCGGCCTTTGGAGCCGTGGAGTATAGGTTCGAATCCTATGGGCGGAACGGTCGGAAAACGCGCTCCTCTCTGTACCTGGAACGGCTCGAACGGTGCCTGGGTCCATTGTTGGATGTGGCATTCCGAAGCCGGGTCACCCGGGACATACCGAGCAAGGAGAGCCAGTACGTGAGCCCCGAAACCACCGGTCCCGCAGCGGTGATCGTCTTGGCCGCAGGTGCAGGAACCCGCATGAAGTCGCGGACTCCCAAAATTCTCCACGAAATCGGCGGCCGCTCCATGGTCGGGCACGCGCTCTTGGCGGCCCGATCCATCGAACCGCGGAAGCTTGCCCTGGTGGTCCGCCATGAGCGGGACCGCGTGGCCGAGCATGTCGCAGCTTTGGACGCGGATGCCCTGATTGTTGACCAAGACGAGGTTCCCGGCACCGGACGCGCGGTGGAAGTTGCCCTCAGCGCCCTCGACGCCCAAGCCGATGTCACCGGCACCGTGGTAGTGACCTATGGCGATGTCCCCCTTCTCACTGGCGAACTTCTCGGCGAGCTCGTGGCCGCGCACGAGGACGAAGGCAACGCTGTTACCGTCCTCACCGCTGTCCTGGATGACGCCACGGGTTATGGCCGCATCCTCCGCGCCGAGGACGGAACAGTGACAGGCATCCGGGAGCACAAGGATGCAAGCGACGCTGAGCGCAGCATCCGTGAGATCAACTCCGGAATTTACGCTTTCGACGCCGCAGTGCTCCGGACTGCGTTGGCCAAAGTGACCACCGATAATGCCCAGGGCGAGATGTACTTGACTGACGTCTTGGGCTTGGCGCGCGACGCCGGCGGCCGGGTTGCCGCCGTCGTGACCGAAGACCGCTGGCAGGTTGAGGGCGCCAACGATCGCATTCAGCTCTCGGCCCTTGGTGCAGAGCACAATCGCCGCATCGTCGAGTCCTGGATGCGGGCGGGCGTCACCGTGGTGGACCCTTCCACCACGTGGATCGATTCCACTGTCACACTGGACGAGGACGTCCGGCTGTTGCCCAACACGCAACTTCACGGCACCACCACGGTGGCGCGCGACGCCGTCGTCGGCCCCGATACCACGCTGACCGATGTCAAGGTGGGCGAGGGCGCCAAGGTGACCCGCACGCACGGCTCCGGTTCGACGATTGGTGCCAAGGCAAGCGTTGGACCCTTCACCTACCTCCGCCCCGGAACGGTGCTGGGGGAGACGGGCAAGATCGGTGCGTTCTATGAGACCAAGAACGTGACGATCGGCCGTGGCTCCAAGCTTTCCCACCTTGGCTACGCCGGCGACGCCGAGATCGGCGAGGACACCAACATCGGCTGCGGGAACATCACGGCAAATTACGACGGCGAGAAGAAGCACCGTACGGTCATCGGCTCGGGGGTCCGTACCGGATCCAACACGGTATTCGTTGCCCCCGTGACAGTTGGCGATGGTGCCTACAGCGGGGCCGGAGCCATCATCCGGAAGGACGTCCCCGCCGGCGCCCTGGCCTTGAGCGTCGCCTCGCAGCGCAACGCAGAGGGTTGGGTCATCGCCAACCGACCGGGCACGGCGTCGGCCGACTTGGCACAGAATGCGCAGGCAACCGCCTCCGCCTCCACTTCCCCAGAATCTCCGGCAACAACAGAAGAGGGCACACAGGCATGAGCGAAATTACCGCACACGGCGAGAAGAAACTGATTCTCGCCGCCGGACGGGCGCATCCGGAACTGGCGCAGGAAATCGCGAAGGAGCTGGAGACGGAACTCCTTCCTATCGACGCTTATGACTTCGCCAATGGGGAAATTTACGTCCGTTCGGCCGAGAGCGTCCGAGGCACCGATGCCTTCGTCATCCAGGCCCACCCGGCTCCACTGAACAACTGGCTCATGGAGCAGTTGATCATGATCGACTCCCTGAAGCGCGCCTCTGCCAAGAGGATCACGGTTGTTTCGCCGTTCTACCCGTACTCCCGCCAGGACAAGAAGGGCCGTGGCCGCGAGCCCATCTCGGCCCGCCTTGTGGCTGACCTCTACAAGACGGCCGGCGCGGACCGCATCATGTCCGTTGACCTGCACACCTCGCAGATCCAGGGCTTCTTTGACGGCCCGGTGGACCACCTGATGGCGATTCCGTTGCTTGCCGATTACATCCGCACCAAGGTCGAAGCGGACAACATCACCGTTGTTTCCCCTGACACCGGCCGCGTCCGCGTCGCAGAGCAGTGGGCCGAGCGCTTGGGCGGTGCCCCGCTGGCGTTCGTCCACAAGAGCCGTGACCTCACGGTCCCCAACCAGGCCGTCTCCAAGACCGTTGTTGGCCAGGTTGAAGGCCGGACATGCGTGCTGATCGATGACATGATCGACACCGGTGGAACCATCTCCGGCGCCGTCCAGGTGTTGAAGAACGCCGGTGCCAAGGACGTCATCATCGCCTGCACGCACGCCGTGTTCTCCGATCCCGCAGCCCAGCGCCTGGCTGATTCCGGTGCCCGCGAAGTCGTCGTCACCAACACGTTGCCCATCCCGGCCGAGAAGCGTTTCCCGTCCCTGACGGTGTTGTCCATCGCGCCGCTGATTGCCCGCGCCATCCGCGAAGTGTTCGACGACGGTTCGGTCACCAGCCTGTTCGACGGCAAAGCGTAGCCTTGGCGTACTGAAACAACCGCTGAAGCAGGACGGGTCAGTCGCCGCCTTCGGGTGTGCGGCTGGCCCGTTTCGTTTGTCCGTTTTCAGTAATCAGGCGGTCCACTGATAAACTCTCGGGGATACCTTGGCGAGGGAGAGCACATCCGGTTCGCGTTAGTGGACCTGGGTTGCGGGTCTCCGTTATCGACTGGGTCTGCACCTCCTTCAACACAGGCGGAACGGCTGCACTGCAGCTGGTCTCGGCCGGGCGTAGAAGGTCTCCAGACCTCCGCCCTTGCTGATAGACCAGTCCGGAACATTCCGGACGCCACAGTAATCAAGGAGTACTCATGTCTGAGCAGAAGCTCACCGCAGAACTGCGCACCGAATTCGGCAAGGGTTTTGCCCGCCGTGCACGCATGGCCGGCCAGATCCCGGCTGTCATCTACGGCCACGGTGCAGAGCCCATCCACATCAACCTGCCGGGCCGCGCCACCACGCTGGCAGTCCGCGTCTCCAACGCCCTCTTGGCGATCGACGTCGACGGCCAGCAGCACCTCACGCTCGTCAAGGACATCCAGCGCGATCCCGTAAAGCAGATCATCGAGCACGTTGACCTGCAGACCGTCCAGGCCGGCGAAAAGGTTACGGTTGACATCGCCATCCACGTGAGCGGCGAAGTTGCTCCCGGTGCTGTTGCCAGCCTCGAAGCAACCACGGTTTCCCTCGAGTCCGAGGCAACCCACGTTCCCACCGCCGTCGAGGTCAGCATTGAGGGCCTCAAGGCCGGCCAGAACATCCACGCCGCAGACCTCGACCTTCCCAAGGGTTCCACGTTGCTCACCGAAGGCGACACCCTCGTGGTCCGCATCGCTGAAGCTGCAGGTTCGGAAGAAGAAGAGTCCGGCGAAGCAGCTGCAGAGTAGTCGTTTGACTGCTTGAGTCGCATGCCGTTGAGTGGCCGGGTACCTTTGGGTCCCGGCCACTTGCTTTGCCCCGCCCGGCGATGCCCGCCTGACGATGACCAGACCATTTCCTAGGATGAAACCATGACAGAGACGTGGCTGATTGTCGGCCTTGGCAATCCCGGCACAGAGTACAGCAACAACAGGCACAACGTGGGCCAGATGGTGTTGGACGAGTTGGCCTCCCGCATGGGCGGGAAATTCAAGGTTCACAAGTCCCGCGCCCAGGTAGTGGAGGGGCGGCTGGGCATTGGCGGCCCGCGCGTGGTGTTGGCCAAGCCCATGACGTACATGAACACTTCAGGCGGACCAGTGTCCGGCTTGGCCCAGTTCTTCGACATTGCTCCCGATCATGTCATTGCTGTTCATGACGAAATCGACATAGCTTTTAACACAGTGAAGTTAAAACTCGGTGGGGGCGAGGGCGGCCACAACGGGCTGCGCGACATCTCCAAAGCACTCGCAACCAAGGATTACCTCCGGGTCCGGGTTGGGGTGGGGCGCCCGCCAGGCCGGATGGAGACTGCCGATTATGTGCTGCGCGATTTTGCCACGACGGAAAAGAAGGAGTTGCCCTTCCTCGTGGATGAGGCTGCCGATGCGGTGGAGCTTCTCATCGCCGAAGGCCTTCTGGCTGCACAACAGAAGCACCACCCCGCCAAAACGTGAGCGACGCGGGCTGTAGCGACGCCGAACCTTGAGCCAATCTTGAGGGAAGCCTGATCAAAGCCTGACAGTTCGGAGCAGTTCAAGCCCTACACAGTGTCGGCGCCCAACGGTAGTGTGCATGGTACGCGGTACGAGGCAGGGGACCACCGCGGATGTGTAGCTAAGGATGCAGATGTCGGCGGAGTTGCTAAGCAGCGGTGGGCGAGGCGCAGCTAGTGCTGCGGCTCCGGATCTCGTTGGCAGCGCGGCAGACCGGCAAACGTGGTCCCTCTTGGCCAGGAGCCGCGATTTATCCAAGGCCGCCATGCAGCTTGAATCCCCGGGCTCCTATGGAGTGGTCCTGACCGGGCAACGTGGCATCGGTAAATCCGGATTGGCCAGGGCACTGGTGTCCTCGCTTGGCCCTAAGGTCCAGAGCCTTCAACTACGGAACACGGTAGCTGGTTCGGAAACACCGTACGGGTGCTTGGGTTTCTTGTTGGCCCGCCTGCCTTCCGAAGCGGTGGCCACCCCTACGGGCATCCTCCACGGCATCACGAGGCTGATTCAATCTGAAGCCGCGGGCCGGGACACGGTGGTGATCGTGGATAGTGCCGGGGGCATGGACCCCATGAGCGCGGGAGTGCTGTTGAACCTTATGGCAACAGGCACCGCCAAAGTGATCGCCACGGTCCAACATGCCAGTGATCTTCCTCCCGACTTCCACCGCTTGGTCCTGGAAGGACAGTTGGGCGAAGTCCACCTCGAAATGCTGACCGAAGAGCAGACCAAACAGGTCCTGGGCTCCGTTTTGGGCCATTATGTTTCCGCAACGCTGGTTGGTTCGCTGCACTCGGCCGTGGGTGGAAACCCGATGTTGCTGCATGCACTCCTTGAGGAGCAGCGGCATTCCGGCAACCTGGTGCTCAACGATTCGGTGTGGACGTTGCGGGAGCAGATCAAGCTCGTCGGTGCTCCGGTGGTGGAGGATTTCGTTCGGTCAAAGTTGGCCCGGGAATCCCAAGCCCATCGAACCGTCGTCGAGCTCTTGTCCTGCGCGAAGCGAGTCAGGCTCGTTGAGTTGGCCGCCATCGTAGGTACCGAGGTCGTGGTGGAAATGGAGGACGCTGGCCTACTCACTGTTGATCGCTGCGCCGAGCACTGGGTCTGTCTCAGGGACTCCTTTATCGGGGAAGTCGTCGGCGGATGGCTGAGCACCCGTCGTCGTCGCGAGTTGCGGTTAATGCTCCTCGGACCCAAGGAACCTAGCCTGGAGGGTCTGGCTTCGCAGGATGTCCTGGCCTACGCCAGGTGGATCCAAGCCTGTGAGGATGATACTGCTCCCTCGGCCGCCTACGCACTGGCTGCCGGACGCGCGGCACTGGACGCCTTCGACCCCGCCTTCGCCATCACGTCCATCGAGTCACTGGATCCCAAGGACGACGAGTGGGTGCCGGGCCAACGTGTCAAAGCGGCCGCTTACTTGATGTTGGATCTGCCGCTGCACGCAGCCCGGACGTTGGACGAGGTGCCCCCGGACAGGGCTGCGGCGCTGGACCCACTGGAGTTTGCCCACCTTGTTGCGGCACAATGCCAGGCCATGCTCTGGATAGACGGCCGCTGTGGCACGATTCCGGACGTTCTCGACCAAGCGGTCGCTGTCCTGGAGAACCGGTCGGAGGGCCATCCAGCGGCAATCATCGCCAAGGCCCGTCACCGGCTACAGCTGAGTCGCTACGAGTACAGGACCTTCATTGGCGATTATGCGTCCGTGGTGGAGTCCTTGGAAGACGAGTTCGCGAACGGGCCTGGCGAGGACTATGACTATTGGATGAGGGCGTGCTTCTACCTGATGGAAGCGCGATGCATCTTGGGCCGGGAGTTGGAGGCGCAAGAGCTTGCACGCACAATGTCCCGCCATGTGGAAGGCATGGCCCGGTCGCCGCAGCTTGAAGAGGCTTTTGTATTACCGCTTTTCCTGACGTTGCTGATGTCCGGCCAATGGCGCAAATGCGTGGGGCTCCTGAGCCGGACTCCTTCCCACCCGGCACGCTTGCAGTACCGTGGCGCCCTGCCCGAACTGGGCCGGGGGCTTGCCTTCACGTATGCCGGGAAGCCGGCCAGCGCCATCGAGCCCCTTCGCTCCGCGGTTGCCCATCTGGAACTTCGGCCCAGCATGAACCTGATCAAAGTCGCTTACGCGGCCACTGCGTTCGCCTATGCCCAAATAGGGAACTCCGCAGAAGCAGGCCGCTACCTCGACCTCTATAGGACATCCCGTGGTGTGGGCACTTACATCGCCGAATCCATAGCGGAGTTTTGCGCTGAGATGGCCGGACGTTGGATGGGTGACCCCGACGTCAAGCAGCGGCTTCTCATGAGGGTCCATGACGACGTCGACAATCAGCGCTTGACGCCGGCAGGCATCTGTCTGTTCGGCGCCACGGTAGAAGGAAGCGACGACGAATATCGCCTGCTTGAAGACATTGCTGCGCGCAGGCAGGGTCCACTGGCTCGAATTTCAGGAGATTTGGCCCGGGGAGCCCTCCACAAGAACGCCAATGCGTTGCTTGCTGCGGCAAATGCCGCGGCCAGCATGGACCTGTTGGTGGTAGAGGCACGATGCGTCGCTATGGCTCTGGACTATGCCCGCGACGCCGGCGAAAGTACCACAGCCCGGACGGCACAGTTGAGGCTTGAGCGGCTGGAACATTTGGTCTCCGCGCTGCCGATCCATCCACGCAGCGACGCTCCTGTTCTGACCGAGCGTGAACGCCAGATTGCCAAACTCGCAGGGAAAGGTGTCAGCAACCGTGAAATCGCCATGGATATTGGGGTATCAGTGCGGACGGTGGAGGGTCACCTATACCAAGTGTTTACCAAGCTCGGCGTTACATCCCGCGGCGAACTCCAAGAGCTGTTATGAGGCCTACGGAGTAGTTTCAATTCTCACGTGCCTGGGCGCCCATGCGGGCTGAGTACCTTGTTGGCAGGGACGGGGAGCTGGGGCTGGCCCTTGACATATTGCGGCAGGACGGTGTTACTGCCGTTCTCCTGCTGGGCGAGTCCGGCGTCGGCAAGTCAGCCATGGCTGCTGAGATAGCCGCGCGCCTGGAGCCGGACATGGTGGTGATGCAAATCCACGGAAGTCCTGCGCTGTCCGGGGTACCTTACGGCGTACTAGCGCCGTACCTCGAGGACCTGCCCGTTGGGCAGGCGACTTCGCCAGTCTCGATCCTCCGCGAGTTTTGGTCCCAGTTCGAAAAGCGCCGGGGGGAAGCTGGATCGCGCCTGGTCCTGGTGATAGACGATGCCCATGAGCTGGACGACCACAGTACACAGATCGTTGCAGAGCTTGTGACTGCCGGGTGGGCCCGGCTGGTCGCCACCAGCCGGCCCAGGCCCGGCTTGCCCGCGGCCTTGGTGCAGCTGTGGTACGACGGATTGGCTGAGCGCTTGGAGCTCCGCCCGTTGGACAAAGACGGCGTGGCGGAGTTGGCTGCCAAGAAGCTCGGCGGAACGGTCATGGCCAGCGTCGTAGACGTGCTCCATGCCGTCTCTGAGGGCAATCCTCTGTTGCTCCAGTGCCTGTTGGCTGACTCGCGCGCTGAGGGTCAGTTGGTGCGCCGCAACGGTGTCTGGCTCCTGGCCCGGCCACTTACGGGAGGCGGTGAGTTGCTCGCGGAGGCAGCTCGCAACCTGGTATTACGCGCCAGCCAGTCCGAACGTGACGCAATGTTCGCGATTGCCCTCGCCGAGCCCGTACCCGCAGGGATGCTGGAACCATACGTGGGCAAGGACACCATCCGTTCCCTGACGGAGAACCGACTCGTGCTTGCCACGGACGGCGCCGGCGGGCCCCTCCGCATCTGGCACCCGCTCTACGGCGAGGCCCTCCGACACTTCATCTCGCCGCCGCGGAGCCTTCACATCCGCGAACGCCTGGCCCCAGACCTTGCCGGGGAACTCCCTATGGAAGGATTGCTCCGTAGGGTGAGCTGGGCGTTGGACTGTGGTGCCGACGTCGACGACGATACGCTGCTCCAAGCAGCCTTCCACGCTGCCAAACGGCTGGAGAATCCGTTGGCACTGGCGGCCGCGCGCCAAGTCCGCTCGGAGGCCCTTCAGCCCCGCGCACGCGCAGTGATGGCCATGGTCCATTACAACGACGGTGATTACCGCAGTGCCGTTGACGTGCTGGGGGCGGACTGCGGTTTCCTCCAGGGCGGCGCTGCGGACGACGTCGACGGCGCTGCTGCTGTGGGGGTGGGCTTACACGCCGGGCTCTTGGATGTTTGCCTCCTCTGGGCGGCATCCAGGGCAGCTTTGGGCCATGCCTCGAAGGACATACTGGCCGACGCACGGGCTACCGTGGGCAACCTCGTAGCCGGACGGGCAGAGTCTGGTCCCGTCGTGCGGCGCCTCCGGAAGTGCATCGAGGCGCTCGAGTTGGCCGAGCTTGCCCGTGAAGGCAGGTTTGAGGACCTCGCGGCCAGCCTGGAGACGTTCCAAGGCAACGCCGAAACGGAGTCAACCGACCGCGGGGCGGAGGGGCTTTTCCTGCTGGCCATGCGCTGTGAAGCCTTGATAGCGCAGGGCCGGCCCGTGGCTGCGCAGGAAGCCGGACGGGAGGCTTTGTCCATGGTAGAGGAACGCCAGGATGACGTCCTGTTCCTCGGTGACTTTGTCCTGATCCGGTATGCCCTTGCCGCACTGGAATCGGGGGACTGGGACTCCGCGGAGGCGGCCATGGCAGACTTTGCGCCCGGCTCAGTAGCGGGACCAGTTGTTTTCGGTGGCGGCACGCATGCGCTCACCGGTCTTTCCCTCCTGCGGCAGGGCCGCGTGGAGCAAGCCAGCAAGGTATTGACGCCAGCTGTGGAGGCTCTTCGCGTCGCTGACCCGCTCCGGCTCGGCGGCTTTGGAGACGCTCTTGCGTTCTATGCGGCTGCCGCTTCCGGGGACACCGCCGTCGCTGAACGACTCGCAGGTGAAGGACCCACTCGGGAATTCACGAGTGGCGGGAGCGCCTATGTCGAGGCACTAGCCGGGCTTTTTCGGATCGCGGGCCAGGCGCATTTGGAGCACCGTGCCAAGTCGGCAAGCTCCATGTACTCCGACGACCGCGCGCCGTCCCAAAGCGGGGTATCCTCGAGGCGCGGCGCGGAAGGGACTTCCGGACTGCGGCAACTGCAGGAACTGGAGAGTTCCGGACGGTTGGACCGGCTGCCGGGAGTGAAATTCCAGAACGTTGTCCTTCGTGTCGAATTGGGGGACCAGGCTGCCATGGAGTCGGTCCGGGAAACCGCGCGAACTGTCGAGGGCGCATGGGTAGCAGGCTGGCGCTCCTTGGCGGATGCGCATCTGTCAGGGGCGGGCCAAGGATTCGTCAGCGCAGGGAACGAGCTCGCGGCCGCAGGAATGCCCGGGCCCGCTGCCCTTGCCTTCGAAAAGGCGGCCGTGACGTTCGACGCCGAAGGCAAACGCCCGGAGGCACGCCAAGCAGCGGTGCTGCGCGATGTCAGCGAGGCTAACCTGGGTACTGCTCCGCTTCCAAACGCCCATTCCGACGTCGACCGAACGGTGCCGTTGACGCGGCGTGAACGGGACATCATTGCCCTGGCCGTTGCTGGCCTGACGGACCGGCAGATCGCCCAGAAGCTCATGGTTTCGGTGCGTACCGTCGAGGGCCACTTGTACCGCAGCTATGCCAAGCTGGGCATCCGCCGCCGGGAAGACCTCGGAGCTGCAGTCCACGAGTGACAGCGTTGGTGTTTGGAAGTCTGCTGCACTCGTCATTTTCGGACGTCGCGATCCTGTTCAGCTACTCGCGTGCCTGGAAAAGTTCGTCGAATGCAGCGCCCTGCGCGCGCTGAGTGCGTGACGCTTGAGGATTAAGGTCGGTGCACCATGCCGGATAGACGCGGAATCCGCGTTTGCCGGGAATCAGGTCGGAGCTGACGTACCCGAGTGAGAGCAGGTGCGCCGTGGTGAATTGGAACACCCCGAACCTTTCGTGCTCCTGTACGAAGACGAGCAGTCCAGACATCGATTCGTCAGCCGTGAAGGGCCTGGTTGATCCGCCTTCGTCGCGCTTCCAGACAGCGACGAAGGCGCCAGGCTTTGTCGGTGTGATTCGGGCGGTGCGGATTCGCCACTGCTCCTTCCCGATGCGCGCGACCCCGGATTCGTAGTCGCTGTTCTGTTCTTCACCCTGGATGACGGGGTGTGCATCGGCAGGAGGAGGCGCAAGGTCGATGAAGCGCTTGAAGGCGTGGAAATTCACCCTCAAACTGTATTCGTTCAAGAATCCGGCTTGAAACCTGTCCGGTTGACGATCCTTCACCGGAGGCAGTCCCCTCATAACGTCGGAAGAAACTCCATGATGTCGTCGGCTAGAAGTTCAGGTTCCTCGTGTGGTGCGAAGTGTCCGCCACGGGGCATCCTTGTGAAGCGCCTTACGTCGTACGTTCGCTCGGCCCAGCTGCGGGGTGGGCTCGCAAGGTCGCGCGGAAAGAGCGCGAGAGCGGTCGGAACGTTCACCCTTTCGACCCGGGCGGTGAAACCCGCCGCGAACTCGTAATACGGGCGAAACGACGTCCCGATGGAGTTTGTAAACCAGTACACGGAGGCGAGTGTGATGAGGTAGTCGTCGCTGAATCGTGTCGAGACGTCTCCGTCGCAGTCGCTCCACGCTCGATGCTTCTCGAGTATCCACGACAGAAGTCCCGCTGGAGAGTCTGAAAGCGCGGGAGCCAGCGTGAGTGGACGCGTCTGTTGCTGGTGTTGATAGGCGCCTTCTGCGGCTACCCACGCCTCGACTCGGGCCAGGTGTTCGCGTTCTTCTGTAGTCAGTGTCGTCTGGTCATATTGCCGAGGGGCGGCGACCGCCAGGAGGTGGATTCCCGCGACCTCTTCGGGGTACGCCTGCGCGAGCCGTGAGGTGATGCCGGCGCCAAGATCGCCCCCATGAGCGGCATACCGCGTGAAACCGAGGTGATCGGTCATCAGCGAGTGCCAGAGATCGTGTGTCTGTTCGCCAAACGTAGGCCTTTGTGGTGAGAACGGCAGTCCAGGGAGGGCTGGAACGATCACCGTGACGGCGTTGTCCGGGTCCTTCCCGAACTGTGACGGCGTCGCCAAGCGCTGGGCCAGATCTACCAACTCGAGTGCTGTGCTGGGCCATCCATTCGTGAGGACGATGGGAAGACCGCCTTTGGTCTCTGCGTCGAAGCGGAGGTAGGTAAGGGCGACATCGCCGATGTCCGCCGTCTCCCACGGCAACGCGGCCATCCGACGTTGTTGTGCTTCCCAGTCGAAATCCTCGGACCAATAGGTGACTAAACGACGCAGCTCGTTGTGGTCGGTCCCGGCTTCCCAACTCGTGGACGGCCAAGGTGTCGACCAACGTGTGTCGCGGAGTCTCCGGCGCAGATCGGCGACGTCATTGTGGCTGGGCGCGAAGTTCATGAGCTCCTTTAAGTGCAGCGAAGCTCCTCAGTGTGGAGAAGGTTTTCGAAGCTTATCGCCCGAGTGACATCAAGTCGTGTCCGCAAGCCGGTGGCTTAGCGGATTTCTGGGAAGTGGCCGCGGTGCGCCTCTTCCATACTGTCACCACCGAGGTAGGACCGCCGTCGGCGTTTTCTGAGCCATCGGCAAGGCGCGGTTTCTCTTGGTCGAACTCGATGGCGCCGTTGTCGACGAACGGGACGGCGACGCTCGCGCCGAGCGATTCTGCTTGGGCGATCGCGGCCTTCACGAAAGTCCTGTCGAATAGTGAGCCGTAGAAGCTCCGGGCGGCATCCGGGTCGGCCGAGCCGACCTCGAAGTAGTTCACTATGGCAGCCATCGTGATTCCCCGGGGTAGGCTCCATGCCCATGGAGATGCCCGAGTAGCCGCTATTGAGGAGTCATCTGATATTGACCCGGGCGGCGCGGCCCCTTGTCGGTAGCCGCTGTGGGGCGGACCAGAAACCGCCAGCCGAGTTGCTTCATTTTTCGGACCCGCGATTTCGGCCCGTTAAGGATCCGCTAGGCGGAGAACGTAGCCTCTGGTCCGATGCTCTCGCTAGATGCCAGACTGGTCGTATGTTCCGCAGACCTCGTGACGCCGACCTATCTTGGCGGCGGTGACCTACCTCAATCCCGTGGGATGGACGCTGCCGCAGAATGTAGGAGCGTCATATGTCCCGTACCGAGAAGACCCAGCCGTTTCGTATCCGCCTGTGGGACGGTACGTTGCACCGTCTCGCTGTCCACGATCATCGGGACGGCATCTGCGACCTGCCAACCACCATCCAGGGGGACCTGGAGCAGGTCGAGCACAAGGACGGCCTTATGGCCCGGTGGTCCTGCCACTGGGAATTCCAGTACACCGGAACAAACACGTGCTGCTGCCCGCTCTGCCATGACGCAGATGGTCTGCGCGATGAGCGCCGGGCAGAGCGTCATCGGAACCGCCGCGACTTGGCCGAACTGCTGAAGCGGACTCGTCACGGCTGGCGCGAACTCGACTGAGGGGTCGATCACGAATTCGGGATCTATCGTTCGAAGCGCGGCGAGGGATCCTCTACCGGACACTTCGGTCACTCTGCGACTTAGGTGAAGCAGTCAACCAAACCGGGGGCAGCCCCAGGTCTGCCTGCTGCCGGTCGGTCTACTGCTGCCGCGTCGATATTTACAGCTTTTTCGGACTTTGGAGGCGCAACTCTTCCTGTTCCCGGATGTCATTTTCGCGGGGTGCCTGCACTTGGGGGTTCCTGCCGTCGTCGAGGTGTAATCTGCAGAAAAGTTCTGACCGAGGTAGTACGTGACTGGTGGGGGGGGTGCCATGGAACATCAACATGCCTTGGGTACCGCGGTCGGCTGGGGCGGGGTGGGTCCGTGGACCACGGCCCGTTCGGTACCGGGCACGCGGAGGGTTGTGGCCGCGGTAGCTACCGCGGTGATGGCGGGTTCCTTGTTGCTCGGAGCGGGCGCCCACCCGGCACGGGCGGATACGACCGTACCCGCTGGCCCCATGTCGGGAGCGGTCGCGGTGAACCAGGCGACCGACAAGATCTATGTCGATAACTATGACTCCACTCTGACGGTGATCGACGCGCCCACCAACACCACTGCGACCGTTCAGGCCGGCATGAGCGGCCAGGGCGGGTCGGTGGTTGTAAACCCGGAGACCAACAAGATTTACTTCACCAAGGGCGACGGTTCCGGTTGTGCTTGTGGTGCCTATCTGGGGGTGATCGACGGGGCCACCAACACCACAACCGGCCTCGGCTTTCCCGTCATCCCGGGCGCAGGGATGCTGGCGGTGAATCAGGTGACCAACAAGATCTACGCCTCCGGTGACCGTGGCACCGTGGCGGTGGTCGACGGGGCCACCAACACGAAAACCGCCGTCCCCGTCGCCACCGGGACGGGGAAGCTGGCGGTGAACCCGGTGACCAACAAAATCTACGTCGCCCCTTCGTATGGCAGCACTGTGACGGTGATCGACGGGGCCACCAACTCCACAACCACCGTTCCCATTGCCACCGGCTACCACCGGATGTCGGTGGCGGTGAACCCGGTGACCAATAAAATCTATGTCGCCAACCGGGACAGCAACATTTTGACGGTGATCGACGGGGCCACCAACACCATCGACGCGAACCTCACGACCGGCAATTACCCGAGTGCTGTGGCCGTGAACCAGATGACCAACAAAATCTACGTCACCGGGGGCACTGTGACGGTGATCGACGGGGCCACCAACACCACCGCCACCGTCGGCGGCAGCGGTGATTCCGTGGCGGTGAACCAGGCGACCAACAAAATCTACGTCACCGGCCTCGGCCAGAACTATGCCAACACTGTGGCGGTGATTGACGGGGCCACCAACACCACCGCGGCGGTTGCCGTCGGCGGCCATTATTCGGTGGCGGTGAACCAGGTGACCAACAAAATCTACGTCACCAGCTTCGGCAATACTGTGGCGGTGATTGACGGGGCCACACCCAGGAAGGATTACAACGGGGACGGGAAGACGGACTTGCTGGCCCGGGACCCCGGTGGGAAGTTGTGGTTGTACCCGGGCAACGGCTCCGGTGGCTGGCTGGGCCGGTCCCAGGTCGGGTCCGGCTGGAACGTGATGACGGCCATCATCGGCGCGGGTGACTTTAACGGGCGCAGTGCCTCCGATGTGCTGGCCCGCGACACCGCGGGCAACCTGTGGCTATACCCGGGCAACGGCTCCGGGGGCTGGTTGGCCCGGTCCCAGGTCGGGTCCGGCTGGAACGTGATGACGGCCATCATCGGTTCAGGTGACTTCAATGGTGACGGAAACATGGACGTGCTCGCCCGAGACAGTGCGGGCAACCTGTGGCTATACCCGGGCAACGGCTCCGGGGGCTGGTTGGCCCGGGCCCAGGTCGGCTCCGGCTGGAACGTCATGACGGCCATCATCGGTTCAGGTGACTTCACCGGTGACGGCAACATGGACGTGCTCGCCCGAGACAGTGCGGGCAACCTGTGGCTGTACCCGGGGGACGGCTCCGGGGGCTGGCTGGGCCGGGCCCAGGTCGGCTCCGGCTGGAACGTCATGACGGCCATTATTGGCTCAGGTGACTTCACCGGTGACGGCAACACTGATCTTCTCGCCAGCGACCAGAATGGCGTCCTGTGGCTGTACCCCGGTGACGGTTCCGGTGGGTGGCTTGACCGCAGCCAGGTCGGCCAAGGCTGGAACGGCATGACGGCCGTCCCCTAAGCCGTCGGCGGTAACGACCCGTGGAAAGGATCCTGCAATCGTTGCGGAACATGCCTGCAGACGGAGGGCCATAGGCGCCTCGCCCGGCGTCCGTGTGGACGATCGGCGTGCGGGCACCGGTGCGACATTTAGCGCCGCGAGAATGCCGCCACTTATCGCTAGGATTCACAGGGACGTACCCCGACCTTCCCTTTCGATACAGGCACAAAGGGTCGTTTTTTGACTGTTGCGGACAGGGATCCTTGGGCACTTTGCGACTTTCCATCCGCTACACCGCGGTGGAGGATTGCAGGATGAAGACCATTGAGTGGTGGCCAAAATTAGACGCCGAGGCACAGGCGTGGCTGATCGAACACAACGGCGAGGTTATCGCCGCAGATGTGGTGAACAAGATCGCAGCAGCTGGCGGCACCGTGACATCGGACGCTTGGTGGATCGGGGACCGGGGACCCGAGGGAATTTACCTCTCCGACGAAGCAGTCGATTGGATCGAGGCAACCGCCACCGGCGAATGAACTGTGGGGTGACCGCGTAAGGATCCTTTCCGTTCGGAGCATCTGCTTGGCGTGGTGGTCAGCTGGCCCTCGGTGTGGCCTGACCGATCACATTTCCGCGCCATGCGGGTCTGTACAACGAAAACCGATTCACAGGAGACTGGTGCCATGCGCAAACTAGCCTTCGGCATGAACCTGAGCCTGGACGGCTACATCGCCGCGGCCGGAGACGACCTCGGCTGGAGCGTACCGAGCGACGAGCTGTTCCAATGGTGGTCCGACCGGGTGGGGGAGACGGGCCTTGCGCTGTACGGGCGCAAGCTGTGGGAGACGATGAGCTCCCACTGGCCGACCGCCGACCAGCAGCCTGGCGCCACAGCGGCACAGATCGAGTTCGCCCGCCGCTGGCGGGACATGCGAAAGGTGGTGTTCTCCTCGTCGACCAGCACGGTCGGCTGGAATACCCGCCTGGTCACCGGCGACGCGGTCACCGAGATCATCCGGCTCAAGGCCGACGACGGCGGCCCCATGGACATCGGCGGTGCCACACTCGCCGCCGCGGCCATGCGGGCCGGGCTGATCGACGAGTACGTAATCGTCACCCATCCGGTCCTCGTGGGCGGCGGCACGCCGTTCTTCACAGCCCTGGACAACTGGGTGAACCTGAGCCTGGTGGAGACCCGGACGTTTCCCGACGGCGTGGTCCTTACCAAGTACGAGACCAGGAGCTGAGTGCCCGACGTCGAATCAGCGCGGGCTTCGGCCCGCCCAAAGAACTCGTGGCGCTGCGTTCGAGGCGATCGTGAGGCTCCTACCGGATCCTGTTCTAACCGCAGACGAGGCGTCCGCTGAGGGATCCCTAACCCAGGTCAGGACGCACGGCGCCCTGACCGGTGATTGCTCGGCTCCCGCGGCTCAGCCGGCGAATTCGTTGACGCCGAGGGCGAAGTCCCAGTGGCCGACCCCGTTCCCGGCGAGTCCCACCGTGACCAGGCCCATTCCTTCCAGCCAGTGGGCCATTTTCAGGCCGCCGACGTCCAGCGGGCGCAGCCCGAGGCTTTCGGTGAATGCCGCCACGTCCGCCTTGGCTTGCGCATTGTCGCCCGCGATAAGGACGTTGGGCCGGCCCTTCTCCAGGACATTGCGGAAGATGGTGTTGAATGCCTTCACCACGCTGGCGCTGGCCGGGGCCACCTTGGCGACTTCCTGGGCGATCGAGGTCTCCCCGTTGTGGGCCAGCCCGTCGAACGTGGCGTTGAAGGGGTTGCTGATGTCGATGATGACCTTGCCTGCGAGGGCGTCACCGTACTCTGCGACGACAGGAACGACACCGTCGTACAACAGGGCCGTGATGACGATGCTGCCGGCCGGGACGGCTCCCCACGTGCCCGTCGTCGTCCCGCCGCCCAGAGTCTTGGCCAGGTGATCTGCCTTGGACTGGTCACGTCCCATGACTTCGACGGTATTGCCGCCTTCCACTGCCAGGGTGCCGATAGTGCGGGCCATGTTTCCGGTGCCGATGAGGGTAATAGTGCTCATGAGTTGTGCTCTTTTCTTGTTTTAGAGGTGTCGCTTTGTCTTGTTGGAGATCAGTTCGTTGTGGCGACGGGAGTTGGGAGGGTTTGCCCGTGGGATTCCCGGTGTGTGGTTCAGAGTGCAGTGGTGCCGCCGTCTGCGACCAGTTCCAGGCCGTTGACGTAGCTGGAGTCGTCGGAAGCGAGGAACAGGGCGACTGAGGCGATTTCTTCTGGGCGGCCCATTGCCCCACGGGGAATGAGGGACTCGAATGCGGACTTGGTTGCGTCGTCGAAAAGTTCTGCCTGTTTCGCAGTGGCGACCTGGCCGGGGGTCAGGACGTTGACCCGGATCTTGCGGTCGCGCAGTTCGTTGAGCCACACGCGGGCCCAGGCTTGCTGGACAGCTTTGCTTCCCGCGTAGAGGCTCCAGCCGGGGAATGCTCCGAGGGAGGCGTTTGATCCGGTCATGAAGATCGAGCCGTTGTCGTTGATCAGAGGCAAGGCCTTCTGGACCGTGAACAGGGTGCCGCGCGCGTTGAGTGAGAACGCGCGGTGGAACTGTTCCTCGGTGATCTCGCCGAGGGTGGCGGGTTCGCCCATCCCGGCGCTGGCCCACAGTACATCGATCGAACCCTTCTCCCGTTTGACGGTGTCGTACAAGCGGTCCAGATCGTCCAGGTGGGCCGCGTCACCTTGGACGGCGGTGACGTTGCGGCCGATCCGTTTGACGGCGTCATCCAGTGCTTCCTGCCGTCGGGCCTGGATGAAGACGTGCGCTCCTTCTTCGACGAACAGTTTTGCGCCGGCCAGTGCCATGCCAGTGGATCCGCCGGTTATCACCGCGACCTTGCCGTCAAGCTTTCCCATGAGTGCTCCATTCATACGTCCCGTCGGCGTTAAGTACACCGAACTGAGTGCTTAACGTATCCACGTGGTTGGGCGTGGCTCAAGTTAAGTACACCGAGCCGTACCCTTGGTGGGATAAGCTGGTTGTATGACGGAGTTGAAGAAAGGACCGCGGGGTCTGCGCCGGGGTAGGGGCGCGCGGGAGCGCATCCTCAGCGCATCACAGCAACTGTTCCGCGATCAGGGCATCAACTGCACCGGGATGGACCAGCTCTGCGCGTCGGCTGAGGTGTCCAAGCGAACGCTGTACCAGCACTTCGCCGGCAAGGACGAGCTGATCACCGAATGCCTCCGGCAATTCGATCCCAACATCCTGCCCGAGGTCTTCGACCGCACCGACCTCACGCCCCGCGAACGACTCCTCGCCATCTTCGACATCCACGCGCCCCTGTGCCCGTTCATCGCAGCGGCCGTCGAAATCCCCGACCCTGACCACCCGGCACGCGCCTACGCCCGCAACTACAAAAGAGATTTTGCCGCGCGGCTCACGGATACCGCCCGCGACGCCGGCGCCACCAACCCCGAGGAGCTCGGCGAGCAACTCGCGCTGCTGCTGGACGGCGCTTCGGCCCGGAGCCGGGTCCTCAACACCGACACCTTCGCCACCGCTGCCGCCATCGCAACGGTCCTCATCGACAACGCCACCCCCAGGGCAATGGCACCGGCCGGCGCCATTGCCGTCGAACACCCTGGCCAGGCCCGCGTCCTTGAACACACCCCTGGGCAGATGTGATCAGAAAGCTACATCGGGCAGAATAGCGAGTCGGTTGACTTGCCTGAAAACACAGTCAAGTCACCGGTCGGCGCCCACCGCTTCCGAGTACCCCTCCGGGCCCGAAGGACCACCCGTTCCGGCATTGACCTGCGTTTGGCCATTCATTGGAGTAATGGGCCGTTTTTTCGTGTCCCAACCAAGTAGTGCAGGTCCGCGGTACTGAGTACAACAGGGTATGTGCCGAACCAAAGCTCCCAAGTAATCGAGTACCAACTACTGGTGTACGGGGTTCATCCGAACGGCAGGATTGTTCTTGGAAGAACGGTTTAGCCCCAAGCATCACCGGGATTCCACAAGTCGCATCATCCGCATCGGTGGTCTCTTTGAGCCGATGCACCGGCCGTCGAAAGGCGGTTCGGCCTTGGACGAAGCCGGCGGCGACAGAGTCTTCTGAGACCGAGACTCTCCCCCCAGCCGCCGCCGGCTTCTAGGCCAAGGACCCGCGAATCGCGGAACCCAAACTTCCCGGACCAGGGACTGCTGCTATTGGAGTGTGCATGTTGCCGGATCCTTGGCTGGATGAAGAAACTGCCGAATCAGGCCTGAAGCCATCAGCCTTCCCGGACCGGACACAGTTGCTCCAGCTCATCGTTTCCGCTGTACCCTCACCTTCCACCCACGGCGTCGTGGTAGTAGGTGACCGGGGATCTGGAAAGAGCGGGTTGTTGCGGGCGGTCAAGGCGGCCCTTCCTGCCAACCTGGACGTCCGCAGCTTTGCCGGAACGCCCGAACTTGCAGCGACCCCCTACGGCATCTTGAATGCGCTCAACGAAGCCTACGAGGATCAGGGCACCCCGCCGGGATTGAATGTCCTCCGGGCTTTCACCCGCACGCTCGGTCCGGCGCAGCACTTGTTCGCCCCCGGCAATGCGCGACGCCGGAGCCGCGGCGGTCCGCCGTCGGGCAGGCCTCCACTGGTCCTGCTGGTGGACGATATCCAGCACATCGACCAAGCCTCTCTGGCCGTCCTTCTTCAGCTGATCCCGGGGTTCGGTGCCACCCTGGTGGCCACGGCAGACAGCGGAGGGCCACTTCCGCAGGATCTCTACCAGCTGTGGGAGGACGGGTTCCTGGAGCAGTACGCGCTCCCGCCGCTGACTTTCCCGGAAGCGCATCAGGTGTGCAGGAGCATTCTTGGGGGCAACGTCCAGGAGCGAGCCAGCGCTCTCCTCTGCGCATTGAGCGGTTTCAACGTGGGTTTCCTGCGCCTTGCGATCGAGGACGCCCTTGAGGCCGGACTCCTGGTACTGCGGCACGGCTTCTGGACTATAGACGCCGGCCTGCACTGTCACTGGCCACGGGTGGTTCGCCGCGTGGAGTGTGAGAACGCCCAGCGACCCGACGAGGAACGGGAAGCACTCGAACTCGTGGCGCTCGCGGAACCGTTGCCCCTGGAGACTGTGGAGCGAAGCTATGGCCAAGTCGTCGTGGAGCGGCTGTTGGCCTCCCACCACCTCAGGCTGCTGGCGGGGCGCCCGCCCCTGATCCGGACGGCGTCCTGGCTATTTGGCGAGGGAACGCGGCGGTCGGTGCCAGCGTCGCGCAGTATCGCTTTGCGGTTGGCGGCGGATGTGCCCTCCCTGACGCCTGCATCGGCACCGACCATGCTCCGATGGTTGACGTGGACGCTCGCGTGCGGATTGCCACTGCCTGAAGAGCTTCTGCTGGCCGCGGCACCGGCCGCTGACAGGCCCTCCACAGCAGCGCTGGCACTGCGCGCAACGGCCGCGGTGGCAGGAGTTGCGCACCGGGACGAGGTGAGGCTCGTGACGGCCCGGGCCTTGGTGGCCGAAGGCCGCCTCCGGGAAGCCGCCCTGGAGTTGCGGCAGTTGGCGGCGGCTGGAATCCCGGCCGAGGTTCGCGTAAGTGCCGCAGACCGTCTCGCGGCCTTGGAGCTGTTAGGGGTAGTGGAAGGCGAACCGTCGGGAGTGTCGGAGGATGCCGATTCCCTGACCGGGGCCGTCAGGGAATCGGAACGGCTGGTGCTCGCCGGCAACTTCAGGGCGGGATTGGCACCATCCTCGGCGGCAATGGACAACATTGCTGCTGATCCTCGCTTGGAGGTCTTTCGGCCCGGTGTGATCCTGAGGCACATGGTGGCCCTCAGGTACAGCCTGGCCTGGGAAGAAGCGGATGGCTTGCTGGAGTCCGCCACCGTGTACGCGCTGCCGCTGCATGTTGCCCTCTGCCATGACGTTGCACGCGGGTACACCCAACTCAGCCAGGGGTTACTGCCGACGGCACAGCGGACGTTGGAGCCGGCGGTTGCAGAACTGTCCGACGCCGGCCTCCCGGCCGTCTACTCGCTTGCCACAGCCATGCTCGCGTATGTGGAGGCGGCCACCGGACAGACCGAACGAGCCACTGCAAGGATCAAGGAAAGTGGCGCCGCCATGGCTCGGATCGGCACCGGCCAACTCCTGCCGCAGCTCGCTGGCTTGTTCACTGCTGCAGCCCAGGATGCGGCGGATGCCCCGTCCGGTTACCTACTGCACCTGGCCGGGCGGTTCCGTGCAGAAGGACGGCCTACCCTGGAGGCCGAAGCGTTATCGCTCTCTGTGCTCAACAAGGCGAACGCAGGTGTAGCAGCCGATGATCCAGTGATTGGCCGCTTGACTGAGGTGGCGGGGAGCCTGGACGGTGCTTGGGCCTCGTCGCTCGGTAAGTTCGCCTCCGCCCTGGGGACTGACAACCCAAGACTGCTGGAACTGGCGGGAAAGTCCCTCGCCTCGGACCGCCAGTTTGCGCACGCTGCGATGTGCTATTCCCGTGCGGCGAGCGGATATGACGCAAGTGGACGCTGGGCTGCTGGCCGGCGCGCGGCCGGCCTCCTCCAACGGCTCCCTGGCGCACTCGAGAGTGAGGTTGCTCCATCCCCGGGAGGGGTGCTGGGGACAACCGCGGGTGAGGTGGCCAACGGCACACCGTTGTGACCGCCCTGCGTGGGATAATTGGGAGTCCCTGAAGGATTTCCAAGGAGCGCCCCTTGACTGCCGTATCAACTCCCGCCTCACTGCAACGGTCCATGAACGCCATGGACAACGCAGAGGTGCTCCGAATCCGGAATGATTTCCCGGTCCTCCACCAGCAAGTCAATGGCCAGGCCTTGGTGTACCTCGATTCCGGTGCCACGTCGCAGAACCCGCTCAGCGTTATCGAGGCGGAGCAGGAATTCTACGAGCAACGCAACGCCGCAGTTCATCGCGGCGCGCACCACTTGGCCGTGGAAGCGACAGAAGTCTTCGAGGACGCGCGCCAGACTGTCGCGGACTTCATCGGCGCGGGGTACGAGGAAACGGTGTGGACCTCCAATGCCACCGAGGGCCTGAACCTGATCAGCTATGCCCTGTCCAACGCGACGCTCTGGGCTGCGCAGGGGAGGGGCAGTTCGGCCCTGAAAGACCTGGCGGTAGGCCCCGGTGACGACATCGTGGTCACCGAAATGGAACACCATGCCAACCTCATTCCTTGGCAGGAGCTCGCGTTCCGGACCGGCGCCACCTTGAAGTACATTCCGGTAACGGACCACGGCGCCCTTCGCCTGGACGCAGCTGCCGAGATCGTGGGAGAGCGGACCAAGGTCCTCGCGTTCACCCACGCTTCCAACGTCCTCGGTACCATCAACCCGGTCCAGGAGCTCGTAGCCATGGCCCGCCTGGTTGGGGCATTGGTGGTTCTGGACGCCTGCCAGTCCGTTCCGCATATGCCCATCAACGTCAAGGACTTGGGCGTCGATTTCGCTGTCTTCTCCGGCCATAAGATGCTGGCACCGACGGGCGTGGGCGTGCTCTACGGCAAGCAGGAACTCCTCGATGCCCTCCCGCCGTTCCTCACCGGCGGTTCCATGATCACCACGGTGACCATGGAGCGGGCCGAGTACCTGCCCGCGCCGCAGCGGTTCGAGGCCGGGACCCAACGGATTTCGCAGGCGGTGGCGTTGGCGGCGGCCGTCAATTACCTGACCGAGACCGGCGTCGACCGCATTCATGCGTGGGAAGCGACGCTGGGACAACGGCTGGTGAAGGGCTTGGAAAGCATCGACGGCATCCGCGTGGTGGGTCCGCCGTCAGGGACTGAGCGGATCGGTTTGGCCGCGTTCGACGTCGACGGTGTTCATGCGCACGACGTCGGCCAGTTCCTTGACGCCCGGGGGATCGCGGTCCGGGTTGGCCATCACTGCGCGCAGCCGCTGCATCGGCGCCTCGGACTGACCGCTACCACCCGGGCGAGCACCTACCTCTACAACACCACGGACGACGTTGACGCTTTCCTTGACGCTGTTTCCGGGGTCCGGGCCTACTTCCAGGCCTGAGCGCATTTTTGATCCCGATTTCTTTGATCCCGAGTTCCCAGAACAGGCAACACACACCATGAGTCTCGACCAGCTGTACCAGCAAATTATCCTGGACCATTCCAAGCAGCGCCACGGCAGCGGCCTCGCTGACACCGCCGCGCCGGCGGGTTCGTCCACAGGTCAATCGCATCAGCTCAATCCCGTGTGCGGGGACGAGGTCACGTTGCGGCTGGCGGTTGCCGATGGCACGGTGCAGCAGATCAGCTGGGACGGTGCCGGTTGCTCCATTTCCATGGCCTCGGCGTCGGTCCTCACGGACCTCGGTGAGGGAATGTCGGTCGCGGAGCTGCACTCGGTCATTGACACCTTCCGCGAGGTGCTCCGTTCCCGTGGCAAGGTGCACGCGGACCCGGAAATCCTGGGGGACGCAGCGGCATTCGAAGGCGTGGCGCGCTATGCGGCAAGGGTCAAGTGCGCCATGATCTCCTGGGTAGCCGCCGAGGACGCCTTGAACCAGGCAAGCGCCTAGCGTTCAGTCCCGGGCAAAGAGGTCCGGCACGCCGTCGCCGTCGTCGTCGCGTTCTTCATCGGCTTGGACTGCCCGGTAGCGCCGGTTTCGGGCTTTAAGCACGACGGCGGCCAGCAGCGCGGAGACCAGGGAACCTGCCAGGATGGCGACTTTGGCGTGGTCCGTGTGCGGCGACGCGGGGCCGAAGCTGAGCTCGGCGATGAGCAGCGAGACGGTGAAACCGATGCCGGCCAGCAGCGCCAGGCCGAAGAGGTCTATCCATGCGATGCTGGAATCCAGGCTGGCGCGGGTGGTTTTGGTGACCAAGAACGTGGTGCCAAAAACACCCACGGCCTTGCCCACTACCAGGGCCGCGGCAATGCCAAGGGCCACGGGATCCCGCAGTGCGGCCCCGACGCCGTCGAAAGCACCGCCGTCGAAAGCACCGCCGTCAAAACCTAATAAGGTGACGCCCGCGGAGAAGAAAGCGAAAACGGGGACGGCGAAGCCGGCAGAGAACGGCCGGAGACGGTGTTCGAGGTACTCAGCCAAGCCCTCAGCAGGTTCGTTTTTCCTCCCGCTGGCCGAGACGGGAACGGCGAAGCCCAACAGCACTCCGGCCACCGTGGCATGAATCCCCGAGGCGTGGACCAAACCCCAGGTTGCAAGCGCCAGGGGGAGCAGGACGTACCAGGTGCGGACGCGCTTTTGGACAAGCACGGTGAACAGGCCCAAGGGAACCAAAGCGGCCAGCAGCAGGAGCGGCTGGAGTCCCGAGGAGTAGAAGAAAGCAATGATGCCGATGGCGATGAGGTCATCCACCACGGCGAGCGTCAATAAGAAGGTTCTCAACGCGGCTGGAAGATGGGTGTTGATAACGGCCAGGACCGCCAGGGCGAAGGCGATGTCCGTGGCCGTGGGAATTGCCCACCCTGTCAGCGTGTCCCGGTTTCCGAGGTTGAAGAGCACGTAGATGAGGGCCGGAACCGCCACGCCACCTACGGCAGCGGCCACGGGAACCACTGCCCGGGCCGGTTTGCGGAGCTCCCCGGCAACGAATTCGCGCTTGAGCTCCAAGCCTGCGAGGAAGAAAAACACCGCCAGCAGGCCGTCGGAGGCCCAATGGCCAAGACTCAGATCCAAGTGCCACGGCGCGTAGCCGAAACCGAGGTCCCGTAGGGCGAAGTAGCCATCAGCTGCCGGGGAATTCGCCCAGACGAGGGCGGCCACGGTGGCCGCGAGGAGGAGCGCACCGCCAACAGTCTCCGTGCGGAGAATCGCGAGGATACGGCGGTACTCGGGGTAGCTTGAGCGGGTGAAAAGGCGGTTGGAAGGTGCCGGTAACTTGGACACGAAGTTCCTTATCTGGTCAGGGCGTTACAAATAAACCGCCGACCAGACTTCCCGGCACACCAATATCCACTCTACCCAACCAGGGGACAGCACATGTCCCAATAACCGCTCAGGGAAACGTGTGCTGTCCCCTGGTTAGGTGCGGGCAGCGCTAGGCGACCAGGCCCACGACGCCGATCACCGCAGTCGCGAGGCCAAGGACCATGGAGATACTGACCAGGACAACGTGGACCGTGAGGAACTTGGTGGCCTTACCGGCAGTGTCGCGGGCGCGGGGATCCTTCATCACGCGCTTGAGGAACTGCGGCCACACCGCCAAGGACCACACTCCGGCAATGACCAGGATGATCGCCAGGATTGCGGGGATGTTCATGCTTAGTGGCTTTCGAGCCAGGCTTCGGCCTGCTGCGACTGGATGTTCAAAGCCTTGCCGACCATGGGCTCGGCGGCATCGGCGATCTTGCCGCCGAGGAACGGAACGGAGGAAGACACGGTGCCTTCGAGTTCGATGCGCGTGCCGGTACCGTCGGCCACCAGGCGCTGGACAGCTTTGACGTCCAACGGAGCGCCGGAAACCTTGAGGGCAATGTTGCTCGAACGCGAGCCGTCCGCTGCCGGGGCTTCCCACTGCTCGTTCTGGGTCACGGTAAGGGTTTCACCGACGAACTTACGGGCCATTTCCGGCAATCGAGTGGTGGGCAGGGTCCGGACGGTGGTGGTGCTGAACGGCCCGGCGGTATCGCCCTCGATGGTGAACGACACGAGGGAGCCGCCCACCAGTTCGCTCGTGTGGCGCAGGAAGTCCTCGTCAACAAATACGGCGGTGACGCGGTCAACGCTGTGCGGAAGTGTGGTGGATGCGCTCAGTGCCATGGGTCCTCCGTGGATGGTGGTGGTGAAGCTTTTTAGCTCCCAACATCCTACGGGGTCTCGCTGGGCACCCCGGAACCGGCCGCCTCCGGCGTCTCTTGGAGGGCCATCGCGGCAGCGGAAATGTTGCGGGCCATGGAGGGGAAGATGAATCCGTGGAACGGGTACACACCCAGCCAATAGAGCCTGCCCGCCAAACCACGCGGAAAGAAGATGGCGCGCTGTTTGTAAAGGCTGCCATCGCCGTCGGGCTCTACACCCAACTCAAGCCACGCACCTCCAGGGGCCCGCATCTCGGCCCGCAAGCGCAGGAGATGGCCCCGCTCGATGGCCTCTACACGCCACCAATCAACTACCTCGCCCGTGTTCAGCGTCTTGGGATGCCGGCGCCCACGCAACAGCCCGGCGCCACCCTGCAGCTTGTCCATCCATCCCCGGATCCGCCAGGCCAGGGGCAGTGAATACCACCCATTCTTCCCGCCGATGCCCTCAATGATGGTCCACACCTGCTCAGGCTTCGCTTCGCTGTGGAAGGTGCGCTCATCGAGATACACCTTGTAACCGGCCCAGTCGGGGTCGCTCGGCAGCGGATCGGCGTCGATCCCGGCATTGGCCCAGGTGGTCTCCACCTGCCCGTCCCTTTCCTTGCCGAGCGCCAGGGCGACGGCGCGGCGGTACGGCGTCAGGCCGCCGTCGGGCTTGGGAATGTAGTGGTCGACGTCGTGCTCCCGTGACACGGCGTCGTGCTGGAGTGACTGCACCAAAGGTAAGGACATGGACCACGGAATGGGCGTCACCAGGGCAACCCATAGCCCGGCCAGCTTGGGCGCCGGGACCGGGAGCGCGATAACCAGCCGCCGCGGAAGCCCACGCTCCGCGGCATATTCATTCATCATTTCCTTGTACTTCAAGACCTCGCGGGAGCCGATGTCGAAAGAACGGTTCAGCTTCTCCGGGAGGGCAGCGGCCGCAACGAGGTAGTGCAGCACGTCGCGGACCGCTATTGCCTCGATCCTGTTATTCACCCAACTGGGTGCGGGCATCACAGGCAGGGTGTCGGCAAGGTGCCGGATCATCTCGAAGGACGCTGACCCCGAACCAATCACCACGCCGGCCTGGAAGACGATCGAATCGACCGGCGACTCGAGGAATACACGCCCCACGGTCTCGCGTGAACGCATGTGTGTGGAAAGCTCCGTGTCCGCCGGGTGCAGGCCGCCCAAGTACACAATCCTGTCCACGCCGGCGTCGGCTGCGGCGCCTGCGACCAGGCGGGCCATGGCTTCCTCCTTGGCCTCGAAACCCCCGCCGGATGCCATGGAATGGACCAGGTAGTACAGGACCTCGACGCCGCTCAAAGCTTCGGTGAGTCCCTCGGCGTCGGACAGGCTGTTCTCCACAATTTCAACGCGGTCATGCCAGGGGACGTCGGCAATCTTCTGCGGCGTGCGGACCAGGACCTTGACCCTGTGGCCCGCTTCGAGGAGCCGGGGGACCAGGCGTCCGCCGATGTAGCCGGTGGCGCCGGTGACCAAGACGGTCCTGGGCTGCTCAGGGGTGTTCGAATGGGTGGCTTCGGAAGGCTGCAACGGAACTCCTGGGGGTGGGGGAGGGGTAGGCTGGAATGACCCGGCATTCATCTGAATTTCCGGGCATTTGTGTTGCCTGCCCTTGGAACCACCCTAGGAGTTTCAGCCATGAGCCTCAACGGTCTGCGCCGCGCACTGGCGGAGGACAAGACTTTCGCCCGCGTCCGTACGGAGGCTGAGCGGCCCTTCGCCGACCGCAACAGCGACTACCAGATCAGTGCCCCCACAGGGATGCGGGCCGTGTTGCTTGCTGAGATGGCCGACGCTTTGGTGTCCGGCGACACGACGAATGGACAGAGCGTACCGGTGGTCCTCGCCGTCACCGCCACCGGCCGCGAAGCCGAGGACCTTACCGCAGCCCTGGCTTCCTACCTTCCCGCGGACTCGGTAGCGACCTTCCCCAGCTGGGAAACCCTTCCGCACGAAAGGCTCTCGCCGCGCTCCGATACTGTCGGGCGCCGGCTTTCGGTCCTCCGCCGCCTCACCCACCCGGAAAGCTCGACGTCGGCCCCCCTCCGCGTGGTGGTGGCTCCCGTTCGTGCTGTGGTCCAGCCCATTGTGGCCGGACTGGGCGACCTGGTTCCGGTCACCCTGCAAGTGGGCCAAGACCGTTCCTTCACTGACGTGGTCCGGGCCCTCTCCGATGCCGCCTACGCCCGGGTGGACATGGTGACGCATCGCGGTGAATTCGCAGTGCGCGGTGGCATCCTGGACGTTTTCCCGCCTACCGAGGACCACCCCATCCGCGTGGAGTTCTTCGGCGATGAGGTGGACCAGATGCGGTGGTTTGCCGTCGCAGACCAGCGCTCGCTGTCTGCGCCCGGCGTTCACCATCCCACGGAACTGCACGCTCCGCCCTGCCGCGAAATCCTGATCACGCCCTCGGTGATGTCCCGCGCCGCGAAGCTTAAGGCAGACATGCCGGCAGCGGCTGACATGCTGGAGAAGATCGCCGGTGGAATCGCCGTGGAAGGAATGGAGTCCCTGGCGCCCGTGCTGGTTGATTCCATGGTTCCATTCGTGGATTCGTTACCGGCCGGCTCGCTGTCAGTGGTCATCGAACCCGAGAAGGTGCGCACCCGTGCGCACGACCTCGCCGCCACCAATGAGGAGTTCCTCGAAGCCGCGTGGTCAACAGCGTCCGACGGCGGTTCGGCTCCCCTTGACCTTTCTTCCCAGGCCTCGTCGGACCTGCACGCCGCCAGCTTCCGTTCCCTGACGGACACCCGCTCGGCAGCCTTGGAACACAGTGTGTCGTGGTGGTCCATTACCTCCCTCGCGACCGACGAAGACCTGGTCCTGGATATCGACGTCCTCAACATGCGCGCCCGGGAGCCCCGGGGCTACCAGGGCGATGTGGCCGAGATGCTCGAGTTCATTGGCTCCCGGGTCCGGGACCAGTGGCGTCTGGTGGTGGTCACGGACGGTCCTGGGCCTGCGCAGCGCCTTGCCGAGTTGTTCCATGACGCGGAGATTCCTTGCTCCCGGGTGGACTCGCTGGATAAGGAACCCCAGGCCGGGATCATCGAGGTGACCACCGCCGCCGTCGGACGTGGTTTTGTTTTGGACGGCCTCAAACTGGGCCTGTTGACCGAAGCCGATTTGCTGGGGCGCGCCAGTGCGGGCTCCACCAAGGACATGCGGCGCATGCCGTCCAAGAGGCGCAACGCCGTGGATCCCTTGCAACTGCATGCGGGGGACTTTGTGGTACACGAACAGCACGGCATCGGCCGGTTCGTGGAGCTGATCCAGCGGAAGGTGGCCGGTACGTCCTCCTCCGATGCCGGACTGCGGGAATACCTGGTGCTGGAATACGCGCCGTCCAAGCGGGGTGCGCCGGGGGACCGGCTTTTCGTTCCGACGGACCAGCTTGACCAGGTAACGCGCTACGTCGGCGGTGATGCGCCTGCGCTGAGCAAGATGGGTGGCGCGGACTGGGCCAGCACCAAGTCCAAGGCACGCAAGGCCGTCAAGGAAATCGCCGGTGAACTGATCCGGCTCTACTCGGCGCGAATGGCCTCCCGTGGGCACGCCTTCGCGCCCGACACGCCGTGGCAGCGGGAGCTCGAAGAGGCGTTCCCGTACGTGGAGACTCCGGACCAGCTGACAACCATCAACGAGGTCAAGGCGGACATGGAGCGGGAGATCCCCATGGATCGCCTGGTGTCCGGGGACGTCGGCTACGGCAAGACCGAAATCGCCGTCCGGGCCGCTTTCAAGGCCGTCCAGGACGGTAAGCAAGTGGCCGTCCTGGTCCCCACCACCCTCCTCGCCCAGCAGCATTATGAGACGTTCACTGAGCGCTTCTCCGGCTTCCCCCTGCGCGTGAAGCCGCTCTCACGGTTCCAGTCCGCGAAGGAAGCCAAAGAGACGGCCGACGGCGTGAAGAGCGGCGCCGTGGACGTGGTAATCGGCACCCACCGGCTCCTGTCCAAGGACTTCCAGTTCAAGGACCTTGGCCTGGTTATCGTTGACGAAGAGCAGCGGTTTGGCGTTGAACATAAGGAAGCGCTGAAGAAAATGCGCACCAACGTGGACGTCCTGGCCATGAGCGCCACACCGATCCCGCGAACCTTGGAAATGTCCCTCACCGGCATTCGGGAAACCTCCACGCTGGCCACTCCACCTGAAGAGCGCCATCCGGTCCTGACTTATGTGGGCCCCTACACCAACAAGCAGACCTCCGCCGCGATCCGCCGGGAGTTGATGCGCGAGGGCCAAGTGTTCTTCGTGCACAACCGGGTGTCTTCCATTGAACGCATTGCCGCCCAGATCCGCGAACTTGTTCCCGAAGCCCGGGTGGAAGTGGCGCACGGCCAAATGTCCGAGAGCCGCCTGGAAAAGATCATTGTGGACTTCTGGGAGAAGCGCTTCGATGTGCTGGTGTGCACCACCATCATCGAGACAGGCCTGGATATCTCCAACGCCAACACCCTCATTGTGGACGGTGCCGACAAGTACGGACTCTCGCAGCTCCACCAGCTCCGGGGACGCGTTGGCCGTGGCCGTGAACGCGCCTACGCCTACTTCCTCTACCCTTCGGAAAAACCACTCGGTGAGGTGGCACTGGAGCGCCTCAAGGCCGTGGCCGCGCACAATGAACTCGGCGCCGGCATGCAGCTGGCCATGAAGGACCTGGAAATCCGTGGTGCGGGTAACCTGCTCGGCGGCGAACAGTCCGGGCACATCCAAGGCGTCGGCTTCGATCTCTACATCCGACTGGTGGGCGAGGCCGTCGCGGAATACCGTGGCGAGGCCGAGGAGAAGGCCGCCGAGATGAAGATCGAGCTGCCAGTGAACGCCCACCTGCCGCACGACTACGTGCCCGGCGAGAGGCTGCGCCTGGAGGCGTACCGCAAGTTGGCCGCCGCCATCACCTACGAAGCCATCGATGAGGTCTTGGCCGAACTGGTGGATCGTTACGGCGAGCCGCCGTTGCCCGTCCAGAACCTCATTGCCGTTGCGCGCTTCAGGGTGGGCGCACGCGAAGCCGGCCTGTCCGACGTCGCCCTTCAGGGCAATTTCGTCCGTTTCTCGCCAGCGCAGCTGCCCGAGTCCAAAACCATGCGCCTGAACAGGATGTACCCGGGTTCGCAGGTCAAGCCGGCCCTGGACGCCGTGCTCATTCCTAAACCCAAAACCGCTAGGATCGGCGGCCGGGACCTGCAGGATGCCGAGATCCTGCAGTGGGCCAACAACGTCATCGAAGCGATCTTCACCGACGTCCCCGTAAAGGCAGGCTAGCCCGATGATGGGAGGACACCACGCCGCATCAGGAGCCGCGGCGTGGATAGCTATTGCCTCAACCAGCCCCTACGCCCTGGGTTGGTACCCGCTGGACCCCACCGGCATCCTGATCGGCGCCATGGCGACGGCGGGCACCGCCTTGGTGTGCGACTGGGACCACCGTCACAGCACCATCGCGAACTCGCTGCCGCCCCTGTCCAATGTGGTTGCGGTCGGCATCGAGAAAGCCAGCGGCGGCCACCGGCAGGGTACGCATTCATTGCTGGGAGCCTCGGCGTTCGTGGTGCTTGCCACTATCGCCGCGCAATTCCAGATGACGACGCCCTTGGGACGGCTGTCCATCGGTGCGGGGCTGCTGTGCATGTTCATGATCAACCTGGCAGCGAAAGCGCTGCACCTGTTTCCGAAATCCGGCTGGATCACCAACTGGCTCTTCGCCGTGGTCATGGCAGGGCTCGTGACCTGGTTCGCGCCGGGCCAGTGGAGCTGGTTGCCGCTGTCCATGCTGACCGGGGTGGCAGTGCACATCGTGGGCGACATGATCACCGTAGGGGGAGTGCCGCTTCTCTGGCCCATCGTCATCAAGCCACCCAAATTCCTCCGAAAGTCCCTCATCAGTGGCATTTGGCGTGCCAACGGAGCGTTCTCCATACCCTTGCTGGGACGCGCCGGATCACGCCGCGAGTGGCTCGTGCTCATCCCCGTCAGCGGATACGCCATGGTGGGAATGGGCGCCGCTGCGTGGGCGCTTCTGCAGCGGCACTGGCCGGGTTTCCTGGCAGCGTTGGGCGGTTTTCTGCCCCCGTTGTGAGGCGTCATTGCACCTCCCGCAGCCATCATGCCGGGGTCCCCGTGCAAGTAGTCTTCGGCGGGAAAACCGAGTACTCGGCAAGGACCACCACTACTTTTCAGGTATTTTTCGAGTAGCCACTACTCGTGCCTGCTTCCGGGGCCAGACATACCGTGGACTTTTACGACGTTTTTGCTTGGCTAGTTGGAGGTTCTCATGGATCTGCTGGACTCGGACAGCATCCAAAAGACCAACTGGGGTAGTCGTGACGTGCAGCGAACAATAGGATCATTGCGCCGTTCCCCTGTCGATCTTGAAGTGGTGATACCGGCCTACAATGAGGCCGAAAGAATTCCTAAAACCCTTATTCAGACTGTCGATTTCCTTGCCTGCCACAAGTGGTCCTCACGGGTTGTAGTGGTGGACAACGGGAGCGTGGATGAGACTGCTGCGGTGGTTCGCCGCATTTCCGGCGAGAATCGCAGCATGGTTCCGATTAGTGTGGTGGGATGTTCACGCCGCGGCAAAGGAGCAGCCGTGGCCCGTGGCCTGCTCAGCGGAACCTCCAGATTCACCGGGTTTTTCGACGCCGATCTCGCCACTCCCCTCGAGACACTCGAAGCCGCCATGGATCATTTGGAACGCGGGGCTGCGGCCGTCATTGCGTCAAGGCACGCCCCCGGTTCCACCTTTGTGCAGCCACAACATTTGGGACGCCGGGTGGGAGGCACCGCCTTCCGGGTATTGACGCGGTCAAAAGTCAAAGGGATCAGCGATACCCAATGCGGTTTCAAGTTCTTTGAACGCGATGCGCTGACGGCGGCAATGGTGCAGTGCCGCACAACGGGCTTTGCTTTCGACGTCGAGCTGCTCCAGTGGCTTCAGCGTTCAGGCGCTGACATCGTGGAACTGCCGGTCGCGTGGACCGACGGAGAATCTTCCACTTTCCGCCCCTTCAAGGACGGAGCTGCGAGTTTTGCGTCAGTCTTCCAGCTTCAGAAAGTCACGCCGTGACGCGGTCTTTCGTGCCTGTGAGCCTTTCGGAACAGCTGGCGGGGAAGCAGATACTTGTCCTGAATTGGCGCGACATTACGCATTCACAGGCCGGTGGAGCCGAGCAATACATGCACGAAATATCCCGCAGGTGGACCGACGGCGGTGCTAAGGTCACTTGGTTTACAGGCCGTGAAGATAGCCAGTCCGGCGACGACATGATCGATGGAATCCGGATTTTCCGCGCCGGAGGCCCTTTGGGGCTCTATCCTAAAGCCGCCCTCAAACTCCTGCGTACCCGCAGTGCATTCGATGCCGTGATTGATTGCCAAAATGGGATCCCTTTCTTCTCGCCACTTTTCCTGCCGAGAAGACTGCCCATAGTCCAGTTGATTCATCACGTCCACCAGGAGCAATTCAGCACCCGTTTTTCCGCCCCCATGGCAGCCGTCGGTCGCTTTTTGGAGGGCAAAGGCGCCAAAGCGGTTTACGGGCGTCGGGCCATTGTGGCTGTGTCCCCGTCCACCCGCTTGGAATTGCGCAAACTTGGTTTCACGGCGCCCATTCATGTTGTGCCCAACGGAACCATCGAAGTAGCCCCAACAGTGGGTCCGCGTGATTTTGAGCCGACCGTCGCCGTCGTCAGCCGGTTGGTGCCCCATAAGCGGTTGGACTTGCTGCTCGGCCAATTTGCCGTGGCTGTCCGGAGCGTGCCGAAGCTCAGGCTCGAAATTGTGGGTGACGGCCCGGAACGCCCCCGCTTGCAGCGACTCGCCATGGACCTCGGCCTCGACGACGTTGTCACGTTCCACGGGTATCAACCCGACGCAGTGCGCAACAGCCTGCTCAGCCGGGCATGGCTCACCGCTTCCACATCGGCATCGGAAGGTTGGGGGTGCTCGGTCATCGAGGCCGCAGCATGGGGAGTGCCGTGCCTTGCCTTGCGGGTCCCGGGGATCCGGGATTCCGTGGTGGAGGGCCGGACCGGTTGGCTTGTGGACACGCCCAAGGAATTTGGGGCTGCCATAGTGTCCGCGATTCAGGTGTTGTCCGACAATGGCACGGCGGGAAGTATTTCCGCCCAATGCCAGGAATGGGCGCGCTGCTTCACATGGGACCGGAGCGCCGCGCTGCTCGCGGGGGTTCTCCTGGAGGAGGAATCACGCAGGAGTGGCCGGTCCGAAGCAGTTGCTGACCGCTCCGATATGTCCACCTTGGTGCATTTCGACATGCCTGCTGGTGCCGACCTCGAAGCCATTCTTCGTCCAACCGATGAAATAGCCGAGAACCAAGGCAAGGTGTCGATCCTGATGAAAGGCCGCGACGAGTTCGAGGCATTTGCATTGATACGGCGGATCGGTCTGGTGCCCGCCGAGCTCCGCTCGGCCAGTCGCAGTGCCTTGCTTGCGGGGCCGGGTAATGCTTTCGCACCGTTCGACGCCGTAGAGGGCATCTGACGCCGTCACACCGAAGCCCTACCCCAGGGGGGACAATGACTGACACTTTGCGCGATGTCGATCCTACCGCGGGTACTGTCGTGTCTGGGACGAGAACCAGAACCAGAACCAGCCAAAGCGCCGGCACCGGAGCCAAAGTGGCCGAGAACAGTGGCGTCCTGTCCGTCTCGGCAGGGGTGGTGGGCGTCCTCAGCTACGCGTGCACCCTGCTGATGGCCAACATGCTTGGAACGCGGGACTACACCCAATTTGCGGCAGGAGCGATGCTGCTGGGAATTGTCGGAATTGTTGCCTCCGCACTGGTGCCTTTACCCCTGTCGCACTTCGTGGCTGTCCATCCGGCGGGGTCTGAAGCGCGGCGTGACGGGATGGCTTTTGCTATCTTCGTTAGCTTCTTCGCGGGCATCGTCGCGGCCGCGGCATCAGGGACGCTGGCCCTGGCTTTTTCGACGCCGGCTGTCGCCGCCGCCGTAGCATGCGGTTCGCTGGCAATCTTCGTGGTGGCGGCCCCATCGGGTTGGCTACAAGGTGAACTGCGCTTTAAGTGGTTTGCGCTGACCACCATTGTGGAGGTCCTCCTTCGGCTGGGGTTAAGTCTCGTGGTGGTGGCCTTTGCATGGGGTGCGGCGGGAGCCATTCTCGGATTCACCATCGGGGCGGTGGCGCTGTTGTTGGTGCCGTGGTCGTTCTATCGCGATTTGCAGTGGCGTCCGCGTGTAGTGCGGGAAAAATGGCGGTGGGCCGAGACCCGGGACATCGCTTCCGTTCTATGCGTGGTGTCGATCCTCGTGGGCATCGATGTGGTGGTGGTCGCGTTCTTGGCGGAAGGATCGGCTTCCGCTGCGGGATTCCAAGCCTTGGCGACTATCGCCAAAGGGCCGGTCTATGTGGCCGCAGGCACTTGTTTGGTGGCTTTCCCGCTCCTCCGCAGGCCAGGTGTTGACGTGCGCCGGGTCCTCGCGGCGGCCTTCGCTTCGTTCGGTCAGCTGGCCGTCGTGGCTTTCGCCATCATAGCCACAGCCCCCCATGCGATGGCTGGCTTGATCATCCCGGAAAAATACCACGGATCCCTTGCCCTCCTGCCGTGGCTTGCTGCTGCGGGGCTCGGGTACGCAGTGCTCACCGTCCTGGCCACGCTCCTGTTGGCGTTGCGTGCCTATCGCCGGTGCCAGCTGGGCCTGGTCTGTGCATGCTTTCTGGTAGTGGCCGGGCTCTGGACAGGCTGGGAAGTGAACCAGGTTAACGGGATGGCGGCCGGATCTGCCTTTGGTGCAGTGGCTGCGGCTCTGGCGCTGGCCCTGATCGCCTGGCCGGTACTGGCCCGCGTCGGCCAAGCCAGCGGTGTCCGAAGCCAGGTGGCCGGTTCAGGGGCCTTGCTGGTAGTCCTGGCGGTTGCCGGTCAGCTTCAGCCCGTTGTGTGGTTGGTCTTGTCCGCCGTCAGTGGCGTGGCCGTCCTCGCGCACCAACGCGGGTTGTTGCCGACACTGTCTGTGGAAAGTGCACGACGTCGGTACGGCCAAGGTCCTCGGGTCCCCGGCCGCCGCGCCAAGGTGCTGAAGCCGTTGCCGATCAGGCTCGCTGAGTCATCTGTCAAACTACTCTCCAAAACTGTGCTCTCCAACAGAGTGCTCTCCAACACTGCCACCGCATGTGCCACTGTGACAGCCATGGCATTCGGAGTTCGGGCTCTTGGGATTACCCGGGGCTTTGAGCTGTGGGTGGACGAGGTGCTCTACGTTCGGCTCGGACAGGCGGTGAGCACCGGACGGTTTCCCACGTTGCCGGACGGTCCGTTTTTCCTACACCCGCCCGGGTACTTTCTTCTGGAGGCCGGCGTCATCAGGCTTTTCAACATCTCCGGTGACGTTATGGACGTTGTCCTCCAACTCCGCTGGCTCAACGCTGCGTTAGGTGCGCTCACGGTGGGTCTGGGCTTCCTGCTTGTCAGCAAGCTGGCAAACCGTTCGGCCGCTTGGTTGACAGCTGTCCTCCTGTCCTTCGAACCGTTCATTCTTCGAAATAACAGCCACGCTTTCCTTGAGACCTCAGCCATGACCGCCGTCGTCGCAGGATTCCTGCTATTGCTGGGCACCCGCGAACCTGACAAGAAGCTCTACCGCGTCCTTCGACTGGGAGCAGCCGGACTTCTGCTGGGATACGGGGTCCTATGCAAGGACTTCTTCATTATCTCGACCATTGCCCCCGTGCTTGCGGCGGTGGTGTGGAAGAGGACGCTGCACTGGCGGAAGGCCGCCGTCGTTGTGGTTGCAACACTGGTTCCCTATGCCTTGTACCTGATGGTGGTAGCTACGCAAGCCACCCTTACGGATTGGATCAGTGCAAAGACAAGCGGGTTCGTCCGGGCATCCGGTTTGGAAAAGAGCACGGGCTTCACATCGGAGGGTTCGCCGAGCATCGTGGCCCGGCTCATAGATCAAAGCGGGCATTTCGGCACCAGCTACCTGCTGTTGGCCCTTTGCCCCGTGGCAGGGGCCTTCCTATGCTTCAGCCGGCGTGCAGACCGGCGAATCATTGGTCTTGCAGGCTTGGCCCTGGGCTTGGCTGGTGCCTACAGCGCTGTTTTCGGGACGTTCGAAGAGCAGTATGGGTACGGCGTCATGGTGGGCGGCGTCTTGTGCTCCGTCCTGGTGGTGGTGGAGCTCCGCGAGAGGTTCCGTAGCGGGCGCAAATTCCTGATGGTTGCCGGCCTGTGCTTTGCCGCACTGACGGTGGTACTCGGCATGCGCACCGCCTTAACGGTCGACGACGGTTTTGTCCAGGTGCGTGACTGGGCGCGAAGCGGCCTTCCTGCGAACGCCCGGGTGAGCGTCACCAACAGTACGGCGCAATTGGTGTTCGGCGATGATCCGAGGTTCGGCGCATGGCCCTCTGCGCCGTTGATGCAGGGAGCCGGTGCCAACTACATCGTCACTCAGTCCTACCCATCGAGCCAAGGCTACGGGTATGTCAACCCGACCATGCTGGCCTGGTTGCGCGCCCACGCTACTCCGGTGTTCAATGTCGAAGGCCCCACCAACGGTTCCACCACGGTGTGGTTCGTAGCAAACGCTGAACTTGCGGTTGGTGCCGACGAGGGCATCGGTGTTCCTTCCCAGAACTACCAGACGGAACGGTGAACGCGGTGAAGATCCTCCATTTGGGCTTCGAGGATCCGCGCATGCCAGGAGCGGGCGGCGGCTCGGTGCGGACCTATGAAATCAACCGGCGCCTGGCAGCGGACGGCTTCCAAGTGACCGTCCTGACCACCAGGTACCCAGGCTGGCAAGAACGGGTCCAAGATGGCGTGCACTACGTCCCGGTTGGAGTAGGAAACGGGCGGAACCGACTGACCCGCCTGGCTGGATACGTGTTCAGACTTCCCTTCGAAGTTCGTAGACGCCGGTCCGATGCCGACCTAGTGGTGGAGGACTTCTTCGCTCCCTTCTCCACCATGGCAGCACCGCTGTGGACACAACGCCCCACGATCGGAGTTGTTCAATGGCTCCACGCCCGCGACAAAGCGCGGCAGTACCGGCTTCCGCTGCATTGGGTGGAGCGGTGGGGGGTTCGCACGCATAGCCGGCTGATCGCGGTGTCGCAGGGCGTCGCGGACAAGCTGATCGCGATGAACCCCACTGTCGTCGTGGACGTGATCGGCAACGGCGTCGACCCGGCCGCCTGGAACCCCGAACCACACCTTGGACAGGACATCTTGTGCATTGGCCGGATCGAGTTCACCGGTAAGGGATTGGACCTGTTGATCGCCGCTTGGGCCCGCTCTGAAAGTCGGGTGCAGGGCAAACTGTTGATAGCCGGAACCGGTCCCGACGAGGCGAAGTTGCGGGCAGCAATCGCGGATGCTGACCTAACGGACCGGGTGGAACTGCTCGGCTGGCTGTCAGGGGAAGCTAAGTTCAAGGCCCTCAGCGCCGCCCGCTTGGTGGTGTTGCCATCACGGCAGGAAACGTTCGGCCTCGTCGCAATCGAAGCGCTTGCCACAGGTACACCGGTGATCGCTTTCGACATTCCTTGCCTGCGCGAGATCGTCCCGGTCGGTGCTGGCCAGCTGGTTCCGGCATTCGACGTTGACGCCTTGGGTGCAGCAATGGTGGACCAGTACGGGAACACGGGATCTGGCGTGATTGCCACAGCACGGCAGTTCACGGCCCGATTCAACTGGGACCACCTCGCGCGACGGCAAGGCGCAGCCTATTGGAGCGCTCTATCTGTGGAATCCGAAGTTAATGACCGGCTGGGCCAACCGCCAGGAAGGTAACCACCATGCCCCACGTCTCCAGACTCGACCGATCCATGCGCAGCCACGCACCATGGCTGTTCCTTTCGCCGCATCTTGACGACGCCGTACTGTCCTGCGGTGCCCTCATCGAAGCGCAGGCACAAGGGCGGGACATCATCGTTGCCACTCTGTTCACGGAAGCGGCGCTCGCGCCACACACCCGGGCGGCGCGTTCCTTCATGCGCCAGTGCGCCGTCACGGACGCCGTCGAGCTTTTCGCGGCCCGCAGAGCGGAGGATAGGGCCGTACTGACGTCGATGGGTGTCCAATCGATCCATTTGGGTGCTGTTGATGCGCTCTTCCGTCAACGGACGCGTCCTGCTCTGGGGAGCAGCGCCTGGGACAGGCTGCTTCCCGAACTGACCCACCGCTACCCTACGTACAGGTTTGACATCGCTATGGGAAGAATCTCCCGAGGAGACCGGCGTCTCACCCGAATGCTTCAAAACGACGTCGATGCTCTGATGACCGCAACAGGAGCAGATCTCCTTTTCTGTCCGGTGGGAGTCGGGAAGCACGTGGACCATCTGATCACCCGGGGGATGGGAGCCGGATACCCGGAGAAATTGGTCCTCTATTCGGATTTTCCCTACGACCTAGCATCCAACCCGGACCACGCGCGTCTGGCGAGCATGCAGTATCAGCCGTGGACGTGGAGCACCGGGCTCGAGGGAAAGCAGCCGCGGATCCGTCAATACGCGACGCAAGTGGATGCCTTGTTTCCCGCCGGGGTGATTCCAGAGAAAGCGGAAACCTATTTCGTTCCCCAGCACCAATGACGTCAGCAGCGTTCCTGGTTGTTTGAATCCACATTGCCGGGAGCGCTACTGAGCTGTTTCGGACCAACTTTGCACGTGTTGTTGTTGGTTATAGTGATGTTCCTTAAGCCGCCGTTGAAGTTGATCCAGGGACCGGGAATTCCCGAGAAGGTGTTGTTCCGCACCGCAACGTCGTACACGGGCGCGTTGCCGCCGTAATATCCCGTGACGATTCCGTCAGGTGAGCCCCAAAATTGATTGCCCTCAATAGTGATGTCATGGATTTCGTGCTGTCCGACGGCCAACTGCATGCCGGAACCATGGGATCCGCCGCGTACCTTGTTGTTTTTGTAGGTGACGGCGTAGACGGGGGAGCCGATCGTCTGGGCCACCAGACCGTCGTCGCCGTCGGCTCCTTGTCGCTGGTCTACCGTATTTCCCTCTACGGTGCCGTCGTGGGAATCGGTGATGTGGATCCCGTCCAGCTGGTCGTATTTTCCGCTGCTGGTCACCAAGGTGTCGTTGTTCCGGAGGCAGAAGTTGCTGCTGGACACTACTGCGATTGAGTACGTGAATGGGTTTCGGGTCCGAATTGAGTCAATCACTGCGTTGGAGCTGTTACGGACATCAACCAAGTATTCAGATAAGCGTCCAGAAGAGTTGCCATCCAGCTCGTCACCGCTTTGATCCGCCGTCAGCTGGGAGATGGTGACATTTTGCGCGCCGTTGGTAGTAATCAACGGGTGGCCCCCGAACGGTCCCTTGGACTTCAGGAAGTCAGGGCCCGCTTTAACGACCGTTGAAGCACCAGCTCCCTTAAGTGCGACGTTGCTCTTGAGGATCAGCGGCCTGTTCAACGTGAAGGTGCCAGCGGGCAGTGTGACGATCGCACCGCCGTCTGAGGAGGCGGAATCAATAAGGTGCTGAAGTTGCGTTGACGTGTCATCGGCGTCCAGATAACCATGTGGCGCCCACTCTTTTACCACCGTTGCCTTGCTCCCCGAAGCCAAGCAATAGTCGACTGATTGGGGCGCGCTTGCCCGGGGAATCATCGAAGCCGCTCCGAGTCCCACTGCGGTCACAGCAACCACAAGCAGCACTATTTTTGGAGCGGCGGACTTCATGGCATCAGCCTATCTTGCCGGGTTTCACGCTAATGAGCCGTACGGTGTCCTTAATCAGGCATGGCCCGGGCAGGAGCCCGGGCCATATGAAGCATCATGGGATGATTTAGCTTTCGCCGGCCGAGTCAGAGCGGCCCAGGACGGTCTGGGGAATCCAGAAAGCGAGCGCAAACAGGATCAAGCAAACCGCCATTGGCCAAACGTTGTCCAAGGTGAGGAAAGTAAGGGAGAAGATGGCGCCAAGGAAAAGGACCATCATGATGACGAACAGGATAATGCTCGTACCGAGGTGGTTCTCATTTTCAATGGGGGCGCTTGTTGCTTCCTTGGACATTCATTCCTCCTTGCCCCGCGGGGCTCAAAATCAGTTACGGACGCCTCAGTAGCTGGATGAACCTTGTTCACCGTTGACGATGGCAATTCCGGAACTCGCTCCGATACGTGTTGCACCTGCAGCAATCATAGCCTGTGCGTCAGCCAGCGAGCGCACTCCGCCGGAGGCCTTGACGCCCATGTCGGGGCCCACTGTCTTGCGCATGAGGGCGACATCCTCCGCTGTAGCCCCGCCGCCATTGAACCCGGTGGAGGTCTTGACGAAATCGGCACCGGCTTCTGCCGCCGCCTCGCATGCGATCACCTTTTGCTCATCGGTCAGCATGGAGGTTTCGATGATGACCTTCAGGATTGCTTCACCCGCATGGACTGTCTCAGCCACCGTTTTGATGTCGTCCACGAGCGCGCCTTTGTCCTTGGCACGTGCCGCGGCCATGTTGATCACCATGTCGATTTCGTTGGCGCCGTCGAGTACTGCGCCCCGGGCTTCGAAAGCCTTGACGTCACTCGGCGTGGCACCGAACGGGAAGCCGATCACTGAACACGTCAGCACCCTGGAACCTTTAAGGGCCTTGCGGACAGTCTTGACCCAGATGGGGTTGACGCACACCGATTTGAACTTATATTCCACAGCCTCAGCGCAGACCTTGAGGATGTCATCCTCGCTGGCTTCCGGCTTGAGGAGCGTGTGGTCGATGTAGGCGGCGATGCTAGCAGGGGCGACGGCTTCGTAGCTCATGGGATCCTTCCGTGCAGGGCGTGGCCGGCCCGGTGGCCGCAGGGTTGTCACAGCCCGTCAGATGACCATCTTGCCACACCTGCCATGGTGGATTTCGGCGACGCCCGGACGGTCTCACGCCGCTTGAAGGGCCTCCCGTTCGGCACCCATCGCAGCTGACAGGATGCCCGATGCGCACAGCATCGCCGAGGACTCCGCTGAGAGGAGCAAACCGAGCCGGAAGCCGTCACAGGATGCGGCATCGCCGATAGCCCAGATTCCCGGCAAGGAGGTGACGAGGTTGCGCCCGACTGCGATGCCGCCGTCGTGCCCGATGTCGAGGCCCGCACTCAAGGCGAGCTCATTGCGGGCGACCCTTTCCTCGGCAATGACCACAAGGTCGCCTTTCATGCTGCTGCCGTCCTCGAAGAGGATGCCAGTGGCCGGGGTAGCGGGAACAGCCTCGGGAACCGCTGCGGAGTTGACGACGGCGGCTGGCCGAAGCGTTGTCCGCACGGGACGGACACCGCGGGCCCGCAACACAGCCTCGGCCTGGCCCGCAGCAGGTCCGGTGCCAACGAGGATGCCCAGAGGTCGGCGCCCCACGGTGCCGGCGATGTCCTTCACAGCCTCGCCGAGGCTGGCGGCGTCGTCGATGGTGGAGTAGCTGAGGCCTGCCTCGGCACCCGCCACCGGTGGGAGCACGGGCGCCGAACCGGTGGCGATGACGAGCTGGTCGTAGGAGAATTCCATGCCGTCCGTTGTGGTCACGATCTTGGCCCCTGCATCGATGAAGCTTGCTGCTTGGCCGAAGCGGACGGAGACGTGGGGAAGTTCCGCGATTTCAAGGAGTGCCTGCGGGTAGTCGTCCCGGTTGCTGAGCAGTGTGATGGTTCCCCTGAAGGTGCGGTCGCCGCCGGCTGTTCCTGCGAGCCTCCGCACCAGCGCCTGCGCGGCGGGACCCGCCCCCGCAATGACGACGTGAGGGGAAACTTCGGACGGGGGAGCGGACATGTCTGGCCCTTTCGCTATGACCTGTTTGGTGCTGTTGATCATCAGCGTAGGGGGACTGCTTTTCGCGGGTGTTTCCGCGCTGTTGCCATTGATGGGCGATCCGTAGCGAGCTGTTTACCCGGCGGTAATAAGCTGCGTCACACGGCCGCGTCACACGGCGGCGTCAGGCGGCGACGGGGACTATGCGACGGTGACTATTCGTACCGCAGGGAGTCGATCGGATTTTGGCGCGCGGCACGGGCAGCCGGAAGCGTACCGGCAATGAAAGCTATGGCCATGACCAGGATGATCACTCCGGCGACAGGTCCGGGGGCGAAGCTGAGGATCTGCAGCCCGGAGAGATCGCTCAGCGGGCCACGGGCGAGGACGCCGCTGACCACGGTCCCCAGGCCGATGGCTACGGCTGATCCAATCAGGCTGCCGAGGAGCCCGATGAACGCGGCTTCTGTGCTGAACAGGGCAAAGACAGATCCGCTGCCCATTCCCATGGCCTTCATGAGTCCGATTTCGCGGGTGCGTTCCTGAACGGACATCAGCAAGGTGTTAACGATGCCGAACCCCGCGGCCACCAGCGCGATGATCGCGAAGGCGTCCAGGACGCCGATGATTCCATTGATGACCGTTTTCACGGTGCCGATGCGGTCATCCAACGTCTGGGCCGTGTAGCCAGCGGCGCTGAGTTGGGACTTCATGTCGTTGACGGCGCGCGAATTGGTGGGGGTGAAGGCTGCTGTGGCTGCGGTCCAGGTCTGGAGTCCGACGGCGGGCGCGCCGGTGTTCTGCGCGCCGTCGAGCGCCGTCGTGAGTGCCTTATTGGCAAGCGCGCCGCCGCTGCCGAGCAGGGCGTTTTCTTCCACGCCCTGGATTGTGGCCGTCACGGTGTGCATCGTGCCGGTGACGTCCAAGATCCCGATGGTGATGTCTTGGCCGATCGCGTGGGCGTTGTCAGTAAGCCCCAGTGGCACCACGTAGTTGGAAGGAAGGGTGATCTGGGCCTGGCTTCCGGTGTCGTCCATGGCCGTGCCGGCGGCCAGCGGGGGATGGGCTCCGGCCAGGGGACTGATGCTGAGCTGGTACTTGTCTTTGTTGTTCCACTGGATGTAAGCGGTGTTGAGCCGGGTGACGGGGGAAACGCTGGTGATTCCCGGAATGGTGGCCATTTTGTCGAGGTCGGCTTGGGTGAGGGCCAATTGGGTGGATCCTGGCCTTCCGCCCACGGCGATGACCCTGGTGTTCGGGTCGTACTTCTTTGGTCCGGATCCGGCGTCCGTGCTGGTGTCGGTCTTGGTAACGGTGAAGGCGTTGCTCGGCCCCACTGCAGCAATCTGGGCGTCTATGTAGTTGGAAATACCCGTGCCCAGGCCGTTGGTGATGGTCAGGGTAAAAGCCCCGACGAAGATGGCCAGGATGGTCAGCGTGGTGCGGAGCTTGCTGCGGAAGCTGTTGGAGATTGCCGTTTTAATTGTTTCAAGCGGTTTCATGCCGCGTGCTCCTCATCGGTGGTGATCAGCTTCCCATCGCGGATGAAGAGGCGTCGGTTGAAGCGGGCTGCGAGGTCGTGGTCGTGGGTGACCGTGATCAAGGTGATGCCCTGGTTCTGGTTGAGGTCGAAGAGGATGTCTTCGACGATCCGTCCGGTGGCGGTATCGAGGTTTCCGGTGGGCTCGTCGGCGAAGAGGACCTGTGGGTTGTTTGCCAGGGCGCGGGCGATCACCACCCGCTGCTTTTGGCCGCCGGAAAGGTTGCCCGCCTTATTCCGGGCCTTGTCTGCCAGTTCAAGCTGTTCCAGGACGGCCATGCCGCGGATGCGCCGTTCCCGCGCGCCAACGCCCGCAATTTTCAGTGGCAGGACCACGTTCTCCAAGACGCTGGAGGTGTGGTTGAGGAAGAACTGTTGGAACACGAAGCCGAACATCTGGTTCCGAAGGGTATTGAGTTTGCGCGCGGTCAGAGTCTTGGCGTCTGTGCCGTCAACGTGTACTTCACCTCCTCCGGGTGTATCGAGCAGGGCGAGCAAGTGCATCAGGGTGGACTTGCCGGACCCGCTCTTCCCTACGATGGCTACGGAATCACCACGGTCGATCTCGAGGGAGACGCCCTTCAGGGCGTCGAAGCGGTCCGGACCGCGACCGTACGTCTTAGTCAGGTCGCGGGTGGACAAAATCGGTACAGGCACAGAGGTTCCCATCAGGAGTCGCAAGCACTGGAGACAAGCAGTGCCAGAGCAGTAATAGGTAACCTACACGGCGAAACTTTCAGAATCCTGAGGGTTCCGAACTTAGGCCCGCAGCCGGTACCCGCGCTTCACCACGGTTTCAATGAGCTTTCCATCCGGGAGCGCGGAGCGGAGCCGGCTCACGGTCATATCCAAGGCATGCACGGAACCGCGCAGATCCAGAAGGTCGGAGAGGGCTTCCCTGGACAGCACGGCACCGCCAGCCCCCAAGAGCGCCCTAAGGAGCAAGAGGGGTGCAGGGGCGAGTTCCACTGCCTCGCCGTTGATCCGCAGGCACCTCCCGCGCAACTCGATCGTGGAGCCCCGGGTCTCCAAACGGCGCACATGGTTCAACGAGAGATGTTCGGTCACCAGGCGGATGAGAGCACCCATCCGGTAGCGGTCCGGGATCAGTGGCGCCAGCCCGGCGTCGAGCAGTGGTTGGGCGGTGACCGGCCCGACGGCGGCAACGGTCACCGGCCCTTTGAGGGCCTCCACGAGTTGGCGGTAGAGGCCCATCTCGTGCGCGGTGCTCCACATGGCGTCCACGGCGGGAGCGCTGGTGAAAGTCAGGACGTCCAGGTTCCCGCTGCAGACGGCCTCGATCAGGCGGGGGAGTTTGTCTTCGCCGTCGGGCTTGACCCAACGGTAAGGCGTCACGGTCAGGACTGTGGCCCCGGACATCCGGAGCCGCTCCAGCTGCCGGACGTCGGTGTAGCCATGGAGCTGGACGGCCACGGTTTTGCCGCGAACTCCCTCCACCAAGAGCATGTCAACGAGCGTTGCGGTGGTTTCGTCGCTGCTGATTCCGACGTCGGCAAGGCCTGCCGCGCGCACGGCACCGCGGGCTTTTGGTCCGCGAACGAACATGCGGCACGCGGACAGTGTCTCGAGGAGTTGTTCGCCGATTCCAAAGGAGTCGGCGGCCTCGCACCAGCGGCGCATTCCGTAAGCGGTGGTGGCGATGCAGATGTCCGGTTTGGCCGCGATGATGGTGCGCGTGTCCTCGATCAGGACCATGTCCTCCTGGACGGGGGCGATCTTGAGCGCGGGAGCGTGGAGCACAGCCGCACCACGGCGTTCCAAGGCCTCGATGAGGTCTTGGGAACGGCGGTGCGAGGTTACCCCGATGCGAAACCCGTCCAGCGGCAAGTCCGCGGGTTCGGCGAGTGTGGGAGTGGTGGCTGGGCCGACGGCTTCGAGGACGCGTGCAACAGTCATGTGTTCTTACCTTCAGGCTTCAATGAGGGAAGCCGCGAGCCGGCTCAGTTCAGCGGATGCTTCGGTGTGGTTTCGGTTGGCTTCGGCCACCCTGACTACCTCGCCGATAACCAGGACGGCCGGGTTGCTGCAGCCGCTCGCTGCCGTTTCAATCGTACCGAGATCGGCAATGGTGGTTCGTTGCCCGGGCCGGTAGCCCCGCTCCACTACGGCCATGGGCATCTCCGGTTTCATCCCGGCGCGGCGGAGGCCTGCCGCCAGTTGCGGAAGCGTGCCAATACCCATGAGCACCACGATCGTGCCGCCGAGCCCGGCCAGATGGGTGAGTTCCTTCTCGGACAGTGGCGCATGGCCGGACACCACCGTGAACATGTGGCTGACTTCGCGATGGGTTACGGGGATGCCAGCGGCCGCGGGGACCGAAATGGCGCTGGTGACACCGGAGATGACCCGTACCGGCACGCCGGCGGCGATGCAGGCGGCCACCTCTTCCCCGCCGCGACCGAACACGTAAGGATCTCCACCCTTGAGCCGGACCACGTTCTTGCCCTGGAGTGCAGCCTCAACCATGAGCTTCTCGATGTCCCGCTGCGTCACCTTATGCAGCCCCGGCTGCTTGCCCACATCGACCAATTCCGCAGACGTCAGGGCATCAAGTTCCCGGTGGGGAGCCAAGCGGTCATAAAACACGACGTCGGCATCCCGCAACGCCTCGACGGCACCGACGGTGAGAAGAGCCAAGGCGCCAGGTCCGCCACCAACCAAGGTCACGTGTCCTTCCGCCCCGGCGGCAGGCTCGAAGGCCACCGGGACTCCGGCTTCGCGGCAGTGCTCCATCAACGGAACCCAACCCGGATCGCCGTCGTCCACTACCGCAACAAGGAACGGCCTCTGGTGGAGGGGTCCGGCGTCCCCGATCCCGGGGTTCGATAGGCGGTGCACCACGGCGCCGGCGTGTTCGTAACGGCGGACGGCCTGCCGGGCGGCGCGGTCAGATCCGGCGACCCAAACGCTGCGGCCGGTGAGGTCAATGGTGAGCTGCATGGTTCCCCCTAGTTTTCGCCGGCGTTGTTTTGTAGGCCGCTGTTTTGCATACCGCTGCTTTGCATACCGCTGCTTTGGCGGACCGGGATGCTAGACGCGATGAGCACGCCGCCCTTTTCTTCATTCGTGGCAGGCCTGATCTGGCCACGCTCGGGAACAAAGGCGATGGATTCGTCCTTCTGGTCCGGTGCGTTGACGAAGGACCGGAAACGGCGCAGTCGCTCGGGATCCTTCAGGGTTTCGGCCCACTCGTCCTGGTACGTGTCGATGTGTTTGGCCATGGCAGCTTCGAGCTCTTCGGCGATTCCCAGGGAGTCATGGACCACCACCTCCTCAACGTGTTTGATCCCGCCGTCGAGCTCCTCCTGCCAGCGCGCGGTGCGCTGGAGGCGGTCCGCTGTACGGATGTAATACATGAGGTAGCGGTCGATGTACTTGAGCAGGGTTTGGTCGTCCAGGTCCTTCGCGAGGAGCTGCGCGTGCGCCGGGGTTGCCCCACCGTTACCACCCACGTACAGGTTCCATCCGTCGGCTGTGGCAATGACTCCAACGTCCTTTCCGCGGGCTTCTGCGCATTCGCGGGCGCAGCCGGAAACACCCATCTTCAGCTTGTGGGGGCTGCGCAGACCCCGATACCGCAGCTCCAAGGCGATCGCCATCGCTACCGAGTCCTGCACTCCGAAACGGCACCACGTGGAGCCCACGCAGGACTTCACCGTCCGCAGGCTCTTGCCGTACGCCTGGCCGGACTCGAAGCCGGCATCCACCAGTTCTTTCCAAATCTCCGGGAGTTGTTCCAAGCGGGCACCAAACATATCGATACGCTGGCCTCCGGTGATCTTGGTGTACAGCTTGTACTTCTCCGCAACGGCCGCGATCACGCCGAGGCCCTTGGGCGTGATCTCGCCACCGGCAATGCGCGGAACCACGGAATAGGTGCCGTCTTTCTGCATGTTCGCCAGCGCCCGGTCATTGGTGTCCTGCAGCGAGCCACGGCCCTCATCAAGGACGTACGCGGAGTGCTGGCTGGCGAGGATGGAGGCGATGGTCGGCTTGCAGATATCGCAGCCCGCTCCGGTGCCGTACTTGGCCATGATGTCCTCGAACGAGGTGAGCTCCAGGACGCGGATGGCGTCAAAGAGTTCCTGCCGGGACAAGCTGATGTGTTCGCACAGCGCCTTGGAAACCTCGATGCCGGACTTGGTTAGCTCACCTTCCAGGAGCTTCTTCAGCATCGGCACGCACGAACCGCACTGTGTGCCGGCGCGGGTGCACCCCTTCAGCTCTGCCAGTTCCCGCACCGGGGACTCGCCCTCGCAGGCACCGCAACCGTTAATGGCGTCACGGATAGTGCCCGCAGCCACGTTGTTGCACGAGCACAGGATCGCGTCGTCCGGGAGTTCGGTTTCCGGCGCTTCCCCGCCGCCGGCAGCGCTCAGGTATGCCCCCGGCTCGGCGGGAAGTTCACGGCCCAGAAGCGGGCGCAGACTCATGTACGGGGAAGCGTCGCCCACGAAAATGCCGCCCAGCAGGGTCTTGGCGTCGTCGGTAGTGACGATCTTCTGGTAGACCCCACGGGCAGGGTCGGCGTAAACGACTTCCAGGGCGTGCTCGGTCTTGGCGAACGCGTCACCGAAGCTGGCAACATCGACGCCGGACAACTTGAGTTTGGTGGCCGTGTCAAACCCCGGGAATGTTGCTTCGCCACCGTGAAGGCGGTCCGCAACGATCTCCGCCATGGTGTTGGCCGGCGCCACGAGGCCCAAGCACATGCCCCCGTAGTTGGCCACCTCGCCGATGGCCCAGATACCGTCAACCTCCGTGGCGCAGAAGTCGTTGATGACCACGCCGCCACGCTGGCCCAAGCTGAAGATCTGTTCTTCGCCCTCAGCCGCACGGAACAGGTCATCGCGCGGCCGGACGCCGATAGCGACGATCACGAGGTCCGCCTCGATGGTCCTGCCGTCCGCCATGAGGACACCGGTGACTTGGCCGTCGTCGTCCGTCAGTACCTCCGAGGGGAACACGCCGCCGTGGACTTCAAAGCCCTTGGCTTCGATGAGACGGCCCAACGCCTGTCCGGCACCTTGATCCAACTGCGTGTTCATCAGCCAGGGTGAGCCGTTGATGACAATGGGGGTCGCCCCAAGCTGTTCGGTGCCGGCAGCGGACTCAAGGCCCAACAACCCACCGCCAATGGTGACCGCTTTGACCTTCCGGCCCAATTTTTGGCGGAGCTCGGCGAGGGCCTTGTTGATGGCCCACACGTCCTCCAGCGTTCGGTACACATGGGTGTGCTCCGCCCCGGGAATGGGGAGGCGGGCAGCGTCCGAACCGGATGCCACAACCAGCTGGTCGTAGTGGTACTTGTTACCTGCGGCGGTGAGGACGCTCTTGGCAGCGGGATCAATCCTCACAGCGCGCTCGCCGGTGATCAGGGTCAAGGCATCGTGGTCCCACATGGAGGCCTGACCCAAGGTGAGGTCTACGTCCGCTTCCGTCAGGGCCCTGCTCAGTGCTACGCGGTCGTAGGGCAGGTGGGCCTCTTCGGTCAGCACTGTGACCTGCCAGCCGTCAAGGCCTCGGGTGTACATGGCGTCAACAAAGCGGTGGGCAGCAGGGCCGCCTCCGACGACGACGATGCGGCGCGGGTTCCCTGCGCTTGAGGTGTGTCCGGTCACTGGTGGGCCTTTCGCAAATGCTGCAGACGGTTCTCCGCAGCTTGTGCTCCAGCCTAGGGACGGGCAATTTCGCTTCAGTTTCCCTTATGTTTCGTGATCTTAACTTCTGCATCACGAACGCATTTCCGGGGGCGTGAGGTCTCTTTTACCCACCCGACACAAAGGCGCACCGCCGGTGAAACACCCGGGTTTTAGCGTGGAGGGGTGGCCGCGACCGTGGCCGATGTCCCGGAATTGACGGCAGGAACGGCCGGCGTCCGGGCCCAGTGAGAGGGGCTGCAATGACCATAATTCTGGACCGCGCAAACGACCTGGAAGCAACCGCTACATGGCACCGCGTGTGCCCGCTCGATGAATTGGAGCTTGCGTGGGGCGAAGCGGCCCTGGTGGCCGGCCGCCAAGTTGCACTGTTCCGCACCGCGGACGGCACGGTGTCCGCCGTCGCCCAACAAGACCCCGCCACCCTGGCAAATGTCATGGCGCGAGGCATCGTTGGATCCCGCGGGAACAGGCCAACCATCGCATCGCCGCTGCATAAAGAGGTGTACGACCTCCACACCGGTGAGTGCTTGACGCGCCCGGACCTGACGTTGCCCACGTTCGCCACCCGGCTGGTGGACGGCTACGTGGAAGTGGCACTTTAGGCCCGGTTCCTCACAGTCCTTACAAGCCCAGGGCCTCGCTGACGTCCCGCAGGACGTCGTCCAAGGACGCCCGCGCAGCCTGCCGGGCAGCGGGAAGTTCCGCTGCGGACTCCACGGGTTGGATGACTTCGAGGTAGCACTTCAGCTTCGGTTCGGTGCCGCTTGGCCGGATGATCACGCGCGTCTGGTCCCGCGTGAGGTACAGCAGTCCGTCCGTTGGCGGCAGGGCATCGCTGCCTTCGGCCAGGTCCGTGAAAACCTCGACGGCGGAACCCGCGAACGCTTCCGGCGCATTGACCCGCAGCCGGTTCATCATCGCGTCCAGAAGCCCCAGGTCAGCCACGCGGATGTTCAACTGGTCGCTCGCGTGCAACCCGTGGACCAGGTAGAGATCATCCAAGGTATCGAAAATTGTCCGTCCTTCAGCCTTGGCCGTGGCGGCAAGCTCAGCGATCAGGACCGCGGCCGAGATGCCGTCCTTGTCGCGGACCAGGTCCGGTGCCACGCAGTAGCCCAGCGCTTCCTCATACCCGTAGGTCAGGCCCGGCACGCGGGAGATCCATTTGAAGCCCGTGAGGGTCTCTTCATGGGCGAATCCTGCGGATGCGGCGATCCGGGCAAGAAGCCGTGAGGAAACGATCGAGTTCGCAAAGACCCTGGCACCCTGCTCCGCCTGTTCCCGGACGGCCAGCCTGGCAACGACATGAGAACCCAATAGCGCGCCCACTTCGTCCCCGCGCAGCATTCGCCAAGCTCCCGTCGCGGGGTCCAGTGCGGCGACTGCAGCGCGGTCGGCGTCGGGGTCGTTGGCAAGGACTATGTCCGCGCCCGACTCAGCGGCGGCCGCCAACGCCAGGTCCAGCGCGCCCGGCTCCTCCGGGTTAGGGAAGGCCACGGTGGGGAAGTCCGGGTCCGGCTCCGCCTGTTCGGCCACCAATGTGACGTCCGTGAAGCCGGCAGCCGAAAGCACCGAAACAGCAGTCTCACCGCCCACTCCGTGCATCGGGGTCAGCACGATTTTGAGGTCCCTGGCGGGGAAGTTCTCCCGATCCACCAGTCCTGCCATGGCTGTTTGGTATTCGGCAGTGATGGACGTCGGCAGCACCGTCCAACCGTCGTCTGCCAGCGTGATCGAGTCGAGCGTTCCGACGGCGTCGATCTTCGCCGCGATCCCGGCGTCGTACGGCGCCACGATCTGCGAGCCGCGGCCCGACTCCGGGACGGCGTGCCGCCCCAGGTAGACCTTGTACCCGTTGTCCTGCGGCGGGTTGTGGCTGGCGGTGACCATCACTCCGCCGTCACACTCCAGCTTCCTGACCGCGTAGGCCAGCAACGGCGTCGGCAGCGCGGCGGGCATGAGGAACGTCTCGAAGCCTGCAGCCGTAAAAATGGCCGCTGTTTCTTGGGCGAAAATATCCGAGTTGTAGCGGGCGTCGAAACCGACGACGGCGCGCGGCCGGGTCCCGGGGGCCGCAGCAGCTACGGCCTCGGTGAGGAAAGCCGCCAGGCCTGCCGCTGCCCGGCGGACCACCACCCGGTTCATCCGGTTGGGTCCGGGCCCGAGCGCTGCGCGAAGCCCGGCCGTGCCGAATTGCAGGGTGCCGTTGAAGCTGTCGGCCAGTTCCTGCCTCGCAGCCGCGTCACCAGCGGCGGCGAGGTCGGCCAGCTCCACGAGCGCGGCCGAGGTCACCGCATCGGGATCTTGGGCCGCCCACTTGCGGGCGTCGGTGAGTAGTTGGTCGAGGCCGGCATCGCTTGATGTCATAGGGACCAAACTATCCTCATTGGCCACCTCAACAGCAACGAGGGGTGAGATCTCGCCCTTATGAGTGGTCTTAAAGGGTGAGATCCCGCCCCTCGGCGGGAGGTTAGAGCTTGGCGATGATCTCCGCCAGCAGCTTGGAGATGCGCTTGCCGGCAGTGTGGCCCGCCTCGAGGACTTCGGCGTGGCTCAGTGGCACGGGGCTGATTCCTGCGGCGAGGTTGGTGACCAGTGAGATGCCGAACACTTCCATGCCGGCGTGTCGCCCGGCGATGGCCTCCAAGGCTGTGGACATGCCCACCAAGTCCGCGCCGATCCTCTTGGCGTACTGGACTTCTGCCGGGGTTTCGTAGTGTGGGCCCGTGAACTGGGCGTACACGCCTTCCTGCAGCGAGGGGTCGACTTCGCGAGCCAATCCACGCAGGCGGGACGAGTAGAGATCCGTGAGGTCAACGAACGTTGCTCCCTCAAGGGGGGACGTTGCCGTGAGGTTGATATGGTCGCTGATCAGTACCGGGGTGCCCGGGGCCCAGTCCTCGTTGAGCCCGCCGCACCCATTGGTGAGGACCAGGGTTTTGCAGCCCGCGGCAGCCGCGGTGCGCACACCGTGGACCACGGACCTGACCCCGCGGCCTTCGTAATAGTGCGTCCGGGCGCCAAGGACCAGTGCCCGCTTTCCCTCTTTGGTCAGTACGGACCTGATGGTTCCCACATGGCCCACCACGGCTGGTTTGTGGAAGCCGGGAACTTCCGATGCGTTCAAGGTGGCGGTCGTTTCGCCAATGAGGTCGGCAGCCTCCGCCCAACCCGATCCGAGGACAAGTGCCACGTCATGGGACTCGATCCCGGTCTCGGTTGCTATGAAGTCGGCGGCCGTGCGGGCGGCTTCGAAAGGGTCAGTGTTCATCAGCTCAGTGGTACTCACTGGTACAAGCTACCGTGCCCGCGAGGTACTTTGGTAGGCGCGGAATCACGGTCCTGGGTGGGCTGAGTGGCAGCGGACGGTGCAATGAGCAAGAATTGAGGATTGTGACCACCCAAGTTGATTTCAGTGCCCCCCGTATCGCGATCCTTGGAGGTGGTCCCGGCGGATATGAGGCCGCTATGGTGGCCGCTTCGCTCGGCGCACACGTCACCATTGTTGAGCGGGCCGGCCTCGGCGGCTCCGCCGTCCTGACCGACGTCGTGCCTTCCAAGACCCTGATCGCTACCGCGGACCTCATGACCCGGGTCGGTGAGGCCGATGAGCTGGGCGTGAAGTTCGACGGCGACGGCGGCAACTCCCAGCCCCGCGCTGACCTGAAGCACATCAACAACCGTGTGCTGAATTTGGCCCGCGGACAGTCCAACGATATCCGGGCGGGCCTGGAACGCCTCGGCGTGGAGATCGTCATCGGCTCCGGCAAGCTCCTGGACAGCAACACCATCGAGGTGCTCACCATCGACGGCACCCGCACCATCGACGCGGACGCCGTCTTGCTCGCCGTCGGCGCCCATCCCCGCGAACTGCCCACTGCCAAGCCCGACGGCGAACGCATCCTCAACTGGGCGCAGATCTACAACCTGGACGAACTCCCCGAGGAACTGATCGTGGTGGGTTCCGGTGTCACCGGCGCCGAGTTCGCTTCCGCGTACAACGGCCTCGGCTCAAAAGTCACCCTCATTTCCAGCCGAGACCAGGTCCTTCCGGGTGAGGACACCGACGCCGCCAAGCTCCTGGAAGGCGTCTTCGAACGCCGCGGCGTCCGCGTTTTGTCCCGAACCCGCGCCAACGCGGTTGAGCGAACGGACGACGGCGTCAAGGTCACCTTGGGTGACGGATCGGTGGTGACCGGCTCGCACTGCCTGGTGTGCGTAGGCTCCATTCCGAACACCGCGGGCTTGGGCCTGGAAGAAGCAGGGGTTGCGCTGACCGAGTCCGGCCACATCAAGGTCGATGGCGTGTCCCGCACCACCGCACCGAACGTCTATGCTGCCGGAGACTGCACCGGCGTTTTCGCCCTTGCCTCGGTTGCCGCGATGCAGGGCCGGATCGCCATTGCACACTTCATGGGCGACGGCGTGAAGCCGCTCAAGCTCAACCAGGTGGCGTCCAACATCTTTACGTCCCCGGAGATTGCCTCGGTGGGTGTCTCCGAGGCCGACCTTGCCTCCGGAAAGTACCAGGGCGACGTGGTCATGTTGTCCCTCCTGAGCAACGCCCGGGCCAAGATGCGCAACAGCAAAGACGGTTTCGTCAAGGTGATTGCGCGCAAGGGATCAGGCACTGTGATCGGTGGGGTAGTGGTGGGCCCGAATGCCTCCGAGCTCATCTTCCCGATTTCCCTGGCCGTGACGCAGAAGCTCCATGTGGATGACCTTGCCAGCGCTTTCACGGTGTACCCGTCGCTCACAGGCTCCATCTCCGAGGCTGCGCGGCGCTTGCACGTGCACATGTAGCTTCACCGCTGGCGGCCCGTTTCGGGGCTCCGCTGCACAGGATGCCGTTCGCACGGCTCATTATGCAGCGAGCCATCGAAACGGGCTCTGCAGGACACCTACGATTGCAAGGCCGCGATGGCCTGGGCCAAGGACATGTGCAATGCAGGACCATGTCCGGGCAGGATCACGTTGGCTTGGATTCCCTGCAAGTGCCGGGCCGATGCCAAGGCCGCGGCCGGGTCCCAGTGGTACATCGTGTGCAGCATCTGTGGCCCGTTCTTGGGGCTGATCGGGTGGCCGCTGACGAACGAATCACCCACAGCGATGGCGTTGGCACCGGGCAGCAACAGAGCAGCGTTGCCGGGTGTATGGCCGGGAAGCAGTATGGCTTCGGGGTTGCCGGGCAGGCTCCGGAGCTGATCTTCGCTCCAGCCTTGGGCTTGCGCGGCGGGCTCCGCCTGCAGGGCCTTGGCCTTGATGACGTGCAGCAACCACCGGAAGACCCGGGGCCGCCACGCCCGAGCCAGGACCTTCTCTACGGTCACTTGGTGCTTTTCTTCGCCGCGGACGTGGGCCAGTTCCTCGGGGGAGCACAGGATGGGGGTGCCATAGGTTCGGGACAGGTAGGCCGCGCAACCGGTATGGTCCACGTGGCCGTGGGTGATGAGCATGGCTTTAGCGTCCGCGGGGTCCAGGCCCAGCCCGCGGATGGATTCCAAGACCAGGTCACGGTCCGCAGGGTATCCGCCGTCGATCAGTATGAAGCCTGAGGCGTCACGGACAATGATCCAGTTGGAGGCAGGCCCCTCCACGAAGTGGACGCCGGGAGCCGGTTCGGAGATGTTCACTCGGGAATTCTAGTGGGCCGCAGTCGCTTGGAAGTGCTTCTCAATGAACCCCTTGATGTCATCATGGCAACTTCCACAGCCTGTGCCCGCGCGGGTGGCCTTGGAGACCTCGGCAACGGACGAGCACCCCTCCAGCACGGAATCCTCAATGCCGGCCGCGCTCACCCCGGCACAACGGCACACCGTCCGCTGGGGATCCTTACTGGTGGCGCCGGCGTCGAGCTGGTCGGGGCCATCCAGACGCAGCAGCAGCGACCGGTCGGCGGGCAACTCCGAGGACCGCTCAAAGAGAAGCACGAGCTCAGCGGCAGTCCGTGGCATGCCCACGGCCACGAACCCTTCGAGCACCCCGCCGCGGGTAGTCATCTTCACGTAGCGGCCGTGCTCGGGATCCGCCCATTGGGAGACCTGCCGGCGCGGGCGGCCGGACGCAGCGCCTGCTTCCAACAATTCCTCGTCCCACGGGTCGGCAAGGTTGTCGCCGGTTACGGCAAGGTCAATGCCCCGGGCCTTCAACATGACGACGCCGGGCTTCTCCTTGGGCAGTGCCTCAAGGGCATCCGCGGCGGACTGTCCATCCCGCGCCAGCACCACGAGGTATTCGGCCAACCATTCCGCCTGGCGCCATCCAGGACCCACTAAACCGGAGGGACCATTTGCCGTTCGGCACTCGACGCAGGAAGCGTCTTGGCAGCGGACTTCAGCGCAGTCGCCGATCGCGAACATGTGGGGCTCGTGGTAGGTCCGGAGGTGGTGGTCCACCAGGATTCCGGTGCCCACAGGAAGGCCACAGCCCTCTGCCAGTTCCATCCGGGGACGGACACCACAGGAGAGCACCAGCAGGTCCCCGTCAATGGCCGAGCCGTCGTCAAGAAGTAAGGCAGAGAACGAACCGCCCGGTCCGGCAGTTTCGACGCCGGTAGAGCGGGCGTTGCCTGCCACGCGCACCCCTCCGGCGCGCAGACTCGCGGTGAGCACGGAGCCGCTGCCGCGGTCGATGCTGCGACCCAAGGGGAAGGGCCCGTTGTGCACCACCGTCGCCTGCGCGCCTTCCTCAGCGGCCGCGAGGGCAGTTTCCAGGCCGAGCACGCCACCGCCCAACACCACTACGCGTTGTCCGGCAGCTACCGCGGAGCGGAGTACCTCGGCGTCGCGAAGGTCCCGGAGGGCAGTGACCCCCACCGGCAGCACAGGTCCGGTGGGGTCGGGATTCAGGCCAGTGAGGTTGGGAACCACGGGACGGGAGCCGGTGGCGAACACTAACCGGTCATAGTGTTCGGAGGTCCCGTCGGCGAGCACCACGTGCTGCCGGGCCCGGTCGATCCGCTTCACCGCCACGCCTAACCGGACGTCGACGCCGTCGGACTCCAAGGCCGAAACCTCGGCCATTGCCAGGGCGTCGGCGGTGGTACGCCCGACGCCGAGCTCGGCCACCATCACGCGGTTGTACGCGGCCTCGGTCTCCTGGCCGACCACAAGCAACCGGACGAGCCCAGTGCGGACGGCGGGGAGCAGATCGTCCACGAGCCGGGCAGCCACCGGCCCGAAGCCCACAACAACAATGCGCTCGCTCATGAAGCCTCCTTGGCGTGCAGCGGCAGTCCTGTTACGGCAAGAACGGCCTCCTTGATGACTGATGCCTTCCGGACCCACGCTCGGCTGGTCTTGAATTCCGGCATCCCTGAGATGGGATCCGTGACCGCTTCGGTGAGGCGGTTGGCGCTCTCCTGGCCGGGGAAATGGAACGGCAGGAAGACGGTGTCCGGCCGAACGGTGGTGCTGAGCTCGGCACGGCAGAGCACTTCGCCCCGCTCGTTGGTCACTGTGACGTAATCGCCGTCGGAAATGTCCCTGCTTGCTGCCGTGCCGGGGTGGATGAGGAGCCTGGCTTGGGGCTGTGCCGCCAACAACTCATCAACCCGGCGGGTCTGGGCGCCGGACTGGTAGTGCTCCAGGAGCCGTCCCGTTGCCAACGCCAGCGACCCATCCGCGAACGACCGCACGCGCTTTGACGGTGTCACCGGAACCATCACGGCCCGGCCGTCCGCGTGGGCGAAGCCGTCCCCAAAGAGCCTTGGCGTGCCGGTGCTCCCCGACGGGTAGGGCCAGTAGGCAGCCTCGCCGCGGTCCAGCATGGCGTAATCGATGCCGGAGTAGTCGGCCAAGCCCCCGGCAGAAGCCAAGCGCAGCTCTTCGAAGACCGTCTCGGGATCATCGCTGAACGTCGAAGGAGCTTCAAGGAGCTTGGCCAGCTGCGCCATGAGCCACAGCTCGTTCCGGACGCCGGGGGGAGGCATCAACGCCCGGCGGCGCCGGATGACGCGGCCCTCAAGGTTGGTGAGCGTCCCTTCTTCCTCGGCCCACTGGGTCACCGGCAGGACCAGGTCGGCCTCGGCGGCGGTCTCGGACAGGAAGAAATCGCAAACCACCAGGAAGTCCAGGCTGCGGAGGCCCTTGGTCACGGCATGGGCGTCAGGAGCGGACACCACCACATTGGCACCGTGCACGAAGAGGCAGCGGACGCCGTCGGGCTGTCCCAGCGACTTCAGAAGTTCGACGGCGGGCAGCCCGGGTCCCGGGATCAGGGACTCGTCGACTCCCCACACCCGGGCGACGTGGGCGCGCGCGGCAGGATCGGTGATTTTGCGGTAACCGGGAAGCTGGTCCGCCTTCTGGCCGTGTTCGCGGCCGCCCTGGCCGTTGCCTTGCCCCGTGAGTGTGCCGTAGCCGCTGCGGGAGGAGCCCGGCAGGCCCAGGAGAAGGCTGAGGTTGATCGCTGCCGTGGCAGTGTCCGTGCCGTCCACGTGCTGCTCCACGCCGCGCCCGCTCAGGATGTAGCTGCCGCCGGTCTTGGCTCCTTGGGCCAGGAGGCGGGCGGTGTCACGGATCAGGTGGGCCGGGACGCCGGTGAGGGACTGGACACGTTCCGGCCAAAAGGTTGCCAAGCTGCGGACGACGGCGGCATACCCTGACGTGCGCGTGGAGATGAAGTCGGGGTCCGTGAGTCCTTCGTGGACCACGACGTGCGAGATGCCCAAAAGGAGCGCCAAATCGGTACCGGGCGTCGGCTGGACGTGGAGGCCGCCGCCGTCGGACGTCAAGGCTGCAGTGGGCGAGCGGCGTGGGTCCACCACAATCAAGCCGCCGGCGTCGCGCGCACCCTGCAAGTGCTGGACGAACGGGGGCATGGTCTCGGCAACATTGGAGCCGAGCATGAGGATCACCGAGGCGGTGTCCAAATCTGCCACCGGGAACGGCAGGCCGCGGTCCACGCCGAACGCGCGGTTGCCCGCAGCTGCTGCCGAGGACATGCAGAAACGGCCGTTGTAGTCGATGCGGGACGTTCGCAACGCCAGCCGGGCGAACTTGCCCAGCATGTACGCTTTCTCGTTGGTGAGGCCGCCTCCGCCGAAGACTCCGACGGCGTCGTTCCCGTACTCGCGCTGGGTGTCTTTGACCGCCGCGGTGATGAGCTGGAGCGCCTGGTCCCAGGAGATCGGCTGGTGGACGCCGTCGGATCCTTTAAGCAGCGGCTCGGTGACCCGGCCGGTGTGATGCAACAACGACGCCGATGTCCAGCCCTTGCGGCACAGCCCGCCCCGGTTGGTGGGAAAGTCGCGCCCGGCAACGTCCAAGATCACAGCCGGCTCCACAGCCGGGCTCGCAGCCTGAGGCTGGGCGGGGGTCAACGTCATGCCGCACTGGAGCGCGCAGTAAGGGCAGTGGGTATCGGCGCCGTTGGGCATCTAGATGTGTCCGATCGTGTTGCGCTTCCGGGCCGGGCGGATGTAGCAGGCCCAACAGACGGCGAGCATCAGGATGTACGCTCCCACGAACCCGTAAAACGCCGGAGTGTACGAGCCGCTGACGGTAGTGGAGGCGTTGAGGACCTGGGGGATCACGAATCCGCCGTAGGCACCGATCGCGGAGATCAACCCGAGTGAGGAAGCTGCCAATCGGGCTGTGGCGGCAGTGCTGGCTCCGGTGCGGGCTGCCCGGCTGGACGTCGCGAAGATGACCGGGATCATGCGATACGTGGCTCCGTTCCCGAAACCGCTGGCTACGAACAGGACCAGGAACAAGGTGAGGAACAACCAGAAGTTCTTCAGCGGTAACGTCCAGATCATGGTGAGGGTGACGATGGCCATGGCGGCGAAGGAGGTGATGGTCATCCTGGCGCCGCCCATGCGGTCCGCCATGCGTCCGCCGTACGGCCGGGCGAGTGAGCCCACCAGTGGGCCCAGGAAGGCCAGTGACAGCGCCACCGCGCCGACGTGGATCGATGAGAAGGCGGGAAAGTAGTCCTTGATCAGCTTGGGGAACACACCGGCGAAGCCAATGAAGGAGCCAAAAGTGCCGATGTACAGGAATGCCATGACCCACAAGTGCGGTTCCTTGAGGGCGGCGAGGGAACCTGCAACATCTCCCTTGGCACTGGTGAGGTTATTCATGTACCGGTAGGCCCCAAACGCAGCCACCACGATCAACGGAATCCAGATCAATCCGGCGATGGGAAGGTTCACAGTTCCCGCCGCGAGCAACGTGACGGCGATAGGCACGATCAACTGCGCGACGGCGGCACCCAGGTTTCCGCCGGCGGCGTTCAGTCCCAATGCCCAGCCCTTTTCGCGAGCGGGGTAGAAGAAGGTGATGTTCGCCATCGAGCTGGCGAAGTTCCCGCCGCCGAAACCGGCGAGGGCTGCAACCAAGAGCATGACACCGAACGGGGTTGCGGGGTTGGATACACAGATAGCCAGGCCTGTTGTGGGGATCAGCAGGAGGAGGGCCGAGACGATGGTCCAGTTGCGGCCACCGAACCGGGGAACCATGAAGGTGTAGGGGATGCGCAGTGTCGCACCCACCAGGCTGGGGATGGAGATGAGCCAGAAGATCTGGTTGGTATCGAACCTGAACCCGGCTGCCGGGAGTTGGACCACCACGATGGACCAGAGCTGCCAGACTACGAAGCCGAGGAATTCGGCGAAGATGGACCACGAGAGATTGCGTTTGGCGATGGACCTGCCTTCGGTCTCCCACTGGTGCGTGTTCTCGGCATCCCAGTTGGCGATCCAGCGGCCGGGGCGGTGTTCAAGGCCTGCCGTGGGAGCTATGGGGCGGTCTTCTACGGTGGGAGCTGAGGTGCGGTCTTCTACGGTGGGGTCAACGGTCACGGAGTGCCTCCTTGGTGGGGGACGTTGTCCTTCCACGCTAGGTTTGGCGCATTTCGCGGACGGTCGATGTTTGTAAACGTGCTGTGACATTCCCCTATCCGGGCTTTCACGGCAGCGTGAGGCGGTGGTGAGGTTGACGGTCAACGACCAAGCGATGAGACTTTCGGGCGCGTCCGCATAGTGGACCTGTTTGTCCAACGAGTGGACGGCGGGAACTATTATTGAACTCTCGAATAATCCTTCGCCGTGCAAGCTCTTCGGAGCATCGGCGCGTGAACGAAAGCTGCCACTACATGTCTTCCACCGCTATCTCGAAGGAGGGCGAGTCCACCCAACCCGTGAACTCACGGGGCCGGGTCATCTTCGCCAGCCTCATCGGCACATCCATCGAGTTCTACGACTTCTACGTCTACGCCACTGCCGCGGTTCTGGTGTTCCCCAAGCTGTTCTTCCCCACCGCGGACGAAACCACGCAGCTCCTGAGCTCGTTTGCCGTCTTCGGCGTAGCGTTCATCGCCCGTCCCCTCGGATCCATTATTTTCGGCCACTTCGGTGACAAGTTCGGCCGTAAGGGCACCTTGGTGGCTTCTTTGCTCACCATGGGTATTGCCACGTTCCTCATCGGCTGCCTGCCCACGGCGCAGGTTGCCGGGTGGACGTTCCTGGCCCCGATCCTGCTGGTGGTCCTGCGTTTCGCGCAGGGGCTGGCTTTGGGTGGCGAATGGAGCGGCGCGGCCCTCCTGGCCACGGAGAACGCGCCCGCCAACAAGCGGGCCATCTACGGGACGTTCCCGCAGCTCGGCGCTCCCATCGGGTTCATCCTGGCGAACGTCATCTTCCTGGTGTTCAGCTACACGCTGACGCCGGCGGCGTTTGCCGCCTGGGGCTGGCGTGTACCTTTCCTTCTTAGCTCCGTCATGGTGGTCCTGGGCTTGTATGTCCGCCTCAAGCTCATCGAGACCCCTGCCTTCACCAAGGTGGTCGAGTCCAACGAGGTAGCCAAGCTGCCCATCGGCCAGGTCTTCAAAAAGAGCTGGCGCCAGCTCATCCTGGGCACCTTCATCATGCTCGCAACCTACGTGCTGTTCTACCTCATGACCACCTTCACGCTGACGTACGGCACCAAGCCCACCTTGGCGGGCGCGCAGGCTGCGGCGGTCAAGGCGGGTAAGCCAATGACGGAGGCCGCTTCGGCTGCCTTTGTTCCGGGCTTGGGCTTTACCCGCAATGAATTCCTCTGGATGCTGATCGCCGGAGTGGTCTTCTTCGGTATCTTCACCTTGGTCGCCGGGCCGCTCGCGGAGAAATTCGGGCGCCGAAAGACGCTGATCGCGGTCACGGCCGGGATCTTCGTATTCGGCCTGCTCTTCGTCCCGTTCTTCGCTGGCGGCTTCGCGGGAACCATGGCCTTGCTCATCGTTGGCTTCACACTGATGGGTTTGACCTTCGGCCCCATGGGCGCGCTCCTGCCCGAGCTGTTCCCCACCAACGTCCGCTACACAGGCTCGGCCGTGAGCTACAACGTCTCCAGCATTCTTGGTGCGGCCGTGGCCCCGTTCATCGCTGTGTGGCTGTGGGAACTCGGTAAGGGCAGCACCGTGCTGGTAGGTGTGTACTTGAGCGCCATGGCAGTTCTGACGCTCATTGCGCTGTTCCTGTCCAAAGAAACCAAGCACACGGACTACGAGAACAACGTGGCCTAACGCTTCTGGATCACCAGCTGCCAAGAACCAGCTGCTAGAGAACCAGCTGCTAAGGAACAAAGTCGGCCCCGCACTAAACGGTGCGGGGCCGACGTCGTAATGCGTGCTTGGTCTTAGTCTTCGATAGTTGCGATCACTGCACCGGCGGCGACCGTCTGCCCGGCGGCGGCTGCGAGTCCCCGCACTGTTCCTGCCCGGTGGGCTGTGAGGGGTTGCTCCATCTTCATGGCCTCAAGCACCACGATCAGATCACCCTCGGCCACAACGTCGCCCTCCGCAGCAGCCACTTTGACGATGGTGCCCTGCATGGGCGACGTGAGCGCGTTGCCGCCGGCGGCAGCCGCTGCGGGCCCGGCGGAACGGGAGCGCTTCTTTGACTTGCCGGCTTTGGCGCTTGTTCCACTTCCCGACACTGCGATGCTGCCGCCGAGACCCGACGGCAGGACGACCTCAAGGCGCTTGCCGCCGACCTCGACGACGACGCGCTGGCGCTCGCCGACGTCGGCCGCTTCCGTGGGGGTGCCCGCGGACCAGGCCGGAATGTGGTTGACGAACTCGGTCTCGATCCACCGGGTGTGGACGGTGAACGGTCCCTCCGCAGGAGCGAACGCAGGGTCCGTGACCACGGCAAGGTCGAAGGGGATCACCGTGGGGATACCCTCAACCACCATTTCCTCAAGCGCCCGGCGCGAACGCTGGAGGGCCTGCTCGCGGGTGGCGCCGGTGACAATGAGCTTGGAGAGCATGGAATCGAAGTTGCCGCTGATGACATCGCCCTGCTCCACGCCGGAGTCGATGCGTACGCCGGGTCCCGTGGGGTTCTTCAAGGCGCTGATGGTTCCCGGTGCTGGCATGAAGTTCCGGCCCGGGTCCTCCCCGGTGATCCGGAATTCGATGGAGTGGCCGCGAACCTCGGGGTCGTCGTAGCCGAGTGCTTCACCACGGGCGATGCGGAACTGCTCCCGGACCAGGTCTATGCCAGTCACTTCCTCGGAAACACAGTGCTCCACCTGGAGCCGTGTGTTGACCTCAAGGAAGGAGATGGTGCCGTCTTGGCCCACCAGGAACTCGCAGGTTCCGGCACCAAGATAGTTGGCTTCTTTGAGGATCGCTTTGGAGGACTCGTAGAGGCGTTTGACCTGTTCTTCGCTCAGGTAGGGTGCCGGGGCTTCCTCGACGAGTTTCTGGTTTCGGCGCTGCAGCGAGCAGTCACGCGTGGAAACCACAACAACGTTGCCGAAGGAGTCTGCCAGGCATTGGGTTTCAACATGGCGCGGAGCATCCAGGAAGCGTTCTATGAAGCATTCCCCGCGGCCGAAAGCCGCCGTGGCTTCACGGACAGCGGACTCGTAGAGCTCGGGAATTTCATCCATGGTCCGGGCTACCTTGATGCCGCGTCCGCCGCCGCCAAAGGCAGCTTTGATTGCCACGGGCAGCCCGAATTCTTCGGCAAACTTCAGGATCTCGTCCGCGGATTCCACAGGGTCCGCAGTGCCGGGGACCAGCGGGGCGCCCACCTTTTCGGCGATGTGCCGGGCTTGGACTTTGTCTCCCAACGCGGAGATCGCCTCGGGGGAGGGGCCGATCCAGGTGATGCCGGCGTCGATGACCTTCGCTGCAAACTCAGCGTTTTCGGCGAGGAATCCGTAGCCGGGGTGGATGGAGTCTGCGCCGGATTGCTTGGCGGCGTCGATGATCTTGTCCATCACCAAGTACGATTCGGCTGCCGTGTTGCCGCCCAATGCGTACGCTTCGTCGGCGAGGCGGACGTGCAGGGCGTCGCGGTCCGGGTCTGCGTAGACGGCGACGGAGGCGAGGCCCTCGTCCCGGGCAGCTCGGATGATGCGCACCGCGATCTCGCCGCGGTTGGCTATCAAGACCTTGGTAACAGGGCTGGAAATGGGCTGCGCCGGGTTAGCTGACAAGTTGTTGACTCCTTCTGTCCTTGAGGAGCCTAGCGCGATTGTGAGGGTTCCGCCCATATTGATGGGGGATTCCGTGTGTGAGGCGTTGTTCCTTTGTAGGGTTGCTACAAAGTGGTTCTACGCGTTGCCCGCTTGCCACAGGTCCGTGATGGGCACGTTGGCGTGGCCCAGCAGGTCCCGGAGCGTGGAGATGGAAAGCCCGACGACGGCGTGCGGGTCGCCGTCTACCTTGCGGATGAAGGCGCCTCCCAGGCCGTCAATGGTGAACGACCCCGCACAGTGAAGGGGTTCCCCGGTGGCGATGTAGGCATCGATTTCGTTTTCGTTCATTTGGGTGAAGTGGACCTCGGCGCTGGAAACAGCCCCAACGGTGGCGCCCGTTCCCTCGGGTGCGCCGTGTTCGGCGTCGTCCTCATCTGCCTCTGCCGCCGTGTCCCGACAATCGACCAACCAATGCCCGGTGTGCAAGACGCCTTGGGACCCGCTCATTCGCAGCATCCGCTCGCGGGCTACGTCTGCCGTGTAGGGCTTGCCGTGTGATTCGCCGTCGAACTCGAAGACCGAGTCGCAACCGATCACCAAGGCGCCGTCCGATTCGGGCAACGCGGCTACGGCTTCTGCCTTGGCGCGGGCCAGAAGCAGTGCGGTATCGTGCGCGTCGGTCACGCCGTACTTGGCCTGCACCGCGTCCTCGTCCACGTCAGATACAAGGACCTCATGCTCGATGCCCGCTTCGGTGAGCAGCTTGGTGCGGGCGGGGGACTGGGAGGCGAGAATCAATCGGGTCACGCCTCCACCCTAACGTCCCGGGCCCGCATCCGGGCTAGTGGACTAGTTCCTCCGAGCCCGCCTTCGCGCGGTCCGAACGGTCCAGCTTGGCACCTTCGACGTCCACGTCCGGCAGGATGCCCGAGAGCCACTTCGGCAGCCACCAGGCTTTTTCGCCCAGCAGGTACATCACTGCCGGGACCAGCGTCATCCGGACCACGAAGGCGTCAACAAGCACACCGAATGCCATGGCAAAACCGAGCGGACGCACCATGGTGAGGTGGCTGAAGATGAAGCCGGAGAACACGCTGACCATGATGATCGCGGCGGCAGTGACAACAGCTGCGGCGTGGCTGAATCCGGACCGGACAGCATGCTTGGCCGATTCCCCGTGCATGAATGCTTCACGCATGCCCGAGGTGATGAACACCTGGTAGTCCATAGCGAGGCCGAACAGCACACCGATCAGGATGATCGGCAGGAAGCTCAGCACGGCGCCCGGGTTCGGGACATCGAAGATCCCGCCGAGCCAGCCCCACTGGTAAACGGCAACAACGGCACCAAACGCGGCAGCCAGGGACAGCAGGAATCCGCCGGTAGCAAGCAAAGGCACCACGATGGAGCGGAAGACCAGCAAAAGCAGGATCAGCGAGAGCCCGACGACGATTGCGAGGTAGGGCGGCAGGGCTGCCCCAAGCTTGGCTGAGACGTCGATGTTTCCGGCCGTCTGCCCGGTGAGGCCAATGGTGACCCCGAGGTTCTTGCGGATGTCGGCGCCCTTTGCCCGCACCTCGGAGACCACCTGGACCGTGCTGGCACTTGCCGGACCATCCTTCGGAATCACCTGGAACGCGGCAGTCCTGTGGTCATCGCTCAGGGCAAACGGGACCGCTGCGGTGACGTTTGGGACAGCGCGCAGCTGGTCGGCGACGTCGTATTGTTTGATCTTGGCGTCGTTCTCGTTCAAGCCTTCGGGGAACTCGGCCACCACCACGATGGGGCCGGTGACGCCTTCACCAAAGCTCGTACGGGTCAGGTCGTAGGCCTTGAACGCCTGCGACTCCACCGGCTCGGACCCGCCGTCGGGCAGTGCCAGCCGCAGCTGGGACGCAGGTAGCGCCACCGCCCCGAGCAGGACGATGCTGGCTACCAGCGAAACCCACGGGTGTCGCGTCACCATGCCGCCCCAGCCGCCGCTGCTGCGCTTCTCTTCGCGCGCGCGGTCAGCGGCCTGGTAACCGGGTTCAGCATGGTGCTTCGTGGCTTTCGCCCATGCCCGTTTCGAGATGATCCTGCGTCCGATCATCGCCAGAACGGCGGGGGTCAGGGTCAGGGCGACGACGACGGCGACCGCGACTGTCGCTGCGGCAGCAACACCCATGACGGCGAGGAACGGCAATCCCGGCACCACAAGGGCGGCCAGCGCGATGATCACGGTGAGGCCGGCGAACAACACGGCGTTACCCGACGTGCCTGTGGCAAGGGCCGCCGATTCCTCGGGATCCATGCCGGCAAGGAGTTGCGTGCGGTGGCGGTTGACGATGAAGAGCGAGTAGTCAATGCCCACGGCAAGGCCCAACATCAGGGCAAGCATGGGGGAGATCGAACTCATGTCGATCACGCCAGTCAATGCGAAGGTACCGCCCACGCCCACGGCAACGCCGATCAGGGCCATCACCAGCGGCAATCCGGCAGCAACTAGCGTCCCGAGCATGAGGATGAGGACGAGGGCCGCCACTGCGACGCCCACAATCTCGGCAATTCCGAAGATCTCCGAGACGTCCTCGGTGATTTCCTTGCTCGCATACGCAGTAACGCCGGCTGACGAGACCCCGTGGACGATGTCCTGGACTTGCTGGCGGACCGCTGGGTCAACGGCGTTGATGGATGTTTTGAACTGCACTTGGGCAATCGCGGCCCTGTTGTCCTCGGAGACGAACCGCAGGTCCTTCGAAGCATCGAGTTGCCGCTTGGCCAGTGCGAGGGTGGTGGCGCCGTCGGCAGCTTGCTTGGTCCCGGCGTCGAGCTTTGCCTTAACGGCGTCCAGTTGGGCGCGTTGCGCGGCAAGCTGGGCATCAATTTGCGCCTGGGGGAGGCCGGCGGCGGCCATCTGCTGTTGGGCAGCGGTGAGTTGGGCCTCGCCCGCGGTCAGTTGGGCTCGGGCGGTGTCCAACTGTGCCTGCCCTTGTGCGGCTTTGGCCTGGCCCGCGGCGAGGTCACTCCCGGCCTTGGCCAACTGCTCCTGGCTGGTGAAGGGGTTGATGGTCCCTTGGACGGCAGGCAACGTTTGGAGTTTGGTCAGCGCTGCGGCAACGGCGTCTTTCTTCGCCGGATCGAATCCGGCTGTTCCGGCGTCGAAAACTACTGTGGCCGAGCCGCCCGAAGACTTGGGCAGGGCGTCCTTGAGCTTGTCCGCCATCTTCTGGGTTTCTGTCCCCGGAATGGTGAAGTTGTTTGACATGGCGCCGTGGAACGCAGCGGCTGAACCGCCCACGGCAACCAGGACCACCAGCCATAGGGAGATGACAAGCCAGTGGCGGCGATACGAAAATTTGCCGAGGCGGTAGAGGAACGAGGCCATGTCAGAACCGATCTTTGGTGGTTGGAACAGAGGATGGGGCTTGTGCGGCCGCCGCTGGGCGGAAAACGTCCGACGGCGGTGCGAAGCCCGCCCCCAGGAGGCCCATGGCGTCGATGAGGTGCTGCCGGAGCGCCGCGAGGGACTTGGCGGACAGATCAGGGCCATGTTCCGTGAACCACACGGTCATGGCTGCTTTTCCGCACGCAATCACCGAGCCGGCCAGCGCATGGAGGTAGAGCTCGCTGATTCCCGGCCCCAGCCTGCTGCGTGCTGCATCGATTATTTGTCCGGTGCAGTGATCCCAGGCTTCGAGCTCTGACCTGGCCAGCGAGCGGTTGTCTTGGGTGAGGGTGAACAATTCGGCCATGGGAGCCACGGACATGGGATCCGCCAACGCCATCAGGGCATGTTGGGCGGATTCGAGAATGGACTCCTCGGCGGGCCGAAGCCGGAATTGTTCCAGCGCGTGGTCCATGAATCCGTCAGCCACGGACGCCAAGGAGGCCTCGAGGGTGGGGAAGTAATTGAAGAAGGTCCGCCGGGACACGCCCGCGGCAGCCGCTATGTCTTCAACGGTGAAATTGCCCGCGCCATTGGTACGCAGCAGCTCCAGGGCGGCCGAAGCGATGGAACTGCGCGTGGCGGCCTTGTTGAGTTCACGGCGCGACGGAGCCGCGAAGTCGGCTGGCTCGTCAGGGTTGTCGGAGGAAGAGCGGACGCTGGGGGAAGTCACATACTTACACTAAGTGCAACTTTGCACTGTGCGCAACTGAATCGGGCAGAAGGCTTGCTCAGGCAGGCGGCTTGCTGAGGAATATTGACTGCCCGGTGGCACCAGGCTCGCCTTCAGCCAAGGGCAACACGTACACGGCCGTGCCGTAGGCGCACACTTCGGTCCAATTGTTGCCCATCTCGGAAGTGTCGAACCGCATGGCGACAATGGCATTGGCTCCGCGCTGCTGTGCCTCAGTGACCATGCGTGCCATCACTTCCTGGCGGCTCTCGTAGAGGGCTTTGGTCATTTCGGGAAGCTCGCCGCCACCGAGGGAGCGGAAGCCGGCCAGCATCTGGGAGCCGATATCCCGGGAACGGACGGTGAGGCCCATGACTTCGCCGAAGACGGCGTCAATGCGATGGCCAGGGATTTCATTCGAGGTGACAATCAACATGCCCCGAGCCTACCCACCATCACGCCAGAATCTGCACGTTAACGCGGAAATCCCCGGGGAAACTCCCCGGGGATTTCCTGCCCTACACCCTTAGCCGAGCAACGCCCGCCGCAACACGTCCAAACCTACTGAACCGATGTTGAGGGCCTTGCTGTGGAAGGTCTTCAGGTCGAAGCCTTCACGGCTCGAAAGCTCTGCTCGGATCTGTTCCCACAGCCGCTGCCCCACCTTGTAGGACGGCGCTTGCCCGGGCCATCCGAGGTACCGGTTGAATTCGAACTGAAGCTGGCCTTCGCTGATGTCCAGGTTCGCTTTGAGGAAATCGAAGCCCTTTTCCGGGGTCCAGGTTCCGGTGCCCCAACGCCCCGGGATGGGCAGCTCCAAATGGACGCCGATATCGAAGACCACCCGGGCCGCGCGCATTCGCTGGCCATCGAGCATGCCCATGTGGTCGCCGGGATCTTTGAGGTAACCCAGTTCCAGCATGAGCTGCTCAGCGTACAGGGCCCACCCTTCGCCATGGCCCGAAACCCAGCACACGTTCCGGCGCCAGTTGTTGAGCAGTTCACGGCGGTAGGTTGCGGTGGCAACTTGGAGATGGTGGCCCGGGACTCCTTCATGGAACACCGTGGTGGTTTCGGCCCAGGTGGTAAAGGTGTCTTCGCCTGCCGGAACCGACCACCACATGCGCCCGGGCCGGGAGAAATCATCCGACGGGCCGGTGTAGTAGATGCCGCCCTCATCCGTCGGGGCGATCCTGCATTCAAGTGTCTTCATGACGTCGGGAATATCGAAGTGGACGTCGGAAAGTTCGGCCACGGCGCGGTCTGAGAGTCCCTGCATCCAGGCTTTCAGGGCGTCGGTGCCCTTGAGTTGCCGGGCGGGATCGTTGTTGAGGATCCTCTTGGCTTCCTCGATGCTTGCACCGGGCAGGATCTGTGCTGCTACCTTTTCCTGCTCGCCAATGAGCCGTTCAAGCTCCTGCACGCCCCAGGCGTAGGTTTCTTCCAAGTCCACCTCGGCCCCAAGAAATGACCGGGAAGACAACGCATACCGTTCGCGTCCCACAGCGTCCTTGGCCGGGGCGGCAGGAAGGAGCACGTCCCGCAGGAACGTAGCCAGCGCAGCGTATGCCTCACGGGCTTGGCGCGTTCCGGCGTCGAGCTTGTCCTGCAGTTCACTGGGAAGCGGTGCGCCCTCCAGGGTGGCGCCGGCGGCCAATTTGGCGAAGAAGCCATCGTCTGCGGCGTAGCGCTCGGCCTGCTCAATCACTATGCCGACCTGGCGGCGGGCGGCCACCTTGCCGCCCTGCTTCGCGGAGCGGAGTGATTCGATGTAACCGTCGATCGCGCCCGGAACGTTGGCCGCACGGCCTGCCTGATGTTCCCAGTGCTCGTAGCTGTCGGTGGGCATGAGGTCAAAGACGGCGCGAATGTCCTGGGCGGGTGACGCTATGTTGTTCAGGTCCGCGGCGTCCCAGCCGGAGTCGTGAATCTCAAGCTCCAGCCCCAGCCGTTCCCGCATGGCGTCCAAGGTGACGACGTCGGTTTCGTCGGTAGGCTGCAGAGCCGCCAAGGCGTCCAGCGCGGAGCGCGTTGCCCGGGCGTGTTCCTCGGCGCCGGCGGGGGAGTAATCGGGGTATTCGGTTTCGTGCCCCGGAAGTCCCAGCGTGGTGGCGAAGCTTGGATTGAGCTCGATCAGCTTATCCGTATAGGAGTTGGCTACGTCGTCGATGGCCGTGGCGGGGCGAGCGGGGATGTTTGGAGTAGTCACCCCCAGAGCCTAACCGCGCGGGCTTCTATGTGAAAGGGTTGCTGAACTCTTGGACGGCAGCCCTAACCGCGGCTACGCTTCCACGCACCCGGGCCGGGTGTCGGGTCCAACCGCAGCTGCTGCCGGCGGACCCAGTGCCTTTGCGTTGGGGGCGCAGCCGCTGCCTCTTGCTCCCCACCCAAGGACAGTACGACGGCGGCCAGCGCCGCGAGCTCTTCGGCGGACGGTTCACCCTTGACCACCGTGAACAGAGGTTCGACGGCGACCGTGTCCGCGGCCTGCTCCGAACCCTGGCGGGGGGCCTGATCCGCACTCACAGCGGGATGTTCCCGTGCTTTTTGGTGGGCAGGCTCGCGCGCTTGTCGCGAAGTGCGCGAAGGCCACGGATGATCTGCAGGCGAGTGTCCGATGGTGCGATGACAGCGTCGACATAGCCCAGCTGGGCTGCCTGGTAGGGGTTGAGCAACTCTTCCTCGTAACCCTGGATGATTTCGGCGCGCTTGGCTTCGACATCCCCACCGGCCTCGGCAACTGCTGCCAAATCGCGGCGGTAGAGGATATTCACTGCCCCCTGGGCGCCCATGACGCCGATTTGGGCGGTGGGCCAGGCGAGGTTGAGGTCGGCTCCGAGCTTCTTGGAGCCCATCACGATGTAGGCGCCACCGTACGCCTTGCGGGTGATCACGGTGAGCTTGGGGACCGTAGCCTCCGCGTAGGCATACAGGAGCTTGGCGCCGCGGCGGATAATGCCTTGGAATTCCTGGTCTTTGCCGGGAAGGAAGCCCGGAACATCAACAAGGGTAAGGATGGGGACGTTGAAAGCGTCGCAGTGCCGGACGAACCGGGCGGCTTTTTCCGAGGCGGAGATGTCCAATGTGCCAGCGAACTGCATGGGCTGGTTGGCCACGATGCCAACAGTGTGGCCTTCCACGCGACCGTAACCGATGATCACGTTGGGAGCGTACAGGGATTGCATCTCCAGGAAGTGGGCATCGTCCACGATCTGCTCGATGACCTTGCGCATGTCATAGGGCTGGTTGGCCGAATCGGGGATCAACGCGTCCAGGGCGAGGTCGCCGTCGTTGAGTTCCAGTTCCTGGTCGTGCTCTGTGAGGGGAGCCTCGGACAGGTTGTTCGACGGCAGGAAATCCAGCAACTCACGCACGAACTCGATCGCATCCGCTTCGTCGGACGCCAGATAGGTGGAGGTGCCCGTGGTGGCATTGTGCTGCCGTGCGCCTCCCAGGGTCTCCATGTCCACGTCCTCGCCGGTGACGGTCTTGATCACGTCCGGTCCGGTGATGAACATGTGCGAGGTCTTATCCACCATCACCACGTAATCAGTGAGGGCGGGGGAGTACGCAGCGCCGCCCGCGCACGGCCCCATGATGAGGGAAATCTGCGGGACCACGCCGGAGGCATGGACGTTGTTGCGGAAGATGTCCGCGAACATGGCCAAGGAAGCGACGCCTTCCTGGATGCGCGCGCCACCGCCGTCGTTAATTCCTACAACCGGGCAACCGTTGCGGAGGGCGAACTCCTGGACTTTGACGATCTTTTCGCCGTTGACCTGGCTCAGTGAGCCGCCATAAACGCTGAAGTCCTGGCTGTAGATGGCGATGAGGCGCCCATCAACGGTGCCATACCCCGAGACAACTCCATCGCCGAGCGGCTTCTTCTTTTCCATGCCGAAAGCCGTGGAACGGTGGACTGCCAGGGCGTCGAACTCGACGAACGAATCGGGATCCACCAGCAGGTCGATGCGCTCGCGGGCGGTGTTCTTGCCCCGTGCGTGCTGCTTCTCGATCGCTTCCGGGCCGGAAGGCTGCTGGGCACGGCCCTGGCGGTCGCGGAAGTCGGCAATCTTTCCCGCTGTCGTTGTCAGATCGTGGCTCATCAAGTGTCTCCGGCTCTGTAGCTGATGGTCGCTGGCGCAATTCGTTGCAGGACAGCAGCCACTTTAAGTAGCTTCCGTACAAAGAACAGGCCTCGATGGCCAGTCTAGTAACGCATTTGCCGCGAACCGCTGTAGAAACCCTACAATTTTCCGGGCCTCAGCCAAAGAAACAACTATGTTACCCGCGAGTAACATAGTTGAGTTAGAGTGTCACCATGACTTCCAGCAATGACTCTTCCGCCACGGCCGGAATGAACCCGGCGAGCACCAAGAGCCCTTACGTGGCAACGGGTTCGCTCAAGGGCAGGACCATCCTCATGTCCGGCGGGAGCCGGGGGATCGGCCTGGCCATCGCCATGCGTGCCGCCCGCGACGGCGCGAACATCGTGCTCATGGCAAAGACCGGTCAACCGCATCCCAAGCTGGAGGGAACCGTCTTCAGCGCAGCCGAACAACTCGCAGCTGCAGGCGGCCAAGCGTTGCCGTTGGTCGGGGATGTGCGCAACGACGAGGACGTCGCGGCCGCCGTTGCCGCTGCCGTCGAGCGTTTCGGAGGCATCGACGTCGTAATTAATAACGCCTCTGCGATCGACCTGTCCCGAACCGATGCTGTGGACATGAAGCGCTATGACCTCATGCAGGACATCAACGTGCGCGGCACATTCCTGCTGTCCAAGCTCGCCTTGCCGGCCTTGCGTGAAGCGGGCGCGCGCTCGGGCCGCGCCCACATCCTTACGTTGTCCCCGCCTTTGAACCTTGACCCCAAGTGGGCGGGTATGCACCTTGCGTACACGATGGCCAAGTACGGGATGAGCCTGACCACGCTGGGGCTCGCCGAGGAACTGAAGGACGACGCCGTATCGGTCAACTCCCTGTGGCCATGCACCCTCATCGATACGGCCGCGATCCGCAACATGCCGGGAGGAGCGCAGATCGTCCAGGCCGCGCGCGGGCCGGAGATCATGGCAGACGCCGCCCACGCCATCCTGACCGGCGGCGCAGCAACGGGGAACTTCTATACAGATGAACAGGTGCTGCGGGCCGCGGGTGTCACGGACTTCGCTCCGTACAGCCTTGGAGTCCCGGAAGACCGACTGGTGCCGGACATCTTCCTTTAGTAAAACCGAACACCGGCGGTCCCCAACCGGCTAATTAGTGGAGTTCTATGGGCGGCGCAAGGCTGCGACTGGCTAAGATTCAGTTATGGATGCCGAACAGCCGGGGCTCAGCGGACCCGTCCCCCCATTGGCCGGGCAGGAACGCCCCAAACTGGACAGCGAATCACTGCTCGACCCGGACTTTCTTTCGGCAACAGGCATCGCACAATTGAGCGTCGTGGAGTCCACGGGCTCCACCAACCAGGACCTGGTGGGGGCCGTGGCCTCAGACCCTGCGCGGTGGCCGGACCTTTCCGTCCTGACGGCCGAACACCAAACGGCCGCGCGCGGACGCCTTGATCGACACTGGGAATCGCCGGAGCGTTCGGCGGTTTCGGTGTCCATGGTGTTGCGCCCGGTAACCTCCGACGGCGCGCCGGTGCGGACGCAAAGCTACTCGTGGCTTTCCCTCTTGGCCGCAGTTGCCCTCCGCGAGGCCCTGCAGGACACGGCCGGAGTGGCGGCAGATATTAAGTGGCCCAACGATGTCCTTGTCAACGGCCGCAAGATCGCGGGCATCCTCGCACAGATGACACCCTTGGGCGACGGCACCGTTCCTGCCGTGATCCTGGGCATGGGCCTCAACGTGACCCTGACCGAGGAAGAGTTGCCCGTACCCACTGCAACCTCGCTCGTCCTGGAAGGGGCCACGACCACGGACCGAACAGCGTTGCTGAAAAGCTACCTCTCCCGTTTCGCCAGGCTCTACCGGAGCTTCTGCAATTCCGAAGGAGACCCGGCAGCCGGCTTGGCAGGTGGCTCGTCATTACACAAGCGAGTGGAGACGGCCATGGTCACTTTGGGCAGGGAAGTCCGTGCACACCTGCCTGGCGATAACGAGCTGGTGGGGCACGCGTCCCGGCTGGACGAGGACGGCTCCTTGCTCGTTGTTGACCACGGCGGCAGGGAGCACACAGTGACGGCCGGGGACGTGGTGCACTTGCGCGCCACAGAAAGCGGTTATGCGTAAAGAATTGCTTCCGGGGGAGCAGGTCATCACCATCACCCGGCCGCAAGCGCGTTCGTTGTTGTTCCCGCTGCTTGCGTTCATCGTGGTTCCTGCGTTGGCGGCCTACGCTTCAGCGTGGGTTGCACGTGGAAACCCGCAGCGCCTGGCATCATTCGTCACCAGCGCATGGACGCCGTGGCTGATGGGTGCTTGCGTAGCGCTGGCGGTGTGGTTCTTACTGGGGTACAGCCTCAAACGGGTGCTGCGCTGGCGCTCCATCAGGTACATCCTGACCAGCCGACGAATACTTGCCAAATACGGAATGTTTCGGCGGGACGATTGGCAGGTTTCGCTGATGGCCGTCCGCGACGTGGGGCTGCACCAGAGCCTCCTTCAACGGTCATTGCGGTCCGGGAATATATCCTTGGATACCGGGCACTCCGGAACGGCCGTGCTGGCCGACGTTCCTGAGGCCCTGAAGTTCCGTGGTTTCATCCTGGATGCAATGGATGAGCTCCCGCGGAGCGAGGGTTTTGAGCGTGGAATAGTGCCGGAATTTGATGTGGTGCCGTGGGAGTCGAGAGAAGGTGGAAGAGATGAGCGTTGAGGATCAGCAGTCCAGCGAGGACCTGGAGCAAGAGTTCGACGCCGAAACCGAACCTTCCGTGGATGAGGACACCGACGCTGAGTCCGCACCGGTTACGGTCCCAGGGCCACCCACCAGTGTGATGTCCGGGGAGCGCGTGGCTATCAAAGCGCTCGAGGCGAAGCTCCTTGGTGGGGAACGCAAGCTCCGCCGTCGTGAAGTTGCCGCAGGTGCGGGCGTGTCCATCCTGTCCGCGCGGAAGGTGTGGCGCGCCCTCGGTTTCCCGAACTTCGGGGACGAAGACGTTGCCTTTACTGAGCGTGACCAGGCTGCGTTGACGAGGATCCTCGATTTGGTCCGTGCCGGGCTCCTCACTGAGGAAGCCGCGATTTCGGTAACCCGTTCCATCGGCCAGATGACGGACCGCATGGTGGTTTGGCAGGTTGAAGCCCTCGTGGAGGACATGGTGTCCGAACAAGGCATCCCGGACGCCGTGGCCCGGAAGCAACTGGTGGCCCAACTGCCTGCGCTGGTGGATTCCTTGGAAGAAATCCTCGTCTACTCATACCGCCGCCAGCTCAATGCCGGAATCCAGCGGCTGGCCGTTCGCGCCGAAGCCGGGCTGCAGGCAAGCGAAGAGGGACGCGAGGGAGACGAAGACGATTCCCCGCTGCCCTTGGCCCGGGCAGTGGGCTTCGCTGACCTGGTCTCCTACACCAGCCTTTCGCGCCGCATGAACGAGAAAACGTTGGCCCAGTTGGTGCAGCGCTTCGAAAACAAGTGCGCTGAAATCATCTCGGTCGGTGGTGGCCGCTTGGTAAAAACCGTGGGCGATGAAGTGCTCTACATCGCAGAGACGCCAGCTGCTGGGGCCGAAATTTCGTTGGCGTTGGCGCAGGCCTTCACCGAAGACGAAATCCTTCCGCAGTGCCGGGTGTCCATGGTGTGGGGACGCATCCTGTCCCGGCTGGGCGATATCTACGGTCCAACAGTCAATTTGGCCGCCCGCCTCACCACGCTTGCGCAGCCGGGCACGGTCCTCGTCGACGCGATGACCGCGGCGGCGCTGGGGCAGGATGATAGGTTCGTGCTGGTTCCGCAAAAGTCGGAAAATGTCCGTGGCTTCGGGGAGATCCATCCGGTGATGCTGGCCCGCGGACGCGGCAAGGGCCTGGTACTCGATTAAGAAACCGACCCCTACAGCGAGGACGCGCATGAATTCACAGCCGACCACCCCGGCAAGTTCGGCATCAGATCCGGCCGGAAGGCCGACGTCGTTCCTGCTGACTTACGGCTATGGAACCGATCGCGGCCTTCGGCGTGAACTGAACGAGGATTCCTATATCGTGGCCGACCCTGTTTTCGCCGTCGCCGATGGTATGGGGGGCCACGAAGCAGGGGAAATCGCCAGCGCGGTCTGCGTCAAAACCCTAGGCAGTGCGCCCGAAGTGGCGCCCGGTGTGCGGACGGCCTCTCCCGCTGAACTGCAGTCATGCCTGCTGAAAGCCCACCAGGCCATCCGGGAAGCAACCGGAGCCAAAGCCGGAACGACGCTCTCCGGTGTGGTTGTCGTGGAGCATCTGGGCCTGCCCTATTGGCTCGTGATGAACATCGGGGACTCCCGGACCTACCGCATCAGCCAAGGTCGCTTCGCCCAAGTGAGCGTGGACCACTCAGAAGTTCAGGAACTGGTGGATTCCGGCCATATCACCGCGGAGCAGGCTGCCGTCCACCCCCGCCGCCACGTGGTGACGCGGGCGCTGGGCACCGGAGATGAAACAGAGGCCGATTTCTGGTTGCTGCCCATCGAACCGGGGGACCGCGTCTTAGTGTGCTCGGACGGCCTCAACGGCGAGCTCGAGGATGAGGACATTTTCGGCATCCTGAGCACCGTCGCCGATCCTCAGGAAACAGTGGACACGCTGATTCAGGCAGCGCTCAAAAGCGGCGGACGGGATAACGTCACGGCGCTTGTGATAGACGCCAAAGCGGTCTGAGCCTGGCGGCAGCGGATTTGCGTGGGCATGGAAGGATGTAGGAGGATTTCCGGAAACGCCCTAACTCCCTGATTACTCGAGGCACCCCAACCCCTCGTAGAGGTTTACACCATGAGACACTCTGTTGTCCCTGCTCTCCTGTTGACCGCTGGGCTGCTTGTTGGCCCTGCCGTCGCTGCCCAGGCGGCTCCGTGCACCGACAAGTCCAAAGTTGCGTGCGGCCAGGTGGAAGTCCCCACCCCACCGGCTGCCACCGCCCAGCCGGCGCCAGCCCCTGCACCCAGCAAAAAACCTGCTCCAGATCCTGTCCCGACCCAGATCCACGAGCCTGTAGCAGTTCCCGCGGTTCCGGCACCGCCTGTTCGGGTTCCGCAGCCGGCCGCCGTGGTGCAGGCTCCCGCCCCCGCAGCACCTGCCGTCAACGATCCGGTTCCGGCGTCGTCCGAACCAGTGCCCGGGCAGGACGCATCCAGCGCGGCAGCAACGCCCTTGGCCACTCCCTCGCCGAGCCCCAGCTCAGCGAGCCCGAGTTCAAGCCCGTCCACCTCATCCAACTGGGATACGCCGGTGCAGCAGGGCCAAAAGACAGCGGCCGCAATTCTCGTGGGAAACCCCGGGCCAGGCCCCAATGTCCTCGGCCTCGTAGGCATCTTGGGTGGCGTGCTCTTGGTGGGCCTGGGCGGATTGGCTTTCGCGCTGTGGAGCAAGAACCGGCTGTCCTCGCACTAGCACCACATTTTTGTCGGTGCCTTGCGGCAAGATAGAGCTGTGAGCACACCAGAGAATCCTGATCCGGTAGACACCACGGTCCACGGCGCGGCTGCCGCCGTCGCGGCACAAGACGGGCCTTCGCCGTCGGCGTCCCTGCGCGACGAGTACGAGCAGCTGTCGGACCTGGTCCGCAAATACCGGTATGCGTATTACCAGGAAGACGCACCCACGGTCTCAGATGCCGAGTATGACGCCCTCTACCGTCGACTGGAAGAACTCGAGGCGCTCCACCCGGAGCTTGTCTCCAACGATTCCCCCACCCAGGAAGTCGGCGGCGAAGTTTCCTCCGCCTTCGCCGCAGTGGAGCACCTGCAGCGGATGTACAGCCTGGACGACGTCTTCTCGTTGGAAGAACTGGAAGCCTGGGTCCGCAAAGCCGAGGCCTCTGTTGCGAAACTGGGTGACTCCGTGCCGCCCATTGCGTGGTTGACCGAGTTGAAGATCGACGGCCTCGCCGTGAACCTGCTGTACAGGGATGGCAAGCTGGTGCGCGCGGCCACCCGTGGCGATGGCACCACGGGTGAGGACATTACCCACAATGTCCTGACCATCAAGGAGATTCCCCGCGAACTGAAGGGCTCCGGGTACCCGTCGGAAGTAGAAATACGGGGCGAGGTATTCATCCCCTCCAAGGCGTTCCTCGAGTTCAATGAGAAGCTGGCGGCTGCAGGAAAGGCTCCTCTGGCAAACCCCCGGAATGCCGCAGCCGGTTCCCTGCGTCAAAAAGATCCTGCGGAAACCGCCAAGCGTCCCCTCAGCATGTATGTCCACGGAATCGGGGCCCGCGAAGGGCTGGACGCCGCGAGCCAGTCCGAAACCTACAAGCTCCTGGAGGCGTGGGGGCTTCCCATCAGCCCTTATTTGAAGGTCCTGGACTCGTTCGACGACGTGCTGAAGTTCATTGCCCACTATGGCGAACACCGGCATGATCTCGCTCACGAGATCGATGGCATCGTGGTGAAAATCGACGACTTCGCCACTCAGCGTGCCCTCGGCAATACCTCCCGCGTCCCCCGATGGGCCGCTGCGTACAAGTACCCGCCGGAGGAGGTTCACACCAAGCTCCTGGACATCGCCGTCAATGTGGGCCGCACTGGGCGCGTCACGCCCTTCGGCCTGATGGAGCCCGTCAAAGTAGCCGGTTCCACCGTTGGCATGGCCACCCTCCACAACCAGGATGTAGTCAAAGCCAAAGGCGTGATGATCGGCGATATCGTGATCCTCCGGAAGGCCGGCGATGTTATCCCGGAGATCGTAGGCCCAGTGCTGGCGTTGCGGGATCAACAAGATCCGCCCGTCCGGGAATTCGTGATGCCCACCGAATGCCCCAGCTGTGGCACCCCGCTGGCGCCGGCAAAGGAAAGCGATGTGGACATCCGCTGCCCCAACGCCAAGTCCTGCCCGTCACAGCTGCGTGAGCGTGTGTTCCATGTTGCGAGCAGGGGCGCGTTCGATATTGAGGCCCTCGGCTGGGAAGCCGCTGTCGCCCTGACCCAGCCCGCAGAGCCCGAGACCCCACCGCTGACCAGTGAAGCAGGGCTCTTCAGCCTCGAGCGCGAGGATCTTGCAGACGTCTTGATCCGCCGGGAAAAGCGTTCCAAGGGAGTGGGAACCGGCGAGTACGAGCTCGTTCCGTACTTTTACACCAAGGGAACAGCCAAGTCGCCCTCGAAGCCGACCGCTACCACGGAGAAACTCTTCGCGGAACTGGAGAAGGCCAAGAAGCAGCCGTTGTGGCGCGTGCTGGTGGCGCTGTCCATAAGGCACGTCGGTCCAACCGCGTCCCGCGCCCTCGCCACGGCGTTCGGCAGCATGGACGCAATCCGCAACGCCACCGAAGAGCAAATGGCACACGTGGACGGTGTGGGACCCACCATTGCTGTGGCGCTCAAGGAATGGTTTGCCGTGGACTGGCATAACGAGATCGTGGACAGCTGGGCTGCTGCCGGGGTCCGGATGGAAGACGAACGGGACACCTCCGTGCCGCGGACACTTGAGGGCCTGACCGTGGTGGTCACCGGAACTCTGCCCAATTTCAGTCGGGACGAGGCGAAGGAAGCCATCATCATCCGTGGTGGGAAGGCCTCGGGGTCCGTGTCCAAGAACACCAGCTATTTGGTGGCCGGCGAGAGCGCCGGAACAAAGTTGGACAAAGCAGAGGCGCTGGGCGTGCCCGTATTGGACGAGGACGGCTTCCGCGAGCTTCTCGCGAACGGGCCCGTTACGGCCGAGGCTGCAGTTGCACCCGCAGACGAACCCCCACCCGCAGAAGCGGTTGCCGAGGACCTCATGGAAGCAGACGCGGAATGACCGATTCGATGGAACTGCTCGCTGTCGCCAAACGGGCTGCAGCGGCCGGGGCTGCCGTGCTTGCCCAGCGCTCCGCCAGCGGCACCGGTGGCGAAGGCCTCGATACGTCCAACAAAGGCGAGGCCGGCGACTGGGTCACGGCTTTCGATGTCGCCGCGGAGAACGCGGTCCGCGAAGCAATTGCCGCTGAACGCCCCCAAGACACCATCACCGGGGAGGAATACGGCACAACCCGCCCTGAAACTCCGTCGGGATATCGCTGGTCCATCGATCCCTTGGACGGGACCACTAACTTCATCCGCAACATCGTGTACTACGCCACGTCCGTGGCGGTAGCGGACGCCGACGGCGCGTGGTTGGCGGGCGTGGTCCACGCACCTGCGTTGGGACGCGTCTACTCGGCTGCACGCGGTCAGGGAGCGTGGCTTGAGATTGCAGGAGAGAAAACGCAGTTGTCCGGTCCGGTGAACGGGCGGACGGGCCTCATCTTGGCCACCGGCTTCAGCTACGATCCTGCCACCCGCGCGGACCAAGCGGCCGGACTTGCCGGGCTGATGGACGGGTTTGCCGATGTGCGCCGGCTGGGTTCGGCAGCGTTGGATCTTTGCCTGGTGGCGGACGGCACTTTCGACGCCTACGGGGAACGTGGCCTCAATGAACATGACTTCGCCGCAGGCGCGTTGATCGCTGAAGAGGCCGGTTGCTGGGTGCGCCGCCCTCGGCTGCAAAGTCCGCTCGACGGCGGCCCCACCACCGATGACCGCTTGGCGGCGTGGATGTGTGCAGGACCATTGGAGCTATCGGGCAAATTCCCCTTGTGACGTCCCCTGACGCCGTGAACCATCTCCGCCGTGCACCATCGTCGCCGTCAACCATCTCCGGCGTGGAGCTGGCCCGGGCGATGACCCGGGCCAGCTGCCTGCCTCGCTAGAACGCAGACCCGATGGAGGTAAGTTCCTTGGCTTCCGCTCCCGCGTAGCGGTTTCCGGGGCGATCGAGTCCGTAGTGTCCCCGCAGCGTTGTGGCCGTGTACTCGGTCCGGAACAGGCCGCGCTGCTGCAGGATGGGCACAACGTGGTCCACAAAGACCTCCAAACCGGAGGGCAGCACGGGAGGCATGATGTTGAAGCCATCCGCGGCTCCGGCAAAGAACCATTCCTGGATGGCGTCGGCCACCTGATCGGGGGTTCCCGAGAACGTTCGGTGTCCACGCCCGCCGCCGAGCCTGCCGATCAGCTGCCGAACGGTGAGTTGTTCGCGCCGGGCCAGTTCCACAATGAGCGTGTACCGGCTCTTGGCTCCTTCAATCTCGTCCTCCGACGGGAGGTCCGCCGGTAGCTGGCGGTCCAACGGGAGATCGTCAGGGGACAGCCGAAGGGTTTTGGCCAGCTGCTCCCGTGCGTACTCCGGCTTGATGAGCTCGTCCAGTTCGCGCTCAAGCTTGATCGCTTCGACCTCGGTGGAGCCGATGACGGGCACAATGCCCGGCAGGATTTTGATGCTTTCGGGGTCACGTCCGGCCGCTGCCGTCCGTGCCTTCACATCCGAGTAGAAGGCCTGCGCGCCATCCAAGGTTTGGTGGGCCGTGAAGACTGCCTCGGCGTACTGCGCCGCCAGGTTCTTCCCGTTCTCGGAGGACCCGGCCTGCACGATCAGTGGGTGGCCTTGGGGTGAGCGTGGAACATTCAAGGGACCACGGACCCGGAAGTGCTCTCCCTCGTGATCTATCACGCGGATCTTCGTGTCGTCAGCCCACACTCCTTCGGCTTTATCGGCCAGGACGGCGTCATCGTCCCAGCTGTCCCAAAGCTTCTGGGCGACTTCGATGAATTCGGCTGCGCGTTCGTAGCGGACGGCGTGGGCCGGTTGGTCATCCACGCCGAAGTTGCGGGCAGCATCCGGTCCTGCCGTTGTCACAACGTTCCATCCCGCACGTCCACCGCTGACCCAGTCCACCGAGGCGAAACGACGGGCCAGGTTGAAGGGATCGTTATAGGTAGTGGAAGCCGTGGCAATCAACCCGATCCGCTGTGTGGCGGCCGCAAGAGCCGTTAGCAACACAGTGGGCTCCAATTTACCTGCAGGGCGGCGGCCCACTTCACCAAACAGGACGGGGGAGTCCGCAAAGAAGATGGAGTCCAGCTTGCCGCGCTCGGCCGTCCGGGCCAGGTGCTGGTAGTGCTCCACTTTGGTAATCGCAAGGGGATCGCTCTCGGGCAGGCGCCATGAGGCTTCATGGTGGCCCGTGCTCATGAGGAATGCATTGAGGTGCAGCTGGCGGTCTGGCGGGGTCATGGGTTCTCCTCAGTTGGGGGTCTGTCAGTCAGGATGTCGCAACTCAAGCACGCTCCTTGCCGCCCCCGCCAGCGGCCCGACATGTGCCCGCAACAGCGCGAAACGGGGGTTCATGACGCGCAACGGAACTCAATTCAACGCCACGCAACGCAACGCTGAAGCACCCGCACGGTTGCCTCCCCGAACAGCGGTACAGGGCCGTCCGACGTCGTGGGTTCGATCCGTGACTGATAGTTCCATCACGGAAAGGCCGGTTTGCGGCCTTGCGCGCTTGCCGGGCGACTACCATTGGTAGGTGCTTTCCCCGATTACCGTCCGTCCCGCCCTGCCGGAAGACTACGACGCCGTTGCCCGGATTACGCAGGACTCCTACGTCACGGCGGGCTACTACGGCGACGCTGACCACCCGTACCTGCAGAAGCTCCAGGACGTGGCGGGGCGCGCGGAACACGCTGAGATCCTGGTCGCTGAGCGTGACGGCAGGGTCATCGGTTCCGTGACGGCAGCCCCGGCCGGGGGAGGGTTCTCGGATATCGGGCTCGATGACGAGCTGGAACTACGCACCCTTGTGGTGGACCCGGCGGTCCAACGGTCCGGTGCGGGCCGCGCCTTGGTGCAGGCCGTCGTGGACCAAGCCAAAGCGATGGACGGCATCAGGGCGGTCTCGCTTACGACTGGCGCAACGTGGGAAAGCGCGAATGCCCTATATGCGCGCACGGGTTTCGACCGTGCTCCGCACCGCGACTGGTTTGTCCCGGGGACGGACATAAAGCTGTTCGTTTACCGACTGGAGCTCACGCAGCCGTAATGGCTAAGCCTCCAGGTCAGCCAGGCACATTAGCCTGGCACCCCATAGCGGTGTTCCGGACGGCCGGTGGTTCCGTAGCGAAGTTGGATCTCGACGGCGCCATCGTCAGCGAGCGAGGACAAGTACCTTTGCGCTGTGGCCCTTGAAACGCCGACGCGTTCGGCGACTTCCACAGCGGAGTACTGCTCTCCGGGCTGTAACGCCTCCAGGACCGCCGCCTCGGTTGCGGACCGCGGCTTCGCCGACGGCGTCACATCGCCGGGGATGAGTGCCCGCTTGGCCCGCTCGATGCTGCCTTGGTCCACGGTGGCTTGCTGGCCAAGAATCCTGCGGTACCGGGCGTAGGACCGTAATTGCTGGGACAAGGATTCCGCGGTGAACGGTTTCAGCAGGTAGCCCAGAGCGCCCCGGCGAAAGGCTGTCCGGATGGATGGAGCGTCGGAGGCCGCCGTCAGGATGATGGCATCGATGTCCAACTGCCCCAGTAGATCAAGCCCTGAGCCGTCCGGTAAATAGACATCCAGCAAGACCAGGTCGGGTCGGAGGCCGTGGATGGACTGCAGCGCCTGCGACACTGAACCTGCCGGGGCCAAGGCCATGAAACCGGCCACGGAATCCACATAGGCAGCATGGAGCCTTGCAACGTGGAAATCGTCGTCCACAATCAGAACCCTCAAGTCCTCAACCACTGCTGTCCTTTCCCGACGTTTCCCCCGTCTTGGCCCCACTCATCACACCGGGGACGGTCGCCATGAACACGGCGCCCGGTCCGCCTTGCCTACCCGGCTCCAGCACGCGAACTTCACCACCACGGCGCCGTGCGAGTTGGCGCACCAGAGCCAAGCCCAGTCCTTGTCCGGCTCCCGGCCGGGCGGGGTGGGCGGCGGTGGTGAATCCCTCGGCAAAGACCTCCTCGGGTTGCAGGTTTCCCAGGCCATCGCCGGAGTCGCCCACCACGATGTGGAGCGCGCCGCCGTCGTCGTCAGCATCCAGCAGTTCCACCTCCACCCAGCGATCCGCGGCGGAACCGTCGACGGCGGCGCTGACCGCGTTGTCGATCAGGTTGCCGAGCACCGTGGTCACGTCCTGGGGATCGGCCACGTGCCCGCGAACCAGGGTTTCAGGGCCTATCCGTAAGGCGACGCCGCGCTCGGACGCTTCCACGCTCTTCGCCCCGACAAAAGCCTGCAGGTAGGCGTCTTGGAGGAGCTCGGCCTGTTCCACGGGAAATTTGAGCGGACCTGTTGCCGAGATACGGGCCAGGTACTCTTCGGCTTGCCGGGCCTGCCCCATGCTCATGAGCCCGGCGATGGTGTGGAGTTGGTTGGCGAATTCGTGGCGCTGGGCGCGGAGTGCTGCGCTCATGGTTCCAACGGCGTCGAGTTGGCGGGTCAGCTGCTGCAGTTCTGTGCGGTCGCGCAGCATGACCACCCAGCCGAGGTCCTCCCGGCGGTGCCACGCTTTCCGGGCGCTGGCAACCAACACACGGCCACCGGCCACGATCTCGACGGCGTCCGCGTCCTGCGCGGCAGGTTTGGTCATCGTCTTCAGTTGCCCAGGTACTGCTGCGCCGGACCACGCTTGGCCGGTCAGATCGGGAATGCCGAGGAGCCTCGATGCTGCCGCGTTGAACACGGAGATTCTTCCGTCCGCGCTGATGCCGATCACGCCGTCGTCCACTCCTTGGAGGACCGCGACCTGGTCGTGGACAAGTGTGCTGATTTCCTCCGGCTCCAGGCCGAGGGTCAGGCGCTGCAGTCGTCGTCGAAGGAGGAACGATGCCAGGACACCGGCAAGCAGGGCGCCGCCGGCAGTCAGCGCGATCGGGGTGATGTCGCTGGCCAGGCTCTTGGTCAGCGATTCCACGGAGTAGCCAACGCTCACCTCGCCGACGATCGTCGTGGACGAGGCCGGGGCATACACCGGGACCTTGGCTCCGGCAGAGGGTCCCAGCGTGCCCGTGTTGCGGGTGGTGATTTCTGCCCCGCCAAGGGCCACGGACGGGTCCGTGCTGACGCGTTCGCCCAGCCTGGCGGTGTCAGGATGCGCCAACCGGAGCCCCGTTTCATCCGTGATGACTACGAACAGGGCCCCTGTCCGGGCCCGCACCGATTCGGCGGCGGCCTGCAAGGGACCCGCGGACAGCACAGCCGGGGGAGGCGTGCCCACCTCCCTGCTGATTTCCTGGACGTCCGTCCTGACCGTGGGGTCGGCAGCCACCGTCCGGGCGAGCGTCAACGCCTGGTTTTCGGCCTCGCTGCCGATGCGTTGGTAGACCAGCCACGCGTGTACAACGCCACTGAGCATGACCACCAACAGGACCACGCCCAGCTGGAGGAGGAGGGTTTGGGTAGAGAAGCGCATGCTGATCCTGGGCACCTGCCCTCCTTTCCTCCTGCTCCATTGAAGCACTGAGCACAATGCGCACAACGTCCGGAATGAGCAGTATTCCGAACAAATCCCGGAAACACCGGCCCGTGATCCTCGCCACTATATGTTCCGTAGTGCGCATCACACCGCTGTGGTGCCATTCACAGTTGTAAAGGAGCCGGCCATGCTGGTTTTGCTTGGATTCGCAATGATTGCGGTATTCATGGTCCTGATCATGACCAAAAAGATGACGCCGGTCTTGGCGCTGATCATCATTCCCACCGTCTTTGGACTGTTCGCCGGCGCGGGCCTGGGCATTGGCCCCATGGTCATGGATTCGATGAAGTCGATGACGTCCACGGCAGCGTTGCTGATGTTCGCCATTATCTTCTTCGGCATGATGATCGACGTCGGCCTGTTCGACCCCCTGGTGAAATTCATCCTGCGCAAGCTGGGCAACGATCCGGCCAAGGTGGTTCTCGGAACGGCCATACTTGCTGCTGCGGTCTCCCTCGACGGCGACGGCTCCACTACGTTCATCCTCACCACTGCGGCCATGCTCCCGGTGTACCTGCGCCTCAAGATGAGCCCGGTCGTGTTGACCTGTGTTGCTGGCCTGGCCAACGGAACCATGAACATCCTTCCCTGGGGTGGCCCGACGGCCCGCGCCGCCACCGCGTTGAAGATCGACGTGAACGACCTCTTTGTCCCCATGGTCCCGTCATTGATCGTGGGGCTGGTCATTGTGATGGTCTTCGCCTGGCTGCTCGGCCTTCAGGAACGTAACCGCCTGCGCGCTGTAGCACCGGAGATGTGGGGCGAAACAGCTGAGGCTGGTGGCACCTTTGGTTTTGGCCGCAGCGCTCGCAAACCCGTCGACGGCGGAGGTTCCGGCGTCGCGCTCTTGGGAAACGAAACTGTAGTAGCGACCCTCGTGGATACCCACGACGCCGCCATGGCAGATACCGCCCTGGATCCCAACCGCACAACACTGCGGCCCAAGCTGTTCTGGTTCAACCTGGCGCTGACGGTAGCTGTCATGGTGGTCCTGGTGGCGAATGTCATTCCGCTCCCGTTCGTGTTCATGGTGGGCTCCGCCATCGCGCTGCTGGTGAACTTCCCCAAGGTCAAGGAACAAGGCGCCCAGCTCGTTGCCCATGCGCCCTCGATCGTCGCCGTCGTCAGCATGGTCATGGCCGCTGCAGTCCTCACCGGTGTCCTTAACGGCACCGGCATGGTCAAAGCGATGTCCACGTGGCTGGTTCAGATCATCCCTGCGGACATGGGCCCGTTCATGGCAGTCATCACGGGGCTGCTCAGCATTCCGATGACGTTCTTCATGAGCAACGATGCGTTCTACTTTGGTGCGCTTCCGGTGTTGAGTGAAACGGCAGCACACTATGGCGTCGGAGCGGCGGACATGGCCCGCGCATCGATTACGGGCCAGCCCTTCCACCTGCAGAGTCCCTTGGTTCCGGCCATCCTCCTGTTGGTTTCCCTAGCGAAGGTGGAGCTGGGCGATCACCACAAAAAGGTCCTCTGGCGCACGGCGGTTATCTCGCTGGTCATGCTGCTGGTTGGCGTCCTGACCGGCGCGATCGGAATCGGCTAAGCGAGTCTTCCTCCAGCCGATCAGCCACCGCCGTTAGCCGACGGGGTTGGTTGCCTGGCAGGTTTGGTCGTTGCCCGTCTTGGCTGCGATGCCGCCTGGTGCGGCCGCAGGCAGGACGGGCTTGTCGCCGGTTGCGAAATCCTGGCCAGCGTAGAGCTGCACGCCCTGAATGTTGTTGACCTGCTGGATGTTCGCTGCAGGGAGGCCGAACTGTGCTGCTATGTCGGCGGCGACGTCCTCGAAACCGGCCTGGTAATAGACCATGGTGGTGGGCCTGGCGTCTCCTTGGAGCCGGGTGACTTTGGTGTAACCAGCTGCCGTGACCATTGCCGCGATGGCATTGCTCCTACCGGAGACGTTGGTTCCGTTGGCAACACTGATGGGCTGCTGGGACTTGTCGAAGGAAGGCTTAGGCGCCGCGGTAGTCGGGGCGGCCGATGGGCTTCCGGCCTGGGAAAGGTCTGCGCTGTTCTGCAATGCGGCAAAGAGGTTCGAAGCAGCGGGCTCGTCCAATTGCAGCCTGTTCGGATCAGAAGCGGCAGGGACCGTAGGGACTGTCACGAAATCCACCTTGGCGGGGTCAATGTTCTTGAGGCGGTCCGCGAGGGTCAGCAGGGCCGGAATGGAGGCCAGGCCATTGTCCACCGTCAGGTTCTTGGTCATCGTATCGGCGATGGCCAAGACCTTTTGCGGATCGCTCAAGGTGCCTTCGGATTTCACCTTGCGGGTCAGGGAGGCGAGGAAAGACTGCTGAGCGGCAATGCGGCCAAGATCGCCGCCGTTGGCGAAAGCATGGCGGGTGCGGAGGAATGCGAGGGCCTGGTCGCCCTGGACCTGCGAGGTTCCTGCCGGAAGGTGCAGTCCGGACTCCGGGTCATCCACAGCGGAGGCAACGCAAACTGAAACGCCGCCCACAGTGGACGAGAGCTCCTTGACGGCGTTGAAATCCGCCATCATGAAGTGGTCAACCTCCAAGCCCGTGAGTTTGTTGATGGTGTCCACGGCGCAGCCGATTCCGGCTTCGGCCATGGCGCTGTTAATCATCGCGGCCTGCCGCCCGGCATGTTCCTGGCCGTTGCTCTGGTCCTTGCACGCTGGCACGTCAACCAGCAAGTCCCGGGGGAAACTGATCACGTTAACGTGGTTGTTGTCCGCGGAAATATCCACCAGCATCATCACATCGGATTGACCGTAGCCGGAGGATTGGTCGGCGGAGCCGTACTGACCGTTCTTTCCACTCCTGGTATCACTTCCCAAGACGAGGATCTGGAGGCGGTCTTTGCTGTCATTGACCGCACCTTCGGTCCGCGCCCCGCCGGCCCCCAGTGCAGTAGCCGAAATGTTCGATTGCAACCGCCATACCCAATAGCCGCCGAACGCTACCACTCCCAGAAGGAGGGCAGCTACCACAATGACGGTGACCCTTAACCAGCGGCGGCGCCCCCGTGGGCGGCCGTGACGGCCCAGGCTGCCTTCAACGAGGGTGCCTTGGCCGGGGTAGCGGGCCTGATCCGCAACTGGGGAGTTGGGGTCGGGACTTTCGTGACGACCGAACACAACAATGACCTTTCCTCAGGGTACGGACTGGCCCATGTTACTTACTGAATCTGAGAACTTCCCTGATTTGCCCATTATGCGAAGGTCCGGGCCGTGAGACCATTCTCCCCGCGGCCTCCCATCTGCACGCGCTATCATTGCGGTGTGCCGCCCTTTGACGTTCTTGGTAGCGCCTGGCGGATTGACTGGGCAGCTGTAGTGATGATCTGTGTTTCCGGTGTGCTCTATGGGCTCGGCCTGAGGGCAGCTGCTGCCAACGGTCACCGCTGGCCGCTTTGGCGAACCCTGGCCTTCTACTTCCTGGGTCTCGGGTCCCTTGCCGTCCTCACGTGTGGCTTCCTGGGCGTCTACAGCGCTGAGCTGCGCTGGGCCTTTACCCTCAAAGTTTCCCTGCTCCTTTTTGTTGTCCCCCTGTTAGTGGGCTTGGGCCGGCCCATCTCGTTGGCTCGCGCCGCCCTGTCCCAGGGTGGAATCACCAGGCTCAATGCCGTGCTCGCCCATCGCGCCGTCAGGTTCGTCAGCAACTCCTTGGCAGCGCCCCTGTTGGGCTTGGCCTTGTTCTCCACGTTCCTGACTCCGGCCTTTCATACCCTGCGCGCAGATCCGTTGGCCGAAACGCTGGTGACCCTCCTGGTTCCGTTGCTGGGCCTCCTGATGGCGCTTCCGATCATCGAAGAATCAGACTTCCAACGTTCCAGCACCTACATCACCTTGGAATTCGTTTTCGTTTTCATTGAGCTGTTGGTGGATGCTGTCCCCGGCATCCTGCTTCGACTCAACGGACAGGTCCTTGACCACGTGGTTGCGAGGCAGTCCTCGTTGGCCTGGTTCCCGGATCCGCTCCGCGACCAGCAGTTGGCGGGCGATGCCCTGTGGTTCGTCTGCGAGATTGTGGATCTGCCGCTCATCATCTTGATGTTCATGCGTTTCTCCAGAAGTGACAAGCGCGAAGCCAAGAGTTTTGACGACCTCACGGACCAGGAATTGGAAGAGCTGAACGCCCAACATCTGCGCAGAAGCCAGTAAGCTTACTTTTCTACTGCCCTGGGGACGTTCAGCGGCGCTGGTAAGAGGGAATGATCGTTCGCTCTGGCTATTGGAAGGGAGAATTCCATGCCTGGCAACCGCCCTGGTTTGGCATCGCTGTGGACTGACGGACTGGGCCGTGCGAGCATTCGAGCCCTGCAAGTCCTGATTGTCACCGCGCTGGCGTGGCTGGTCATCTGGGCGTTGACGCGAGTCCCGCTGGTCTTGATTCCCGTGCTGATCGCACTGATCCTTGCCTCGGCCATCTCGCCGCTGGTGCGATGGCTTGCCCGGCACAGGTGGCCCCGCGCCCTTGCGGTCCTGGCCTCATTTGTCGCGATACTCGCTGTTTTCGGAGGCGTGGTCACCGGCATCGTCTTTCTCGTCCGTGCCCAGTCGAAGGACCTGGCGGCGAAGGCGGTTGCCGGTATCGACCGGCTGCATGACTTCCTGAACTCCGGACCGGTCCCTGTCAGCGATGCCCAGCTCACGGCAACCAAGGACTCCGTGCAACATTTCCTGACCTCGAGTGCGTTCGGAACTGAAGCGCTGACCGGGGTGCGCACCCTGGGGGAGATCCTCGCCGGCGTAGTGCTCATGGCTGTCATCTTGTTCTTCTTCCTCAAGGACGGCCACAAGATCCGGAATTTCCTGATTGGATTCCTTCCCGCTGACGGCCAGTCCAATGCGCACCTGGCCATGGAACGGAGCGCCATCGTCCTTGGCGGGTACGTCCGTGGCACGGCCGTCGTCGCGGCGACGGACGGTTTGATTGTTGGCGTTGCCTTGGCGTTGACCGGTGTTCCCCTGGCGCTTCCACTCGGTGCGTTCGTCTTTATCGGCGGATTCATCCCGATCGTGGGCGCGACGGCGGCCGGTACTTTGGCTGTAGCTGTCGCCCTGATCTCGAACGGCCCGGTGGCCGCCTTGGTGATACTCGCCGTCGTCATCGGCGCCAACCAGTTGGAGCACCACCTCCTGCAGCCGCTCTTGATGGGCAGGGTCTTGAGCATTCACGGGCTGGTGATCCTGCTGGCATTAGCGGCAGGGACCATGCTCGCCGGGATTGTTGGCGCACTCCTCGCGGTTCCGGTGACCGCAGTGGGGTGGACCGTTATCAAGACTTTGTCCGGGACTACCCCTGTCCATGAAGGCCGCACAGAAACTGCCGTCGTGGAGGAACGGCCATGATCAGGAGCAGGTTCCGGGCGCTTGCCCACAAATCGTTGGTGCGCTTGGTGGTGATGGTTGTCATCGGGCTGGCAGTAGCCCTCGCCGTCGGAAGTTTCGGGGCATGGGCCTACGCTCCGGCGCTTGGCTGGGCAGCGGCGTCTTTGACGTATCTCATTTGGGTGTGGTCTGCCATTCACGGCCTCGACGCTGAGCGGACGGCCACGCATGCCCGGGCCCGCGAGGAGGACCCCGGCCGTGTTTGGTCGGACATTCTCGTCTTGGTTGCCGCCATGGGCAGCTTCGGTGGTGTTGCCTTGATCCTATTGGAGGCAGCCTCGGCTCAAGGCGGCCTGAAAGCAGCAATCATCGCTTTGGCCTTGGGCAGTGTGATCCTGTCGTGGCTGTTGGTCCATACGCTCTTCACCCTCCGGTACGCCACGTTGTACTACCGCGACTCCAGCGGCGTGGACTTCAACAAGCACAGGCCGCCGTGCTATAAGGACTTTGCCTACCTCTCGTTCACCATCGGAATGACCTTCCAAGTCTCCGATACAGACCTCACTACGGACGCCGTCCGTTACACGGCGCTCCGCCACGCACTGCTGGCCTACCTGCTCGGCGCAATTGTCCTGGCTACCGTCATCAACCTGGTTTCAGGCTTGATCCACTGACGTGGGCGGCCAAACAGGCCGTCCGAGCGTGCCCGGTTGGCCAGTAGACTGGACCGGAAAACCATTTGAACTTTGCAGGGGAGATCCATGGCTGCGATCAACCGTGACGACGTCGCGCATCTTGCGCGCCTGGCTCACATTGAAATGAGTGCCGAAGAACTGGACAGGATGGCCGGCGAGCTCGCCGTCATCGTGGATTCAGTGAAGTCCGTGAGCGAGGCCGCGGGGGAGGACGTACCCGCTACGTCGCACCCGATTCCACTGACCAACGTGTTCCGTGAGGACGTGGTGGGCCACACCTTCACCGCCGAGCAGGCGCTCTCCGGGGCTCCGGATGCTTTCGAGAACCGTTTCAAGGTCCCGGCAATCCTGGATGAGGACTAACACGATGACTGACCTGAAGAATGAACTCATCCGCCACTCTGCTGCCGATCTCGCGGCGAAGCTGGCGGCGGGCGACGTCTCCGCCGTCGAGGTGACGCAGGCGCACCTTGATCGGATTGCCGACGTCGACCCGCAGGTAAATGCCTTCCTGCACGTCAACAGTGAAGAGGCTTTGGCAGTAGCTGCCGAGGTCGACGCCACGCGCGCCGCCGGCGGTTCGGCCGGCGAGGAACTGCACGCCCTGGCCGGCGTTCCGATCGCGGTGAAGGACCTGATCGTCACCATCGGCCAGCCCACCACTGCAGGTTCGAAGATCCTCGAGGGCTGGCACAGCCCGTACGACGCCACGGTGGTCAAGAAGCTGCGCGCGGCCAAGATGCCCATCTTGGGCAAGACCAACCTCGATGAATTCGCCATGGGGTCCTCCACCGAGCACTCAGCGTACGGGCCTACCCGGAACCCCTGGGACCTGAACCGCATTCCCGGCGGTTCCGGCGGTGGTTCCGCTGCCGCCGTCGCCGCCTTCGAAGCGCCGCTGGCGCTGGGGACTGACACCGGTGGTTCCATCCGCCAGCCGGGTGCCGTCACCGGAACCGTGGGCATGAAGCCCACGTACGGTGCCGTTTCCCGCTATGGTGCGATCGCCATGGCGTCCTCATTGGACCAGATCGGCCCTGTGGCGCGAACGGTACTGGACTCCGCCCTGCTGCAGGAAGTCATTGGCGGACATGATCCCTTTGACTCCACGTCGTTGACGGACCCTTTCAATAACCTCGTTGCCGCTGCCCGCGTTGGAAACGTTGCGGGCATGAAGATCGGCATCATCAAGGAACTGCACGGCGAAGGCTACCAAGCCGGCGTCGAGAACCGCTTCAACGAGTCCCTGCAGAACCTTAAGGATGCAGGCGCCGAAATCGTCGGGGTTTCCTGCCCCAACCTGAAGTACGCCTTGGGCGCCTACTACCTGATCATGCCGTCCGAGGTTTCAAGCAACCTGGCAAAGTTCGACGGCGTCCGGTACGGGATGCGCGTACTGCCCACCGAAGGACCCATGACCATCGAACGGGTCATGGGCGCCACCCGCGCCGCCGGATTCGGCGACGAAGTCAAGCGGCGTATCATCCTGGGCACGTACGCCCTGAGCGCCGGCTACTACGACGCCTACTACGGTTCTGCGCAGAAGGTCCGTACGCTGATCCAGCGCGACTTTGACGCTGCGTTCGCGCAGGCCGACGTCTTGATTTCTCCCACTGCTCCCACCACCGCGTTCAAGTTGGGGGAGAAGCTGGATGATCCGCTGGCCATGTACCTGAACGATGTCGCCACGATCCCGGCCAACCTTGCCGGGATCCCGGGCCTGTCCTTGCCTGGTGGCCTGGCTGATGAAGACGGTCTGCCGGTTGGTATCCAGTTGTTGGCTCCTGCCCGCGAAGATGCACGCCTGTACCGCGTGGGTGCCGTCCTCGAATCCATCCTTGAAGAGAAGTGGGGCGGCCCGATGCTCTCCAAGGCGCCGGATCTGAAAAATGCTGCCCTTGGTGCCGTTTCCAACTCTGCCGGAGGTTCCAACTAATGTCCGTTGACGCAACCCTGAGCTTCGAAGAGGCCATGGAGAAGTACGATCCCGTCCTGGGGTTTGAGGTCCACGTGGAGCTCAACACCAAAACGAAGATGTTCTCCTCCGCGCCGAACGTGTTCGGTGATGAGCCGAACACCAACGTCAACGAGGTCGACCTCGGCATGCCCGGCGTCCTGCCGGTGGTGAACAAGGCCGCGGTGGAGTCCTCCATCAAGATCGGCCTTGCCTTGAACTGCAAGATCGCCGAGTCCTGCCGGTTCGCACGGAAGAACTACTTCTACCCGGACACCCCCAAGAACTTCCAGACCTCACAGTACGACGAGCCCATTGCCTACGACGGGTACCTCGACATTGAGCTTGAGGACGGCACCGTCTTCCGCGTGGAGATTGAACGCGCCCACATGGAGGAAGACGCCGGAAAGCTCACCCACATGGGTGGCGCTACGGGCCGTATCCAGGGTGCCGACTACTCCTTGGTGGACTACAACCGTTCGGGTGTTCCGCTGGTCGAGATCGTCACCAAGCCGATCGAGGGCGCCGGGAGCCGCGCGCCGGAATTGGCCAAGGCGTACGTCGCCGCTGTCCGCGAGATTGTGAAGAACCTCGGTGTGTCCGATGCCAAGATGGAGCGCGGCAACGTCCGTTGTGACGCTAACGTCTCCCTCCGCCCGCACGGCCAGGAACGGTTCGGCATCCGGTCCGAGACCAAGAACGTGAACTCGCTGCGCGCCGTCGAGCACGCCGTCCGTTACGAGATCCAGCGCCACGCTGCCGTTCTGGATTCGGGGCAGCCGATCATCCAGGAGACGCGCCACTGGCACGAGGACACGCGTTCGACGACGTCGGGCCGGCCCAAGTCCGACGCCGACGATTACCGCTACTTCCCCGAGCCGGACCTGGTCCCCGTGGTCGCCTCACGCGAATGGGTGGAGGAACTGCGTGCAACCCTTCCGGAGCCGCCGGCCGAGCGCCGCAAACGCCTCAAGGAAGCATGGGGTTATTCGGACCTGGAGTTCCGCGACGTCGTCAACGCCGGGGTCATGGACTCCATCGAGGAGACCATCGCGGCCGGTGCCTCGGCCGATGTGGCCCGCAAGTGGTGGATGGGTGAGATCGTGGGCCGCGCCAAGGTGGCCGACGTCGAACCCGGCGAGCTCGGCGTCACCCCGCAGGTGATCGTTGAGCTGAACAAGCTCGTCGAAGACGGCAAGATCAACAACAAGATGGCCACCCAGGTCCTGGACGGCGTACTCGCCGGCGAGGGTGCCCCGGCCGAGATCGTGGAGAAGCGCGGCCTCGCGGTTGTGTCCGACGACGGTCCGCTGTTGGAGGCGATCGATGCAGCCCTGGCGGCGCAGCCGGACGTAGCCGAGAAAATCCGCGGCGGCAAGGTGCAGGCCATTGGCGCCATTGTGGGTGGGGTTATGAAAGCCACCCGAGGCCAAGCCGATGCGGGTCGCGTGCGCGAGCTCATCCTCGAGAAGCTCGGAGTGCAGGGCTAAGACCCAGCCAGCCCACCCAAGTAGGTCAGGCTGGCCCGGAAAGCCCGGTCATGACGGTTTGAAGTGATTCGCAAACCGTCATGACCGATTTCCTTTTCAGGGTTTCCGGCCGGGCCAGGATGTCGATCTTGCGCACCGAGTTCACTCCGGACAGCGGCCGCAGCACCACACCGGCGTCGAGCACCCGGCGGGCGGTGAAGCGCGGCAGTAAGCCGATCGCCCCGCCGGCCGAGACCAGCGCGGCGACGGTCGAATAGTCGTTGATCCGGTGCAGGACCTCTGCTGGCCTGCCGCTGACGGCAACGACCGCGGCAAGGACATCGGCGGGGGAGTAGCCGTCGCGGCTGGTCACCCACGGTTCGCGGACGACGTCGGCCGGGTTCAGGTGGGGCCGGGAGGCCAACGGGTGGCTGGCCGGCAAAGCGACGTCCAGCGGCTCGTCAGCCAACGGGATCACAGCCACCTTGTCCTCGGGCCACGGTGGGCTGTTGTCCATCCGGTGTGCCAGGACAAGGTCATACCGGGCCACCAAACCGGGGAATTCCTCCTGTGCCACGTCCTCGTCCGAGAGCCGAAGCGTCGGCGACTTCCCGCCGTCGGGCCCCGTTCGTGACGCCAGGTGCGCCGCCAAGGGCGCGAAAAGCGCCTGCCCCGCACTGTGGAAGGCGCTAACGCTCACCGGCGCGTCGGGGGCATCGTGGTAGGCGCCAATAGCCGCGCGGGCATCTGCCATGGCGTTCACGACGGCGGCCCCCGCCTCGGCAAGGACACGGCCGGCGTCCGTGAGCACCAGTGCGCGGCCTTCCTTGCGCGTCAACGGTACATCCACCGATTTCTGTAGCAGGGCAAGCTGCTGGGAGACGGCGGACGGAGTCACCATGAGGGTCTCTGCCACGGCCTTGACGCTCCCAAGGTCCCCGAGCTCGCGGAGCATCTGAAGCTGATGGATTTCCATTAGTAAATCCTAAATCGTTGATTGAGAAGAATCTAGTTGTGCTAAATCGTCAGCGGCGCTTCAATGGTCTCAGCAGCAGTGCCGCAGCCCATCAGTGAGGAATTCCATGAAGGCTCTCTATAAATCCGGACCCCACGCAGGGTTTGAGCTCGTTGACCGCCCCGAGCCCGAAGCCGGTCCCAGCGACGTCAAAATCAGGGTCATGACCACTGGTATTTGTGGCACGGATCTGCACATCCAGAGCTGGGACGCATGGGCGCAGTCCATGATCGAGGCACCCCTGATCGCCGGCCACGAGTTCTACGGCGAGGTGGTGGAAATCGGCGAGGACGTCCGGGACGTCAAGGTCGGGGACAGGGTTTCGGGGGAGGGGCACGTCGTTTGCGGGATCTGCCGCAACTGCCGGGCCGGTCGGCGACAAATGTGCATCCACACGGTCTCGGTTGGCGTGCAGCGCGATGGTGCCTTTGCCGAGTTTGTTGTCATCCCCGAGACGAACGTATGGGTACACCAGGACGAGTCCGTCACACCGGAACTGGGAGCAATCTTTGACCCATTCGGTAATGCCGTCCACACGGCCCTCAGTTTCCCGCTGGTGGGCGAGGACGTCTTGATCACCGGTGCCGGGCCTATCGGGCTCATGGCGATCGCCGTCGCAAGGCATGCAGGAGCCCGGAAAATCGCTATCACTGATGTATCCGCTCCCCGCTTGGAGCTGGCCCGCCACATGGGTGTGGACTTGGCCGTGGACGTCTCCAAGATGCGTGTGCGCGACGCGCAGCGCGAACTGGGTATGCGTGAAGGATTCGACATCGGACTGGAAATGTCGGGACACCCCACGGCGCTGCCTGAGATGATCGACAACATGAACCACGGTGGCCGCATTGCCATGCTCGGCCTTCCCAGCCAATCCATCGACATCAACTGGGGCAAGGTAGTCACCCACATGCTCACCCTCAAGGGCATCTACGGCCGCGAGATGTTTGAAACCTGGTATGCGATGAGCGCCATGCTCTCATCCAACCCCGTATTGCACCGGAGCATCTCCGCGGTGGTGACGGACGCCTTGCCTGCAACCGAGTGGGAAAAGGGCTTCGGCATCGCCCGCAACGGCGTCGGCGGCAAAGTGGTCCTTGACTGGACTGCACTGTAACCGCCAAACCCGAGAATCCCGAGACCTGAACTCCCGAGACTTTGTAAACCTCTCCACGAACTGAGGAGCACGTATGTATTCAGCCATCAAAGATCAGTTGGTAGGCGAGCTGGACGAGATCCGCAGTGCCGGACTCTTCAAGACCGAACGCCACATCGATTCACCGCAGGCCAGCCACATCGCGGCAGGCCAGTTGGGGCAGCCGGCCAACAAGGTCCTGAACTTCTGCGCCAACAACTACCTGGGCCTTGCCGACCACCCGGACATCATCGCTGCCGCCAAGTCCGCCATGGACGAGCGCGGCTTCGGCATGGCGTCCGTGCGCTTCATCTGCGGGACACAGGACCTCCACCTGGAACTGGAGGCCCGTGTTTCACGGTTTTTGGGCACGGAAGACACCATCCTCTTCTCCAGCTGCTTCGACGCCAACGGTGGCGTGTTCGAGTCCCTGTTCGGCCCCGAGGATGCCATCATCTCGGACTCACTGAACCACGCGTCCATCATTGATGGGATCCGGCTGAGCAAGGCCAAGCGCTTCCGCTATGCCAACCAGGACATGGCAGATCTTGAGGCCAAGTTGGTGGAGGCGTCCGGTTCGCGGCGCAAGATCATCGTCACCGATGGCGTGTTCTCCATGGACGGCTACCTTGCCCCGCTGGAAGCAATCTGCGATCTCGCCGAAAAGCACGATGCCCTGGTCATGGTTGACGACTCACACGCCGTCGGCTTCATGGGCTCCACCGGCGCAGGCACTCCCGAACATGCCGGTGTCTCGGATCGCGTGGACATCTACACAGGGACTTTCGGCAAGGCACTTGGCGGAGCTTCGGGCGGCTACGTCTCCGGCCGCGGTGAAATCGTTGCCATGCTGCGCCAAAAGGCGCGTCCCTACCTCTTCTCCAACTCCCTCGCTCCAGCCATCGTCGCCGCCACCATCAAGGCGATCGAGCTGGTCCAGGAATCCGGTGAGCTCCGCACCCGCCTCTTCGAAAACGCGGCCCTTTTCCGGCGTCGGATGAGCGAGGAAGGCTTCGAACTCCTCGACGGCGAGCACGCCATCATCCCCGTGATGTTCGGCGACGCCGTCATGGCTGCCCGCGTGGCAGACCAGATGCTCCAGCACGGCGTGTTCGTGACGGCCTTCAGTTTCCCGGTTGTGCCCAGGGGCTCAGCCCGGATCCGCGTCCAGCTGTCAGCAGCGCACAGCACGGACGACGTCGAAGCTTGCGTTCAGGCGTTTGTGAAGAGTCGGGCGGCGGTCGCCTAAGGACCCGGCCGGACGTAAAGCAGCACCAACATTTCCATCGTCTGACAGGATGGGCCCATGGCTTCGAATTATGACGTGGTAATCGTTGGCGGCGGCATCGGCGGATTGTCCCTGGCATCGGCGCTGGCGGGCAAGTGCACTGTTGCCTTGGTGGAGGCTGAGCAGTCCTTGGCGTTCCACACGTCCTCGCGCTCAGCCCGGCAGCTGATCCCCAGTTACGGCCCGGCGGTGGTGCAGGAGTTGACCGTCCGGACCCTGGAGCTGCTGCACGAAAGGGACAGCACAGCAGCTGAGGCGGTGCTCACCCCACGCGCTTTCATGATGGTGGGCGACGACGTGACCGTGCGTGCCGAGGCCAGCGGGAACATGCTACCCATCTCCCATGAGGAGGCACTGCGGCTCTGCCCGGCCCTCAACCCGGATTCGTTCACCGCCGCTGGGTTGGATACCGGTTCTTTCGGCTGCAATGCGCCCCTGCTGCTTGAGGAGCATCGGCGCATTGCCGAAACCGCCGGGGTGGATATCATCACCGGGGCTCGCGTGCACTCAGCGCAGCGGCTCGGGAGCGGTTGGCAGGTGGGTGCAGGAACGGAGGGGTTCCAATCCGGCGTCGTGGTTAACGCGGCTGGTGCGTGGGCCGATGAGCTCGCCGTCATCAGCGGCGTGGAGAAGCTTGGACTTCAGCCCTACCGGCGCACGGCGGCGATCGTCAATGTTGAGAGCCCGTTGCCGCCCGAGACCCCCATGGTGTGCGCCGCCGATGAATCGTTCTATTTCCGGCCAGAGGGCAACCAAGTGTTGATTTCGCCGTCGGAAGCTGTGCCCAGCGGGCCAGAGGACGCCCGGCCCTATCCGGGTGATGTGGAGAAGCTGATCGCTACGCTCAACGATGTGACATCCATGGGCATCCGCTCCGTGGATCGTGCCTGGACGGGACTACGGACCGAAGCCGCGGACGCGATTCCGGTGGTCGGTTTCGACGCCGAAGCCCCGGGCTTCTTTTGGTTGGCAGGGCAAGGTGGGTATGGCTTCCAGACGTCCTCCGGCATCGCGGAGCTGGCCGCCGCACTGATCCTTGGGACCGTACAGCCCGACAGTCCGGAATCCCGGACAGCGGAGCGGCTCGCTTCCACCCGCTGGTCCATCCGGCGCTGAACAATAGGGTCATGAGCGGAAACTGGGACGGGCACGGCGGAGCATCAGGCGGCAGCACACTCATCACCAACGTGGGTGAGCTGATGACCCAGGACTTGGAACACCGGGTCCTCAAGGACGCGGCGATCGTGATCGAGGGTGAGCGCATCGCATGGCTCGGGTCGGCCAAGGATGCTCCCGCCGTAGACGCAAAACTCGACGCCGAAGGCCGCGCCGTCCTGCCTGGTTGGGTTGATTCGCATTCCCACTTGGTCTTCGCGGGCGACCGGACCGCCGAGTTCGAAGCCCGCATGGCCGGGGAGAGCTACAGCGCCGGAGGCATCGCCGTCACAACAGGTGCAACCCGGGCCGTCAGCGATGAGGAGCTCACCCGACTCGTCAGGGACCGGGTCGCTGAGGCAGTATCCCAAGGCACCACGTACGTGGAAAGCAAGACCGGCTACGGCCTGGATGTCCACAACGAGGCCCGCAGTGCGCGCATCGCGGCGAGGGAAGTGGACGAGGTCACCTATCTGGGGGCGCACTTGGTCCCCGAGGGTGCCGACCCTGAGGAGTACACCGACCTGGTGTGCGGTCCCATGCTCGACGCCGTCCTTCCGCACGTCCGTTGGGCAGACGTGTTCTGCGAGCGCGGCGCCTTCACTGAGGATCAGTCCCGCCGTGTGCTGACCGCTGCGCGGGACGCCGGATTGGGACTTCGGGTCCACGGCAACCAATTGGGCGAGGGTCCCGGCGTCGGGCTGGCCGTTGAGTTCGGTGCGGCGAGTGTGGACCATGTGAACCACCTTTCCCCGGAGGACATCGCCGCGCTTGCGGGGAGTTGGCGTGGATGGGACCCGGCGACCGGCACCGGAGCGCGGGGTACGGTGGCGACCTGCCTGCCCGCCTGTGACCTGTCTACGCGCCAACCCCTGGCCCCGGGCCGGGCGTTGCTTGACGCCGGTGTCCAGATCGCGCTGGCTGCGAACTGCAACCCTGGCACGTCTTACACGAGTTCCATGGCGTTCTGTGTGACCACCGCTGTCCTACAGATGCATTTGAGTGTCCACGAGGCCGTCCGCGCGGCAACCTACGGCGGCGCCCTGGCGTTGGGCAGGGAGTCGGGGAACGACGTCGACGGCGAGCGGGCGGTGGGTTCGCTCGCGGTGGGGCACCGGGCGGACTTGCACATGCTGAAGGCGCCGTCGGCTACGCACTTGGCTTACCGGCCGGGGATCCCGTTGACGCATTCGGTATGGCGCGCCGGCGTGCGGGTGGTGTAGCGCGCCTGCGTGCGTGTCGATGGCCGAGACGGCCGGAGTTCGCCGGCCGGGTTAGCATCGTGGCATGTCTCCGTACAAGCCGATGCGGCCCAATGTCTATTCGAGTGCAAACGCCGCCTCCCGTCCCGCCCGGCGAACGACACCGCCGTCGTCCCTTGAGCGCGCGCTGCGGCCATTCGGCTACCTCCTGATGGGCCTGGTGTGGAGCGGGATCGGGGCGGTGACCCTTGTGTTGCCGGCTGCGTTGACCATCGGCTTGGCAACGAGCGGGGGTGACGGGTTTGGTTCCGCAGACTTCGTGACGGACAGTGACCCGGTGATGCTGATCCTTTTCGGTGTCTTCGTGCTGTTTGTCCTGGTGCCGTTGCTTGGCTACGCGTTTGTGTGCCTCCCCCTTGCCGCTGTCCCTTTCGCGGTTTTGTCGTTCACTTATATGGTCCAGTCTTTGCGCCCGGCCCACGCCACCACCAGGCTGTCCGCCACGGGTTGGACCAACGAGGCGATCGGTCCAGTGGCCATCATTCCCACAGCGTTGTCGCTGTTGCCGGTGCGTTTGACGCCGTGGACGCGTTTCTGGGCCAAGACGGCTCTTCTTGGGTGGATTCCGGGCAAGGAGCTCTTCGTTCCGGGCTTACCGATAGGCCTGGCTTCCTTCCTGGTTCCGGTGTGGATGTTTGTGCCCGCCGTCCCTGGGGTAAGGGTTATCGGCGTCGTTGTTGTGGCTGCACTTATGGTCGCGACGATCGCCCTGACGGTTCGGGCGTGGAGGGCAAGGTACCGTTCGGAGCGGTTCCGGCATGTGAGCAACTGACTCCTTGTGAGATCGAAAATGATCGTTTAGTGTTTCCATAGATCAGAAAACGTCATTTGCTGTGTGGGAACGGGATCACGATGAGCGAGAACATACTCGGGGCTTTCATGGAGGAAGAGCTGGTCTCCCAGCCCGCCGTCTGGCAGCGCGCCGTCGAACAAGCCCGGGCCGAGCAGCTGCTTCCTGCCGATGGCCAGCGCGTCGCCGTGGTGGGCTGCGGAACGTCGTGGTTCATGGCCCAAAGCTATGCGGTGGCCCGCGAATCTGCGGGCAAGGGCATGACGGATGCGTTCGCCGCCTCCGAGGCCTTCCTGAACAGCAACAGTCCGGATCGCCAGTACGACGCCGTTGTGGCCATTACGCGCTCGGGAACCACCACTGAGGTACTGGAGTTGTTGGGTGCATTGCAGGGCTTGGTTCCCACAGTGGCGATCATTGGCGATACGTCTTCACCGATCGTTGGGCTTGCCGATGCCGTGATCGGGCTGCCTTACGCCGACGAGCGTTCGGTGGTCCAAACACGCTTCGCCACGTCCGCCCTTGTGTACCTGCTGACAAGCCTGGGCATGGACGTCCAGCAGGCTATCGACGATGCCCGGGACGCTGTGTCCGCCCCGGTGTCCCGGGAGCTGTTGGACGCAGAACAGTTCACCTTCTTGGGAACCGGCTGGACTGTTGGCTTGGCTCACGAGGCGGCCCTGAAAATGCGTGAAGCTGTGCAGGGCTGGACAGAGTCCTACTCGGCCATGGAATACCGCCATGGTCCGATTTCCATTGCCGCCCCTGGACGGGTTACGTGGTTGTTCGGTGACCAGCCCGACGGGCTGGATAAGGACATGGAAGCCACCGGAGCGCTGTACGTGCGCACCGGAAAGCACCCGTTGGCGGAACTCGCCCGCGTCCATAAAGTGACGCTGGAGCGCGCGCGGTCCCGCGGCCTTAACCCGGATCTGCCGCGCAACCTGACGCGCTCGGTTATTCTCAACGCTTCCGCCTAGGACCTCCGCCATGGTTCTTGGAGCCGCAGAATCCCCGGTCCTTTCTTTCGACGTCGGCGGGACCGACATCAAGGCCGGGCTGGTGGATCCCCACGGAACGGTCCTCGGCATGCGCCGTGTTCCTACCCCGCTGGACTCCCAGCGTCCGGGGGAGGCGGTCCTCGACCGTATTGCTGAGCTTGCGGCCGAGCTTACCGCCGAATTTCCGGAGGCCAAGGCGCAGGCGGCAGGAATCATCGTTCCCGGCATCGTGGACTCAACATCGGGGGTGGGAATCTACTCAGCCAACCTTGGCTGGCGCAATTTCCCCTTCACCCGAGAAGCAGAGCGACGCCTTGGCATCCCGGTAGCGTTCGATCACGATGTCCGCTCCGCCGCTGCCGTGGAGCACACCTTCGGCGGCTCCCGGGAATTCAAAGACGTCGTGGTGATGGTGGTGGGCACGGGAATCGCTGCTGCAGTCTTCTCCGGCGGCAAGGCAGTCACCGCCGGTGGGTTCGCGGGCGAACTGGGCCATGCGCAGGTCCCTGATCCCGACGCCGGCCACGGCAACGGTCATGGCGGAGACCCCGGAAGAACCAGAAGAACCGGGAGAACCAGAAGAACCGGGACAACCGGGACAACCAGGACAACGGGGACAACCGGCTACACCATCCTGGAAGCGGTGGGCTCAGCCGGTGCCGTGGCGCGGCGCTACCAGGCCGCGACCGGCGTCGAGGTCCAGGGCGCCCGCGAGGTGCTGATACGGGCGCGCTCCCAGGACGCCGTCGCTGCCCGCATTTGGGACGACGCCGTCAGGGCCTTGGCATTCACCATCTGCCAATGCGTCAACATCATCGGAACCGAAGCCGTGGTGATCGGCGGCGGCCTTGCCGAAGCCGGTGATGAACTCCTCCGGCCGCTGCGTTCCACGGTGGACGCCATGCTTGATTTTCAGCGCCGTCCGCAACTCATCCGGGCCCAACTGGGCCAGGATGCCGGGTTGCTCGGTGCCGCCATGAACGCCCGGGCGCTCTTGGGCACCATGGAGTCAACGGCCCACCGACGGAGGCAGCCGTGAACCGCGTGGTCCCAATGAACCGCATCATCACTGTCACCCCGAACCCGGCCATCGACATGACCTACGCCGTTCGCGGGATCACCGAGGGGGCCAGCCACAGGGTGCCTACCCCCTTGAGCCGGGCAGGCGGGAAGGGAATCAACGTAGCCCGAGTGATCCATCAACTCGGCTACCCCGTGCTGGCCATCGCGCCTACAGGGGGTGCGGCAGGTCAGACCCTGGCAGCGGAGTTGTGGACAAGCGGGGTGCCACACACCCTGGTGGGAGTCGCTGCGGAAACGCGCCGCAGCATCGCCTTGGTGGACACGCTGGCCGGTGAAACGTCCATTTTCAACGAAGAAGGCCAAGCCCTGCTGCCGGACGAATGGCGTTCCCTAACGGCCGCCGTCGTGGAAGCTGTCAGCGGTAACCGAAACTTGCCGGCGTCCGTCCTCGTCGGCTCCGGAAGCCTGCCGCCTGGGGCGCCCGGTCACTTCTATCCGTCACTGGTGCAACTGGCCCACGACGCCGGCATCCCGGCCATCATTGATACTTCCGGTCCCGGGATCATCGCCGCTGCACGGGCTGGAGCGGATGTCCTCAAGCCAAACCACCACGAACTGGCCGAAGCCACAGGCGAAGCCAGCGTGGAAGCAGCGGCACTATCGCTGATCGGCATGGGTGCAAGAACGGTTTTGGTGAGCGCTGGTTCAGAGGGCATGCTGGCCTTCGACCACGCGGCTCCCGGAGGTTACTGGGCCGCACGGCTACCGGAGCCATTGAGCGGCAACCCTACGGGGGCAGGTGATGCCGCGGTGGCTGCTGCCGCCGTCGCGCTCGCCGAAGGCATCAACGAGCCCCGCGAAATCCTCCGCAGGGCAACAGCGTGGTCCGCCGCCGCCGTGCTCATGCCGGCCGCGGGGGAGATCTCACCCCGCTTCAAGGAACTGGAAGAGCAACTGATGGTTACGTGGAAGGAATCCCGATGACCCTGGTCGCCACGCGGGAACTCGTGGAACGCGCAGCGGCCCGCGGCGAGGGCCAAGGCGCCTTCAACGTCGTCCATGTGGAAACAGCCGAGGGACTCGTGGCAGGCGCGGAAGCAGCAGGAGTTCCCCTAATCCTGCAAATATCGGAAAACTGCGTCAAGTACCACGGCGGGCTGGAGCCTATCGGCGTGGCCACGTTGGCCATTGCCCGTGCCGCGTCCGTGCCGGTGGCCGTGCACCTGGATCACGCAGAGTTGGAGGAGTTGGCGCTTGCCGCCGTCGACTTGGGGTTCGGGTCGGTGATGTACGACGGCGCGCACCTTCCCTATGAGCAGAACGTCGCGGCCACTGCGCGCGTGGCGCAGTACGCCCATGAGCGAGGCGCCTTTGTCGAGGCCGAACTCGGCGAGGTCGGTGGCAAAGACGGTGCCCACGCCCCCGGCGTCCGCACCGACCCCGGCGAGGCCCGCGCCTTTGTTGAGGCGACTGGGGTGGACGCGTTGGCCGTGGCGGTTGGCTCGTCCCACGCCATGACCGAGCGCAGCGCGGCACTGGACCTTGAGCTGATCACCCGGCTGAAGTCCGCCGTCGGAAAACCGCTGGTCCTCCATGGCTCTTCCGGAGTCAGCGATGACCTGCTCGTGGCGGCTATCAAAGCTGGTATGACTAAGATCAACGTATCCACGCATGTGAACGGGTTCTTCACCCGTGGCGTCCGTCAGTACCTGGACGCCAATCCTGAAGTGGTGGATTCCAGGAAGTACATCCAGGCGGGGAGGGACGCGCTGGTAATGGAATCTGCACGAATGCTCACGCTATTCGCCAAGGTGCACTTTGCCAAGGTGACATAGCCCGACGCCGCGAAAGGCATACTGTCATGACCCGCACCGATCGGCTGACCGCCATCCTTGACCTGCTGGCCGAAACCGGCCGTGTGGAAGTCGAGGACATCGTGACGCGTTTGGGTGTGTCACCGGCCACCGCCCGCAGGGATCTTGACAGCCTCGCAAAGCAGAGGCTTCTGAGCCGCACCCGCGGGGGCGCCACCACCGGATCGCTGTCCTACGACCTGCCAGGGCGGTACAACCGGGACGACAATGCCGAGGCGAAGCAGGACATTGCGCAGGCGGCATCGTTGCTGATCCATCCGGGCGCCGTCATCGGCCTCAGTGGGGGAACCAGCAACACCGCACTTGCCCAGGTGCTCTCCACGCGGGAGGACCTCAACGCTCCTTCCAGCAAGCCCACGCTTACCGTGGTGACCAATGCCATCAACATTGCCTCCCAGCTCGCGGTCCGCCCCAACATCAAGATCATGGTCACCGGCGGCATCCTGAACCCCAGGTCCTACGAACTCGTGGGACCGTACATCGACGTCATCATGCAAAAAGTGGCCTTGGACATTGCGTTCATCGGTGTCAACGGCGTGGACCCGGATCTCGGCCCTACCATCACCGATGAGGGGGAAGCCATGGTCAACACGGTCATGGCCCACCGGGCCACTGAGTCCTATGTCCTGGCCGACTCCTCAAAGGTGGGCCGCCGGTCCTTCGCCGCCATGTCGGGCTACGAGTTCCGGCACCTCATTACGGACTCGGGTATCAGCGCGCAGGACCGGGCAGCGTTCGAAGCCAAGGGCATCGAAGTCATCGTCGCCGCCGCCAGCTGAGCAGCGGACTCGCAGGAAGTACAGGCAAGATAGGTACATGCTTGTTGCTTCCCGCCGTCGGTTGCGTGCCGAGGTACTCATTGTGTTGGGCTTGTCCTTGGGCCAGTCCGCCGTGTACTCCGTAGTTCAACTCCTGGACAAGTTGACGCGTGCGCCCTTGTCCCAAGGCACTTCCACCCTGAATCAATCGCAAAGTACGCGGGAGTATTTCGACCTCACTTACCAACTGCTGGACATTGCCTTCGCGTTGGTGCCAGTGGCGTTGGTGATTTATTTCCTGTCCACGCATGCAGCGACACCGGGTGCGGCGAGTTCAGGGACGGCATTCACCAGGCTTGGCTTCAACTTTGCCCGTCCCGGAAAGGACGCACTCCAGGGGTTGGGATTGGCCGCCTTGATCGGTGTGCCATCTTTAGGGCTGTACGCGGTCGGCCGCGCCCTGGGGATCACCACCGCTATTGTTCCCAGCGGACTGGATGCCTACTGGTGGACCGTTCCGGTGCTCATACTGTCCGCGGTTCGTCACGCGATCGTCGAAGAAGTGATCGTAGTGGGTTATCTCTTGGACCGCTTTGGCAGGTTCGGGTGGAGGACGCCCGCGGCCATTGTTGTCAGCGCCTTGCTTCGGGGCAGCTATCACCTGTACCAAGGGTTCGGGCCGTTTGTGGGCAACTTCGTGATGGGCCTGGTGTTCGCTTGGATCTACACCAAAACCCGGCGCGTCATGCCGTTGGTGGTTGCCCACGCACTTCTGGACATCGTCGCGTTTGTAGGTTTCAGCCTGTTCGGCAAGGCGATAGGCCTCGGCTAGGAGCAGCGCCCGCTTAAATGTTCTCGGCCGCCATCGAAAGGTGACATCATTGGCACCCGCTGATGGCGGCCGAAGTTTATCCAGGCTCGAACAGGTGATGGTCTGTCCAGGCAGGGATGGTTGGAAGGGATCAGATGGTGACGGCCCCGGTGGCGGTCTCGAACGTGACGGACATGATGCCAGGGGTGCCCCGGGGAGCTATCCACTGGACGGCTACGTCCTCAAGCGATTTCTCAACCGGCTCGCCCAGCCACTCGGTGACGCGTTCCGCGGAACCGGCGATGGTGAGGCTGGACATTTTCACGTCGCTCTCGTACACCTTGGACGGGTGCAGCGTCGGATCGCCCTCCCACTTGAGGAGGTAGGGAACCTGGGGGTCGGCGATCAAACCCAGGATACCGATCTGCTGCCACGCCAATTCCCGACCATCGGGAAACTTGCGGTTACCCGGGACGGCAGAGCGGCCGAGGCGCTCTTCGAAAGGAGCAAGGTCGTCGACGGCGACGCACCAGCCCATCCAGCCGCCGCCGGCAGCCGAGCGTGCACGGACCGCTTGGCCAAAGGGGGCTTTGTCGGAAGCAGGGTGGTCCAAGACCTCCACGACTTCCAGGTACTTGTTATCTGCAAGGGGAATGATCATGTTCCGGGTGCCGAAGCGCGGGTGCACTCCACCCCGGACTGCGTCCACTCCCAGAGCTGCGGAAATTCGTTCGGTTGTGGCCAGAAGGCCATCTCGTTCACAGGCGTAAGAGACGTGATCCATGCGCATGGCTTCATCTTGGCACTTTGTGATCGGGGTCTCAGCTAAGTAAAGCCTAACTATGGTAGGACCTATTTGCGGAGCGAGGGCCCATGACATATTCGGACCCGAAATTTCAGCTGGCGTCACAAAGCTATCCATGGTGAGCGGCTGTTCCTAGACTGGCTCCAGCCGCCCCGGATTCATTTCCACTGCACCACGAGCATCACGGGCCCGGATGAATGACCGCGCCGTAGGTGTGTCCCGCCACAAATCGCCTTCAGAGGAGAACGCAATGTCCCAAGGATGGTCTTTCGAAACCCGCCAGATTCATGCAGGCCAAGAGCCGGATGCCGCCACAGGTGCCCGGTCGTTGCCGATTTACCAGACAACGTCTTTCGTGTTCCCCAGTGCCGAAAGCGCGGCCAACCGTTTTGCCCTGGCTGAACTTTCACCGATCTACACCCGCATTGGCAACCCCACCCAGGACGCCGTGGAACAGCGGATAGCGAGCCTGGAGGGCGGCCTCGGCGCCCTCTTGCTCAGCTCCGGGCAAGCAGCCGAGACCTTCGCCATCCTCAACATCGCCGAGGCGGGGGACCACGTGGTGGCGAGCCCAAGCCTCTACGGGGGGACCTACAACCTCCTGGCCCACACCCTCAAGAAGTTCGGCATTTCCGTTACGTTCGTGGAGGATCCGGACAACTTGGACCAATGGCGGGATGCTGTCCAGCCGAACACCAAGCTGTTCTTCGGCGAAGTTGTCTCCAATCCCCGCCAAGACGTGCTGGACATCGAAGGCGTTGCGCGCACCGCCCACGAGGCCGGCGTGCCGCTCATCGTGGACAACACCTTGTCCACTCCCTATTTGATCCGTCCCATCGAGTGGGGCGCGGACATTGTGGTTCATTCGGCCACCAAGTACCTCGGCGGCCACGGCTCGGCGATAGCCGGTGTGATCGTTGACTCCGGCAACTTCGACTTCGGCAAGGATCCGGAGCGCTTCCCCGGATTCAACACCCCGGATCCCAGCTACAACGGCCTGGTGTACGCGCGCGATCTCGGGAAGGACGGGGCACTCGGCGCCAACCTTTCCTACATTCTGAAGGCACGCGTGCAGTTGCTCCGCGACCTCGGGTCCGCGGTGTCCCCGTTCAACGCCTTCTTGATCGCACAAGGGTTGGAGACGCTGAGCCTTCGCGTCGAGCGTCACGTTGCTAACGCCATTAAGGTGGCGCAATGGCTGGAAGCCCACGACGACGTCGAGGCCGTCGCCTACGCTGGCCTGCCGTCCAGCCCTTGGTACGACCGCGGCCGTAAGTACGGCCCCTTGGGCACGGGTGCGGTGGTGGCCTTCACCATCAAGGGTGGCGTCGAGGCAGGCAAGCGCTTCGTGGACGGCCTGGAGCTCCACTCCCACGTTGCCAACATCGGCGACGTTCGCTCCCTGGTGATCCACCCGGCGTCGACCACTCACAGCCAGCTCACCGAAGACCAGCAGGCCGTCGCGGGCGTCAACCCCGGATTGGTGCGCTTGTCCGTGGGCCTGGAGCACGTGGATGACATCATCGCCGACCTCGAAGCCGGGTTCCGGGCCGCCAAGGGGGCCTGACCGCGGACGAACGCCGTCCACCGATGATTATTCGGTGGGCGGCGTCCAGTCCTGGCTTTCGGAGAACAAGCCGCACCCAAAACGTCACACTGGTGTCACAATCTTCGCCTGAAGAGGGATGTTCTTCCTAAACTCTACGTATTAGGTCATGAGTGCCAGCACACAGCCCCGGCTTGCTGGCCGGCAACCCTCCTCCGCGGTGGGGTGCCCCGGGTGAGGACCTGGCCCGTCGCACGCAAGGCGACTGGCAAGTGCGAGGTTTAGGTGTCGAAGGAAATGACCATCACTGCTACAGCCATTCCCACTTCCGGAAAAGAAGACGGAACGGTCCGCTACGCCCGGATAGGTTCGTTGGAACTTGAGGCCGGGGGTTACCTCCCGGATGTCGTCTTGGCTTACGAAACGTGGGGGAGCCTGAACCCGGATCGATCCAACGCGGTGTTGGTCCAGCATGCCCTGACCGGAAGTACCCACGTGGCTCGGGGGAGCACGGGCGAGGAAGGTTGGTGGGAGCAACTCGTCGGTCCAGGTGCGACCATCGACACCAACAGATTCTTTGTTGTCTCCATCAACATCGTGGGCGGTTGCTACGGGAGCACCGGGCCATCCAGCCAGGCTCCCGACGGGAAACCTTGGGGATCGCGGTTTCCGCTGATCACGCTCCGGGACACCACCGAAGCCGAGGCCCGGCTCGCCGATGTCCTGGGTATCGATGCCTGGCACGCCGTGCTCGGAGGTTCCATGGGCGGGGCCAGGGCCCTTGAATGGGCCATCACGTTTCCCGAACGCGTCAAGCGCTGCGCCGTGATCTCCGTGGGCGCCTACAGCACGGCGGAGCAAATCGCCTTTGCCCAGTCCCAGACCCTTGCGATCCGGCAAGACCCGAACTTCAACAATGGGGACTATTACGACGGCCCGGCCCCCGAGAACGGGTTGGCCTTGGCGCGGCGCATAGCGCACATCACCTATCGTTCGGCCTTGGAGTTGGACCTTCGCTTCGGCAGGCAAGCCCAGCCCAAGGAAGCACCCCTTGTTGCGCCGGTCTTGGGGGAGCGGGGGCGCTACCAAGTGGAAAGCTACCTGGACCATCAGGGTAAGAAGTTGGTGCAACGCTTTGACGCCAACAGCTACGTCGCCATCACTGAGGCCTTGATGTCCCATGACGTCACCCGGGGCCGGGGTGGTCTGCAGCAGTCCCTGTCCCGCGCAACAGCGGAATTCTTCGTGGCCGCAGTAGACACCGATCGGCTGTACTTCCCGGCGCAATCACGCGAACTTGCCGCTGCCCTGCCAGGTGATGTTGCGGTCCATGTCATCGAGGCGCCGATCGGGCATGACGGCTTCCTCACGGAAATCGGGCAGCTGTCAGCGCAGCTCGGTGAGGCGTTCTTCAGCTAAGAAGCCGTTTGCAACAATTCGACTTTTTTCGGCCTCCTTCCATGACTTTCAAGGGCTTCACTCAGGTCCGGCCCATAACCTCCAGCCATGATGTCAAAAACCCTTGTGATTAACGTGGGCCTGGGCGCTGTCATAGTCGCACTTGGTGCGGGTACCTACCTCACCGCGACGGCCGCAGGCTCCACCACCCCGGCCACGGCAACGAGGACCGTGACGGTAGGCAAGGCTGATATCTCCTCGGTGGCTACGGCGTCGGGCAATGTGGCCCCGCAGTCCACCACCGTCGTCAATGCCCGGAACTGCAGCGGGGTGATCCTCTCGGTGGGCGCCACTCTTGGCCAGCAAGTCAGCGTGGGCCAGCTGCTCGTGTCCATTGACCCTACAAATGCGCAGAACAGCTTGGATGCGGCCCAAGCGCAGCTGGATTCCGTCACTGCCCAGGCAAACCAGCAACAGGTCTCGGCGAGTGGGCAGGTGTCCTCGGCAAACCAGGCCCTCATTAACGCCCAGCAGTCAGCGGCATTGGATAACTCCCAGCAGGCCTCAACCGTTGCCGCAGCACAGAAGGCCGTGGACGCAGACAATGCCGCGGTCACTGCTGCAAAAGCCGTTCCCGTCCCCAACCCGAAGCCGGCGAACTGGACCGATCCGGTCGTGGCGGCGCAGAACCAACTCGCCAAAGACCAGGCGTCCCTCAGCCAGGCACAAAACCAAGCTGCCAGCACCCAGCTGAAAGATAAACAACAGGTCGCTTCCGCAACAACGGCGCTCGGAAATGCCCAAAACTCTGCGGCCTCGGCGGGCGCCACGAACGTCACCAGTGCCCGGCTCGCTGTACAGACGGCCCAAGCGAACCTCGCCGACTGCAACCTGACAGCTCCCGTGTCCGGCACGGTATCCGCGGTAACTGCCACCGTCGGGGCGCTGACCGGTTCGTCCGGTGGGGGCTCGGCAGCCTCGGCTACGGGTTCCACGGGTTCCGCCGGTGCCGGTGGATCCGCGGCCGGGACGGGGACTGTCGCTGCTTCGGGTGGTTCGGCGTCGAGCGCTGGCTTGGTGACCATCAGCGACACCGGCCATCTTCAGGTAGTGGCTGGCTTCTCCGAATCCGACGTGACCAGCATGAAACCCGATCAAACCGCACAATTCACCTTTCCTGCCTTGCCACAGGATCCAACCGCTGCTCCTGTAACCGGAAAAGTTGTTTCGATTGCCCAAACGTCCACTACCACCAATGGAGTGGTCACCTACCCGGTAACCGTCTCCATTGCCAATCCACCGGCAGGCCTCCGGCTTGGGCAGAGTGCCAACATCTCCGTCACCACGGCCACAGCAACCAATGCGCTGGTAGTTCCAAGCCTGGCCATCACCACCACGGGGAACAGGCAGACAGTCAGCGTCGTGAAGAACGGCACGCCGACGCCGGTAACCGTCACCACCGGGATCAGTGCGAACGGCCGAACCCAGATCCTGACAGGTCTCTCCGACGGTGACCAAGTTCAGTTGCCGGCCATCTCAAGCACCTTGGATACCGGCAGTACCACCACCGGCGGCGGCTTCGGCACGGGCGGCTTCGGCGGTACCGGCACCAACCGCGGCGGCGCACGAAACGGCGGTCAGTAAGCCGTGGCATCGGTCATCGAACTCGCCGGGGTCACTAAGGTCTACGGCAAAGGCGAGGCCGAAGTGCGGGCATTGGACAACGTGAGCCTTTCCATTGAACGCGGCGATTTCGTGGCGATCATTGGGGCTTCGGGATCCGGTAAATCAACCATGATGAACATCATCGGCTGCCTGGACGCCCCGACCACAGGGAGCTATTTCCTGGACGGAATCGATACCAGCGAGTTGGATGAGTACCAACAGGCCCAGATACGCAACCGGAAAATCGGTTTTGTCTTCCAGAACTTCAACCTCATTTCGCGCACCAAAGCTGTCGATAACGTGGCCATGCCGCTGGCGTATGCAAAGGTCGGGCGCCACGACCGGCACAACAGGGCTATGGCCATGCTTGACGCGGTAGGGTTGTCGAGCCGCTCGGGGCACAAACCTTCCCAACTTTCGGGCGGGCAACAACAACGCGTCGCGATTGCCCGGGCCTTGGTGACCAACCCCGTGCTTCTGCTCGCAGACGAGCCCACAGGAGCACTGGACTCGAGGTCCTCGGCCGAGATCCTGGATCTTTTCGGCAGGCTCCACGCCACAGGGCGGACCATCGTCATGATCACCCACGAAATGGACGTCGCGGAGCGTGCCGGCAGGGTGATCAGGATGCAGGATGGCCGGATCATCTCGGATGTTCGCCAAACCCCTGTACCGGGTAGATCTTTCGCGGGGAGACCATGAATCTTCTCGAATCAGCCAGGTTCGCACTCTCGGGAGTTGCGGCCAACAAGATGCGCTCAGTCCTCACCACCCTGGGCATCTTGATCGGTATTGCCGCGGTGATAGTGCTGTTGGCCGTCGGCGCCGGGACAAGCAACAACATCAAGGCGCAGATTGCCAAGTTGGGGACGAACGTGCTGACGGTCACCCGTTCCACCAGTGCCGGGGGCCGTGCCACAGGAGGCCAAGCCGGGGCCAACCGAACCCGCAGCACCAACCTCACCGTCGAGGACGAGAACTCCCTGACCGATCCAGTGCTGGCACCGGACATCGCCCGGACCGCCCCGATCGTCCAGGCACAGGGTGTCACTGCGACATACAGCGGTGCCACGCATTCGGTGGCAAGCTTCCTAGGGACCACATCGTCATACTTTGATATCAGCAACAGCACCGCAGCGTCCGGTGCGCTGTTCACGGCCGCCGACCAGCAGGCAGGCACTCCTGTGGCCGTCATCGGAAACACGGTGGCCGCTGACCTCTTTGGACCCGCCACCGGCTCCGCCGTTGGACAAACAATCCAGCTCAACGGGCAAAACTTCACCGTTTCCGCCGTCTTGGCTGCCAAAGGTTCATCGGGCCTGAGCGATCCCGATGACATCGTGGTGATCCCGTTTTCTGCCGCGCAGAACAAGTTCACCGGCTATGCGCCCACGCTGGCGTCCATAACGGTCCAGGCCCGCTCGGCTGATGTGATGAACCAAGCCCAAAACGAAGTCCAAATGATCTTGGACGCCCGCCATCACGTGGATTCCACCACCCGGGACTACCAAGTCCGGAACCAGGCCCAGATCCTGACTACGGCCACCAGTACCACACAGACGCTCACTATCCTGCTCGGCGCTGTTGCCGCCATCAGCCTCCTGGTGGGGGGCATCGGGGTGATGAACATCATGTTGGTGACTGTGACGGAGAGGACGAGGGAGATCGGCATCCGGAAAGCGATCGGGGCTTCAAGGGGAAGCATCGTGGCCCAGTTCCTGATCGAGTCCCTGGTGATTTCCGTGATCGGTGGAGTGGCTGGTATCGCGATTGGTTTTGCCGGCAGCGCGTTCCCCGTGCTCGGTGTCCAGCCTGAGGTGCAGGCGTGGACGGTCTGGCTCTCCTTGGCGGTTTCGGCCGTGATCGGGCTCGTCTTCGGGGTTTATCCCGCCAACAAAGCCGCTAAACTGCGGCCCATTGATGCCCTTCGGTACGAATAGGAAATCATGAACAGCTCCAACACCGGCAGCCGCGATCCCGGCGACGCTGTCACTGAGGCCCTCCCGGCTCCGGTCCCGCCCATGGGGTACGACGAAATGCCCGAACCCTTTCCCGACGATTCAATGCTGCCGCCACCGGATGACGAGCCCTTTGTTCCCCGGAAGCGGTACACCCCGGGCCGTTCCACAAAGGTGCTGGCGTGCGTCTTGCTCGTGGTGGCGGGATTCTTTGGCGGCTCAGTGGTCCAGAAGCAAATAGATCTGGGTAACCGGGCTGGACGGAATGTGGGCAACTTCCAAGGGACCAACCTGCGGACCGGAAACGGCGGGGGCGGCAGCAACGGAACGGGGAACCAAGGGACCGGTCAGGGACGTCGCGGCGCTGGCGGCAACACCACTGCGCCCAGCTCCGGGGCAGGTCAATGACCCTACTCGTGCGGCAATAAGGTCCCGTTGGGGCCGACGGCGGGCCCCGGCGTCGGGCGTTTAGGAGTGATCCCGTCGCCGGATGACCGATGCCGCAATCTCCGGATGACCCACGGAACGAAGTACTCACGCGCCCAGACCAGGTCCGAGGACCGCGCTTCGCGCCACGTCCGGGGCGGGAGGTCCGTGGGCAGCAGCGGCTCCAAGGTGTGCTGGACGTTGAGGGCGTCCAACACCATCATGGCAATGGTGTGGTGGCCCAATGGGGAAAAGTGCAAGCGGTCCACGTCCCACATCTGCGGGTCAGCCAGCTGCCGCAAGGACCACATGTCCGCGACAATGGCATCGTGCCGGGCAGCTACCGTGCGGAGGTTTTCGTTGTAGATGGCCACCTTGCCGCGGATCCGGTTCAACACGGAGAACGCCGTATCAGGGCCGTTGAACAACACCACAGTGGCGCCGCGGGAACCGAGCTCGGCGACGGCGGCGTCCAGCTTTTCGGCCAAGGCATCCGGGTCACCGCTTGGACGGATGAGGTCGTTGCCGCCGGCAGAAATGGACACGAGATCCGGCCGCAGGTCCAAGCATGGGCCCACTTGTTCATCCACAATTTGTTGTAGCAACCGTCCCCGGATGGCGAGGTTGGCGTAGGCGAAATCCTCATGACCACGGCCAAGCTCTTCAGCTACGCGGTCCGCCCACCCGCGATAACCGCCAGGGTTCAGCGGTTCGGGGTCTCCGATGCCCTCCGTGAACGAATCGCCCAAGGCCACGTAGCGGCTCCAGGGGTGCCTGTTGACCAAGTGGCTGACCGACTGCTCCGGCATTTCCAACGGGTTAATCCCATCCACGCTCATGTGTTGCACCTGCCTCTTTACCTGCGTCGCCTCCAACGCTTGCTGCAAAAAGTGTCACCGGCAGTAGCTACTTACCGGTAACTGCAAGAATAGTCCTCATGACTGAAGCCGCTGCATTTCCCGCGCCCGTTGTCCTGTGGTCCCACAATGAAGCCGAACGCGCCGGCAAGCCCCTTTTGGTCCTGCTGCATGGTTACGGCTCCAACGAGGAAGATCTTTTCAGCCTGGCGGGCCTGTTGCCCGAGGGCTTCGTGGTGGCGGCGCTGCGCGCACCGTTGCCCACGGGTCCGGGATTTTCGTGGTTCCCGCTGACGGCTTCCATCGAGTATTCGCTCGACGCCGTGAAGCTCGCCGCCGAGTACGCGCTGGAATGGCTGGACACCGTCAAGGCCAACCACCCGTCCGTGACGCTGTTGGGCTTCTCCATGGGCATGGCCATGGCCACCACCATGCTCCGCTACCGGCCCGCGGACTTCGCCGCCGTCGTCGGGCTTTCAGGGTTCGTGATCGACGCCGGCGCCGATGCCGCCTTCCGGGACGCCGAGCTCGACGGATCCGTCCCCATGTTCTGGGGCCGGGACCAGCAGGACCCGGTCATCACGGCAGACAAGATCGACTACACCATGGGGTGGGTCCGCAGCCACGTCGACCTCACCAAGGTGCTGTACACCGGGATGTGGCACGGCATCAACCAGCAGGAGATCGGCCATGTGGGGGAGTTCCTGACCCACAAGGTCCTGAGCAATTCCTAGGCGGAGGTGATTCGGACCGTCTGGCCGTTGACGGTCACGGTATCGCCGGCACGGAGTTGGCGGCCGCGACGTTCATCGATTTCACCATTGACTTTGACCAAGCCATTCTTGATGAGCTCCGTTGCTTCCACGCCGTCCTCCACCAAGTTGGCGAGCTTCAGCAGTTGGCCGAGACGGATCATGTCGTCACGGATGGGGACCTCTTCGATTTCCGGATTGCTCATACAGCAATGATGCCTGAAGTAGGGTGTGACAGTGCCGCAGCCTTCTTCCCGACCCGCCCTCCCGCTCGCCCTTGGCCTCCCTATCGCAGTAGCTACCGGACTGGTCATTCCCCTTCAGGGAAGGATCAACGGAGCCCTGGGGGGCAGATTGAACGATGGCATCGCTGCTGCTGTGGTGAGTTTCACCACAGGGCTGATCGTCATCGGTGCTGTCTCACTGGCCACGTCCAAAGGCCGCTCAGGGCTGCAGCGCATCATCCCCGCTGTCCGGAACCGTAGCTTTCCGCGCTTTTACGTCACCGCGGGAGCTATAGGCGCGTTATTCGTGTGCGCCCAGTCCTTCACCATTGCCTTGCTGGGGGTGGCACTGTTCACGGTCGCCGCCGTGACCGGGCAAACCCTCAGCGGGTTGCTGGTGGATCGCATGGGCATCGGTCCCGGTGGAAAGCGCCCCATCACGGGTATCCGGGTACTGGGCAGCATCCTGACCGTTGCCGCCGTCGCCTGGGCAGTTTCCCCGCGCTTCGGTGGCGCGGCGGACATTGCGTCCCTTGTTCTGCCTGTGCTGCTGCCCTTGGTGGCGGGGTTCCTCATGAGTTTCCAACAGGCCATGAATGGAACCGCTACGGTGCACTACGGGACGCCCCTTGCGGCGACTTTGGTGAACTTCCTCGCAGGGTCCGCCATCCTATGGGTCGCCTGGGTCATCAAGCTGGCGGTGGCCGGCCCCGGGAATCCGCTTCCAACGGAGTGGTGGTACTACCTCGGCGGCCCCATGGGATGCCTTTTCATTGGCCTGGCGGCCCTGCTGGTCCGCAGCCTCGGCGTGCTCATCACGGGGCTGGGCATGATCGCCGGGCAGCTGGTGGGTTCGTTGGTGCTCGACGTCGTGATCCCCAGTCCCGGTACGGTGGTCGCCTTGCCCACGGTGCTGGGCACGGTCCTCACGCTCGCCGCGATCATCGTGGCCACGCTGCCCTGGCCCAGGGGAGCTTTCGCACGAAAACCAGCGGCCAAAGGCCGGTAGGCTAGAACGCAGTACCTATCCCGAGCGCCCCGCCGGACACCCGCGTCCGGAACCAGGGGAACACAACCGCGGACCGCACCCAGCGGCCCTGTAGAACAAATGGAGCACCCCATGGCAGCAAAATCCGTCCTTGACCAGGTCATTTCCCTCTCCAAGCGGAGGGGCTTTGTCTTCCAGGCCGGTGAAATCTATGGTGGCTCCCGCTCAGCGTGGGATTACGGCCCCCTTGGTGCGGAACTGAAGGAAAACATCAAGCGCCAGTGGTGGCAGAGCATGGTCCGTGGCCGTGAAGACGTTGTAGGACTTGATTCCTCCGTCATCCTTCCCCGCCAGGTATGGGAAGCTTCCGGTCACGTCGAGGTGTTCTCCGACCCCTTGGTGGAATGCCTCTCCTGCCACAAGCGCTACCGTGCGGACCACCTCGAAGAAGAGTACGAGGAAAAGAAGGGCCGCCCGGCCGAAAACGGCCTCGCGGACATTGTCTGCGCTAACTGCGGAACCCGTGGCCAGTGGACCGAGCCGCAGGAGTTCTCCGGCCTCCTCAAGACCTTCCTCGGCCCGGTGGCCAGCGATGAAGGCATGCACTACCTCCGCCCGGAAACGGCACAGGGCATTTTCGTGAACTTTAACAACGTCCTCACCACCTCGCGGAAAAAGCCGCCGTTCGGCATCGGCCAGATCGGCAAGTCCTTCCGTAACGAGATCACCCCGGGTAACTTCATCTTCCGCACACGCGAGTTCGAGCAGATGGAAATGGAGTTCTTCGTAGAACCCGGCACGGACGAAGAGTGGCACCAGTACTGGATGAAGGAACGCATGTCCTGGTACACGGATCTGGGCATCCGTGAGGACAACCTCCGGTTCTTTGAGCACCCGCTGGAAAAGCTGAGCCACTACTCCAAGGGCACCACGGACATCGAGTACCGCTTCGGCTTCCAAGGCTCCGAGTGGGGCGAGCTTGAGGGCATCGCTAACCGCACGGACTTCGACCTTTCCACGCACGCCAAGGCTTCGGGAACGGATTTGAGCTACTTCAACCAGGCCACCAACGAGCGGTACACCCCGTTCGTCATTGAACCCGCTGCCGGCCTGACCCGCTCCTTCATGGCTTTCCTGATTGACGCCTACACAGAAGACGAGGCACCCAACGCCAAGGGCGGCGTCGACGTCCGTACGGTACTGAAACTGGACCCGCGCCTGGCCCCGGTCAAGGCTGCCGTCCTTCCGTTGAGCCGCAACGAGGACCTCTCCCCGAAGGCCAAGGCGCTGGGCGCGCAGTTGCGCAAGAACTGGAACATCGATTTTGACGACGCCGGTGCGATCGGCCGCCGCTACCGTCGCCAGGACGAAATCGGTACCCCGTTCTGCATCACCGTAGACTTCGACACCCTCGAGGACCAGGCCGTCACCATCCGTGAGCGTGACACCATGAGCCAGGAACGTGTTTCCTTGGACAAGGTTGAGTCCTACCTGGCCGCACGGCTGATCGGCGCCTGACCGTGGCGTTGGAATACCGCGAATGGAAGGAAGGCGACGACCTCGCCCTCCTGGAAATCTGGGGCGGCCCGGAAACGCTGCCGGCTGAGCAGTTCCGTGCAGCCTTGGCGCCGTCGAGCAACCAGCCTTGGCGCCGATGCATCGTGGCCGAAGACGTGGTGGACGGCGTGCGGATTCCCGTTGCCGCCGGCGTGGTCCACGAGGCATCGCTGCACCCCGAACGCCTATGGGCGTACATCGAGGTGGCCAAGGACCACCGGCGCAACGGCGTCGGAGGTACCCTCCTGGCTATGCTTCGCCGTGAAGCCGGGCACTCGCCGTCGGGCGTTATCAAATTGCGGAGCAAGGTGGAACCGGATACGGCCGGGGCGGCTTTTGCCGCGGCCGCCGGGCTTGCCCCGATCCAGCGTTCCCAGTTGGTCGTCGTGGAACCGGAGCCGCTGAACCTCCCGCGTTTTGGGGATGGTTCCGAGGAAGCCGCTTCCGAGCGCGTGGAGGATTTGGCAACCGGATCGGTGGAGTTGAGTGACGTGGTGGGTAAGTACTACTCACATGTCCACCACTGGGACAGCCCGGGGGAGTTGAGCATCGCCACAGTGCAGCGCTTGTTCCTGCACGACCTCGCCGGAGCCCATGGCGCAATCGTGCTGCGGGCGCCCAAGGCAAGCGCCTTTGGCCAGGGCATTCCGGCGAGCCGCAAGGGCAAGATCCAGGCGTTCGCCATCAGCTACGCGCAAGGTACTTCGGATGAACCTTCGGATGTGTTCTTGGGGCATGACCCGTCCCTCTCCGACGAGGACGCAGCCTTCGCCGTGCGGGACCTTTTGGCCCTGATCGCCTACCAGCACCCTGTGTTGCTGGAGGTCGACGATTCGATGACTGCCTTGCGGACGGTCCTTGAACCTCTCTTGGAATCCGGCAGGGCCCGCGTGCGCGGGGCAGACACACTGATCGTTAGCGACTGAGCCGCGGCTAGGGTTATCCGATGAGGTTTTGTATCTGATGGGTCACGGTCACTCCCACGGCGATGCCGGAGATTCCGAGCCGACGCCACAGGCCTTGGCTTCACGTAAGAGGGCCAACCGGCTTTTGGCTGCAGTCCTCGTGCCTCTGGGTCTGCTCACCCTCGTGGCCATGGTGCTGATGTGGCCTTCCGGAAACCGGGACAATATCTCGTTTGCGAGCCCGTACCAGGCTGCTCCGGGAGTCACGTTCGATACCGGAAAGATCCAGAGTGTGGCGCTGGAGAGCTGTACACAAACAGGCCAAACACCAACGGGTCAGACGGCCGGTCCCCAGGCAGGCAGCGGCCAGGGGGCCGGGTCCCAATGCACATTCGCCATCACCGAACCGGACAAAGGCGGTGCCACGGTCAAGGTGGTGATCAACCCGGATGTTGCCAAGTCGCACGGCGTCAAGGTTGGCGATCCCATTCGTTACCTAAACCTTTCGGCCGTCCAAGGCGCAAACGCGGGCAACGGCTCGCCGTCGTACGTCTTTGTCGACTTCGTGCGGACGCTGCCGATTGCGCTGCTCGCGGTGCTCTACGCCGTGGTGGTTATCGCCGTCGCCCGATGGCGGGGGCTCCGGGCCCTTCTGGGGCTGGTTGGCGCGTACTTTGTGCTGGTCGGCTTCATCCTGCCGGGCCTGGTGGAAGGGAAGCCGCCGTTGCTGTTTGCCCTGGTCGGGTCCACGGTGATCATGATAGGAGTCCTCTATTTCGCGCATGGATTCTCGGCCCGGACATCAACGGCCCTTTTGGGCACCATTTTTGGTTTGGGAATCACAGCGCTCTTGGCCGCCTGGGCTACCGACGCCGCCAACCTCGCCGGAGTTGGAAATCATGACGCCGCAACCCTCATCAACATGTCGGACAAGATGTCGATTTCCGGCATCGTGCTCTGCGGCCTCATCATCTCAGGCCTCGGCGTCCTGAACGACGTCACCATCACCCAGTCGGCAGCGGTATGGGAACTCTATGAACTCGCGCCCCACTCCAGTGCCCGGAAGCTGTTTTCCTCAGCGATGCGGATCGGCCGGGACCACATCGCCTCCACCGTGTACACGATTGCTTTCGCCTACGCCGGTGCCGCCCTGCCGATACTCATCATCGTCATGCTCTATGACCGGCCCCTCGTGGATGCGTTGACCAGCGCAGAACTCTCAGAGGAAGTCATCCGCACCCTGGTAGGGTCCATCGGTTTGGTCCTGGCCATCCCCGTGACCACCTTGATCGGCGTCCTTGTGGTCAAAGCCACCGGATCGAAGCGCCTGGAGCCTGGGGGTGCGCCCCGTGTTGCTGCCGAAGACCTGAAGGATTCGGGCGAACTCTCCGCAGCGGCCGTCGTCGTCGGAAGTCGCCGGGCACGGCGGGAAGCGGAACGGCGCTGAACAGCGAAACTGAGCGGCGCTGAACTTCTGCAACCCACACGCCTGATGACATTTGTCATCCCCAAAAAGTGACACCGTTCAGGGGTGCAGGAGCAGTTTTGCGGCTTGAATTGTTGAAGAACAATCAAGCAGAGGGAAAACCATGACCACAGCAGCCGTCCCGGCCGTCCACGCCACCGGGCTTCATAAGAGCTTTGGGAAGGTCCGTGCCGTCCGCGGCCTGGATTTGACCGTTCAGCAAGGCGAGGTGGTGGCGTTCCTCGGACCTAACGGTGCCGGGAAAACCACCACTATCGACATGATCCTGGGACTCAGTTCCCCGGACCGGGGCGAGGTGTCGATCTTCGGCCACACTCCGCGAGGGGCCATCGCACGGGGGCAGGTGGCAGCTGTCATGCAGACCGGTGGGTTGTTGCGTGACATCACTGTCCGCGAGACGGTCCAGCTCACCGCCGCCATGTTCGATTCATCCCGCCCCGTCGAGGAAGTGCTGACACGGGCCGGGATCCTGGACATTGCAGATAGGAAAGTGGAGAAGTGCTCGGGAGGCCAGCAACAGCGCCTACGTTTTGCCATGGCCCTGGTCTCCGATCCGGGTTTGCTCATCCTGGATGAGCCGACCACTGGCATGGACGTCGCCGGACGCCGCGACTTCTGGGCGGCTATCAGGGCTGACGCCTCGCGGGGACGCACGGTCATCTTCGCCACCCACTACCTTGAGGAAGCCGATGCCTACGCGGACCGGATCGTGCTGGTCCGGCAAGGAAGCATCGTTGCCGACGGTACTGCCGCGCAGGTCAAGAACCTGGCATCCGGCAGGACCGTGCGGGCGAGCTTGCCCGCTGCAGAGCAGGGCCTGCTGGCTGGACTGCCGCCAACTGACCGGGTGGAGTACGACGCCGGACGCGTCACCATCCGCACGTCCGACTCCGATTCGGTGGTCCGCTTCCTGCTCAACTCCACCGGAGCTCACGATCTTGAGGTTGTGGCGAACAACCTCGAGGAGGCGTTTGTGGCACTGACCGCGGACGAACCAATCACCGCGGACGAAGTAAACACCGCTGACGAACCAAACACTCAAGCAACCCAGCGCGCGTTCGAAGGAGACCGGGCATGACCCAGGTACCAGCCATCCAGGACCGGAAACCCTCCGCGGGCGGGGTCAACACGACGTTTCTGTGGATCGAGATCAAGAGGATGCTCCGCAATCGCAGGACCATCATGTTCACGGTCTTCATGCCGGCGATTTTCTTCTTCATCTTCGGCTTGTCCAATAAGGACAAGCTGCTGCCGAACGGCCACAGTTACGGGCAGTACATCCTCATCAGCCTCACGGTGTATGCGGCCATGACGGCAGCCACCGGCGCCGGTAGCCAAGTTGCGGTGGAACGGGCCCAGGGCTGGAGCCGCCAACTGCGCCTGACCCCGCTGTTGCCGGGAGCCTACATAGCCGTCAAAGCGGCCGCGGCGCTGACCCTGTCCTTCGTGGCAGTGATAGCCCAGTTCATCATCGGAGCGGCGGCGGGGGTGACCATGGATGCCCAGACATGGTTGGTAGCGGGGTTGACGGCGTGGGTTGGTTCCCTGGTGTTCGCCGCTCTGGGACTGTTCGTAGGGTACTTGATGCCAAGCCAGAACGTGATGCAGATCCTTGGCCCGGCACTGGCGATCCTGGCGATGCTTGGCGGGCTTTTCATGCCGATTGAAATCATGGGGGACACCTTCGGCCAGATTGCCAAGTTCACCCCGGCATACGGGATCGGCCAGCTCGCAAGGAGCCCCATCACCGGCGAATTCGATGTCATGTGGATCGTCAACGTCGTTGTGTGGCTGGCGCTCTTTGTCGGCGGCGCTGCCATGGCCTTCCGACGCGATACCCAGCGTGTCTAACCTCGAATCTGCACCGCCACCAGGGGGACCAATGACAACAACCGCGACTCGGAGGGCCAAGCGACGTGCGCCCGGGCTCAACGCTCGGGGACTCAACGCTTCGGGGATCCGCGGCCCTGGGCTCAGCAGCGCAGGACTCCGCGGGCCCGGGCCCAGGGGTTGGTTCATCGGGGCCGCGTTCTCGATCATTCTCTGGGCCGGACCAACGTGGAACCAGGTTTGGTCCGTGGATGGGCCACTTGCGTGGAAGGCGGCTGCATCCGGATCCTTGGTGGCCTTTTTCGGCGCGTATGCTGTGCTTCCGATGTTCTGCAGGGAGCGGGGCGTGCGGGCCGGGCTCGCGTGCATTGGTGTCCTGGGTGCCCTCAACGCGATAGTGATTTACCTGGTGGGCGTAGAGGCGCTCTGGACGTGGCCTTTCCTCGCCTGCGCCATCGCCATGATGCCGCTGCCGTCCCGGGTCGATTACGTCCTCATCGGTGTCCTCGCTGGTGCGTCCCTGGCTACCCAACTGCTGACGGGCAACCAGGACCAGGCCTTCTTCCAGCCGGCACTCATTGTCTCCCTCGGTTTGATGATGTGCTCCTTCGCCAGGTCGATCCGAAAAACCGTCCAGCTACGGGCTGCTCAGACCGAGTTGGCGGAAGCCGCCGTCGCCGCGGAGCGGAGCCGCGTTGCCCGTGACATGCATGACATCCTCGGCCACTCGCTGACCGTCATCGCCGTCAAAGCGGAGCTCGCCGCGAGGATGCTCGAGACGGCGTCAGGCGCCGATCCGGCGTCCGCGTCCGCTTCCGTGGACGCTGCGCCGCTCCGGAGGGCCGCCGCGGAAATTGCGGCCGTGCAGGACCTCGCCCGGGGAGCGCTCGCAGATGTTCGCGCCACCGTGGCGGGGTATCGCGGTGTCAACGTCCTGGCCGAACTGGCGGTAGCGCGAACAGCTTTGGAGTCCGCCGGCATAACCGCAGACCTTCCCGCCACGGTCGATGCGGTACCGGCACGCCACCGCGAACTCTTTGGCTGGGTGCTGCGCGAAGGCGTCACGAATGTGGTGCGGCACTCCGGTGCCAAGCAATGCCGGGTCCGGTTGACGGCGTCGGAAGTTTCCGTGGAGGACGACGGCGTGGGACCGGGCACGGCCGGATCCTTCGGGAACGGCCTGACCGGAATCCGTGAAAGAGTAATGGCCGCCGGAGGCAACGTCTGCGTGGGCAAGAGCGACCTTGGAGGGTTCAGATTGGCTGCCGAAGTATGAGTATCCGTTTGGTTATCGCGGACGATCAGGCATTGGTGCGCGGCGCGTTAGCGGCGCTCCTGGGATTGGAACCGGACATCGAGGTGGTCGCCGAGTTGGGCGACGGAACCGGCGTGGCGGACGCCGTCGTGGAACATTCCGCAGACGTCGCGATGCTCGACGTCGAAATGCCCGGGCTTGACGGGATCAGTGCCGCGGCCGCCGTCCGGCAAGCGGCGCCGGGGTGCCGCGTCCTGATGGTCACCACATTTGGCCGCCCGGGATACCTCAAACGGGCCATGCTTGCCGGTGCTTCCGGGTTCGTCGTGAAAGACACTCCGGCCCGGCAACTCGCCGAGGCAGTGCGGCGGGTCCACGCTGGCCTGCGCGTGGTTGATCCAGGGCTCGCCGCCGAGTCCTTGGCCTCCGGGGACAGTCCGCTGACCGAACGGGAAGCGGAGGTACTCAAGGCAGCGTCCGACGGCGGCACGGTGGCCGATATTGCCAAAGCAGCCCTGCTTTCGGAGGGCACCGTCCGCAACTATCTGTCCGCGGCGATGGCAAAGACGGGGGCCCGAACCCGCGCGGAGGCAGTGCGGCTGGCAGAGGACAATGGTTGGCTTCTCTAAGGACAATGGTTGGCTTCTCTAAGGACTGGGGTTGGCTTCTCTAAGGACTGGGGTTGGCTTCTCTAAGGACTGGGGCTGGCTTCTCTAGGGCCGGGATCCCGATTTGCCCGTATTTGAGACAATGGACGGGTGACTGTAGTAGCGACGCCCCCTGCACCTAAGCTTGAGCTCCCGCCTTTGAAGCTCGGTGGGATCACCGTGGACACCCCGGTCATCCTTGCTCCGATGGCCGGCATCACCAACTCAGCTTTCCGACGACTTTGCCGCGAATACGGCGGAGGACTCTACGTTGCCGAGATGGTGACCTCACGGGCTTTGGTGGAACGCACCCCCGAATCACTGCGCATCATTTCCCATGACGAGGACGAGAAAGTCCGCTCGGTGCAGCTCTACGGCGTGGATCCCGTCACGGTAGGCGCCGCTGTGCGGATGCTGGTCGAAGAAGACCGCGCAGACCACATCGACCTCAACTTCGGCTGCCCTGTCCCCAAAGTCACCCGCCGCGGTGGCGGTTCCGCCCTGCCATGGAAGATCGACCTGTTCACCTCGATCGTGCAAACGGCGGTGAAGGAAGCCTCCAAGGGCGGCATTCCCCTCACCATCAAGATGCGCAAAGGCATCGACGAGGACCACCTGACATATCTCGACGCCGGCCGCATCGCCCGCGACTCGGGCGTTGCCGCCGTCGCCCTGCACGGCCGCACTGCCGCGCAGTTCTACTCCGGCCAAGCGGACTGGTCGGCCATCGCGCGCCTCCGTGAGGCCCTCCCCGACATCCCTGTGTTGGGCAACGGCGATATCTGGTCCGCAGAGGACGCCGTGCGCATGGTGCGCGAAACCGGCGTCGACGGCGTGGTGGTTGGCCGTGGATGCCAAGGCCGGCCGTGGCTGTTCGGCGACCTCCAAGCCGCCTTTGAAGGCAGCGACCAGCGGCACCGTCCGGGTCTACGGGAAGTGGCCGAGGGAGTCTACCGGCACGCCGAGCTCATGGTGGAGACGTTTGGCAACGACGAATACAAGGCGCTTCGCGAAATCCGCAAACATATGGCCTGGTACTTCAAAGGCTACGTGGTGGGTGGCGAGCTTCGGGCCAAGCTGGCCCAGGTGCCCACCCTCGAGGTGCTGCGCGCGCTCCTCGATGAACTGGACATGGATTTGCCATACCCGGGGGTCGATTCCGAGGGCCCGCGCGGCCGCGCCGGTTCCCCCAAGAAGCCTGCCCTGCCCAAGGACTGGCTGGTAAGCCGCCAGCTGAATGCTGAACAAAGCGCGGACATCTCCGCAGCAGAGCTGGACGTGTCGGGCGGCTAGCCCTATACGTGCAAGACTGGCTCAAGAAGCACCGCGGCGCTTGAAGGAGGCAGCTACCCATGGGAACCGAAGCGATGATTGGCCGGAACGGAACGGCACACGATTACGTGCTGGCGATCCCGGGCTATACCGAAGCGGATTCCGCGCGTTGGGTCGAGGAACCCCGCAAGACCACGTACCGTTCGGATTTTGAGCGGGACCGGGCGCGTGTCCTGCACTCCTCGGCGCTGCGCAGGCTCGGTGCCAAAACACAGGTGGTGGCGCCGGATACAGACGACTTTGTCCGCACCCGCCTGACGCACAGCCTGGAGGTTGCCCAAGTTGGCCGGGAACTGGGCCGTTCCTTGGGGTGTGATCCGGACGTTGTGGACACGGCGTGCCTGAGCCACGACCTCGGGCATCCGCCGTTCGGACACAACGGCGAATCCGCCCTCAACGAGGTCGCCCACGCCATCGGTGGTTTCGAAGGCAACGCCCAAACCCTGCGGCTGCTGACGCGGCTGGAACCCAAGGTCCTCAGTGGCGATGGCAGGCCGGCCGGACTCAACTTGACCCGTGCAAGCCTGGACGCCGCCTCCAAGTACCCGTGGTCCGCCGTCGACGCGCCTGTCATCCACGGCCACCGCACCAGCAAGTTCGGCGCGTATGAGGACGATTTACCGGTGTTCGAATGGCTCCGCGAAGGGGCTCCGGGCAACCGCTCCTGCATAGAAGCCCAGGTGATGGACCTGGCAGATGACATCTCCTACTCCGTCCACGACGTCGAAGACGCCATCGTTGCCGGGCACTTCCAGCTCAAGTGGCTGGACAATCCGGACCATCGTGCGCGCGTGGTGGGCTACACCAAGCAGTGGTACCTCCCGCACAACGACCCCGCCGAGATCGACGCCGCGCTGGCCAGGCTCGAGGCCACGCCGGTGTGGGTGCGTGAGGCAGATGGCAGCCGGAAGTCCATGGCAGCCCTGAAGGACATGACCAGCCAGCTGATCGGCCGCTTTTGCCAGAGCGCCATGGGCACCACGCGTGACCACTTCGGGCCGGCCAACCTCACCCGCTACGACGCCGAGCTCATGGTTCCTGCAGATACCGTCACGGAGATTGCGGTCCTGAAGGGCCTCGCCACTACTTTCGTCATCTCCACCGATCACCGCCAGCCCGTGTATGAGCGTCAGCGGGAAGTGCTGCATGCCCTCGTTGGCGTCCTCAACGCTACCGGCGACCGCCACCTCGAGCCGATGTTCGCCGCGGACTGGCGCGACGCCGTCGACGACGGTGCGCGGCTTCGCGTCGTCATCGACCAGGTGGCTTCCTTGACGGACGTCTCAGCCATGGCAATGCATGAGCGGTTGGTGGGTAGTCTTCCGTCCTTGTGGTAGCCGACGCCCGCCAGCTGAGGCAGCTAACCCGCGTTAGCCGGCGCCCGGCAGAGACTAGGATGGTCACGTGGCTGGCCTGATCAAACGTGAAGATATCGACGAAGTACGCCAGCGCACGGACATCAAGGAAGTCGTTGACGGTTACGTGACGCTCAAGGGTGCCGGGCTAGGCAGTTTCAAAGGCCTGTGCCCCTTCCACGATGAACGGTCACCGTCCTTTACTGTTCGCCCCCAAGTGGGCCGCTATCACTGTTTCGGTTGCGGTGAGGACGGCGACGCCATCTCCTTCGTCCAGAAAATGGATCACAGCTCCTTCCATGAAGCTGTGGAGAAGCTCGCTGCCAGGATCGGTTACGAACTCCGGTACGAGGACGGCGGAAGCGGACCCAGCCGGGAAGAAGTGGGCAAACGCCAGCGGTTGCTGGACGCGCACAAGATCGCCGACGAGTTCTTTCGGGCCCAGTTGCTGACCCCTGGCGCGGCTGAGGCGCGCAACTTCCTTCACGGCCGCGGCTTTGACCGCGCTGCTGCTGAACATTTCGGCGTCGGCTATGCACCGCAAGGCTGGGATGCCCTGCTCAAGCACCTGCGCGGGCGCGGTTTCACGGATGCGGAGCTGAAACTGACGGGAATGTTTTCGGAAGGTAATAGGGGCATCTACGATCGCTTCCGTGGCAGGCTTATCTGGCCAATCCGCGACATCGCCGGCGATACCATCGGCTTCGGTGCGCGCAAACTGTACGACGACGATCAAGGCCCCAAGTACCTGAACACCCCGGAGACCACGCTCTACAAAAAATCCCAGGTCCTCTATGGGATTGACCTCGCCAAACGGAATATCGCCAAGGAACGTCAACTCGTGGTGGTCGAGGGGTACACGGACGTCATGGCCTGCCACTTGGCAGGAGTCACGACGGCGGTGGCCACCTGCGGTACCGCGTTCGGCGCCGAACACATCAAGGTGGCCCGGCGGCTGCTCTCTGATGACGGCACAGGTGGCGAGGTGGTCTTCACATTCGACGGCGACGCAGCAGGCCAGAAGGCAGCGTTGCGGGCCTTTGAGGAAGACCAGCGGTTCGTGGCGCAAACCTATGTTGCCGTGGAGCCCAGCGGTGCTGATCCCTGCGATCTCCGGCAGCTCAAAGGCGACCTGGCGGTCCGGGAGCTGATTGCCAGCCGGAAGCCGCTCTTCGAGTTCGCTATCCGGGCCTCCCTCCGCCGGCACAACCTGGACACAGTTGAAGGCAGGGTCGCAGCGCTGCGCGAGGCAGCACCCGTCGTGGCTCAGATCCGCGACTTGGCCACCAGGCCCGGCTACACCCGGGAGCTCGCGGGCTGGCTCGGAATGCCCATCGAGGAGGTCAGCCGGTACGTCGGGGCAGCAGCCAAGCGTGCCGCCGCGGGTGGGAGCGGCGGCGCCGAACAGCTGGCGGCGGCGGCAGCACCGGCGTCGAACGGGCTTGTTTTCCAGCGGCCCGATCCGCGGGACCCTGTCGCAGGGATGGAGCGCCAAGCCCTGGAGGTGGTCCTGCAGGAACCAGCCGTGCTCGGTGGGGACGCGTGGGCGCGATTCGAAGCCTCCCACTTTGCCACGCCGGCCTATGCGGCCGTTCATACCGGTATCAGGGCCGCCGGCCTCGCCCATGTGGCAGACCCTGTGGCATGGGTGGAGCAGATCAGGCAGGAAGTCCCTGAGCCACTCCGGCCCCTGGTGTCCGAGCTTGCGGTGACGCCCTTGCCTGCCACCACCCCTGAAGCGATGGCGAGGTATTGCAGGGACATCCTAGCCCGGCTCTTCGAACTGCAGATCACCAAGATCAAGGCGGACAAGATGGGGCAGCTTCAACGGTTGGACGCGGCGGCACATCCGGAGGACTTCCAACGGCTGAACCGCGAACTGATGCAGCTTGAAATGGAGCGCCGATCCCTGCGCGCCGAGGCCTGAGGGAGTCGATTTCGTTTTCCCGAAGTGCCCTGTTAAGCTAGTAACCGCTTCATTCCTCCGTAGCTCAATTGGCAGAGCATTCGACTGTTAATCGAAGGGTTACTGGTTCAAGTCCAGTCGGAGGAGCGCGCAATACCCCCGCTTCAAGTTCCTTGGAGCGGGGGTATTTTTATACCCCCAGGGGGTATAAACGAGCGATTTCGCTTCCCGCCAAACCTTTGCTAAAGTCATAACCGCTTCATTCCTCCGTAGCTCAATTGGCAGAGCATTCGACTGTTAATCGAA